>NZ_JAUSYC010000001.1:2877650-4316475 GCF_030816485.1 Arthrobacter sp. B1I2 | reverse complement strand
GACAACCATTACGGTCGAGGCCCCAACCACACGGTTGGGGCCTCCCACATTTAAAACCACCACCACCACCACCAAGAACAGACCCGCAGCCCCCGGACCGGCGGTTTTTTGTGTTGCTCTATCAAGTGTGGCTGTTATCGGGCGGGTTTAGGGGCCATAGGTGATGGAGCAACAGGGGTGGTGCGGCCGGGCACGGGGCTGGGGACGCCCCAGCCGCCGGCTGACTGTCTCCGCCTAGCGCCCAGCGATGTCAGACTCGTCCTCGGTGAGCCGCCTGCGCCGCTCGTCCGCCTGGCCGATCCCGTCGCGGACCGCGGCGCGGATTACGCCGTAGAGGATGTAAAAGAAAATCGCTCCGAAGAGGACGAACAGAACCAGGCCGGTGAAATCACCCATGGTTGCGGTCCTCCTCCGGCCAGAACCGCTGCACGTCGGCAACGGCGTCCCGCAACCGCCCGCCGTCGAGCACGATGGATGTCTCCTCAAGCCCGAAGTCGGTCCATTGGGAAACCAGCCGAAGGTCGCCGGCAGGCGGAAGCGGCCACAGCCAGAGCGCGCCGGTACCCGAGAACTCCTCCTCGCCACCACTGCCCCCGCCGTTGTTCAGGACCAAAGTGGGAGGCTGGGGCGGTTGGTCGCGTTCCATGAAGACGTGGGGACCCATGGCTCCGGTACTGGCTTTGGTGCCATCGGGGAACTCGACGCCGAACATCTGCCCGGTCTGTTTCCCGCTCCCTCGGCGGACGCCCACCCGCGGCTGGAAGAACAGGTGCTGCAGGTCGGCCCAGTCATCGTCGGACTGATCGTCACGACGGAACAGCCAAGACAAGCTGAACACACAGCCGGTGGAGAAAACGTCGGCGCTCTTGACCGCCACCACCATCCCCGGTGTCCGGCTCACAAACTTGCCGATGTGCACAACGGCAGGCAGTTCATAGGCCGGGGCGGCGGCCCAGGGCGGCGGAACATATCGCGTAGTGCGTGGCCGTGGCGGCAGGGGAGGTACTGGAAAGTCCTGGAAGAAAGTCAACGTCATCCTTGGGTCCGCTGGCTGCGACCGACCAGTGGAGCAGCAGCAGCGCCGTGGATCCCCCAATCCGTCCTTACCCGGCCAGTCTAGTCCTCCGGCGTGCCGCCCTCGCCGCGGGATTGATCACCAGACGAGGGCTCCCGCCCACTCTTTGGTGGGACAATGGAAGCCAGGGCACCTGTCACGGCTCCGGCCCGGTGCCGGCATGTCCCGCCAGTACCAGGAGGGGATCCTGATGGACCCCACCATCGTTGTCGTCATCGCCCTCGTCGTCCTGCTGCTCATCGTTGCGAAAATGTCCATCCGGATCGTGCGCCAATACGAGAAGGGCGTGCTCTTCAGGCTTGGCCGGGTGGTCGGCGTCCGGGAGCCGGGCCTGCAGCTGATCATCCCTGTCATCGACCGGCTGCCGCTGGTCAGCCTGCGGATCGTGACCATGCCCATCCAGTCCCAGGGCATCATCACGCAGGACAACGTAAGCGTGGACGTCTCGGCGGTTGCCTATTACCGGGTTGTGGACGCCGTGAAGTCCGTCATCGCCATCGAAAACGTGGCCGCAGCCATCGACCAAATAGCCCAGACCACCCTGCGGAAGGTCGTTGGCCGCCACACGTTGGACCAGACCCTGTCCGAGACCGAACGGATCAACGTGGACATCCGCGAAATCCTCGACGTGCTCACGGTCGAATGGGGTGTGGAGGTCACCTTGGTGGAACTGAAGGACATCCAGCTGCCCGAAAGCATGAAGCGCGCCATGGCCCGCCAGGCGGAAGCCGAACGCGAAAAGAGGGCGAAGATCATCGCCGCCGAAGGCGAAGCAATCGCCGCTGCAGCCCTCGGGGACGCCTCCGACACCATGATGGCCCACCCGCTCGCGCTGCAGCTTCGAAACCTGCAGTCCCTGGTTGAAATCGGCGTGGACAAGAACACCACGGTCGTCTTCCCCGCCCCGCTCATGAGCACGATCGGCGAACTCTCCGCATTCCTGGCCCGCGAAAACCAGGCGGCGTCCTCCGGCAGCAAGGCACCCATCAAAGCTGCCTGACCTTTCAGTGCAGCCGTGGCCGACCGATAAGGTCGTTCCATGACCACTGCTGCTCTACGGCCTGTCTACTTTCTGTCGGACAGTACCGGCATCACCGCGGAAACGCTCGGCAATACCCTGCTGACCCAGTTCCCCGTGGACAATTTTGACCGCGTCACCATCCCTTTCATCACCACCGCCGAACAGGCGCGGTCCGTTGTCCGGACCATCGACGGCCTGGCCGCCGCCGGGCCCCGCCCCCTGGTCTTTTCCACCGCAGTCAGCAGCGAGATACGTCAGATCCTGGCCGGCTGCAACGGCGTCATCGTGGATCTGATCGGCACCCATGTGGGCGTGCTGGAACAGGCATTGGGCACGCCGGCCAGCGGCGAACCCGGCAGGGCCCATGGGCTGGGAAACGCCGCGCGCTACCAGTCCCGGATGGCCGCCGTCGAATATGCCATGGAGCACGACGACGGCCAGAGCCTGCGTGCCCTGGAAAAGGCCCAGGTGATCCTGGTGGCCCCGTCCCGCTGCGGCAAGACCCCCACCACCATGTACCTGGCGCTGCAGCACGGGATCTTCGCGGCAAACTTTCCCCTGGTGGACGAGGACTTCCAGCGGGACGGGCTGCCCAAGCCGCTGCAGCCTTTCGTGTCGAAGTGTTTCGGCCTGTCCTCCAACCCGCTGCGCCTGAGCCAGATCCGAACGGAACGGCGCCCCAGTTCGCCCTATGCGTCCCTGCGGCAGTGCGGCTTTGAACTGCGCAGCGCCGAACAGCTCTACGTTTCCCACCGGATCCCGTACCTGAACTCCGCCACCGTCTCCGTGGAGGAAATGGCGGCCACCATCCTTCAGCGAATGAACCTCAAACATTAGCGAAGAGTTTCACAAACGTGGCGTAGCACACATCAGGTGGAAACTGCGCCGTGAACCTGCCACTGTTGACAGGGTTTTTCTTCCCGGCGGCACTACCGTGACCGGCCGGCAATGCCTACGCCAACCGACTGCAAAGGAGCAGCAATCATGACCACAGACGTTCTCTGGTTCTCTGAACTTGGACTCAAGGATCTGGACAAGGTGGGCGGCAAGAACGCCTCCCTGGGCGAGATGGTGCAGAACCTGACCTCGGCCGGCGTCCAGGTCCCGGACGGCTTCGCCACCACGGCCGACGCCTACCGCAGGTTCCTGTCCGAGTCCGGGCTGGACCGGAAGATCGCCGACCGGCTGGTCGGGCTGGACACGGACGACGTGACGGCTCTGGCCGCGGCCGGCCACGAAATCCGGTCCCTGGTACGGGACACCCCCTTCCTGCCGGACTTCGAGGCGCAGGTCCGCGAGGCGTACCAGCAGCTGGTGGACAAGCACGGCGGCTCCGCAGACCTGTCCTGGGCGGTGCGGTCCAGCGCCACGGCGGAGGACCTTCCGGATGCCTCCTTCGCCGGCCAACAGGAAACCTTCCTGAACGTCCGCGGGATCGAGAACATCCTGCAGGCCATCAAGGACGTTTTCGCCTCGCTGTACAACGACCGCGCCATCGCCTACCGGGTGCACCACAAGTTTGAACACGCCGAGGTGGCACTCTCGGCGGGCATCCAGCGGATGGTGCGGTCCGACGTCGGCGCTTCCGGCGTCATGTTCACCATGGACACCGAGTCCGGCTTCCAGGACGCCGTCTTCGTCACCTCCTCCTACGGGCTGGGTGAAGCGGTGGTGCAGGGCGCCGTGAACCCGGACGAGTTCTACGTGTACAAGCCCGCCCTGGCGGCGGGCCGCCCGGCGATCCTCAAGCGTGGCCTGGGCGAGAAGGCCCTGCAGATGACCTACACCAACAACAGCGAGATCGGCCGCACCATCGATTTCGTGCCGGTGGAGGCTTCACTCCGTTCGCGCTTCAGCCTGACGGACGACGACGTGGAGCAGCTTGCGCGCCACGCCGTCGCCATTGAGAAGCATTACGGCCGCCCAATGGACATTGAGTGGGGCAAGGACGGCACCGACGGCGGGCTGTACATCCTGCAGGCCCGCCCGGAAACGGTGCAGTCCCGCCGGGCGCCCGGCAGCCAGAGCCGGTTCCGCTTGAACGCGACCGGCCCGGTGCTGGTGGAAGGCCGCGCCATTGGCCAGCGGATCGGAGCCGGGAAGGTCCGGATCCTCACCGCCATCGACCAGATGGCCGCCTTCCAGACCGGCGACGTGCTGGTGGCTGACATGACCGACCCCGACTGGGAACCGATCATGAAGCGGGCCTCCGCCATCGTCACCAACCGCGGCGGACGCACCTGCCACGCCGCCATCATCGCCCGCGAACTGGGGATTCCCGCCGTCGTGGGAACCGGCAGCGCCACCGACACCCTGACCGACGGCCAGGAAGTCACCGTGTCCTGCGCCGACGGCGAGACCGGAAGCATCTACGAAGGCCTGCTGGACTTCAGTGTGGAGGAAACCGGCATCACGGAGCTGCCCGAAGCGCCGGTGAAGGTCATGATGAACGTGGGCACCCCGGAGCAGGCCTTTACCTTCGCGCAGCTGCCCAACCACGGTGTGGGCCTGGCCCGGCTGGAGTTCATCATCAACCGGCAGATCGGCATCCATCCCAAGGCCCTGCTGAACCTGGACAGCCAGCCGGAGGACGTGGCCGCCGAGATCCGCGGCCGGATCGCCGCCTACAACGGCCCCCGCGACTACTACATCAAGCGGCTGGCCGAGGGCGTGGCCACCATCGCCGCGGCCTTCGCGCCGGAGCCGGTGATTGTCCGGATGTCCGATTTCAAGTCCAACGAGTACGCCAACCTGATCGGCGGCCCGGCGTACGAGCCGCACGAAGAGAACCCGATGATCGGGTTCCGCGGCGCCTCCCGGTACCTGGAGCCGTCCTTCCGGGACTGCTTCGACCTTGAGTGTGAGACCCTGTCCTTTGTGCGCAACGAGATGGGCCTGACCAACGTCAAGCTGATGATTCCATTCGTGCGGACCCTGGACGAGGCACAGGGCGTCATCGAACTGCTCGCCGAGAACGGCTTGCGCCGGGGCGAAAACGGCCTCGAAGTGATCATGATGTGCGAGCTGCCGTCCAACGCGCTGCTCGCCGACGAGTTCCTCGAATTCTTCGACGGTTTCTCCATCGGCTCCAACGACATGACCCAGCTGACCCTGGGCCTGGACCGGGACTCGGCGATCGTGGCCAACAGCTTCGATGAGCGGGACCCGGCCGTGAAGAAGCTGCTCAGCATGGCCATCAAGGCGTGCCGGGCCCGCGAAAAGTACGTTGGCATCTGCGGCCAGGGCCCGAGCGACCACCCGGACTTCGCCGAATGGCTGGTGAAGGAAGGGGTTAACTCCGTCTCCCTGAACCCGGACACGGTGGTGGATACCTGGATACGGCTGGCAGGTGCGTCAAACGGCGCTTCGGAAGACGCAGCTCAGGGCGCGGCGGTTGCCGCCGGCGTGGCCTGACCTGTAACCCGTAGTTCAAGGGGTGGTTTCGTCATGGCACTGGCCGTGACGGAACCACCCTTGGCATAGGCAGGGCGTGCCGGATCTGCCGTCACTGCCGGGACAGTTCCGGCAGCAGGCCAAGCTGGCCCAGGAGTTCCAGCTGGTCGAAGTAGGCGTGGTGCTCGGTGATCATGCCCGCCTCCATCCTGGCCACATCGCAGCTTCGCACCCGGACCGGTTTCCCGGTGGGCGGCAGGGCGCCGCCGGTGGGCAGGCTCAACTGCCCGGTGTTCGTGCCAACCACAAAGCCTTCAACGACTGCCACGTCCCCGGCCTCATGCCTGGCCAGCTGCTCGTACCTGACGTCCGGCATGGCCTCCCAGAAGTGGAAGAAATAGTTGGCGATTGCCTCGCGGCCGCTTATCCCGCCCTGGTCCGGCGTCGCGATCACGGCGTCAGCGGCGAAGCAACCCGCCAGCGCCTCCTTGTCCTTTGCGTCCATGGCCGCCATCAGCCGGTCCATGACTTCGCGTGCCTGTCCCATTGCATCCTTCCTTGGTTCCCGTGTCGCGGTTCCTGGGCGCCCGGCGTGGTGCGGCGCCCATAAAGGAAAAGTACGACGGCGGTTCGAACCGCGGCGATCCCCTCGCCGGGGGTTTCGGGGTGCTGGGAAAACCCCCGCTTTGGGGGATTGCCGCCCTGCCTGCCCGGCGGATACTGGAGGTATGTGGGAGGAGCGCGCGGAGCGTGCCCGGCGGGACATCACAGCCCTGGCCGCCGGTGGAATGGACCTGGATGACCTGTACACCTCGGCACTGGCGGTGGTGCAGCGGGAGGTGCCGTTTGAGCAGGGGTGCTGGGCCGCCGTCGACCCTGACTCGATGGTGATGACGTCCGTTACCAACTGGCAGCCGTGGCCGGTGGGCAGGGACCAGTTTGAGGAGTACTTCCTCCGCTTTGCCCAGTCCGAATACAGCGGCCAGGAACCCAATACCTTCGCCGAGCTGCTGCGGCGGCCGCGCCCCATCGCCAGGATTTCCGATGCACCGCACCGGGAGGTGGTCCGCAGTGTAAGGATCAACGACCTGCTCAAACCGCTGGGCTTTGAACACGAGTTGCGCGCCGCGTTCCGGGCGGATGAGGCGTGCTGGGGAGTGGGCAGCATCTTCCGGGAAGGCGGTCCGGACTTCACGGACCGGGAGGTGGAATTCCTGGGAGCAGTGGCGGCGACTTTGGCGGCGGCGACCAGGGCCGCTGTCCGCGTGGTGCACGCAACGGGACCCGCCGCCGTCGGGCCCGTGATTGTCCTCGCCGGGCTGCACGGCGACTTACGGGCTGCCACTTCCGCCGCCGCCTCCTGGCTTTCCGAGGTTGAGGAAGCCGCGCCTGGCCGCTTCAGCCAGACGCTCTACTGGGTGGTTGCGCAGGCTCATGCTGCGGCATCCGGGACGGCGCGGGCCAGGATGCGCGACGCCCGGAACAACTGGGTGGTGCTGCAGGCCAGCCGCCTGATCACCGGCGACGACCCCGAACAGATGGTGGTTACGGTCGAACCCGCCACCACGCACCAACTCGCCGGCCTGCTGCTCATGGCCTATGGGGTCACTGCCCGCGAGCGGGACGTCTGCCTGGAGGTTCTCTCCGGAAAGCCGACGGCGGAGATCGCGCGGCACCTGTTCATCTCCCCGCATACGGTGCACGACCACTTGAAGTCCGTTTTTGAAAAGGTGGGCGTCGGCAGCCGGGGCGAGCTGGTGGCCAGGCTCATGGTCTAACGGCCGGGGCGGCGGAGGATCCCATGCAGGCATTGGCGACATCGGTGCGCACCCACCCGCTGTGGTGGTACTACGTTGTGACGTTCCTCCTGTCCTGGGGCTGCATCGTGCTGGCCGTATGGGCATACACCGGGGGTCTGTCACCCACTCCCGAGCAGTTCCAGCTGACCATCCCTGTCACCGTCCCGGCAATGCTGCTCGGACCCGCGGTGGGCAGCCTCGTTCTGACGGGAATTGTTTCAGGACGGGCAGGGTACCGCGACCTTCGGGCGAGGCTGTTCACGTGGCGGGTGGGCTGGCGGTGGTACCTCATCGCCCTGCTGGTGGCGCCCGTGACGTTGGCTGCCTCCGTGCTGGCGCTTTGGCTGTATTCCCCGGATTATGCACCCCGGATTGCCACGGCGGCGGACAAAACCTCCATCATGATCATGGGAGTGGTTCTTGGGCTGGTGGTCGGGCTTCTCGAGGAGATCGGCTGGACCGGGTTCGTCATTCCCAGGGCCAGGAAGCGCTTCAGCGTTCTTCGGACGGGAATCCTGGTGGGCGTGCTGTGGGGGGTCTGGCATTTCTTCGTGAACTACTGGGGCGGAGGCGGGACAAACGGCGGGGTGCCGCTGGAGATCTTCATATCGCTGTGGCTCGCCGCGGTACTGGCCGGCCAGCTCACCTCCTACCGCGTTCTCATGGTCTGGGTCTATGACCATACGGGCAGCCTGCTCCTGGCGGCGCTAATGCATGCGAGTCTCGCTGCATTCCAGTTCATCCTCAACCCGCTGACGCCCGGGATCACCCAACAGATTTACCCCTGGGGGCAAGCTGCAACCATGTGGCTGGTGATTGCTTCCGTGTCCCTGGCCCGGCGCGGAGGCCTGGTGGCAGCTGGCCACCGACGCTCGTTGTGAGGCCTTGCGCTGCCGCCGCGTCAGCCGGCGTTGCCCGTTGCCAGGATCTGTTCGCGCAGGATGTCCGCGTGCCCGCAGTGCTGGGCCAGCTCGCGGAGCATGTGCAGATAGACCCAGCGCAGGGGGAGCGGTCCCCGCCGGTTGCCGGTCACCACGTCATCGAGGCCAAGCGGCGCGGCGGAGGCCCGGGACGCGGCGCAGGAGTTGTGGTGTGCCGCCCGGATGGAGTCGATGGTGTCGCCGTCGTCCAGGATGAACGATTCGTCCGGAGTGGCCGGGATGCCGATCTCGCTGCGGGGGCGGCCCGTGATGGCCTCGTCGAACCAGACCTTCTCCACGAAGGTGGCATGCTTTACCAGCCCCAGCAGGGTGGTGCGGGAAGGAACCAGCCGGCGCCGAACCTGCTCCTCGGTCAGCCCGTCCAGGCAATCGTTAAGGGCGGAGCGGTGTTGGTCCAGGAAGAACTCGAACTGGACGCGCTCGGGTTCGTTGATGACGTCGTCCATGCTACGGGGAAGGGAGGCCATAGGCAGACCCTAGCAAGCCGGGCAGGGAGGAACACCGCCGCAGCCGGGAATCACCGCGGCGGTTTCGGTGGCCGCCGGTGCCTGTGGTGGAGCTCGTAGTGGTCGAACACATCGGAGGACGTGCTGCCCACATGGCCGAACTTTCCGCGCAGCACCTCGGCAAGGTCATCCAGCGCAGCATGGAGCATCCGCCCGGCGAACCGAAGTTCGGGGTTGTCGCTGCTCTGGGCCTCTGAGGCCAGCCGGTGGGCGTACGCAATGATGGCGGGAAGGGACCCCCGTTGCTCCGCCTCATGGAAGTAATAGGTCTCGTGGAAGGACAGAAGATCGATGCTCACGGATGCGACGTTCCCTGCCATGGATTCCAGCAGCCCCGCCGCGTGGCGGGCCTCCAGCGATGCGATGCCGGACGGACCGGCCGCTTCCCGGAACAGGTTCAACTGGTGGGCCAGGGCCCGCCGCCGGCTCAGCGCGGGGTACGTCTGCAGGATCCAGGAGACCGTGGCGGTCAGCAGCCCAAAACCGGCCACGGCCTGGAACGCCATCACCAGCCGAAGCAGCGGGTGCGTGGCCACGATCTCGCCAAATCCCGCGGTGGAGAGGGCCACCAACGAGATGTAGAGGGCTTCCGCAAAGTCAGCCTGCCGGGGCACGTCCGCCGCGTAGTAAAACCCGTCCGGCATGTGGGGGAGGTACAGCAGCGCCCAACCCACGGCAGCTAAAGCGGCCCAGGCGGCGATGACTGCCGCCATGGCCAGCGGCGCTGCAATGGACGACGCCCCGCCCCTGACCTTCCTGGACAGCAGCCAGAACCCGCGCATGATCGTCCTGCCCACCGGACCCGAGCCGTGGGGGTAGAGCAACGTGTGGAAGACGTCGGCGACCATCAGCAGAATCAGCGCGGCGCCAACCACCGTCAGGAGCGCGTCCTCGAAGTTCATGCCTCATCTTAGGTGCGCAGGGTGACCGCCGGTGGGTCGGGCACGGTTGAGGGTAAGACGGCGGCGCTTCTTCCGCCGCCGAAGGGCCAGCATCCCGGAACGGGTGGAGCGACGGCGTGCCTTCCTGGCCAGCGAGGAGCCCCGGATCCTCGCGCTGGACGGAGGACGACGCCCCGGAAGCGCTGGAGCCCTACTCGATTTACGCCCTCCGGTGGACCTGCGGGACGGGCCTGGGGGCAGCATTCCGGCTGGTCCGGCAGGGCAGTTAATGCAGGCGGGCCAGTTTCTCAAGTGACTCGCTCCAGCCGTCCCGGTGCAGTGCCAGGCGTTCCTCGGTCAGGAAGGGTCCCTGGGAGAGGACCACGCGGGTGCCTGTTCCGTTCCCGGCGAGGGAGAGGTCGACGACGGTCTTCCGGTCGTCCGGCGCCGGTTCCTCCCAGGCGAAGGTATAGACCAGGCGCCACGGCGGATCGATCTCCAGGAACTCCCCTGAGAGGTGGAACGGCTCGCCCTCCGGCGGGGCCATGCGGAATCGGTAGCGGCCGCCCACCACCAGGTTGACGTCCACTTCGGGGATGCTGAAACCGTGCGGGCCCCACCACGTGGCAAGCGCCGCCGGGTCCGTCAGCAGTCGGAACGTTTCCTCCGGCGGGGACGGCACCGTGCACTCCAGGTTCAGGACCAGGCCGGGTTGTTCACTCATCGTCCCACTCTGCCACCCGCCGCGGCCCGCGGAAAGCAGGGGCAGCGGGAACGGACCGGACGGTTTGCACCAGCTGTTGTGGGCGGGCGGACGCAGGCCTAGGCTGGGCGCATGGCCCCACTCCGGGACCAGCCCAGAACCCTCCCTCCCCGGACGCGAAGCACGCCCGCAGATGCCCGTGTCCTGGGGCTTAGGGAAGGAAACACCATGACCAAATATCTGTTTGAAGCAAACTATGTGGGTGAAGGCATCAAGGGGCTGATGCGGGAGGGCGGCACCAAGCGCCGCGACGCACTGGTGGACGCACTCACATCCGTCGGAGGCTCGCTGGAGAGCTTCTACTACGCCTTCGGGGACACCGATGTCCTGGGCGTCTTCGACGTACCGGACCATTCCAGCGCCGCAGCCCTCTCCTTGATGATCAACTCAACGGGCAACGTGAATGTGCGCCTCAAGCCGCTCATGACGCCGGAGGATATCGACGAGGCCGTAAGGAAGACCCCGACGTACCGCGCCCCGGGCCAGTAGGCACCGTCAGTAGCCCCCGGCACCCGGCCGGCAGCCGCCGTCGTCAATTCACGACGGCGGCTGCTGGCCGAGCGGCTCGACGCAGGTGCTGACAGGGCCGGAACTTGCCGAAGCATGGCGCCGTTCGCCGCTGATCTCCCGCCGCTCAGCGAAAACTAGTACGCCTGCTGATGATTGGGGATCATGATTACCGGAGCGGTGACAAGGCTTTTCGCCTCTGGATCGATCAGACACCGACGTCAGCGACAAGTAAAGGGAATCACCATGGGCTTCCTGGACCGTGACCACTCAATCGCCCCGCCGGGCTTCAACCGCTGGCTGGTTCCCCCGGCCGCGCTCGCCGTCCATCTGTGCATCGGCCAGGCCTATGCCACCAGCGTCTACAAGACCGCGCTGGTCAAGCACTTCGGGGCCAGCCTGACGGAGATCGGCGTCATCTTCTCCATCGCCATCGTGATGCTGGGCCTTTCCGCCGCGGTCATGGGGACCTGGGTGGACACGAACGGACCGCGCAAAGCCATGTTCACCTCAGCCATGTTCTGGACCGGCGGGTTCCTGATCGGCTCGCTGGGCATCTTCTCGCACCAGCTCTGGCTCGTGTACTTGGGCTACGGCGTGGTGGGCGGCATCGGGCTGGGCATCGGCTATATTTCGCCAGTGTCCACGCTGATCAAGTGGTTCCCGGACCGCCCCGGCCTGGCCACCGGCATGGCGATCATGGGCTTCGGCGGCGGCGCGCTGATCGCCAGCCCGGTGTCCCAGGCCCTGCTCAAGGCGTACGATCCCAACTCCGGCGCCCAGGGCTGGGTGGCCAGCGGCGATGCCGTGGGAAAGCTCTTCCTGACCCTCGCCGTCGTCTACCTCGCCTACATGCTGTTTGGCGCGTTCACTGTCCGCGTGCCTGCGGACAACTGGCGGCCGGCCGGGTTCGACCCCACCAAGGTCAAGGCGGCCAAGCTGGTCACCACGGAGAACGTCTCGGCAAAGAACGCCATCAAGACCCGGCAGTTCTGGCTGGTGTGGGTGGCACTGTTCTGCAACGTCACGGCGGGCATCGGAATCCTGGAGCAGGCCGCGCCCATGATCCAGGACTTCTTCCGGCAGTCCGACGGCAAATCCCTGGTGAGTGCCGGCGTCGCCGCCGGCTTCGTGGGGCTGCTGTCCATCGGCAACATGTCGGGCCGGTTCGCCTGGTCCGCCACCTCCGACGTCACCGGCCGCAAGCGGATCTACATGGTGTACTTGGGCGTGGGGGCCGTCCTGTACACAATTCTTGCGCTTGCCGGTTCCACGGCCACTGCCCTTTACGTGGTGCTCGCCTTCATCATCATCTCGTTCTACGGCGGCGGGTTCGCCACCGTCCCGGCGTACCTGCGGGACCTCTTCGGGACGTACCAGGTGGGCGCCATCCACGGCCGGCTGCTCACCGCTTGGTCCGCAGCCGGGGTGGCCGGGCCCTTGATCGTCAACAGCATCCTGGACGCGCAGGGCAAACCCGGCCAGCTGAATGCCGTGTCCTACCAGCCCGCGCTGCTGACCATGGTGGCGCTGCTGGTAGTGGGTTTCCTGGCCAACCTGCTGGTCAAGCCCGTCGACGCACGGTTCCACGAATCCGGCCGCGAGCGGCACGAATCTTCCCAGGGAGGCCTGAAATGAGCAGCACTGCACACACCCACGGCGCACACGAGCCGGCCCACAAGTCCACCGGCAGGCTGGTCCTGGCGTGGGTTTTGGTGGGGATCCCGCTGGCCTATGGGGTCTTTCAAACGCTTACCCAGGTCGCCGCGCTGTTCGGGTAAACCCGCTGCTCCGGCCGTGCGTCACGCTGGCCCAGTTTTGCGGGCTTCTCGACGGCGGCTCCCGCGGATTTTCAGGGTTTCGCCTCCGAAAACTGGGCCAAAGTGTGCTCTGCGTGACGCGGGTGCGTCGGGTACGCACGCTGCGCAACGGGAGCAGGGTTCAGGCGGCGCGCTTCCTTATTCGGCCGCGCAGGACGGTAACAGTTACCCATGTGACCAGGCTGCAGGCCGCGGCACCCCAGAGGATGTCCGTTACGGCCACCAGCGCCGTGAAGTCCTTCAGCACGGCGAACCCGGTCAGCGCCCAGGTGGCGTAGGTGAAGAACCCGAACAGCGCAGCCCCACCAACCCGCTGCCGCAGGGTGGCTTGGGGGTTGTTGGGCCGGACGCCGTAGTGCACCATCCCCGCCACGAAGATGACGTAGAACAGGACTGCACCCGGCAGGTTGGCCTTGGGCGCCAGCAAGTGGCCGATCTGGCTCTGGTAAAGCGGGTTGGCCACCAGCAGGATCCACACCACGTCCAGCACCGCGAAGATCAGTGCGCTGACAATGTAGGCGACCAGCCAGTTCTTGCTGCGGGGGCTCATGCTTGGCTCCTTGAATCGGTGACGGTTCAAAAGCTGTTCGGTGCCGTTGTGCTGGCTGGACTGGTCAACCCGGCGCGCCACCCATACAAGCCCGCCGCCGCTCCGAAGACTAAGTGGACAACGGCCTGCGTTGTTGAGTGTGCAGTTGTGCCCGGAGGGGCGCGGTGGGACCGGCCGTGCAGCAGCGCGCGCCGGACCAGGGGAAAGGAACCTGTCCGTGAAGGAAGAAAGCCGCAAGGCGCTCATCAGCACCGTCATCGCCGTGGTGGTGGCCGTACTCATCGCCCTGGCCGGCAGCCAGGGCGGGTCCAGGATTGGCGGGTTCCCGGTATTCGCGCTGGGGGTTGCCATCGCGTTCGTGATCCAGTGGCTGGTGTTCATCCCGTCCTACAAGGCACAGACGGAAAAGTTCTACGACCTCACCGGGGCCCTGACCTATATCTCCATCACGGTGTTCCTGGTACTCGCCAGCCCGGGCGTGGATGCCCGCGGCATGCTGCTGGCGGCCATGGTGGTGCTGTGGGCCACCCGGCTCGGCAGCTTCCTGTTCCTGCGGATCAGCAAGCACGGCAAGGACGACCGCTTCGATGAGCTCAAGCCGGACTTCTTCCGCTTCCTGAACACGTGGACCATCCAGGGCCTGTGGGTGGTGCTCACCGCGGCGCTCGCCTGGGTGGCCATCACCTCCGACAAGAAAGTGGGCCTGGACTGGTTCTTCTGGGTGGGCCTGCTGGTGTGGGCCGTGGGCATCACCATCGAGACCGTGGCGGACCTCCAGAAGAACCGCTTCAAGGACGACCCTGCCAACAAGGGCCGCTTCATCAACACGGGCCTGTGGTCAAAGTCCCGCCACCCCAACTACTTCGGCGAGATCACCCTGTGGGTGGGGGTGGCCATCATCGCCCTGCCCGTGCTGCAGGGCTGGCAGTGGGCGGCCCTGGTCTCCCCGGTGTTCGTTGCCCTGCTGCTGATCAAGGGCAGCGGCGTGCCGCCCCTGGAGAAGAAGGCCGACAAGAAGTGGGGCGGCCAGGCGGACTACGAGGAGTACAAGAAGAACACGCCGGTGCTGGTACCGAAGCTCAAGTAGGGCCTTTCCCGGCAGGACGGACGACGGCGGCACCCAGGGCGGGTGCCGCCGTCGCTGTTTTAAGAAACGGTTGCTCCAAGCAAGTAGTCTCCCCGCGCCGAACCGAGTACCTGTTACTCGTGACTGCCGCTTGAGCTGAACCTAGTCTCGAAAGACAGTGCGGCCAAGCAGAGGTCTACGCGCTGCACGTTGCTGGGGACATTGGGGTTCGACTCCGGGGAGCGACATTGGCAAAGTACGGATTTCTCAACAAGAATTTACCCGGCAGCGGGGGCAGGCCGTCCCGGTCCGGGAGGTCCGGGGACTTGCGGCCCGGGACACTGCTGACAGGGCTCGTCCTTGCGGTTGAAGGTGGCATGGTGATGGTGCCGGTTGCCGCCACAGCCGCCGGCCCTGATTTGCCCCCAGCCACGAACTGCACGGTGCGGCTCTTCCCCGCACTGGGTGGGCGGGGCAGCAACGCGATCGCGTCGAGCAGCAACGGCCTGGTGGTCGGTATCGCCGATACCGCCGCGGGCGACGCCGCGCCGGTGCTCTGGCGGGGCGGTCAGCCCACTCAGCTGGCGATTCCGCTCCAGGCCGTGGCCCCGGCGTCGGTGAATGCGGCCGGAGTTGTTGTCGGCACGGGGTATGACGCCACCAACGAGGTGTTGGTGGGCTGGTGGTGGCAGGACGGGCAGTACCATCCACTCCCGGTCAAGCCCGGTGACGTGGCAATACCGTCGGCGGTGTCTGACAGCGGCATCGTTGCCGGGGCACTGGTCGCCGACGAGGAGCATTCGGACGGGCCGGGGGCCGATGAGGACGAGCGCGCTGCCGTTTGGCCCTCCGTGACCACCGCGCCCCGCGAGCTCACCCTGCCATCCGGAGCGCGGGGTGCCCATGCCTTCGCGGTTGGCGCCGACGGCACGGCGGGTGGGGTAGCCCTGGGCGACGACGCTACTCCCGTCCTGTGGGCGCCGGATGGCACCCCGAAAGCACTGCCCACCCTTAGCGGCAAAGGCGGAGTAGTGCTCGGGATCGATTCCGCCGGGCAGGCACTGGGCCAGAGTTCAGTGGCCGACGGAACACATGCCGTGGCCTGGGCTGCAACCGGCGCCGTCACCGACGTGGGGACAGCCGCCGCCGGTCCCACCTCCAATGCGACATCAGGCATTGCGGGGGTGACCGTGGGAGCGGGCAGTTCACCGTCCTTCCGCGGATCGCGGCCCCAGGCGGTGATGTGGATCGGCAAGAGCGCACGGATCCTGCCGCCGGGCTCTGATGCCCAGTTCACCGGCGTATCCGGGTCCGCGAGCTCGGTGTCACGCCAGGGTGCAAACACCGTTGTCATAGGTTTCTCCGCAGCCGACAACGGGCTGCGCCGCGCCACCGAATGGAGCTGCAAGTGAACGGCCACGGGCGCATGCGCCACCCACTGCGCGGGGTGCTGGCCGTTCTGCTCGGCACTGCACTCGTCCTCGCTAATGTCTACTTCCTTGGCACGTCGCGCGAGTCGCAGGCCACTGCCGCCACTTCGGTGAGCCTGGGGTTCGCCGGCGACACCGGCGGAAACACGGTAACCGGCAAGGTGATCGACGCCGCACGCAACGCGGGAACCTCGGCATTCTTCAACCTTGGCGACCTCTCCTACTCCCAAATCACCCCGGAATCGGCCTGGTGCTCGTTCGTCAAGCAGCACGCCGGAACCATGCCGTATGAGTTCATCACCGGCAACCACGAGGACGATGGGCCCGACGGGGTATGGTCCAAATTCGCTTCGTGCCTGCCGGACCAGCTCGGCTCGGTAGGAGACTATGCCCAGCAGTTCTACACGGACTACCCGGCCAGCAGCCCGCTGGTGCGGCTGATCATGGTGTCCCCGAAGCTGACTTACAGCGGTTCGAGCGTGGACTGGTCCTACAAGTCCGGTACCCAGGGCTACAAGTTCGTGACGTCGGCAATTGACTCTGCGCGCGCTGCCGGGATCCCGTTTGTGGTCGTAGGCATGCACATGTACTGCCTGTCGATGGTCAACTACCCCTGCGCCGCCAGCCCGGATTTGATGAACATGCTCGTTTCCAAGAAGGTGGACCTGTACCTGCAGGCGCATGACCATGCCTATGCGCGCAGCTATCCGCTGGCGCTCAAGGGCAGCTGCACGGCCATCCCGGTCAGCAGCTTCAACCCCGACTGTGTGGCAGACACGAACCCCACGGGCCAGTTCGCCGCCGGCACCGGGACGATCCTGGCCACCGTGGGTTCGGGCGGCAGGTCGATCAACAGTGAAAGCAACACGACGACGGCGCCGTACTTCCAGAGCTTCATGGGCAGCAACAACAACCCCACATACGGCTTCTTGAACGTGTCGGTGACAAGCACCACTTTGACCGGTTCATTCGTCCGCGCTTCCGGCGGAACCTATACAGACAAATTCACCGTCACCCGGGCGGCGGCACCTTCCCCAAGCCCGACGGCGACAGCAACAGCCACGGCGACACCGACCCCAACGCCAACGCCGACGCCGACCCCGACGCCGACGACCACTTCGCCAACACCGACTCCGACCACGACGACCACTTCGCCCCCGCCCACAACGACGGCGGTCTCGGTCCGGTCCTCCGCAACCGGATCCGGCGAACTGACCGCAGCGGGGTCGTACACGCCCGCCCTGCCGGCAGGGTGGCAGCCCGGGGACACAGTTTTCCTGTTCTCGCAGGTGACCGTGTCCGGGTCGGCCAACACCACGGCCCCGGCTGGTTGGACGCGTGCGGTGGGCGACTTCACCAGCGCCGGGTCCACCTCCGCGCACCAGGCGGTCTGGTACCGGGTGATGCAGGCCGGCGACACGGCGCCGGGCGTACCTGAGCCAGCCTCCCGGTACGCCTGGTCAACAGTTGCCGTGCAGGGCGCAAACACCACAACGCCCCTGGACGTCACACCCACCACGGACACCAACAGTGGCGTGGCCTACCCGGATGTCCGGGCTCCGTCCATCACGCCGGTGACACCGGGGTCGTTGCTGTTGACCGCGCACGGCGTAAGGAACGGCACCAACTCGGCCACCACCGCCTTCACGCCACCGGCAGGGACAACTGAACTGGGAGACGCAACGTCGAACATCGCGTCCAAGTCGAACGCGGCCATCGAGGTGAACTCGCTCCTGTTGACCGATACCTCTGCCACCGGCGCGAAGACCGCTACCGCTGCCTCAAGCTCCGGAACGGTCATCAACCAGACCGGTTCCGCCATCGTCGTCCGCCCGGCGGGCCCGTGATCGGTGAGGGGCATTGATGACGGAGCCGAAGCCTAACTAGCGCTCGTTGGAGGGCTTTCGACGGCGGCACCCGCGTTGGGTGCCGCCGTCGCCGTGTCCGTGGCGTGCTTGTGCATGCCTATGCGGCCCAGCAGTGCGACGGCGAGGGTGAGCAGGGCGGTCAGCAGCACCCCGAGGCCAAGATGCAGTTGCACGAACCCTGCGCCCACCGCAGCGCCCGCCATGATGAGCCCGATCGCTGCGAGGCGCCGCCCCCAGAACGGGTGCGTGCCGCCGCCGAAGCGTGAATCGGCGGCCAGTCCGGTGATAGTGGAGGTGACCACCACGGTGGGGACGTCCTTGACGTTGAGATGCCGGGCGGTGGCGGCCTGAACGCCCATGGCCACGGCCAGCGTGCCGGTGATGGCTACCGTCAGGGCCTCGTTATGCCTGGGGTTCACACCGCCCAGGAGGACTGCGGCCACAACCGCCATGACGGCACTGACGCCCACCAGAAGCCCGGTGGTGCGGCGGTTCCACCCGGTGGTGCTGGGCCGCAACGTCCGGCCGGAGATCAGGGCACCGGTCATGAATCCCGTAAGCGCTGCGATGGGGCCGAGAACCGGGAGGTTGTCCCCGCCCAGCAGCGCCATCCCCAGGATCACCACGTTGCCAGTCATGTTCGCCGTGAACACCCGGTCCAGGCCCAGGTATCCGACCGCGTCGAGCACCCCCGTGGAAAACGTGAGGACCAGCATGAGCACCAGGTGCAGCTTGGCCGGATGGGCGGGGAGGAAGCGGGCGGGCATGGGCAAACCTTTCGGCGGTCCCGGGGGACGCGATCATTGCGTGCTGGAGGCGACTCTTTCAGTATCCTCCGGTGCCGGCGCCGAATTTGCGGCAGACTGGAGAGCGCACCCCACGAACGAAAGCGGATTCCCTTGATTACTCTCCAGCAGGACGCCGACGGCTTTATCCGCATGAACCGGCACTACCCGGCCAGCGTCCGGGTCCGGATCGCTTTTACCGACGGCAGCACCGGTGAGTTTTCCGGCCGAACGCTCAACAACGCCTACGACGCCGCGCTCGCGGAATTCCGCGCCGGGAACGGACTGGACGCGCGGGGATACAACCGCACCCCTGCCGGCCGGAGCAACTCCGGGAACAGGGTCGACTTTGTGCCCGTGCACCCGGGCATGGGGGAGTAGCCGGGACGGCGGAACCGTTCACGGCCCGGTGCCAGGCTCGGTCAGGCCGTTCCTGATCGCGAACAAGGTGGCACCCACCCGGTTGGTGGCGCCGATCTTGGTGTAGATGTGCTCCACATGGTTGCGGACGGTCTTGCGGGCCAGGAAGAGAGTGCCGGCTATCTCGGCCGGGGTCATTCCGCGGCACAGCATCCCGAGGATTTCGACTTCCCTTGGGGTGAGCCCAGCCGGAGGGGCATGTGGGCGATGGGGCTGCTGGCCAGCCGCTACAAGCACGGCCTCCGCAGCATCTGCGCCGAGCCGGCCGGCCGAAACTTCCTGCCGGAGCCGGGCAGCCGCATCCGCCGGCACGAGTGCGGGCCGGTGCGGGCGCGGCTCCAGGGAGGCATGGTAGGAGTCCGCGGCCGCCAGGACCCGCTGCCTGATCCCCAGCTCCGTTCCACCGATCCCTCGTGGATAGCCGGACCCGTCCAGCCGCTCGTGGTGTGAACCGGCCAGGGCCGCCTCGCCCTTGAGCCCGGGTACGCGGCTGAGGATCCGTTCTCCCAGGTACGGGTGCATGCGGATGCGTTCCAGGTCCACCCGGGACAGTGGCTCCTTCTTGTCCCACACCTGGTTGGATACCCCCAGCCGGCCCAGGTCGTGCACCCATCCTGCCCGGCGGAGCTCCCTGACATCGCCGGAAGGCAGCCCGAGCTCCTCGCCTGCGCCGGCAGCGAGGGCAGCCACCGCGCGGGAGTGTCCGGCCGTGTAAGGGGATTTCAGGTCTGCAAAGTCGCCGATCGCGCGGAGCACCGCATCCAGCTGGGGGCCGGACAGGGGAGCGTCATTGGGAGCCAGGTCCAGGGCCGCCTGCCAGCAGTCGACGTCGAGGAGTCCTTCCGTGAGCGCCCCGGCCTGGTCGATGAACAGTCCGGCCAGTGCTGGGTCGAACTGGGTGCCACGGCGCGCCCGCACCATGGCTACGGCACCGGCCAGGCCCTCTTGCCGCAGGAACACCTCTGCCGTATCCGCGAGGTGCATGATCCGCATTTCCAGCGGGATGTCCGGCCCCGCCACTCCCTCCGGCAGGCCCTTGCCGTCCCACCGCTCGAAGGTGTGGGCGAGCAGTCCTGCCACGCCGCCGTCGAGCCCCACACTGCTGGCCAGCACGCCGGCGGAGATGCAGTGCGAGGCAATCATGTTCCGGACCGAGGCACTGCCTGTCGCCGCGAACCGCGTCCAGGAGGCGACGCGGGCGAGCGGCGGCAGGCCTGCGCCGGCATGGCTGAACATTCCGGCGTACATGGGCAGGCCGTGCTGGTCGCGGTTGTAGTAGTCGGCACGGAAGGCGATGTCGTCCGTGAACAGGGCGGCCAGTTCGAAGGAATCCGCGTGGCAGCCGATCCATGCCAGCTGGTTGGCGTAGTAGATCCGGCCCTGGCCCGCGGCATCGACTCCCGCTGCCCCGGCGACCCGCAAGCCCAGCAGGGATGAACGCAGCATGTGCTCCATCGGCTGCCCCAGCCCCAGGTCAATGGCGAGCGACAGTGCGGCCAGGACTTCACTGCGGCGGGGGTCAGCCGGCAACTGCTTCACACCTGCCATTCTAGGAAGCCGGCACCGCGGGCAGTAGGGACCGGGCGCCGGCGGTTATGCAGCCTGGTTCTTGCCGGCGCGTACCCGGACCGGCCCCGGCTCGCCAGGCTGCGCCGTGGACGGGAACCTGACACCCACACGGGCCCCAAACAGGCCACGTTGCGGAAGCCAGAAGTCCGCCAGATGGTCCTGCACCTCCAGCGCCCCGGGAACGCCCGCGTCCTCACCCAGGATGGTGGCCTGGGAATCGGTCACCACCCACAACTGCCGGGGCTGGGCCTGGAACGTCTGGCCGTTGGGCACCACCCCGGAAACCTTCATCCTGCCGGCCTTCAGCACCGGGCCGGCGAACGCTCCCATGGCGCGGAGCACCAACTCGTTTCGCCACAGCCTTTCCGGCATCCGGACGGCCATGGCCGTCAGCATGGAGGTGGCCGCGGACGTGCCAAGCTGCAGGTGCCAGTCAACAACGCCCGGAACCGTGATCAAGGCGGTGAACGGCCCGCTCCACTGGATGTCGACGTCGGCCTCCACCGTATGGTGCACGGCCGCCCCGAAGTAGCGTGCGCAGCTGAACTCGGGCGCGGCGTTGGCGTAGATGGTCCACTCGCCGTCCGGTGTGCGGTGCCAGACGGAGCGGTAGCCGGGGCCCACGGAGCTCACCGGAAAATCCCGGAAGGCCAGATAATGGCCGCTGATGAAAGGTAGCCCCAGGACCGCGTAGCCGGCGAAGTGCTCGGCTGCGTCTTCCGGAAGTTCGGCAAGTTTCGGTGTTGCCTCTGCTGATGACTGCGGCTGGTAGGTAGTCATGGCCGCCTCCTTTTCTCGATGTCCTGAGCCTAGGACCGGGCCGCAGCAAGGGCATGGGGCAACTGCCCTATTTTGGTCGGCGACGCGTTGGTTTGCGAAGGATGGCTGCGGTCTCAGAACCCGGGGGAAGGAGTGGGCCCGCCGGCTGCACCCACTATGGTGACCGTACCGGCGTCGCCATCAACGCTGACCTGTTGACCGGCGGCCAGCCGCTGCGTCGCCACGCCTGTGCCCAAAACCGCGGGGATCCCGTACTCGCGGGCCACGATGGAGCTGTGGCTCAGCGGGCCACCGACGTCCGTCACCACGGCCGACGCCATGGCGAATAACGGGGTCCATGCGGGGGTGGTGATGCGGGCCACCAAGACTTCGCCGGGCTGCATCCGGGCGAAATCCTCGGGTCCCCGCAGCACGCGGGCCGGCGCGGTGACCCTGCCGGAACTCGCGCCGGCACCCTTGATCACGTCGCCGGGCTGTCGCTGCGGGCCGCCGGGCATCATCGAGCCGAAGGCCTTCTCCATCCAGGGTTTCTGGGGCAGCATCTGCGGGGCAACGGCCTTGGCTTGGCCCCGCCACACCATTTTCCGCTCCTCGACGGCGGCCGCGCGGACGGGTCGGGGCGCCCCGGCAATGGCAGCGTGCCCATGGGCACCGGGTTCGGCGAGCCCGAAGTCGACGGCGCTTCGCAACTCCTGGAAGCACAGCCAGAACACGTCCTCGGGCGAGGCGAGCACACCCGAGGAAACCAGCCGCCGTCCGAGTTCCAGCAGCATGCGCCGCAGCAGCGGCCAGGC
Organism: Arthrobacter sp. B1I2; assembly: GCF_030816485.1. Classification (NCBI taxonomy): domain Bacteria; kingdom Bacillati; phylum Actinomycetota; class Actinomycetes; order Micrococcales; family Micrococcaceae; genus Arthrobacter; species Arthrobacter sp. B1I2. The sequence goes on along the minus strand of NZ_JAUSYC010000001.1, from coordinate 4,294,507 downwards.
GAGCCCGACGTCGGCCAGCGCGTCTTCGCGGAGCGGTGCGGTCTCCTGCGCCCACTTCAACAGACGGAAGAACAGGCCACGGCGCCGCGGCCCCAGCCGGCCGGCCATCTCCCGCGTCAGCTCTTCCCGGCGCTGGGTCAGCAGCCGCTGCCGCTCGTGCGGGTCGGTGCCCTGCCCGCGCAGGTAGAACTTCACGGTTTCCAGCTGCGCGGATGGATCATCGGCCGGCACCGGGGTGGCGAAGTCCAGGTTGTAGACGGCATGGCCATAGAGGGCCAGATGTTCCTGGAATGTGAAGCGCCATTCCTGCCACAGGACGTCGTCCACCCCGACCGGCGGCGAGCCGGTCCGCTGGCACTCGGCGAGCAGCGCCGTCGGCCGTTCCAGCAAAACCGAAAGCAGACCGGGATCGCTTCGTGCCCAGCCCGCCAGATCGAACAGCGACTTTTCCGCCCGGATGGGTTCGCTGTCGAAGCCCAGCAGGAGCGCCTGGGCCGGGGGATCGCCGTCGTGCCGGGCCGCCTTGTCATAAAACGCCCGGAAAGAGAGTTCGCTCATGGCGGCGAGCGGAATGATGGACTGCACGGCCGTGTAGTACACCGTTCCGGCGTCTAGGAGGGCCTGCACGCCTGCCAGCAGCTGTTCGCCGGAGAGCTCTGCCGGCGGCTTCACCGACCATTCCTTGATCACGCGTTCGTACCGCGGATGCGAATAGTCCCGCCAGCCGGCGATGCCCATGTGCGCCTTGCCGCGAAACAATGCCCCCATTGCCGGCACCGTCCTGGCCGTCATCCGCCACATCGCCCAGTTGCGGTAGTAGTAATAGGCGTAACCGTTGATGGTGGGGAACCGGACATCGCCCCCGCGCAGGGAGTTCGGACCCAGTGCCTGGTTCATCAGTGCCGACAGGGAGCGGGTCACCGAGCCGTCGATGAGGTCAGCAAAGAGCGGGGTCAGCGGGTCCGGCATCTGTTCCACAATGCTCGCCCGGAAGTAGAGGCCCCTGGGATAGGGGACCGGCCATGTGTGGGGAATGTCGGCCGCCGGTTCGGGCAGCGCTGTGATGGGCCGGGACTGCAGGAGGAAGAACCCGCCATCGGCCCGGGCCCATTCGATGTCCTGCGGTGCCCCGAAGTGGTTCGCGATGCGCTGCCCGTAGCGGGCCAGTTCGGCTGCGGCAGCATCGTCCAGGACGGGGGCACGACGGCGGGCTTCCGGCACCGGCTGCTCCCGGGTACCGTTCTCCGCGGGTACGGTCATGACCTCCTTGTCGGCTGTGTGCCGCGAGAGGACCGTGCCCGTGGCGGCCTTAACCATCAGGTCATCCGTGGTCACCGTCCCACTGACGACAGCTTCGCCCAGGCCCCAGGCGGCGCTGATCACCGTCTGGTCGCGGCGGCCGTTGGCGGGGTTGGCAGTGAACATCACCCCGGCTGCCTGGGCCTCCAGCATGAGTTGGATGACGACGGCGAGGCGCACCTGGTCGGGCCGCACGCCTTCGCGGGCGCGGTAGGCCATGGCTCGCGCCGTCCAGAGGGAAGCCCAGCAGCCAATGACGGCGTGCATCAATGCGCCCGTGCCACGGACGTTCAGGTAAGTTTCCTGCTGCCCCGCGAAACTGGCCGACTCGAGGTCCTCGGCTGTGGCGGACGACCGGACCGCAACCGGTGCGTCGCCGCCGTCCAGCTGCGCGTAGGCGGTGCGGAGGTCCGCGGCGATTTCCGCAGGCATGGCACCGCCTTTGAACAGGGCACTGATCTGCGCCGAGGCATCCTCATAGTCCTGTGGGGCCGCGCCGGGTTGCAGTGAGGCCAGGTCCTGGATCGCCGTCTCAAAGTGGTTGTTCGTGACGAATTCGCGGTAGGCCGCCGTGGTGAGGACAAAGCCCGGCGGGACGGGAAGCCCGGCCTGGATGAGGCCGCCGAGGCCCACCGCCTTGCCGCCGGCCAGTGCCAGGTCTCCCCGCCCGACACTTCCCAAATCCTTGACGAAGGTCACAGCCGGAGGTCCTTTCCCGGAAAGTGCCGGGGGCGCCTACGGTTGGACGGAGTCGAAGAACGTGTAACCAGGGTCCGGCGGTTGTGTGTCCGCTTCACGGGATTTCATCAGGATGAAATCCACGTCATCCTGGCAGAGCGTGGTTTCGCCGTGCCGGTCCTCGTTCAGTGGCTCGTTCATCGCTGCGCTGATCTCCGCGGACAACGTCCGCGGAAGGATCACGCAGCCGGGGTTCTCCAGCAGCCACTGTGTAACTGTGGAAGGCAGCCGTTGCCAGTGGTCCCTGATGCTCGTCTCGGTCATGGTGTGTGCCTTTCGGGGAGTATGGGTCGGCGGGTCCCAAGTCCCGGCTGCACCGGCGTCGAAAGTGACGTGCGTGGCAGCGTTGGCGCTGCATGAGAGTTTGGGCTCATTTTTCGGGGAACCGGATGTCCAGTCACGACGTCCCGACGTATTTCGAGTCTACGCCCGAAGCTGTGCTACCGGGCGCGAAAGCCCGCAGCAATGTGCCCGGAGTTAAAGGACGATGTTGCTCAGGCCGTACGGCAGGGCCGGATCGCGGAATGTCGGACGCAGGCCGGACCGGTAGGCGGAGTCAATGATGGGTTCCAGTTCGTCAAGCACCGTGTGGTTTCCGGGGAGAACCACGTGGGCCAGGAATTCCGATTCGAGCGTGGCGATCCCTGCCGCCGCCGCTCCGAGCTTGCCGTCGATGGCCAGGGCCAGGGCATGCCACGACTTGCGGTTGGCGCGTTCCAGGACTTTGGCGTTCGCCTCCCGGAGCCGGCTGTCCGCTGCGTCCCCGCGGACGGCCATTGTCCCCTCAGACTGCAGCAGCGGCATGACGATGCGGAATTGCCTCCCGCCGGCCTTGAAGGCGACGGCGCTCTGCCCTCCCCGGTGACTGAACAGGACGTCCGTTGCCCCATAATCCGCGAGCGCCTGGCCGATGTGTTTCCGGGAGGCCTCGCTGCTGAAGGAATCGCCGCGGGTGTAAGGACTAGTCATCCTCTAACTATGCGCCTTCCGGCCGTTTCCGGATACGTTTCAGGGCCGCCGTCTGGAAATACGACGGCGGTACACGGCTCGCACACGAACGTTGCCGTCAGCCCAGGAGGGTCAGCCGAGCGTTGCGCCCAACGTACTGCAGCCGGTTCTGATAAGCGATAGGCAAACGGTTTTAGTTGCCCGGCCGAATTATCGCGGCAGCCATAGTGCAACGGCAGCCGGAGTCCTACCCTGAACACAAAGGCAGGCAGCTGGAAGGACCCCCTTGAAAGTCAGCGAAGCCAGGCAGCTCATTCAGGTGAAAGCGCCCGTATTCTCCAGGCGGCGCCGGGTGCTGGCCAACGCCTTCAATGTGGAGGAGTACCGGAAGGCGGCACGGCGGGTCCTGCCGGCGGCGATCTTCGATTATCTCGACGGCGGTTCCGAGGACGAGGTGACCCTTCGCCGCAACCGTGCCGTCTTCGACTCGTGGGCGCTGATGCCCAGCTGGGGACCGGTGTCCGGACCCGACACCAGCACCACCCTGCTCGGGGAATCCAGTGCTCTGCCCCTGACCCTGACGCCTACGGGTGCAACCCGCCTGTTCCACCCGGAGGGGGAGTCGGCGGTCGCGGCTGCGGCAGACAGGGCCGGCATTCCCTATGGACTTGCAGGGCTCAGCACCGTGCCCATGGAAACCATTGCGGCGGACAGCCCCGGACTGGACCGCTGGTTCAACATCGGCCTGGCCTCAAACGCCCAGGTGCTAAGGGCAAAACTGTCCCGCTGCGAAGCCGCCGGATTCCGCGCCCTGATTGTCGGCGTCGACACCCGTGCGCTGGGAGCCCGGGAACGGGACCTGCACAACGGCTTCACCGCCCCTCCGTCACTGACCCTTTCAACCATCGCCGACATCGCCCGCAGGCCGTCCTGGTGGATCAGCTTCCTGAAGGCGGACGGAATCAGCTTCCCCAACCTGGATCCCCGCAGTCCGGCCGCCACCTCCATGGTCACCCCGTCCATGTGGCAGCAACTCCTGGGACACTCGGATGCCACCAGCGGGTGGAAGGAACTGGAAGCGCTCCGCCAGGCCTGGCACGGCAAAATCGTGCTCAAGGGGTGCGTCAATCCGGCCGACGTCGCCAAGGCGGCACGGATCGGCCTGGACGCCGTCCAGCTGAGCAACCACGGCGGCCGCCAGCTCGACCACATGCTCAGCCCTATGGATGTGCTGCAGGAATCACGCCAAAAGGTGGGCGACTCACTGGAGATCTATGTGGACTCGGGAATCCGCCGCGGCAGCGACATCCTGAAGGCGCTGGCCCTGGGCGCCGACGCCTGTTCCATTGGCAGGGCGTATCTGTATGGATTGGTGGCGGCCGGCTCGCCCGGGGTAGAGCGTGTTATCCAGATACTGGCGGATGAACTCAGGCGTACGATGACCTTGGTGGGCGTTTCCAGCATTCCTGAGCTGAAAGCTCGGGGCGGCGAGATTCTCCGTGACATTCGCCGTTCCGGCGAAATCCTTGCAGCAGAAGCATCAGGCACGAATCTCGAGCATAAGTGAACAGCTAAGGAAACCCATGCGCACCCGATACGTACTTCCCGTCCTCACCATCGGCACGGCGCTCGCCCTTTCCGGATGCGTGGACAACAGCCAGCCGGCAGCCACAGGCTCGGCAGCCGCAAGCGCTTCTGCCGCCGCCGTCGACGTCAAGAAAAATGACGCCATCGCCGCGTCCCTGCCGGAGAAAATCAAGAGTGCCGGGGTACTCAACGTCGGTATGGCCAACAACTACCCGCCCAACGAGTTCAAGGATGACAACGGGGCGCCGGCGGGCTGGTCGGTGGACCTCACCAACGCGCTGGGCAAGGTGATGGGCCTGAAGGTCAACTTCGATATCGGCACATTCGACAACATCCTGCCGGCCGTGCGCGGCGGCAAGGATGACATGGGAATGTCCTCGTTCAGCGACACCATCGAACGCGAAAAGCAGGCCGACTTTGTCAATTACTACTCCGCCGGAATCCAGTGGGCGTCCCCCAAGGGCAAGACCGTGGACCCCAACAACGCCTGCGGACTGAAAGTGGCCGTCCAGGCAACAACGTACGAGGACACCGATGAGGTGCCCAAGAAGTCGAAGGCCTGCACCGACGCAGGGAAGCCGGCCATCCAGATCTTTAAATTCGATGCGCAGGACCAGGCCACCAACGCCCTGGTGGTGGGACAGGTGGACGCCATGAGCGCTGACTCGCCCGTGACCCTGTACGCGATCTCCAAGACCAAGGACAAGCTGCAGACCGCCGGTGACGCTTTCGAGGTGGCCCCGTACGGGATTCCCGTGGCCAAGGGCAGCGACTTCACACCGGTCCTGCAGAAGGCGCTCCAGTCGCTGATTGATGACGGCAGCTACACCAAGATCCTCACCAAGTGGGGAGTGGAGGCCGGCGGGATCAAGAAGGCGGACCTCAACGTGGCAGCCAAGGGGTAACAGGACATGAGCAGGCCGGAAACCGGCGGTATGACCGCGGCGGAACCCAGCGAAGGTCCCAGGAGCGGCAACTGGCGCGCCGCGGATGACGCGCCGGCCGAGGCCATCGTCGCCATTCCGCTGCGCCACCCGTGGCGGATCCTGATCGCCGTGCTTTTGGTGCTCGGGCTTGCGGTGTTCATATTGGACGCGGCCCAGCGCCCGGATTACGGCTGGGCGGACGTGGGCAAGTACATTTTCGACCGCCGGATCAGCCAGGCCGCGTGGGTGACGTTGTCGCTGACCATCTACGCGATGATCGGCGCGATCGTCATCGGCCTGCTGCTGGCCATCATGCGGCTGTCGCCCAACCCGGTGCTGAAGAACATCGCCTGGCTGTACATCTGGATTTTCCGGGGGACCCCGGTGTACGTGCAGCTGGTCTTCTGGGGCCTGGTGTCCCTGATCTATCCGGTGTTCACGCTGGGCATTCCGTTCATGCAGCCGTGGGTGACCATCCCTAACGTGATCTTCACCAACCTCTTCATCACCGCCGTGATCGGGCTGGGCCTGAACGAGGCCGCCTACATGTCCGAGATCGTGCGTGCGGGACTGCTTTCCGTGGACCGGGGCCAGGAGGAAGCAGCCACGGCGCTGGCCCTTTCCTGGGGCCAGACCATGCGGTTCGTGGTGGTGCCGCAGGCCATGAAGATCATCATTCCGCCCACCGGCAACGAGGTGATCTCGATGCTGAAGACCACCTCGCTGGTGGCCGCAATTCCCTTGAGCATCGACCTCTACGGCGTGTCCCGTGGTATTTCCGCGGTGACGTTCACTCCGGTTCCGCTGCTGATCGTGGCATCGCTGTGGTATCTGCTCTTCACGTCCGTCCTGATGGTGGGCCAGCACTTCATTGAAAAGCGTTTCTCCCGCGGCACCGGGCGGGCAGACACGGGCAGGCAATCGCCGACGTCGGCAGCGGCCCAGGCGGGTCCGGCACCCACGGCGCGTCCCGGGACGCCGCTTCCGGGGGAGCCCGGCGCCCCGCTTGGCAATGAGTTTGGAGGCAAGGGATGACGGGCGTGCCCATGGTGCTTGCCGAGAAGGTGTCCAAGAACTTCGGCACGAACAAGGTGCTGCGCGGGATCAGCCTGGAGGTGGGCCGAGGCCAGGTGCTGTGCATTGTGGGGCCGAGCGGCTCGGGAAAGTCGACATTCCTGCGCTGCATCAACCACCTGGAACGGGTGGACGGCGGCCGGCTGTCGATCGACGGTGAGCTGGTGGGGTACCGCCAAAAGGGCGGGAAGCTGTACGAACTGAAGCTCTCCGAAGCGGCCTTCCAGCGCCGGGAGATCGGGATGGTGTTCCAGCGGTTCAACCTCTTCCCGCACCTGACTGCGCTGGAGAACGTCACCCTTGCTCCCATGCGGGTGAAGGGCCTCTCCAAGGCCAAAGCCACCGCCCGTGCCAACGAGCTGCTGGAACGCGTGGGGCTGGAGGACAAGGGCGGCGCCTACCCCGCGCACCTGTCCGGCGGGCAGCAGCAGCGGGTGGCCATCGCCCGCGCCCTGGCCATGGACCCCAAGCTCATGCTCTTCGACGAGCCCACCAGTGCCCTTGACCCGGAACTGGTGGGTGAGGTGCTGGAGGTCATGAAGGAACTGGCCAAGAGCGGCATGACCATGCTGGTGGTGACCCACGAGATGGGCTTCGCCCGCGAGGTGGCGGACACGCTGGTGTTCATGGACGAGGGCGTGGTGGTGGAGGCCGGGCCGCCCCGGCAAATCCTCACCAATCCGCAGCACGAGCGGACCAAGGAGTTCCTCTCCAAAGTCCTCTGACCCTGCGTGCCCCAATGAGGGTACAGCGGCTGCCGCGTCCTTGACCGGGTGACCCCGGCAACATATCCTCGTGTAAGAAAACGTTTTCTCAGACGCCTGCGCAGCGTCCATTTTCGCGAAGGTCTCACGACGAATACCTCTACTCACTTCGGGGCTCATTGACGTGCCCCGGAAAGGATGACATGCAGGTTGCCAGAACCCCACGGAAGCGTGGCCGCCGCCTTGCCGGTGCCGCCGCCACGGTCCTGATCGGATTAACTTCCCTGACCGCGGTCGCCGGGCCCAGCTCGGCAGCACCACCGGGCACGGACGACTCGCCGGCGTGCTCCAGTTCCAGTGTCCGCTTGGACCAGGGCACCGCCCGGGCTCCGCAGAACCTCTGCGTCCCGGCCGCGGCGACGGATGACACCACCACCCTGCTGGTCTGGAACAAGCCGGACCTCTACGAAGACGTCGTCGACTACCGGGTGTACAGCAATGGCGCCCCGATTGGCACCGCGGAGCAGAATGCCCGGCAAAACTCGCCGGCACAGGAATACGTTGACGCCTTCAGGGCCGCGGACAAGGACGGTTTCCATGCCAGGACGGTGGCCCACAACTTTACGGTGACGGGCCTGTCCCCGCGCACTACCTATACCTTCGGCGTGACGGGGGTCCGCGCGGACGGTACCGAAACCCCGGCGAGTGAGACCATTACCGTCACCACCGCACCGAAGCGGCACACCGTCGTCGTCACCGATCCCGCCTACAAGGCGAAGGGCGATGGCACCACCCTGGACACCGTAGCCATCCAGAAAGCCATCGATACCTGCCGCACCCCCGGCTGCACCGTCGTCGTACCTGAAGGCACCTTCCGGACCGGCGCACTGTTCCTGCACTCGAACATGACGTTGGAGCTCCAGGAGGGGGCGCGGCTGCTGGGCTCGGACCGGCCGGAGGACTACCCGCTGGCCAAGGGCTATTACCTCTATCCCGTCCCCGAGCCCCTGCCCACGGAAGCCGAATACCGCAACTTCCTGCGGCCGCCGTCGCTCCTTAACGTCCTGCCGGACGACAACGGACGGTCCAAGGAGGGCCGCGAGCCCGGCGCGACGGCCAGCAACGTTCGCATTGTCGGTAAGGGCGTGGTGGACGGCAACGGCTGGAAGCGCACCAGTGCAGGATCCATCACCGATGAGGCGGGCAACGAACTGCCGCAGTACGTGGCCAGCAGCGCCGGCAAGGTCCTCGACGACGGTCTGCTCGCGGCCAACCAGTTCCGCAACGCCAAGGAGAACCCGGATTCCCTGACCGGCATCGTCAACAAGCCGGACACGCTGGAGGACTCCGTAATTTACGGCCAGTACCGTTCCAGCCTGATGACCTTCATGGGTGTGGAGAACCTGTACCTGGAGGGCGTCACTGCGGATAATCCGGCCTTCCACGGCGTCATGGTCCTGGACAGCGGGAACGCCACCGTCAACGGCATGCGGCACGCCACCTACAACACCAACAACGGCGACGGCCTGGAGTTTGGCGGGACCAGCAACGGCATCGTGGTCAACAACTTCTTCGACACCGGCGACGACCAGGTCAACTTCGCAGCAGGTCAAGGCAAGTACGGCGCGCAGGGCAGGCCCAGCGAGGACGTCTGGATCTTCAACAACTACATGCGGATGGGCCACGGCGGCATCGCGGTCGGTTCCAACACCGCGGCATGGGTGCAGCGCGTCCTGGCGGAGGACAACGTGATGTACAAGGTGGAGACCGGCGGCCTGCGCATGAAGAGCACCTCGGACATGGGCGGCGGCGGGCGGAACTTCCTGTTCCGGGACACCGCCATGGCATGCATGGGCAGCAGCGCCTTCATCATGACGCTCAGCTACAACCAGTCACCGAGTGGTTACGTGGCAGCCGATTCCGCCACCTTCAAGGACGTCGCCGTCCGCAACGTGTCAGTGGATGGCAACAACTCGCCTACCTGCGGCATGGCGGTCTCGGACAGCAAGCCTGTGATCGACATCCAGGCCGGGCCGGCCCTGGGCGAGGGGACGGCCACGTTCAGCAATTTCACGTTCCAGGATGTGGTGTTCCGGAACGTCAATCCCGTGAACATCAAGGGACTGACTGATTCAACCTTCAGCGGCGTCACGTTCAAGAGCGTCCGGAACAACGCCAACCCCTGGCGGTTCGATCGGTACTCCACCGGCAATACCTTCAGCAACGTGGTCCCTGCGCCGGCGGGATAGGGGTACTTACAGCGGATCGTTCGACGGCGGCACCCGGGTTGGGTGCCGCCGCTCGGGGTCTGGAACAGGCATTAGCGCGCCAGGGGGCCGCCGCTCCTGACCGACGATACGACGTCGAGGATCGCCTGGGTGGTGACTGCGGCACCGGCCTGGTCGGCAACAAGCGCTTCGTGGCTGGCCCAATCAACGGTTTGGTGAACGCTGTTGGTGGAGAGGCCGGCCAATGTGTTCTGGGCGTCCTGGTGTCTGCTGCTGTTGCCGACGCCTGCTGTCAGCACCACCAGTGGTTTGCTACCGAAGTCCCGCAGTGATGCGGCTTCCTGCATCGACCTGTTCGCCTGGATGTACTCGTCGAGGGTGCTGCGCAGGTTCGCGGGGCTCGCGATGTTGGCGCGGACCTCGTCCCGGGACCTGGCCGGCAGCGTACCGACCTCGAGCGGGGCGTACACCCGGCCCAGGCCGAGCCGGGCCGTTGTAGAGATCAACGCTGAGATCCGGCCGAGGGCGTCATAGCTGCCTGGGGCGGCAGCCGCGCCGGGGGTGTCTGTTGCTGCCCTGTCCGTGGAGTCCATCAGCACCATGCCGGCCACCTCATCGGGGTAGCGGGCGGCGAAGGTGAGCACATAGAGGCCGCCGAAGGAATGGCCGGCGAGCACGTAGGGTCCGGGGACGTTGCCGCGGTGCAGCAGGGTGTGGAGATCGGCGGCAATCTGTGTGGCGTCCTGGGCGTTGTCAGCGGACTCGCTCCACCCCCGGCCGGCCCGGTCGGAGACGCAGACGCGGGTGTCGTTGGCTATGGCGGTGGCGATCCACCCGTGGTTCGAGGACATCTCGCCGGCGCCCGGTTGGAGCACCACCGTGGGGCTGCCTGACCCGGTGCAATTCAAGTGGAGCCTGTACCCGCCGACGTCGATCAGCTGGCCAGGCGCCGGGAATGCTCTGGCATCCGCCGCTGCACCCAGGGTTTGGTAGCCGCCGCCGATGGAGGCCAGGGCCAATATCGCCAGCACCGGGTAGATGAGCCATCCCCGGCTCCTGCCGTGAAGGTGCCGGCGGACTTGGAAGAACATCCAGATCACCAATGCCAGCAGGGCGGGCGGCCACAACCAGCTGAGCACCCCGTCCACAGGGGAACCGAACACCACCAGGAGAAGACCGCCGGTGCCCATGAACACTGCGGGAACAAATGCCCAGCGCTGCGGCTGGTCAGTGAACCGTACCGAGAGGATGGCCAGCATCGCCCACCCCAAGGCGAAGCCACACAGGACTGCACCGGTAATTTCGCTCTCCCGCGCCCGGACGAAGGGAGCGGCGGCCAGGAGCACGGCGGCGAGGATCCCTACGGCCAGTGAAAGGGCCACAACCCGGCCAATGCGCCACCTAGCCACGCGGCCAGGCCGGGCGGGGATCTGCGGACCGCTCTTTCCGGGGCCGGGACGGGCGTGGGGTGTCTGCGGGGTGGTGGCCACGGCGGGCTCGATTCAGGGACAAAGTGGCGTCGCGCGAGTGCAGCCATCTGCACCTGTGGCACGTGCCGTCCCTTTGACTATAGGCCCGTTTCCAGGGGTTTGACCCGGGAGGGGGCCGGCCGGGTCTGCTGGCTCCTACCGCAGCCGTCGCAGCCCGTACGAACGGTCGCGGCAGGTAGGATCGGAGAATTGCCGAGGGGGTCGGCAACATTTTTTTGGGGGAACAATCTTGGGATCCACGTCTTCACGCCAGCTTTCTTCGTCGCTCCTGGCCGTCCGCAAGGCGCTGCTGACCGGCGCCGCGCTCTTACTGGCCTCCGCCGTCGTCGCCGCTCCTGCGTCCGCCGCCGACGCGAAGGTGATTGGCGCCGTCGGTCAGCCCTTGGGCATCGCGTCCGGGCCGGACGGCACCCTGTACGTCAGCGACTATCGCTGGGACGGAAGTGTCAGCGCGTACAGGCCGGGGGAGACCGTGCCGTCCCGCACCATCCAGACCGGGCACTTTCCCACGTCGCTGGCTGTGACGCCGGACGGGACGCTGTACGTGTCGCAGGCCGATGGCGCACAGTCCGAAATCGGAGTCGTGGCCCCGGGCGCGGCCGAGGTTTCCCTGGTGATGAAGGTATCTGGCGGCAAGCACTGGCTGACCGTGGGGCCGGAGGGATCGCTCTACGTGGTGAACCCCGACGAGAACTCGGTGTCCGTGGTGAAGCCGGGCGATGCGTGGGTGAACCGGACCATCCAGGCCGGGCCGTATCCGGTGAAGGTGGCGGTGGCCAAGGACGGGACCGCCTACGCCACCAACCAGCTTGCGGGCACGGTGACGGTGATTCCGCCAGGTGCCCCGTGGCCGTCGCACACCGTTGACGTGGGTGCCAAGGCCGCTCCGCACGGGGTTGCGGCGGCTCCGGACGGGACCGTGTATGTGGCCAACATCCTGACGAACGATGTTGCGGTGCTCGAGCCCGGAGGCACCACCGTTGCACGCCGGATCCCCGTGGGCGAGGCGCCGCAGGAGGTGCTGGCCGCAGACGACGGGACCGTCTACGTGAGCAACAGCCTGGACGATACCGTCTCTGTCATCCCGGCCGGGGCGGCGGCTGCCGCGCGCACCATTGCCACCGGCGATGATCCCGGCCGGATGGTCGAGCGGAGCGATGGTTCCGTGGTGGTGGTGAACAGGCATGCCAAGTCCCTGACCGTGCTCGACGGCGGACCGGCCGGGGCTGTTGCGGCGCCCGCCACGGGTGGGGGAGAGCCCGCCGCGGCGGCCGACGGCGGCGGGTCCGATGGTGCCGTCATCGCCGGGGGTTCCTTCGACGTGCCAGTTCCGGCGGTCGCTGTCAGTGCCGGTGCTCTGCTCCTCGCCACCGCTGCTTTCCTAGTTGTGGTGCTGCGGCGCCGCAGGAAGACCACCGGGGCGGACGGCGCCGGGGCCTGGACCTTCGAGTAGGGCTCGCGCACCGCGGCGGCGCCCGCCATTCGCTGTTAGCCTGCGATTATCAAAGTGCCTGCTGTTTGTGGGTGATCCGATGTCGTGTCGGTTCCCTCGCGAAGGATGGGCCCGAATGACGTCAAGGGGGAGCGTTGTGGGTGGAAGATCCGAGCCGAATGAATGGGCCCAGCCGCGCTGGGCCAGAATCGCCGTCGTCGCCTATTTGTCTGTGACGTTCGCCGTTGTTGTCACGTCGCTTCTGACCGGAATCGTTGGCATGGGCTTGGATGCGAGGTTCAAGGAGGGCCTGCTGCTCGCCATGGTGGTTTTGACGCTGCCAGTTTCGGCTGCGTATTTCGTTATCGGGACGTTTGGCGCCGCGGGCGGATCGAGCCCGACGACGGTCCTTTACTATCTCGGATACGTCCTCCTTGCGGTGGTCAACGCGGGTGTCTTCCGACGGGTTGTCCGCAGCGCAAGGAGGCGTGCGCCGGTTCCGGCCCCCATGCCCGGCACTCCACCCTCGAATCCGGTAGTGAGGCTGCGTGGGGTAACACCGGACGCCAGGAAGCTCTGGTGGAGCGTGCCGCTGGCAGTGCTGCTGAGTCTTCCGCAATGGATGGTGGCGAGTTTTGCCTGGTGCGGGATCAGCGGTTGCAGTGGCGGAGGTTTCGGGGTGGCCACCGGGAGCGAATGGATCGCCGTTATCCTGAGCGCCGTCAACGGCGTGATCCTGGCAGTGGCCGTGTTCGCAGTGCGGTGGCTGTATCCCACTCGGAACCGCGCCGTCATTGCCCTTGCGGCCGGGACATTCTTTGGTCTGGTGGGCGCTGCGGTCACCCACGGATAGGGGCCGTGCTTCTGAAGATGCTTCTGCTGACCGGAAATACGAAGGGCGGCACCCGGGCTGGGTGCCGCCGTCGTATCCCTACCCAATCGGTGTGGACTACCCGCCAAGACCTATGTAGGCGTGCCAGTACCGGGCGTTGTTTCTCGCGGAGGCCAACACCACCAGGCCGGTCTGGCTGTTGACGTTTTGTTTCGTTGACGTGGGGTCGTTGATGTCCGTGTCGGTGCCGCTGCTGATGATCGCCGTGCCGGGGCCGGGCGGGAAGGAAATGTTGTCGATCGGCGTCTTCTTGTAATAGATGGTTCCGCCCTCCTCGGGCGCCACCGCGAACATCCAGACCTGGCGGTGCTCCTCGTCGATCATGACCATGGGCCGGGTGTGGACGTCCTGCACCTGACCGAACTCAGCGCTGGTCCAGTCCCCCTTGCCGTCGCGCACTAGCAGCGCCACCAATGTTTGGCCGACGTTTCGATTCGCTGTCTTGATCGCCGCGAAGAGGCGTCCGCTGCCGTCGCTTGTCAGCTGCCTGAGGTTCAGATGGTCGTTCGCGCATCCGCCTTTGCAGTTCTTTCCTCCGCCGTAGGCCACCTCGGTCTGCCACGACTTGTCCGGCTGGCCGTCCTGGTGAATGGCAAAGTAGAACTTCTTTTGCCCCGGCTTCTGGTTGCTCCACATGATTCCGATCTTGTCGCCCTGGAACGACGTCACTGCGGAGATGTCGTCGTAGTGCACCTGGGCGTTGGTTGTCGGCAGGACGTACGGAGTGCCCCACGCCGTGTCGCTCGTCGTCGAGTGGTTCACGTAGACGCGGTTGCTGTTGTCGGACGAGACGGTGGTGTAGGTGACCCAGAGCTTGCCGAGGGAGTCTTTGGCCACCGTAATCGATTCCGTGCTCCCCTTGTGAAGGGTGACGGGGAATCCGGCGTCTTCTGAGTAGGCCTTCGTCGACGCGTTGTAGCTGTAGCGGTGAAGCACTGCGGACCCGGCGGTCACCACCTTCTGGGATGGTGGCGAGTTCCACTCGGAGTTGACGGTGGTGCCTGAGACGACGTAGAGCTTGCCGTCCTTTGCGTCCCAGAGCGCGTCACCGCGGGCGCTCGACCGTGTGTCAACAATTGTTGGCGTCTCTTGCCACTTCTGTGGTGCGGTGTCGAGCCGGTGGATCTTCGTCGCATTCGCAGGGGCGCTCCACAGAAGCCCCCACCAGCTCCCGTCCTGGAACCAGAGTTTGCTTTGGGCCTTGTCCGCAGTCGGGGTTTTAACGCCGTCCTCTGCGAATGATGGCCCAGGAACTCCGACGTCGGCTGCCTGGGCCGGGAGGGGGAGCGCGACAGTGACAGCTGCCGCGAGTAGCAGAGCGATGAAAAGGCGTAACAGACGCATAACGGTCCCCTCGTAGTTATGTAGGTGACACGGGGGCCATTTCATCAACTCCCGGGGGATCACTGTACGTCGGCACGCCATGCCCTGAGCCACAGCGGCGCCAGATAGGGGAGTCGAAAGGGGTGGGCGTTAGGTATACGTTTGCTCCACCCCCAAGGCGTCACCCGGGTCATACAAAAACCCGGTATCGGTGTCCGCGATTAGGGGGAGTGACTTCGCCCATGCGGGTTTTACCCCACTACCGCGGCCTTTGCCGCGCGCTTGGCGTTCATCCACTCGCTCAGCCACGGGGCCCGGACGGTGGACGTGATCCGGCAGTCGGCCACGAAGGTCCCCTTGGCGCCGGCGTCGATCCAGTCCTGAAGCGCGGCAAGATCCGATAACGAACGGATGACGGCTGACTCAGCCCCCAAAGCCCTGGCGATCCCGCTGAAGTCCACCTCGGGAATCAGCATGGGCTTTTCGGTCAGGCCCTGCGAGCCGTACTGGTGGATCTCGGCCCCGTAGGCGGCGTCGTTGTAGATCACCACGATGGCACTGCTCGCCGCGCCGATCAGCGATTCAAGGTCGGACAGGCCCATGAGGAAACCGCCGTCGCCGGATGCCAGCACCAGGGTGCGGCCGTCCTCCAGCGCACGGGCTGCCCCGACGGCGCTTGCAAGTCCCAGCCCGATGGACTGGAAAGCGGTCCCCACCATGACCAGGTCCTGCGGCCGGGGGATGTTCCAGTACATGGGTGCCCAGCCGATGAAGTGCCCGCCGTCCTGGACTATCGTGCGGCGCTCCGGCAGCACGACGTCCAGCGCGGCGGCAAGGGCGCGCGGGTCCAGCCGGCCGTCTTCGGTCACGTCGGATCCGGCATGATGTCCCGGTCCCGCAGCCACACGCTTGGAAGCTTCCGCGCGCCAAGCATCCGCCGCAGCATCGCCGTCCAGCAGCTGGAGGAGACGCTCCGCGGCGGACTTGGCGTCGGCGCGGACGAACAGGTCCACCCGCGGGTTGGTCGGCTGCAGGGCGGTGTCGATCTGGATGACGGTGCTGTCCGGGCCCAGCAGGTGCCCGAACCGCATAGTGAACGGGCTCAGGCTGGCCCCGGCCACCAGGACCACGTCGGCCTCGCCCATGAGCCCGGCCGCGGTGTCGGTGCCGAAACCGCCGGCCACGCCCAGGTACCCCTCGCCATTGAGGAGGTTGAGCGCCAGGGCGGTTCCGGCGGTCAGTGCGCCCAGCCGGTCGGCGAGTTCGCGGAGTTCCGGGCCGGCGCCGGCGAGGTGCGCGCCGCGGCCGGCGAGGATCAGCGGCCGCCTGGCCCCGGCGAGCAGGCGGGCCACCTGCCCAAGGTCCGTGCCGCCGTCGTGCGTTCCCTTTGGTGCCGCCGGCGCTGGATGGTCTTCGTCCTCAGCCTCGAGTGCCGCGAGGTCGTAGGGGATGGCAATGACGACGGCGGTGCGCCGGGTGAGTGCGTACTCCACCGCCTGCCGGGTGATGGCGCCCCCGGCGTCGCGGGTGACGGTGAAGGTGGCAGCGCCGAGGCCCGCGGCGATGGCCGCCTGGTCCACGTCCCAGGGCCGGGCGCCGCTGGTAGGCGCGTCCCCGGTCACCAGCACCACGGGAATCTGCGCCTGGACGGCCTCGGCCAGCGCGGTGAGCGCGTTGGTGTAGCCGGGGCCGTAGGTGGTGGTGCCCGCGGCGAGACGTCCGGACGTCCGGTAGTAGGCATCGGCGGCGGCGATGGCGGCGCCCTCGTGCCGGACGGGGGAGAAGCGCAGGCCCATCTGCTCCGCGGCGTCCAGGAAGTAGACGTTTCCGTTGCCCATGACGCCGAAGACATCGCTGACATAGCTGCTGAGAACCTGTGCCACACGGCCGGAGACGGTAAGTGAAGTCATGCAGGAATCGTGTGGCCTGCATCTCACATTTGCAACACCGCTGGTTGCTGCTGGGACTTTTGGCAGCAGAACGCGCTCGCAGTGACAATGTGCCTACGTGTGGTGCCCGTCACCGCGTTTGGTCCGAAGGGCGGGTTTCCTGCTCTGACAGCCTGGCCAGGAGGCCGTCGTAGCGGGGCGGCATGAGCTCCAGGATGGAGATGGCCGTGCTGGTCCGCTCGATCCCGTCGATTTCCAGGATCTCGTTGGTGATGCGGTAGAGATCGGCCGTGCCGCGGGCCACCACCTTGGCCATAAGGTCCGCGTCCCCGGTGGTGGCGTGCACCTCAATGACCTCGGGGATCGAGGCGAGCCCGTTCTCCACCGAGCCTGTCCGGGTCTGGCTGATCGAGAGTGAGAGGAAGGCCATGAGTTCGTAGCCCAGGGCGGCGGGGTCCAGCCTGCGGCTGAAGGAGCGGAGCGCGCCGCTGCGCTCCAGCCGTGCCAGCCGGGCGTGGACGGTGTTACGTGCGACGCCGAGTGTCCGGGAAAGTGCCAGGGCGCTGGCTTCGGGGTCCTTGTCTAGGGCAAGGATGATCCGGCCGTCGAGGGAATCGAGGGTGCGAGAGTTTGCGATGGTCATATTTTCACCAGAGGTACTAGAAGTTGAGCAGAAGTCCCAGGCACCGGAGCCTACCTTGCATTGTGGTCCGGGTCACTTCCATGATCGGACCTCATGACCAGTGATCAGCTTTTGGCCGTTCCCAAAACTGCGTTGCCCACCCTCCGTGGTGCGGTAGCCGGCCTTCCGTCGTACGTCCCGGGCCGACGCAGCGCCGGTACGGACATCGCGGCCCTTGCCAGCAACGAAAGCCATTACGACCCGCTGCCTGCCGCCATGGCTGCGGTGGCCGAGGCGGCCGGCACCATGAACCGCTATCCGGACAGCGCCGCCGTCGAACTCCGGGAACGGCTGGCCCGGCACCTGGGCGTCACCACAGAAGAAGTCGCGGTGGGTCCCGGAAGCGTGGGTGTCCTGCAGCAGATCATCACCGGACTGTGCGACGCCGGGGATGAGGTGGTCTTCGCGTGGCGCTCCTTCGAGGCGTACCCCATCCTGGTGGAGCTGGCCGGCGCCCGGTCGGTCCGGATCCCGCTGGACGAGTTGGAGGGGCACGACCTGGACGCCATGGCCGCCGCCGTCACCGACCGCACCAAAGTGATCCTGCTTTGCACCCCCAACAACCCCACCGGAGTGCCCATCAGCCACGACCGCATCGAGGCCTTCCTGCGATCCGTACGCTCCGACATCCTGGTGGTGATCGACGAGGCCTACGTGGAATACGCCGACGCCGGCAGCGGCCCCGACTCCCTGGCGCTCTACCGCCGGTACCCGAACGTCTGCGTCCTGCGCACCTTCTCCAAGGCCTATGGACTCGCCGGCCTGCGCGTGGGCTACGCCGTGGCGGCGCCGGCTATTGCCGAAGGACTGCGCCGCACGGCCCTGCCCTTCGCCGTGAGTGCGCTGGCCCAGAAGGCGGCCATCGCATCGCTGGACGCGGGGGAGGAGATGGAAGCGCGGGTAGCCGCCGTCCGGCAGGAGCGTGCCCGAATGGCCGCCCAGCTGGAAACGCAGGGCTGGAAGCTGCAGCCGAGCCAGGGCAACTTCCTGTGGATCCGCGCGGATGACAACCTCCGGATGAGCCTGGTGGACGCGTTCGATTCCGCCGGCATCCTGGTCCGGGCGTACCAGGGCGACGGCGTGCGGATCACCGTTGCCGACCCCGCTTCCAACGACCGCGTGCTCCGGCTCCTGGCAGCCCACGCGGCCTGAAGTTTTATCCCCAACAGTTCCACCTACAACCAGAGGAATCTCCATGGAACAACAGACAAAGACGTCTGCCCGCGCCCTCGGCGCGGCCCTCAAACCCCGGCAGCTCACCATGATGGGCCTGGGAAGCGCCATCGGCGCGGGCCTGTTCATCGGCTCCGGCGCCGGCATCCAGGCCGCCGGCCCGGCGGTGCTGATCTCCTACCTGGTGGCCGGTACGCTCATCATCCTGGTGATGTGGGCGCTCGGCGAGATGGCTGCCGCCAATCCGGACAGCGGTGCCTTCTCCGTGTACACCGCCAAGGCGTACGGGCCCGTGGCCGGTGCCACGGTTGGCTGGCTCTGGTGGCTGCAGCTGGTGGTGGTCATCGCTGCCGAGGCGCTCGGCGCGGCGGGCCTGCTGGCCACCATCTTCCCCGCCCTCCCGGTGTGGCTGATGGCCTTCGTGTTCATCGTGCTGCTCACCGGCGTGAACCTGACCAGCGTAAAGAATTTCGGCGAGTTCGAGTTCTGGTTCGCCCTGCTCAAGGTGGCGGCGATCGTGGGGTTCCTGCTGGTGGGCGCCGCCCTGCTCTTCGGCTGGCTGCCGGGCGTGCAGTCGCCAGGTCTTTCCAACTTCACCGGAGCCGGCTTCGCACCGAGTGGTTTTGCCGGGATTGCGACGGCACTGTTTGTGGTGGCGTTCGCGTTCGGTGGCACCGAGATCGTGTCCGTGGCGGCAGCCGAGACGGCTGAGCCGGCCCGCAGCGTCAAGAAGGCAGTCCGCACCGTGCTGTGGCGCATCCTGGTGTTCTACATCGGTGCCATCTTCGTGATCGCGGCCGTGGTTCCCGTGGGTTCGGCGGGGCTGAAGAGCCCGTTCGCCGCAGTGCTGGACGCCGCCGGTATGCCCGGCGCTGCCACCGCCATCACCCTGGTGGCCGTCGCGGCACTGCTCTCCGCCCTCAACGCCAACCTCTACGGTGCCTCGCGGATGGCATTCTCCCTGGCCGAGCGCGGCGAAGCACCGCGTTGGCTGGCTTCGGTGTCCGCGGCTCGGGTTCCGGTGGCCGCAGTCCTGGCCAGCGTTGCCTTCGGCGTGGTCACGGTTGTGCTGGAGCTGGCGTTCCCCGAGAAGGTCCTGCCGGTCCTGCTGAACATCGTGGGCTCGACCTGTCTTCTGGTGTGGACGTCCGCGCTCCTGGCCCAGCTCGCGCTGCGGCTCCGCGCCGACCGCGAGGGCACGGACCTTCCCCTGCGGATGCCCGGGTTCCCGTGGCTCACTTCCCTCGGCCTGGTCATCCTCGCGGCGATCTTCACGGTGGGCTTCATCGGTGAGGACTCCCGCCCCCAGCTCCTGAGCACGTTCGCGTTGGTGGCACTGCTGGCAGGGGCGAACTGGCTGAACCACCGGTCGGGCAAGGTTCCGGCCGTTCTTGCAGCAACCGACGAGGCCAAGCCGCGGGTGCTCATCGACTAACTCAGCCGCTTGGGAACCACGACTAGGGGTCCAGGGGCAGAACCGAGGGCGCGTCCGGCTTTCGCCGGGCGCGCCCTTCGCAATACAGAAACTGCTGGTTACGCGAACTGCTACTGCCTTATCGACCCAGTGCCGCCCACGCCTTGTTCCGGCGTGCAGCAAGATCCCGCCGGGCCTCCAGGGCATCAGCCAGGCTGACAGCCACAAACCGGGTTGCCGTTCCGGGGGCCGCCCTGGCAACCAGATCCATGTCGGCGCTGATCACGGTGCCCACCATGGCGTACCCGCCGCCGGAGACGGCATCGCGGTGCAGGATGATGGGCTGGGTGCCGCCGGGAATCTGGATGGACCCCACGGCGTACCCGGCGTCCACAATGTTGGAGGGGTCCGAGCCGGCGCCGAAAGGCTGTTCCCGTTCTTTCCATTTCACCCCCGGGCCGGAGTAGCGCAGGCCCATCCGGTCAGCCACCGGGGTCACTTTCCACTCGTCATTCAGGAGATTGCCCAGGCCTTCGTCGGTGAGGCGGTGGTCGTACAACCCCAGCACGATCCGGACTTCCTGCTCTTTGGCGTAAACGGGCCGGAATTCCTCCGGAACGGTCTCGGCCTGGGGAATTTTTCCACCGTTGAGGGGCGCGCCCACGGGGACCACGTCTCCCGCCTCAAGCTTCCGGCCCTTGAACCCGCCGATCCCGCCGAGGCTGTACGTGGAGCGGCTTCCGAGCACCTCCGGGACGTCGATGCCGCCCTGGACTGCGATGTAGTAGCGGGTGCCGCCCTGGATGACGCCGAAGGAGAGCTGATCCCCGGCCTTCAGCAGCAGGCGGCTCCACTGGGGCCGCGGCTCCCCGTTGACCTTCACCTCCACAGGGGCGCCCGTGACGGCGATGACCGCGTCGCTGTCGGTGGTCAGCACGGGTCCGAGGTAGGTGCACTCAAGGACCGCTTCCCGTGCCGTGTTTCCCACCAGTGCATTTCCGAGCTCAGCGGAGTACTGGTCCATGGAACCGCTTTGCGGGATGCCCACGTTGTAGTGGCCCGTGCGCCCCTGGTCCTGGACAGTGGTGGCCAGGCCCGGGTTTCCAATTTCAAATGCCATTGAGGGCCTCCATGAGTTCACGGTTGTAGCCTTCGGGGTCTGCCAGTGCCTTGGACAGCTCGAAGGTTACCGGCGCCTGCCGGTAGCGGAAGGTGCCGGCCGAGATCTCGGCCTGGATTGAGTTGTATTCCGCCTCGGTGACCGGCTTGAACTTCACGATGTCCCCGGGGCGGAAAAACACCATGAAATCCTTGAAGTCCGCCAGGGCCTGCCCGGGATCAAAGATGGGGGCGGCGGCCACGCCGAACATCTGGTATCCGCCGGCGCCGCGGACGGAATAGATGCAGCCGAAGCATCCTCCGTGCCCCACGGTCAGTTTCGGGGTGTCGGTCCGCGGGCTCAGGTACTTGGGAACCTCCAGCTGCTTGTCGCGGTCCACCAGCTGGAACAGGAACGGCAGCCCGGCCACGAAGCCCACCATGGACACCAGCCACGGCTGTTCGTGGTGCCGCTGGATGAATTCCGCGGCGTCCTTGAGGTGGTTGACCTTGGCCGCATAGTCGATGTCGCTGCCTTCAGGCTCCTGGTGGAAGCCTTCGCGGAACCGCTCAGCCACTTCGGCGGTGAAGGGGTCCTCGTACCAGACGGGGACTTCAATGATCCGGGTTTCAAGCGCCCGTTCCTGGTGGTTCATCAGGTCGCGCTCGATGTCCCTCACGGCCGTTTCCAGCTGTTCCGGAGGCAGGACGTCAGGATCGAACCGCACCAGCAGGGATGCGTTGGCGGGGCAGATGTCCACGATTCCCGGCAGTTGGGCCGCGGAGAGCCTGCCGGCGATGGACATGACCTTGAAGTTCGCAGGCAGGCTCATGGCCTCGGAGACTTCCACGAACAGGAATTCGTCCCCGCCCCAGGTGTAGCGGGCACCCGGGAGGACGGCGGCGTCGGTGGTCATTTTGCCCCCATCAGATCGGCTGCGGTTTCGATGAACTTGGAGTGGTGGCTGACGCCGGCAAATTCAGGCCGTTTCAGCAGCGCCGTGTGGACGGGGACGGTGGTCTTGACCCCTTCGATGTGTGTTGCCTCCAAAGCCGCCAGGGCAGCTGCGATGGCGGCGTCCCGGTCCGGGGCGTGGACGATCAGCTTGGCCAGGAGGGAGTCGTAGTACGGGCTCACAACCGATCCTGCCTCCACGCCGGTGTCCACCCGGATTCCCTCACCCGATGGCCATTCCAGGGACCGGATCACCCCCGGGCTGGGGAAGAAGTGGTGGTTGGGGTCTTCCGCGTTGATGCGGCATTCGATGGCATGGCCGGTGAAGCGCACGTCGTCCTGGGAAATCGACATGGAGCCGGTGGAGGCGATCAGCAGTTGCTCGCGGACCAGGTCCACGCCGGTGATCTGCTCGGTGATGGGGTGCTCCACCTGGATGCGCGTGTTCATCTCAATGAACGCCGCCTCGTGGTTGACGGGGTCGTACAGGAACTCCACCGTCCCCGCTCCGTGGTAGCCGCATTGGCGGGCCAGAGCTACGGAAGACTCCCGGATGGTAGTGCGGACGGCCTCGGGAAGGTCCGGGGCCGGGGCTTCCTCCAGCACCTTCTGGGAACGGCGCTGCATGGAACAGTCCCGGTCACCCAAATGGATGAAGTTGGTCCCGTCGCCGAGGACCTGCACCTCAACGTGGCGGGCATGCTCCACGAACCGTTCCAGGTAGACGGTGGCGTCACCGAAGACGGCAGCGGCTTCGTCCCGGGCCATTTCGATGGTCTCCAGGAGCTCGCCTTCGTCGTGCACGAAGCGGATGCCCCTGCCGCCGCCTCCTGCGGAAGCCTTCACCACCAGCGGGTACCCGATGCCGCGCGCAATTTCGACGGCGTCCGCCTCCGGGTCCAGAGGCCCGTCCGACCCCCGCAGCACGGGGACCCCGGCTTTGGCTGCCGATTCCCTGGCCAGGGACTTGTTGCCCATCATGGCGATGGTGTCCGCGTTCGGGCCCACCCAGGTCAGGCCGGCGTCTGCCACCTTCCGGGCGAAGTCGGCATTCTCCGAGAGGAAGCCGTAGCCGGGGTGCACGGCGTCGCACCCCTGCTCCCGGGCTGCGGCGACCAGGGCGTCCTGGTTCAGGTAGCTGGCTGCTGCCTGGGCCGGGCCAACCACCACGTAATGGTCCGCTGACCGGGCTGCCAGTGATTCGGCGTCGGGCTCGCTGACTCCCAGCACTGTCTCGATGCCCATTTCGCGGGCGGTCCTGGCGACCCGCACGGCAATCTCGCCGCGGTTTGCGATGAACAGTTTCATGGGCTGCCTTTATCCTTCCCGGATGACGACGATGGAGTCGCCCGGGTTGACCATCTCGCCTTCGTTGACTTCAAAGGATTCAAGGGTCCCGGCGACGTCGGACTGGATCTCGGTGAACTGCTTCATGATTTCCACGATGCCGATGGTCTGGCCGACTTCGATGGTGTCGCCTTCATTGGCGAAGGGGGGTTTGCCCGGTCCGGGCTTGCGGTAGAAGACTCCGGGAAGGGGTGAAACGATCGTGGCCATGTGCTTCTCGCTTTCAGGAGTGGGTGGATCGGGTTGAGTTGAGTGCCTTGCGCACGGCGGAGGCGACGGCGACGGCGTTGGGAGCATCGGAATGGACGCAGATGCTTTGGAACGTGATGTCCAGGGGAGTGCCGTCGACGGCGGCCACAGGCTCGCCTGCCACCGCCCGGCTGACGCGTTCTGCGGCGGCGGCCGGGTCCGTGGGCGCGGGGCGGCGCTGGATCAGGAGCCCGCCGTCGGGGCCGTAATTCAGGTCCACGTAGAGTTCGGCAACGAAGTCCACACCCATGGCACGGCACACGGCTTCGTGAGCGGTGCCGGCGAGCCCGTAGAACGGAACAGCGAACTGTTTGGCTGTTCCGGCCGCTGCCTGCATGAGGTCTTCGTCGCCAGCGAGCATGCCGTAGAGGGCCCCGTGGGGCTTGATGTGGTTGAGGGACAGGCCGTTCTTCGCCAGGAAAGCGGTCAGTGCCCCCGTCTGGTACAGGATGATCGACTCCACTTCGTCCGGCGTGAGGACCATGCGGCGGCGGCCGAAGCCCATGGGGTCGGGGAGCCCGGGATGGGCCCCGACGGCCACACCGTGCTCAGCGGCAAGGGCCACCGTGCGGTTCATGACGTCCGGGTCTCCGGCGTGGTAGCCGCAGGCGACGTTGGCGACGTCGATGATCTCCATCAGGGCAACGTCGTTTCCGAACTCGTGCAATCCAAAACCTTCACCCATGTCCGAATTCAGGAGCACCTGGGCAGGCGTGGTTTCCGTCACGTTTTTGTGCATGCAGGCAACGGTACAGAGGCGGGGACCCTACCGGAATTGGGCGGATCGCCGAATGTGAACAGGCGGATTATGCTTCTTGCACTAACCGGGAGGAATTGCCATGCGTGTTGCCGATCTACTAGCGGACCCCGCGCTGAACATCCGCCTTGCCGTGGCCGGCAGTCCGGGACGCCTCGCCCGGCCCATCGCCTGGTGCGCGCCCACGGAGCACATGGACCCCACGCCCTTCCTCAGCGTCAACGCGCTGCTGCTGACCAACGGGATGGGCCTCAACGTCAAGGACTACCGCATTTGGGATGCCTACGTTGAGCGTCTGATGTCCGTGCCCGTAGCGGGGCTGGTTTTCGGCCTGGGCGCAGCGCACCGCGACTTGCCGGCGGGCCTGGTGAAGGCCTGTGAAACCCTTGGCCTTCCGTTGCTTGAGCTGCCTCCGGAGGTGCCGTTCGTCCTGGTGATGAGGCATGTGGACCAGCTCATCGCGGCCGAACGTTATGCCGAGCTGCGCGCCGGGTGGGAGCTGGCCGATGAGTGCACCAGGCTGGCGGCAGGCGGCCATTCCCTGGCGCAGGTACTGGAGCGGGTTGCCACCGCGATCCGGGCGCGGGTTGCGGTCCTTGACCACAACGGCTTTGAACTCATCTCCGCAGGAACAGCCGGGGGCGGAACGGCCCGGACCACCCTGAGCCTGCCGAGCGGCGGAATTCTCCGGTTCAGGCTGGCCATCGAGGGAATCAAGAGCAGCGTGGTGCTGCAGCCGCTGCTGGGGCCGGTGGCGGCGGTCATTGCCATGCAGCTGAGCTACACCCTTGGCTCCCGGTCGCCCCTGCATTCGCGGGAAGCCGCACGGTTCATGGAGGCGCTCTACGAGGCCAGGGGAACGCCGACGCCGGCCCTGCGGCGCTACGCCGCGGAGGCCGGGTTCGAGCCGGACGGGGAGTGGGGCTCGGTGCTGATCGGCGGAGCAGGGGAGATTGCGCCGGCCAAGCTGAGGACCATCGCGTGGCGCGTGAGGGTGGGCCTGCAGGCTGAGTACAGCACGGTGCGGTTCATGGAGGAGGCGGGCCTCACCACCGTGCTGGTACAGCGCAGGGAAGCCGGGATGGAGCTGATGGAAGCCGTCCGGAAGTCCTTCCAGGACGCGCCGGAACTGTCCGCCGTCGTCTCCCGGTGCGGGAATCTGGACGAACTGCCGCTGGTGCTGCAGCTGGCCCGCCGCCGGGTAGGCGAGCCGGGGCTCCATCAGGCGCCGGTTGCAGACCTCGCCGGCGTGGTGGAG
Organism: Arthrobacter sp. B1I2; assembly: GCF_030816485.1. NCBI lineage: Bacteria > Bacillati > Actinomycetota > Actinomycetes > Micrococcales > Micrococcaceae > Arthrobacter > Arthrobacter sp. B1I2. Next base: position 4,269,044 of record NZ_JAUSYC010000001.1, on the reverse strand, counting down.
GGCCTGCCCGGGCCGGGACTGGTGGGAATGTCCCGGCGCCTCCTGGCCCCGTTGATGTCCGACGGCGGCACCGCCTTGCGCGAAACGCTTGAGGCGTACTTGCGGCACAGCGGGAATACCCGCGAGACCTGCAGCGAGCTCTTCATCCACCGCAACACCCTGACGTACAGGTTGCACAAGATCGAGGAGCTTCTGCGGGTTGACCTGGATGACGGCGAAGTCCGCGCCACCTGCCTGCTGGCATTGAAGATCGTGGGCGCCGGGACTTAGTTTGCGGTCACTTCCGCCGGCGCCCTGGCGGCGCTGCTTTCCCGCACGCACAGCGTGGGCTTCAGCCGTGCAGGTTCGGGTTTTTCGCCCCTGAGCACGGCCTGGATAAGCCGCACTGCCGTCCGCCCGATCTCCGCCATGGGGGAGTGGACCGAGGTCAGCGGAATGGGAAGTTCGGCCGCCAGGGAAGTGTCGTTGTAGCCCACTACCGCCACGTCCACGCCTACCGTGAGGCCGTGGGAGCGCAAGGCTCCCATCGCTCCAATGGCGGCGAAATCGTTGACCGCGAAGATGGCGGTGGGGCGTGGCCTGCCGCTGGCGAGGATCTCTTCCCCGGCCTCCCGGCCCCCGGCGGTATCGAACCTGGACCACACCACGTCATCGTCGGAGATGGTGCCGCCCAGCGACCGCCAGCGGTCCAGGAAGCCGGCAGTGCGGTCGACGGCGGTGCTTGCGTACGGTTCGCCGGCGATCACCGCCACTTGCCGGTGGCCCATCTCCCACAGGTGGCTGGCCACGAGTTCGCCGCCGACGACGTCGTCGCAGGTGGCGGATGGGTAGCCGGGTACCCGCCGGTTCATCAGCACGAACGGGACTTTCCGGTCGGTCAGTTCCTGCAGAAGGCCGCCGTCGAGGTGGGCGTCGCCAATGATCAGGCCGTCCACCCGGCGCGCCAGCATGAGGTCGATCTTCCGCCGCTGTTCCTCGGGGTCATCGCGCGAGTTCATCACGAAGGCGGAGTAGCCCACCTCCGCTGAGGCCTCGTCGATGCCCTCGTACATGATGGCCAGGACCAGGTCCGAAAGCCGGGGGACGATGACACCGAGCAGTTTCGTCCGCCGGGTGCGGAGGCTGGCGGCCTGCGGATCGGGGGAGTAGCCGAGCTTGCGGGCCAGGTCACGGACGCGCTCCGCGGTGGCAGCCGAGGCGGCTCCCTTGGCCACGTCGGAACCCGAATGCAAAACCCTGGAGACGGTCGACGGATGGACGCCCAGCTCCCGGGCCAAATCCTTCAGCGTGACCGTCCGGCCGCCGTCGGCCTTTTCTTTCATGTCCCTCTCCTGCCCACCGGCGTCACTGTAGCCCAGGTCTGGTTCATAGCCTGCCCGAGCGACCCTTGACGTGATCCGCTTCACATCCTATAGTCATTCATCAGCGCTACCCAAACGTTTGCGTAGGTGATCCCAAAACTTCCTTCCGGCGCCCGGAAACCCGGCGTCACCCGTCCTGAACATGCAACGCCCGTCTTCTCGTGGAAAGTAACCCAATCGATTGGGTGGCGGACCGCGCGGCAACCACCGGAGCTGAAATGACTGTTACCGACGCCCACGTCGTGCTGCTGGCCACTGGAGGCACCATCTCGTCGCGTTCTTCCCAGGCCGGCGGCGCCGTCGCCTCCGATACCGGCGAGCAGGTGTTCAAAGCCTTGGGCTCGCCCGTTTCCCACCCCGTCCGGGTGCTGGACGTGTTCCAGAAGGGGTCCTACCTCCTGACGTTCGAGGACATGCTCAGGATCTGCGCCACCATCAAGGAAGTCCTCAAGGACCCCAAGGTGCTGGGCGTGGTGGTGACCCACGGGACGGACACCATGGAGGAGACCGCCTACCTGGCCGACTTGACCCACAGCGACGAGAGGCCGGTGGTCTTCACCGGCGCGCAACGGGCCGCCGATTCCGAAGCTCCCGACGGGCCGGACAACCTGGCCCGGGCCATCGCCGTCGCGGGTTCGAAGGAGGGACGGGGGAAAGGCGTGATGGTGCACTTCGCGGGCACCATCTTCCCGGCCGCCGGCGTCCGGAAAAGCCAAACTCTTCGGCTCAATGCCTTTGCGAATCCCGATTTTGGGGTACTTGGCCAGGTATCAGCCCAGGGAGAAGTTGCCATGGCAGGCAGTGCCGGCAGGCTTGAGGCCCTGCCGTTGCCCCAGCCGGGCGGCGGATCCCCCCGGGTGGACGTCGTTGCCGCCTACCCCGGCGCCGACTCCACCCTGATGCACGCGGCCCTTGAAGCGGGAGCGGCGGGCATCGTCCTGCAAGGCACCGGAAGTGGCAATGCCAACCCCAGCCTCTGCTCCGAGGTCGCCGCCGCGGTGGCGTCCGGCGTCGTAGTGGTCACCAGCACCCGCGTCGACGCCGGCCCTGTGGTCCCGATCTATGGGGCAGGCGGCGGCGGCGAAGACCTGCGTGCCGCCGGGGCCATCGGCTCCGGCCACCTCCGGCCGTCTCAGTCGCTGATTCTGCTCAGCCTCCTGCTCAGGATCAACCCCGACCGGGACCGGATCACCGAAATCTTCACCCAACGAGGGAGGCCTCCTGAACCTTCCGCCTGACACCCCAGAACACCCCGGTTCATACGAATTGAAAGGAAAATCTCATGGCTAAGGACATTCAAGTCGCCTTCGGCGTGGACGTAGACGCAGTGGCAGGCATGCTCGGCTCCTATGGAGGCGAGGACTCCCCGTGCGACATCAGCCGTGGCCTGTTCAGCGGCGAAGTGGGGGGACCGCGGCTGATCCGGTTGTTCGAGAAATACAACCTCCCGGCAACCTGGTTCGTGCCGGGCCACTCGATCGAGACCTTCCCCGAACTGACGCAGATGATTGTCGAAGCCGGACACGAGATCGGGGTGCACGGATATTCGCACGAGAACCCGATCGCCATGACCAGGGAACAGGAGACCGCCATCCTGGACCGCTCGATCGAACTGATTGAGAAGGTTTCCGGGCGCCGGCCCACGGGCTACGTTGCACCGTGGTGGGAATTCTCGCCTGTCACCAACGAAATCCTGCTGGAACGGGGCATCAAGTACGACCACTCCCTGATGCACCGTGACTTCGAGCCGTACTACGTCCGTGTAGGGGACTCGTGGAAAAAGATCGATTACACCAAGGACGCCCAAACGTGGATGGAGCCGCTGGTGCGCGGGCAGGAAACGGACCTGGTGGAGATTCCCGCCAACTGGTACCTGGATGACCTGCCTCCCATGATGTTCATCAAGGCGGCGCCGAACTCGCACGGGTTCGTCAACCCGCGCGACATCGAGGAGATGTGGCGGGACCAGTTCGATTGGGTTTACCGCGAAATGGACCAGGCGGTCTTCACCATGACCATCCACCCGGACGTCTCCGGCCGTCCGCAGGTGCTGCTCATGCTTGAGCGCCTGATCGAACACATCAACTCCCATGAGGGCGTCAACTGGTGCACCTTTGACCAGATTGCCGACTCCTTCCTTTCCCGCAGCCCCCGTAAGGACAACAAGTCATGACCATCCAAGACCCGGCTGTCGACCTGACGCAGCCCCGCCCGGACGAGAAGCGCCGCTTCCCCGTCTTTTCCAAGCGTCACACCACCACTGCTACCGTCCTCGCCCTGCTCGCCTGGACCGTGGCCGTCTTCGACTACGGCCTGTTCGGCACCCTGCTGCCGGCCATGCAGCAGGAATTCGGCTGGTCCGCGCCCGAAGCCTATGCGATCAACACCTGGATCGCCGTCGGCACCGCGATCGTCTGCTTCGGCATCGGCCCCGTGATTGACCGGCTGGGCCGCCGCAAAGGGATGATGACCACCATTGGTGGGACCGCCGTCGTCTCCGGCCTGACCGCACTGATCCCCACAGGCATCCCGTTCTTCAGCAACGCACTGCTGGTGGTGATCCGTTCTTTCGGCGGGCTCGGATTCTCCGAGCAGGCTGTGAACGCCACCTACATGAACGAGGTCTACCAGGTCACCGAGGTGGCTGATAAGCGCAAGCGCCCCGGCTTCCACTACTCCTTTATCCAGGGCGGATGGCCGTTGGGGTTCCTCCTTGCCAGCGCACTGGCCCTGGCCTTCCTGCCCTCCCTGGGCTGGCGCGCCCTGTACCTGATGGCCACCATTCCGGCCGCCGTCATCGTCTGGGTGATCGCCCGCAAGCTCAAGGAAACGCCCCAGTTCGAACTGCACCACAAGCTGACCGAGCTCGAAAAGCACGGAAAGACTGAGGACGCGCACGCGCTCGCCCACGCCTACGGCGTCGAGCACTCCTCGGCGGCACCGCTCAAGCGCATCTGGGAACCGCACCTGCGCCGGAACACTTTTGTGTTCTCGCTCGCCTGGATTGTGAACTTCTTCGGCATCACCATCTTCAGCGTCCTAGGCAGCTCGGTGCTCAAGAACGCGAAGGGCGTGGAACTTTCGGACGCCTTCTGGATGCTGATCGTCATCAACCTGCTGGCCTACTTCGGCTACGTCTTCCACGGCTGGATCGGGGACAAGATCGGCCGCAAACGGACCATCATCGGCGGCTGGATCATCTCCGGTATCTGCTTCTCCATCATGCTCAGCCCGATCGCCACCAGCCCGTTCATGATCATCCTGACCTACGGCGCCGGCCTGTTCTTCCTGGTGGGCCCGTACGCCGCCATCCAGTACTTCATGGCCGAGTGCTACCCGGTGAGCTGCCGGGCCACCGGAACCGCCTTCATCGGCGCCATGAGCCAGCCCGGAACCATCCTCGGTGGCGCCATCTTCACCGCCATTGCTGCCGGTGCCGGCACCGGCACCGCAGCCCTTTGGGTCGGTGCCCTGGGCACCCTGGTCTCCGGACTCCTGATGATCGCCGCCAAGCCCCCTGTTGAAGCCCTGTTGGAGGACCACCCCCATGACGCCCCGTAAAGTCGCCATCATCACCGGTGCCGCCAGCGGCATCGGCCGTGCCCTCGCCGTGCACTACGCCCGCCAGGGGGTGGTGTCCGTCATCGGCACCTTCCCCGGCGACCCCCACGACCCCGAGGAGACCCTCCGGCTGGTCAAGGAGGCCAACGGTGAGGCGGTGATCCACGAAGTGGACGTCCGCACCACCGTGTCCGTGGACGCCCTGGCGCAGCGGGCCGTGGACGAGTACGGACGGCTGGACTACGCCATTGCCAACGCCGGGATACTCCGCAATTCCCCGCTGGGGGAGATGACGGACGAGCGATGGCACGACATGCTCAACGTGGACCTCACCGGCGTGCTGCGCACGCTGCGTGCCGGGGCGGAGAGAATGACCGACGGCGGCGCGCTGGTTGCCGTCTCGTCCATCGCCGGCGGGGTGTACGGGTGGGAGGAACACGCCCACTATGCCGCCGCCAAGGCCGGTGTCCTGGGCCTGGTCCGCAGCGTGGCCGTGGAACTCGGCCCGCGGCAGATCCGCGCCAACGCGGTGATCCCGGGCCTCATCGAGACCCCGCAGTCCCTGGACCCGGTGAACTCGCTGGGGCCGGAAGGGCTGCAGCGGGCCGGGAAGGACATCCCCTGGGGCCGGGTGGGGACACCGGAGGAAGTGGCCAGCGTGATCGGGTTCCTCACCTCCGACGAGTCCCGCTACATCACGGGGCAGGCGCTGGTGGTCGACGGCGGCCTCACCGTGAAGATGCGCGCCTGACAACGCGCCGAGAAGGAAAGGAAACCATGAACACATCGAGCCATGCTGCTGACCAGGCCTCCGGGAACGCCCACGCAGGAAACGCCCGCCGGGTGGTGGTGACCGGCGGTTCCAGCGGGATCGGCAAAGCCATCGCCGAGGCCTTCCAAGCCAACGGGGACCGGGTGGCCGTGCTGGACCGGGCCGGAGGGGACGGCACCATCCGCGTGGACGTTGCGGATGAAGCCAGCGTGCGGGCTGCCTTCGCCGAGGCCCGGGAGAGGCTGGGCGGCATCGATGTCCTGGTCAACAGCGCGGGCCTGCTGACGGAGTCTCCGCTGGAGGACATGTCCCTGGCCATGTGGAATGAGACCCTCACGGTGGACCTGACCGGTGTGTTCCTGTGCTGTCGGGAGGTGGTGGGGGAGATGCGGCAGCGGAAGTGGGGCCGCATCATCAACATCGCCTCTCAGCTGGCCATCAAGGGCGGCGTGGGGCTGACCCACTACAGTGCGGCCAAGGCCGGCGTGGTTGGCCTCTCCAAGGCCCTCGCCCTGGAAACGGCGGCGGACAATGTCCTGGTCAACTGCATCGCCCCGGGACCGATTGAAACGCCGCTGGTGGAGGGCATCTCGGAAAGCTGGAAGGCCGCGAAACGCGCCGAGCTTCCGCTCCGGCGCTTTGGGACGCCGGCCGAAGTGGCACCAGCCGCCGTGCTGCTGGCCAGCGACCCGGGCGGAAACCTGTTTGTGGGACAGACGCTGGGGCCCAACTCCGGCGACGTCATGCCGTAAGGAAAGGAAGCCACATGTGCGGTGCCTGCGGAAGGATCACCGTTGCCGACCCTGCCCTGGGACCGGTGCGGACCCTGCGGCAACACCTGATCGTGGCAGCCACGGTCAACGCGGTCTGCACCGGCCTCCCGGGGGCCCCGAAGGTGACTGCACTCAAGGACGGCTGGCTGATGACCGGCCCCGCCGGGGCCTCCGCGCAGTGCCAGACCCTCGAAGAACTGTGGTCCGCTGTGCTGGGCTGTTTCACTGACGCGTCGGTTGTGGACCGCCTGCGTCGACGCCGGCAGGCGTACGCAGCTGATCCAGCCAATGCGGGCCTTCCGGCGCGCGCGGTTGGAATTTTGCCGGACGCTGCTGCACCAATTACTCCCAAGGAGATTTTGAATGACTGATTACACCCCGCTCTGGTCACCCATCCGGATCGGCTCCACGGAACTGGAGAACCGGGTTGCACTGGCTCCCATGACAAGGATCAGCGCAACCGAGGACGGGCAGGCCACGGAAAGAATGGCTTCCTACTACCGGACGTTCGCGCGCGGGGGCTTCGGGCTGCTGATCACGGAAGGCATCTATCCGGACACCGCCCACAGCCAGGGCTACCACTACCAGCCGGGCATCGCGACCGAGGAGCAGGCCCGGTCCTGGGCGAACGTTGTCGACGGCGTCCACGCGGCGGGCTCGAAGATCTTTGCCCAGCTGATGCATGCGGGGGCGCAGAGCCAGGGGAACCGGTTTGTGGCCTCCTCGGTGGGACCATCGGCGGTGGCACCCAAGGGGGAGCAGCTGGGGTTCTACCGCGGCGAAGGCCCGTATCCCGTTCCATCCGAGATCACCGCAGCCCAGATGAAGGAGGTGCGGGATGGCTTCGTGACAGCCGCGCTGCACGCACAGCAGGCCGGCTTCGACGGCGTTGAGATCCATGGTGCCAACGGGTACCTGCTGGACCAGTTCCTCACGGAGTACCTGAACCAGCGAGACGACCACTACGGTGGTTCGCCGGAAAACAGGGTGCGGTTCGCCGCTGAGATCTGCCGCGACATCCGCGAGGCCGTCGGCCCGGGCACGACGGTGGGGATCCGCATCTCCCAGTCCAAGGTCAGCGACACTGACCACAAATGGAGCGGCGGAGTGGAAGAAGCGAAGGTCATTTTCGGCACGCTGGGCGCTACGGGAATCGATTTTGTCCACACCACCGAGTACCGCGCCACCGAGCCCGCGTTCGCCGATGCGCAGGAATCCCTCGCTGCGCTGGCCAAGAAGTACTCGGGCGTGCCCGTGATCGCCAACGGCAAGCTCGATGATCCGGATACCGCCGTGTCCATGCTGGCGGAGGGCTCAGCGGACGTGGTTGCGCTGGGCAAAGCCGCCCTGGCCAACCGGAACTGGCCGCACCTCGTCCGGAACAACCTGGAATTCGAGGAACTCGACCCTTCCGTCTTCGCTCCCCTGGCGGACGTCAAGGACTGGGAACTGGAGGAAGGGTAGGCCGGGGGCCGATCGCAGTACGTAGCAAGCGCGAGGGCTCACACCGATAGGGCAGGGCAGAGGCCATTGACGGGGGAGCATTGGCTCTTACACGGCATCGATGGCATCGAGCCACTCCAGGAACGTCTGGCGTCCGACGGCGGAACCCGGCGCCGGGATCAGCTCGCCTTTGCGCATTGCCTTGCCCATGGGGCCGGGAACCCGCAGTGGCACGATCCGTTTTTTCTGCTGCGTCTTGGCCAGATAGGCCGCGACCAGGCCTTTCAGCTGTTCTTTCCGCGGGCCGCCAAGGTCCGGGATGCGTCCCTTCGGCCCGGCCTCGGCCGCGTTCACCAGGGCCGCGGCCACCTCCTTTGCCGCCACCGGCTGAGTGAACATCGTGGGCACGAAGACCAGGGGGCCCAATGAGGCGGCCTTGATGGACATCGGCACGAACTCATGGAACTGGGTAGACCGGATGAGGGTCCAGGGAATGCCTCCGTGCTTGACTTCGTCCTCCTGCACCAGCTTCCCGGCGTACAGTCCTGAATTGGCTTTATCGATACCCACAATGGACAGCACCACATGCTGCGTTACGCCGGCCTTTTTCTCAGCCGCCAGCAGGTTCTGGGTGGCGTTGGTGAAGAAATCCACGGCTTTCTTGGTGGAGATGGCCTGGATGCCGGCGACGTCGATGACTGTTTCGACATTCTGGAGTGCCTGGTCGAGGCCGCGCCCGGTAACCAGGTCCACCCCTTCGGTGCGGCTGAGGCTGACCACGCGGTGCCCGCGCTCCCTGGCGATGACTACAACGTGGCGGCCTACTGTACCGGTTCCCCCTGCGACGGCAATCCTCATGGAAGAAATCCTAAGCCGGTTCTTCAACAAGAAGCGGCTGCGGGCCTTCCGTTCCGATGGGTTTACCCTGCCACCGTCGCCTTCGCAGCCCGCATCGCGTTCATCCCTTCGCTCACCCACGGGACCCGGACGGTGGACGTGATCCGGCAGTCGGCCACGAAGGCACCCTTCGCACCGGCATGGATCCAGTCCTGCAGCGCGGAAAGATCGCCAAGCGACCGGATGACCGCGGACTCGGCACCCGAGGCCCGCGCAATCCCGCTGAAGGCCACCTCGGGGATCAGCAACGGCTTCTCGGTCAGGCACTGCGAGCCGTACTGGTGGATCTCGCCCCCGTAGGCGGCGTCGTTGCCCCCTGATCAACTCCTGACCAGACCGAATGCTGCGCTGCCCAGCCTTCATGGCGCGGTCACCGGACTTCCGTCTTACCTGCCCGGTAGGCGCGGCGCCGGTGCGGACATCGCGGCCCTCGCCAGCAACGAAAGCCACTACGAGCCTCTGCCCCCGGCCGCCGCTGCGGTGGTCCAAGGCCGCTTGGAACCATGACGCGGGTTCAGGGCAAAGCGAGGGCGCGTCCGGCTTTGGCCGGGCGCGCCCTCCGCAATGCCTGGTCGGCTGGTAGTGCAGTGTGAGATACAAATAATCACTACCTAGTACTTTTCACTTCAGGAATGCAGACGTATTCTGAATGTCCCACGGCCGTATGAAGCACGGCATCCCCTATCTCTCTCACTCTCAATGCGCTCTCTTGCGCTACTTGTTTTATTCATGCGGGCCGAAGGCGGCCGACGAATACACGGAGAATCAAATGAAAAGCACTAAAGTTACTATTTTTGCGCGCTCAACCATGATTATCGCTGCCCTCCTGGCAGTAGGGCCCCCGGCGGTTGCTGCGCCTCCGGAGAAGGGTCCTGCACCTGACGGCTTCTCGGCCGATCTGCCTAAAGGAGAGGCATGCGAAGACTTCGCTCTTCGTATTGAAGCATCCGGGTCGAATGTGACGGTAAGGACTTTCTATGACAGGAAGGGAGAACCGGTCCGCATACTTCAGGCTGGCAGAGGTTACACCCTTACATATACCAACCTCGATACTGGTGAGTATCTGACTATCAGGCCGACTGGTTCCAACCGGACGACGGTGGACAATGGCGACACATTGACGGTTACAGAAACGGGAACAGCCGGCATTATTCTCTTCCCGTCGGACAAACCAAAGGGCCCAAGTAGCACGCAATTTTACGGTCGAATCGTCTACACCCTGGTTGATGATAAGTCCGGTACGCTGACGTCCCTGACTTCCTCTGGAACGAGCATCGACATTTGTGCCGAGCTTTCCTAGGTGCATTACGCGTTCCCCGTAAGAATGCCGGTTCGATAGATGTCAAGAAAGACCCCTGAGCGGAGCGGAACTGCTGAAGTGCGATCCACGAGGAGGCCTTTCTTGTCCGTTGCCCAAGGGATCACGCGCAGACGGATTTCAGGTGGCGAGGTGTGACGTCAAGGACGACCGCCTCTAGCTGGAACGCGAAATGGCGCATCAAACAAGTCACGAGTGTCGTGATGCCGCTTTAGGTGACCCGTCATGGCCATTAGTTCCGGTTATTGCCGGTTTGGCGTGAGAGCAGTGCCCTCTTGAAGTGGGCTTCGGCCGCATCCACTTGAGCAGTGGTGGCGCTGGGGGCGAAGACCCGCAGGATGCTGAACCGGAAGTGTCGTGCGTGGTCGGCATCGGCTCCGGCAAGTTCGCGGAGGGCGACGTTTCCGCCGTGGCCATTCTTGGCGTAACCACTCCAGCGGCCCAGGAAGCGTTCGGCCCCATCGGCCTTGCCGACGTAAAGTTTGCCTGTCTTCGTGTCGGAGATGAGGTAGATCCCCTGAACGGAACTGAGAGCTGTCCGCCACTGACTGTATCGGTCATCGGCGACCACCGCTTGGAGTTCCCCGTAGCTGATGAGAAGCAAGTCGAAGCCGGGAAACGGCTCGGTTTGCGGGTCGGCTATCTCGACCACGGGCATAAGACTTGCGGTCTCGCCTGCCTTCGCCCAGTTCACTGTGTCCGCCGTCCACTCAATAACGAGGCGGTCTGCCATAGCGGAGAAAACAGGAGAGGGCCGCAGGTCAAAGAAGCGCCAAATGTCCGTTCGTTCGCCGTGAACCTCCCCGTGGTTCTCAAAGGCGGTGATGAACCGTGCCCGCCTGCCGGAGGTGGCCAGAAAATTTAGCCAGATCTTGGGAGGTGTTCTTCCGAGCTTGTTGTTGTGCCCCTGTTCCCGTGTATAGGGCAAAAGGTTCGCACCCATGGCATCCGCCCTGGTCTCCAAGCCACCAGAATTGAGCGTGTGCCGGATGACTACTACGTCGTCGTGTGCCAGCCCAGCGGCTTGAAATAGGTGCCAAGTCTCAGTTCGCCCGAGGGATCGTTGTCCATGTACAGCCTTTACATAACGTTGCTCGTCGAGTCCGGGCGCAGGGCCAAGCTTACGGACAGGTCAGGCCGTCGGGACGAGGATTCGGGGGCGATTTTCGGCGTCACCTTTGGGAAGAGTCGGCCTCGGGCAACAGAGCGCGTCCTATGTGCAGGACTGCGCGCTCTATGGAGAAAAGGGTTGGTGCCTGCTCAACTTGTCGTCGCTGTTCTCAAGGGGTGCCCTCCGAGCCTTTCTGCTCGTTCCCGTTGCTTCGAGCAGGTTCTTGAGGTTGTCCATGTCAAGGAAGCCGGCCACGTCGATAGAACCGTCAGGAAGAACGCGTATATCCACACGGTTGGCAGCAATCTCAGGCTGATAGGAGCCGTAACGGTCGGAAATGTGGATAAAGCGTTGGTTGGTGGAACCCACCAAGGCTCGGTCTGTTTCCTGGTTCCACGCCTGGTACGGGCCGTCGACGAGCAGATCAATCCCGGCAAGGAACCTCTTAGTGTCTTGGTCCCTGTCCCGCAGTGTCTCGTACTCGTAGCCGGAGAAAGCGATGACACCGAGTCCGTGTTCCTGCGCCTCCCTGGCCAGCTGCGCCCCAGCGGAAGGCTGGTCAAAGGGCTCACCCCCGATGAGCGTGAGACCCTCGACTCCGCCGGCTACGGCACCCAGGACGATGTCGCTGACCGTCATGTCGCTTCCGCCGTTAGGGCTGAAGAGGTGCGGGTTGATGCACCCCGTGCAGCGAATGCTGCAACCCTGGAACCAGATGGCGCTGCGCAGTCCAGGGCCTTCGGCTGTGGTGCCGTGAAGGACTCGTGCGATGCGCAGTACTTCTGTGCTCAAAGGTCGAGTCTACGGGCTGCTTGATTTGCGCTGCGCCTTGTCGGCGGCGGCTGAACAGGGGGAGGTGTAGCCGCGCCGCCCGTGTCTCCGAAGACGAGCTTCTGCCTATGAGGAATCAGAACGTGCGGTTGTACCTGAGCCTTGGACATGAGCTGCTCAAAGGAGGTGAACACTCCTTGGCTGTGACGTGCCTCCACAATTCGTCCGGCCGTAGTGTGATCGATGCCGAGGGCGGCAACCAAGTCCTGGGCTGATGCTGAGTTCACATCAATCGTTGAACTTGAGGTACTTGGAACAAAGGTTTGGGCCGGTGGGGCGGGCTGGACAGGTGGCGCCGAAGGTGGAGGAACTACTGACCTAAAGGCGGCCGCCGCGGCGTTGTGGTCGTAACCCGCAGCAGGGTTGGTAGTAAGCGAGGGCGTGTAGCTGCCGGTCTGGGCGTACCACTTGGTGTCGCCGGCATGTGCTTTCCACACCAGCCATTTCCGGTTGGTAATGAAGGTTGCCACGATTCCACCGATGAACGTGAGGAACCATATCCAACCCCATATGGTGCTCGCCGTGGAGCGGATGGGTGCTTCCTTCGTGCCGGCGTCATACGTTCCGGTCGCCACCATGAGGCCTACTCCCAGGACGAGGAAGCCTATGCCCATCCGGATCCACAGCTTGTTCTTGGCTTTCACCCCGCGGATGAGGAATCCGACGCCCGTAAGCAATCCGAAGGAGAGGATACTCCACAGGACTCCGGCACTGTTCCGCAGTCTCCATGTTCGTGAACAGAGCTTTTCTTCGGGCGTCATCGTCCGTTGTCCTCCTCGTGCTGTAGCTGCTGAGTCGCCACTGACTGAGTGGCGGTTTGGAAGTAGGCAGGTGTCAGGCGTGAATCCGCGATGACCGCGTCGGGCAGGAGGGCCTGAATCGCTGCCAGCTCATCTACGCAGGCTGGGCCGGGGCCGTTGGCCTCAGCAGTGATGGATCCTGAGGCTGAAACCGTAATAGTTATGGTCTTCTTTTGCATCATGTGGCCTGTTCAAAAACGAGTTGGACTTCACCGTTGGCCGCGGTCTGTGAGACCAGGGTCATCCCAATTTCCGCGGCCCGGGCGTGAAGGGATGCGATCGTTCTCTGCTGCAGCAAGGCGCCAACGCTCATGTCCAATGCGGCGAGCATGTTGCCAGTCACCTGGTCGTTGGCGCCATCGACACGCCCGAGGAACACTTCACCGATGCGCTGGAAAGTGATCCGGCCGTAGGGGCTGTCGCCTGTGATGCGACCTTCGCCGGCGCTAAGGCTGGTGGCGCCCATGGCCAGGAGCGCGTCATGCAAAAGCTGTTGGTCTTTGATTCGGGTGGTCTTGCACTTCTCGCAGAGATCAGTGCTACGTGCTTCACGGATAGCGGCAATGGCAGCAATCCCAAGGGGGATGAGTAGAACTTCGAGACTCATGGCCTAGTCCCCAAAGTCGATCTGCCGACCACCACGCCAAGAGTTCACGTCTGCCGGCGCTGCTGACCCGCTGGTCGAGTAATCACCCCTGGAACTTGTCGACGTTGCTGCCACGGCACGCTGTGAAGCCCAATCTCGGACTCCCTTGATCTGCTCGGCTTGGGTGACCGACAAGGGAACCGTGTTGGTGATCGCCCGGCGGAGGTCTTTTTCGTTTAGCCGCCGGCGCTCCGAATAAGCCTCGAAGCATGCACTCACGACCGCTTCGGCAATTTCTGCGCCTGAGAAACCTTCCGTATGTTCCGCAAGGAAACCCAGGGAGTCGTTGTTGATCTCGAAATCGCCACTGGCCGCAGATCCCGCGGTGAGTCTCCTTTCGAGCTGGATGCGCCAAATGTGGACCCGTTCCTCTCTAGTTGGCAGGTCCACGAAGAAGATCTCGTCGAAGCGGCCTTTGCGAAGGAACTCCGGCGGAAGGGTATCGATCTTATTCGCGGTGGCGATGACGAAGACCGGGTTCTTTTTCTCCTGCATCCAGGTCAGAAATGTACCGAAGACGCGCTGGCTGGTGCCCGAGTCTCCACCGCCGCTTGAACCAAAGCCCTTTTCAATTTCATCTATCCACAAAATGGAGGGCGAGACGGCCTCAGCCAGCCTTAGCGCTCCTCGCATATTTTGCTCGCTGGATCCTACGAGGCCGGAGAAGACCCGGCCGACGTCAAGGCGGAGTAAGGGCAGGCCCCAGAGGGTAGCCATGCATGTTGCGGTAAGGCTCTTGCCGCAGCCGGGGATGCCGGTGATGAGGACACCTTTCGGCGCCGGGATGGACCAGCGCTGCGCTTCAGGCAGCCAGGAGCCGTTCCTCTTTTGCAGCCATTTCTTCAGGTTTTCCAGGCCTCCGACGTCGTTCATCGAACCCTCTGGCGTGATGAACTCCAGCAGTCCTGACTTCCTGATTGTTTGCCGCTTTTCATCAAGGACCAGCGCGATGTCCGACGCGTCCAACCGACGGTCCGTGGCGATGGCACGGGCGAAGGCGTTCTCTGCCTCGCCAAGTGTGAGGCCTTGCGCTGCTTGAATAAGCCTCTGACGATCGTCGGTGCTCAGATCGACGACGATCGATGCCGCATTCGCGCTGACTATCTCATCCAGGACACCCTCAATTTCCCCTGCCGTAGGCAAAGGAAGGTCGACAACAGTTACTTCCTTTTCCAAGTCGGGCGGAAGCGTCATGCCGGGAGAAACGATGATAAGGGTGTGCGGGACCTCTCCCGTGCGAAACGCAGTCGCTGCGTCCTGCACTGCACGTACCATGGTGGGCTCGGCTGGGCGGCCCTGCGACCCTAGGAAGTGGTGCAGATCGAAGAAGACGAAGATGGTCGGCTCTTGAGCCTTTATCGCTTCTGCCAGGGCAGCGTCGGGAGCGGTGGGCTTTCCCGTCATTTGACCGGGGGCATGCAATCCTCGTGAAACGGTGTATGTGACGACACGCCGCTGGCGACGTATGTCTGGGCTGACCGCGACGGCTTCCGCTGCAGCGACCACCCTGTCACCTTCATGGGTCTCGACGAGAAGGATCGGGTGCCTGGCCCGGATCAACTCCACCAGCGTGGCCCCGAACTTCAGCGGCGTCTTTGAATTCACTTATGCCCCCAACGTAACTTGTGTCACAACACGAGGAAGCATATCCCACTAACTTTCACCTCGGTAAAAGTTAAAAGTGGGCTGGCACTACGACAATCACGAAAACATCCGACGGCGGTGGCAGTGGAGTGCCACCGCCTCCGGGCTTCGAGGATGATGGGCGGCCGGAGCGGCTGGTAACCACTCAAGGAAAAAGTCACTGCGACTCTTGAATATGACGTTTTCCACAGGATCACCTCAAGATTTTCGCAGGTTCGTCCTCGACCACGACGGCCAGCGAATACAGTCATTTTTGGGGGGAAATCTATGACGCGTTGCTGCGCCAAAGGCATTGCTCCGAAAGTTCCATGAAACGTACCTAGGAGAATCATGAAATACCGCAGCATTGCAGCACCGCTACTTTTGCCTCTCATCACATTTGGCATCTATTCCTTGGTGTGGAGCGTAAAAACAAAGAACGAGATGAATAGGTTCGGCACTGCGATACCGACCGCCTGGCTGCTTATTGTGCCCATCGCCAACATCGTATGGCTCTGGAAGTACTCGGTCGGCGTCGAGGCTTTCACGCGCCGAGGCCTGGGACGTCACGCAGCTTTTTGGCTGATGTTTCTCTTGGGTTCCATCGGCTCAGCAATTGTGCAGCACGAGTTCAACCGAAAGGTTGCACCGGCGCCGCTGAGCTTGCCTGCTTCCGTCTAACTGTCTATCTGACAGATTCGCAAAACCGGGCATAGGAAGATGCACTGTGACGACTTCAGCAACTAACAATTCACCGCAGGGCGGTCAGCATCGTCCTGGGGAGCCTCAGGAAGATGCCCCCGGCTTGAAAAACGAATCGTTCCCTGCCGGCACACCAGAATCAACGGATTCCCCAGAGCCACAGACGAAGGTCTGCCGTAAATGTAGTGTGCAATCTTTGACCGTTGGTGGCTACTGCCCAGGTTGCGGCACCCCCTATGTCGCTCGACGAGGCTTTGCGAGTCTGAATAGGCGCCTCGTGGCTATAGCGGCAGCCGTCATCGTCATCGCGGTCGCGGGGATCGGCATCTCACTTAGTATCCAGCACACGAATCAGATCAATGCCGAGCAAGCTGCCGCAGCGTCAGCGGCCGAAGCCGAAAACAAGCGGCAGGCAGAAGCTACACGGGCATCCCAGGCCGCGGCCGCTGCCAAACAAGCAGCTGATGCAACCAAGCGCGCTCAGCGAAAGCTGATAGTTACCTCCCTTGAGGATTCCATACTGAAAGACGCAGAGTCTCGCGTGGCGAAAGGAGTCCTCGAGGGTCCAATCACCCGGGCATCGTGTACTCCTCTTGGTGGAGGTTCTTCCGATGACTTGACGGCCATAACGGGCACGTTTCAATGCATCGCAGTCAACGAGACTGAGGCCGACGGGTCATCCTCGGGATACCGGTTTTCCGCAACTGTCAATTGGAACGATGCTAGCTATTCATGGCACCTCGGTAGCTGATAGAGGTCCTGGAGAGCACCGCAAAGGACCCGCGGGGTCCCCTGCCGTATCAGCGGTTCCAGAGCTGATTCCTGTATTCGCTGATCAGTTGAGCCTCCAGCTGAAGGGCCTGGGCTCTGGTCTCGGCCGTCTGCCAACGAACTTCCAGTCCTGCGTGATCAATTGCTGAACGCGCTGCCTCCTTTGCCCTCATTGGAGTGCCCGCAAGAGCTTCGTCCAGTCGCGCTTGGAGCCACTTCGGATCTTCCAGTGCCCTGTCAAAATGCATGTTCTCCCAAGCCGGATCCGGCTCCCTTGCCGCTTGCGTAGATTGCCAGCCGGCCACGGAGACCGTTGCCTTTCCGTTCTCCCGCCATGCCTATATAGACAGGGCCTAGATGAGCTTCTGCTGCAATCCGGAACATGTAGACGCCCGGGAAGCGCGGAGCCACTTTGAGGGCCTCGCTGAACGGAATCCATTGGGACCAGGTGCCATGAGATGGGTCGGCTGTTGCACGGGCTAAGGCAGGCTTGGGACTAGGCTTTTCGACTGCAGGCAGATGGGTTGAAGTCAGTTGGTCAGGTGAAAATGCCGAGAGATTAGGAATACGCCGTCCGCGTTGTGCTGCGAGTTGCTCGACGTAGCTTCGCCTGAGGAACCAATTGCCTCCATGTTGGGGAGGAATCTGTCGAGCACCCGCGGGGCGTTCGTCACGCAGCCTCTGCCGTAGCGTCTTCGCGCTCATCCCAAGAATGGCGGCAGCTTCTTCAGCGCTGAATGAATACTCGTCCACGTGGAAATCCTGCCCTACCGCGGGAGCTTTGCAATACCAGGCGCGGCGTAGCGAATTAGCACTCCGATGCGGCGGGGTTTGGGCTAGAACCTATTCATTCAGCCATGCTTGCCGGCTTCAGCTCCGCCGTCCGCCAGACCTATAAACATCGTCCGGTGCAGGATGTCCACGTGCTTCCGGGCAACTTCCACCGCTTCTTGAACATGACCGGCGCGGAGCGCCGCCACGAGCGCGATGTCTTCGTGATTGGACTTGTGCAGCTTCTCGATGGGATATGGGATGAAGTAGTCATACAGCTACGCGAGGGTCTCGTGGTAGACCTCGACGGCGGTCTGGGAACGTTTCGAGCCGGTTAAAGCATCTGACGAGGCGAAGCCCGGGGTGCTTGTCGACTGAACCAGTTGCTGTGAACTCCTCCGCTGGTCTACAGCGGAATCGTCCGCTCGGCAGTGGGAAAAACGACAACGCCCCGCCCTTGTTGCGGCCATATTCGGATGACCATACGCTGGGCAGACCCCGGTGTAGGGGAGCGGAGTGACCAGTTCCGAGGGCTGCCCTGTTGCCCATCTGCAGCGTTCAATCACAGGCTGCCGCTAAGCACACCAAGAATTGGTGCATTGTGGATGCTGACGTCTTAAAGGCCATTAGCGTTTCCAGCCTTCACCAGGTCGCGCCCAATAGTCTGCGCAAGTTGCTCGCAGGGGCCCAGCGCAAAGATATCCCGGCCCGAACGGTCACGCACCGCGAGGGTGATACGAATCCGCACCTGGAGCTGGTCGTGTCTGGTGTGGTCAGAGTCTTTGTCAGAGATCCGGACGGGCGCACCATGACCATCCGCTACTGTCGGTCAGGGTCCCTTCTCGGCGCAGCATCGCTGTTTGCCTCGAAATTCTCCCTACCGGCTTCCCTCCAGACGCTGACAGCGACGAAGCTGTTGAGCCTGTCGCCGGAAAACGTACGCCAAATCGTAAATGAGGATTCGAAAGTCGCCGTTGCCCTGCTCGAGGAACTCAGCCAACGGGTCCTGACTTTCATCTACGAGATTCCCGACAGCGCCTTCGCCAGCGTCCGGCAGCGGATGGCCCGGCATTTGCTCGATTTGGCCTCCGAGCTGGCGTCAGAACACGTCCGCGCTGGCCCGAAGCTTGATACCGAGCTGGTCGTTACGGCATCGCAGAGTGAACTCGCGGAGGCTGTGGGGACGGCCCGAGAAGTTGTGGTGAGGATTCTGCGGGAGCTACGGCACGAAGGCATTGTTCACACCGGCCGGACCGGCATCGTCATTCTGGACCCCGCGCGGCTGGTCCAGGAGACGCGGTGGAACATAGGTTCCTGACAGGCCACCCATCCCGGCTCACACTGGAGCTCCCAGAAGATCGATTAAGGCAGGCGCGTCATGGTCATTGATTGTGTGGTGGTTGGAGCTGGCCCCGCCGGGCTCGCCGCTAGCTCCTCGCTATCGGGACTCGGCATCGAGCATGTCGTTCTGGAGCGGGCTCGGTCAGGTGAAACGTGGCGGACCCAGCGCTGGGATTCGCTGCATATCAACAACCCAGCGTTCATGAACACGATGCTAGGTGCCCAGGACCCGGACACGTACCTGACCCGACAGGAAGTGGTTCAGCGTCTGGAAGAGCTGGCTTCGAGAGCGCCGGTGCTTACGGGCGTCGACGTCGTCGGGCTGGCCCGGCTTGACGATCGGTGGCTCCTCCGGACAAGTGGAGGCCAACTTCAAGCCCGCACCATCGTGGTTGCAAGCGGCGGTGAGAACGTACCTCGTGTGCCTGCCCTGGCAGGCCGGCTGCCGGATCGAATCATGCAACGTTATGCCGCAACATATAGAAAGCCCAGCGATCTGCCCGAAGGGGCGGTGCTGGTTGTCGGCAGCGCACAGTCCGGGACGCAGATCAGTGAAGACTTACTGGCGGCAGGCAGACGTGTCTGGCTGGCAACCTGCCCGGTCGGTCGCGCATCGGCAAAGTATCGCGGAAGAGACACTCTGCGGTGGTTGGACGAGGCAGGCTTCTTTGAACACCGTCCCGAGGACCTGCCAGACCCCCGATTGGTCCAAGCCGTACCGGCTTTGCGGGCGCCCCTCGGGCACGACATAAGTCTGCAGCTGCTGTCCAACGCCGGAGCAACACTCACCGGCCGACTCGTAGCAGGTCAAGGTGAGACCCTCGCTTTCGACGACAGCACAGCAGCCAACATTGCCTACGGAAACCATGCCGCGGCGGATATTCGAGGCATGATTGACGCACATATTCAGGCTCACGGGCTTAGCGCACCAGCGGCCGAACCGGACCCAGGGGAACTGCCGATTGAGATCGATCCGCCCCGACAACTTCACCTTCGGAACGCGGGGATAGGCAGTGTCATTTGGTGCACCGGCTACACGGGCGCATTCCACTGGCTTGGGGAGGGTCTCACAGATGCCGCGGGGGCGCCGTTGCGTCAAGGAGCAGCTTCGCCTGCTCCGGGTATCTGGTTTATCGGTTTACGGTGGCTGATACACCGGACTTCCGGGAACTTCATAGGTTTTCCCAGAGACGCCGAAGTCATCGCCAACTGCGTACGAAGCTTTCTGAGGGCCAGGGTTTCCTGAGCGGGGAACGGAAGCCATGGTGGTGGCTTAAGTTCCACCACCCTTTGCCAGCCCCACAAACATCGTCCGGTGCAGGATGTCCACGTGCTTCCGCGAGACCTCCACCGCTTCCTCAACATTTCCGGCACGGAGGGCTGCCACGAGCGCGATGTGGTCGCGGTTCGATTTATGCAGCTTCTCGATGGGATAGGGGATGAAGTAGTCGTACGGCTCGGCGAGGGTCTCGTGGTAAACCTCGACGGCGGTGTCCAGGCACTACGCCGTACCCACCAGCTGATGGAACTGCTCGTCCATCCGTGGTAGTAAGACCAGTGCTCGACTCCGCCATCTCACTCGGCAACCGCTCCATCGGGATCATGTGGCTGATTGTTAGACCATCGCTGACACCCGCGTCCGGCAGGGGCGGTTATAGGGCGCCTGTATCCTTACAATGTAGGTTCAAGGGCTCCAGCCGCCATCGATCAAGAAGCTTGGTTCGCTGCCGGATGATGGTGCGGAATGCTGGGCCGTAGCCTTGGACATGGTGGAATCGCCGCCGCAATCGTCAGTCTTCGATCCGCCGCGGACTCTTGGAATGGATCCTTTATCAGTATCGACAGACCAACTCCCGGGGGAATCCCGACGTCGGACCCCACGCCGGCGCCCACAGCTGCGGTAGATGAGCGCGCCCTTGTGTCCTGGGTCGAGGCTGGTGAGAGTATGACCGCCCGATGGCGTTCGGCGAATGGCAGGCCGGCGCCGAAGCGCGTCGAAGTGGTCTCCGACTCCCTCACCGCCGACGAGGCGTACCGGATGGCGTCACAGGGGATCGCGATGCTCTGGCACGGTGACTTCCAGAACGCGCGGCAGATCCTCAACGCCCTGGACCGGCGGGTAGGCGCCGGCAAGAAGGTCGCAGGTACTCCGGCCGAGAAGTTTTATCGGCATCGGCAGTCCCGCTCGCATCGCGCACGCATTCTCGGTTTACTGCTGATTCCCCTTGACCCGGGCCCGGTGGTGCCGCTGCGCCGCGCACCGGATATCCGGGAGGCGGCCGCTGAAGCGTACGGCGATATCGGCGAACCTTCCGTCGTGTCGCTGCATGAGCTTGTGGGGGCAATTGGTGCGCATGAGTGGCGACGGAATGGCGTCTACGTCGATGCCCTGCAGGGCCGCATCCACCCGCACTATGGCACGTTCTTCCCCACCCGGAGTGAGTATGTGGATCTCGTGGCCGCCGCTGCGCTGCCCTCTGACTCGCTGGCGTTCGACGTCGGTACCGGCACCGGGGTGCTCGCTGCGGTTCTCGCGCGCCGTGGCGTCCAACGCGTGGTGGCCACGGACAATGAGCCTCGTGCAATCGCCTGCGCCGCTGAGAATTTCCGGAACCTCGGTGTCCAGGACCGTGCTGAGGCCGTCCTGACCGACATGTTCCCGCCCGGACGGGCACCGCTCGTCGTGTGCAACCCGCCCTGGATTCCGGCCATGCCGCATTCCACCCTGGACAGCGCCGTCTACGACCCCGGAAGCAGGATGCTGTTCCGCTTCCTGAATGAACTCCCCGACCATCTGGAGCCGGGCGGTGAGGGCTGGCTTGTCCTCTCCGACCTGGCCGAGCACCTTGGCCTGCGGTCGCGTGAGGATCTGCTGACGGCCATCAAGGCGGCGGGGCTGAAGGTGGTGGAACGGCTGGACACCAAGCCAACGCATCCGAAGGCGTCGGACCGCGACGATCCTCTGTTCGAGGCGCGCACGGCCGAGGTCACGTCCCTGTGGCGGCTTGTTCCCCGATAGTGCAGGGCAGTAGGGCGTAACTGATGCGTCACCGGGGCAGGACCAGGCGTCGGAAATTACGACGGCGGCGCGTGGGCCTGGTGCTGGCCGTCGTTCACGTGAGCATGAGTGAGCCGGAATGGTGAGTCTCTCACCGGTTTCGAAGTAGAGGCTAATCGATTAGCCGCCGTAGAGCTGTTTGTTGGCGCCCTCACGGAGCTGTTCGCGCGTGACGGCGAGGTGGCAGGAATCGCCCATCCATTCTATCTGGTGGCTGCAGCTGGTCGTCGTGATTGCGGCCGAGGTGCTCGGTGCGGCGGGCCTGCTTGCCACCATCTTCCCGGCCCTGCCGGTGTGTCTGATGGCGTTTGTGTTCATCGTGGTGCTCACCGCCGCGAACCTGACCAGCGTGAAGAACTTTGCTGAGTTCGAGTTCTGGTTCGCGCTGCTGAAGGTGGCGGCCATCGTCGGGTTCCTCCTGGTGGGCGCCGCTCTGTTCTTCGGCTGGCTGCCGGGCGTGCAGTCGCCGGCCCTGCCCAACTTCACCGTTACCGGCTTCGCGCCGAGAGGCTTCGCCGGGATTGCCACGGCGCTGTTTGTGGTGGCATTCGCGTTTGGCGGCAGCGAGATTGTCTCTGTGGCGGCATCCGAGACTGCGGAGCCGGCCCGCAGCGTGAAGATGCCGGGTGCGGCCACCGCCATCACGCTGGTGGCCGTGGCGGCACTGCTCTCCGCCCGCAATGCCTACTTCTACCGTGCTTCGTGGATGGCGTTCCCTCGCCGAGCGATGTGAAGCTCCACGTCTGCTTGCTTCCGTGTCCAAGGCCCGGGTGCCGGTGGTCGCGGTCCTGGCCAGCGTCGCCTTCGGCGTGGTCACGGTTGTGCTTGGCGGACTGGCTGAACCACCGTTCCCGTTCCGGGAAAGTTGCGGGCCGCGTTGTCGAAGCTTCAGGCGGAGACAAGCAGCCCGTGCTCAGCGACACAATCAGCCTGAACCGCTTTGCGGGTGATGGCACGCGAAAGGCGCGTCCGGCCTGGCCGGACGCGCTCTTTGCCTTACAGGGATGGGCCTCAGGCTCGTAGCGCAGATGGTTCGTGATGGCCGGGCATCTGGACGGCCTCACTGCGTGGGATTTGAATGACTATTTGATTAGGCCGACGGGTATTTCCAAGCCCAGCCGCCACCACCTGACGGGTCATAAGAAACTTCACCTGAAGACGATGAGACATCAAGAAGAACCAAGCCGTTGAGCTGTTCCCCTTTGCCTATGTAACTGGGAAGAATTTTACTTTCGTCGGGAAGGCACCCCTGAACAGCAGTCGAATCCACCTTGTTCATACGGGTTCCGTTCGCGGCATAGCCTTTCCAGTAGTACGGATCGAAGCTGATAAGTCCTTCCTCACCATTGACGGTAAGGGGGCCGGAGAAAGTGCTCGTGGTGGCAACTTCCATGCTGATCCCAATGATGGTTCCGGTCGGTTGAGTAGCGTAGGGTGCATCGCACTCAATCGGCTGAATCGAGGTGACCTTGAAGGTCATTGTGGGAGAATCCGATTTCGGATCGGTAAGCTGCGATGCAGTTTCGCCAATTTCCTTGATCAACTGCCCCCTCGCATTCTCCTTGCGACTTGGTGTCGGTGTCGGCGCAGGAGTGGCAGTCTGCGTGGCCGCAGGTGGGACCGATACAGTGGGCGCCGTTTCCGGAGCCGGAGATGAGCAGGAACTGAGAATGAGGCCAAGGAAGGCGGCCCCAGCAACAGTGCGAAAAGTATTCATTTTTCCCCATTTAGAACGACGAGACACGTCATCATAGCGACAGAGATTCCTCACTCAGGATCATGACGTGAAGCATCGGCTTTTCGCAGGCCGCCCATGGCCGTTCGCTGCTGCCTGCGGTCTAGAACAGGGGGAGGGCATAGACAACGAGCCTGCGTTGTGCGTGTACTTCCCGGATGAAAGTTGTCGTCTTCCGCACCCAAGCGTCCTAGTCCCAGGCGGGGCTGCAATTCTCTCGACAAAGACAAACCACTGGGGCTCATCACCAAAACGTTGAGAGACGAAGTCATGAATGTTCTTGTTGTTATAGTTCCTGAATGGAAACTATCGAAGTTATCGACCCTCACCTGCAAGCCATTGTAAAAGCCGCAGAGGGCGGGGCAGACCTCTACCGCATAGTGGTCGTTTGCGGGGCAACTGTTTACGTTGGCAAGCCCGTATCCACATCCACATTTGCTGAAAGGAACTTTAAAGAATTCGGAGTGGAATTCTTCAAGGATGCGGGCAACTGGAAGACGTCCCGGCAGGAAAAAGACCTCATTGCTGACCAGAAGGCCAGAGAGATCTTGGATGCCATGTCTCCGGGGGATACCATGCCGACACTTGATGTACTCTCGCTGTCTCCCGCCCAAGTGGTCCCTGGTGGTATGACCAGTTACGAAGTGCCCGCAGTTCGAGTCCACCTACACCAGATTGATTCATGGTGGGTGGCTCCATTCGTGGAACACCAAGCAAAATTCCGAGGCGGCGGAGTCGCAGTCAGCTTCTAGTTATGTTGACCTCGTCGGGAAGGGTGGCTATCATGTCCGGACTTCGTCAAGCACGTGAATGGGCTTTGGCATGCGGTGGACTTGGCTCGATTGCCGGGGAACGGCGCATTAATTTCTCGAGACCCTCCTCGAAGGGGCTGTCGCGTCCGCCAGGCAGATCCTGCCTCATCGCTCGCGCGCTGAATCCAGCGCCCCATCTGATCACAGCGAGGGTTCCGATGGACTAGAAATGGTCGGTCGGCTCCTGTCCCCCAAAGCTGGACGCGTCGCCGGGGACGGGCGGGTCCCCAGCGTGCACGTATGCCTTGGTGGGCTGGACCGTCGGTGGGCCCAGTTACTGCGGTACTCAAACTGATGAGGATGCCGGGCGCCTTTGAACGCCGTCCGAAGGTAACGAGCGTTGAAGCGGTTGAGCGAAATCAGCACGCAGAAGCCCTACAAGCGTCAACTTTGGACGGAGTAGGACCTACTTGGTCACGTGAACCACGACGGCCTTGTCGACGGCTTGTTCGGCACCGGCGTTGTCAACTCCGGTGACCGTCCAATTGCTGAGCAACAGCACGGTTTTGCCAGTGTCAGAGTTGTAAACGACCTTTTTGAAGCCCAAAGCCGAAAGCTCATCATCAAGTGCCTCTGCATTGATTCCCGCAACGTTGGCCGGAATTACGGCAGTCGCTGGAGCAGCAGGAGCCGGCGCCGGGGCCGCAACTATGGCAGGAGCAACCGGTTCAGCAGTAATCGTGGCGGTCGCCGTCACAGTCACTGTTGCCGTCTGGGTCACGGTATGCGTGACGGTGGGAACTGCTTGCGGTGACCCCGCGCAGCTTGAAAGGGCGAAGCACAGGAGCGCTCCGCTGGCTAAAGTTGCGATGATTTTCAAACTAATTTCCATCTATATGTGTGTGTTGACGATTTGGATGCCTGTTGCGGCTCGATTACCAGTTGAGGCGCTCCTGGTATCTTCTGGGCCACACCGCCGTATGACGGACTTTCGTCTAATTGGAAACTACCTGTCGGCCAGGGTCCTCCTGGACAGCGAACAAGAGGACCCTAGGCACAGCAGTCAGTGCATGTTTCGGTTGCCCAACGTGTGATGGGACCTACTTCGCCTGAGCGCTAGATTCCGTGCTCTACCGTTAGAGGCCCGTCGTACTGGCTCCAAACTCGGCCTGCTCCGCCGTATAGCCCTCAAAGAGCAGCTGATCGACCAGCCCGGAACGCGAGAAGGAGCTGAACTTCAAGTAATCCTTGGCTTTCTTGGCTGCCTGCTCGTTGTAGTCAATTGTCATGTGGTCCACCGCCCAAGTTGAGTCCGCCAAGGAGAACTTCTCGTACACCAGCTGATCGATCAGGCCGGACCGCGAGAAGGCGGTGAACTTGAGGTAGTCGCCGGCTTTCCGCTGGGCGCTCTGCTGGCTGATGGTCCCCTTCTTGGCGGCGGCTTCCGCCTCAGCCTGAGCTTTAGCGGCGGCGTCTGCTTCGGCTTTTGCCTTGGCTGCCGCATCGGCTTCAGCCTTAGCAGCCGCGTCAGCGTCTGCTTTTGCCTTAGCCGCAGCGTCCTTCTCAGCCTTCGCCTTTGCGGAGGCTTCCGCCTCTGCAGCAGCTACGGCCGGGTCTTTGGTGGGCGTTGGGGTGGCAGACGCGGTCTGAGCTGCAGTGGCGACCTTGGGAGTGGAAGCAGCAGGCGCAGACGAAGAGGTAGAGCCAGCCCGGGCCGAGTTGACGACGATGCTTAGGAGAATTACAACGCCGGTGACGATCAGGGCCACTTTTTTGTGCCTGTCGTAACCTTCCAGCAGCAGTCCCTGCTTATCGCGGGTTTTGTTCGCCAGAACCAAAATGAGGTCGATTAGGGCCCAAACGCCCAGCCCCCCAAAGGTGACCAACTTCAGAACGCCGGTCCCCACCTTGCCAAGATAGAAGCGGTCGACGCCGAACACGCCCAGGAGTAGTGAGAGCAGCCAAGTGGTCAGGAACGACTTGTAGCTCACTGGCGGCTGACCATAGCCGTAATTTGCGGGAAAAGGGGCGGTGTAGGGTTGCTGGCTCATGAGAGTCCTTCCATAGGACACCTGACCGACGTGCGATGCGAAGCGTGCGGGGTTGGGTGCGGTGATGGACGCGCATGAAGGAATTCAGCGTGGAGCTCGGACCGCAGAATCGGTACACCGATCCAGCGACAGACACAACATCTTCGCTTCCCCCAATAGCGTCAAGTAATTTCATTACATCTGAGAAAAGGCCGGCATTTTGGTTCCTGGGATAAAGCTGCGCGAATCCTGATTATCAATCGCTAATCTTGATTCTTTATTGATGCTTTCTAGGTTCACGCCGAGCTTCTGGTGATGTCCGCGATGAGTATATTGCCAACAGATGACGGTAGTCGCAGCGCGCTAGCCGCACGTGGCGGCCTAAACTCGGCCCTGCGCCAGCCCCATAAACATCGTCCGGTGCAGAATGTCCACGTGCTTCCGGGCCACCTCCACCGCTTCCTCAGCGTTCCGGGCGCGCAGGGCTGCCACCAAAGCGATGTGGTCCTGGTTCGAGGTGTGCAGCTTCTCGATGGGGTAGGGGATGAAGTAGTCGTACAGCTCGGCGAGCGTCTCGTGGTAGACCCCGACGGCGGTGTCCAGGCACGACGCCGTGCCCACCAGCTGGTGGAACTGCTCGTCGATCCGGTGGTAGTAGGACCAGTCGCTCGACTCCGCCATCTCCCGCGTCAGCCGTTCCAGCTCATCAAGCTGCTCAGGCGTGGCATTGACCGCCGCGTAGTGCGTCACCGCGCATTCGAACAGCAGCCGCCGGTCCACCAGCCGGTTCACCGCCTGCGACTCTGCCGGTGACGCGGAGAGTGACGCCAAAATCTCGGTAGGCGGGGAGTCCGCCACAAATGTCCCGCCGGCCCGGCCGCGCCGCCGCACCACAACGCCCTGCTCCGCCAGGCTCGCCAGCGCACGCCGGGCGGTAATCGGGCTGACGGACAAACCGAGGGCCACGTCCTCCTGGTCCGGCAGCCGCTCGCCCGGTTTCAGCAGGCCCAGGGAAATGGCCATGCCGATCCGCATCCGGACCGCGTCCATAGCGCTGCGCCGCTCCATCCCGGGCACCCTGCCGGCACCAAGGCGCGAAGGCTCGTCGGTGTCCTCCAGCTGATCGGTCATAACCGCTACTTTACGGCCCACGCCAGCCCCCTTCCCTTTATTGGATCATTCTGATCTAATATAACCCGCATCACACCCCAACGCGGAGAAAAACCCATGCAACGCATCCTTCCCCTCGTCGCCGCCCAAGCACGGCCGCGGCTCATCGGCGGACCCGTCTCGGCCTTTGCCAACGAGGTCAAAGCAGCCCTCGAAGCCCAACCGCACAGCAATCTGGTGGTCTTCCCCGAGCTGCACCTGTTCGGGGACCAAAACCCGGACCTGCAGCGCGCCGAAATGCTCAGGGCAAGTGCCGAGCCCCTGGACGGCCCGCGGGTCAACGAGCTCAAACAGCTCGCCAAGGACCTCAACATCTGGCTCGTCCCAGGCAGCGTCTGCGAACGCGGCCCGGAAGGACAGCTGTTCAACACCCAGCTGGTCCTGTCCCCGGACGGGGAACTCGCCGGCTACTACCGGAAGATCTTCCCCTGGCGCCCGTTCGAGCCCTACGACCCCGGCGACCGGTTCACCACCGTGGACCTGCCGGGCATCGGCAGGGTGGGCCTGAACATCTGCTACGACGCCTGGTACCCGGAGGTGTCCCGGCAGCTCGCCTGGATGGGCGCCGAAGTGATCCTCAACGTCGTCAAGACCACCACCCCGGACCGCAAACAGGAACTGGTCCTCGCCCAGGCCAACGCCATCGTCAACCAGGTCTTTATGGTCAGCGTCAACTGCGCCGGACCCACCGGGAAAGGCCAAAGCATCATCGTGGACCCGGAGGGCAACACCCTCGCCGAGGCACCGGACGATCAACCGCGGCTGCTCACCGCGGAACTGGACCTGGCCGCCGTCGAGCGCGTCCGCACGCACGGCACGGAGAACCTCAACCGCCCCTGGTCGCAGTTCCGCGAGGGGGAGCCCGCCGTCGAACTTTCCGTCTACCAAGGCCGGATCAACCCGGCCACCTGGACACCGCCGTCCTACAAGCCCTAAGGAAACACCGTGACAACAACGCTCACCCGCACGCTGAAACTGCCCTCGCTGGTCCTGTTCGGCCTCGCGTACCTCACCCCGCTGATCGTCCTGGGGATCTTCGGGATCATCGCCGAAGCCACCGGCGGCGCCTCGCCGGCCGCCTACCTGGTGGCACTGATCGCCATGCTGTTCACCGCGCACAGCTACGGCCGGATGGCCATCGCCCACCCCGTGGCCGGCTCCGCGTACACCTACGTGCGCCGGTCCATCGATCCCCGGGTGGGTTTCCTGGTGGGCTGGGCCATCCTGCTGGACTACCTGTTCCTGCCCATGGTCATCTGGCTGATCGGCGGCTCGTACCTGAGCGCGCAGTTCCCTGGCATCCCCATCGGGCTCTGGATCGTGGGCTTCATCGTGATCACCACGCTGCTGAACATCCTGGGCATCAAGGTGGCGGACAAGGCCAACTACGTGCTGATGGCGTTCCAGCTGCTGGTCATCGTGTTCTTCGTGGCGCTGTCCATCGGCAATGTGGTGTCCACTTCCGGGGCCGGGGGACTGGTGAGCGGCCAGCCGTTTGTCAACGACACCGCCAGCTTCGCCACCATCTCCGCTGGCGCGGCCATCGCCGCGTACTCCTTCCTGGGGTTCGACGCCGTCACCACCCTCACCGAGGAGACCGTCAACCCGCGCAAGACCATGCCACGGGCCATCATGCTCGTGGCGCTGATCGGAGGCGGCATCTTCGTGGCGGTGTCCTACGTGACCCAGCTGGTTCACCCCGGCGGCGTGTTCGAGGACTCGGCGTCCGCGGCGAGCTCCATCGCGCTGCAGATCGGCGGGCAGCTGTTCGGCGCCGTGTTCCTGGCCGGCCTGGTGGTGGCGCAGTTCGCCTCCGGCCTCGCCGCGCAGGCCAGCGCGTCCCGGCTGATGTATGCGATGGGCCGCGACTCGGTCCTGCCCAAGGCGGTCTTCGGCAAACTCAGCGAGAAGTTCCACACCCCGGTGGTGAACCTGGTCATCATCGGCATCATCGGCCTGATCGCGATCTTCCTGGACGTGGCCACGTCGACGTCGTTCATCAACTTCGGTGCCTTCACCGCCTTCACGCTGGTGAACGCCTCGGTGGTGTTCCACTATGTGCGCCAGCGCCGGGCCGGGCAGCAGCTGAACCCGGTGTCCTACGTGGTGGTCCCGGTGATCGGCGCCATCATCTGCGCCTACCTGCTCTCCCAGCTGGACAGCAACGCCATTACGCTGGGAGTTTCCTGGCTGGTGCTGGGCGTGGTGGTCCTGGCCCTGATCACGCGGGGCTTCAAGGCGGCGCCGCCGGAGATGACGGCCACGGAGAAGGCGACGGTCGAGGCAGCCGCCTGACGTTTGTCAGTTGGTAGTTTGGCCTGTTGGTTGAGGGAAGGAACGGTTGTGAGGATTTCGCTGGGGCAGCTGGAGTCGGGCGCCGACATCCAGGTGAACCTCGCCGCGATCGACCGGTTCGCCTCCCAGGCAGCGGACGACGGCGCCGCGCTGGTCGCCTTCCCGGAGTACGCCACTTACGAGAAGAAGAAGGTGGACGCGACGTTCCCGGCGGTGGCCGAGCCGCTGGACGGTCCCGTCTGCGGGGAGCTCGCCACTATTGCCCGCCGCCACCGGATCGCGGTGGTCGCGGGCGCGTGGTGGAAACCTCGGAGGAGCCGGGCAGGGCGTACAACACTTTGGTGGCTTTCGGGCCCGACGGCGGCCGGTTGGCTTTCTACCGGAAGATCCACCTTTTCGACGCGCAGGGTTTCGGGGAGTCCACGTTCATCAAGCCAGGACCGTCCACTGCGCCGGTGGTGTTCGAGTATGGGGGAGTGCGGTTCGGGCTGATGACGTGTTACGACCTGCGGTTCCCGGAGCTGGCCAGGTCGCTGGCCGACGCCGGTGCGGAAGTCCTGCTGGTCTGCTCCTCCTGGGTGCCGGGCGAGCACAAGACTGAGCAGTGGCTTGCTTTGAATGCGGCGCGGGCGATTGAGAACAGCGTGTACGTGGCGGGGGTGTGCCAGGCACCGCCGGTATCGGTGGGGCGGAGCGTGCTGGTGGACCCGATGGGGGTGGTTGAAGCGGACCTCGGGCTGGAGCCTGGGGTGCGGACGATGGAGGTTTCGCTGGAAACGGTGGAGCGGGTGCGGGAGTCGTTCCCGATGTTCCGGCAGCGAAGGCTGCTGTAGGGCGGCTGGGTGCCAGAGCTTCACGAAGGCGAAGGCCCGCTGCGTCCCATCGCGCGGTTGTAGCGGGCGGCACGGGCAGGTTGCACATTAACCTCGACCACCAGCAGCCTCAGCGCCGGCGCGATCGCGGCTGATATTGGTATCGCGATGATTCCAGGAGTCGGGGCGGCAGCAGCCGGCATGAAGAGTGCGGGACAACAGGCCGCCAAGAAGACCGGCAAGGAAGCCGTCAAACTTGCCGCAAAGAGCGCTGCGAAACAGGCCGCAAAGAACATGGCGCTGGGTACTGCGAAGAACGGTGCACAGCGGGCCGCTGCCCTCCTTCCCGCAGGCGATGAGCAGCTGCAGTTCGAGATCACCGCGATTTTCGCGCTCGCTATTGCCGATATCCACGGAATGGACCTCGACAACGATCAGGCGCTCGCGCTTGTCTACGGCCTCTCTAATGAACGCGTGAGCCAGAAGCAAATCGCAACGATGGCGACAGACCTATCAAGCGCATCGGCTGAAGGTGTCGTCGGTGGCGGCAATAGGATCGCTGCTGGCCGCACGGACTGGTCGCACTGGGCAAATACGCTCGCGGATACCCTCCCTGGAGGCGCCGCGCAGAGTTTGGTTCGGACCATGGAGACGGGGCAGCTGGACACCGTGCGCGAAAACTTGAGTGGAAAGCAGCAGTCAACGATTGAATATGGTGTTGGAGCCTTGGCGGGAGGCGTCACGCGCTTCGTGTTCGGTCGCGAAGTCGTCATCGCAGCCCGGGCAGCATTCGCCGATGCCCCAGACGCGTTCCCCGAACATCTTGCTGTTCCTGTCGAAGCTGACGCAGAGGACGGCGACGTCGACCAAAACCGAGCCCTGGCAGCCATGGAAGATGCCGCGAAGATAACGGGAAACTGGATCGCAGGCACTGCCAGCACAGTCGGAGGCGGCGTCGCGACAGGCGCCGTCGCAGTGGGCGCAGGGGTAGCAACCGCAGCCGACACGGTAACGCGCGCGTTCCGGAGCGTGGACATCGACGGAGACGGGATCCCGGATGAGCCCCAGGCCCCCACCGCGGTCAAGGGCGTCGGTGGCGCCATCGCCGGCACGGCGGGCTCGGTCGGCGGGAGCGTGGCAGGTCTATTCAAACGGAAAAAGCGCGACGAACAGACGGCTGTCGGGTCTGAGACCGGCAGCGATGAAGCGACCGACGAATAAATCCCCGAAGAGTTTAATCACCTGCGGAGCGCGGCCGAGCTCCTGTTTAGCGTTCGAGGTTGTCTTATTCTTTAGCCAATGGCCTCGTCTTCCATTTGGCCTTAACGTCGATGCCAGGGGGATGATGTCGTGTCAGATGACTTGGTAACTGGGCTCCTGCCAGTGCTTGGCAGGTCCCTAAAGCTGGGTTTCAACGTCTTTGACGTCATGCACCACGGACTCCACGAGAAGCAGATCTCGAATGTTTTCAGGTGGTTGTTGGACCCCGCGCAGACGCACAACCTGGGCGACCGTTTTCTGCGGATCTTTATCGACGAGTTGAACCGGGTTTCGGTGGGGAGCGACCCCTTTCCACATGGCAGCTACTTGGTGCGTCAGGAGGTGAATATCGCAGTGGGCGGGGCGGG
This sequence comes from Arthrobacter sp. B1I2, assembly GCF_030816485.1. Classification (NCBI taxonomy): domain Bacteria; kingdom Bacillati; phylum Actinomycetota; class Actinomycetes; order Micrococcales; family Micrococcaceae; genus Arthrobacter; species Arthrobacter sp. B1I2. The sequence goes on along the minus strand of NZ_JAUSYC010000001.1, from coordinate 4,236,843 downwards.
CGCGGACATCGCCGACCTTGTCCTTGAGAGCGAAGATGCGGTCGTCGTCATCGAGAACTACTTCACCTCTGACGGTCACGGTCACAGTTACAGCGGTTATCTGGCGTTCAGCGTCCGGGACGGCAAGCGTGGTGTCGTCGCTCTTTTGTGTCGCGATGAAGATGTGTCCTTGCAGACCTTGGGGTGGGAGGACGCCGCGGTCCTTACGTATGGCAAGTTAGCTGAGCGACTGCTGGAACACGTAGGTGGCGACAGGGCATACCAGCGGAAAAATCCCGATGCCTATGCATTCATCGAGCAGTTGCACCGTAAGTTCGTTAGGGGAAGGGGTCGCGTGGGTGATCAGGAAGTGCTCAGCTTCGTCGTTGCCATGTGTGATACCGGGGAAATTTGCAGATACCAGGAGCAGCCGCAGGATGTAGCCGCCGAGCGCTTTGCTGATGATCTTGCGGTGCAGGCGAAGGAACGGTTTGGCGAGGGCCGCGACCTCCTCCAGCGAGCCAAGGGGCGCCTCAGCGCCTTCAGCGAGGGTCCCCTCAGACGCCAACTCAACGCGACTTGGGGCGAGGGGTTTGTGCTTGGAGTCAACGCCAGACTCGCGGGGATATACCAGTGGACTATAAACATTGAAGTGAAGGAAGAATCGAACGACTTGGGCCAGTCGCGGCTCCAACTCAAGTTCGGGCCGTCTGCGTGGTTCGCCAACGAACGGGATCCGAGCTGGACCCGGACGGTCGATTCGGGCCAAGCGGACTACTCGCGATTGTTCCTTACGCGGGCCGGCGTCAAGGAGATCCGTCAGTCGACCCTGAGTATCCAGGACGTCCTTGACGGCCTCAAACCCGACGACCATAGGCTTCACGACGAGATCGTTGCGTTGCTCAGAGGAAACTGAAGGCTGTCGGACCGGATCGCACTCGGCTGGTCGGAATTTTCGCTGAGTCATTCGGTGAGTCAAAGGGCGAAGACGGACCTGGGAGCTGCAATCCAGCGGTCGCGGGCTCTATGGCGAAGTCCCAGGAACCGCGAGGCGTAAGCCCGAGCTTAGCCTGATAGGAGTTCCAGCCAGTAACTGGCTACCCGGGTCCTGCTGTTTTGCTCGTCGTGGGTGCCCGGCACCCGCAAGACAGAGCAGTGGCTGGTGCCGGTGGGGCGCAGTGACCATGTGGATCGGATGGGGTGTGGAAGCCGACCGTGGGTTGGAGCGCGGCGTTCGGGCGGTGGATGTCTCGATTGAAGCGGTGGCGAGGGTGGGGCAATTGTTTCCGACGTTCCGGCACCGGCGGCTGTAGGTAACTGCGGAAGCCCCATGGGAGGCAGGGCGGGATTCACCGGAAGGCCAAGGGCACCTTGAAAACTTGGTGCCTAAAGTGGCACCATGGAGGTTGTGGCGAGCATCGACAAGATCGAAAAGCAAGCTAGAAACTCACCTGACAACGTCTCCTACAGTGACATGCTCAAACTCTGTACTCATTACTTTGGGGAACCGAGGTCAGGTTCCGGGAGCCACAATGCAATCTTCAAAATGCCCTGGTCGGGGGATCCCAGGATCAATCTGCAGAACAAGAATGGCAAGGCCAAGCCGTACCAGGTGAAGCAAGCCATAGCCGCCATCGATCGGAGCAAGGAGAAGTAGATGTCCACTCGAAAAGCAGCTGCCGCACCGTCCACGGTGGCGCAGTACCGTTACTCGGTCCAGTGGTCGCCCGAGGACCAGGAATTTGTGGCCACTGTCCTTGAGTTCCCTTCCCTCTCTTGGCTGGACGAGGACCAGTTCGAGGCGCTTCGGGGCATCGAACGGTTAGTGTCCGATGTCATCGATGAACTTATACAGTCGGGAGAGCCCGTGCCTGAACCCATCGCGACGCAAAAGTTCAGTGGTCGCCTCAACCTTCGGGTACCTCCGGAACTTCATCGGAAGCTGGCGATCGAGGCTGCCAATCACGGAGTGCCCCTGAACAAGTACGCCACTGAGCGGTTGACGGCATAACCGAAGTTCACGGGTTACAAAAAGCGCTTAGCGCTAAGAAGTTTTTGTAACTGCCTGGAATGTCCGCGGCCAGGGCTAGGTTGCTCTCATGACCAAGGACGACAAGACAACGAGAGCAAATGCGACAAGGAAGTGCCCCGTGTGCGGGCATGAAGCCTGGCGCGTCATGTACGGCATGATCATGCCCGACACCCGGGAGCAGTTTCCCAAGGCAGAGTTCGCCGGCTGCGGCATGATGGAGGAACTCAGGGTCTATCCCGCCACCGGAAAAGTCGAAATGGGTGTGCCGAAGTGGGCATGCCAGAATCCCGAGTGCCGCCACCGGTGGTGGTGACGGCGTCCGGCGACTACGATCCGCCCTCAGATGGGTCATGTCGCGCCTGATGGCGGATTTCGGCGTCTCCGGCCCTGCAGAAGATCAGAACGAGCTCACGTACCGTCTGGCCGGTGATGCGTTCCACCATTCCGGCGTAGGTAGAAAGCTGGCGCCAGTACGCCGCCAGCCTCTCCTGCGGAACACTGATGTCCGTCTTGAAATCGGCGATAACCAGCGTCCCGTCGTCCTCCCGGTACATCAGGTCGATGATGCCCTCCAGTGTCACACCATCCATGGACGTGACAACGGGCAGCTCTAGCCAGTGTTCCCGGTCGGCGGCGCGCTGAACCGGTGCGCTCCTCAGCGCGGAACGGGCGCGCTCCGCGAGGCCCTCCGGATCTGACAGTCCGGACGCGCTGGCGATCCTCTCGGCGAGCTCATCGAAGTTCGAGGCCTCGCGCAGGTCGCTGAGTTCCAGCAGCCGGTGCAGCGCTGTCCCGAATTCCTGGCCGTGCTCCCCGCCCGGCGGTGCGAATGACGGCAGTGTTCCGTCCTCTTCGATGCTCATAAAACGCGGCCACCCGTCGGATTCAAGTCCGGCCAGGTCCCCGGCTCCCTTGGCAGTCGCGGTGACCGAGGTGGCGGATGCGATGGCGGAGTTCTTCTGCCACGTGTCGCGGCGCTGCTGCCACGCGTCGAACGCTTCCACTGGCAGGACCTTGTGGGACGCTCCCGCCTGTAGTGGCATCTCCTCCGGAATGTCGAGGTCCGGCGCCGAGGCAGTGTCTGCGTCCCTCAGGAACTGGCCAAGACTGTTTCTGGCGTTTACGTAGTGGGATACGACGAGGTGGCTTTCCGCGCGTGTGCACGCCACGTAAAGCAGCCGGATCCGCTCTGCCTCGCCGAACAGGTCCTCCACTCCCTCCGCGGCACCGTAACCGGCCGACCGGATGTCGCGGATGAAGTGCACCTGCACTTGGGAATCCTGGTCCCATAGGGCTGCAGCTTTTTGGTTGTTCGGGCCGGAGCCCGTTCCCGCCAGGATCACCATGGGAAATTCCAGCCCCTTGGAGGCATGGATGGTCATGATCCGCACAGCCTGGACATCGGTCTCCGGCACTACGGCTTCCTTGACCCGGGAGTTCTCCTCCTGCTGCGCGGCAGCCCAGACGAGGTAGTCCCGCAGGCTGCCGTGGGTGGCCTCGGTCCAGGCGCGGGCCTGGTCGACGACGAAGCGGAGCCGGCGCCACACGTCCCGGTAGCGCGGGGCGTCGATAGCTGCCTCCAGCATGCGCCGGTCGGTGACAATGCGTTCCATGATCTCGGCCAGCGTCAGCACCTCGATATCGCGGCAGAGGGCCGCAAGGTACTGCAGGGAGTCTGCCACAGGGGAGTTACTGAGCGTCTCCGGCGCATTCGAGAAGATGTTCCAACGCCCTCCTGCCTGCTTCCATTCGAACAGTTCATCGTCGCCGCAGCCGAACATCGCCGACCGCAGGGATAACACCAGCGCGGTTTCATCCGCTGTGTTGGAGATGGCTCGCATCGCGAGCAGCAGGTCCGTGACTTCCTGGGTAGAGTAGACCAGCGAAGATGCCTCGGCCCGGTACTCAATGCCTGCGTCGTCCAGAGCATCCTCAAGCGCGGCAAGCGACGTACGGGTGGGGATCAGTACGCAAATGTCCTTCAGCTCGATTGGCGAACATTCGAAACCACCGGACACTTTCCGTTTGCTTTGTTTTTGCCAGCCCGGCAGCCCTGCCGTGCCAGTTGCGATCCTGATTGCTGCCGCGACGTCGGCCGCTTCCTGCCGGCGCATGGCATCAGCTGTGACCTTTCCCGATTCACCGGGCTGGATGCCAGCCCGGCCAATGACCGTCACAGCGGGGCCGTGTTCGTTGTTCCAGTCAGGGCGCTTGGGATCGGGTGTCAGCGGGCGGTATTCGGGCTGGATGGTGCCGCTCGGCACGATGAGCTGCCCGAAGGTGCCGTTGATCCAGTCGAGAAGCGTTCCGGTTGAGCGGAAGTTGGTCTGGAGCGAGGCGATGCTCGAAGAGGGGTCGTCAGAGAAGCGCTGCTGGGACGCGAGGTAGGTGGCGATGTCGGCCCGGCGGAAGCGGTAGATGGACTGCTTCGGGTCCCCGACGGTGAACAGCCGGCCCGGCGGAACGCTCAGCTGTTCCCAGCCCTCGGGCCCGCAGACCTCGTCCGCCGCAATCCGGGTGGCAAGTTCCGCCTGGACGGGGTCGGTGTCCTGGAATTCGTCCAGCATGATGCAGCGGTAACGATCGTGGAGTGCCGCATGGACGGCATGTTTGTTCTCGCCGACCAGGAGGTCCCGGGCAAGGATCAGGAGGTCGTGAAACTCAAGCTCGCCGCTGTGCTGGCGTTCACGGGCAGCCTCTAGAAGAATCTCGGCCATGGCGGCCGTGACGGTTTCGACGGCGGGCTGGACGAAGCTGTTGCGCAGGGCGATGGCTTGATCAGCCAGATCCTTGCAGGAGCTCCGCACTTCAGCGACGTTGACGGACCAGTTGCCCTTTTGGCCGCCGCCGAAGCCCTTCGTCGGGACAGCCTGCAAGAGCTCGAGGACCAAGCCAAGTTCGCCGGTTTCGGCCTCGGCGAGCCGGCCGTGCCAGCTCTTGATGTGTTCGAAGGCGCTGAGCAGCTTGTCTGCCGGATCCGTGCAGTGGTCAGTATGCGCGAGGACCTCGGAGGTCTGGCGCAGAAGCGGGCCCAGCTCCACGGCCGGGATATGGCGCCGCTGCGGAGGGTGGCTTTCCAGCCGGTCCCAGTTCGAGTCCAGGTCAGACGCCACGTTCTGCAGATGGTCCAGTGAAACGCCCACTGCGAGGAGGATGCGGAGGGCGTCGTCGATGGACGGGTCGGTGAAGAGTTTTTGCCGCGCAGCCTCCCAGCGGCGGGCAAAGGCGATCCGGGACCGCAGCTCATCCACCACGGTGATCAGGGGAGGGACGCCGGCCTCGATGGGATGTTCGCTGATGATGCGGGCAGCGAAGGAGTGGATGGTGCCGATGGGCGCGGTGTCCAGCTGGTCGAGGGCCCGCCGGCGCAGGTCTGTCGGGCTGGCATCCTCCAGTTGCCCCCGGACCCGTTCCCGGAGCTCCCCTGCGGCCTTTTCCGTAAAGGTGATGGCTGCCACGCTCCTAAGTTCCACGCCGGCGTCGACCATGGCACAGATTCGCTCGACGAGTTCATGCGTCTTGCCGCTCCCGGCGCCGGCTTCGACGAAGATGTTTGCGTCGAGCTCCTTCTCGATGAGCGTGCGGTCAATCTGGTCTGCAAGGTCCAGGACTTCGGATTTCATTTCTCCGCCTTCAGGAGCTGGGCATACGGCTGAATTTCGGGGGCATTCTGAAGCTTCAGCCACTGCTGGCCGAGCTCCGGGGCTCCCATCATGGTGGTGAAGTTGACATAGCGGTCGGACTCGGGCCGTGGGGGGAAGACCCCGTTCCGCAGTGCCGAAATGATGAGGCCCGCGTCTGTGCGGAGCTGCTCCACGACGTCATCCGTCACGGTATAGCCGATCTTCTCGAAGTTGCCGGCCTTCGAGATGAACCAGTATTCCGCTGCTACAGGGGAGGCAGAGGTTCGGAGGGTTTGCGCGAACAGGCCGTAAACGGGCAGCTGGTAGCGGGTGCCTTCCGCGGTCGGATGTTTCCCGAGGGCCTTGTATTTGTCGTTTACTTTGCCGGTCTTGTAGTCGATGACCCGGACTCGGCCGTCCTTATGGCCGTCGATCCGGTCCACCTTCCCGCGGAACCGGACCACGATGCCGTCCTTAAGGGCCAGCTCAACCGGCGGATAGCTGTCCGTGTTCTCCGGGCCGAAGCTTGCCTCTTCCGCGAGGTAGTTCCAGCCGTCCGCGAACCTCTCGTTGTCATCTTCCAGCACCCGCGCCAGATCCTGGCGGATCATGGCCTGGTTGCGCTCCCAGACGTGGCTGAGCCACGCCGGGTTAGCGGATTGCGCAAAGGCCGCGTCTGCCAGCTCCATGAGGCGGTCCAAGGACGGCGGAAGGCCGTCCTTGGTGATACTGCGGACATAGTCCTCCAGTATCTGATGGACAAGTGTGCCCCGCTCCTGCGGTGAAATCTGCACCTCTAGTGCGGCGTCCTCCAGGATGTTCACCTTCAGGACGTGCTTTAGGAAGTAGCTGAACGGGCTGGTCACCCAGTCTTCGAGGCGCGTGGGGGACAGGGCTTTTTCGGGGTCCATGATGGCGGCCCCGGCATCGGCGCCGAGGTTGCCGTTGAACCTGGAGAAGATGCCATCGCGCCGGTCACGGGTAGCAGCGAGTGCGCGCTGCAGCGCAGTATCGTCCCGAAGCGCCGCTGTGCGCTCCTCGGCAGTGAGGACGCGGCGCAGCCGCCATTCCTGGGCTGTCGGGGGAATCGCAGCCACGGTGGGGGCGCTGTTCTCGATGCCGTGGGCAAATGACTGCAGTTCGTCCTGGGGCCTGGGCCTGGCGGTGATCCACCGGGAGATCTGATAACTGCCGGATCCGCGCAGATCGCCCCGCGGGTATGTGAGGGTCCGCTCGGACCCGGCAGCGAGGGCAGCAAAGAACTGTTCTTTGGTGGCTTCCGCACGCTGCTCCACAGTGGGGAGTCCGCCACCCATTAGGACCCGCACGCTGTCCGGAAGGAGCGGGTCCTCCCGGATTCTTGCCGGCGCCAGACCTTCCGCCGTGCCGAGAAGGAACAGGACGTCCAGATCCCTTGCCACGGCGTCGGCATGGCTGCCGATGACGACGCCGGTGCCGCTTTTCCCGGTCCAGCCGCCTTTTGAGGTTATGGCGTCCTCCATGGCACTTTGGATGAGCGAGGGACGGGGCTTGGGGCCGACGCCGTCGAGGTGCCGGAGATCCAGGGCGGTCTCGACCAGGGCGCCGCGGGCAGCAGTTTTTTCCGGCCGTTCACCGGCTGTGCGGGGGCCCATAAAATCTTCAAGGAGCGAGACCAGCACCGCTGATGCCTCGCTCCAGGTTGCAGCCGTGTGGACTTGGCTAAGCCTGGCCGCAAGTGCTCCGGCAAAGGACTGGAAAATATTGAACCGCTCAAGGCGGGAGGCGAAGGCAGCAGGGTCTTTCCCGACGGCGTCCTCTTCGGCCGGTGGATTGGCGTAAAGCCTTTCGCACGTGGCACTGCTGGGCAGTTGCTGTTCCTGCCAGGCGAATGTGCCTTCCGCATGGATGTTCAGGATGGTTCGCGTGTCGGGAAGCTGCGGGTCAAGTTTCAGCAACTGAAGCAAGCCGCGGGCGAGGGGCGAGTCCACGAGCCGGTGGGCTGCCGGACCGACGAACGTAACTCCGGCTTGGCTAAGCCGCTGCGTCAGCAAGGAGGCGTAGGGCTGGGCGGCGGAGTGGAAGATACCTATGCGGTGGCCCGGAGTGCCTGCTGCCAGTTTTTCGACGACGAGCCTGACCACGGCGCGGACTTCGTCGTCGGCGTCTGAAGCGGTCATCAGGGTTGTGCCGCTCTCCGCGGACCCGGACGCGGTGATCTGATGCATCCCGGCCTCTTCGAGACGTGCTTTGAAGAGGGCCGGTGAGGGCCGGGTTTCGGCGCCCAGCATGAAGCCGATGACAGTGCCGAGTCGCCGCGTCACAGCGCTGGTTCCAAGTTTGCTGCCTGCGAGGGCAAAGGCCTCATGGTCCGTGTACCACTGTGGTCCGAGCGCCTGCTTGGCCATGCCGTGGATTCGAAGAACTTCATGCATGAGGCCGGGGAGTGCAGGGTCGGGAAGGTCTGGTCCTGCATCCAGCAGCTCGGGCGTCTTGGCTAGGGCGCGGGCGGTGGCGGGCTGGTCAGCGACATCCTTGAAGAGCCCGGGTTCGTCGGTCAGGACCTTTGTTACTGCTCCCAGCCGGAGTACCGGAAGAAGCGGACGTCTCCCGTTGATGGCGGGCTCGTCGGCGATGAGGTCGCTAGCCAGGTCTTTCAGCGTGAGTGCTTTGATGCCCGCACTTCCTGCACCAGCGTTGAGGGTCCTGCCCAGGAAATGGGCCACATCCCTCCCGGAAGCGTGGGACGGGACCAGGATGGTGACAGGAGCGAGCGGATCCTTGGCCTGAACGCGGCTGATAATTACTGCAAGTTCGGCCAGAGCATCGCCCACCGAAGCATAAATAGTGCTCGTCATGCTGTCCCCCTCATCCTGACATCTCACAAAACATAGCAACCGGCACTGACAAAACTGCTACGGAAGTTCATCGTTGCTGTTCCCGCTGGCGCTTGCAGCGGCGGCGAGCAAACGGTCGAAGCTCGTTATTCCATAGTCGGGCGGTGTGGCGGTGATGGCGATGCGCGTTGTCCAGACCACGTTGTCCACGCGCTTTATGACGGGATTCCGTACCTGCGCAGGCGGTTGCTCCCTGATCGCCAGAAGCTCCAGCCCGGGAACACCATTGACGAGGAGGGGGAGGGGTTTGCCGGTTTCGATCAGCGACCTGAACTGCTTCGCCGACAACTGATTGGCAATATTTCCTGTCAGCCCCACGATTATGTCGTTGACCGTGCCTGTCAGTCCCTCCAGAAACCTGCGCTCGGCGGAGGCCTTACCTTTGATTGCCAGTGCGGTGAAGACAAAGGCGAATACTCCGGTAAAGAGAGTGAAAGCCCCGCCGCTCCTGAGCCCGGGAATGAAAATCATCAGGACCAGGCACAGCACTGCGCCGATGACGGCGCATCCGACGAACATGCTTCCGGCGTCCTTTGCTGGCTGGCCGCTCCACTGTTCGGACGTAAAAGCTCTGAGGACCCGCGACTCCGGCTGGAATTTTGGCATCATTTCTCCCGCTTCGCTTCGAGCAGGGCCTCGGCCAGGATTATGGCGTGCCGTGCGTCCTGGAGATCGCTGCGCAGGCCCGGGTCCGGATTGACCACTCCAGGCACGTCCGCCGACCCGCTGAGTTCTCCAATCGCCCGGCTCAGGTTCTCGCGCTCCTCCGAGAGCATCCGGGACGACGTGAGTTTGGCCCTGCTCTTCTCCAGCCCCTTGAGGGCGCTGTTGATTTCCTCGCAGCGCGCCTGGACGGCGGCTAACCTCACATCGATCCGCTGTTTCCGGTTCGTGAACAGGGGCTTCATTTTGAGCGCAACCTCGTGGAGCTCGGTCAGGGCGGATCTCCGTGCAGGCTGTCCAACGGTGCCTGCCAGCAGCTCCTCACACACGTGAAGCCGCTGCTCCCAGAGCTGAAGACCGGTGGTGTTCTGCATCAACAGCAGAGCCAGGATCCCAACAGTTGCATCCAGTGTGCCGCGTCGGGTGATCAGTTTGGCGCTCGCGGCATCGAGACGGCTGATGAACTCCTCGTAATTATCAACGTGCGGCGCACTTTTGGCCGGCCATGGCGATTTGCGCGGCCCCGGCATCAGGCTGCGCCTGCCTCGATGCTGCTGGCCCTGGTGCCGCTGCCGAAGTTCCACTCCCGGAGGGATTGGCATCGTTCGGGTTCGCGGAGCAGCGCCATGGTCTTCGACTCGATCTGGCGGATGCGCTCTCGGGTGACACCATAGACCTTGCCGATAGCATCAAGGGTCTTCTCCTCACCGTCGTCAATCCCAAAGCGCATAGCGATGACTCCTGCTTCACGTTCGGTCAGGGTGTCCAGAACCGCATGCACTTGGGCCTTCAGCTGTTCCTTGGCGATCTGGTCAAGAACATCTACATGCCACGGATCGAGGAGTTGGTCCGCCAGTGGCTCCAGACCACCTCTACCGTCCGGCACGAGGTAGTCCAGCGAATGCATGGGCTTGTCCAGGTTCAGAAGATATTCGGCTTTGCCGGCGGACTGATCGGTGAGCTTGCCGAGCTCTGCTGAGGTGTACTCAACGCCTTTTCGGGCGGCTTCGCGTTGGACGGACTTCACCTTGTTGATCTGCTCCACCATGTGGACAGGGAGCCGGATAGCCCGTGCCTGATCTGCCAAGGCACGAGTGACAGACTGCCGGATCCACCACGTGGCGTAGGTGGAGAACTTGTTACCCAAGGTGTAGTCGAACTTGCAGACTGCCCGATGGAGGCCGATGTTCCCCTCTTGGATGAGGTCAAGCAGATCCATGCCGTGGAACACGTACTTCTTGGCGATGGAGACCACCAGCCGGAGGTTCGCCTCAAGCAAGGCGTCCGTAGCCCTTTGGCCCAACTGTGAGATCGTCCGGAGCTCCCGGGCTTCGCGGCGCCCGCGGGCAGGGCCGTCCGCCAGCAGGTGGGCAGCGTAAAGGCCGGCTTCGATGTCTTTGGCGAGCTCCACTTCCTGCTCGGCTGTCAGCAGACCGGCGCGGCCTGCCTGCTGGAGGTAGTCCGACACCCCGTCGTCGCTGAAGCCGGCGAGCCCTTGAAGCTCCTCCAGCCAGCCTGAGTCCTCAAGATCAAACGCCGTCGGCGCACTCTCGTCGTCCTCCTCCTCCACAGGAGGGTCCACCACCGGTTCAAGCGCACTGCCGCCCTCCGACCCAACGTCTTTCCCGGACGTAGGCCTTGCCGGCTTCTCGGGTTCTGGCACTGGAGCCTCTTCGGGTTCCGCCTGGCGCAGGAACTCCTGCAACCCGTCCAGATCCGTCTTGATGTCGAAGAACTCAACGTTCCGTGCGAACGGCAGGACCTTGCCGAGGAATTCCTCACCCTGGACGTCCGGATCTTCCACTGTGCCCTTGGAGTAGAGGACAACCAGCCGGCCGGGCCGGCCGTCGGCCTTCTTGCGGATGACGCGGCCAAGTCGCTGCACCATCTGCCGCTGGCTGCGGTTGGCAGCAACGATGATCCCGAGGTCGGCCTCCGGGACGTCGATGCCTTCATCGAGGAGCCTCGGCGCGGCAAGTATCTGCGACGCGCCAGTGCGGAAATCCTCCATGCCCTGCCGGCGTTCGTCTTTAACCATGCCACTGAACACCGCGGACGCCTTCGACCCGAGGGAGGTGTAGAGCTCCTGGGCCCGGCGTGCGGACTCCTGGGTCTGCGTGAAGACCAGCGTCCCACGGGACCCATCAACGGTTTCCTTCAGAGCTGCCAGTGCCAAGTATTTCGTCTTTGCCTCGGCCAGCAGCGTGAGCCGTGAAGACATGGCCCGCATGTACCTCCGCGCAATGGTTGCTTCCCGGCTGGGCGAATCAGAAGCGGCGAGAGCAGCCACAGCGGCAATGAACTGGGGAAAGGGCCGCCGCGGGATGCCAGCGTAAGTCTCGAGGTTCCGTGCCGCCTCCACCATCAATGTCGAAAACTCGTCGTAGTCGGCCTGTTCTGAAGCAGTGAGGTCGACGCCAACCAAGGCGATCTCGAAGGGTGCAATGACGTCGTTCTTCAGCGCGCGGTCGTACCAGAGGTTGTAGATAACGCCGCCGAAGTATGGGGTCAGGAGGTTCTCATGCTCGCCATCGGCCCTTTCGAACGTGGCTGTCAGCCCAAGCCGCCAGGCGTACCCTTCCTGAAGGGCACCAGTGAACATCGGAGCGGCGTAGCGGTGGCACTCGTCGGCGATGATCAAACCGGCTTTGTGGGAACGGAGGGTCTCGCGGTTGGACGCAGAATGAACAATGGCCACCAGGATGTCGACGTCGTCGAGCGAATCAGACCGGCCGTCGCCAAGGGCACCGCGCCGAGCAGCGGGCAGGTCGCGGCGCAGGGAGTCCAGCCACTGGCGCTGAAGCTCTGCAGTGGGGACCAGGATCAGGACCTTGATGCCCTGCCGGACTGCCTCGAAAGCGGCGGCAATGCCAACGCGTGTCTTACCGGAGCCGGTCACGGCTTCTACCACGCCGCGGCGGGCATTCGAATGCCAGGCCTTCAGCGCTTCCTGCTGCCACGAATACAGGAAGGCATAGTCGTAGGAGGCTGGCACCGTCGCGGGCGCAGCCGGGACGGGCACCTGCGGAAGCGTCGCAATCGGGTAAGGCCCGGCGTCGGCTAGTTCTGGCACGTCATCCCCCATTGGACGGTTCTGATCTGGTGCCTGAAGAGTATGGCGAGGCACTGACAATTAAGGTGGGCAGCGCCGCTACCCCTCTCCGAGCACCGGTTTCCATGCCTGGGTGCGCGCCAGCGCGAGCTTCAGTTCCCGCCCGCCTGCCTCCTCCAGCAGCCCGGAATCACCCACAACCACCAGCAGGCTCCGCGCGCGGGACAGCCCGACGTACAGCTGTTCCGGGGCCCGGCTCATGTCCTTGAAGCCGTTGACGCAAAGAACAACCACGGAACGTTCCAAGCCCTTGAAGCCCAAGACGTGGCCGTAGAACTCCGCTTCGTTGGCGTGGAACTCGCGCCAGTATTCCTCTGTGGCACCGCGCTCGTAATAGTCCAAGTGGATGGGGTGCCGGTCCTTGGTGGTGAGGAGCGCGATCTGGTTGTTCGCCCAACCTTCCTCGATCAGCGCCTCCATACAGTCTCCGGCCACGTCGAGCGCGTCCTCCGTGGGGCAGTCCACAAACCGTACGGGCAGGCCAGTGCTGCCCCGTGGTGTGAAGTGCTCGCCGGCGAAGGGTCGGAAGGACTCGGCGATCTTGCGGGTGTTGCGGAGGTTGTCGTCGATGTGGATGGGCACGAAAGTGGCCGTCGGGCCGGCGGTGAGGTCCGCCGTCGCGCCTCCCCAGCGTTGGTAGACGTCTTGCCGGTCGTCCATAAAGGCGTACACCTCACCCGCGTCCGGGTCGGTTGTGCACGCGAGAAGCGCGTCCCACCACAGGGGCGCGAAGTCCTGTGCCTCATCGACAATGACAGCGTCCAGCCGCTCGTGCGGGTGCATTTCGGCTGCCAGTTCCTTGAGGAGGCGGGGCATTTCGACGTCGAAGTACTCCTGCCCTGTACCGTCCGGTACGCCGAGCCCGCGCACGTATTCGTGGAACTCGCCCGTGAACACCGGCCTCGCCTGGCGCCACGTCGCCACCCGGTCCTGAAGGTATTGCCCCAGGCCTTTGTTGTAGCAGAAGAGGCCAACGCGTTTGCCCTGTTTGCTGAGTATGCGGGCCTTTTCGACGGCGAGCCACGTCTTTCCGCTGCCGGCGCCGCCGGTGAAGCGGATCCGGGGGAGTGACCGGGTCGCCTGGAGCAGTACGGACTGGCGCTCGGTGAGGTGGTCCTGTGCTGCTTCGTCCTCCTGGGAGGTGGTGGAAGGTACGACGGCGGTGTCCAGGTCTCCGCCCAGCTTGCGGACGATGCGGTCCAGGAAAGCCGGGGCCAGCGGGGAGGCGCCGCCTCCTTCATTTTCGATGGCTTGGCGGACTAGCTCGGCCGGGGACTTGCTGTCGGCCTGGTCAAGGATGAGTGACCGTGGGCACCCGGCCATGGTCCAGTCGCTTGGCACGTCGGTGTACGGCAGGCTGACCATGTAGACGCAGCGGCTGCTCACACGGGACCCAAGTTCGTTTTCCAGCCAGTTCTTGAGCGCGTGCAAGGAACTCTGGGACTGCGCCACGGGGCTTTGGATCTTTCGCTTCTGGTTGCGGTCCGACTGATACCACTGCCCGTCTGCGATGCTCACCTGACCGCCCTTGACCTCGATCGCGGCCATGCCCACATTCGGCCAAAGGACCAATAAGTCGATCTCGTACTCGTTGCGGCCGTCGCGGACGTGGACGGAATGGGCCAGGACGACGTCGTCCGGGAGGCTGTTCCTGAGAGCAGTCCATACGGCTTTTTCCGCCAGCTGTCCGTCGCCGAACTCCGGTTCTTCCGGAATGCACCTCAAAGTGTTCCCATGGCAGCCAGTCGCAGCCGGTCGAGCACTTCCGGGTAACTTGACGCAAACGAAGCCTGGGCACCATGTGCGCTGGGATGCTTCAGGAAACAGATAAGCCGGCTCTTGCCGCCGAGCACCATCTGGAAGAGGTTCTGCTGTTCGTCCGGCACACCGTGCTCCGTGTACTTCCCAAACAATGGCCGCTGCCGGAAGGCGGCAGGATAGGCAAGCTTGAGTGTCTGCGCGGCTTTGCTTCCAACGACCACAACAAGCCCTGCCGGTGACGCAGCGAGAATGCGGTCCATATGTTTCTGCGCGCAGAGTTGTGAAGCCTGGGCGACGCCCTCCTCGCCGTTGGACTTGCAGTGGACCACCTCCGTCATCACAGCCTGCTCGTACCACGGTGTTCCGGAACCGAGCAGTGCGTAAGTCTGCTGCTCTACCCAGCCCCAGTACGGCTCGGGAGTGCCCCACGTCGGACCGTCTACTGTTTCCACTTTTCGGTGCCGGCGGTTGAGGACCCATCCGTGTTCCGGGTCGAAGCGGTTGATCATGAAATCCGCGATGTCGGCATCATGCCAGTCCACGGTAGGGTACTTCTCGGCTACGCGCTTGGCGCGCCATCTGGCGGCTGGATTGCCCACACTGATGGCAGGGTTCGAGGACAGGAACACGATGCGGGCCGAGGCCAGGTTGCCGGCCCATGCTTCAGGCACTTGAAAAGGGCCAGCAAACGCATCCTGCGACTCCACGATCTTCCGGCATGGGTGACCTCGGCCCTCTTCAGTCACGTGGTCGGCACGGACCAACTCACTGCAACGGGCGACGCTCAGAGCGAGTTCGTCGAGGTAAAGGGGCATGTTGGCTCCGAGTTCCTGTGCTGGAAATTTAGTTGGTCCTGTGTGGTTATTGCTTTCCGTGCATCCACAGGACGATGTCCATGACTCTGATGTCTGAGATGGGATCTTCGACCCCGGAAATCTGCCTGATTGTTGCCAAACGTCGGGCGAGCCCGGGATCCTCCAGGAAAGCGCTGTGCCAGGTGGACCACTGGCCTATCGAATTCTCATTGAGGCCCATTAGCGGTCCGACCACTGAGTCGTAGATCGGGACCAGCCGCGGACGTTTACGAGCCATAATCTTGCTGGTCTTTGTTTCTCCCACGCCCCATCTGCCGGTATCGCGGCCGCGAAGGACATGCCACAGTTGAGTCGCGGGGCTGTCCGGGCCGAAGGTATCTGCAAATTCGCCGGGACGTATCTCCGCCAGGTCTCGGTCGGCAGGAATTTTCGCTAGGAGACGCGAAATTTTCTCTCGATGGGTGTCCAGGATGCCAATGGCAGCTTCGCCCGATATGTCAACCGCCAGAAATGAGACGGCTATCAGGTCGTCCGCGGTGATCACGTTTGCACTGGTGGCCGAGTTTCCCCCGCCAGCCCACGAATTGAAATAGCTGCCGGTGTAGGCGGGCAGGCCATCTGCTGTACGCCGATAGTAGGCGCTCAGAAGACGGGCCGCTTCTTCTTCATTGCCTTCGGTGAGAATCGAGGGGAGTGTCATGTTGGTCCTAACTACTCAAATGGGAATTCAGCTGGCATTGCGGAGCGTTTGCACAGAGCCTTTCAGGACGTCTTCAACTGTGACTCCGCCGTCTGGGTTGCTTTCGGATGGGAAACTCCCGGTGTGCCATCGAAGTTCGTCAGCTTCATAACAAGACCGGCCGTCTCTGAGGCCCTCAAGAGTGACGTGCCCCGCATCTTCTAACGCAACGCCTTCCCTGAACCAGTTGGGGACCGCCGCATCAGGTTTCGACCATCCGTTTTGCAGCAGTCGCTCGGGATAAATCGGCCAGTCGTCCGGCTGCAGGAATTCCTCGGAGACGATCTCGCACCACGCCCCGTCGGGCCCGGGGGTGATCTGGGCGTACGGCTGAGGCCCGCCATCCGCGCCCGCCCCATATTGGATGCTGAGGAACGAGTTCCACGGCATCGTTCGGAGCACTTCACTGATGAGTTCTGCAGCTCGTGCCCACGCGTAGTCTGCGGCAGCTTCGGTTCTCAAATGACTGACGATCCCGCGGAGCTCATCTTCTTCCAACGGAACGTAGGCGCCGATCACAGACTCCCAAGCCCCGTAGTGCCGTCCGATGGCCACCGCAGAGGGGCGATCCCGACCCATGGCTAGTTCGGCGATCATCCAGCTGTCATAACTAGCTACATCTTTCGGAGATCCAAAGAGACACTCCGTCGCGCGGTAGGACTGCGAGGCATCTTCATGGTCCGACGATGAATATCCGCCCTGTACGGCCGGAAATTGCAGTCCCACGGATTCCAGCGCTAAGTGCCAAGACCTTCCCTCCGTGCGATCGCGAATCCGTTCGGCGGGGGGTGGAAACGGTGAACTTGGGTCGATACCCATTTCAAGGGCTGCCGCTTCCCGGAGCGCTCCATACTCGGCGTAAGAAATTCCAACATTGTCGCCCTTACTAATTGCTTCAGCAGTCGTCTCTATGACAGCGATGACTTGGCCGATCTGCGGCCGCGACAGATGCTCGGCCAGGAGGATCCGATAGTTCTGCATACTTGGCAGAGGGTCCTTGCCCAATACCAGTCGGTAGTCCGGTTCCACACCGCGTTGATACCCGGTCACGAACAGCAGTCCCATTTTGTCAGTCACAAAAGCGCGGGGTGCTGTACGTTCTGAGTGCTTCAAGACTTCAGGGCTCTTCAACAGCTCTGCAGCAATATCGACGTCGATCATGGCCCCGAGTGCGGCCAGAATTCTTGGAATATCAGAGCTTTCAATTCCAGCGTCTAAAAGATGGACGACCCGGTGAGCATCCTTTCGCAGAACCTCAGCAGTTGCAGCGCACCGCTTGCGGAGAGCTTCGGACCGCTGCTGCTCGCTCAGATCAGCTACCCGCGTGCTGAGCAGGCGCAGCATCTCGTAAGTTCTCATGCCGGCATCGGCCGCAATGCGCTGAAGCGGGTCACCCGCTTGATAGGCCTTCACGGCCCGGCTCAGAATCTGGTCTTTATTAAGCACACGTGCACGAGGCACGGACTCTTTTTCCCCCAACTGCAGACTCTCCCCATTCGAATGCAAACGAGCATCCCCAGTGATACCAAGTCATTCTTACCAGCAGATAAGGACTTTAGTTGTCAAACGCTCCGAATGGTCGCCCTTTGTGACTTGACCTCTGACTTTCATCCTCCAGCATCCTCGCGAAGAGAGGATTTGGCTGCGCATTGGGCAGTGCCCGCCGCACATCCTCCAGAGCCTTCAGCGGAGAAATTCCAGCAACGCGGGCACCATACAGAGCGGCCACAGTAGGTGTTCGGGACTCCGCCCGGACACAGTGCAGCAGTACTGTTTTGCCCTCTGCCCGGTAGCGTTCGACGGCGGCTGCCGCCTCCTGAAGGACAAAAGCGGCGTGTGCGTTGTCGTCCTCAACAGGAGAGTCGACGACCCAAAAAGTCGCGTGGTCTTCAGAAGATATGCCCGGTACATCCAGTGTGCCCAGCCGACAGAGCGACACCACGGCATCGATCCCCAACTCAGCCACCCGCTGGACTGAGCCGACGCCGCCCAGCCACACACCGTCGTCGTGCGGGTGCTGGACCAGCGCATCGGTTCGGCCCCACATGCTGTAGTCCTGACGTTCGGCCCGCGGCCAGGACGCAGTCCGCCGGCCTTCGCCCCGGCCCAGTTCCATGCCCAGCATCATCAGGTCGCGGGCGCGCAGTCCCGGCCAGCCATGAAGGCGCTGCCGCCACTCGAACGGTACAGCGGTGAAGCCGTAAGCAGCTCCCAGCAGGCCACCGGCGATGGCGGCGACAGTATCGGTGTCGCGTCCGCCGCGCACGGCCTCCTCCAGCGACTCCCGAAGATGGGCCGGGCCTGATGCTGAAAGGCCCGCGTAATGGATGGCACTCCAAGCGCCTTGGAACGCCTCAACCACCCAGCCGTTGCGGGTAAAGTCCCGGGGCCGGGACCGCTCGGCCGTTTCGATCCGCTCCAGCCAGATCGAAGCCCGCTCGTCGGGCAGCAGCGGCAGGCCCACCCGGACATCGAGCTGCCCGTTGAGAACCGCGTGACGGATCGCCACGCACCACAGCCCGCAGGCCTCCTGCGCATCAGGGTCGGCGTGGGTCAGGGCGCTCATCACCCCGGCGGCAACCACTAGTTCGGAAGGCTCCCGCTCCAGGTAGGCGAGGGCCAGCGGGGCGGTGCGCATCAGCGAACCGTTGCCGGCGCTGCGGCCGGTTCGGGCATGGAATTCCACGGCCGCGGCAGTGAAGTCCTCGGCCTGGACCTTCCGCCCGGCAGCCGCAGCCAACCGCCGGGCGGCAGCGATGACGGAGCTCGTCTGCGCCCCAACGTCCTTCGCCTCCGCCGCCCAGGACGACCAGGCCCGGACCACCATGGTAAGCGCCGCGGGGGAGGAGGGGCCGGCGTCGGACGCGGACTCCAGCAGCGCCTCGGCGATCGGGATGGCCATGGACGTGTCGTCGGTCCACTCGGCCGGCGCGAACCCGAACGGTCCGCCGCCCTTCATGGTGACTTCGGCGCCGTCCGGCAACGGGGCGCCAAACTCGTAGCCGGCTCCGAGGGCGTCGCCGGCGGCCAGAGCGACGAGGACGCCGGCCGCGCGGTCATGCTGCAGGGGGTTCAGTTTCATGCCATCTCCATCAGGGGGTGTTGGGTGTTCCAGCCGGTTAGGTGGGCCAGCTGGGGGCGGCGCTGGGGGAGTTCGACGGCGATGCCGGCGGCGGTGACTGCCCCGGCTGCACGGGAGACGTTGCGGCTCCGGAGGGAGCCGTGGTTCCGTACCTCCACTGCTTCGGCGCCGCCGTCGAACGTTCCGAAGTCCATCGCCTGGACGTGTGCGGCGAAGCCCCGGGCGTACTGGCCGGGCATCGGTCCTGAGGCCAGCGCCTGGGGTGGCAGGAGCTCGAGGTCCAGCAGTGCCGCCCCGATCAGCTGCCGGTAGTGGCGGCGGAAGAGGGTGTGGGTGCCGAAGACCTCCAGGAGCAGCGGCTGCCGGCCGAGGCCGACCACCACGCCGCGCTGGCCCTCCAGCGGAGCGGGCGCGTCCGCGGCGCTGAACTGGTTCCGTTCCTCCTTGTTGTCCTTGAACCAGTCCATGTGCTGGACGAGGGAACTGGTGGCGGAGGCGCCCCGGGCGGCGTCGAACCGGCGGACCCGTTCCCAGATGCGGTCTTGCCGGTTTCCTCCCCGTTGCCCGTTCAGGCCGTTGGCCAGCTCGGACCAGACGTTCAGCGGGGCGCGGCGTGCCTGCCGCCGGTGGTTGCTCTGCCCGGCTTCCCAGCGGCCGGCCTCGACGCAGAAGGTGTCGATATCGCGTGTCTCACCCGGCCCGAGGACGACGTCGCGGGCGCAGGTCCGGTGCTGCTGCCCGCCTTCGAGCAGCTCGCCTTCCAGCAGCAGTGCCGGGTGCGGGCCGTTGTTGGTGACGGTGAGGCGGGATACCTGGGCGCCGCTGGCGAGCTCGGTGACGGCCACGTCTGCGTGGGTGCCGGTGCTGATGCCGAGGCTTCCCGGTGCGGAGGTCCAGACAGGGAAGATGCTGAGCGGGCCGAGGCTGCTGCCGGCGCCGACGTGAAGCTGCGGGACTCTCATGGGAACCTCCAGTTGATTTTTCGCATTTCTGCGCTAATTGGTTTCAGTATGCACGTGTTGCTTCTTTAGCGCAAGACTGCGATAAATGGAGGTGTGAAGGATTCCAAGAACACTCCGGGCCCGTCCCTGCTCGACTACCCGCGGCCGTCGGTGGCGGTGGATACGGCGGTTCTGACCGTTGCGGAGGGGAGTGTTTGCGTGCTGCTGGTGCGCCGGGCGGAGGACCACCAGCACAGAAAGTGGGCCCTGCCGGGAACGTTCCTGCGCGAACGCGAGACCCTGGCGGACGCGGTGCTGCGGTGCCTGCGGGAGAAGGCCGGGATCTCCGGGCGGGTGCCGCGCCAGCTGCAGGTGTTCGACGAGCCGGGGCGCGATGACCGCGGGTGGGTTTTGTCGGTGGCGCACGTGGACGTGGTGCCGCTGGCGGCTTTGGAGGAGGCGTTGAAGTCCGACGGCGTTAGGCTGGCTTCCGTGGATGAGGAACCGGAAATCATCGCCGGACTGCCGTACGGGCACGCGGACATCGTGGCCAAGGCGGTGGAGTGGCTGCGGTCCGCCTATGCGGAGGCGCCGGATCCTGGGGCGCTGCTGGATGAACCGTTCACGTTGAAGGATCTGCGGGAGCTGCACGAGGTGGTGGCTGGCGCGCCGCTGATGCGCGACACGTTCCGGCGGTTCATGGAGCCGAAGCTGGCCGGGACGGGCCAGATGTCAGACGGGACGCGGGGGAGGCCTTCGCGGTTGTGGCGGAGGGCGTGGAAGTAGGTCCACCGGCGCGGCTTCGGTCTCGGAGCAGGGTCCAAAGCGCCGACAAATCTGGACTCGCATCGGCATGGAACTATATTCCTGGCTGGTCATGCTGCGGTGACCATCCTGGTTGTTAAGAACCGTTGGTCCGCGGTTGGGGTTGCTCCCAGTAACGGGCGAAGTCATCCTTCACGAGGGGCCAGACTAGTTGGAATCCGTCATCTACTGAGCTGACCTTGGCAGACAATGGCGGAAACAGCACAAACTCGTGCGGGATCACTCTGCCTGCTGCATCACGGCGTTTCTCCGGATCTAGAAACCGAAAGGCGACGGTGTCTGCGTTTCCTTGGAAGGCTTCCGTGGTGTCCCCGACTCCGGAGAATGCGGCTTCGTAAACCTCGAGCGGGTCCGACCAACCCGCAGTGCGCAGGAAGCGGAATCCCCAGTTCTTCCCGCGAGTGGCCCAAATAAAGACATTGCTAGGCTCCGTGGGACTGCTGCCAGACGTCACGCGCGGCTCCGTAGCAGGACCTTCTCACCATCACCACGGTCTAGCTCCAATTGGAAACCGGTCAACGTTTCGGCGAGGAAGTCGTGCTTTGCTTTCGCCTCCTCATGCATGTCCAGCACCTTGGGTCCCACGAGATCGAGCACGGTCTGCATAAGCAAGGGGCCTATCAAGGCCACAACCTTGCCGATCGGGCCAGGAAGCCGGGCTAGGAGAGCGTGCAATCTATCGCTGCCAATGAAATCAGCCACCGGCCTGGCCACGCGCAGCAAATGATCGGCCACCTTTGCGCCTTTTCGCATTGCGAGGGCCCAGCGCACATACCGAGAGAAGGGAAGCATCGCCGCAATCGGCAGGATCAAATCCAACCCCACACGCTTGGTCACCTCAATCTTCTCCGGCTCGAACTGGGCAGAGGAGAGCAGCACAAAATCGTCCCCCACGGACAACGCCTCAGGAACCTCCACGAACGTTGCGATCACCCCTTGCAGTTTGTTCAGCTCTGCTCCGGCTTTCTCTACGAGCAGGTCCCGGAAATCGGTTACATCCATGTCCGGCATCAAGTCGGCTTTAGACAGTGCCATCAGCCAGATCCGCGGGAACGTCACCAGCGGTTTGTCATCTTGCAGAAGGTTGTCACGCAGCTTGAGCAGCTGAGTGCTGAGGTTGGTCAGAAGATGTTTGAGATAACGTTCCTCCTCGCCCGCGTTGTCGAGAAGCCTCTGGCCATCCACCAACACGAGCGCGACATCGGAACCCAGCAGAGCTTGGAATGTGTTGATCCGGCGCTTTGCTTCTTCCGCCCCGCTGGGCTCCTGTTCGAACCACTCGCCGGGGTAGTCGTGCCACACCAAGCGCAGTTCTTCGGGGACGTTCCTCCTGACCCTGGCAGCCGCCCCCGGCTTGCGTTTGATCGAAAACGCGTACGACGTGGCAGAAAACCGATTCGTCATCGGTAGCACGGCTGAATTCTTCATGCCGAGGTAGTTCTGATGCAGACGCCGACCGTGAGCGCTATCGACTGCGAGAACGTCGAACTGCTCCGTGCCGGAGAGTAGCTGCTCTACCGCTAATCCGTAGAAGGAGGACAAAAGCACCGTCTTGCCGCTTCCGCTCTCTCCGAATACGGCAATCTGCTGCTCTCGTGCGACCTTGTTCTGTTCCATAGGACGAACTTACGGCAATGAGGGATAGTCGGGCCCCTCGTAACCAGAGTGTGTCGAAACCCACGAAATGCTAGATGACTCAAGGTCTGAGGACGCGACATTCTTCACGAGGCCGCAAGAGGAAGTAGATATCTCAGCGTTTGGCCCCTCCATCGAATCCCAGCTCACCCAGGGCCTTGTCGAGCACGCCCCACACTTCAGCCGTCCCTGCTGACCGGTCGTGGTTGGCAAGAGCAAGGAGTTGCCGCCGCAACACCAGTTCGTCGTCGGCAAGGCCTTGGTTATAGGCGGGGGCCAGAAGATACGAGTGGTTGTCGGTCGCGTAGGCGGCCATCATGTCGAGGAATATTTCAAGTTCCCTTCCTGCTGCCGCGAGGGCCGTCTGCACTTCTTCTTCGCCCGCGTTCTGTGCTGGTGCGCCGGACATGGGAAGGATGTCCAGTTTTCCAGACCAAACAAGGCTCTGCAGTGGTTCTTGGAAGAGCGAGAGTACGGTCCCCATCTGGTGCTCCTTGGAGCCCGTTGCCGGAAGCGCCCGCCTGACATCGTGGACAATCTCATGGAAGTGGTCATCGGCGAGCCCGAACCCCACAAACAACAAGTGGTGGGTCAGCAGGTGTGCCTTGACTAGAGCGGACAGCGCTTCCCGGTTGCTGTTGTATCCGAGGTAGTCGTCACGGGTCAGCACAATGCTCTCCGGCGCATTGACCGAGCCATGAAGTTTTAGCAGCCAGTCATTGCCAACCGCAGGAATGTTCTCGGGCATGACCGTTCGCGGCCGTTGGGCATCTTCACAGGCCATTTCGAAAAGCCGGTCATAGTTCAGAGTGATCGCCCCGGAAGAGGGCAGCGCGGCGAGAAGCGCGGGTGCAAGTCCGTATCTCGGCAGGTCGACCGCCGCAGCAACGGCTCGGCCGAAAGCCGCCCGAGAGCCGTGCTGGTCGGCGTAGAGCTGCTCAAGCACGCCGGCTTGGTCCAGCGGTCCCAGCCCCTGAAACGCCTTCGCCTCTGCTTCTTTCAGGCGGACGCCGGTCCGCAACGTGTCGAGGAGTTGGCCCCAGCTGGGGGCGCCGGCGCTGACGCTGACTCCTGCGCCCAGGAACGGGACCAGGTGACCGGCGCCTGCAGTCTGCCCGAGGGATTTTGCCTTGTCGTGCAGGTGGGGTTCCAGTGAAGGCCATGACGAGTCGTCGGCCGCTTCTCGGCGCAGCTTCTGCGCCAGTGAGAACGCGGCTCGGTCTCTCAGCACAAGCACAATGTCGACGTCGTATCGACTGGCCAGTCCGGCGGAGGCATCGAGGATAGCGCGCAGAGCAGCGCCAAGATGATTCCCAGCGCCCCCACCGGCGGTTCCGAATAAGGGTAAGGCAAGGAGTCGATAAGGTCGGTGGTCGGGCGGCACTGGTACCGCCAGGAGGGCGCTGCGGACGAACGCTTCAAGACGTTCGGCGACGACGGCGGGCCCCCATATACCGTCGTCCGGCACTGCCGTCATGATTGGCAGGGGCGACACAGGTTCCCAGGAGCTGATGGGTTCGGCGAGTGCGCTTCCGTCACGGAAATCCGTCGATGCAGATGCCGCTGCCATGCTGCGTAGCTCCGGATGTGCCCGCAGCCAATGCTGCTCGATTTTGACGGTGGAGTCCGTAGGCAGCAGCCATGCGTCACACCGGAGATTCAAGATGTCGGCCATGGCTACGAAAACATGCGGTTGGGTCATTGGAACTGTTTACCAGAATTAGCCCGGAGGCTGCGCAGTTAGTCCGCCGGCTACGATAAGGTACGCAGTATTCGCTCGCGGTTTCGCTCGAACGCTGTTCTCCCGTTGCCGTCCGGTGCCGGTACACGGATAAGTGGCGGGAGTCCCATAGCCGGCACCGCCAAATCTCGCAGCGCGTCATAGTACGCGCGCTGTCGCTGCCGGCCACCAGGGCCGAACGCCGCTGCGGCCTTCGATTGCCGGTACGTGTCGGCTTTCGGAGCGAACCGGCGGCAGAGGTCCCGATATTCGTCGGGTTCAAAACCCAAAGGAGAATCCCGTGCATAGAACTCGAATGATTGCAGCCGGAAGCTGGTGAAGTGCTGCACTTCATCGATCTCAATGATCGTTTCAGTCTCGAGGTGAATGAAGTCTCCAGGCAGTGCGGTTGTCCGTTTTGCCGCTTGTTCAGCGGACTGACCTCCGAGAGACAAGAAGATGGAATTCAGCGGATCTGTCACGGCGGAAGCTCGATGGGGTAAATCGAAGTGCCCCCTCTGATTGAGCCAGGGTTTCTTGTACCGAACCAATTCCACACCTTCGCGGCGTGCGGCTTCCATAAACGCGTTCTCAAAGTCTCCAGCTGGCATAGGGCAAGCATAGGGATACATTTTTCGTTGAGCCTAGGTTAGGCGTTCAGTCATCTAGCAAATACCCTGGCGAAGTGACTAATTCCTTTGGGGGAGGGGCGGCTGAGCAGCTGCCTGAGGGCTTGTACGAACTGCTAAATACGGACGCCCTCGGCAATCTGCTGAAGAGCGGGGCAGAAATTCAGCCAGTTTTCGCAGAGATCGAAGACGAAGACTCCCCGGACATCCTCGGCCGCCACGTGGCAGATGCCGTCCGGCGGGTCCTGGCCGCAGCCAAGCCAACAGACCGCGTGGCCCTCGCGAATAAGCTCCTCCAGGAACTGAACATCCAAGACCGAATCGCAGACGGCCCTACCCAACTCCAGTCCCTCCACCGCCCGGACACCCTAAAGCGCCGCCAACTTCGCCGGCCCAGCACCAAGCTGAGCGATTCCGCACTCCTTACCAACAGCAAGGACGAACCGAATCTCGCCGCGGAGCTCCGGGCCGAGATCGAGTCCGCCGACACTGTGGATCTGCTCTGCGCCTTTGTCCGATGGACGGGCCTCCGCCTGCTCGAGCCAGCCCTAGAGCAGCTCAAGGAGCGGGGAGCCCGCCTGAGAGTCCTGACCACTACATACATGGGCGCCACCGAGCGACGCGCCATCGACGAGCTCGTCACCCGCCATGGCGCCGAGGTGAAGATCAATTACGAAACGCAGGCAACCCGACTGCATGCCAAAGCCTGGCTGTTCCGCCGTAACAGCGGTTTCGACACCGCATACGTCGGCAGCTCCAACCTGAGCCAAGCTGCACTGCTGGATGGGCTGGAGTGGAACGTCCGGCTCAGCTCGGTAGCCACGCCGGCGCTCCTGCAGAAATTCGAGGTCACTTTCGACAGCTACTGGGAGCAGCGCGCCTTTCAAAGCTACGACCCGGAGCGCGATGGCGAGAAGCTGGACGCCGCACTGGAACGCAACGGCGGACGCCGCACCGCGGCCCCGGACGGCATCACGGGGCTTGAGGTTCAGCCGTTCCTCCACCAGGAGGAGATGCTGGAGGACCTGGAAGCGGAGCGCATCAAGGGTTTCAACCACAACCTCCTGGTCGCGGCTACCGGCACCGGCAAAACAGTCGTTGCGGCCCTGGACTACAAACGCCTGTCCGAAGCAGCCGGCCGCGAGCTGAAGCTGCTCTTCGTCGCCCACCGGCAGGAAATCCTGAAGCAGGCGATGCGCACTTACCGCGATGTCATGCAGGATGGCGCCTTCGGTGAGCTGTACGTGGGCGAGCACAAGCCGCAGGAGTGGAAGCATATCTTCGCGTCCGTCCAGTCGCTGTCTTCCCTCGGCATCGAGCAACTGGAACCGGGCTTTTTTGATGTCGTCGTCATCGATGAGTTCCATCATGCCATGGCGCCCACTTACCGTCGCCTGCTGGATCACCTCCAACCGCAGCAGCTCCTTGGGTTAACAGCGACACCGGAGCGCGGCGACGGCGTCGATGTCGCCAAGCAGTTCTTCGACGGCCGCACCGCCAGCGAGCTCAGGCTCTGGGACGCACTCGATGCCGACCTGCTGGTGCCGTTCCACTACTTCGGCGTCTCCGATGACGTCGACCTCACCCAATTGGAATGGAAGCGCGGTAACTACGACACCGCCCAGCTGAGCGCCCTCTACACCGGCAACGACGCCCGCGCCGCCAAGGTAATCCGCGAACTCCGCGACAAGGTCACCAGCACGGACCAGATGCGGGCCATCGGCTTTTGCGTCTCGGTCCAGCACGCCCACTACATGGCCGAAGTGTTCAACCGGGCGGGCATCGCTTCCGTAGCCGTCGATGGCAGCACAGACGATGCCGAGCGCGCAGCGGCGCTAGAGCGCCTCCGCCGGCGGGAGATCAACTGCATCTTCGCCGTCGACCTATTCAATGAGGGCCTGGACCTTCCGCAGGTGGACACCATCCTGCTGCTCCGGCCCACGCAGAGTGCCACGATCTTCCTCCAGCAGCTGGGACGCGGGCTGCGCCGTGCCGAGGGCAAAGCGGTGCTGACGGTCCTGGACTTCATCGGCCAGCAGCACCGTGAGTTCCGCTTTGATCTGCGCTACCGGGCACTGACCGGCTACGGGCGCAAGGAGCTGGAGAAGGCTGTCGAGGATGAGTTCCCATACCTGCCGTCCGGCTCCCAGATCGTGCTGGACCGGGTGGCACAGAAGGTGGTGCTGGACAACTTTAAGGCACAGCTCCGGTTCAACCGGGCACAGCTGGTCCGGGATGTTGCCTCGTACGCCGAGACCGAGCTGGAGGCCTATCTGGAGCGGTCGGGGAACGACGTGAAGACGATCTACCGTTCCACCAGGGACTCGTGGACCGGCTACCTCCGCCAGGCAGGGTTGATCGAGGGGTACTCGCCCCTGGAGACCGTGCTCCGCGGGAAGATCGAGGAGCTGTCGGGCGCGGAGGAAAAGAAGCTGCTGGGCCGCATGGCCGCGCTGATTCACGTGGACGATCCGGAACGTGCCGCTGCCTATTCCATGCTGGTTGCTCCAGACGCGCCCCGCTACGCGGAGCTTGGCATGCGCGAGCAGGCATTCGCACGCATGCTTTTCTACACGCTGTGGGACGACGGGGGCGGGTTTACAACGTACGACGGCGGACTGGACCATCTGCGCGGCTACCAGTTTGTGTGCCGCGAAATTCAGCAGATCGTAAAGCTCGGCGTTGCCGCGTCCAAACATGCAGCCAAGGGCCTCGGTGCAGGACTGCAGCACATCCCGTTGCTCTCGCATGCCACCTACCGGCGGGAGGAGGTCCTGGCGGCGCTGCAATACGGTTCGCTGGAGCAGGGGAAGAACGTTCAGCACCGCGAGGGCGTTGCCTGGTGTCCGGCGACTTTCACAGACGCCTTCTTTGTCACGCTAAACAAGGACGACAAAAAGCACTCGGCTACGACGATGTACAAGGACTATGCCATCAGTCCCGAGCTGTTTCATTGGGAATCGCAGAACGCGACGTCACCTAAGAGCCCGACGGGACGCCGATACCTGGATCGGCTCTCGCACGGTTCGAAGGTTTTGATCTTCACGAGGGACACGGCGGACGACGAGACCGGACTGACAGTTCCGTACACGTGCCTAGGCCAGGTCGACTACGTCCAGCATTCGGGGGAGAAGCCGATCGCGATCACGTGGAAACTGCACCGGCCAATGCCGGCAGACGTGTATGCGACCGCAGCGGCGGTGGCGCAATGATGCGGAACGACTGCGGCATGTTCGAGTGGAATATCGGCCCCAGTTGATTCGCGGCTGGGGGATGCGCGACCACCCCAGTTTATGGAACGACACTGCGCGGCACCAGGAGACTCTATGAAAGCGAAGTAGGGTCCGAAGCTGTAAGGCGTGCCCTAGCTCCGGCTCCACCAGGTACTGGCAGGTTGCGCCGGTTTCTTGACAGAGGTTCGGTCCGCATTGTCCAGGCCGTCGTTGATTACCATGAGGGCCCTGTTTGAAGAGGGCGGGTGCTATATCCTGACCCCATGGTTATGGGGGAGACGGGAAAACCGTGGACTGAGGAAGAAGTTATTGCCACCGTCAGTAAGTATTTCGACATGCTCGTGATGGATGTCCAGGGCCAGACTTTTGTGAAAGCCGTTATATATCGAGAAATGTCAGCGCGCTTCACTTCGCGGAATGTGAATTCGATAGAACGCAAAATGAGCAATATCAGTGCCGTACTCGTTGCTCTGGGTTACCCGCACTTGCGCGGGCTGGCCCCGCTGCCCAACTATCAGCGAAGCCTGGTGGAATCCGTCCTTGGGGAATTGACCCGACGCAAGTCCCTCGATGCCATTCTCGAAACTGCCCTCTTCGACGATGCGCCGCTTGGACCCGTTGACATCGTGCGAGAGGCCAATCGACCGCCCGAGATAATCACGGATCTCCTCCATGGCCAGAAAATGGCGCGACCCTTTAAGCGCGATTACCTTGCATTGGAAGCGGCCAATCGTTCGCTTGGCTTGGCGGGCGAGCTGGCCGTGGCGAGGCGCGAGCAGTCTTTTCTCCACAGTATCGGCCGGACGAAGTTGGCTGACCGAGTTGAACACGTAGCTCAGACGAAGGGGGACGGGCTCGGATATGACGTCCTTTCCTTTGACCCCGCGGGCAGAGAAAAATGGATTGAGGTCAAGACCACCAAGTATGCGATCGATGTTCCTTTTTTCGTCACCCGAGGCGAGGTCCGCGTCTCCAGGGCCTCCCCCGAGCATTACCACCTCTACCGACTTTTCGGATTCGGATCTCCAAAAGGGACAGGCCTCTACCGGCTGCAAGGCGACCTCGAAAAATCCTGCAGGCTGGATGCACTTTCTTACGAAGCCGCGCCAAAGGGAGCAGTCTGACGTTTCTCTCGTTTCTACAGCAGATGGGCCGTCCCCCCACCGGGAATGACGTCTGGGCGGTGCCGAGAAATTAGCTGAGGGCCTGCAGCTTCTTGGCCGCACGGGCGAGAGCCGCCGGGAGGGGCTTGTCGTGCACAACGACGAGCTCCAAGTTGGCCCGCGTGAGCGACGTATAGAGCCGGCCGTTAGTCCCGGAGCTAGCACGGAAGGCCGCGGGCTCCATTACGACGACCGCGTCGAATTCGAGCCCGCGAGCCTCCTCTGGCACGAGAAGCTGGAAACGCTGACGTTCACCCGTCACGTAGGCATGCCGTCCGTCAGCTTTCCAGCCTGCCAGCCGGGCCGCTGCAGCCACCCCATCGAGGTTGGGCGTGATGACAGCTACAGTTCCTTCCGGATGGGCTGCTGACAGGCGGATGCATTCATCGACTGTCAATGATTCCATTGTCCGCCGCCGCTCGGCCACGCTGATTACCAGCGGCGGCTTGCCCTCGCCGAGAGGCGAAGCACCACGCCTCCGCTGAGTGATTGGCAACAGCGAAGCAGCAAAATCAGAAATCGACTGGGTTGTCCGGAAGCCGTTATTGATTACATGCTCGGACCAGCGAGTACTCGGAAGGTCTTTGTATAGGTCCTTCCACTTCTTGAATGTTCGGGGAGAATGCCTCTGGTTCATGTCGCCGACAAGGCTCCACGTGCCTGCGTTCAGGTGCATCAGCGTCTGCCATTCCAGCATCGAAAGGTCCTGAGCCTCGTCCACAATGACGTGGGAGTGTCGCTGCGGTGGATCGATCAGGACTTTTAGATATGCGAGGAGCGGCCAAAGAGCGGGCTTGGAACGGGCAGTGTCATAAGTGCGGGGGAGCGTGCCCCTCCACATGTAAAAGTCCCTCGATCTGGCAGGGGCCTTGTGGGTTTCCAGTGTCAGGATCGCCTCGTATGCCGCGCGAACGCTGCCGCCTCGCCGGTCGGACTTATAGGCAGTCACGAGATCTGCAATCGTGAGTTCAGCACCTTTCGGCGGTGAGATTGGGTCCGTAGACCGTGAGTCGTCGCGCCCGGTGAGGTCTATTCCCAACAGACCCGCTAATACCCGCTGAATGGAAGAGATATTGACGGTTCCCTCGCCGTAGTGGAGGTCAGCTACTGCAAGCGATATGTGTTCTTCCCATGCCTCTGTAGGGCCCACCAGCAGCACGTCCTTCAAGGCGCTACCCCGCTCAGCATCGAGCAGCCAGGCTGCTCTGTGCGTTGCGATGATCGTCTTTCCAGTACCTGCATGCCCCTGCACCACCAGCGAGCCCACTGGATCTGCCGTGACCAGACTGTACTGCTCGGGCTGAAGTGTAGAGAGGACCGCTTCAAGGCCACCCGTTCGCGGTGCGGCCAGCGTCGCTCGGAGCAGATCCTCAGTCGTTGAGGGGATTAACTCTGAGGCAGCGCTGAGATCCGAGAAAAGATCGCCGCCCACAGAAGGCGCCCAAGTAGGCAGATCAGGTATCACAGGCGTCGGACCAGCCTTGGGATTGCGACTCTTGTCAGTGCGTGCTTTCGACAGCCACGAATTGCCGCCGGCAGGTGCAGTTGGTGCCGGTGGCTTCGGGCGGTTCTGCGCGACTGCGAACGGGTCACCGTCTGGGCGAACTACCCAGTCGTCCGCATAGTCAGTCAGACGCACCACACGCTTGGAAAAACGACGCCGAGCCCTAATTTTTTGGTTGTTCCAGCGTTTGCTTTTTCCGAAGAACATCTCAGCGGCGGGTGCCGCCCAGCTGATGACGAATAGGCCGTCTGTTTCCATGTGGCGCGGGCCAATGTAGTAGTCCTCAACGGTGCCCTTAACCGCGCCCTCAACGGACACACGTCCCGACAATGGTGCGACCTCACGCTTAGCCTTGGAGCTCCCCGCCACGCGGTATTCCAGCTTGGACTCGGCACTTTTCATGTACCGGGTGTTGACTGCGTTCTCGTAAGCGAGAACTTGTGACTTCTTGTCCAAAATCAGATCACCTCAAATTGGGCAATGGCGAGTTCCTGCAGGGGAAGGCTCGTCTGCCGGCTGGTGCTGATTCGCGCCATGTCATCGTTGAAACGGTTTTCCCCTCGAGTGAGCTGGCCCTGGAAAGCCTTCCTCATGCTCGGGGCCAGGTACATACGGTTCAGGACCGATTTCCGGTGGTTTTCGTAAACCTGCTTCGCTCGCATTTCCCGCTCTAAGACGAGAGCTTCGTTCTCCTTCTTCCGAACGGCCTCGCTCTCATAGCGTCTATCTCGTAGAAGTTCCATCGCCTCGATTGCGGCCTCACTCGCGCGCGAGTGCAAAACCGTTGCACCTTCACGAAGACTGCCTTGAGCCAAGGCAGAGAACAACAGTCCGCCCACTGAATCGTCCATGTGCTCACCGGTGTCGAGATTTATCGAGGCCGTCCAGAGCTCGCTCGTTGGGCGAAGCCCGCGCCATTCCGCTGCGGCAAATGCCACCAGATAGGTGCCAGGCCGGCAATCGACCGTGGCGTCAGCCTGGAGAATGGAAAAACGTGAAACGTGGTGGTCCTGATAATCGTGGGCGGCCATCTGAACCAGTGGGTGGTGGCCGTTAAGCAAAGATCCACCCTCGAGTCGCGCCGTCTCCGGGTTGAGGGACAGAACGACGGGCCGCTTCGCTCGCGCTGCACTTTCCACACGAGTGATCTCAGACGAAGTCTGGCCATTGTCGCGGCGCCACTCGACCATGCGATGAAGCATGTCGTCGTTCAGGGAAACTCGCAGTTCTTCGGCATCGCGAGTGATGTCCGCCTTTCCCCCTCTAATCCGAGCCCAATCGGCGACCAAAGTCGCCAGCTCGTTCTGGCCAAGGTAGCGACCGCGAGCCACACGCTTTTCTACCGCTTCTATGCCGAATTGGTCTTCGGCTTGAAGCTTCGATGCGGCAGAGTCCAGCTCACGCGAGTCAGACTGGTTCTGCTCCACGGCGGCTAAGGCTTTGTTGAGTTTTGCCTGTTGCTCGCTCGTACTCAATTTGAAGTCGAGAACGATGTCTTGGATTTGATCGAAGCTTTCAGCCAAGATGGGCTCCAGCTCTCCAATTGAGTGCTCGAAAACTCCGAGCCGTTCATACAGGCGCTCGAGAATCCTCGTTTCGATGGTTTCAGGCGTGGAGAAGTTGAGAATGAGGACTTTTTCCGCGGTTTGCCCAAGTCGGTCGATGCGGCCGATGCGCTGCTCGACTTCCATGGGATTCCATGGGAGATCGTAGTTAATAACGAGCGAACAAAACTCGAAGTCCAGACCCTCGCTTGCTACGCGGGTGGCGATCACAAGGTCGAATTTTCCGGCACGGAATTGACGCATTATCGTCTCTCGATCTTCGACAGACACACCGCCGTGAAGCTCCGCAACCTTCAGGAGTGGGGATAGCCTCCTCCGGAGGTACGCAAGGGTATCCCTTGAGAAGGTGAAGAGGAGGGCCTGCCGGCCTTTCATCTCGGCGGAGTTCAGGGCGTCAATGAGTGCGTCAAACTTTGAGTCACTAGACCCCAGCTTGCGTGCTAGCTCGATAACCTCAAGAGGAGGAGTCTCTTGCTGGAGAATTGAAGTCTTCCTGGGTACGCTGCCACTACCGTCACCGTCAGACTCATCGAGCCCGCGGCGAAGAACGCTTCGCGCGGCTTCCGGCAGGCAACTTCCCGCGAGCCTGAGAGGCATCTGAAGAGCGAATCCGGTCGGGAGCTGAAGTTGTATGGAAACTTGACGTAGCCACTCGTAGTAGGCCTTATAGAAGTCGCGCTCTGCTTCTGTCCATACGACCGGTGCATTTGTGGCATGACGAACCGTCGTCGACTCTCTAACCTCAGACTTCTTTGTTCGAGTAATGACTGCGGAGAGCCCATGGAGCTGAGAGCAGGCTTCGCGCAGAGCCGGAACCTTTTCAGGGGCGAAACCTTCGCCGTCGAGAAGTTCCTCGAGTTTGCTGAACGCCGCGCGTTGCCGCAACGCCGCGCCCATGCTGGATCTGGCAATGCGTCCTAGCCATAAACGACGCTGCGCGTTAGTAACTGATGGATCTGTTGCGCTGCGGCGGAGCAGCTGAAGCGGTTCATGGTGGTCAAGCCTGGCCTCAAGATCTTGAACTGTCTCCACCTCTCCGGGCATGAGCAGCTGCATCAGTGACAGCAGATCGGAGTTGCCAAGGTTGAGTGGAGTGGCACTAAGCAGGATCATCGACGCCGAAAAATCTCGCAGTAGCAGTCCAAGTTTGTGGCTTGAGGTTATTGAATTGCGCATCTGGTGGGCTTCATCGACGATGCAGAGGTCCAGACCAAAGTTCAGGCCGTCCAGCTCGTCCAGGTCTTTGAAGCTCCGGAACGTTTGCAGCGAGACAACGTAGGCGAAACGGCTGGGAAGCGTTCCGTTTCGAAGACGTTCTACGATGTTGGAGAGGTCCGCAGAGGTACATCGCTGCAACTCAAAGCCGAAGCGATTTTGCATTTCGCCCCGCCACTTTTCAACAAGAGCTGAGGGGCACACGATCATGACACGGTCGGCCTGGCCTCTGGCCGCCATTTCGGTCCACAGTAGTCCGGCTTCAATTGTCTTGCCGAGGCCCACTTCGTCGGCGATCAGCATACGCTCGGTAGCGGAATCGAGGTATTTGAGAACGGGCTTGAACTGGTACGGCAAAATGTTGGTCTTGGAAACTCCGTAGGAGAACAAAGCGTCTGTTACGCCACGGTTCAGTTTTGCCCGCGTAAGCATCGCGGAAAAGCTAGCGGCCGGCGACGGCTCGGCGGATACCCACTCTGCTTCACCAACGAGGTCAGGAATAGGCTCGAGGTCGCTCTCGGACACCCATTGATGTTTGCCGTCAGTCCGCACGTAGTAGGTCCACACGGTGCGGTCCAGTCTGCGCTTCATGATCGTGGCATCCCGCCCCGTCGAGCGGGCTACGGCCAGGTCTCTGAGTGAGAAGGACGGGGCTGGGACGTTCAGGCCCTCCGGCCACCAGTGATCCAACCAGTTGAGTCCTGCGGGCCCGAGGTCATCCTCGGCTGCCTCGTCCAATGATGTCTGTTTGGCGGGCATTGGCAGCGTGCTCAAATCGTCGCTTCCGTGAAGCACAAGAGCATCGGTGACGCCGTCAACCCTTGCCCAATATATACCCGGCGGAAGCTGCGGATCCTCGTCCGGCCGAGCCAGTACGCGGGTTTCCGCGTCGACTTCAAGATCCTGTGACGGGCCCACCTGGAGTACCCGGCCCCAAGAAGAGCCGAGCTGGACAAGGTCCGAAATTTGCGGATGGTATCCGCACATATCCTGATTGATAACTTCCCCCAGTTGTAGCAGAGACTTCCTGAGACAACTTTGAATCAGGGGTCTGACAATTCGTTAGCTGAATTCTAAATGCTTGTCGAGTCAAGTAGGCGGCATGACACTTTCATCAGTTCTTCCGCCTGGTCACCGGCAGCTTTGTGACGTTCTACGGCCGCAAGTTCAGTGGTTTCAACTCGGCCCCGTCCTTGATGAGCCCCAGCAGATCGTCCTGCCGAGCCTGTCCAAGAGTCAGCCGATACTTCGCCAGCCCATCGAGCATGTGCTTGGTCCGCGGCACATCCCGGCTCAGCGGGTGATCCAGCAACCGGCGCTCAATTTTGTGAGCTCCAGGATGAATCCAATGAGGAGCAAACTCAGTGCTGGCTGTCTCAGGTTGAGCAGCGATGTCGGCCGCTGCGACTCCGAATAATGTTCCCCATGGGTCCGTCACCCCAGGCTTCATTACCGCGGCACCATGGGCAGCAGCAACGTTCTTCCGCACCGCATGCCCCAAGTATCGGTGCACCCGGCCCTCCCGCTGCTCGAAGTCAACCGGATTGCCAGGCACGTTCCAATGGATCACCGAATGCGCCCACCAATGGAAATCGATGCCCTCTTGCCCCACTGACGTGGAGGCTAAGACGAACGGCCAGAACGGGCTGTTGAACGCTCGCCGAACGTCGGGCATACGGTTGCTGTCGCCGTCGTCCGTCTTGGCGTTGCTGTACCTCACGGCGAAGCGAACACCCATCCGGAGATCCTCCTCAGAGCCGTCCGGGTACTTGGCGAGCATCTGCGCCGGCTTCAGGGACAGTGCCCGCCTGATGTCGCCTGCCAGCGCCCACAGCTGATCCTGGTCGATAGTCTCCGGGCCCTGCTGGCTGCGGAGCTGGAAGACGTACTCGTCCAGCACGGCTTGGAGGTTACCTGCTTCGCAGTAGCGCAGGACCTTCTGCCAGTAGTCCCCCTCAGCATGGAGCTTGTCCAGCAGCTCGGTTACATCAAGGCGGTTGAACAGCGTGCGGAGACCTGTCGCAGCGAAAACGGCCGCCTTCCACAGCTCGGCACCGTCGAAGTCATCAGGAACAATGCGCCGCAGGGCCCTATAAACACAGTTAGCCGGAGAATTGACGGCCAGGTCTTCAATCCCGCCCTCCCAAGCTGGCTCACCGGCAGCCGCCTCTAGCATCCGGTCAACGTGGGCAAGGTAGAGCCCGGCCTCGGAACCGCCTTCGTGGTCGGCTTCCCCGCCCTCGCTGGCCTTACCTTGCTGCTGGGTGAATTCGTCCAGCTGCCTGAGCTCCCGCATCGCCAGCTTGGCATCATTCTTCCACTCGTCCGGCAGAGCGCCCGGAACTGCGAAATAGGAAGCCCATGCGCCGAGGCGGCTTGCAGGGTCGACGGCCGTGCCGCCCACTATGGTGTCGCCGGCGGTGGCCGCAGCATCCCGTACAACGTCGGCGGGCACCGCAAAGCCACTCATGGACGCGCTCTCTAATGGATCACCAACCAAGGCAAGGGCAGCATGGGGAATGAACAACGCCAAGGTGGACATAGCCTGCGGTTCGCCTTCGCGGACACGGAACCGCAGACGACCACGGAAACGCTTGCGGGCATCAGCGGTGTTCTCTCCATGCAGCGGAGACCCCTCAAGAATTTGCCGTTCAGCCTCGTAGGAGAGCATCGTGGTGATCGCCGTCGGAGCGGCGTTCCACGCGGAGAAGACCAGCTGCTTGGTGACGGCAGCTCCAACTCCGGCGAAAGCCCCGGAAGGCTCAACGTAGGGGAACGACGGCGGCATCCACAGCAGCTTCCACCAGCCTTGCCCAACGGTGTGGTCCCGCACGGCCCTGAACTTCGCGTTGTCGGTTTCCACCGCGCCAAAGCGGCGGTAGGCATCCGCGTCGATCGTGGTCAGCGCCGGCAGCACCGGGTCAACGGCTTCGCGGTCGCATTGGATCCGCCCGTCCAGCATCCTGCCCACCTTGTAGTCCGTGAGGAAGTGGGCGAACATCGGCACGGACTTCCAATACTCCATGGGATTGCCCGTGCGGGTGGCGCGGAACAATCCGGAGAGAGACTTGTAGCTCGCAAGGTCAGTAGCCCGGACATCGGTAGGCGCCATCTCGATCACGGACAGCATGTCGTCCTTGCCCAGCTGCGGGCGCTCCGTTCGGGCCATAAACATCTTCAGCCGGGCTTCGATCCGTTCGGTCAGCGCATCGTCCGGTACCTGCTTGAGCAGCTGCGTCCGCCGGTCGTCCAGATCCGCCTCGAGGCTTTCCATATACCCGGAACGCTCGCTGCTCAGGAACCGCAGCAGCTGCCGGAAGTCCGCGGCGTGATCGTCGCCGTCGGCGTCGTTCGCAGCCGTGTGCGCCTTATAAGGCGTAGCCGAGAGCAGGATGAGCTTGGCCCCCTTGTAATTGAGGAATTGCCGGGCGAGCTCTGCGGCGGCATCCCCCTCGTCCAGCGCGTTGCCGGGGGAGTAGAGCAAATCGCGGAAGCGCTGGAACTCATCGAGAATGATCAGGTCCGGTTCCAGGCAATCCAGGCCTGCCTGGGCGAGGTCTCCCCGTAGGCCACCGATAATGGCGCTCATGCGGGGCCGAACAGCATTAGCTCCTTCGCGCGAAGCATCACGGAGGGCTTTGCGGAACGCGGGTAGATTGCCGCTCTGGTGGGCAATAGTCCGGAAACGGTTCCTTACCGCTACGGAAAAGCCACCCGGGAATTGCTCGTGCATGTATTGCACGCGGCGAGCGAATCGCTCGGTGGAGGAGCCAGCGCGAAGAAGCTCAACGGTGTCGGAATGCTGCTCCTCGCTAATGACTCCGAGTTGCGCCAGGATGCGGAAGAGCACGGCACGTTCCCGTGCCTGCCCCGTGGCGCCTCCCACGTTGAACGAAGTACCCGGTGTCAGCGAAATGAAGTTGACGCGCTTGCGGGTCCCGGGCGCCGCCGGGGCATTGAGCTTGGCTAACTCGGTGGGCAGCAGTGTAAGCCGTCCAGACTCGATGATGTCCTTCTGGCCCGTGACGTTCAGCCGGCTGAGATTCTGCTTAGCCAGGTCTGCGTTGGAACAAACGTAGACGACGTCGATTCGGTCCACACCGGAGTCCCGCTGGTCGAGCCGCTCAATGGCCTTCGCGATGACGCCGCGGGCCACCATGCTCTTGCCCAGGCCGGTCTCGTCGGCCACAAGGAAGCGGTCCGCCGGCTGGTCGTCCAGGTACAGGCGCTTGAAGACGTGTTCCACTGTCCGGCGCTGGAAGCCGCGGAGGCCGTCCAGTGCAGGCGCTGCGTCAAACCCCATGAAGTTCCCCGATGTCTAGTGCGTCCGTGGCCGCCGTCCACAGTGCGTGCAGCTGTTGAATCTCCGGATCATCGCCGCGAAGGGCGAGCAGCCGGTCCATGACGACCTTCAGGTCCGGAAACACGGACAAAGCGTCCGGGCCCGCCATAGCTCCCACCATCGCCTCGAAAAGGCCGGCGATAGATCCGTCCCCGAATCCGGAACTCGCGAACCATCCGGCGCCGGTTCCCGACCCAGGCAGAGCATCCTCGGGCGTGAGGAACAGCAGCAGGAACTGGCGGAGCTTCTGCGGATCGTCCAGCTGGCGCGCAACGATCTCGTCCAGCCGCCCCGCCGGGTCGGTCCGCAGGCTGCCCTGGATCACTGTGCTCTTGGACAGTCGAGCTTCCTGGTCCTCGAGCGTGAGCACCAGGTAAGGGGTCACGTCTGCGAGCGGTATGTCGTGGAAGGAATGGCCGTGCGGCCCAGAGGAAGGTTCGACGACGGCGCTCGGGTGGGGGAGGGAGAGGAGCCTCAGCGTCGCGGTGAACTCAGGCTTCGGTGACCAGTCATGTGAGACGGTCACTGTGAAGGCGTTCTTGGGTCCGTCGTCGGGGACGGCGTCGAGGAGGAACCGGTGCGCTGCGGCCTCCCGCAGGGCGTTCTCCAGCCAGAAGGCTGCCTTGTCTTCCTCCGAACGGGTTTGGCCGCCCGTGCCGTCATAAACCGCGAAGGGAACGTCCTTCATGCTTTCCCTGATTCGCTGCACGCCCAGGCGCTTCTTGGCTCCGCGCATCTCCAGCAGGAATTCAACGTTCTTGGTGAAACCCGCCTCAGTGGCGTTAGCGGAACCCAAGAGTGCATAGGTGAAGTGGTCGTAGTCGCAGAAGTACGCCTTGGCGTGCAGGCCGGTCAGATCATCGGCAAGCTTCTGACTCCCGGACTCGGCCATCTCGCTCAAGCCAGAGTCCGCCGACTCCGGGATGCCGAGCTCGTCAAACGCGTGAAAGGACGTCCGGGTGTCCGCCACGGTCTTCTCGTTGAGCAGGTCCAGCTGGTCGCCTCGCGAGTAGACGTAGAGGTTCTCTGTCCAGCGGTCCTGCAGCCGGCCGATCAGCCGGTCGTCCAAAAATGGCGAGATGACCAGCTTGTCGCGTCCCAGGAAGGCTGCGTTCCCCGTTTTGTTGTTCAGCGCAATGAAGTTCTCTGGGTCTCGGAGGTGGGCCACAATCGAGCCCTGTTCGAAGTCTTCTCCCATGCCCATTGGACGGAACGCCAGACGCTGGATGTCCTCGGGCAGGTCCCAGCGGACATTCGCCAGGCGGGAGGCGAGGCCGCGCACCCTGGCCAGCCGGTCGGCGTCGGGCTTTACCGTGCAGAGGCTGGGAAGCCCGGCGATGAAGCGTGCCAGGGGCCCGCTGTCGGGACCCGCGTCCTCGCTGTCCCGTACTGGCTGACCGTCCAGCCGGACGAGGAGGTCCCAGCTGGCGTCGGTGGTGAGGTTGCGGCTGCTGCACAGGAAGCGGTAGCGGCGCTCGTCGTCGTTCTCGAATTCAAGGAGCCAGACTTTGGGGTGGAACAATCCGCGCTTGACGCTGACCTGGTGGACCATGGGTTCCAGCAGTGCGAGCAGGTCGGAGGCGTCCGAAGGCGCCTTGATGTGACCGGCCTGGCAGAAGATGTCTACGCGGTCGGAGACTTTACGCAGGGCACTGAGAACCGCCACCGGGTTGGTGAATTCTTCTCCGGAACCGGCGACGAAGCTTAGCGGTACCGACAGCGCGCTGGTCATGTCCAGCGTGAAGGTGGTGCCCACGGCATGGACGAGCCGGAATCCGGCTGGCGGGCGCAGTTGTTGGGTGAGTGCCTGCCTGTTTGCTGGATTAAGCATTGGCCTGTCCTTCCCGGGCCAGCCCGGCATGAATATCCAGTACGTTGCGGCGGACTTGGGTCCAGCGGAAGGTCAGCGACGCAACTTGGGTTGAGGGTTGCCATGCGCGGAGCCGGCGTTCGTTGCGGAAGCGTGAGTTGGACTTCTTCATCAGCTTCTCCCGGGTTTCGACCGCGGCGCGGAAGTCTGCGTTGTCGATCAGCTTTTCTGCGCTGACGGCGGCGGCGAGCATGGCCCGAGCGAAGTCCGCAGTGTTGCTGTTAATGCCCTTGTTCAGGGTTTTGGCACGGCCGAGGTAATCCTCGATGTCCCAGTTGGCGAGGAGTCCGCGCTTGCTGTCGCGGCGTTCTTCCCATCCCCCGAGTAGTTTCTGTGTTGACTCCAGGGGGTTTGCCTCATTGGAGAAGGTCTGGCCTGATAGTTCCGCAATAAGGTGCTGATAGAGGATGGTGGCGCCGTTGTGAATGAAAGAGAATGCTTCAGCATCTTTGAGCCATTGCGCCGGTTCGCCCTCCGCACTGCGGCACGCAGGGTCAACCCAAGGTGCCCACGACTTTGGTTCGGGACTGGTCGCGGAGCCAACGACGTGTGCCAGCAAGGTGCCTTGGCAAGTGGTGAGGATCCGCTCCTGGAGCCAACGGGCCTCATCGTGGGACAGCGTCAGCCCGTTCTCATCGGACTGCGGAAAGCCTTCCGGAGGTTTTGGCAGGCTTGGATCCCAGATGTAGTAGGCGTTTTCGCCTTCCTCAGGGGAAGGGGTCTCGGCGCATATGAGTTGCGCGACGGCGGCGCGATCTGTTTCTGGGTTCACGATCCCGTATCGGCGAAGCGCCGACCAGTAAGCCGCAGAGGGAAGCTGCTGCACGTTTTTGCCCGCATCGCGGCCGATGAAACTCTCCACGCCCAGTTCCTTGAACCGGCCGATCAACTGCCGCTCTGATTCCTCGGACCGCTTCCGAACGTCATCAGGGTTTCTGGTGCCGCGGTGAGCGGTTTGGTAGGCCCAGGGGACAAGCAGCATGTAGCGCGCGCCGAGGTGCAGGACGGAAGTGCCGGGAAACAGGCTGTTGCTGATCACGTCCCGGAGCTGGCCCATGCCGAGGTCGTCGGTGGTTTCCGGCGTGCCGAACAGCTTGACGAGCTCGCGCATCTTCGAGTTTTCCTCGGTTGATGCATCGAGCCAGGAGATGAGGGAAGCCATAGGGTGCGTGGACTCACTTCTGCTTAGTTGGCGAACGGTTGGCGTTGGAGGGCCGTTCGCGACCACGACTTGTCCCCCCACTATGCACATTAGGGCACGGGGACTTAGTGCGGGAGAAGCTGCGACATTTTTGAGCGAATCCTTGGTGTTGAGGCAATGCCGACCCTCCAGTGAAAGCAACGCGGCTCTTCGATAGGCAGGCGTTTCCGGTCACGATTGCGGGTGTCAACATAGGGAAGGTGAGGCCACGAAACCTGCGCGTTCTCAACCCGGCGACGAATTAGGATCTGGCCGCTTCCCGTTCTTCTTCGGCCGCAATTGATCGCCTTGTGGCTGGTTCTCGGCCAGTGTTGCCGATACCCGTCCACCACTTCACGAACCAGTTCATCTTCAAGGGGTCATCGTTTCCGTTGTCGAGAAAGTCGCGCAGCGCAGGGAGCTCGGCCGGTTCCATCACGTTCAAGGCGTCTTTGTAAGCCGGGCGAGCGCACTGACTCTTCATGCCGTCGACCCAAATTCCCCACGTCTTCGTTGAAATGAAGCCATTGCGTCGCAGATCGAGTTCATCCTCACACAGCTGGAGGTAGGCCGAGACCCTGGATCTGTCGCTTTCAACAAGGTCATCGACCGACGTCGCCGTCCAGGGATTTCCTTCGAACCGGTCCATCAAATTCCAGTAGCGCTGTACATAGAGGTTTTCGAAGTCGCGGTGCTTTGCCGTGCGACCGTGAGTCAACTGCAGCAGAGCAAGGAACACCGCCAACGCAGTCACGATGGTCGCGAACTGTGCGCCGATCTCAACCCATTCCCATCCCGTGGTCATGACCGCATGTCCTCGTAAACCAGCTCGCTCAACATTTTGAGCAAGGCCCGCATCTTGGTCTTGTCGCCCAACGCTTGGATGCTCAAGTTACGGTGGCTTTCCATCGAGTTGATGACTGCTGTGCTCACTGCCCCGTGGAGTTCAGGACTGGAGTTGAAATGGCTTCGTGTGTTGTTCTTTGCCTGTTTTTGCAGCGTCTCGTTCTTCACCAACTCCCGTCGCACACCTTCCACAAAGTGCGCCACGGCGTCCAGTTCCTCGCCTTCGAATGGCAGGTTGGCCTGCTGGATGATTTCCTCCCACGTCGCCAGAACCGGGTCCTTCGCCTGCCCGGTGCCGACGTCGGTCGGAGGCGTGAGTAGCGCATCCTCGCCTGAGAGCTGCAGTTGGGCCTGCCCTTTGTCCTTGAGGGCGTATTTAGCGAGCACCACGCCGGAAAGGTCAAGCGCCACCTTCGCGTCGTTTACGCGCAGGACCGGCAAAAGATGCTTGTAGTAAATCGAGCGTTTCTCGAGATCAGTGTCGGCGAAGTCGACGATTTGCGAGAGAAAGTCGTAGGCCCGCACAAATGAACCGAGATCCTTCCGGAATAGGTCCAACTCGTCCTGGGCGGTCTTGTCTCCCTCAGCCACTGCCGTGTTGTACCGGGTGTTGAAGCGCGACTTCGCCGGTGCAACCCAGCCGGAGAGTGCGTTGTTGCCTTCCTCCAGTACATAGGACCTAACCAGTCCGTCCACCTCGGACTCAAGGTAGATCTGCGCGGCGTCGAGCTTGGCTTGGAGATCGTGCACCACATTAGGATCGGAGACGCCGTCCAGCGCGGCCTCACGGAAGTACGGCTGGAAGGAAGCAAGGATTTCGTCCGGATCGTTGACGAAGTCCAGCACAAAGGTCTGGTCCTTGCCCACGGCGGTGCGGTTGAGCCGGGACAGCGTCTGCACGGCGGAGACCCCGGAGAGCTTTTTGTCTACGTACATGGCGACGAGCAGTGGCTGGTCGAAGCCGGTCTGGAACTTGTTGGCCACCAGCATGATCTTGTACTCGTCCGTGGAGAAGGCTTCCGGGAGCGTGCGCCCCTTGAGTCCGGGGTTCATGTTGAGCTCGGTGAACGCCTCGGGGCCGGATTCGTCGTCGTTCACTTCGCCGGAGAAGGCGACCATGGTGCCCAGGTTGGAGTAGCCGGCGTCGTGGATGTATTTGTCGATAGCGAGTTTGTAGCGGACCGCTTCCTTGCGGGAGCCAGTGACTACCATGGCCTTTGCCTTGCCGTCGAGGCGCCAGGCGACGTTGGCGCGGAAGTGCTCCACGATCACCTGGACCTTCTGGCTGATGTTGTAGGGGTGCAGTTTCACCCAGTTCATCAGGGACTTCAGCGCCTCAGACTTCTCCACTTGGGAGTCGTCTGAGTCGTAGTCCCGGCCCTCGTGGGTCAGCCGGTAGGCCACCTTGTAGCTGGTGTAG
This sequence comes from Arthrobacter sp. B1I2, assembly GCF_030816485.1. Classification (NCBI taxonomy): domain Bacteria; kingdom Bacillati; phylum Actinomycetota; class Actinomycetes; order Micrococcales; family Micrococcaceae; genus Arthrobacter; species Arthrobacter sp. B1I2. The sequence continues at coordinate 4,194,073 of NZ_JAUSYC010000001.1, read as the reverse complement.
TTCTGCAGGACGTCCAGGATGAACCGCTCCTCGATTGCCTGCTGCATGGAATACAAGTGGAACGCCTGCGGCAGCCCGTCCGGACCCTTGCGGCCGAACAACTCTAGGGTTTTGGCCTTGGGGGTGGCGGTGAACGCGAAGTAGCTGATGTTTTTGGCATCGGCCCGTTCGGCCATCTCGGCGGCCAGATAGGCCTCGACGTCGAACTCGCCGCCGTCGTTGACGTCCGCCAGTTCCTCTGCGGAGAGCACCTTCTTCAGCTTGTTCGCCGTGGAGCCGGTCTGTGAGGAGTGAGCCTCGTCCGCGATGATGGCGAAGTTCCGGCCCGTGAGCGCCTGCGATTCGGCGATGGCCTTCAGTGCGAAGGGGAAGGTCTGGATGGTGACGATGATGATCGGCGTCCGCGCCACCAGTGCGGCGGTGAGTTCGGCGGACTTGGAGCCGGCGTTGCCGCGGATGGGAACCACGACGCCGGACTTGTGCTCGATCTGGTAGATCGCGTCCTGCAGCTGGGCGTCCAGCACGGTCCGGTCAGTCACGACGATCACGGAGTCGAAGTTCTTCTCGTTGCCGGCTCCGTGGAGAGAGCTGAGCTGGTGAGCGGTCCAGGCGATGGAGTTAGTCTTGCCGGAGCCGGCGGAGTGCTGTACCAGGTAGCGGTGGCCCGGGCCTTCGGCGCGGGCAGTCTCGATGAGCTTGTTGACGACGTCCCACTGGTGGTACCGCGGGAAAAGCAAGGATTTGCGGACTTCACGTTCCCCGGTGACGGGGTTGGTTTTGTCGCTAATCTGCAGGTGCAGGAACTTGCCGATAATGTTCAGCCAGGAGTCGCGCTGCAGCACCTGTTCCCACAGGTAGCTCGTGGCCGAACCCTTCGGGTTGACTGGGTTTCCGGCGCGGCCGTCATTGCCCAGGTTAAAGGGCAGGAAATGGGTGTCCTTGCCCTTCAGCTCGGTAGTCATCTGGATCTCATCGTTGCTGACGGCGAAGTGCACCAGTGCGCGGCGCCCGAAGGACAGGAGCGGCTCGTCTTTGTTCTTGCCGTTGCGGGGCAGCCGGTCCTTGCGGTACTGCTCGACGGCGTCATTGATGTTCTGCGTGAAGTCCGTCTTGAGCTCGATGGTCGCCACCGGCAGGCCGTTCACGAACAGCACCAGGTCGATGCTCTTCATGGTGTCAACGGTGGAGTAGTGGACCTGCCGGATCACCCGGAGGCGCACCTTGCCGTAGCGGTCGAGGGTCTCCGGGTTGAGGCCCATGGCGGGTTTGAACTGGCACATCTCGAACTTCGCTGCGACGTCCTTGAACCCGGTGCGCAGGACCGAGAGCATGCCCGCTTCCTTGGCGGCCGGCTTATCAAGGACCTTGCAGAGCCGGTCAAGAAGCAGCCGCTTAGCGATCTCGTGTTCGGCAGGGGAGTCCGCAGGCTTCAAGACCTTGGCCAGTTGCTCCGGCTGCGTGTCCTCTAGCCACGCGAGGACATCCTCGGGGACGAGGGCCCGAGTGGCATCATAGAGCTCGCCTGCCGCTCGATGCGGTTCATAAATCCACCCCTGCGCCGCGAGGGCTAGGCAGATTTCATCTTCGAACGTCACTTCATTGTGCTGTGCCATAGGTCAGTCCGTGGCCTCTCTGGTCTCGACAAATTGCAGCTCCTCGATTTCCTTTAGCGTTCTCCCCGTAGCATCTCTCCAAGCGGTCCGTCCATTCTGGGCGCTGCCTACGAGGGCGCCCGCGGCATAACTCGGGGAGCTGAAGAGGTGATCGCGGTTCATGACAAAAATGCCGTCAACTATGGAAGCGATTCCCTGACTTAGAAGCCTTTCCCGGATGCGCTCGATTCCTGCCGGGATTCCGGGTCGACCAACCGCGTTGCCTTGACTGCCACCCAGTACTATGAGGCCTTCGGAACTTAGGACGCCTTCGGCGACGCAACCCCGTTGCCGAAGCTGAAGGCGAAGTTCCGACGTTCGCTCTCCGGATGTTGTCGAAGTCGCCGGAACATCCATCGGCTGTTGGGCTTCCTGGTTAACGCCAGGGATGGCCGAGGCACGTTTGAGCGGCTGAAGCACAGGCCTTCCCAGCGTCGCGAGGAGAATGGAAATAGTCTCCAAGTACTCGTGACAGTCAGTCTCGAGGGGGAGCGGAGTATGGCGATTGGAAGCAGAGTTGGCGTTGAGCAGCGCGTAGCGGCCGCTCAGCGCCGCAGTCTGGATGGCTTTCCATTCCATGAAGCCCACGTGAGTGTCAGTCCAGGAATTGGTCAAAGAGACGGCGACAAAAGCGCGCTCCCAGAAGTCCTTGGCCGCGACGTGTTGACCGAGCCGGCGGCCAACATTACCGCTCTGCCCAACATAGCATTCAGGAGTATTCTCATCCTGGCTGCCAAACAAAAAATACAAGCCCACTTGATTTGCTTCAGGCGTCTGCAGGAAAGCGCCCACCTGGGTCCGGGGGACCTCAAAAACTCGCACCGTACGGGTCGTAATTTCGGCTTGGCGAATGCCGGAGGGATCTCCCTGTGGGAGGAATATCTGGATTGTTTGCGGGCGTGAATTCAATTCCAAGCTCCGCGTCAGCTTGGGTACGTGGCGCGGTCGGCACGCACGGCAGCGAAGTATTCGTTGACACTTATTCCGGATTCGATGGAATCGAAACCCTGGCGCGTCAACCTTTTGAGAGACGGCTTGGAGCCCTCAGCCACAAATCCCTCGACCACGAGCCAGTTCAAGGCATCATGGACCTCTGGAGCGGAGTACTTGAGCCCGAGATGCCCAACTGACTCCGCCAAGAACTCATCGATTTCGATACCTTGTGCTTTGGCAGTGGGCTCCACGTAGAGCCAGTCCAGCAAATCGTTGCAGGCAGCCTGGAATCTCTTTGGCTCACGACGCTGATCTATCTGGAATTCCTGAGCCGCCTCGATGCCGCGCTGCGTGATCGCAATGTCAGGGCGGCCGAAAGCTGAGCCGGCGATTCGGACCAGGCGCTGCCTCGACAGGGCCAACAAGTCCTGTCGTTGGACGCGGGTGGTGACTCCGAACCTGTCCCAGGCCTGATTCTTGAATCGATCAGAATCGACGACAAGTTCCGGTTCTCCGTTAACCAGATCGTAGGCCAACAGCAACAGGCACTTTTGCCGGACGGCGGGACTCAACGTGGTATCAGGCATCAAGAGTCTCCTACGCATCTACTTTGATTTTGCCAGTCACGGCAGCTGAGATGAGGGCTGTGCGCCTTTCCTTCAGAAGTTCAATGCACCCCGCCGCGGTAGACTCCAAGCGCGCATAAGCGCTGACCTTGCGGTCGACGTACGCCACAATGTCTTCCTGCTCTGCAAACGGGGGAATGGTGAATTCAAAGTCGGCAAGTATTGGTCTGCGCAAAGAATCGACGGTTGATTTTGCGGAGCCGTCCAACGCCACCTTGGCAAAAAGAGTTGAGAAAAAATAGTAGAAAAACTTGCCCGAGACTTGCTCAAAATCACGCATCACGTACACCCGCTGGTGCGCGTCAAACTGTCCTTCAAAGTGGTGAAAGACTTTTCCAACGCCGGCTCCGTCTCCGGCTGTCAGGACCGCCTCGCAATTGAATGAGGAAGTTCCGATTCGTTCCACGGTCTGTGATCGAACGAAGAACGGAAACTGTCCGTCCGGTTCGGCATTGACCGTGTCTCGGGCGCCGGTGCCTATCTTGCATATATAGCGCATGGCCTTGACCTCCCAGTGGCTCGGGACGTTGCCTAGCCATGGGATGCCGGACGGCCTGGTGGGGGCCGTTGGGTCGAGGCCTTTGGTGACGGCATGGGCGATGACGGCCTGGCGCTTTTCGGTGAGCAGTTCGATAAGCCGCTCCTGCTTGCCGATCAGGTCATCGATCTGGGCGGTTTCGCGGGCAAGGAACAACACGATATTGTTCTGCTCCTCGAATGGAGGCCGTGGCACGGGCAGCTCTTTTGCGTCCGCCCATCGAAAGTCGGTAGACCTCTCGCGGACACCCTTCGCAAGCGAACTTATGTACCCTGTCAATGCGATGTGCCGCAGCGCTAGAGCGTAGAAGTGGGCGTTGAACCCGGGCTTTGCAGTGCAGACCGAATATACCGGAGTCGACTGTCCAAGCGAGTCCGAGACCCCGATTGCCCCGGCAAAGGCGTCCATTGCGTGGATGACAAGGTCTCCGGGGTGAATGGCCTGATAGCCGATCTGCTTGTCGCCCTCCGTGTAGCCGTCTATCCTTCGGTTTGCCCGCAGTGTTACTTGACCATCCCGGAAGGCCGTGACAATCCCGGAAGTTTTGAGTGGGGGTCTCTTCTGCAAGTCAAAACCGTGCTTCAGCTTGACCATCTCCCAGTGCGCAGGAACATCGCCCAGCCAATCGACGCCCGAAGCCTTGTATTCGGGGTGAGGCTTGAGCCCGGTCATCTTTCCACCTCGGCCAGCAGCGCCGTGATTTCGGAGATGAGCTTGTTGAGGTCGGTGTCGATCTCCTCCAAAGACCTGGGCGCGACGTATGTGTAGAAGTGCCGCGTGAAGGGGATTTCGTAGCCAACCCTTGTCTTGGATTGGTCGATCCAGGCGTCGGGGACGTGGGGGAGGACTTCGCGCGCGAAGTAGTCCTGGATGTCCTCGCCCAGGGGTATGTTTTCGGTGTCTCGCAGGTCCGTATCGGTTTCGGGGGTTCCCTTCGGCCCCTTGCAGGTGTCAGCAGTCTCATCCCGTTCAGAGAGGCCGGCGATAATGGCCTTCAGAACCGGTGCCGTGATTTTCAGGCCCACCTGAGTGGCGGCCGGCTTCAACACGCGGAGGAAAGCTTCGCGGTTCTTGTAGATTTCGGCCGGCTCAACCATTGCAGAGAGGAGGGCCTTCTCCAGAAGCTGCCGGTCGTCGTCGGACAGCTTTTCAATAGTTTTCTGCGTCAGCACGGCCTCAATGCGCTCCGGAGTGAACGCGAAGTTGAGCTTGAGTGGACGCTCGACCGTGATGGCGTAGTAGCCGAAGTCTTGGTTGTTGAAGATCTTGGAGGTCTCGCCGTCGTCCTCGAAGGAGCCATAGAGCTGAACGATGCTCGTGATGTCCTTCGGGCCCAGTTCCTTGCGCTTCGATCCGAGGCTTTTGCGCATCTTCTGGTAGAAGTCAACACCATTGATGAGCTGAATCTTGCCTACGCGCTCCGGATGCTTCTGCTTCTTGCTGTTGGAGAGGATCCAGATGTAGGTAGCGATGCCGGTGTTGTAAAACATGTCCGTGGGCAGCGCGATGATGGCCTCTACGAAATCGTTTTCGATCAGGTACTTCCGGATTTCGGACTCGCCGGAACCAGCGCCGCCGGTGAAGAGTGGGGAGCCGTTTAGGACGATGCCGATGCGGGAGCCGCCGTCGTGCGCAGGGCGCATCTTGCGGACTAGGTGCAGTAGGAACAGCAGGGAACCGTCGCTGACCCGAGGGAGACCGGGGCCGAAGCGGCCGTCGAAGCCGTGGAGTTCGTGTTCCTTCTGGATTTGGGGCTGTATCTTTTTCCATTCCACGCCGAAGGGCGGGTTGGAGAGCATGAAGTCGAACTGCTGGCCGATGTTCTGATCGTTTGCGAGGGTGTCGCCAACTGAGATTTTGGAGATGTCCTGGCCCTTTATCAGCAGGTCGGACTTGCAGATGGCGTAGGATTCGTCGTTAATTTCCTGGCCGTACGCGACGAGCGAGGCGCTCGGGTTCAGGGCGTGGAGGTGTTCCTGGGCGACGGTGAGCATGCCGCCCGTTCCGGCCGTGGGGTCGTAGATGGACCGGACGATGCCCTCCTTGGTGAGGACTTCGTCGTCGTAGTTCAGCAGGAGCTGGACCATGAGCTGGATGACCTCGCGCGGGGTGAAGTGCTCGCCGGCGGTTTCATTGGAGGCTTCGGCGAAGCGCCGAATGAGCTCCTCGAACATGAGGCCCATCTCGATGTTGCTAATGGTCTCCGGGTGGAGGTCGATCGCGGCGAAGTCCTTGGTGACGTGGTAGAGCAGGTCCGAGCTGTCCAGCTTCTCGAGCGTTTTGTAGAACTCGAAGCGTTCGAAGATGTCCCGGGTGTTCTCCGAGAAGCCCTGGACGTAATTTAGGATGTTCGCCTTGATGTTCGTGGGGTCATCCAAGAGCTTGGCGAAGTTGAACTTGGAGGTGTTGAAGAAGCTGTGGCCCGAAGCCTTCTGCAGGAAGGTGTCCAGCGGGATGTTCAGGTCCTTCTTGGCCTCCTGCTCCGCCAAAACGGCGTCCTTGGTCTCTTCGAGCACGCAGTCGAGGCGGCGGAGGATGGTGAAGGGGAGGATCACCGAGCCGTACTGGGCTGGTTTGTAGGTTCCTCGCAGAATATTCGCGATGCTCCATACCAGGTTGGCGTTGTTGTTGCTGGCCACTTCTCCCACTTCCCTTGCTGCGGGCAGGGGGGTGCTCTGTCTTAGGCCGACCGCGCTTTGGCCGATCCGGGCGCCCCCAACTACCGTGCAGCGTTCAATCGATCACGCACGTACTTGCCATTGCATTGTATGGGGGAAGGGTGAAACCTCCGTTTGCAACGCGCTGGCACCCTGCAAGGCGTGCGTCGGCCATTCACCAACGAAATGCTGGCCAAGTGTCCATGCATCAAGTTGACTCCTCCTTAGCCGTCCGCTGCAGGCCTACCGAGAGGGGCGGAAGCGCTTGTCCCCGACCCATGCAAAGGCCTGAAGCTCGGGCAGTTTACAGTGTTCCGGCCAAGACTGATTGCAGTTGTCCGCATTGCGTTGCCACTGCCGGTACACTCGGCTCCAGTATTCGAACTTTAAGGACGCCATGGCAACACAGGTCGATGCCTCAACTATTCAGGCGGGTCAACTCTTCTCAACAAACAGGTTTACCGTGCCCGATTTCCAGCGAGACTATAGCTGGAAGCCAGACGACGAAGCCTTAGAGTTTTGGAAGGATCTGAGAGATGGCAACAGCACTCCTCCTTATTTTCTTGGACTTCTAATCTTCACTGATGAGAACGGCGCGAAAACAGTCGTGGATGGCCAGCAGCGGCTCATAACGCTTAGCCTGCTCGCTAATGCCATTAGAAAGGCGGCCACTCGACGAGGGCGCCATTTGGTAGCGGACAGCATGCGGGACGTGTTTCTCTTCGCGCTTGACTATGAGACCGAACAACGTTCACCTCGAATCCGCCTTACTTCAGACACTGATCGGGCCTCATTTGAAGCGCTGCTATCAGAGGCGGTTGACGAGCAAACTGCTCCAAAGTCGAACGTTGAAAAAGTGCAGCGGTTCTTGGACAAAGAAGTGGAAGCTGAACTGAGTGGTCGCGACTCCTCACTTCTGGGTAGATGGGCGCAGTTCCTCACGAGTGGCATTACTTTTGCACTATTTGAGCACCCCGACAGAAATGCCGCCTATAAGGTCTATGAGGTCGTAAATACTCGGGGGAAAGACCTAACCCCAGCAGAACTCATCAAAAGCTACGTAATTGGTTCTTACTCCAACGGCAACGATAGGAGTATCTACGAGCGTTGGTCCAAACTAGAGAAATCATTTTCTGACCTCGGCGCGCCACTGCAGTTCACTCAGTTCATTCGTCACGTTGTGACACTGAGGCACGGTTATGTCATACCCCGTGATCTATACCAAGAGATAACGAGTCGGTACACGAGCGAGGCGGGCGTCAACCTTCTTTTTCGGGAGCTAGAGTACATGCTGGAGATCTACCTTCAGATGGTTGACCCTACATCCGACGTGGAGCAGGAGGATGAGGTTCTGCGCTCGTTTGCAATACTGGACGCTCTAGCGCTGACGACGGTCCGCCCGATCTTTTTGGCGGTCTGTCAAACCGCAAACCGACGAGAGGGGCTGGAAGAGCTTATCCGGATAATTGTTCCTCGAATCGTAACGGGTCCATTTGGAACCGGAAGTATTGAACGAACCTTCGCCGAGGCTGCAAAGACGATTTTTCAAACCGGGGAATGGGAAGCGGTTCTCGATGGCCTGAAGTGGCTTAAGCCAAGTCGCATGGACTTTGAGCAGCAAGTGCAGACCCGTCAATCCAAGGGGGTTCTATCAGTTCTGCGGAATGCACTACTCCAAAAATCGGTACTTCCATCGTTGGAGGGATACTTTCATTTGATTCGACCACGAAATGCGGAGAACTGGCCTGGTTTCGATGACTCTGACTTCAAGGAGCTCGGGCTCACGCTGGGCAACGTAATTTTGTCGACCGCGGACAGGCGACCTCGAGCTACTAACACCCTGAGCGGAGCTGTCGAACGTCTGCTACCAACAGCGATTCAGCAAGAACTGCCAGAGGTTCGCTCCGCCGACGCTTGGCGAGCAGACGATGTTCGTCGACTCAACGAGATCGCTGCCGATGCTACCGGTTCGCTGTGGTATGAACACTGATTCGCGAGTCGCGTTTCCCGACGCTGTTAACCTCGTGTTTAACTGCCTCGATCAAGCTGCTGATGATTCCGCTTGGCTGCCCACGATGGCCTTACACGCCAGGAATAATTTGCCGACGGAAGTGGCGGCGATTGGGCTTGACACGAATATTTTGAAGATCTTGCGCCGGGCTCCTTTAACAACGGATAACCTGCTGACTTTCATTGGCGAGAAGTCCATCCCCTTGATAATCCCCGGGCAGAGCGCGCAGGAGTACTGGAACAACCACGGGGCAATCGTCCGTGACATCGATGGTGTCTACAAGACGGTGGAAGACCTCACCAAAAAGGTTTCTGGACTTAGCGTTTCGGATAGTCAACGAGAAGCGGTCGAGCAGATCAAGGCGAGCATTGAGCTGCTGGCAGTTGAGATGCATGACTCGCGTCGTCCCGAGCTGCTGAGAGACTCTGTGGGATTCTGGGAGAACGTTCTTCCTCAAGCAATCGTCTGCAATGTTCCGCGGTCCTCATTTGCGGCACTGGCGCAGGTACGCTTCGCGGCCAAGACTGCTCCCGGCTTCTCTGACACAAAGAAAGCGACGCAGAATCTAGGCGATTTCTTTGTTTGGGCTGACTTTCTTCTCGGTGTGCTTCGCGCCGCCTTGCCGCCAGTGGGTGAACGATCAGAACGGATAGTCTTCGTAACCGATGACGACAAGCCAGACTGGAAGGCTTCGGGGAAGCCGCACCCAGTGCTCGTCGGCGAGTTGATGAGGCTCACGGGACGTCATCTGCAGATCATGGGTTCGAAAGACTTTGAGAGCATGATTTCTCCCTCTTGAGGACGGGTGGACGCTTTCAAGAGCCGCGTTCCCACATACCCGGCCCCGCCCGCCGGAGCCACATCACCGGCCTTGGCTCCACTAAGCGCCACCGCATGGTTGGCCATGAAGAGCGGCTTGATCACCTCCGCCGTCCTCAAAGGCATGGGCGTGACCACGATCATCAGCGAGCCCACCCACGCCCGCAAGGAAAAGGCCACGTCCAGCGGCGTGGCCGACAACGTCCTGGACCCCAAGCCAGGAGGATGTCCCGGTGTGGTGCGGGAATTAGGCGGGACGGGGGGGCAGACGTCGCGTTCGCATGCGCCGAGGTGAACGCACTGCTGGACATCATGCTCGAGGCCGTCCGGGTCCTGCTCCGGTACGCGGATTTTTTCGCACTGTTCGGGAATTTCGCCGGGTACGTCAAATTCTTTTTACTGGAAGACCTCGTGGAGGATGACGGCAAGACCATCCGTTTCTTCCACCCGTTCGCCGACTTCAGCACACCAGCCGTTCCAAAGGACCGTGACGAATACCTCGAGTATTTACGGCCAGCAACGCTTTCATCTCCGCACGTAATCGAAGGATAGACGAAGAACTTGAAGGCCGGATCGCACGATGAACCGGAAGTCCTCCGAAGGGCCGCGAGGGCCTCAAACATTGGTTCGAGCCGTAACTTACGAGCTTGCTGGCCCCTGAGCGGGGCAGAACCAGCAAAACATGCAGGATTGTCAGCGCCGGATGCCATGATTGGTTGCATTGATTGAATGACGGTACTGATGCCGGTGCCGTAGATGGGGGAATCTGATGAGTCTGTCCAACCGCGAGTATGTGGGCCGGGCCCTTGACGCCTTGGCGGTTGGCCTTGAGCCCTACATCGCAGCAGTGCTCTCTGAGGTAGCCCCCGGCGTGGCCTGGACCAAAATCATCCAGCACAAAGACGAGAACGCCGGACGCACTGCGCAAACCTACGCACCCACGGATCTCAGCCTGCAGCTGCGCATCATGACTGAATCCATGGGCTCACTTGGCTACCCCTTCAACCTCCCGCATGAGGCACGCAGCCACACCTCTGAGCTGCGCCAGGCACGGAACCGCTGGGCCCACAATGAGAGCTTCGACGACGCCGATACGTTCCGTGCCCTGGACACCGCCGGTCGGCTGGCCAAAGTGATCGGCCTGACCGGCACCCACAGCGAGTTGACTGCGCTTCTCACCGAGTACCAGAACCGGTCTTCCCGGAACCAGGAACAACCGGAAGAAGACCAGCAGGCTCTCCCCGCAGCCGTCGGGCAGTTCGACATCTCGGAGGAAAGCCAGCCGGGCGAGCCCTCGATTCCTGAACCGGCCTCCGCTCCTCACGTTGTGGTCGAGGTGACCACTGCAGATGCATTGAGCTACGCGATGGCCCATAACGGCTTCCGCTTCGTCAGGCAAGTCAAGATCACCAACGTTGGCACGGAAATCCGTGGTGCCGTTGTTCAAATCGAGGCCTCCGCGCAGTCGGGCCGGATCTCCGGCGACTTCCAGCAGTACGTGGACCTCGCCGCAGGCCAGACCATCACGCTCGACGACCTCAACGTCCCAGTTCAGGCCGCCACCATGTATGAACTGGCTGACCGGCAGATGGGAAAGGTGCTGGTGACCGTGCAATCGGCCGGCGCCGATGCCACCGCCATGGAGCTGGGCCGCGCAGAGGCGGACCTGACGCTCCTGCCCGCCCAGCTGTGGATCGCCGGACGGGGACTCGTCTCCTACGAGTTCCTGGCCGCGTACGTGCAGCCGCACCACCCCAGCATTGCCAGGCTTATGTCCGAGGCCGCCGACATCCTCATGCAAACAACGGGCAGCGGCAGCTTCGACGGGTACCTGGAAGACCGACCAGATCGTGTTCGCCATCGCCCAGGCCATGAGCGCCCGCGACATCCGCTACAGCATGCCACCCGCCAGCTGGGGCTTGGAGGGCCAGCAGGTACGCACGCCGACGCAGGTCCTTGACGACCGTCTGGGCACGTGCTTGGACACCACGCTGGTGTTGGCCGCCGCTTTGGAGTTCTGCGGCATCAGACCTCTGCTCTGGCTAGTGGACGGCCACGCCTTCCTCGGCTACTGGCGGGAAGAAGGCAGCCTCAGCACTGCGGCGTCCGACGACGTGCCCGAGCTGGTCAGCCTTGTACAGCGGGGCTTCATCGGCCTCGTGGAAACCACGCTCCTCACCGGCAGCCAGCCGATCTCGGCGGCCGCACTCCGCAGCAGCCCGCTGAACCGCTATGTGGAAAGCGGCAATGACGAGATCAACGCGGTCACTGACATTAGGCGCGCCCGCCTCGATGGCATCTACCCGCTGCCGGCCCGCACTACCTCCGACGCCGGAACCCACACCGTGGTCAACTACGTCCCGGAAACCAAGACTGTGCCGGCGCTGCCGAAGAAGGCAGCCTCCAGCGGAGGAACGGCCAGGACCACAACCGACGTTCCACCCCGGGTGGTCCAATGGAAGAACGCGCTGCTGGACCTGAGCCTGCGGAACAGGCTCATTAACTTCACTGACACGGCCCGGTTCCCACTGGCAGTGCCCACCGCATGGATGGGCGCCTTCGAGGACCTCATCAGCAAGGGCACGTCGGTCAGCCTGCTTCCGGCCAACCAGATCAGCGCCGTCCACCAGGAGCGCGGCGTCCGCTTCGGCAGGGACCTGCCCCAAGACGAACTCGCGGATCTGCTCGATTCTAAAAAGTCCGTGTTCGCCGAGGTCAGCGAAGACGGCTACAACGCCAAGATGCGCGGGCTCGCCTACAAGGCGAAGACCCAGCTGGAGGAAACCGGAGCTAACAACCTCTACCTGGCCATCGGCAGCCTGATGTGGGAGCTGGATGGCCGGGCGCTCAGGTCCCCGCTGGTTCTGGTCCCGGTCAAACTGACCTCCGCAGGGAAAAACGGCCTGTACCGAGTCACACTTGATGAGACCGGCCAGTCGACGCCCAACTATTGCCTTCTTGAGAAGCTGGCGCAGTCCCATGACCTGCGCATTCCGGGCCTGGCCGAGCCGGAGGAAGACGGATCCGGAATCGATCTGGACACCGCCTTCGCGGCAGTCCGGGCCGCCGTTTCGGCCAAGGGCCTGCACTTTCGGGTGGAAAACACCGTGGACCTGTCCATGTTGCAGTTCGCCAAGTTCCGCCTATGGAAGGACCTTGACGAGAACTGGAAGGAATTTACCGCCAACAGCCTGGTCAACCACCTGATCAGCACCCCCACGGAACTCTATTCAGACAGCGTTCCCGTCACGTCCGACGTCGACCTGGACGCCTTAGCTGCCCAGTGTCCAATACCAGCGGACTCGTCGCAGTTGGAGGCAGTCGCGTCTGCAGTCGCCGGCCAGACGTTCGTCCTGGAAGGCCCTCCGGGCACCGGAAAGTCACAGACCATCACCAACCTCCTGACCCGCGCCATTGCTGACGGGAAGCGGGTTTTGTTCGTTGCGGAGAAGCGGGCAGCACTCGACGTTGTCCAGAGGCGGCTCGACGACGTCGGGATGGGGCCGTTCTCCCTTGACCTGCATGACAAGGGCAGCAAGCCGGCGGTGGTCAGGGCACAGATCAAACACGTCCTGGAGCTGAGCCTGTCTGCGAATAAGCAGCAGCTTGAGACTGCCTCCACCGATCTTGCCGCAGCCCGGCGTGGACTGGTCCGATATGCCAACAACGTCCATGAAGAGAATGGCGCGCAGCTTTCCCTCTACAGCGCGCGGACCAAGGCTCTGACCTATGAACCTGATCACGCGACAGTTCCGCTCAGCCCGGAACTGACAGCGTCCTTGAATGACTCCGCGCTCGCCTCCATCCGGCAGGTGTTCCGGGAACTTCCGGAGTTCACCGACCCCGTCCGTCCTGGGCCCGACCACCCATGGCGGTTTGCCACTGTTGCCGGTGGCGAGCAGCAGGAACAGCAGCTGCTGACTCTGGGACGTCGCCTCAACGAGGCCCTGAACGCCTTGCGGCCAACCCCCGGACTTCCGTCGGTTTTGGACGCAGCGCAGACGCCGGCCGACCTCGATACTCTCGGGGCACTGCTGCAGGACCGGAACGTTCCGTTGGGGACCCTGGATGTGGTCCGCTCCGGCGACTGGTCAGTTAACGCTGAACAGTTGGAGAAACTGGTGACGGCCTTTGCATCCGTCCAGCATCCGGGCCTTGAGCAGGTGGCGCCGGAGGCTATGGATCTTCCTCTGCCGGAAATCCTCGGCCGCGCGCAGCAGGCCGCAGCTTCCGGCTTCTGGGGACGCAAGAAGCGGTTGCTGGCAGTGGCCGCCGAACTGTACCCCGTGCTTGTTTCTGGAGCTGAAGTCCGCCACAAGGAGCTGTTGCCGCTGCTGGAGAAACTGGTGGCCGTCCAGCACGAGGTCTCCGGCCTGCGGACAACGCGGGGCTCGTTGCCGGGGCTTCCTACTGATCAGCAATGGAACCCGCTGACGCCGGACGCCCAAGCCGACCTGCGGCACCGCATTTCCTGGCTGCGCTGGGCCGCCCAAGCGGTGCAGCCGTCTCCGGAGGCCGCCGTCGTGAGCTTCCAGAGCGAGCTCCGGAAGTTCCTGAAGGACGCCCCGGACGTCCACCAGAACGTTGTTGGCTGGCTGCGGGAGCTTTCCCAGGCCTGGGAAGAATTCCTTCAGATCCAGGGTGTGGGTTCCGCTGACCTGCGTAAGTGGACGGGTGAGCGAGGCTTCCTGGCCCGCTGGTGGGAAACGTCCGTGGCGCGGCGACTGGACGCGGCGGGGTCCGTGCCGCTGACGCGGTGGCTCGAGCTGGTCCGCCATGTCGAGCCGCTGCGCGCTGCCGGGCTGGTGGACGCGCGTATTGCCATCCTCGACGGCGAGCTGGAGGCCGATGACGCCGCAGCAGCCTTTGAACGCGGTTTGGCTGAAGGGTCACTGGCCGAACGCCGCATCGCTACCGGGTTGGCCGACTTTGATGCCGCGGTGCACGAGCGCACCATCGAGCGGTTCACCACGCGCGCCGAAACCGTACGCGAGCTGCTCAAAACCAACCTCGCCGCCGGGGTCCTGCGTTCCCGGACGGTCTCGTCGTCGTCGACCTCCGGACGCATGGGCGAGCTGCAACGGCAGCTGACCAGGCAGCGGGGTGGCATGTCCGTCCGCAAACTGATGGAACACTACGCAGACCTCATCACGGGGATCATGCCCTGCACCCTGGTCAGCCCGGATTCGGTGGCGCGGTTCTTCCCTGCCAAGGCCGGTCTGTTCGACATCGTTGTGTTCGACGAAGCCTCACAGATCCGAGTGGCCGACGCGGTGGGGGCCATGGGCCGCGGTGCTTCAGTGGTGGTGGTGGGTGACAGCAAACAGATGCCGCCGACGTCGTTCGCGGAGATTTCCTCCGACGCCGGCAGCGACGGGGACGCCGAGATCTCCGTGGTGGAGGACATGGAGTCGATTCTTTCCGAGTGCGTGGAAGCGCGGGTTCCGCGGCAGTGGCTGTCCTGGCACTACCGGAGCCAGGACGAATCCCTGATCGCCTTCAGTAACCAGCAGTACTACGACAGCAAGCTTTCGTCGTTCCCTGGCCCGTCCCACGGCGCTGCAAACGCGGGTGTCCGCGGACACGGCGTGAACTTTGTCCGGGTTGATGGCCAGTTCCACCGCTCGGGACCATCCAAGGTCCTCCGTACCAATCCTGTGGAGGCTGCGGCGGTGGTCGCCGAGATCCGCCGCAGGTTTGATGCTGATCCCGCCGGGACTCCCTCCATCGGTGTGGTGACGTTCAACCTGCAGCAACGTGCACTGATCGAAGGTCTGCTGCGTGACACGGAGGAGCCGCGCATTGTCGCTGCTCTTGACGACGACTCTGAAGGGCTGTTCGTCAAGAACCTTGAGAACGTTCAGGGTGATGAGCGGGACGTCATCCTGTTCTCCACCGGGTTCAGCAAGAATGACAAGGGATATCTGCCGCTGAACTTTGGACCCTTGAACCGGTCTGGTGGGGAACGGCGCCTCAACGTTGCCGTCACCCGTGCACGCCGCCAGGTTATTGTTTTCTCCAGCTTCAACCCGGCCGACCTGCGCTCCGAGGAGACCAGCTCCGTTGGCATCAAGCACCTGCGGTCCTACCTTGATCTGGCCGAGCAGGGCACCACTGCACTGCCTTATGACGGGCGCCGCGCCGCCAGTGTCGACCTGCATCGGGAAGAGATAGCTGACGCGCTGCGGGACCGCGGGTTCGTGGTTGTCTCGGATGTGGGATTGTCCGATTTCAAGGTGGATTTGAGCGTTGCGCTGGCGGAAGACCCGTCCCGCCAGCTGATGGCCATCTTGCTGGACGGTCCGGCCTGGGCTGCGCGCCGGACCGCGGGCGACCGGGACGGGCTGCCCCGGGATGTCCTGACGCGGATGATGCGGTGGCCTTCAGTGGAGCGGGTATGGCTGCCGGCGTGGCTGGCGGACAGTGAGGCCGTACTCGATCGGCTGGAACTGTCTCTGCGGGAAGCTGCCGATGACGTTTCGGTAGAGGCTGTCGTTGATCCGGCTCCCCGCGAGGTCAGCCTTCCAGGATTTGCTAGTGGTGAGGCTGTTGAGGAGCCCGCTGGAATTGCCACTGACCCGATCGGAACACTGCCGCTGTTTGAGGAGATTCGGAAGCCAGCAGGGCTGTCGTCGTCGGTGCCTGGTACCTCCGAAGTTGCTAGGTACCATCCGTGGACAGTGCAGGCTTTCGGAACCACGGACGTTCTTGACAGCCTGCACTCACGACGTTCGATCGCGGCCGTCCGAGATGCCATTCGTGTTGTTGTCGCGGCTGAGGGGCCAATTCATCAAGACCGATTGGCAAGGCTGGTCTGTGCTGCATTCGGACTCAATAAGGTCAACGGTCCCCGTGCGGACTCCGTGCTTCGTCTGGTCGAACCGTCGACACACGTTATTGATGACGATGGATTTGTTTGGGATGCCACGGTGGACAGGCGCGCTTGGAGCATCTTCCGGTCCAATGACGCTGACATCGTTCGTAAGCCGGAGCACATCAGCGTTGTGGAACTACGGAATGCGATGGTGGATATCGTGAGTGCGACAGGCGGTATCGGAGTGAGTGAGCTGCATCGGGAAACGATTCAGACGTTCGGCGGGAAGCGCAGGACTGCAGGCATCACGGCACGCCTGAATGAGGGACTGCAGCACGGAGTGGACACCGGACATCTTGAACTGCGCGGCGACACTGTGCGGCTGGCCACATCGTTTCAACCCTAGATGAGGCTCTGACTTCTTTCCATCCGCACTACGCCGCGCAGTAACGGCGGAGGCCGTGCTGCGTGGTCTCAGCCAGCCCTAAGCATGCTTATCTGCGAAGAGCCGCTTTTCTGGATCAACCATGCCAAGGACCTCTTCGCGAAGTTGGTGGCCCAGTGCGATGCCATCGGCTTGGTGACCTAGCGGGAATCCAGCCCTCGGCTATGTCTTCCGCATCTTGTTTATTACTTCCGCTGCCTTGCGGTAGGCCTCTTTGGCTTCGGGGCTTGTTGCTGCACGATACATCTTCTTGCCGTCCTCAAGCAGTTTCCCTGCCTTGGCCTGCGCCTCGGGGTCCTTGGCGAGAGCGTAAAGCTTGGCGGCGGCAGTTTTTGCCTTCTGTCCGCCGTCCTTCATAACAGCAGCGGCTTTGTCTGCTTTTCCGGCCATGGTTGCTCCGTAAATCGTAGGCGGGTTGTCTAAGCGAGCTGAGTACGGGTCAGATGGTAGTAAGCGCTTTGCCCATCCGAGTTGATTAGGCTGCGACTGCAGGGAAAACTACGAGTGATCCGTCACGCTTCCGTTCAATTTCAATTGCGACGTCATCCCGGTGGCCAGATAGCTGTAGATCGTCTCCCAGAGCGCGAAGCCGGTACGAGGCTTGTAGCAGTTGGTCCACCTCACCAGCCGTAAACGCGGGAAGGCGGAAACCGCCGTCGCGCTTCACCTGGAGCGCAGACAGTCGAAGAAGCACCTGGTTGATACCCGACTCCAACTCGTCGGTGCTGCGCCCGTCGTCGTGGAGCGTCCCGATGAAACTCTTGAAGGAATTGCCGGTGTCCTGCTGGGCGTGCTCGACTGCCTGAAGCACGAGCACCCGCCGTTTGAGAGCGATGGCCAGCCGTGCAATCTCCAGGTGCGCCCGGAAGGTTCCGCCTTCCTCGGTGATGCCGGGAAACGGCTTTTTCAATTCGCTTACCTCGACTGCGCCTCCGGACAGCGCATCCAGCGCCGCTTCCCACTTCTTCCGACGCCGCCGGGCGGCAGCGATAGCGGTATTGATGCCGTGCACGGAGGAATCCAGGCCGAGTGAAAAGCCGATCCGGCCCTGGTCCAGAAGGATCGAGGTAGCCTTGTCGATCGCTTCACGGCAACCGTCAAGCTCGTTGCGTTCCTTATCGAGGTTGTCCTCGTGCAACTGCTCCAAAAGGTCAGTAATCCGCTCAATTGCTTCCTGACGCTGGTGCTCGGCATACGCGCTGACACTGACGGCTACGGCCATCAGCACGAGTGGCGCCGCCACCGTCAAAGCTCCAGCGCTGGCAACCGCAACGCCTGCTGTGGCTGCCGAACCAGTTGCAGCGCCGGCAGTGCCTGCAGCTGCGGCTTTACCAGCAACAGGGACAAACGTAGCCTTAGCCACAATGCCGGTGGAACCGAGCAGCCCGTCATAAACACCTCCGGCAACAGCCGTTGATGGCATGGGTTTAACAAGTCCCTTGCCCACCTGCGCGGCAACCTTGGCGGGAACTACCATCCGATACAACACCTCTCCCGTATCCGCGACGTTCAACTGCGAGGGAGCGGATTTCGCTGTTTGGGTTACCAGCTGCGTCAACTGCTTTGCCAGCGGACTTGCAACATCAAGCGGTAATCCCGCCTTTACGGTCACGAGTCGGTGGCATGGAATGCATCTCGA
Source organism: Arthrobacter sp. B1I2 (assembly GCF_030816485.1). Taxonomy (NCBI): domain Bacteria; kingdom Bacillati; phylum Actinomycetota; class Actinomycetes; order Micrococcales; family Micrococcaceae; genus Arthrobacter; species Arthrobacter sp. B1I2. Next base: position 4,175,939 of record NZ_JAUSYC010000001.1, on the reverse strand, counting down.
GTGTTGCGATCGGGGCGTCCGCAAGTGCTGCCAAAACCGTCCGCAGTTCTGCAAGGCGAGCCGGCGTTAGGCCCTCGGTGCCAAGCAGGTCAGGCACGCTGACCGCCTCTGTAGCCAGTGTCCACACCGGTACGAGTGCCTTGCTGTCAGTAGTAGTCACTTGTTTCCCCTCGTGGAAGTGAAATCTGCCTTGGGCGGTGCTAGCAACGGCGCCTGGGGGAGCCAAACGTGATCCTTGCCCAATCGTCACTGGTCGTTATCGTCCCATATTGGGACCAATATTTATGAAAGTGTCGTTGCCGCGCCCGTAGGTTGGTCCCGCTACACTGATGCTGAATTAGCCATCCAGCAGTTCTGGAAGGCAACCAACAGGAACGGAACCCGAGCCGTTTCAAGGCAAAGGGGTCCAATGTCCGAAGCCAAATCATTTAAGCCCGTCGCGCTCATTGCATCTGCCGTGGCGGTGCTTCTGGCTGCACTGCTGGTAGCGAGCATGCTTGGGTTCGGCCCGTTTTCGAGCAAGAGCGAGCGAAACCAAACCGTTCTTCTTAAGTCCGTCAAGAACGTAAGCCAGTACCACGCTGCGGTCGGTAATTTTGAGCTTTTGTTGGACGAGAAAGAAACCACCGGGGGGCTTCCCGATTTCATAGCAGGACGACGGACGCTCTTTGTGGCCGCCGGCACCGTCAATGCCTATGTCGACCTTGCGGGTCTCGCCGAAGAGGACCTTACCCTGTCAGCGGACGGCAAATCGGTGACGCTGCGGCTTCCCGAACCGCAGCTCGACAAGCCCAATATCGACCATGACCGGTCCTATGTGTACAGCCAGGATCGGGGTATCGCTGACCGAGTCGTAGATGCGTTCACGGCGCCTCAGCAAGCGGAGCTCTATCTCCTCGCCGAATCGGACATGGCTGACGCTGCTGAGAACTCCGAGCTGCGGCAGCGAGCGGGTGAAAATACCAAGAGCATGCTGACTGGTCTGTTCGGGTCGCTCGGATACGAGGTTACCTTTGAGGGCGGCACCTCAAGTTGAGTAATGCTGATCGACCGGTTTGGCTCAAACTTGCTGCTGTATCACCCGGTTAGCTGGCAGCAACAGGGGCGGTGATGGCGCTCACCGTTGACGACTTCGGGCTTATCGGGCAAGGAATCATTGTCAGTGCCATTGGCTAGTGTGAACCCATGACTGTTCTCCGCGCCGCACTCACGGCTTCTCGCTTGTTGAGCGAGGATCCAGCGTGGCGTCTGCTCCGGACAAATAACGCAGCGATTGCAGTAGCTGTGCTGAGCAAGCATCTGGGCGGCGAGCAACGTCGGTTGGCGGCGCCGGCGCTTTTTGAGCACGTTGAGGAGGATCTGGAGGAGCTGCGGGGCAACGGGTTCGATCTGCCGCAGACGGCCCAGGCCTATTGCACAGCGTGGCGCAATGACGGCGTCCTGATCCGTCGCACTGCAGAGGGATCCCGCGAGGAGACCTTTGAATTGTCGCTGGGAGCTCTGCAGGCCATTCGCTTTGTCGCGGAGCTGTCCCAGCCGCGGCAGGCCGTCACCGAATCGCGTCTTGCCACAATCCTGGACAGGGTGCGCGTACTGGCCCGCGAAACAGACCCGGACAGTACGTCACGGCTGCGCGCACTGCATGAGGAACGCGCCCGCATCGATGGCCAGATTGAGCGGGCCGCCGGCGGGGACATTGACGTGCTGTCCGCCGAGCAGGCCGCTGAACGGCTGCGCGACGTACTATCGCTCATCGAAGAAATACCCAGTGATTTTGCCCGGGTCCGGTCCGAGCTTGAGCAACTCAACAGGGACCTGCGGGAACGGCTGATCGAACAGGATGGCCCGCGCGGCAGCGTCCTGGATGACATCTTCCGCGGTGTTGATCTCTTGGCCGAGTCCGAGGCTGGACGGAGCTTTTCCGGCTTCTATGCTTTACTGCTTGACCCGGAACAGGGACGTGATTTCGAGGACAGCATCGACACCATCATGGACAGGCAATTCACGTCCCGGCTCTCCGCATCGCAGGTGAGGACTCTGCGCCGGATTCTGCCCACGCTCCAGGACCATAGCTCCGAAATCCATGCCGTCATGACTGCGTTCAGCCGCAGCCTGCGCCGCTTTGTCCAGTCCCAGGAACTCGAACAGGACCGGTTGATCAACCAGCGGCTGCGTTCTGCATTGCGGCAAGCTTTAGAGACCTCGCAGTCGGTGAAACCTTATGCCAAGACAGAATTGTCGCTGGACCTGACCAGTGTTCCGCTCAATTCAGTGGCCGCTCTTAATCTGCATAATCCGGCCGACTTCGAAGCCGCTGGAGAGATCATCGAGCATGACGCCGAGACAGTGGACATTGAGGAACTCCGGGCTCTGGCCCGCGCCTCCGAGATCGACATGATCGAATTGACTGGCAATATAAATGCCGTGCTGAGCCGGCAAAGCTCTGCAACCATTGCCGACGTTTTGGCTGATCGTCCGGCCACCCAAGGTGTGGCAAGCGTCGTCGGACTCCTAGTTCTAGCCGAAGAGCACGCCATCGCGCTGAGCGGCCGTGAAGACGTCACCTGGCGGTCCCCCGGACGCTCCACCGATGGCTCCGGCACCACGCGCCGCGGGACTGTGGGCCGCTATCTCTTCACCGAAAGGATTCACCCGTGAGCGAATCAGGCGTACCCGGACCGGCCGGAGGCGAGGGAACGTTGTCCGACGTCGCGCTGTGGGAGGGCGACACGGGCACCCTGCGGGAGCCCTCCCGCCGGGTCCTCGTCCAGCTTCTACGCGGCCCCTATCTCTCCGCCTCCCGGCACGGCAATCTGTGGACGGCTCTCTTGTCCGACGAGGACGCCGTCCGGTCCAGCTTGGCAGACCTGTTCCTGGACCTAGTCACCGATCACGCCGCACAGGTCGCCTTTGTCCGCAACACCTCCGCGGACGTTGACGCGCCAAAGGTGATGCGCACTGCCACACTGACGTTCCTGGACACGGCGCTGCTGCTCCACCTGCGGCAGACGCTACTGCAGGAAGGCGGCGGTCGGAAAACCATCGTCGGCGCGGACGAAGTGGCCGATCAGCTGCAGGTTTATCGAGGGAAAGACAACGCCGACATCGCGGGATTCTCCAAACGCATCAACTCGTCCTGGCAAAAAATGGTCAAATACGGGCTGTTGGCTGCAACCAGCACGGAGGGCCGTTTCGAGGTTTCGCCCGTCTTGAGGCTCGTTTTCGGTGCGGAGGAGATTGCAGCCGTGCAGGCGGAGTACCGGCGGCTGGCTGCGGAGGTAGAGCCCAGCTCCGCAGAGCTGCTCGACACCAATGAGGAGACAGAATGAGCATGACGATGGCGGCCACGGCACCAAGCACCCGGACCGGTCAGTGGCGGCTGGAACGGGTAGAGCTGCTCAACTGGGGGACGTTTCAAGGCCACCACGGCCTGGACATTGCACGAAAGGGCTTCCTGCTGACTGGACATTCCGGCTCGGGAAAGTCCTCGCTGGTCGACGCCATCTCAGCCGTGCTGACGCCCCGAGGAAAGCTGCATTTCAACGCGGCCGCCCAGGACACCTCCGCCCGGGGGGAAGACCGGACGATTGTGAGCTACATCCGCGGCGCGTGGCGGCGCAGCGCCGATGACGAAACGGGTGAAGTGCGTGCGGAATATCTGCGCACCGGCGCCACGTTTAGCGGCATCCTGCTGCGCTACAACGACAACACAGGGGCTAAGCCGGTGCTGTTGCTCAAGCTGTACCACCTTCGCCGAGGCTGCAACACGCCCGCTGAAGTCAGCGAATTGAGCATCCTCCTGCAGGAGGATGCGACGCTCACCGATTTTGTCGACTACCTTCGCAACGGCATCGAGACCCGGCGCATCAAGAGCACCTGGCCGGCCGCATACGTCACCGACAAGCATTCGGCCTTTGCCAGCCGCTTCTGCCGCCTGATGGGCATCTCCGGCGAGAATGCCGTCCTTCTGCTGCACAAGACGCAATCGGCCAAGTCGCTGGGCAGCCTTGATGACCTATTCCGCCAATTCATGCTGGACAGGCCGAAGACGTTCGACATCGCCACTACCGCAGTGGCGCAGTTTGGCGAATTGTCCGAGGCCCACCGGCTGGTGGTGGAGGCGCGCGAGCAGGTGGAACATCTGAGGGGCATGGAGGAACCGGCCGGCGCGTTCGGGCTGAACAGCGCCCGCGCCACCGAGGCCGCTGCACTTTCCGCGGCGCTGCCCAGCTTCAAGGATGAATGGAAGCTCAAGCTAGCCAAGGACGCCAAAGCGGCCGCCGAGTCTGCCGCACTGACCGCCCAGCACGACGTCGATTTAGCCACCGCCACTACAGCGGAATTGGAAGAGGCCCATTCGGCAGCCCGCCGACAAGTGGACGGCCATGGCGGGCAGGCCCTCCGCGACCAACAGACGCAGGTGGACATGGCACAGGAACGCGAACGCGATGTCCTGAGCCGGCGAGCGGAGCTGGCCTCAAAGTTGGAGGCGGTAGGCATCAGTTTCCCTGCCAGCTTCGAAGAGTACGAGGAACTTCGGGCCGCGGCCCGCACCGAACGCAGCGGCCTGGAGGCCGCCCGCGCGGCCAGCAGACAGACCATCAATGAGCTTCATGAGGCCCGCAGCGCCGCCAAAGCGAACGTCCGCGACCTCGAAACGGAGCTCAAATCCCTGCGCGGCCGACGGTCCAATCTCGACGACAAGCTGGTCACAGCGAGGTCCGTTGTAGCCGAAGCGGCGGGCCTGCCGGCGTCGGCGTTTCCGTTCGCCGGTGAACTGTTAGAGGTCCGGAAGGAATTCGCGGACTGGACCGGAGCCATCGAGCGGGTGCTGCGTCCGCTGGCCACCGTCATGCTCGTCCCGGAGAAGCACATCGACCGTGTGCGCGAGGCCGTCGAAGGGCTGTTTCTGGGCTCGCGGCTCGTCTTCGAGTCCGTCCCCAGCCGGTCAGAACCGCCGCGGCCCGCACGGACCGAGCGGTCCTTGGTCTCGCGGGTCCAGGTTGCCGATGGTCCTATGGCCGGCTGGCTGCACGCGGTCCTGTCGGGCAACTATGACTATGAATGCGTCGATTCGCCCGCGGAACTAGGCGGTTCGGAGAAAGCCGTCACCCGTGCCGGGCAGGTCAAACGCTCACGCACTCGACACGAAAAAGACGATCGGTCACGGGTGGACGACCGCTCAAGGTGGGTGCTCGGATTCGACAACGCCGACAAACTGGAGCTACTGAGTTCACTCGTCCAGGCTGCCCGAGCCACGGCTGACCAACTCGCCGATAAGGTCGACGCCGCTGAGAATCGGCGCGAGTCGGAACGCCGGCGCGCCGAGGCACTGGCACTGACTGAAACCCAAGGCTGGGACCAACTGGATGTTGGCCGGGCCCGCACCCGGGTGGAAAGCCACAAAGAACGGCTGGCGGAGATCCTCGCGGCGAGTGGCGACCTTCGAGCAGAGGTCAGCCGAAGCTGTCGCGAAGGAGGCCAGGGCGCGCTGGGCGGCTGCCCAGAAGGCCCAGCAGGCCGCCATGGAGTCGCTGGCTGACGTCAGAACTCAACTGGCGGGATTGGACCGCATCGTGTTAGGGCTTGAACCGCGTGTTGCGGCGTCGGCCGACGTGCCTGAGGAGCTTGCTGCCAGTCTCCGGGAACGATTCATGAAGCAGCGCCGCAACATAGTCCACGAGGTGATCGACGACGTCGCACTGACGGTGGCCACTGGGTTGAGCGCGGAGGAAAAACAGGCCACGTCCCAGGCCGCGGCCGCCCGGACAGCCTTCGCCTCGCTGGCGGGAGAGTTCCGTCGTCGTTGGTCCGCCAAAGCCGGGGACTTGACCGACCAGGTGGAGGATGGTGGCGGATACCTTGCCCTGTTGGAGCAGCTCGTCGCGGACCGCCTGCCGGACTTTGAGACCCGGTTCTTCGAACTCATGGAACGCCAGTCGCAGCAAAATGTGGCCACATTGGCCAATGAGATCCGCCGCGCGCCCTTGGAGGTGCGGGACAGGGTGGCCCCCATCAACGGCTCCCTCAAACGGTCTGCCTTCGACGCCGGGCGGTTCCTGAAGATCGTCGTCAAGGAGAACCGGGGCGAGCTGGGCCGGAAGTTTCTCAGCGACCTGCAGGACATCAGTACGGGCTCCTGGGTGGCCCAGAACCGCGACGATGCCGAAGCCAAATTCGAGGTCATGCGCCGCATCATGGAGAAACTCGCCTCCAGCGAACCTGCCGACACCTCCTGGCGGAACCAATGCCTGGACACGCGGCTGCACGTGCGCTTCACCGCCACGGAGGTGGACTCCGCCGGCAGGCAGCTTAATGTGTACGATTCCAGCGCTGGCCTCTCCGGCGGTCAGCGACAAAAGCTTGTCACGTTTTGCCTGGCCGCGGCCCTGCGCTACCAGCTGGCCGGCGATGGCGAGGACGTGCCGCGCTACGGAACCGTCATCATGGACGAGGCGTTCGACAAGGCGGACAGCAACTTCACTCGCATCGCCATGGACGTCTTCACCGAATTCGGGTTCCACATGGTGCTCGCCACCCCGCTGAAACTCCTGCAAACGCTGGAAGACTACATCGGGGGCATGGCCGTGGTCACCTGCCGGGAGTTCCAGGACTCCCGCATCGGGGCCCTGTCCATGGACGACGACGGCAGCCAGGACTCTACGCCACCGGCTGCCGCGGTGCCGGGCCGCGAGCGGTCAGCCGGTGCAGGAGTGTTGGCAACCGGGGACGCTGAAGATCCGGCAGAGACGGGTGCACTGTTTTGAGCCCCACACCTGTGACTCCTGCCGGGGCGGCCGCGCAGGCGCTCAAGAAATACAACCGCCACGTTGGCTCGTGGTCCGTGGGCGATGGCGCGTCTCTTCCCTTGAGCATCCCCTTGCATCCGCCCACTGAAGCACAAGCATTAGCCTCCCTGCCGGCCGCCGTCGCCTGGGCCAAGTCATGGGAAGGGACAGCAGACGTGTTGTGGACTGAACGCCGCTGGGCCAGCCTGGGCCAGCAGAGGATTCCCGACCGTGTGCAACTCGATACCCCCGCGGCTGTCGCGGCATTTGCCGGCAAAACCACCCACTGGCAACGGGCATCCTCCAGGGCCCAAACGCTGCTCGACTCGGTGCCTCTTCCTCACCGGGATGGGTTCGCGACCGCGGTGGGCCGCAGCGCCGTCGAACTTGCCGCTTTGGCGCCGGCAGACTTCACCCGGCTTGGCGGGGTGCTGGAATGGATCAGGGATCACCCGGCATCGGGACTGTACATCCGCCAATTGCCCATCCGCGGGGTCGACACCAAATGGGTCCAGAAGTACAGACCCCTCGTCACGCGGCTGCATGAAGCGGCCACCGGTGGAAGTGGGTTGGGTCTGGCGGACAAGCCGGATCTGGTCCGCGTGCGTTTCCTCGACCCCGCTCTGGCCCCGGGTGGTCTGAGGGATCTGGCGGCACCGGTCAGGGAGTTGGCCGCCATGGCCCTGAGCCCTGATGTTGTCTACGTGTTTGAGAATCTGGAGTCCGTGTTGGCCATGCCACCTCTGCCGGGCGCTGTGGTGGTCCATGGTTCCGGCTACGCCGTGGACCGGTTGGCCCGCATTCCTTGGATCCGCGATGTTGGCGTGGTCTACTGGGGCGACCTGGACAGCCATGGCTTTGGCATTTTGAACCGCTTGCGGGCCCAAGACATTCCCGTTGTCACGGTGCTGATGGATGTGGCCACGTTGGAGAAGTTCAACGACCTGTGGGGACACGAGCCAAAACCGGCCGTTGGGACCATGCAGCACCTTCTGCAGAACGAGATTGACGTGGTGGAGCAGTTGGCAATACGCGGCAACGTGCGTCTGGAACAGGAACGAATCGACTGGAGTACTGCCATGGATGCGTTCATTTCGACAAAGTTCTGACCGGCTTGCCCACGTCCTTTTATGACCAAGCCAGAACCCCGCAGCGTTACATCGCGGGAAGCGTTACTGGGGGTTGCAGGGGGCCACGGGTCGGTCACTTTTTACTACTCCGTTGCCTTACGGGCGCCAATGTCAGGAGACATAAAGGCTATCCGCCATGCACGGGGGTAACAACGTTCGTTGGCACGAATCGTTTAGTCTCTTGCTTCGCCGGGTCAATCAGCGTCCTTGCGACAGCAAGAGCCAAGTCTATGCCCGCCGCGTCGTCCCAGCCTTTCCGGTGTATGTGTTCTGGCCAGCCGCTTTCTTGGATCTGGTCGGCGTAAATGACGTAGCTGATCCTCTCCTTAGGGAAAATGGAGTCGTCGGTGACTACCCACCCCGAAGCGAATTGGATGACGTTCCGAACTACACGGGGGTCACCAGCAACTGTTCCACGACGTGCTTGGGAACAATAGAGAATCAAGTCCGCGAGATCGGGAAAGATCTTTTCTGGGAAGACGCCTTGATTGTGCCCTAAAATTTCGATGCAAGTTGCATTTATTCGGGTAAGAATGCTCGTTTCGCTTTTCCCCGTGGACCAAAAGTGGGTTGCCCGCCACGTGCCAGTTTCTCCTTCAATGTGGCAGTTGATCGTGTCAGGGTCATCTGGAAGCTCGAACCGAACCACAAGGTCAGTGTCGTAGATTGGCACGCGCGGTCCTTTGTGACTTAGGATGCGTTCCTCATATCCCATGGAGATAGCACGTCTGACCGCAGAAAACGAGACATCGGAATGGAGGAGCCCAACCTGAGCATCCTGTGCCTCCCACGGAGCCAGCGCTGCTTCCCGGACTCGAGTCCCGACTTCGTTCATGCGCTGATTGCGTGCTTCTTCATGCTGCACTTCAAGTGCATTTTCAATGTTATTAACGTCATTTTGAACAAAAGATACACGCTGATCAATGCGCTCCTGGGTTGCAGAAAGCGCGCTTGTGAAGAGGTAAATCAGACCGGCAAAGGCCGACGTTACTCCCGCACTCGAGAGCGTTCCGCTGAGCCAGGAAACCTCAGAGGTTATTGCGGATAGGAGAATTAATAAGAGGCCGAGAATAATCGATCCGGCCATCCAATATCTTGGCCGATATTTCTCGCGGGCTATTACTAACTTTAGGCGGTTCAACTGCCTCCGTGTTTCTTCTTTAACCTTTGAACAGATATTTCGTACAAGACTCATGTAGGTGCCCCAGATCGACAGATCACCGCGAGCCGCAAATGCGGCTCCGGCTAACATTGTGAGTGTAGTCAACTGGAGTGTGGGCGAAGTGCCGGACCGTAATAGCTGTTCATGACAGCAGCTTTAGGGAGCGATCTCTCGCCGCTCAATACATGCGGGGTTGTAGTAGAGGCAGAGGACTCAGTCGCAGGAGTAGAGCTTTCCCACCCGACGAGGAAAGCCTTTCGGGAACTAGCTTGACAGGACCTTAAGGCGTAATTCATATCGATTGACGAATTTTTAGGCACCTAACTTGAAGTCGATAAACCCTTTCCCTCCGCTAATTAGAGCCGGTCTTCCCTCGACGCGTGCTCACTTATAGTCGGGTTTCCCTTGACGCGTGATGGCCCGACAGAGCCGGTGAGGATCCTCCCGACCACGGAGGCCGGCTCCTGTAGTCAACTTTGGTGTGGCTCAATCACTGCAGGAGGCCCGGAAGGCCAGATACCGCGGATCCCCCCAACCCACCAGCCGGCCCAGAGCTTCCACCGCCTCAGCATCCGCAGCACCCATATCCATAGACAGCCACCGCACCAACAACCCTGCGTCCCCGCTCGACCGGACGGCCGATCCGACGGCCAGGTCCAGCTGGTCCCGCAGCAGCTGCACCGCCAGGACACCGGACCGGCTGAGCAGGGGAGCGCTGTACGACTCCAACGCCTCAGCTACAAGACCTTCCCGCAGCAGCCGCAGCACCCGTCCCGAATCCGAGCCCCCGGCCAAGCCTGCAGCCAGCCGATACGGGTTCGACTCCACGGCATCGCCCAGCATTGACCGCACCCGGAACATCTCCGTCCGGATGGCCTGCGGCGTGCCCGCGTCACCGTGCAGCTCATACGCCAGTTCCTCGGCGCTCCAGCCCTGCGACCGCGAGTCCAGCAGCGCCAGGATCTCCGCCCGGCGCAGCGTCAGCGGCACCCGACTCCCATCGGCCAACACTGCGGCGGGCCTGTCGCCGAGCAGCTCCAGCGACGAAACCGCACCGCCAGGAGGCCGGACACTCTGCCGGGACCCACGTACGGACCTGATCGTCTACGCCACCGGGTACGGGTCCATGAACGGCTGGCTGGCAGACCTGGTCTCTCCCGAAATTGCGGACCGCGTGGGCAAGTGCTGGGGCTACGGCTCAGACACGCCAAAAGACCCTGGCCCCTGGGAGGGGGAGCTGCGCAATATGTGGAAACCAACCAACGTCCCCAACCTCTGGATCCACGGCGGCAACCTGCACCAGAGCCGGCACTACTCCTCCTACCTGGCCCTGCAGCTGAAGGCCCGGATGGAGGGACTGGAGACGCCGGTGTACGAACTGCAGCCCAGCCACCACACCCGCTGAAAGGAACAGCCCACCATGAAGGCAGCACGTTTCCACGCCCGCAAGGACATCCGCATCGAGGACATCCCGGAGCCGGAGCTCCGCGCCGGGGCGGTGAAGATCGACGTCGCGTGGTGCGGCATCTGCGGCACCGACCTCCACGAGTTCCTGGAAGGGCCCATCTTCTGCCCTCCGCCCGGCCATCCGCACCCGCTCTCCCACGAGGAATCCCCGGTGACCCTGGGGCACGAATTCTCCGGGACTGTCTCTGAAGTGGGCGAAGGGGTGACGGGCCTGGCGAAGGGGGACAACGTCGTCGTCGAACCGTATTTTTGTGGACGGTGACTGTGACATGTGCCAGGCGGGCAGCTACCACCTGTGCCGGCAGATGGGCTTCATCGGGCTGTCCGGCGGCGGGGGAGGGCTGAGCGAGAAGATCGTGGTGGACGCGCGGTGGGTGCACCCCATCGGGGACATTCCGCTGGATGAGGCGGCGCTGATCGAGCCGCTGTCCGTGGCGCACCACGCGGTGGCGCGCAGCGGCGTGAAGGCGGGCGACACCGCACTGGTGGGCGGCTCCGGGCCCATCGGGCTGCTCACCGCCGCGGTCCTGAAAGGCATGGGCGTGACCACGATCATCAGCGAGCTCACCCAGGCGCGCAAGGAAAAGGCCACCTCCAGCGGGGTGGCAGACCATGTGCTGGACCCCAGCCAGGAGGACGTCCCGGCGCGGGTGCGGGAGCTCACCGGCGGGACGGGGGCCGACGTCGCGTTCGAATGCGCCGGCGTGAACGCGGTGCTGGACACCATGCTCGACGCTGTCCGGCCCGGTGCCGTGGTGGTCAACGTGTCCATCTGGGGCGCGCCCGCCACCGTGGACATGCAGAAGCTGGTGCTCAAGGAGATCGACCTGCGCGGCACCATCGCCTACATCCGCGACCACCCCGCCGTCATCAAAATGGTGCAGGAGGGCAAGGTGGACCTCAAGCCCTTCATCACCGGACGCATCGCGCTCGAGGATCTGGTGGAACAGGGCTTCGACACCCTCATCAACCACAAGGACACCGCGGTAAAGGTGCTGGTGCACCCGTAGGGCGTGGCGGGCGGACGCCCGGCAGCGAAGGAAGGACGACGGCGGGACGCCCGTGCCGTCGTCGTGCCACCTACCCTGCCTGCTGACCACTGCCCGGGTGGCCGGAAACATTCCAAGGGATTTTTCCCCCTATCTAGCCGGGCCTCGTCTGCGGAAGATTACCCCCATGAAAAGACTCGTGCTCGCCAGTCTCGCCGCACTTCAAAACAGGTAGTACCGGTCCAAAAGACAGGTACGGGCCAACGGTGACCATGGTCTTACCTGGTCTATAGACTCCGCTCACGCCGTATTTTCGGCCAGCCTTCAGAGGGTGGCTTCCGAAGTCCGCACGCTCCACAACAGAATTCGCTCTTCAAGCAGGGGGAAACGTAATGCAGCTACTCAATACAGGGTCCCGGCGCTACCAAGGTCCACGTTCGTCAGCTGCCGGCCTTCGCGGCCGGCGCGCGGGCATCCTCGGTACGATCCTTGCGGCCCTCGTGCTGGTCAGCCCTGTCCCTGCAAACGCTGCAGCCGCAGTGACCTCCACCATCCCGGTCGGTTCAAGCCCCAGGAACGTTGCGTTCACCCCGGACGGGTCGAAAGCCTACGTCACCAACTGGGAGTCCAACACGGTGTCGGTCATCGACGTTGCCTCGGGCGCGGTGACGTCCAGGATTCCGGTTGGGGCGGGTCCGCACGGTGTTGCGTTCGCCCCGGATGGGTTGATTGCCTACGTAGCCAGCCCGGGTTCCGACACAGTGTCGGTCATCGACGTCGCGTCGGGCACGGTGACCTCCTCGATTCAGGTCGGAGCGGGTCCGATCGCCGTCGCATTCGCCCCGGACGGGTCGGTCGCCTACGTCACAAGCGGCGGCAGCGGTTCTGGCACAGTGTCAGTCATCGAGGTGGCGGCGGGCACGGTGACTTCCACGATCCCGGTCGGGCCGCTTCCGAACGCCGTTGCGTTCGCGCCGGACGGGTCGACGGCCTACGTCACCAACGGGCAGGACTCCAACATGGTGTCGGTCATCGATGTCGCCTCGGGCGCGTGGACCTCAACGATCCCGGTCGGGTCGTCTCCCAGCGGCGTTGCGTTCACCCCGGACGGGTCAAAAGCCTACGTCGCCAACAACGAGGGAGACACGGCGTCGGTCATCGATGTGGCATCCGGTGCTGTAACCTCCACCATCCCGGTCGGGTGGGCGCCGGACAGTGTTGCGATCGCCCCGGACGGGTCAGCGGCCTACGTCACCAATTCCGGTGCCAACACGGTGTCGGTCATCGATGTGGTTTCGGGCATGGTGACCTCCACAGTCGAGGTCGGGACGCCTCCGACCGGCGCTGCGGTCTCCCCGGACGGGTCGACTGTCTACGTCGTCAACACCTCTTCCAACACGGTATCGGTCATCACCGTGGACGCGGCACCGCTGGTGTTCACAGCGGCCACACCGCCCACCAAGGCGAACACGCGGACCGTCTACACTTACACGTTCGCCGCCACAGGTGCCCCGGCCCCGACGTTCCATGTGTCCTCCGGTGCACTGCCTGCAGGCCTCAGCCTGGACACCGCCACAGGAGTCCTGTCCGGCACTCCGGCCAAGGCCGGCAAGTTCACTTTCAGGGTGACCGCCACCAACGGGGTCAGCCCCCACGCGGTCACGGACCGCATCACGGTAACCGTGACCAAGGCGAAGGCCCGCTGATGGAACGCGTGGTGGAGCGCCGTTGTAGGGTCATGGCGTGATCGTCCCCGATATTTCCCAGAACGCCGTGGCGGTCGCTGATCACTACGACGAGCTCGATCCCATTTACCGTCGGGTGTGGGGCGAGCATGTCCACCACGGGCTATGGGCGACGGGCCGCGAGACACCCGGCGAGGCCGTCGAGGCGCTGGTCGACACGGTGGGCGATCGGCTGCGGCTTACGCCCGGCGACGCGTGCGTCGACATCGGCTGCGGGTACGGCTCCACCGCAAGGCGGCTCGCGGTGACACACGGGGTCCGCGTCACCGGCTTCACGCTGTCCGCCGAGCAGGCCCACTACGCCGCTGCGCATCCCGCACCGGACGTGGACATCCATGTGCGCGACTGGCTCGCCAACGGGCTGCCCGACGCCTCGGCCAATGCCGCATGGGCGATCGAGTCGAGCGAGCACATGGGCGATAAGCCCAGGTTCTTCGCGGAGGCGCACCGCGTGCTGTCGCCCGGCGGCCGCTTCGTCGTCTGCGCGTGGCTCGCCGAGACCGATGCGAGCCGTTGGAAGGTACGCCATCTGCTCGAGCCGATCTGCCGCGAAGGGCGCCTGCCCTCGATGGGCACGCGCGAGGAGTATGAGGCGATGGCAATGGCGGCCGGCTTTGCAGTCAGCGGCTATGAGGATGTCAGCTGCCGCGTCGCCCGCACATGGCCGATCTGCGCCGGGCCGGCTCGTGAGGACACTGCTCGTCGATCGCGAGATGCGCCGCCTCGCACTTGGTGGACGCAATCGCAGCGCCGTGCTGAGCATTCCCCGCCTGATCCTGGCCTACCGCACCGGTGCGATGCGCTACGGGATATTCACGCTGTCGAAGGCTGGGGAAAACGGGCCGCCACGCGACCGGCAAACTAACCAGCAGGAGCCGGCCTGAGGGGAGCGGTTGCCGTTCATCGGCATCTTCAAGGACCTTTCCCCCTATCCAGCCGGGAGATGTGCGCGGAAGATGACCCCATGAAAAAACTCGTGTTGGCCAGTTTCACCGCTCTTCTCATGGTCATTGGCACCCTGCTGGGCGCGGTCGCCCCAGGCAACGCCGCGACCGACCCGTCCATCACGGCAGGGCAGATCCTGGTCAAGTTCCGCGACAATGCTGCGGCCGCAGGTGTCCTGCGCCCATTCGGGCTTAGCGACGGGCCCGGCGTCGGCAGCACCGGCGCGCACCTGATCACGGTGCCGGCAGGGAAGGAACTGCAGCTCGTGGAAGCCCTAAGCCGGAACCCGGTGGTCGAGTATGCCGAACCGGACCGAGTTGTCACTCCGGCCTCAGACGACACCTACTTTTCCCGCCAGTACGCGCTTCAGAATGATGGCCAGTCCTTCACAAATAACTTCAGCGGCCAAACCACGCCTGAAATAGATGTTGCTGCCGGAACGAAAGACGCCGACGTGGACGCCGTCGAAGCCTGGGCTGTCACCACTGGCACCGGGATGAGAGTGGCTGTTCTCGATTCCGGCGTCGCAATGGACAACCCCGACATCACCCCGAAGGTCGTGGCCCGGACCAACTTCACCACGTCGAGAAGCAACGACGACAATTACGGCCACGGCACACACGTCGCCGGAATTGTTGCTGCAACCGCCAACAACGGCATTGGCGTCGCCGGTGTGTGCCCGGCATGCAGCATCCTGGCTGGAAAAATCCTCAGCGACACGGGGATGGGATCCAGCTCAGGCCTGGCGAACGGCATCAACTGGGCAGTCAAGAATGGTGCGCATGTCATCAACATGAGCCTGGCAGTCGGCGCGTCAACCACCCTGGAAACTGCGGTCAATAACGCCTGGAACGCGGGTGTGGTGCTGGTTGCTGCAGCCGGCAACGGGGGTAACACTGGCATGGTGTACCCAGGCGCGTACTCCCATGTCATTGCTGTGGGGGCAACGGACAACAACGACAAGAAGGCGTCGTTCTCCACCTATGGCACGTGGGTGGATGTGGCAGCACCAGGCGTCAGCGTCTTCTCCACGTTCCCCAACCACAGGTTCACCCTGGCCAGGGAATACAACCGTTCCCAGGGGTATGACATCGGCAGCGGAACGTCGATGGCCTCACCAATTGTTGCTGCGGTTGCCGCGCTCGCCCGCAGCGCCCACCCCGGCTTCACTAACTTGGACATCCGCGCCAAGGTCGAATCCACCACCGACACAGTTGGCGTCATCGGGACTGACTGGGCCCACGGGAGGGTGAACGCGGACCGCGCCGTCCGGTAGGTTCGCGCCCGGTCAGGGGAGTGGCTGGCGTTCGCCTACGCTGAGGGAGGACGACGGCGGCAGGTACTCCCGCCGTCGTCGTTCCATTCGGCGCTGCTGGCCGGGTGACGGGATCCTGGCCCGCTTGGCGCGGTTGCACCTGGCGCAGGCTGCAACAAAGTTCTGCAGGTTGGTGGAACCGCCCTTGGACCACGGATAAAAGTGGTCGCCGTGCTCGGCCAGGCGGCCGCACCGCCGCCCGAACCCGGCTTCCAACTCGCACCGGCTGCCGGCCCGGGCCATTCCTTCGCGGCGCTGCTGGCGGGTGAAGCGGCGGACCGGATCCCTGCGCCGGGCATCCCGGTTGGTGACGACGGCGGCGGCAATGCCCAGCACGACCGCGGCCACGCCGGGGAGCGCAGCCACGGCGACGACGCCGTCGACCATGCCGCGCAGAACCCCGGCGGCGGATGATGGCCCCGCTCCGGCACCCGGTGTTGCCTTCGCCATGAGCGCCGACATCACTGCGACAGCGATCCACACCATCACTGCGAAGTACGCCAGGCGAAGCCCCTGCCGGGTCCAATAGATGCGGCCAAGTTCCTGCATTAATTCCCCCAAATTTCCGTTCGCCGGAAGCCCGTGGCCCCGGATCTCTAGGGAATCGTATAGGCCAAGCGCCGGCCGGTATCCCAGATTTTGCTCAGTTTTTGCTCAGCTTCCGCGTCCCATGGGGGCCGCATATGGCGCCCGTGGGTCCCGATATAAGGAACAGCCCGTGCAACAATGACGCCATGACCCACGAGCAGCATCATTCCTTCGCACCCGAACTGGACCGCGCCGCCCACCCCGCATTCGAAGCCGCGTACCGGGCTGCCCAAAAGAGCCTGGCTGAGGGCGGCATCCCGATCGGCGCAGCGCTCGCCCGGGACGGGGTGGTCATTGCCAGCGGGCACAACGAACGGGTCCAGAACGCCGATCCGATCGCGCACGGGGAAATGTCCGCGCTCCGCGCAGCGGGCCGGCAGCAGAGTTACCGCGACACCACGCTGTACACCACCCTTGCCCCGTGTGCGATGTGCGCCGGAACCATCATCCAGTTCAAGATCCCCCGCGTGGTGGTGGGGGAAGCGCGCACGTTCGACGGTGAACTGGAGCTCCTGCGCTCACGCGGCGTTGAGGTGGTGGTCTTGGATGATCAGCGCTGCGTGGACATGATGCGCACGTTCCAGGCCGACAAGCCGGAGCTGTGGGCAGAGGACATCGCCGAGTAATCCTGCACGACGTCGTGGAGGCGTCACGCAGTGGCACTGGCCAGCAGCCACGCCATTGCTTCTGTCCGCGAAGTGAAAAAGCGCTTGGGGCAAGTGGTCTTGTTCATTGCCAAAACAAAATTGGCGATGACTTTGTCTACCGGCGACGCGCCCAGCAGCGCCACTCGGGACGCTTGGCAGGTCCGGGCGAAAACAGCGCGCGCCCCACGGCTGACACTGACCGTTGTCCTCATGTCCACCAGCAGTGGGTGCTCGGTATTCCCGCACAGCCCGTTGACCCTATGCATGGCTGCCTCAGCGTCACGTGTCCGGATGCTGGCCTGGCGAGGCCACTTGAGCTGAAGAATCCCGTGTTCGTCCAAATGCAGTTCAATATTGGCCGTGCTGACAGCTACTACCACTTGCAACCCCCCAAAGGCTTAACCGGTCTCCAGAGCCAATATAGACGGACTGGATAGGCCATTCCCCTTATTCGTGCTGTGTTCCGTTGCGTGTTTTGAACGACGACGGCGGGAGGCAAGTGCCGCCGTCGGCCTTCCGTACCTGCCTGGCCTAGCTGTCCGGCAGAAGGTTGGCTGCGAGCGTTCTAGCAAGAAGACGTCCGTAGCGTTCAGCGCTCCAGCCGCGTTTGAGGACAAGGGTTTCGTAGAGTTCGGCCGAGGTGCTCATGAACATGACATCGGCTACTTCCTCCTCCGTCAGATCCGGCCTCAGGAATCCTCTCGCGAGCACCTGGCGCGCGTTGTGCAGCATCCGTTGGTAGCGCTCGTCGTCCACGTCGCGCAGGAGCGCCGCCATGTCCGGATCCCCGTTCGCGGCGGCATCCCTGATGAGGAGGTAGACAGGTGATCCGAGCGGACTGACCTCGGCGACGAAACGGCCGAACTGCTCCATGAGCTCACTCGGGTCCGTGACTGTGGTTTGCACACGGTCCGACCGATCTTGAGCCGGAGTACTGCCCGCTCCGAGCATGCTTTGCTCATAGATGGCCTTGACCAGCCCCGGCTTTCCACCGAACGCCTTGTAAACGGATTCCTTGGAGACGCCGGCAGCGTGGGCGATCGCGGCAACTGTGGTCCGGCCGTATCCCTTGGCCAGGAACAGCTCGCGCGACTGGGCGAGCACCCGCTTCCTCGACTCCTCGGCAGCCTCCTGCCGGCGCCGGGCGTCGTAGCTCCTGGAGCGGGGCAATGCACCGTTGACCGCGGGTCTCATCGGGCTTAAGCTCCTTGTATCAGTTTGAATACAGCTGGCTGTATCAAATTCAGCGTACCAACTTCTCCGCCTCCCGCGACGGAAACCAAGGAGCAGATCATGGACGCTTCAGGATTCGACCGCGTCCCCGAAGGTCCGGTGCGGCGCATGCTGGCCGCAGCCAACCGCCATGACCTTGAGGCCATGGTTTCCGAGTTCGCCGAGGACTACCAGAACACCACCCCCGTCCACCCGGACCGCAGTTTCACAGGGGCCGCGCAGGTCCGGAAGAACTGGACGGCGCTCTTTGCCGGCCTGCCGGACCTCACCCTCACCGTCCACGACGCAGCCACCGGCCCGGGCGGCAAGATCTGGATGGAATGGAGCAACCGCGGCACGCGACCGGACGGATCCGTGCAGCGCGCCGCCGGGGTTTCCATCCTCACAGTCCGGGACGGCAAGATTGCGGCCGCGCACTTTTACCTTGAACCCGTGGAGTATGAGTCCGGAGACGTGGACGCCGCGGTAGGCGTGGCCGTGGGCGGGGCAGCCGGAAGGGGTGACGGGTCATGATTCTCGTCGCCGGTGGCACCGGCCGCCTGGGCGCTGCCATAGTGCCGATGCTCGTGGCCGGCGGCCACCAGGTCCGTGTCCTGGCCCGCGGCGCGTCCCACGCCTTCCCGGACAAGGCGGGCGACGGCGTCGAACACTTCCGCGGCGACCTCACCTCCGACGCGGATTGCCGAAAGGCGGTGGCGGGTTGCACGGCCGTGGTGTTCGCGGCCTCCGGATTCGGCATCAAGGATTCCGACCCACGCACCGTGGACCGCGACGGCGCCATCCGCCTCGTCCGCGCGGCGGCCGAGGCCGGAGTGGGGCGCATGGTGATGATGTCGATGCGCGGGGCTGCCCCTCACGGGCCCATCGAGTACCTCCGCTGCAAGGCCGCGGCCGAGGAAGCTGTCCGCAGCTCCGGCATGGCCTGGACGATCATCAGGATCGGGGTGCTCCTCGAGCAGCGCCTCGAGAACATGACCCGCCCGCTTCAGTCCAAGGGCAAAGTCCTTGTGTTCGGCTCCGGAGCCGTGCCGGTCACCTACACGTCGGTCCAGGACGCGGCGGCTCTCGTGGTCCGCGCGCTCCGGGACCCCACGCTGCAGAACCGCGTCGTGGAATGGGGGTCCCAGACGCTCACCGGCACTGAGGTGGCGCAGGCCGTGCTTTCCCGCGCCGGCCACGGCTCGATCCGGCGCATCCCGGCCGCCGCCGAGCGGCTGATGTCCGTCGCAGCGCGGCCGTTCTCACCATTCCTTGCCCGCATCGGACGGGCCGGGCTGTGGGAAGAATCAGGGGCTGCTGCGTTCGAGTTTGGTCCGGCGCGGGGCGAGTTTCCGGACATCCCCGTCACCGGGCTGCAGCAGGTCCTCGAGGCGGCCGGTCAGCCGGGACTTCCGGCATAGCCGCATGCAGTCTAAGAGAATCGGGGGAGGCTGATTAGCTGCCCGGAGAGATCGTACGGAGTCCTGCTTGGGTGGCTGCCCTCACGAGTTCCTTGTCGAAGGCGACCAGAGCCTGGGTTTCAACTCTGATCGCGGCGGCGAGGTGGACCGCGTCTGCGCTGCGCAACTTTCCCGGCAGCGCGGCCGCGTACAAGAGGTCTGAACGTGTAAGGTCCACCAAGTTGATTGCGTCCAGCACAGCGTTGATTAATTCCGGTGGCAGGCCTCTGCGGTTGGCGGCGCAGTGCAGTTCGGTGTAGAGGAGCATCGAGGCGACAAGCCGGTCACCCCGCCGTCCAGCCTCCGAAAGGAACTCCGCGGTGGGACCGGATTCCGGTTCCTCGACCACCAGCTTCAGGGCGGCCGACGTGTCTACGTAGACGATCACCGGTCGCCGCGGAGGTCAGCGATGATCTCCGCCGTGCCGACATCAGTTGCCACGCGCTGGAGCAACCGGAAGTCGACAGGGCTTTGCGAAGCCTGCCGCACGCTCCCGGACAGGAGCAGACGCTCGAAAGGCGAAGCTGCAGGTGGGATCAGGGTGGCGGCGACTTCACCGTTATTCGTGACATCGATGGTCTCGCCGTTCTTCACCCGCTCCAGTATCTTGCTGCTCTGATTGCGTAACTCACGGTGGGGAATTGTTGTCATGGATCGCCTCCGTAGCAATCGTAGCACTCGCGGATGAAACCAGGCCCGTCCCGGCCGGAGACAACCGTGGCCGAGGCTGCGCAGGAACTGGGCATCACTCACAAACCATACGGACACGGCGGCGACGGTGCTGGTGCATCCGTAGCGAAGGGAGCTGGCAGGCGAGGCTGCCCCGCTGAAAACAGGCCTGACTTTTGACCCTTGTTTTGACCGTCCGCAGGGCCCTGACTAATGGGAGGAGTTGAAACCCTGCCGTCCAGCCACATCGCGAGGGAGGAAGACCATGTTCGCCACCCGCCGACGACGTGCTGTGGGCAGCCGAGTCGTTTTTCCAGTGCCATTGGAAACCGCCTTGGTCTGAAGTGCAGCAATGGTAAGGGAAGCAAAGGGCGCGGCCGCGCTATCCCAGTGAAAAACGGCTGGTGGCGGCCCGTTGATCTCATCAGCGGCGAAGCGGACTTCAGCTTGTTCTACTGTGCTGAGGTCTCCACCCTTACGGAAGTACTGGCGGAGCAGTCCGTTGGCGTTCTCGTTCGGTGCGCGTTGCCAAGGGCTTGGCCGGATCACAGAAGTACACGAGGGTTCCCAGCGCCGCGGTGATTTCACGTACTGGCGGGGCTCACCGTCCTCGCCCCATATAGATGTGCGCCGGAACCGTCATGCTACTCAAAATCCCCTCGTGATCGTGGGGAAATGCGCCCGCTCAACGGCGAAGTGGAGCTTCCACGATCACGTGGGGCTGAGGCGATGGTCCGGGATCATCAGCGTTGCCTGGACATGAAACGCCCGCTGGAACGTAACGGCAGACGGGGTTTTCGCCAGGCTCAACCGCCCACTGCCGCAACGTCAATGCCGCAGAAGTCCGCCGTGTCCCTGCAAATCACGTCGTTGGTGACGACCGACAAGGAGTTCATGCGGCAGGTCTCGCCATTCTCGGTAAACGTGTTGTGGCTACTAAACTTTGACACCTTTTCGTTCGCCATCTCGTGCGTTTTCCAGTCGGACGAGTACTGGCTGGAGCCATTGTCGAAAGTCTGCTGCTCGCGGTTGTTGATCGTATAGTGGTTGTCGCCATGCTGCTGCGTCACCGTGCGGTAGTCAGTTGACCCAACCACTTATCCGTTGCTGCCGCAGCTGCCCACCCGCGCAGGCCGAATTTGAATGGGTCCCGCCAGGACTTCCACGTCAGGGCGGCGCTATAGGCATTGCGCGCCCCTTGACAGCCGGTCCAGCGCTCAGCATTATCAAGGTGCCGGGGCGCGTCGTTGGTGTATCGCAGGCCGACGAGTGATCCGGCTACTTGAAGGGGGTGGCGATGGAGCCAGCATTCCCTCATCCAAGAGCCTTGCGGATTTTGTACGCAACCGCTGCGGCCCTCCTGGCGGGCTCTGCCGCAGGTTGCACCAGCCCTCCGGAGGTCCGCATCGCTGCTGTGGGTGACATGAACGGCCACAAGAACTATGCGCCTGATAGCCCGTCCGGCAGGAACGGTGCGGCGATCACCCAGCTCGTGGAGAACAATGAGATTGACGCGTTCCTGGGGCTCGGGGACTTCCAATACTCCACGGCGTACTGCGAAGACTACGTAAAGTACTGGGAGCGGCTGTGGGGCGGCACGAAACCAAAGTTGTACTGGGTGTCCGCCCAAAACCACGACTGGGAACCTGACCGCAACGAAGACCTCGATAACTTCATGAATGGGCAGTGCCCCGGGTCTTCAGCAAAGGCTGCGGTCAACCAGGAGCGCGGCTTCATCCGGAACGGGGAACCGTACTCGAAGGACTTCGGGAACTGGCACTTCGCCTTCCTGTCGTCCGCACTCTGGCGGTACGACCCCGGGCGGGCCCGGGAGCTAACGGCGTGGCTGGACAAGGACCTGGCTGCTGCCAAGGCGGCGGGTAAGCACCTGGCAGTGGTGCACCACGAGCCGTACTTCACATCGAACACGGACGAACATGAGCGGGCTGCGGAGCACAAGCCGTGGATCGACGTGATGTGGAAGCACCGGGTCCGGTTGACCCTGTCAGGGTCGCAGCACAACTACGAACGGTCCTGTCCGGTGAACAACGCTGATGAGTGCGTCAGTGACGGGATGACTGCGTTCCAGGTTTCTACTGGAGGTATGGGTCTCCGCTCCTTCCTCAGCAGCCCGCCGTACATCGAGAAGCGGTTCAATGACACGCACGGGTTCCTTCGGCTGACACTGCGGCACGACGGGTCTTTCGAGTGGATCTTCGTACCAACGTCGGGGCTGAGCGCGGACTCAGGTACGCGTTCGGCACCGTAGTAAAGCCTGGGCCTCAGCCACCGGCCGCAGCCTCAGCCGCCGATCGCTGCCATCTCAACCGCAACCCCCGCGTCCCGGAACTTCTGCACCTGCTCGGGGTCGGCGCCGTCGTCCGTCACCAGGGTCCAGGGGAGCGCAAGCCGTGCCCAGGCGTGGAAGGGCCGGAGACCGAGCTTCGAAGAGTCCGCCAGTACGTAGACGTCCCGGCCGCGTCGGGCCATGAGTTCCTTGAGCCGGGTCTGGGAGTGGTCGGCTTCGCAGATGCCGTCCTCGGCGGTGACGGCGTCGGCGCCCAGGAACACCCGGTCAAAGCTCATCCGCTCCAGGGCCGCCTCGGCCAGGGGACCCACAAAACTCTGCGAAAGGCTCCGCAGCCGGCCGCCCAGGCAGTCCACCTCGATGCCCTCCGAATCGGCCAGCTCTTGCATCGTGTTGATGCCCGGCGTGGTCACAGACAGCTTCCCGAAGCCGCGCAGCTCGTGGGCCAGTGCACCTACGGTGGAGCCGGCGTCGAGCAGGATGTTCTCCCCGGGGCGGATCACGGAAGCGGCCCAGCGGGCGATGGCGTGCTTCTGCTCGAATGCCTCGCCGGTGCGCTGTCGCAGCGACGCTTCCGGGTGCGCGCCCAGGGCCATGGCTCCGCCGTAGGTGCGGGCCAGCCGGCCCTGCCCGTTCAGCAGCGCAAGGTCCCGGCGAATGGTGGACGCGGTCACCTCGAACCGTGCGGAGAGCTCTTCCACGGAGGCCAGACCGGTGGTCACGGCAAGGTGGTAGATCTCCTCGCGCCGCGCGTTTGCGCTCAGCATTACCGGTCTCCTTCCCGTGGCAGTGGTAACCATGCTAGTTCCGGCCCCCGGCAGGTCGGCAGCAAGGAGCAGCAAAACGGCCGGTCAGCAATTCTACGCTGACCGGCCGTTTGTCCCTTGCGAACGCTTAGAGAGCCTCGTCCCGCGACGGCGCCAGGTCCACTGCCTGCCGCAGTGCTTCAAGCAGCGATTCGTGGTCGGCAATGTTCTTGCCCGCGATATCGAAGGCCGTGCCATGGTCCACGGAAGTACGCACCACGGGCAGGCCCACGGTGATGTTCACGCCGTTCTCCAGTCCGAGGACCTTGACCGGGCCGTGGCCCTGGTCGTGGTACTGGGCTACCACCAGGTCGAAGTCGCCGCGGCCGGCCAGGAAGAACAGGGTGTCCGCCGGGAGCGGGCCGAACGCGTCGATGCCGTCCGCCTGGGCCTTCTCAATGCCCGGCTGGATCTTCTCCGCCTCCTCACCGTAGCCGAACAGACCGTTCTCGCCGGCGTGCGGGTTGATGGCGCACACGGCGATCCGCGGGTTTTCGATCCCGGAGGCGCGCAGCAGTTCATAGCCGCGCTTGATGGTCCGGTAGACCAGGTCGCCGTTGATCTTGGCGATCGCGTCGATCAGGCCGATGTGGGTGGTCACGTGGATGACGCGCATCTTCGGGGCGGTCAGCATCATGGAAACTTCCTCGGTGCCGGTCAGCTCGGCGAGGAGCTCCGTGTGCCCGGGGAACTTGTGGCCGGCCGCGTGCAGGGCCGCCTTGTTCAGCGGACCGGTGCAAATAGCATCCACCTGGCGGTCCATGGCGAGTGCAACAGCCTTCTCGATGAAGAGGTATGAACCGTGCCCGGCCGCTGCAGAGAGCTCGCCCCAGGCCAGGTCCTCCGGGATGCAGTCGATGTCCAGCACGTCGATGGTGCCCTCGTCGAACAAAGCTTCCGACGGTTCCGAGACCTTGCGCAGGGTCAGCGGGCTGGCCACGATGTCCGCGGCGAGCTGCAGCCGGCGAAGGTCGCCGATGACGAGCATGCGGGCCTTTGACCGCAATTCGTCGTCGGCCAGGGCCTTGACGATGATCTCCGGACCGATGCCGGCTGCATCGCCCATGGTGATGGCTACAATCGGGCGTCCCATTATTTGATACTCATTTCAGTCGTTGTGCCAGTAAGAAATTCTTTGGTCCGGGCCAGCGTACCGGCGTCCCCGAACGCGCCGGCCTTGGTGACCAGCAGGGGGAGGGGCTCGGGCAGCAGGCTCATGACGACGCCGGGTTCAATCTCCCCGAGGACCGTAAAGCTGCCCGCGCCGAGGGCTTTGAGGACGGCCGTGGCCGTCTCCCCGCCGGTCAGGACGAGGGCGTCACAGTGCCCGATGCCCGCAGCGGTGGCGCGGGCCAGAGCCTCTGCCACCACAAGTGCCTGCGACTTATCGATGATGCCCATCGGATCCGGTGTTAGCACCACATCCGTCCGGGCCATCGCCTGGGCAACCTGGCGGGGAACCGCCGTATCGTCCAGGCCGGAGTGGTCCAGCGTGATGTGCTGGGCGCCCGCCTCGACCAGCGCCTCGGTCTGCTGCCGCGCGAGGTTTGAATAGCTGCCAATCACGGTCAGGGTCCGGCTGACCCGCCGCTCCTGCACATTTCGCGCAACCGTGCCTTCTTCTCGCGCAGCGATGTGTCCCGCCAGCCCTCCGGAGCCGACCAGGAGCGCCGGGAAGTCCAGCAGGTCCGCAGCCGCAACGATGGTTTGCAGGTCATCATCCGAAGCAGCGTCGAGTACGACGGCGTCAGCACCCCGGGCCTGCACCTCCCGCAGGTGCCGCGCCAGTTCCGAGGGGTTGCGTCCGGCTGCGCCGGCAACCACCTCGGCGGTCAGGACACCGGCGGCCAGCGCCGCGGCGACGTCGCCGCCGAAGTTTCCTTTGGCGTGTTGCACGCCGTCGACATGGACGATGCCGCCGATTGTGGTCCTTCCCGTGCCGGGAAAGGCCGGAGCCACAATGGCGAGACCTTTTCCGCGGCCCTGCGTGACCTGCGAGAGCGCCGCTGCGACTTCGACACCAACATTTCCGCGGAGCAAGGAGTCGATCTTCTTGAAGACCCTGCGGTGTTGCCCAAGGGCCCGACCGACCGCCGAGGTGACTGCAGCGGAAGCTTCCTCCCCGGTCAAATAGCGGCTCTCGGTATTGATCGAGAGAATCTCAGCGTCAGGCCAAGCAGACTCGACGTCGAGGATCACGCAACTGCTGTGCGTGGGGCCGTAGGCGGCGGCCGCATCGGCCGCCCCCGTCAGGTCGTCAGCGATGATTGCCCACCGCATGGCTGCGTCCGTGTTCATACAGCGTGCGATACCTCCGGTGCTGCCACGGCCTCCTTGGCCCTCAGCCGCTTGGCGTACCAGGCAACCATAAGGGGGCAGCCGATGGCGGTGACCACCACGGATGCGGCTACCAGCACGGTGGCAGGTCCGGCTGCGGCAGCGTACGCAGGATTGGCCGCGGCTACCAGCATGGGAACCGTTGCAGCGTTGCCCGCGGTGGTGGCTGCCGCCAGCCCGGCAATGCCGGAACCTCCGGTCAGCTTGTCGGCGAAGAAGAGGACAGCTCCGCCGGCGATCAGGACGAACAGGCCAAGCGCCACACCCAGAAGTCCTGCATTGAGAACCTGGTTCAGGTTCAGGCCAAAGCCCAGTGCAAGGGCGAAGAACGGAATCAGGACGGTGGCCGCGGAGGAGAGGAACTTACGCATGGCTGGGTCGAGGGCACCCAGGATGGCTCCGAGGAGCAGGGGGATGATGGCGCCCACGAGGGCCTGCCACGGGAAGGCCGAGAGGCCTGCGACGCCAAGGGTAACCATCGTCAGGAAGGGGCCCGATTCCAGCGTCATGACCGAGTAGGCCGCCACATCCTTGGGCTTGCCGTACTGGCCCATCAGGGCCATGTACATTCCACCGTTGGTGTCATTAAGGGCTGCCAGGATGGCCAGGACCGACAGGCCGGTCAGGAGTCCGCCGTTGATCGGAAGTTCACCCATGAACCTGCCGGCGATGACACCGATGATGATGGCGAACAGGACTTTGCTGCCGAAAAGGACGCCGCCCTTTTTCAGGATGTACGGTGTGGCTTTGATGTCGATGCTGGCACCCATGCACACGTAGAACACCGCCAGGATGGTGGTGCCGCCGGTGAAGAGTGCACCTGTGAAAGAACCGAAGAACTTGGCCGAGTCCGGTGCAAAGGTGCCCAGCAGTGCGCCGATGAGCAGCGGGATCAGCATCATGCCACCAGGGACTTTTTCCATGGTGGCCTTGATTGGGACAGACATGAAGCAACCTCATTGTTGTTGGGGGAGGGGGGACCGAGCCGCCCGGCTCCGATCATGATTTACATCATAGAGAAACTGCGCGTTTAGCGCAATCTTTAGTGCGCAAAACGCGCAAATGAGTGCAGGAGCATGGCATCCCGCCGGAGCCTCAAGGGCCCTAAACACTGTTCACCAGCCACAACCGCGGACACCGCAGGGGCCGTGGCCCCGGAAACTCACAGCGCTGCACCCTTGACAGCCGGACCAGCCCCTAAGGAACATCAAAGGTGCCGGTGCGCTTGGCTGACTTCCCCAAGCCGACCTGCAGTCCTGCTGCTGAAAAGGGGGGAAGGGATGCGGCCAGCACTCCCTCGTCATAGTCCCTCCAAGCGTGTAGCCGTCGCTGCCGCAGTCCTGCTGGCGCTTTCTGCTGCGGGTTGCACCGGCGATCCGAAGCCGCCCAACTCCCCGTCCCCTGTGCCCGATGTCCACATCGCCGCCGTGGGTGACATGAACCCCGCGGACAACGTTGACCCTGACAGCCCGTCCGGGCGGAACGGTGCGGCAATTACCCGGCTTGTGGAAGACAACGAGATTGACGCGTTCCTGGGGCTCGGGGACTTCCAGTACGAGACCGGCTACTGCGACGGCTACGTGAACTCCTGGAAGCGGCTGTGGGGCGGCACCAAGCCCAAGTTGTACTGGGTGTCCGGCCCCAACCACGACTGGGAACCCGGCCGTAACGAAGACCTGGCAAAGTTCATGAACGGCCAATGCCCGGGGGCCCCGGAGAAGGCGGCGACCAACCAGGAACGTGGGTCCATCGGGAACGGGGAACCGTACTCAAAGGACTTCGGGAACTGGCACTTCGCGTTCCTGTCATCCGCGCTCTGGCGGTATGACCAAGGGCAGGCCGAGGCTGCAACAAAGTGGCTGGATAAGGACCTCGGTGCCGCCCGGGCGGCGGGCAAGCACCTGGCAGTCGTGTACCACGAGCCGTACTTTACGTCGGACACAGAGGAGCACGGGCGGGCCGATGAGCAGAAGCCGTGGATCGACGTGATGTGGAAGCACCGGGTCCGGCTGACCCTGTCCGGGTCCCAGCACAACTACGAACGGTCCTGCCCGGTGAACAACGCGGACAAGTGCGTCGATGACGGGATGACCGCATTCCAGGTGTCCACGGGCGGCATCGATCTCCGTCCGTTCACCAGCAAGCCGAAATACATTGCCAAGCGGTTCAGCGATACGCGCGGATTCCTGCGGCTGACGTTGCGCGGCGATGGGTCGTTCGACTGGAACTTCGTCCCGACCACCGGGAAGAGCACAGATTCGGGTACGCGCTCCGCGCAGTAAAACACCAGTAAGAGCCGAGGCCTCAACCGCTCCGACTTCCGGCTGCGTGGCGGGGACACAACGCGCTACAGCGTCTCGGGAATCGGGCGTCCCGGAAAGAGCGTTGCGTACTGCTTCCGGTACAGGCGCCGCCCCACCAAGCGATAGGCGAGCCGGACCGGGGGAGGGATCTCCTTGAACAGCTCCTTCCGGTCCGCCGGAGGATTCGTGGCCAGCACCATGCCGAGGTAGCCCACCAGGAACTTCTTGTCGAGCTCCTGGATCCCGTGCTGCCCGGCCTCCTTCATCTCTTTCTCAGTCATCACCCTGTCCGCAACTGGCATCATCTCCGTAACCTCGCGGCGCAGATGCGTGTTGAGGACGCTGGACAGGTCCTCGTAGCGGGCAGCAAGTTCCGCAGCCTGCTCCTCGTCCGCCGTCCGCATCCAGCGCAGCCGGACCGGTTCGATTGCCTCGAGCCTCTGGGTGACCTGTCGGTGCTGATCGAGCATTTGCCCTATATGCAGGGCGCATGCAGGCGCCCGCTCCTTCAGTTGCGGGTACATCAGCAGGTCCTCGCCTTCGTGGTGAATGTGCAGCACCTTGTCGAAGTTCCCCAGTACTTCCCCCACGTAGGCGGCGCGGGCCGTGTCGCCGGCCGCGGCAGAACGCACCAGCCCGGGCGCTTCGCCGTAAGCCCAGAGGAAGAAGCGGTGGATGCGCCGCATACCCGCAGTCCCGCCGCACAGGATGGGTCCCGCCGGGAGGGGAGGGGCGGTCTCACCGGGACGCATGGTGAAGAAGTCGGTCATTGCCTGGCCCCTGTCGTCGGTCAGTGAGACCAAAGGACCTCTCCCCGGCAGCATCGTAGCCCCGCACGCCAGGAGGCGCACAATGCCCGGGAGAAAGGTCGACGGCGGGACCCGCCGCCGACCCCCGGGGGAGTATCAGGCCCGCGCCTGCAGCCCCGGAACCCCGTCGCGGATCTCGAAGGAGGCCTTCGTGGACGCCGGTGCGCCCGGCGTCGTTACGTGGTCCAGCACCCGGAAGTCGGCGGTCACCGCGTCCCTGGTGATGCGGGTGTTTACGTAGCCGCGGTTGTCGTTGTAGAACTTCAGGTGCGGGTTCCAGGCCATGGTGGCGTCCGTGGTGGAGCCGGTGCCGTCGCCGGTGGAGGTGATGGAGGTGCACACCAGCTCCGAGCCCACCGCGGGGGAGGCGGGGTCCTTGTAGTCCACCTTCACGTCGTTGGCCCAGTGGCGGTGCACATCCCCGGTGAGGACGACGGCGTTGCGCACCTTCGCATCGATCCAGCCCTGGGTGATGCGCCGGCGGGAGGCCGCGTACCCGTCCCAGCCGTCCATGGAGACGTCGTCGACGTCCAGCGCCTGGGCCCGGTCGCGTTCGGCGAAGAAGACCTGCTGGCCCAGGATGTCCCACCGCTGCGTGGAGCTGCGGAAGCCGTCCAGCAGCCACTTCTCCTGCTCGTTGCCGGTGATGCTGCGGTTCTCCGCCAGCCGCTCGGCCACATTCTTCTTCCAGCCGTCGCCCGCGAGCTGGTCGTCACGGTACTGCCGCGTATCCATCATGTGGAAGTTGGCCAGCTGGCCCCACTGGATGCGCCGGTAGATCTTCATGTCCGGCCCGGCGGGGAGGGAGGACGGGCGCAGCGGCATGTTCTCGTAGTACGCCTGGAAGGCGGCGGCGCGTCGCTGCCGGAAGTGCTCCACGCTGTCATTCAGCTGGCCGGCATCGCTGTTCTCCGGCACGTCGTCCGCCCAGTTGTTGTCCACCTCGTGGTCATCCCACACCACTGCCCAGGGCGCGATCGCGTGCGCGGCCTGCAGGTCGGCGTCGGCCTTGTACTGGGCGTGCCGCTGCCGGTAGGTTTCCAGTGTGACGGTCTCGGGCCCTTCGTGGCGGCGCGGGTTCCCGCCGCCGATCACGTAGCTGTCCTTCTTGTACTCGTAGAGGTAGTCGCCCAGGTGCAGCACCAGGTCCGGGTGGTCCTCGGCCAGGCGCCGGTACGCGGTGAAGTAGCCGTGTTCGTACTGTGCGCAGCTGGCGAACGCCATGGCCAGGGCGGCCGGTGTCTCATGCAGCCCCGGACTCGTGAGGGTGCGGCCCACCCGGCTCACGTGCCTGCCGCTGCGGAAGCGGTAGAAATACTCGCGGCCCGGCCTCAGTCCGCGCAGCTCCACATGCACGGAGTGGGCGGTCTCGATCCGCGCCTGCTCCGTGCCGCGGGCCACCACTTTCCGCATGCCCTCGTCCTCGGCCACCTCCCACTGCACGGCGACCGGGCGCGACGGCATCCCGCCCAGCCCGTCCTCCGCCACCGGGTTCACGGCCAGGCGGGTCCAGAGGACGAAGCCGTCAGGCCAGGGCTCACCCGACGAGATGCCGAGCATGAAGGGATCGGTGCGGAGGCCGGCGTCGTCCGCGGTTGAAACGGCGACTGCGGCACTGGGCAGTGCGGCGACAAGGCCGGCACCGATGCCGGCGGAGATAACGGTTCTGCGGGAGATGTTGTCCATGGCTGCCACGCTATTGAGAGCTGGTGGACAGGTTTTGAGAAGGATGTGAATGACCGGTTAACGGCGCGACAAGAGCTGTCATCCGGCAGCCCGGCCCCGCACCGGGAGAGGGCTTTGGACTCTGGCAGTGCCGGAGTCCCGCTCGGCAGAGTGGGATTTAGCCCACGCAACTGGACCAACCCAGCCAGGGAGAAAAGACTCCATGCCCCGCACCTCCGTCATCACCGGCGCCGCCTCCGGTATCGGCAAGGCCACCAAGGAACTGCTTGAACAACGCGGCGAACGCGTCATCGGCGTGGACATCCACGATTCCGAAGTGGTGGCTGACCTGTCCACCACAGAAGGACGCAGCGCCCTGGCGGATGCGGTGCGGAAGGTCAGCGGCGGCAGGATCGATGCCATTTACGCGAACGCGGGCCTCGCCGTCCCGGCCCCCGCCACCGTGGCCGTGAACTTCTTCGGCGCTGTCGCCACGGTAGAGGGGCTCCGGCCCCTGCTGGCCGGATCGGAAGCCCCACGGGCGGTGGTGGTCTCGTCGATGGCGGCTCTCCTGGCCAGCGACGAGGATCTGGTTGCGCTGCTGGCCGCCGGGGACGAGCAGGCGGCCATGGCCCGCGCCGAGGTCCTGGCCAAGGAACCAACGACGACCGGACAGCTCATCTACGCGTCCACGAAGCTGGCGCTCTCGCGGTGGGTCCGGCGCCACGCCGCCACGGCGGAATGGGCCGGGGCCGGCATCCCGCTGAACGCCGTGGCGCCGGGCGTCATCGTCACCCCCATGACTGCCGACTTCATCGGCACGGAGGAAGCGCGGAAGGCGCTGCTGAATGTGGTCCCGATGCCGCTCAACGGCATCGCCGAGCCCATCGTCGTGGCCCGCCAGCTGGCGTGGCTCAACAGTGCGGAGAACACGCATCTGTGCGGGCAGATCGTCTATGTGGACGGCGGCAGCGACGCTGTGCTGCGCGGCGACTCAGTCTGGTGAGCCCCGGGACCTACAAGCCACCGCCCGGACTTAAGTCCCTGTTGTGGAGTAACCCTCAGGCGTAGCTTGAAAGTGGGTCCGCAGCCGCGTCACCCGCATTCGAGGGGGCATCATGACCAAGCCCAGGTTTTCTGCATTCAGCGTTCTTGGACTTTCCGGACTGATCGTGCTCACGGGCTGCTCCGGCCAGCCGGCGCCGGCCCCCTCCAGCAGTTCCGCCGCCCCGAGCCCCACAGCCAGCAGCGCCAGCCCCACCAGGACAACCAGCCCCAGCACGACGGCGAGCCCCACCACATCGGCCACCCCCACCACCCCGGCCAGCACCTCAGCCGCGCCCACCTCCCCAGCTGCCGCGCCGCCGTCGTCCGCTCCTGCCAGCCCGCCCGCGACGGAGGAACCCACGCCCACCGGCCTGCCGGAGCAGGTGGCCCCGCTGACCATTTACTACGTGGCTGTTGGTGACAACGGCGTCTCCGGGCCCGCGATCGGCTGCGGCGACAGCCTGGTGGCCACCACCACCGCGCCCGTCCGTTTCACCGACCAGGTGGGCCCCAGCGTCGGGACCCTGCTGGCCAACAAGAGCCGCGACGTTGGCCAGTCCGGACTCATCAACGTCCTGTACCAGTCGACCCTGACGTATCTGGGTGGCGAGCTGAACGGCAGCACCATCACCATCTGGCTCTCCGGGCAGTTCATGCTCGGCGGCGTATGCGACATCCCGCGGGCCAAGGCGCAGCTGGAATACACGGCCATGGCCGCGTCCGGGGCAACGAGCGCGCAGGTATACGTTAACAACCGCCCCATCGACGAGGTGCTGAGCCTTAAGTAAGGCCCGGGGATGGAAGCCTCAGCCACGTGGCGCCGGGCAGCCGCTGCCGTGATGCCGGCGGTGGTGCCTGCCCTGATGGTTCCCGTGTTCCGGTACACCGTCCGCCGGTTTGGGAAGCGGCGCGGCTACCAGGCCGGGTTCGGCGCCTACTGGGCGCTGTGCTGGGGTCTCGCGCTCGCGGTGGCCGGCCGCCGCCGGCTGGTGGATCTGTGGCGGGTTCCGGGCCCCGCACCCCAAGGCAGGCTGGTGATGTGGAGCATCCTGCTCGTCCCGCCGGCCGGGGCCATCGCCACGGAACTGATTCCCAACGCCAGGAAAGCGGGCCCGACGGCGGCGCTCGCCGCCGTCGGCATCGGCCTTACCAACGCGCTGGCCGAGGAAGCCCTGTGGCGCGGCGTGCCGCTGGCCGTCTTCCCGGGCCGGAAAATCCTGGGCTGGCTCTGGCCCTCCCTCGGTTTCACCGCCTGGCACCTGGTCCCGCTGGCCGTCCGCCCCCATCCGCGGGGCCGCTGGCCCGTGCTGCTGGGCGCGGGCCTGATCGGAGTGGGGTACGGGTGGGCGGCCCAGCGCAGCGGCTCGCTGCTGTATGTGTCCCTTGCGCACGCCGCAACCGACTCCTGCGGCGTCCGCGCGGCCCGCAACGCCTGGCTGCCGCAAGCGCCCGCGGGACAAAAATAGGGGCCCTTGCCCCTATCCAGGTCCGTCCGCGGCATCGCACCATAACCCCATGAAAAAAATGGTCATCGCAGGTCTCACGGCGGCAGTCCTCTCGTTTGGCGCACTCACCGCGGCGCCCGCCGTCAGCGCGGCGCCGTCAATGTCCCCGGCGGAGGCGGGACAGATTCTGGTCAAAACGTACGACGACGGCGCGGCCCCCAGCGTGCTCCGCCAGTACGGACTTTCGGCCGGCTCCGCCGTGGGCGGCACGGGTGCGCGGCTGGTCACGGTGCCTTCCGGCCAGGAAACCCGGCTCATCGAAGCCCTCAGCCGGAACCCGTCCGTTGAGTACGCCGAGCCGGATGAGCCGGCCCGCGCGGCAACCAGCGACCAGTACTTCCCCCGCCAGTACGCCCTGCAGAACACCGGCCAGTCCTTCACCAACACCCGCGGCGACATCAAGGTACCGGCAGGCACGGCGGACGCCGACGTCGACGCCGTTGAAGCCTGGAACGTCACCACCGGCACCGGCATGAAGGTGGCCGTCCTGGACTCGGGCGTGGCCAGCGACAACCCGGACATCGCGCCGAAAGTGGCGGCCCGCGCCAACTTCAGCGACGCAGCCACCAAAGCCGGCGACCCCCTGGCGGAGGACTACTACGGCCACGGCACCCATGTGGCCGGCATTGTTGCCGCAACATCGAACAACTCGGCAGGCGTTGCCGGTGTATGCCCGGGCTGCACCATCCTGGCCGGCAAAGTCCTGAACGACAGCGGGGTAGGGTCCAGCTCAAGCGTTGCCAACGGCATCAACTGGGCCGTCAGCAACGGCGCCAAGGTGATCAACATGAGTATCGGAGTCCGCGCGTCACGCACGCTGGAGGCCGCCGTCAACAGCGCCTGGAACAAGGGAACCGTGCTGGTGGCCGCGGCCGGAAACGGCGGAAACCAAACCAAGATCTACCCCGGCTCCTACGCGAACGTCATCGCCGTGGCGGCCACGGACAACAAGGACCTCAAAGCCTCGTTCTCCACCTACGGTGCCAGCTGGGTGGACGTGGCAGCACCGGGCGTCAATGTCTACTCCACCTTCCCGAACCACGACTTTGCCCTGGAAGTTCCCAACAACC
Source organism: Arthrobacter sp. B1I2 (assembly GCF_030816485.1). Classification (NCBI taxonomy): domain Bacteria; kingdom Bacillati; phylum Actinomycetota; class Actinomycetes; order Micrococcales; family Micrococcaceae; genus Arthrobacter; species Arthrobacter sp. B1I2. Next base: position 4,141,972 of record NZ_JAUSYC010000001.1, on the reverse strand, counting down.
GTTCCAAGGGATACGACGTGGGCAACGGCAGCTCCATGTCCTCCGCCATCGTGGCCGCCACCGCCGCCCTGGCCTGGAGCTCGCACACCGACGCCACCAACGCCTCGGTACGGGCCAAGCTGGAATCGACCGCGGACAGGATCTCGGGGACGGGCACCTACTGGGCGTACGGGCGGGTGAACGCCGCCAACGCCGTCAAGTAGTTGCCGGCTGCCCGCCCGTACGTGCACATTCGTGCAGTCCTTCAGGGCAGGTTTGCAATGTGCTGACCTTGGTGCCGCGCGGGTGCCGCCATCCGGAACAAGCTACTCACCAGTAACAATGAGCCCCGCGGAGTCCTGCTGCCGGCCCGGTTGAAGCAATCAGGCCCCGATTCCGTTCCGCGCACGTTCGTTCAGATGCGGCCACCTGACGGTCTTTGCTGCCTAGCATTTCAAGGACCGCAGCCGGTGCGCTGGGCATCGGATTGAAGCCCGCCGCCGCTGCGTCCCATTGCTGACACGCGAACAAAGAGGTTTTTATGTCACTGCTGAAACGCGCCCTGTCCGTAGCCGCAGCCGCCGTCCTGGCCGGCTCGCTCTCCGTGGTTCCCGCCCAGGCTGACACCCTGGACATCGCCCCGCCCGGCGCCAACGACTGGTCCTGCAAGCCCTCCGTTGAGCACCCCTATCCGGTGGTCCTCGTGCCCGGCACCTTCGAAAGCATGGCGAAGAACTGGTCCACCCTGTCGCCCTACCTCAAGAGCGCCGGGTACTGCGTCTACGCCCTTAATTACGGCGAAACCAACGGCGTCTACGCCACCGCCCCGGTAGCCGACTCCGCCAAGGAACTCGCCCCGTTCGTCGACGCCGTCCGCGCAGCCACCGGCGCCCAGAAAGTGGACCTGGTGGGCCACAGCCAGGGTGGCATGATGCCGCGCTACTACATGCAATTCTTGGGTGGCGCCAAGTACGTCCACCACCTGGTGGGCATTGCGCCCTCCAACCATGGAACGCAGGGCCTGATCGTGCCGCCGCCGGACGCCGTGCCCGACCCCGCCTACACCACCCTGGGCTGCGCGGCGTGCGCGGACCAGCAGGCCGGATCGGCGTTCATGCAGGAACTCAACGCCAAGGGCGACACCGTCAGCGGCCCCTCCTACACCGTGATCTCCACCATCCATGACGAAGTGGTGATCCCCTACAACAGCCAGTTCCTGGTTGGCCCGTCCCGGCAGGTCACCAACATCACCATCCAGGACAAGTGCCCGGCCGACGTCTTCGAACACGACCAGACACCGAACGACCCCGTGGTGCACCAGTTCGTGGCGAACGCACTGGCCCAGCCCTCCGGCCCGGCGGACCCGGCGTACCAGCCCAGCTGCCTGTAGCCCCGGCTGCCTTCACCAGCAGCACCCGCGGCCCGGGCTCCTGCCCGGGCCGCGCCGGTGAACACCTGCCCAGCCTTTCGCGGACTGCCCCGGCCCCGCAGACGGTGCCATGATGGGAGCCAGACAGTGCCGAGGAGGTATCCGGATGCAACGCAAACCTGGCGGTTCAGAGGATGGCGAGGGGCCGGGCAGCCTGCAGCACCCATTTTTCGCCCGGGCCCTTGCCGGTGCCGTGGGCGGAATGGACCGCCGCGGGGCTGCCGGGCACCGCGGCCGCATCCTGGCCGGGCTGCAGGGCTCGGTGATCGAAATCGGGGCGGGAGCCGGATCCTCCTTCCCGCTGTACCCTCCCGCCGTCACCCGCGTCCTGGCCCTGGAGCCCGATGACTACCTGCGGAATGTGGCGCAGGAAGCGGCAGCAGCCGCCAGCGTCCCGGTGACCGTTGTTGCCGCGGCTGCAGAGCACATCCCCGCAGAAACCGGCAGCGCCGACGCCGTGGTGTCCAGCCTTGTTCTCTGCAGCGTCAAGGACCAGGCGGCCGTGCTCGCGGAGATCCGCCGCGTCCTGCGCCCCGGCGGAACCCTGGCCTATTACGAGCACGTCCGGTCCGGGCACCCCGCGGTGGCCAGGGCAGAAGACGTACTGACTCCGCTTTGGGGGCGGTTCATGGGCGGATGCCACCTCAACCGGGACACCCTGGCTGCCATCACCGCAGCAGGGTTCACTGTCCAGGACAACCAGCGCTTCGGCTTCGCTGTGCAGCGGCTGAATCCGCCCATCGCCCACATTCTCGGTACCGCCACCAGCCCGGGCCATGCTGGCTGAAGGGACGTGCCGACGCGCCTTCACATCGGGTCGCCTTCCCAAGCGAGCCCGGTGCTGTGGGGGAGGTCCCGGCGTCGTACCCTTGCCCTAAGGTAGCGGTACCAAATCGACGCGTCCGAACGGATCCGGCATGACAGAGCTCAACGTCAAGGAGCGAAGCCCCCTCCAGCTGCCGATCGCCGGTGCTGCGAGCCTGTCGGCCGCGCAGACGCTGGAGCGCCTGGGCTCGAGCCCGGACGGCCTGTCGGAGGACGAAGCAGCCGCGCGGCTCGAAAGCCTGGGTCCCAACGCCGTCCGCACGCACCGCGCCAACGCCTTGGCCGTGCTTGGCCGGCAGTTCGCCAGCCCTATCCTGATCCTCCTGATCGTCACCGCGGGCCTGTCCCTGTTCCTGGGTGACGCCACCAACTCCATCGTCATCGGCGTGATCCTGCTGGTCAGCGTGGGCCTCGGCTTCACCAATGAATACCGCGCCGAACGCGCCTCCGAGGCACTGCATTCCCGCGTGACCCACAAGGCTGCCGTGCAGCGCGAAGGGACCACCAGGGAAGTTGACGTCACCGCCCTGGTTCCCGGCGACGTCGTCCATCTTTCCCTGGGCGCCATTGTCCCGGCGGACATCCGCCTCCTCACCACCAACAACCTCCTCTGTGACGAAAGCATCCTCACGGGGGAGTCCCAGCCCGCAACCAAGGACCCGGCCCCGGTGCCTGCCGGCGCACCCCTGGCTGACCTCGCCTCCTGCGCGTTCATGGGCACCGTGGTCCAGTCCGGCGGATGCAGCGGCGTGGTGGTGGCCACCGGCGGCCGCGCGGAGTTCGGCCGGATCGCGCTGGGCCTGGGCGAACGGCAGCCGCAAACCGAGTTCCAGCTGGGCCTTAAACGCTTCTCCTTCCTGCTGCTGCAGGTGGCCGTGGTGCTCACGTCGCTGATCTTTGTGGCCAACCTGCTTCTGCAGCGCCCCCTCCTGGAATCGCTGCTGTTCTCCCTGGCCATCGCGGTGGGCATCACGCCGCAGCTGCTTCCCGCCGTCGTCAGTACCAGCCTGGCCACCGGCACCCGCCAGCTGGCAAAGCGAAGAGTCCTGGTCAAACGGCTGGTGTGCATCGAGGACCTGGGGGACATGGACATCCTGGTCACGGACAAGACCGGCACCCTGACGGAAGGAAAAATCAGCTTCACCGCTGCCCTCCCGGCCACCCCGGACGTGTCCGCCGGCAGTCTTCTCACCCTGGGCCTGCTGGCCACGGAGGCGAACTATTCCGGAACGAAGGTTTCCTCCGCAGGCCAGAACCCGCTGGACGCGGCGCTGTGGGAGAGCCCGGGCGCTGCCGCTTTCGAACCGGCACGCTTTGAACGCCTGGACCTGGTCAGCTTTGACCACCAGCGCCGCCGCACCACCGTGCTGGTCCGCGAATTGGGCGCGCCGGCGCAGCTTGTCACCAAAGGTGCGCCCGAGGACGTGCTGGCCCTGTGCGGGCCGACTCCACCCGCGGTGCAGGCCCTGTTGGATGAACAGTTCGACGCCGGCTCCCGGGTGGTTGCCGTGGCCACCCGCCCTGCCCCGGGGCTGGCCACGCTGGCGCCGGCGGACGAGCGCGGCCTCAGCCTGGCCGGGTTCCTGGTGTTCCTGGACCGGCCCAAAACCAACGCCCGGCAGTCGCTGGACCGGCTGGAGGCGCTGGGCATCGCCGTCAAAATCGCCACCGGGGACAATCCCAAGGTCGCCGAGAAGGTCTGCGCCGACCTCGACGTGGTTTCAGGCGGCACCCTCACCGGCGCGCAGGTTGAGGGAATGTCCGACGACGACCTGGCCGCCGCCGCGCGGACGGCCACCATCTTCGCCCGTGTCTCGCCGGAACAAAAGGCGCGGATCATTGCCCTGCTGCGCCTCAGCGGCGGGTCGGTGGGCTTCATGGGCGACGGCGTCAACGACGCCCTGGCACTGCACAAGGCGGACATCGGCATCTCCGTCGATACCGCAACGGATGTTGCCAAGGACGCTGCCGACGTCGTCCTCCTGGACAAGGACCTGGGCGTACTGGCCGACGGTGTGATGGAGGGGCGGCGGATCTTCGCCAACACCATCAAGTACGTGCTGATGGGCACGTCCAGCAACTTCGGCAACATGTTCAGCGCCGCAGCGGCCTCCGTGGTGCTCAGCTTCCTGCCCATGCTGCCGGGCCAGATCCTGCTGAACAACCTGCTGTATGACTCCGGGCAGCTGGCCATCCCGGGGGACCGGGTGGACAAGGAACAGCTGCGGGCGCCGTCGCACTGGGACATCGCGTTCATCCGGCGGTTCATGCTTCTCTTCGGCCCCATCAGCTCACTGTTCGACTTCGCCACGTTCGCCCTGATGCTCTTCGTGTTCACCGCCGTGCCGGGAGAGTTCCGCGCCGGCTGGTTCATCGAGTCCATCTCCACCCAGACGCTGATCATCTTCGCCATCCGCACCCGGCGCGTCCCGTTCCTGCGCAGCCGGCCCTCGGCCGGGCTGATTGCCGCGTCCCTTGGCGTGGTGGCCCTGGGGATCTTCCTGCCGCTCTCGCCGCTGGGCGGCCTGCTCGGCTTCGACCCGCTGCCCGTCCCGTTCTTCCTGGCCCTGCTGGGGATGGTGGTGGTCTATCTGGTTCTGGTGGAGTTGGCCAAGCAGTGGTTCTTCGCCCGCGATGCCCAGCAGCTGCCCGCCCCGCCACCGCCGGTCCGGCGCCGGCACGCGACCCACCACATTGCCCGCAGGGCCTTCAGGTTCAGCATTCCCGTCAAAGTGCCCCCGCCCGCGGTGCCGCCGGCCAGCCGGCGCCGGGCACGGCGGGCGCAGCGGGAGCCAGCCAGGCCGTAACTTAGGCCAGGCGGTTGCCAGTGTTGTTAGCATGGTGGTGAGAGACACTGGGGGCTGTCACATTTTGGATCCAGGGCGATGCAGCCCGCCATGGGTGATCCTGCTTTATGACTGAGGTGTTTTCTTATGTGGCGTGAACCAATCAGGCGGCGGACCAGAGAACTGTTGCGCGAGTTCGTGGACCGGGCAGATGAATTGGTCCGCACGCAGGAACATGTGGAGGGCCTGCTCGGTGCGGTCGTTTCCCTGGCAGAAGACCTGAGCCTGGAAGCGGTGCTGGACCGGGTGGTGCAGTCCGCATGCGAACTCGTCGGTGCCCGGTATGGGGCTTTGGGCGTCATCGGTGATGACCAGCAGCTCAGCCACTTCATCACCGTCGGCATCGATGAAGAAGGTGCCCGGGTCATCGGTGATCTTCCCACCGGCCATGGCGTGCTGGGACATCTGATCCGCGAGCCCAACCCGGTACGCCTCCAGGACCTTGGCGAGCATCCCTTTGCCGTGGGCTTCCCGTCCGAGCATCCGCCAATGAAGACCTTCCTGGGCGTTCCGGTCCGGGTCCGGGACGAAGTCTTCGGGAACCTGTACCTGACGGAAAAAATCGACGGCCAGAACTTCACGGCCGAGGACGAAGACCTGGCCGTTGCCCTCGCCTCCGCCGCCGGCGTGGCAATCCAGAATGCACGGCTGTTCGAGGACAGCAACAGCCGCCAGCGCTGGCTGGAAGCGGGCATGGAGGTCAGCGACCGGCTCAAGGCCCATCCGCGGTCCGACAAGAACAACCTGGACATGATCGCTGAGCGTGCGCTCCACGCCTCAGCCTCGGCGTTGTCCGTTATCGCGTCGGTCGCCGGAGACGGGAGCCTGCGGTGCCGGACCTCGCTGGGCGTCCAGTCGATACCCGCCGGGCAGGAGCTGCCCGTTGGTGATGCCGTATCCCAGGTGCTGGCCACGGGGGAGTCCAGGACCCTCACGGACCCGCTCCAGGTCTTCGACGGCACGTCCGACGAAAAGCTGGGGCCCGTCCTGCTGGCCGCCTTGGGCAACAACAATGACGGCCACCGGGACAGCGTGCTGATCCTGGCCAGGCCCTCCGGCGGACCGCGCTATACGGAGGTCGACGTTGAACAGAGCGCAGTGTTCGCCTCCCGGATCGGCCTGACGCTGGATCTGTTGCGGGCCAACCAGTTGCGGGAAGAACACGCACTGTTCATCGACCGGGAACGCATCGCCAGGGACCTGCATGACCTGGTCATCCAGCGGCTGTTCGCGGCAGGGCTGAGCATCCAGGGACTGCGCCGCTATACAGGGGATCCTCTCGCGCACGAGCGGCGCATCGCCGGCATCACCACGGAGCTGGACGATTGCATCCACCAGCTCCGCGACACCATCTACGCCCTTCAAGCCAGGGAACAAGACCGGGAGCTTCTGAGCGGCCGCGTCCTGCGCGCAGTCCAGGAAGCTGCCAACGCTGCCGGATTCCTTCCGAGGGTCCAGCTCTCCGGCCCCGTCGATGACGTAGTAAACGACGACGTGGCCGAACAACTGTTGCCGGTGCTCTCTGAAAGCGTCAGCAACGCCGTCAGGCATTCCGGCTCCGAGGACATCTACGTCCACCTTTCGGTGCAGGACGGCGACGTGGTCCTCACTGTCCGCGACAATGGCTGCGGCTTTACGAATCCTGACCGGATCAGCGGATTGAACAATATGAAGGCCCGGGCCTCCCGTCTTGGCGGGAGCTGCGTTATTGACAGCGCCCCCGGCAAGGGCACCAGCGTGACCTGGGCGGCGCCCCTCCCTGAATAAGGGTGGAAGGCTTCCAGCCTGCTCCGGGAGAAGGCCACCGGGTGACGGCCAGGCAGCCTGGCGGGTGTCAGAGCAACAGTTCCCATGCGAGCGGGATAGGAGCCGGGATCAGCTGTTTACGGCGCCGGAAACCCAGCTTCTGCAGTACGGAGGACACGCAGGCAACCACCTCCTCATCAGGCAGCGTCAGCTCCTGCCCGATCTGCCGGTTGGAAAGGCCCCGGGCCATGAAGGCAAGCACGTCCCGCTCCGTTTCCGTCAGGATGTCCAGCCAGGAGGCAGAGGAAGCCGCGTACAGGCTTTCGGCAACCCGTTCCCGCACACCCGGCGGGAGCAGTGGACTGCCGGCGGCCGCGCAGCGTATGCCGTTCACCAGTTCGCTGTTGTCCCTCACCTGCTTCAGGATGTAACCGGACGCGTCCGCCAGAACCGCCGCCCGCACAGCATGCTGTTCATCCCAACTGGTCAGGATCAGGCATCGGATCGCCGGGGCGGTGGCACGGAGATTGCGGCAGACCTCGATCCCGGTCCCGTCCGGCAGCCTGTCGTCCAGGACCGCGAGGTCCGGATTCAGGATGGGGATGAGGCGGCTGGCCTCTGCGGCCGATCCGCTGTCACCGACGATCGCGAATCCCTCATTTTCGAGCAGGTCCCTGAGCCCCCGCCGCACCGGTTCATGGTCATTGAGGATGAAGATCCGGACGGGCCGGACCGGGGACGGAAAGTCATCCCGGGGTGTTGCGGGTGTATCCATGAAGGCGCTCTCATCAGGTCGATGGCCGTCCCAGCCGCTGTGTCACTGCGGCCGCCCCGTCCGGAAGGATCCTCGACCAATCATGTCGCAGCCCACGGCCCTGACAGCAGGGTCAAAAGTCCGGTCCTGCTTCTTACCAGCCGTTATAAGGTGCCGTCAGCGTTACGGAAGCGCCCGGAAGCTGCCGGGTGACGCGGCAACGGGAGCACGTGGCGCTGTCTCCCAGCGCCTCTACCCAGTGGTGGGATTCCTCCAGCCGGTACTCAAACCTGCCGCCCAGCTGTTGGAGCCGGTTGAGGGCCCGGCTGGCCATCCCCCACGAGCTCCAGCGGCCGATTACTCCGCCGGTGTCCCGTCGGATCTCGTTGCACCCGCCGTTCCCGAGATCGTCAGGATTTCCCTGGCCGGCCAGGGGTTCGTTTCGGCCGTACACTGCCCTGAACTCGTCCACGGTTGGCATCTTCCTCAGCTCCCAATCCGCGTTCAGGACGACTCCGCCTGCCTGTGGGAGAGGAAGGCCTCCAGCGACTGGAGGGTGACCGTTGCGTCCTTGAAGGCCGGACTGCCATGCGGGTGCAGGCGGTCCAGCAGGCCTCCGTTGTATTGGAGCCGACGGAGGGCCGTGGACACGGCACGACCGGCATAGGACAGGTCACCCTGGTGGCGGAGCAGTGCGAGCGTCATTCCCTGGATCGAGGTCAGTGCGACGGCAAGGACGTTGGCGTCCATCTGCCGGCCAGCGGCCCTGTGCCGGCGCAACTGCGAGGCAAACCCGTCCCATACCTCCCGGGCCGCAATCCGTGCCACTTCCGTCCGGGCTTGATTCCCCGGCAATCCCCGGCACACCAGGTCCTCATGGAGGTATTTAAACCTGCTGCTGAGTTCCTGGGCCCTCGCACCCGCATCGCTGCCCGGGGATGGTGAGGGTTTGAAGTTGGAGGGATGGAGGAGCATCGCCCGTCGGCGCGCGGCTTCCTCCTGCGACAGCCGGGCGGGCGCCCTCGATGACAGTCGGGCGGTTGCCTGCGACAGCCGGGCGGGACGGGGCGTGCGGATGTGAGGCATGCCGGTCCTTTCAAAGTTCCGCAGCCTGCAGGGTCTGCCTGCACACTGCCGGGAGTCATGTGCGTCGCCACTGGCCGAAGGCCATACGGCGGAATGTCACTGGGGTGTGTGCCACTGGGGGTCATAGGGAAAGCCGCTCCGGCCTCGCAACCTGAGGACCCGGACGGCGCTTCTACAAGGATGCCAAGCGTCCGGGCCCTGTTCTAGGGCTGAAAGTCCCAACATCGGCAGGGCTGTCCGATGGGCCGAGCTGTTGGCGGGGGCTTTGTGCCCTGTTTCCCGTTCCTCGCCGCCCGTAGCGTGAGGATAAGCAGCGCGCGCACAGCCTGCTGCCTGGAACCGGGAGGCGCACGGTGAAATCGGCGAACACAAGCATCATTGCAGGCATCGTCCTCATTGGGCTGGGCGGGCTTTTGCTGCTGGACCGGCTCGGTGTCATGGACAGTGCAGCCATCGTTGCGCCACTGATCTTCGCGGCCGCAGGGGTTTTGTTCCTTTCCGTGTTCGTCCGGCGCCGGGAGAACTGGTGGGCGGCCATCCCCGGGTCAGTCTTCCTGGGCCTGGCGGCGGTGATTACCGCCAGCGAGCTCACGGGCGGCGCCTGGGGTGCAGCCTTCCTGTTCCTCTTCATGGGGGCCGGATTCGCCGCGGTGTTCCTGCGGGAACGAACCAACTGGTGGGCGCTGATCCCGTCCGGCGTCATGTTCACGCTCGCGGCCATTGTGGCCCTGCCGCAGGAGATGCAGGGTACGCCGACTGCCGCCGTCCTCTTCCTGGGCCTGGCCGCCACCTTCGCTGCGCTTTCCCTGGTCCCGGTCCGGAACCCCGGGCCTGCGGGTGACCACACCCTTGCAGGAGGCCACACCACCGGGAGGATGCGCTGGCCGCTGATCCCGGCCGGCATCCTTACGGTCATGGGGTTGATCTTTGCCCTCCAGGCCACGGTGCTGTTCATCTCCCTGGACTTCGCCTTCCCGGCCGTCATGATCCTGGCGGGGATCGCCCTGATGGTCTACGCCTACGTCGCCCACCGCGGCGGACGGCAGAAGGCGCACAGCCCCGGGCCCCGGGCCGGTTAGCGCGGGCTGGCGGGCGCACCTGCCTCCCGGCGCACCGGGCCGGTTAGCGCGGGCTGGCGGGCGCACCTGCCTCCCGGCGCACCGGGCGGCGACGGACCTGCCCACGCCGGCCCTGCCCACGCCGGCCCTGCCCACGCTGGCCCTCAGGGGTCCGTTTCGGCCCTCGCCCAGTGCTTAAGCAGCAGCGCGGCAACCCGCTGCGGCTCCTTCCGGTGCGGCGGGTCGAAATGGTGCCGGTCCGGAAACACTTCAAGACGGTAGTCGGGAAAGACCCGGGACAGCCGGTCCGCGTTGTCGCCCTGCTCGTCCGGGCTGCTCATGCCGCCCAGCACAAACAGCACCGGTTTCGTGAAGGCGGCCAGGCGCGCGCGGTCCAGGTCGTAGGTGTTGAACGCCGTCAGGAAGGCGCTGACCCCGGCCGGGCGCCTGGCCATCCACGGCGGCGGCGGGCCGGGCGGCGGAGGCGGCAGGACGGCGTCGGGCTTTACCTGCAGCCTCATGAAGGCCGGCATGAACTCATCCTCCGGAAGGGACGCCAACTCACCGTAGCGCTGCCACAGACGGGCATGCGCAGGGCTCCAGTCCCAGTTTCCCGCCCAGGCGGGCTCGAGCAGCGCCAGGCTGCGGAGCCGTTCGGGATGGAAGGCCGTGAGGGCCAACGCGGCAGCACCGCCGCCGGAGTAACCCACCAGATGGAAGGTATTCCAGCCACGGCGGTCGGCCTCGCGGAGCACGCCGTCCGCCTCGGTATCCAGGCTCCAGCCCGGCGGCGGCGCATCCCCGGCGTAGAGCTCCAGGTCCTTGGCAACGGCGTCCACGCCCGGACCCAGGACCTCCAGCAGGCCGCCGTAGGCAGGGCCGGCGGGAAGGACACTCCCCGGAAGCATGATTACGCGAATTGGTTCCATGGCTGTGACTTTCGCTGGCGCCAGTCAGCCCCGCGCTGCCAGATGTTCCGTCACGTACTCGGCGTCCGGGCCCACGCCGACCAGGGTGGCGGAGATGTGCCGCGTGAGCCAGGGGAGCCCGACGGCGTACAGGCCGGGGTGCTCCGTCACGCCCTTCACGTGGCGGGGGTAGTTCCACTCGTCCAGGAGCGGAAGGTCCAGCATGCTGAAGTCCAGCCCGTAACCCGTGCACCAGATGACGGAGGTGATCCCCTCCGCCGCAAGATCCAGGCGGGAGCCGGACTCTTCAGGCAGCCAGCCATCCGGCTCTGGCACGTCCGCCTCAGGGGCATCGATCCCGGCCGCCCTGATGTAGGCGTCGGCCAGCAGCTTGAGCCGTTGCCCGAACCCGGCCTCCACCATGGCCAGGCGCTGGGGAAGATCGTCCGTGAAGACGAGGGCGTCGTCATCGTGCATTCCCTCGAACCGCCCGTGCAGCCGGACGCCGCGCCGGCCCAGTTCGCGGAGGTGCACGGTGTGCCCGCCGCCGTTGCCGGACAGCAGCGGGTTGCACAGGAAGCGTCCGGCGGGGGAGGGCAGCTGGTCCACCAGCAGCGCATTGATCCCGTACTCGGGGCCGTGGACGTTCACCGCGACGATCCAGTGGAAGATGTCCTGGCCCCGGTACCTCCTGGGCGCCTCGGGACAGGACGAGACGGACAGGTGCACGGTGCGGCCGGCGTCGAGCAGGTCCTCGGTGATCTGCCCTCCCGACTGCCCGGTCCCCACCACCAGCACAGCGCCGTCCGGCAGCCGGGCCGGGCTGCGGTAATGGTGGCTGTGCAGCTGCAGGACGTCAGGGGAGAGACCGGCGGCGGCAGGCGGGATACGCGGGCGCTGGAACGCGCCGCTGGCCAGCACCACATTCCGGGCCGCCCAGGTGCCCCGGCCCGTCTCCAGCGTGAACCCGGCATCCGTCGGACTGATCCGCGTGACCTCCGTATCCAGCTCCACCGGGGCCTTGATGTCCTGGGCGTAGCCGCGGAAGAAGTCGATGGTGGAGTCCCGGGGAATGAACGCGTCCGGTTCCGGCCCGTCGTAGGAAGTCCCCGGCAGGGCCAGCGAAAAGTTGGGGGTGTTCAGGAAGAACGAGTCCCACCGGTCCTGCCAGGCGCCGCCAAGGGCGGGCCGCCGTTCCAGCAGCCGGTGCTCCACGCCGCGCTGCGCCAGCCAGTAGCTGGTGGCCAGCCCGGCCTGTCCGGCGCCCACCACCACCGTGTTGGTCTCTTCACGGGAAACCACGGGGGCGCGCATGGCTACTTCACCGCCGCCCGCGCTCCGCTGGTCCGGGGCGCCCGGGCTTTTGGCTCCTTGCGCTCTTTGGGCGGCAGGGACGCGACGTAGTCCAACGCCTTCTGGGCCCATGCCCGCCCCCTGGTGTCATCGCCGTCGCCCTCTTCATTCCACACTTCCGGCAGGCCCGTGTACCCGCCCATCGGCCGGTCAGCGGGCCCGAAAGGCACCGTCCGCTCGGAGGACTCCAGCAACTCCTTGTCCTCCCGGGAGAGCTTCACGCCGATGGTGGAACCGAACAGCCCGGCGAACATGTTGCCGTTGACGAACGCGCCCAGGTTGCCGAACATCGGCTTCACCACCACCCCCGGATGGTCCGGCACCACACGGCGGAACCGCTCTTTTTCTTCTTCGGTTGCCTTGGGCATCTCCATGGCTGCATCTCCCGGTGGCAGGGTGTTCCCGCAGGATCTGGATGCAGGATATGCCCATTCGGCGGCGGGGTCGAGGGGCCGCGGAAACCGCACCGCAGCCGGCAACAAATCCCCTCCTGAGCAGGTCAAACTTCCCGGAGGAGTGCTATATATAGCTCAAGGCAACTGTTTTTGGCTGCCTTGCCAGGTCGCATGTATCCAGGATTTTCCGGGGGCTGGAGGCAACGGTGCTGAACACGCCAGCCTCCGCCCCGGCCGCAAAGGTTCCCGCCCGGCCCGCCAACCGCCATCCCAGGTCCGCCGCCACGTCCACGCTCCTGGCCTTCGCCGCGCTCGCCTTCCTCACCGGCTGCAGCGGCGGCACCAGCGAGTCGGTGTCCACGGCTGTACAGGACAGTTCCTCTGCGGTGGCCACCGCACGGATCGCCCTCCGGCAGGACATGGAGGGAAAGCTTACGAAAGCGGCGGCCTCCACCACCCTCGATGACGGGCTCAAAGAGATCCAGAGCAGCCGGAGCACCGTCCTCAAGCTCTCGCCGTCCACGCTTGAGGACCGCATTACACAAAAGCAGGCGCTGGACGTGCTGGACCAGTGCGCCGCCGGCTTTGCCACGGCGCGCGCCGCGCTGGCAGCGAACGACGGCGGCGCCCCCTCGCTCCCGGACGGAGACAGGGCGCTCGCTGACGCGCAGGACGCCCTGAAGCAGCTCGAAGGCACGGTGGGGCCCCAATGAAGCGGCTCCTCGGCGTCGCTCTCGGGGTCCTCACCGCCATCGGCGGGTTCGTGGACATCGGGGACCTGGTGACCAACGCCGTCGTCGGCTCCCGCTTCGGCCTCTCCCTGGTGTGGGTGGTGGCCGTCGGCGTGCTGGGCATCTGCCTGTTCGCCAACATGTCCGGCCGGGTGGCAGCAGCGTCCGGCCGGGCCACGTTCGAGGTGATCCGTGAACGCCTCGGCGCGCGGGCGGGCCTGGCCAACCTCTCGGCGTCGTTCCTGATCAACCTGATGACGGTCACCGCGGAGATCGGCGGTGTTGCCCTGGCCCTGCAGCTGGCCAGCAGCGTGTACTACCTGCTGTGGATTCCTGTGGCCGCGGTGGCGGTGTGGCTGGTGATCTGGCGGGTGCGGTTCTCCATCATGGAAAACGTCACCGGCCTGCTGGGGCTGACGCTGATTGTCTTTGCGGTGGCGCTGTTCCTCCTCAAGCCGGACTGGGGCTCGCTTGCCGGGCAGTTGGCGCCCGCCGTGCCGGACCAGGAAACGGTATGGACGTACAGCTACTACGCCATCGCCCTGTTCGGCGCCGCCATGACGCCTTACGAAGTCTTCTTCTTTTCCTCCGGAGCCGTGGAGGAAGGCTGGACCGTGAAGGACCTGCTGCAGGAACGCATCAACGTCCTGGTCGGTTTCCCGCTGGGCGGCCTGCTGTCCGTGGCCATCGCCGCGTGCGCCGCCGTCGTCCTCCTGCCCGCCGGCATCTCGGTGACCTCGCTGTCCCAGGTGATCCTGCCCGTGGCGGAGGGAGCCGGAAAGCTGGGGCTGGCGTTCGTCCTGGTGGGCATCGTGGCCGCCACGTTCGGCGCCGCCCTGGAAACAACGCTCTCGTCCGGCTACACCCTGGCCCAGTTCTTCGGCTGGTCCTGGGGGAAGTTCCGTCGCCCCGCAGAGGCCGCCCGCTTCCACCTGGCCATGATCATCTGCCTCCTTGTCGGCATGGCGGTGCTGGCCACCGGCGTGGACCCGGTGCAGGTGACCGAATACTCCGTGGTGTTCTCCGCCATCGCCCTGCCGCTCACGTACCTGCCCATCCTCATCGTGGCCAACGATCCCCAATACATGCGCGAGCATGTGAACGGGCGCGTGGTGAACGTGCTGGGAATGGTCTACCTGGTGATCATCCTGGTGGCCTCCCTTGCCGCCATTCCGCTCATGGTTGTGACAGGAGCCGGCGCATGAAATCCCCGTCCGCCCCGCTGCCCCCGGTCCCGCACGTGGCCGGCCGGATCCTGGACGCCCAGCTGCACCTCCTGGACCGGCAGGTCCTGGACCACGACGGCGTCCCGGTCACCACCGTGGACGACCTCGAGGTGAGCGGGCCTGCCTTGGATGTGGACATTCCGCCGGGGACGGAGCCGCCGGTCATCACCGCCCTGCTGACCGGGGCGGTGCTGGGCACGCGCATCTTTGGCGGCAGGCCGCCGTCGTCCAGGCTGATCCGCATCCCCTGGAAAGATGTGGCGGACGTGGGCGTGGTGGTACGGCTGGGCGTGAGTGGCGAGCCGCTGGATGCCCGCTGGGTGGAGCGGTGGGTGCGGGACAAGATCATCGCGCGGATACCGGGAGGCCGCCATGATCCTCGGTGACCTGCTGGGTGCCCCGGTCCGCGATGCCGACGGCGGATGGCTGGGCCGGGTGGCTGATGCCCGGTTCGCGCTGGACGGGACCCCGCACCAGCTGATGTCTGAGCCGCGGCTGCTGGGGCTGGTCATCAGCCCGCACAGTGCGGCGTCGTTCCTGGGCTACGAGCGGAATGGCCTCACCCGGCCCTGGCTGCTGGCCCGGATACTCCGCTGGCGGCACCGCGGCTCGTTCCTGGTGCTGTGGGAGGACATTGCGATGGTGGGCTCCCGCTCCGTCCGGCTCCGCCCCGGATACACCCGTTACAGCACAGCGCTGCAGGACGCCGGGCAGGTTTAGTGGCGCTGAACAGGGACGGAATTAGGTATCCGCACAATTTCCTGTAGTGTGGAACTTGTTGTTGTGTTTATGCAGTTGGTAGTTCAGGCAGTACGCACGGTCGGAAGTCCGTGTTCTTCTGAAGTAGCGGTTTTTGAACACCCCACGCCGGAGGGCCCGAAAGTCGGGACTTTCCCTCCACCTTCACGAAGGACAAAAATAATGGCTACTGGTACCGTCAAATGGTTTAACGCTGAAAAGGGCTTCGGCTTCATCTCCCCGGACGACTCCTCACAGGACGTTTTCGCGCACTACTCCGCGATCAACTCCAACGGCTTCCGCTCCCTCGAAGAGAACCAGAAGGTTTCCTTCGACACCGAGCAGGGCCCCAAGGGTCCCCAGGCTACCAACATCCAGGCTCTCTAATTTCTTAGGGATCCGGGACCGTTAGGTTTCCAAGCAGGGCTTGCCGTTCATCGGCAGGCCCTGCTTTTGCTTAACCCGGCCGTGCCACTTCCGCGGCCTGGAAGTCATGTATGGCCCTCGGCGCAGGACCGGCCCGTAACCGCATAACCGGTGCGGGCCAGCACCGGTTATGCGGGCCGAGGCCGGTCCTAGTGCGCGGGCCGCTTGCCTTTCCGGGGTCAGTGCAGCCCCATCGCCTCCCGCACCTCATCGAGGATGTGGTGCATGGCCCGTTCCGCCTCCGCAGTGTCCCCGCCTGCCACGGCGGCCGCAACGTCCTCGTGCGCCTCCAGCGCCTCGCTCCTCGGCTTGAACGGCATGAGCCCCTGCCGGGTCCGGCTGGTCAGGACCTCCGCCACCATCCCCTCCAGTGCGCGGAACATTTCATTGCCGCAGCTTCGCAGCAGCAGCTGGTGGAACGCGATATCGGCGGCCAGGAAGCCCTGCAGGTCACCGGCCTCACCCAGCCGGCGGAGGTCAGCGGCCAGGGAGACCAGCCGGGCGCGCTCCGCGGCACTGGCCCGCCGTGCCGCGCCGGCAGCAGCGATGGGTTCGACGGCGATGCGCAGCTCCGTAAGGCTGCTGTACTGCAGGTCCCGCCGGTCCGAAGCGAGCCGCCACCGCACCAGCTTGGGGTCGAAAACGTTCCATAACGACGGTTCCTGCACCACGATGCCCACGCGCCGCCGCGAATAGACCAGGTTTATCGATTCCAGGACCTTCATGGTGTCCCGGGCAACGGTCCGGGAAATCCCGTACTCGTGCTGCAGTCCTTCAAGGGTGAGCCGTGTGCCAGGCGCGAGCTCCCCGGCGGCTATGGCCACCCCTACCGCCTCGAGCACCCGGCCCTGCACCGCGGGGGAGGACCCGCCGTCGTGCCCTTCACCGCCATCCTGGATTGTCGCCGTCGACATGATTACCCCGTTCTTCAGGCGCTGCTGCGCCCTCTCAGGATACCCGCGCATGAGGCAAAGGTATGACTTGTGACACGAATTGATAGTATCTATCAGCAAAAAAGGTGATACCTTATCGCGTAGCCCAAGAACATCGGGCTCGCAGCGAGCTTCTTCGAAAGCCAAAGACGTCTTCTCCGGAGGTATGACATGTATCCAGCCACACACCTTGTGGTCATGGGCGTTGCCGGTTCCGGCAAATCCACCCTGGCGGCCGCTCTTTCCGGGCTGCTGGGATGGGCCTGCGCCGAAGCGGATGAATTCCACCCCGACGCGAACATCGCCAAGATGACGCAGGGCATTCCCCTCCAGGACGAGGACCGCTGGCCCTGGCTGGCGGAGATCCGCAACTGGATGACTGCCCAGGCCGCCGCCGGCAGCAGCACGGTCCTCACCTGCTCGGCGCTCAAGCGCAGCTACCGGGAACTACTCTCCCAGGCCGAAGGGCGCGTCGTCTTCCTCCACCTCGACGGCGGCGCGGACCTGATCAGCCAACGCATGCAGGGCCGTGCTGGGCATTTCATGCCGCCCGCCCTGCTGCCCAGCCAGCTGGCCGCCCTTGAGCCGCTCAGCCGGGAAGAGCTCGACGCCGGCAGTCTCCGCCTGGATATCTCGCGCTCACCTGACGAGCTGGTCGCCGCCGTCGTCCAGGCCCTTGACCTTTCTGCCGGCCAGGCGCCCACAGCGTCCTGACCCCCTAACCCCCAACCCTGTTTCAAAGGAGAACCATGACCATCGAAGGATGGACCCAGACGCTGGGCGCAGGACCGCTGCTGCTCATCGCCGCGGCAGCGATACTTGTGCTGCTGTTCCTCATCATCCGGCTGCGGATGCATGCCCTGGTCGCGCTGATCCTGATCAGCCTGGCCACCGCCTTCGCCACCGGCATCCCCGCCAGCCAGGTGGTCCCCGTACTGGTGAACGGCTTCGGCAGCACCCTGGGCACCGTGGCGCTCCTGGTGGGCCTGGGCGCAATGCTCGGCCGGATCGTGGAGACCAGCGGCGGCGCGAAGGTGCTGGCCGACTACCTGATCGGCGTCTTCGGTGAAAAGCGTGCCCCCTTCGCCCTGGGCCTGGCCTCACTGATCTTCGGCTTCCCCATCTTCTTCGACGCAGGCCTGGTGGTCATGCTGCCCGTCGTCTTCGCCGTTGCCCACCGCCTCGGTGGCGGGGTGCTCCGCTACGGCCTGCCCGCCGCGGGTGCCTTCTCCGTGATGCACATCTTCCTGCCGCCGCACCCGGGGCCGGTGTCCGCCGCCACCTTCTTCGACGCAAACATTGGCCTGGTCCTGATCGCCGGCCTGATCACCGCCATCCCCACCTGGTACGTCACCGCCTACCTCTATGGCCTGTACACGGGCAGGAAGCTCGTCCTCCCCGTCCCGGAACTGCTGGGCCACGCCAGCGCCGAGGCGGAGTCCCACCCGCCGCGCTTCCGCACCATCGTGGGACTGCTGTTGCTGCCCCTGGTCCTGATCTTCATCAACACCGGCCTGAACACGCTGGCGTCCTCCGGCGTCCTGGACGCGGACGTCAAGAAGGAACAGTGGTTCCAGGTCCTGCGGACCATCGGTGAAACCCCTGTTGCGCTGCTGATCGCCGTACTGGTGGCCATGTTCGTGCTGGGCACGCGCCGGGGACGCGACGCCGCAACCCTTGAGAAGCTGCTGGAATCGTCCCTCGGCCCGGTCTGCTCGGTCATCCTGATCACCGGTGCCGGCGGCATGTTCGGCGGCGTCCTGCGCACCTCCGGCATCGGCAAGGCACTGGCCGACGTCCTGGGCGGCGTGGGTATCCCGCTGATCCTGGCCGGCTTCCTCATCTCCGCCATCCTGCGCATCGCCCAGGGTTCGGCAACCGTGGCCCTGACCACCACAGCAGGCCTCATTGCCCCCGCCGTGGCTGCGGGCGGGCTGAACGGCATGCAGGTTGCCGCCCTGGTCATCGCCGTGGCCGCCGGGTCTGTGGTGGTCTCCCACGTCAACGACTCGGGCTTCTGGCTGGTGGGCCGCTTCTTCGGCATGGACGTCAAGACCACCCTGAAGACCTGGACCGTCATGGAAACCCTGATCGGCGTCATGGGCTTCGCCATCGCAGCGGTCATCTTCCTGGTGGCCGGCGCCGTGGGCTGACACCCGCTTGGCATGGCGGCGGGGCGGCTGGTGGGAACACCGGCCGCCCCGCCGTCGTTGTTTCCCTTGGCGTGCTTTTCATTTCGCCACCCCGCTGACCAAAGGACACCCCTTGACTCCTCGCACCATTGTGATCACCGGCGCCAGCGACGGCATCGGAGCCGCAGCCGCACGGGCACTGGCAAAGGCGGGGGAGCAGGTGGTCGTCGTCGGCCGTTCCGCCGAGAAGACCCGGGCGCTTGCCGGGGAAATCGGTGCAGACCACTATGTGGCTGATTTCGCCGACCTGGCGCAGGTGCGCACCCTCGCGGCCCAGCTCAAGGAAAAGTATCCCCGCATCGACGTCCTGGCCAACAATGCCGGCGGGATCATGGGAAAGCGGACCATCACCGTGGACGGCAATGAAGCCACCTTCCAGATCAACCACCTGGCGCCGTTCCTGCTCACCACCTTGCTCATGGACACCCTGACTGCCAGCAACGCCAAGGTGATCAACACCTCCAGCGCCGCCAACAACTTCGGAAAAATGGATTTGTTCGACCTCACGGCCGAGCAGGGCTACAGCACCAACCGCGCCTACGGCACCGGCAAACTCGCCAACATCATGTTCACATCCGAGCTGCACCGCCGCTTCCATGACAAGGGCATCACGACGGCGGCGTTCCACCCGGGCGTGGTCCGCACCAACTTCGCGGCTGAGTCCAGCAGCTGGTTCCGCCATGCCTACAAGACGGTGCTGAACCGCTTCATGCTCACTCCGGACCAGGGCGCCGACACCATGCTCTGGCTCATCAACGGGACCCCCGGGACGGACTGGATTTCCGGCGCCTACTACGCCAAGCGCGCCCTGGCCAAAGCCAATCCCCAGGCGTACGACGCCGAGCTGGCGCAGGGCCTGTGGGAGAAGAGCGAAGAGCTGGTCAAGGTCTTCGTCTAGTCCTACAACTGCCCCGAGTTTTTGGGCAGATATGAGGACTTGTACCGACGTTTGGCCTTCATATCTGCCCAAAAACTCCAAAGGCATGCGATTCCCTTAGCCCTGCTGTGCCAGGGCCTCGCCGATCACGCGCGCCCCTTCCGGGTAGGCGCCCGGGTTCGGCCCGGAGTAGTTGAGCCGGATGAAGGCGCCGGCGGGCTCGGCCGGGAACCACTCCGTTCCGGCGGCGATGATCACTCCGGCGTCCTCGCAGTCACGCACCAGCCGCGGAAGGTCCGTGGCGTCCGGCAGGCGCAGCCACAGGTTCAGTCCGCCCTTGGGCAGTGTGTCGATGTGCGCCTGGGGAACGTGCTCGCGGATGCTGGTGGCCAGCAGGTCGCGGCGCGACTGGAGCTGCTGGCGGAGGCTTCGCAGGTGCGTCTGCCACCCGGGTTGGGTCACCACGTCCAGCGCGGCTGCCTGCAGCAGCCCGCTCACGTACATCGACTCGGCGGCGCGCTGGCCCAGGATGCGTTCCCGCGCCGGTCCGCGCACGATCACGGCGGCAATGCGGATGGCGGTGGAAACGCTCTTGGTCAGGGACCTGATGTACACCACGTGCCCGGAATCATCGCGGGTGGCCAGCGGGACGGGGTCCGAGGTGATGCCGAAATCGTGGGCCCAGTCGTCCTCCACCAGGAACGCGCCATGCCGGCGCACCACGTCCAGGATGTCGTCGCCACGGCCTACCGCCCACTGCGCCCCGGTGGGATTCGAATAGTTAGGCTGCACGTAGAACGCCCTGGCCCCGGTCTCGGCAAAGGCGCGGTCCACGTCCGCAGGATCGGGCCCGTCCGTACCGGTGGGCACCGGGACCACCCGCACACCGGTCTGGGCGGCGGCCAGGATGGCGCCCCAGTAGGACGGCGACTCCATGAGCAGCGGCTGCCCCGCGCCCACCAGTGCGCGGAAGATGGAGCTGAGCCCGCTCTGGCTTCCCGGCAGCACGATCACGTCATTCGGGGTTGGGGGCGTGATGCCCACCGGCGTTGCCGATCCCAGTTCCTGGGCGAACCATTGCTGCAACGCCGGCATGCCGGCGGCCGGCGGCCGTGACAGTGCGGCGTCACCACGGGCAGCACGCGCCAGGGCGGCGCGGACCAGCCGTTCCGGCAGCAGTTCGCGGTCCGGGTAGCCGGAATGGAACCAGATGGCGTCGCCGGGAACGTTGCGCATGGTGCTCGACGACGACGGCATCGGTGACGACGGCGACCGCAACGCTGCCGTCTGCCAGCCATAGTCCGAGGGGCGTGCAGTCCGCACGGCACGGACGAACGTGCCGACGCCGGGTCTGCTCTCGATGAGCCCCTGCGCGGTCAGCGCCTGCAATGCTTTCTGCACCGTCACCGGGCTGGCCTGGTACTCGGCCACCAGCTGCCGGGTGGACGGCAGCCGTGCGCCCGGAGCAGCGCCCGCCATCCATTGCCGCAGTGCCGCAACGATGCGCGAACTGCTATCGTTATTCATGAAAGAACATAGTAGCGCTACTATCGAAAAGCGCGCAGTGATACCGCCGCGAAGAGCCACCGTAATCTGGTGGGGCCTCCTTGGCGTGGCGGCATTCTCCTTCACGGTTCCGTTCACCCGCGTGGCCGTCGCCGGGATCCCGCCGCTGTTCATCGGTTCGGGACGGGCCGTCATTGCTGCCGGACTTGCCGCCGCAGCCCTCGCACTTACCCGCCAGCGGCTGCCGCAACCCCGCGTCTGGCGGCGCCTTGCCCTTGTAGCCGGGGGCGTCGTCGTCGGCTTTCCGCTTCTGACGTCCTATGCACTTACTGCCGTGCCTGCGGGGCACGGCGCCGTGGTCATCGCACTCCTGCCGGCCGCCACGGCAACGGTAGCGGTCTTGCGCGCCGGCGAGCGGCCCCCGGCAGCCTTCTGGGTGGTGATGGTGCTCGGCTCGCTGGCGGCGGTCTCCTTCGCCTTCCTGCAATCCGGCGGTGTGGGGCACCTGCACTGGGCCGACCTCCTGCTGCTCGGCGCCGTGGCCTGCGCCGCCGCGGCCGTCCGCGTCCGGCTGAAGCCCGCCGCAAACTCCTGATCACCCCGAAAGGACACCCCATGTACATTCCGGCCCACTTTGCCGCCGGCCCCGAGTCCGTCCGGAACCTCCTCGCGAACCCTGGCGCGGCCAACCTGGTCACCATGACGGACCAGGGCCTGCTGGCCACACTGCTGCCCATCGCCTTCAATCCCGCGGTGGGGAAGCACGGCGCCCTGCAGGCACACATGGCGCGGAACAACCCGCAGTGGTCCAGTGCGCCCACCGGTGAAGCACTCGCCATCATTCAGGGCGCGGACGACTACATCTCGCCGTCGTGGTACGCCTCCAAAGCCGAGCACGGGCGCGTGGTCCCCACCTGGAACTACAGCACCGCACACGTGTACGGCAGGCTGGAGATCCATGACGACGCCGGCTGGCTGGCACAGCACGTCCGGCACCTGACCGGACTGCACGAGAACGGGCGGGAACACCCCTGGAGCGTGGACGATGCCCCGGAGAAATTCATTGCCGGGCAACTGCGGGCGATCGTTGGTGTGGAACTGGTGATCAGCCGGATCGAAGCGAAGGAGAAATTGAGCCAGAACCGCACTGATCCGGATGCTGAAGGAGTGGCGGCGGGGCTGCGGGCCTGCGGGCGCGACGCCAGCGCGGCTGCTGTTCAGGCCGCCCGTTCAAGCAGGACCATCACCTCGTAGTGCGTGGTTTGCGGGAACATGTCCAGGACCCGGGCACGCCGCGCGGTGAACGAGGGAAGCGCGGCCAGGTCGCGGGCCAGCGACTGCGCATTGCAGCTCGAGTACACAACCTGCTGCACGTCCGACGATTCCAGCCAGCCGCACAACTCCTTGCCGATCCCGCGCCGGGGCGGGTTCACGATCACCAGGTCCGGTGACTGCTTGCTGGCGAGGGCAAACGCGGTGGCGTCGCCAGCCTGGAAGTCCATCCCCTCCAGGCCCGCTTCGGAACTGCTGATCCGGGCCGACACGATCGCTTCGCTGCTGGCTTCAATGCCCGTGACCGTACGGGACGGGGCGGCGCTGTGCAGGGCGAACCCGCCCACGCCGCAGTACAGGTCCCACACCGAGGCCGGGGCCAGTTCGTTGACCCACTCGCGCCCCTGGCGGTACAGGGCCGCGGCCATCTCGGTGTTGGTCTGGAAGAAACTCTGCGGGCGCAGGTGCAGGTTGATGTCGTTGACCCGCATGCTCAGGGTGGACTGCTCCGTGAGTAGGATCTCCCGGTCGCCTTCCAGTACCGCTTTGTGCTCCGGGTGCAGGTTGACCGAGACCACCTTCACCTGGGGCAGGGCGGCCAGGAGCTCCGGAAGGTGCTTCCGGATGCGCGGCACCACCTGTTCGGAGCGCAGGACCAGCCGCAGCATGACCTCGCCGTCCGGGGATTCGGTGATGATGACGTGCTTGAGCTCTCCGGTCCGGCGCGGAACGTCGTAGGGCGTCAGCCGGATCCTGCGGATGAAGGTTGCCAGCACCGGAAAGCAGGCCCGCAGACCGGGGGAGCAGATGCCGCACTTGCGCAGGTCCACGCCGTGGCCGTCGGCGTCCAGGATCCCGATGGTCGGGTTGTGCGCGTTTCCGCCGATCACCATCTTGGCCTTGTTGCGGAAGCCGGACTCCTGGCTCGCCACGGACGGCAGCCATTCGAGCTCGGTGTGGCCGGCAAGCAGGGCCTTGACGTGCAGCTGCTTGCCGGCCAGCTGTTCACCGTAGGGCCTGCCCATGTGGGTGCAGGAGCGGCAGGTGCCGGCATCAAAGTAGGAGCAGCGCATGACTGCACAAGTTTACCCGGCCGCTGTCCCGGTCACGATGTGAAGGTGCGACGGCGGCACGCGGCAAGGTGCCGTCGTCGTGCCTTCCCCTGTGCCCACCAGAAGTAACACCGTGCAATATGAGCATGCTTTTATGCTTTTGATGCTGCTAAATTCGGCCGCCGTGCTACTTTCGGCACTTACATCGTGCAATTCTTCGTTTGGAGACCCCGTGGAACCCTCACCCCCGCTCACCCTGGATCACAGGCCGGCAGCGCAGCCGCGGGCCGGGTCCGCCCTCCGGCGCTCCATGGGGTCGCGGCACCTGGTGATGATCGCGATGGGCGGGGTCATCGGCTCCGGCCTGTTCGTCAGCTCGGGGTACACCATCTCGCAGGCCGGTCCGCTCGGTGCAGTCATCGCCTACCTTGTTGGCGCCTTCGTGGTTTACCTGGTGATGGCCTGCCTGGGTGAACTTGCCATCGCTTACCCGGTGTCCGGTGCCTTCCACATCTACGCCGCGCGCTCCATCGGGCCGGCCACCGGATTCGCCACCGCCTGGCTGTACTGGCTCTGCTGGGCGGTGGCCATCGGCTCGGAGTTCACCGCATCGGGGCTGCTCATGCAGCGCTGGTTCCCTGGCGTCGAGGTGTGGGTCTGGTGCCTGGTCTTCGCCGCCGTTCTCTTCGGATTCAACGCCATATCCTCCAGGTTCTTCGGCGAGGCCGAGTTCTGGTTCGCCATCGTGAAGGTGGCGGCCATCATCGGCCTGATCGTCCTGGGCGGCGCGGCGCTGGCCGGCTTCCACCCGCTCAGCGGCGGCAGCCACCCCTTCCTGTTCCAGAACTTCGCCACCGAATCCGGGCTGTTTCCCAACGGAGCCACCGGGATCCTGGTCACCGTGCTCGCTGTCTTCTACGCCTTCTCCGGCTCGGAACTGATCGGCGTGGCAGCAGGCGAAACCAGGGACCCCGCCACCGCCATCCCCAAGGCCCTGCGCACCACCGTAGTCCGGCTGCTGATCTTCTTCGTCGGCGCCATCGCCGTCATCGCCGCCACCATTCCCTACACGGAAGTGGGCCTGGATGAGAGCCCGTTCGTGACCGTGTTCTCCGCCATCGGCATCCCGTTCGCCGCGGACATCATGAACTTCGTCATCATCACCGCCCTCCTGTCCGCCGGCAACAGCGGCCTCTTCTCCTGCGCCCGCATGCTCTACTCGCTCGCCGACGAGGGCCACGCCCCGCGCGCACTGAAGAAGCTGACCAGCCGCGGCATCCCCCTGGTGGCGTTGTCCGTCAGCATGGTGGGCGGTCTCGCCTCCCTCATCAGCAGTGTGGTGGCGCCGGAGACGGTCTACCTGGTGCTCGTGTCCGTGGCGGGTTTCGCCGTGGTGGGCGTGTGGATGTCCATCACTGCCTCGCACTACTTCCACCGCCGCGCCTTCGTCAGGGATGGCGGTGACGTCTCTGCCCTGGCCTACAAGGCGCCCCTGTTCCCGCTGGTGCCCATCCTGGCGTTCTCCCTCTGCGTCATTTCCCTGATCGGCATCGCGTTCGACCCCGCCCAGGTGGCAGCCCTCTACTTCGGCATCCCCTTCGTCGCCGCCTGCTACCTCTACTTCCACATCCGGCACGCCCGCACCGCGGGTGCGGTGCGCTAAGCGGGGAACGGACGACGCCGGCAGCCCGGGGAGGTGCCCGTGGCACCTGCGACGGGGACGGCGTCGTCGTTGGTTCCTTTCCCCGGCCCGCCGTCCAGGCCGGCGGGCAGCGTGGAACAATGGGGCGTGATCAGTGGCCGGAGGGGCAGGGAAGCGTGGAATTGACCGCCGAGGCGTCGTCGATGGCGCAGGGACTGCGGATTGTGCGGCTGGTGGCGGACCGGGAAAAGCGGGGGCAGCAGCCGCTGGGGGTGTCACAGCTCGCGATAGAGCTGGGCATGGAGCAGAGCCGGGTGTCGCGGTTGTCGCAGGAGCTGTGCAGCCTGGAACTGCTTGAACGCCCGGACCGCGGGCCGTTCCGCATAGGCCGGCGCTTTTTCAGCCTCGCGGCCTCGCTGAACTCCGGCTGGGTCCGGGAAGCAGGGCCGGAGCTCGAGGCGCTGGTGGCCGAACTGGGGCTGCGGGTGCGGCTCTCCGTCCGTGACGGATTCCGCGTGATCCTGCTCCGAGCCTCCAGCAACGATGCCGTCCCCGGCAGTTTCGTGGCACCCGGCCTGGTGACGCCCGTGTGGTGCACCGGCGCCGGCAGGGCACTGCTGTGGGACTTCGACCGCACTGCCCTGGAGGACCTGCTGGAAGGCGTGAACTACATCGGCATCGGCGGCCCCGGGGCTGCCCACTCAACGGAGGGGATCTGGGATCTCCTGGTCCGTGACCGCGCTGCCGGCTTCATTGCCGCGGCGGAGGAGTTTGAGCACGGGGTGGTGGAGCTCGCGGTCCCTGTGCGGGACGCGGGCGGTTCCATCATCGCCTCACTCAGTGTGCTTGGCAGCAGGGCAGAGCTCGGGACGGACGGCGCGGCAGCCGCAGCGGTACTTGCGCGGGCGGCCCAACGCCTCGGCACTGTTTAGTCCCAGGGTTAGTCAGTCCCAGGGTTAGCCAGCCCCGGCGTTGGCCCCGGTAGCGCGTCAGCCCCGGTAGCCCAGCCTGGACTCGAGCCACTGTCCTTGTGCCACGAGCGCCGCGGCGCAGGGCTCCCGGCGCGGCTCCAGCCGTTCCTTGATCCCCACGATCTGCAGGGCCGCCACCACCTCGCCCTTGAAGTCCCGGACAGGGACGGCCAGCGAGTACAGTCCGGGTTCCGCCTCCTCATCCACGATCGAGTAGCCACGCTCCCGGGCGGCCTGCCGCCGTGCGAGGAACTCATCCACGCCGGCTGGCGTGTTGGGACCATGCCGGATGAACTCCACCTTCGAGAAGACGCTGCGCACTTCCGCCTCGGGCGCTTCCCACAGGACCGCCTGGCCGGCATCGCTGCAGTAGGCGGGGTAGGGGCGGCCCAGCCACGAGCCCACCAGGTTGCTTCCGGACGGCACGCTCTCACCGATGGTCACGGTGCTGTCCCCGCGCAGCACTCCCAGGAAACAGGCTTCCCCGGTTTCGGCGGCCAGGGCATCCAGCACGGTTCCGCCGTCAGACTCCAGCCGGCGTTCGGTCAGGAGCTGCGCGTCGGTGAAGACCTGCCAGTCCAGGGCGTAGCTTCGTTTGAGCGTCCGTGCCAGGAAGCCTTCCTGCTCCGCCGTGCGCAGGCTGCGCGACACCTGGCTGCGGTCCCGGCCCAGATCGGCTGCGACATCAGCCACCGTTCCGCCGGGAAGTCCGTCGGCATGGCGCGCCCCAACAGCCAAAAGGGCCTCGACTCCGCGGCCCATGCTGGAGGTCTTCGACATGGACCTGAGTTTAGCGGCCAGGTTCGTGGCCCGTCCGCAGGTCCAGTGTCCCCGCTCGCACGAAGGAAGTAACACTCAGTAAAAGCATGAATTGGTGCTTATAGTGATCACATGCCTCCCGCTTTCTCCCTGTCCGCCTGGCTGGAATCCGGCGCGTCCCTGATTTCCGACGGCGCCCTGGCAACGGAACTCGAGGCCCGCGGCTGCAACCTGGACGATCCCCTGTGGTCCGCCAAGGTCCTGCTGGAACAGCCTGGTCTTATCAGGGAGGTCCACCGCGACTACTTTGCGGCCGGTGCCAACATCGCCACCACCGCCAGTTACCAGGCCACGCCCCAGGGTTTTGCCGCACGGGGGATCGGGGAGAAGGAAGCCCTGGAGCTGGTTGGCCTGTCCGTCCAGTTGGCGGCCGATGCGCGGCGGGAGCACCTGGCCGAGCATCCGGACGCCGGGCCGCTGCTGGTTGCCGGCTCCGTGGGGCCTTACGGTGCCTACCTGGCCGATGGTTCCGAATACCGCGGAGACTACGTCCTCAGCCCCGCGGAGTTCAGGGACTTCCACGGCCCCCGCATCGCCGCGTTGGTAGACGCCGGCGTGGACCTCCTGGCCTTTGAAACGCTGCCTTCCTTCACCGAAGCGGAAGCCCTGCTGGCACTGGGCCGGGAACACGGCGTCGACACCTGGTTCTCCTTTTCACTGCGCGACGGCGGGCACATCAGCGACGGAACCCCGCTGGCGGATGTGGCCCGGCTCCTTGACGGTCAGCCCCATGTTGCCGCAGTGGGGGTTAACTGCGTCCCGCTCAACCTGGTGGGCCCAGCGCTCGCAGCCCTGCGCCTGCACACCGACAGACCGTTGCTGGCCTACCCGAACTCCGGGGAAACCTATGATCCTGCGACAAAGACGTGGGCCCCGGACTTTGCCGCCGCAGGTGGCGCCGCCCCTTCGAGCCTTGCCGCAGGTGCCCCGGACTGGTGGAAGCGTGGTGCCCGCATCATGGGTGGCTGCTGCCGGACCACGCCCCGCGACATTGCCGCGTTGGCTGCCAGGGCCTAGCTCTCCAGGGTCCTGCCGGG
This sequence comes from Arthrobacter sp. B1I2, assembly GCF_030816485.1. Lineage (NCBI taxonomy): Bacteria > Bacillati > Actinomycetota > Actinomycetes > Micrococcales > Micrococcaceae > Arthrobacter > Arthrobacter sp. B1I2. The sequence goes on along the minus strand of NZ_JAUSYC010000001.1, from coordinate 4,114,172 downwards.
CGGCGGGAACACCACCGCCTCCACCGGTGTTAAAACCTATGGAGAACGAACGATGAACAACAGAACTTACACAGCACTGGTAGTACCGGCAAGCAATGCCGAACCCATCCGCATGGAGCAGGTGCCCGCCGACCTGAAGTCCCTGGAAGTCCTGGTGGACGGGCCGCTGGAATCAGTGATCCGCGGCGACTGGCATGTCTACCTGAACGCGGAAAGCGTCACCATGCTCCTGCCGGTCAACTTCCGGGCCGGGCAGCTGATGCACGAATGCGGCCTGGACCTTGACGGGATCAGGGGCACCGCGGTCTTCCTGGGGCGCGGCGAACACGGAGCCGAAGCGGACATCCCGGATCACCTGGCCCGTCTCGCGGAGGAGCTTTTCGGGGCGCCGCTGGCCGCCTGACCCGCGTGGGACCACCGCCCCCATCCGGCGCAGCGTTATTCCCCGCGTACTCCGTATGTGCTCAGCACGTTGCCCTTGCTTGTGGTCGACTGGTCCTGCAGCACCAGCCGGGTCAACGGGTCGCCGTCCTCGAACAGCCTGCGGCCGCTGCCGGCGATGACCGGGTGCGTCATCAACTGCAGCGAGTCCAGGAGCCCGGCGAACAGCAGCTGCCGCACCACGGAGATGCTCCCGCACACGGCAATTTCGCCGCCGTCGCGATCCTTCAGCCCGGCCACGAAATCCTTGAGCGGCGCGTCCATCAGCTGCGAGTTCTGCCATTCCAGCGGCCCGGTGAGGGTGCGTGAGGCAACAAACTTCTCCACGGGGTTGATGAACCCGGCAAAGTCCTGGTCTGCAGAGGCAGTCGGCCAGTAACCGGCCCACTCCTGGTAGCTGACGCGGCCCAGGACCACCGTGTCCACCGCACCGATCATCCTGGTCAAGCCCGCGCCGAGTTCCTCATCAAAGCTGTCGAACTGGAACTTGAAAGGTTCGGACACCACGCCGTCCACGGAGTGGAACAGGCCGGCAGTGACTTTGCGCATGGGAGACTCCATTGTTCGGGCGGACAGGCACAACGGTATCCGCCCAACCCCTTTCGGGGAAGGGCGCAGGGACCCGCTTTCCGGCCCGGTAATTTGTACGACGGCGGGTGGTGACGTTAGCTTCATCACTCGCCGTGTCGTCTTGCACAGTTTCATGCCGGCCGGGCCCCATACTTGTCTTTGAGCGGCTTTTGCCGTCCCCCGGCCAGGCAGGAGGAAGCGCATGGAATCCCTGAAAAAAGTCGTGACCAACCAGTATTTTCCTGCCGGCGCCGTACTGACGGTCGTGGTGCTGTTCTGGGTTGTGGGCATGCTGGGCGGATTGTCCCTGCTCAACAACAACCAGCCGCCGCTGACCACCCTGACCTGGATGCTGTTCGTCTACGCGGCCGCTGTGCTGACCCCGCTTGCAGGACTGCTGGCAGCCGGCGACCTGGTTCGCCGCTGGCGCCGCAACCGCGCTGCCGCACCCGTGCGGGAAACCAGCAACGAAGGTGCCGTTGAGGTGCCGCCGTCTCATGCACAGCCCAATCCCTCCCAGCCCACGGCCACCAAGCCGCAGCGCCCGGGCCGGCAGGAAGCAGCTTAGGCGACGCAGGCTGGGTGCCAAAGCCGCCCTGTCTACCGCCCCTTCAGAGCATTAAGCGCCTCTTCCGCATGGTGCAGTGCCTGGCCAAGCCGGTCACCCGGCTCCGGCAATGAGAACAGGTAGCCCTGCAGCGAATCGCACTCCAATGCCGTCAGATAATCCGCCTGCGCCGCCGTCTCGATCCCTTCCGCAGTGACCGTCAAACCCAGGCTGTGGGCCATGTTGATCATGGAGCTCAGAATGGGCAGGCGCTCATTGCCGGTCCGCACCATGGACACGAAGGACTGATCGATCTTGACCGTGTCCACGGGTAGGTCCTGCAGCCGGCCCAGCGAGGAGTAGCCGGTGCCGAAGTCATCCAGTGCCACCCTGGCGCCGGCGTCCCGCAGCGTGCTGAGTTGCTGGATCAGGCTGCAGTCGGCGTCGAAAAACACGCTCTCGGTGACTTCCAGGACCAGCTGGTAGGGCGCCACGCCGCTGGCATTCGCCAGCCTCAGAACGGTCTCGGCGAAGTCCGGTTCCTGCAGCTGGACCCCGGAGACGTTGACCGCCAGGGACCGCGACGGATCCTCGCTGAGCCACCCCGCCAGCTGCACCATTCCGGAGGCCATCACCTCGGCCCCGATCTCGCTGATCAGCCCGGTGCGCTCAGCGAGCGGAATGAAGATCGACGGCGGCACCCGCTCACCACCGCGGTCCCACCGGGCCAGGGCCTCCAACTGGACCACCTGTCCCATGCGGTGAGAAACGATCGGCTGGAAGTCCAGGGTGATTTCGCCGCGCGGAACGGCCAGCCGCAGCCCGCTCTCCATGTGTGTGCGCTGCACCAGGGCCTGCATCATGTCCGGGTGGAAGCGCAGGAACCGGTTTTTGCCGGCAGCCTTTGCCGCATACATGGCAATGTCCGCGTGCCGCAGCAGTTCCGAGGGTCCAACGCTGTCCTGCCCCAGCGAGGCCAGGCCCAGGCTGAGCCTCGGGCGCAGGACCGTGCCGCTGATGGTCACGGGGACGTGCAGGCAGCGCACGATGCACGCCGCGATCGCGTCGGCGTCCGGGCAGGCCGTCAAAAGCACCACGAACTCGTCGCCGCCCAGCCGTGCAACAACGTCGGCCGTGGGGACGCAGCCGCGGAGCCGGCGTGCCACTTCGATGAGCATGTCATCGCCTGCCTGGTGGCCAAGGATGTCGTTTACTTCCTTGAAGTCGTCCAGGTCAAGGAGCAGGACGTCCACCGTCTTCAGCCTGCGCTCCTGCAGTGATTCGGCCAGGGCGTCGTTGAACACAGCCCTGTTCGCGAGCCCGGTCAGCGGGTCCTGGAACGCCATGGCCCGCAGCTTGTCAGCCTGGATGGCCAGGTCCATGATGGCCCGCTGCGCCTGCTCCTGCGCTTTCCGCCGCGGGGTGACGTCCCGGAAGCTCCATACCCGCCCCACGATCTTGTCGCCCACCCGCTGGGGGCGGGAATCCCGCTCCAGCGTGCGCCCGTCGCGGAGCTCCACGACGTCGTGGCTTTCCGCGGCTATGTCCGCCTGGAGTTCGCCCAGCCGGGCAGCGAAGGGAACGGGATCCGCCACCTGGCCAATGACAAGCCGCATTGCCGGCTCGTCGCTGTCTGCTTCCATCAGCTCGGGCGGGATGCCCCACATGGTGAGGAACTGTTCGTTGAATCCGGCCACCCTGCCGTCATTGCCCATGACCAGGATGCCGTCCGCAGTGGATTCAAGTGTGGCCGTCAGCATCGACATGGCCTCGCGCAGGCCCTCGTCCGCGGCTTTGCGGTGTGCTGTACCACGGGCGGAAAGCAGCAGCCGTGCCCGGGCCGGCTCTGCCACTCCGGGGCGGTCCCCAGCCTTGGCTGTCGTGGGCTGGGGGAGGAGCGCGGCCGCCACTTCAATGGGGATCTCGATGCCGTCGTGGCGCAGTCCCCAGATCTCCCGCGGCAGTGGATGCTCTTCCGGCTGTGCGAGGAGCTGCTGAAACAGGTGGCCCACCTCGTCGCGGAAGTCCTCCGCAATCAAGGGGCGGTGGTCCAGGCCGGAGAAGGCCTCCTGGGGTAAACCAAAGAGCCTCGCCGCCGCTGAGTTAGCTGCCAGGATGATCCCATCCGCGGTCAAGGCGAGCAGTGCGTCCGGGCTTGCGTCCATGACCACGCCAAAAGTTTGTAATGCCACATCGTTGCCATGGCCCGTAAAACCGGTCATTACACCACCCCTTCGCCATCATAAAGGCCATCAGTGGGAAATGGGCGGTTACCAGCGGCTGCAATTAGTCCGCGTTGGACGCAAAAAGCGCCGTCCTCCTTTCGGGAGTCCGGCGCTTCTTACTGAGTGAATTATGTGCTGCGGCTACACCCGGCGTCCGCTGCGGTTGGTGACTGCTCCGTAGATCAGCAGAACGATGATCGAGCCGAGAATGGCCAGCAGCCACGTCCTGAGATCGAAGAATTCGGCCAGACCGCCGCCAAAGATCAGCGATCCAATCCAGCCGCCCAAGATGGCCCCGACCACGCCGAGAACCAGGGTTATTACCCAGCCGCCGCCCTGACGGCCCGGCAGGATGGCCTTTGCAATGGCTCCAGCAATCAGGCCCAAAATGAGAAATCCGATAATGCCCATGTTGCCACTCCTTCTCAGTAAGTTGTGCCGGGCCCCCATTTCCGGTTCCATCATTCAATCAGCACGCTTACTAGTGTGCAAGACTTTGAATATCACAGGACGACTATCAGTTTCCTGACAGGAATATGGAACTTTTATCCATAAGGGTGTTGAAGTCCTTGATTTTCCGACCGGTGGCTTCGTGGCATGGCCGACTACGCGCGCATTCCGGGTGCGGCCGATCGTCAGTTGCCAGTGCAGCCGGCACCGCGTCCGCCTAAAATTACAAGTCCCGCAACTGACCAAGGAGCGCAGGCATGCCCAGCCAGACCGCCAGGCCCCGCGCCATCTTCCTCGACATCGACGGCACGTACGCCGACCACGGGCTCGCCCCGGCAGTGCATGTGGACGCCGTCCGGACCGCCCGGAAAGTGGGCCACCTCGTCTTTGTCTGCACCGGGCGGCCGTTGTCCATGGTCCCCGCCCACATCCTGGACGCAGGCTTTGACGGCACCATCACGGGCGCAGGTGCCAGGGTGGAGGTCAAGGGTGAAATCCTCAGGGATGCCCGTTTCGAGCCGAACCTGGCGGCACGCATCGTGGAAACCCTGGATGCCCACAGCGCCGCCTACATCCTGGAGGCGCCCGAGGCTCTCCATGGGCGCACCGGCGTGGACCGGCGGTTGAGGGAGGTGCTGGGCCCCATCTTCGCCGGGCGTCCCCAGCACGACGGAGTCCTCAGCACGGACGTGGATCCAATCGAGGACATCCTGGGGCCGATGCAGTACAGCGATGACCTCCGCGCTATCTCCTATGCCAAAATCTCCGTCTTCGACTCGCCGGTGCCGCTGACCCGCCTGACGGAGTCCTTCGGCCCGGAGGTGGGGTTGATCCCGAGTTCCCTTTCGGCGCTGGGCGACCGGGCGGGGGAGATCTTCATGGCCGGCACTCACAAGGCGGTGGGCATCCAGGTGGTGCAGGCCCGGCTCGGCCTCGACAGGGCGGACATCGTGGCCATCGGTGACAGCGCCAACGACATTGAAATGTTGGAGTACGCAGGTGTGGGCATTGCGGTGGAAGGCGGCCACCCCAGCGTTCTGGCCGTGGCGGACAGGACCACAGCAGGACCGGCCGGTGGCGGTGTTGCGCTGGCCTTCGCCGAGTTGGGGCTCCTGGAATGAAGGGGATCAGCCTGCCGACTGACAGATCGAAGGATGCCACCGCCCTGGCCATGTCCCCGCCGACCAGGAAACCGATATGTTCTCCGCCCGGTTCCAGGGCGGCGTAGCTGGGCAGGATTTACCTCATCCGTTATGTACTCGGCAAGGATTCGCTTGACCCGGTACATGCCTTCCAAGGGGTTTCGCCGTTCATGAGCGGTGAAATGATTCGGCAACGATTGCGCACCCCTCAACCGTGGCCGTCTTCCCTGAAATGGCGGGGGAGAAAGCGTTACCCGGAGGAGAATGCCGGGTGAACAGCTGCCCCGGCTGCCAAAAAAATTACTAAGCAGGCTTTGCATTCGATGCTAAGCATGCTTACGGTAGTGGGGCAGTCAGCGCAGAGCCTCAAGCAGCCGGGGCGGAAGTTGGACGCCGGACACAGTCCGGCCCGGACTATCCATAGCTGGCAGACCCAGTGCAACGACAATCCAAGGAGACGTCATGCTTAACAGGGAAAACCTTGAAAACCTGCTCACCAAGGGCGGCAACGTCGTCGGTTCCGACGGCACGAAAATCGGTTCGATCGGTCAGCTGTACGCAGACGACGACACGGGTGAGCCCACCTGGGTCACCGTAAAGACGGGCCTCTTCGGTACTTCCGAATCCTTTGTGCCGGTTGAGGGCGCCCACAACCAGGGTGAAGACCTGGTGGTTCCCTTCACGAAGGAGCACGTCAAGGACGCGCCCCGGGTGGATGCCGACGGCCACCTCACCCCCGAAGAAGAGGACCGGCTGTACACGTACTACGAACGTGGCGCACGGACCTACACCGAGGCACGCACCGGAACCGCCGGCGACGTTGACCTGCAGGGCGACGCCGACCTGAACGCCGGCACCCCCACGGCGGGCATCAGCCGTGATCGTGACACCGTCGACCGGGACACCAGCGCACGCGGAACGGTTGGCCACGACACCTCCGGCCCCACCACGGACGACGCCATGACGCGGTCCGAGGAGCAGTTGCACGTCGGCACGGAACGCGAGGCCACAGGCCGGGCACGGCTGCGCAAGTATGTCACCACCGAGAACGTCACCAAGACCATCCCGGTGGAGCGCGAAGAAGTCCGGATCGAACGTGAGCCCATCACGGACGGCAACCGCGGTGCGGCCCTTAACGGACCGGACATCAGCGAAGAAGAGCACGAAGTGATCCTCCACGAGGAGCGTCCGGTAGTGGAGAAGGAAGCCGTTCCGGTGGAGCGGGTCCGCCTGGACAAGGAAGTTGTCCGCGACGATGTCACGGTCAACGAGGAAGTCCGCAAGGAGAACATCGAAACAGACGGTGACAACCGCCGCTGATCGGTTCAGTCACCAGTTCTGCTGCCAGGCTGAGTGAATCAGCGGCACTGACACGGTGAACGGCGCCGGGAGCCTCCTTTGGGGGGATCCCGGCGCCGCAGTGTTTTAAACGCTGGTGCAGCCGCGATGAAGGCCGTGACTGCACCAGCCAGTAGGACGAATATCTTCAGAACTTACGGTTCATCTCTCATTCGCGGCTCCTGTTTTCCCGGTTTACGGAATCCGGGTCCTCGGCTGGCGCTGATCACTCCGGCCAGCAGAAATCGCAGTAAGCCCTCGGCGGGCGGCGGGTGTTGGCTTTTACCAATTTTACGGCGGGGCAGTGAAAAAAGCGCCGGCTGGCGGGCAATGCATTGTTCACCGGTACCGCCGCGGAGCCTGTCGTTCGCGGGCAGGGCGCACCCGGCGTGACACCATGGAACACGATGAAACTGCGCGCTGATCAGACCGGAAACCATGGCCTTCCCATGCCCTTGTGGATGCAAGGTGCCCTTGAAACTGCGCAGGCGGCTATCATTTCCGCGTTGGCGGTGGTGGCCCCCATCGTTGCGGTCTGGGCCACTGCGGGTTTCCAGAACGGGCAGTTCGAGGTCCTGGCGCGGCTGGCAGGCCAGTCCTGGCTCCTGGTCCACGGCGTGCCACTGGAGCTTCCGGGAGCGGGACCCGAGCAGGCCAGCCACGGTGGATTCGGCGTGCTGAGCCTGATTCCACTGGGGCTGACCCTGATCCCGTTCCTGCTGGCCTGGCGCGCGGGGCGCCGGCTGGCCCGCGCCTCCTACACTGACCAGCTCTGGCAGGCATTGCTGGGCTCGTGGGCAGTCTATGCAGCGTTCGGCGCGGCCACCGGATTCGTCTGCCGCAACGCCGACGTCGGCATCAATCTTTGGTACGCCATGCTCATTCCCCTGGTCCCATACGGGCTCGGCATGGTGATTGGCGCGCGCAGGGAAGCAGGCTCCTGGAGCCGGCTCATCGGCGTCGACGCGGTGGACTGGCTTTCGCGCACCAGCCAGCATTCCCGTTGGGCGGGCTCGTACTTCGCATCGGCGGCGAAGGCAGGATTCGTGGCGGTGGTTTCCGCGCTGACTTTGGCGGCGGCGCTGCTGGCTGTTGATCTGTTCATCCACTGGAACCTTGTGGTGTCCGTCTATGAAGCGCTCGACGCCGGCCCGGTGGGAGGTGCCGCCCTCACCCTCGCGCAGCTCGGCTTCCTGCCCAACCTTGTGGTCTTCGCCCTCGCGTGGACATCGGGCGCCGGTTTCGCCATGGGTGTGGGTTCCCAGGTGGGTCCGATGGGCACCGCCGTCGGGCCGCTTCCGTCCATACCTGTCCTCGCGGCCATCCCGTCGGGGCCCCTGGACTATGCCTTTGTGGCCATGATCGTTCCGGTGCTGGCAGGTGTCATGGGAGGCTGGTGGTTCCTCCGGGAGGGAGAAAACCACTTTGACGAGTGGCTCGCCATCAAGGTCCATGCCCGCTGGTTCACGGCGACAGTCTCCACCCTGGTTCTTGGCGTGCTGGCCGGGCTGTCCGCCGGGTTGGTGACCCTGTGCCTCGCCTGGCTTGCCAGGGGCTCAGCCGGCCTTGGCCGCCTGACCGCCATCGGACCCGACCCGCTATGGACGGCACTGTGGGTGGCTGCCGAGGTGGGCGCCGGCGTCGTGATTGGCTACGCGGCCGGACCATGGCTGGAACGCGAGAGAACCGATGCCGCCGAACAGGACGCGCAACTGGTCCACTAGGACGCGGTGCAGGGTCAGCGCACCTTGGTGGGCAGGACGTCCTGGAACTGAACCATGCAGGCATGGGTGGCGCGGTCTGTCAGCGCCCGGCCAAGGCAGGCCTGATACTCGCGCACCTGGTCAAACAGGACCATGGTGGTGACAATCAGCAGCACCATGACGGCCGCCACCACCAGCCCTGAAATGGTGCCGAAGAGAACCATCTTGGATTCCTTGAACCGGACTGCCCGTACCAGCAGGAATATCCCCAGAACCAGGCTCGCGGCAGTGAGCACCGTTGTCAGCCAGAGGTAGCCGACGTCCAGTTGGTACACGAAGAACGCACCGAGCACCGAGACCACAAACATCCGGAACAGGGTGTGGGTCCTGGCGAGGGACGCTTTAGCCGCCTCGCTGAGCGGTGGCTTGACCCGCCCGCTCCGGCCCGGTTCGGTGTTCATGTTTTCCAGCGTACGCGAGCCTGCACCTAAGCTGGACCAATGCGTATCGTCGTCCTCGTCTCCGGCACCGGGTCCAATCTCCAGGCAGTGATCGACGCCGTCAAGGAGGGCGAACTCGACGTGAAGATCGCTGCGGTGGGCGCCGACCGCGAAGGAACGTACGGCGTCGAACGCTCGGCTGCGGCGGGAATCCCCACGTTCGTGGTGGACTTCAAGGCTTTCCCGGACCGTGCCGACTGGAATGCCGCGCTGACTGAAGCCGTGGCCGCCTACAAACCGGATGTGGTGGTTTCCTCCGGATTCATGCGGATCGTCAGCCCGGGCTTCATCGACGCGTTCAATGGCAGGTACCTCAACACGCACCCCGCGCTGCTCCCGGCATTCCCGGGCGCCCACGGAGTGCGGGACGCGATGGCGTACGGGGTGAAGGTAACGGGATGCACCGTGCACTGGGCGGACGCCGGCGTGGACACTGGACCCATCATTGCCCAGGAGGCCGTGACCATCCAGGACTCCGATACCGAGGAAACCCTGCATGAGCGCATCAAGGTGGTGGAGCGACGGCTCCTGGTCTCCACCCTGGCCGCCCTCGCCGCAGACCCCTCGTACTCCTAGCCCCCTAATCCCTCCCAACTAGCTGACAGTTGTTGTCGTTTTGAACCTTCAAAACGACAACAACTGTCCCTTGCCCTTGAACTGGCGCGGGTGGGTTCGGACTCGGCGCCGGAGACGCGGCTCCGGCTGGCTATAAATGCGGCGGGCCTGCCTGACCCGGTTCTGAACGTGCACATCGAACTGCTCCCCGGGGTCGTTCGCCAGCCTGACCTTGGCTATCCGAAAACAGGGTTGCGGTGGAATACGATGGCGAGGGCCCATTCCGAGGCTGAACAGATCGTTAGGGATATCGCCCGCGAGGAGAGATCCTCACCAGCAGCCAGCCTGCACGGTTGAAGTCCTGGCCCCAAGCCCTCTACTGCAGGCGGCGCTGGCGGGTTTCGGGGGAGAAGAACGCCATCCACAGCACGGACGCCAGCACCAGGGCTCCCGCCAGCGCAAACGACGTGGCCAGCCCGAGCTCCGGCCAGAAGTAGTTGGCGAAAATCAGCGGCCCAAAGCCGGCACCCAGCCGGGAGAACGTGGACGCCCAGCCGAACCCGGTGCCCCGCAGTTCGGTGGGATAGAGCTCGGACACGTACGCATACAGCACGGGGATGGCTACCTGCACCACGAACCCGAACACCAGCAGCCAGAACACCGCGGCCGTGGGGATGTCCACCACGAAGGCCACGATCACCAGGGTCAGGGCGGACAGTGGACCGGTAATGGCGAGGATCCATTTGCGGCCCACCCGCTCCACCAGGAGGGCTGCCACCACCACGCCAAGGAACCCGACCGCGGCCATAGAGGCTGTGGTGACGAATGCCTTGTACTCCGCGAACCCGGCGCCGATCAGGATTTTCGGCATCCAGGTCAGGGACAGGTAGTACACCAGCAGGATGCTGAAGAAAAGCGCCCAGGCCGCAGTGGTGATCTTCCAGTTGAACTGCCATACGGACCGCAGCTGCGTCCAGGCGCTGCCGGCGGAGAGCCGGGGCACGTCCCTGGCATCAGGAAGGCTGTAGGCGCGTTGTTCTGCCCCGGTGGCCTCCACCAGCCCGTCGATGATCCGGGCCGCTTCCTCCCTCCGGCCTTTGCGGATCAGGAACAGCGGGGACTCGGGCACACTGCGCCGGACCCAGAAGACCAGCAGTGCGGGCAGGACCATCACCAGCATGGTCAGGCGCCAGTCGCCGTAGAGGGCCACCAGTCCGGCTGACACGAACCCTGCCAGGGCGGCGCCGACCGGCCACCACCCGTCCATGGCGGTGAGCACCTTGCCGCGCTGCTTCCGCGGCGTGAATTCACCCACCAGCGCGTAGTCCACGGGAATGCAGCCGCCAAGCCCGAATCCGGCCAGGAACCGGAAGATGCAGAACCAGGCGAAATCGGGGGCGAACGCGCCGCACACCGTGAACACGGAGAACAGCAGCAGGGTGGCCGTGAAGGCTTTCTTGCGTCCCAGGGTGTCCGCGATGGTTCCCCAGATGAAGGCACCCAGGGCCATGCCGATCAGGTTGGCCGTGCCCACCCATGCCGCCTCCCCGGCGGAGAGCGACCAGTGCTTGGACAACAACGGAATGAGGATGCCGTTCAGGGTCACATCCCAGGCATCGAACATGAAGCCGAGGCCCCCGATCAAAAAGATCCTGCCCTGGACTTTCCATCGCCAGGGAAGTTCCTGGACCACCTGTTCGCCGCTGGGCACAGTGGTGTAAGTATTCATCGCCGCCTCCTGTCCAAAACTTTAGCCCGGCACTACGCCGTTCACACTCCGGCGGGCACGCCCGGCAACCGCGCCCTTCGCGATAAACTGGCCCTATCCCCACCAACCGCGGCCCTGTTCCGCGAGATAAGACGGAGACATTTGTGAGCTTCACGCAGCATGAGCGCGTATCCATCGACCGTGTACCCATCCGCCGGGCCCTGATCTCGGTTTACGACAAAACCGGCCTGGAGGAGCTCGCCCAGGGCCTGCACGCAGCGGGCGTGAAGCTCGTCTCCACCGGATCCACGGCCAGGAAAATCGCCGCCGCGGGCATCCCCGTGCAGGAGGTGGAGGAGGTAACCGGTTCCCCCGAGATGCTGGACGGCCGCGTCAAGACGCTGCACCCGCGCGTCCACGGCGGCATCCTGGCGGACCGCCGGGTTCCGGCCCATATGGAAACCCTTGCCAGCATGGACATCGAAGCCTTCGACCTGGTGGTGGTGAACCTTTACCCGTTCGTGGAGACCGTCAAGTCCGGTGCCGCGCAGGACGATGTCGTGGAGCAGATCGACATCGGAGGCCCCGCCATGGTGCGCTCGGCCGCCAAGAACCACGCCGCCGTCGCCATTGTGGTGGATCCGTCCTTCTATGGCCAGGTGGTGGAGGCTGCCGCGGCCGGCGGCTTCGACCTGAAGACCCGCCGCCGCCTCGCTGCCAAGGCCTTCGCCCACACCGCCGCCTACGACAACGCCGTGGCTACGTGGACCGCCAGCCAGTTCCTGGATGAGGACGGCGACGGAGTCATCGACTGGCCCGCCTACGCCGGCCTGTCCCTGGAACGCTCAGAGGTCCTGCGCTACGGCGAGAATCCGCACCAGCAGGCTGCGCTGTATGTGGACAAGGCTGCGCCGGTTGGGATCGCCCAGGCGGACCAGCTGCACGGCAAGGCCATGAGCTACAACAACTTCGTGGACGCCGACGCCGCCCTGCGCGCTGCCTACGACTTCAGCGAACCCGCCGTCGCCATCATCAAGCACGCCAACCCGTGCGGTGTGGCCGTCGGCTCCAAGGACGCCGCAGACCCCATCGCGGACGCCCATGCCAAGGCGCACGCCTGCGACCCGGTCTCGGCGTTCGGTGGTGTCATTGCCGCGAACCGCACCGTGACAGCAGGCATGGCCAACACCGTGAAGGACATCTTCACCGAGGTCGTCATCGCGCCTGGTTTCGAACCTGAAGCCGTGGAGATCCTCTCCAAGAAGAAGAACATCCGCCTGCTGGCCCTGCCCGAGGGCTACGGCCGCTACCCCACGGAATTCCGCCAGGTATCTGGCGGCATGCTGGTCCAGGTGTCCGACAAGGTGGACGCCGAAGGCGACAACCCCGCTAACTGGACCCTCGCCGCCGGCGATGCCGCAGACGAGAAGACCCTCGCGGACCTCGCCTTCGCCTGGACCGCCTGCCGGGCCGCCAAGTCCAACGCCATCCTCCTCGCCGAGAACGGCGCCGCGGTGGGCATCGGCATGGGCCAGGTCAACCGGCTCGATTCCTGCCGGCTGGCCGTGGAGCGGGCCAACACGCTGGGCGTCCAGGTGGAGTCCGACGTCGAAGGTGCCGGCGGTGCCTCGAACGCCAGCGGTGCCGGCGCACCCCAGCGGGCCCGTGGCGCAGTGGCCGCCTCCGACGCGTTCTTCCCGTTCGCCGACGGCCTGCAGATCCTGATCGACGCCGGCATCCGTGCCGTGGTGCAGCCAGGCGGATCCGTCCGCGACGAAGAGGTGATCGCGGCAGCGAACGAGGCCGGCATCACCATGTACTTCACCGGAGCCCGCCACTTCTTCCACTGATCCACCGGCCGGACCACACCGGCCCCTGAATATACGAGCGGCGCCCGCCCCCTGCAAAGGGGACGGGCGCCGTCGGCATTGTGCCTAGTCCTGGTCAGTTGGACGCGGGCCGGGCTCCGGAAGTTGAATCTCCCGGGGCTTGGCTTCAGCCATCCGCTGCTTTGTCCAGTACTCGAGTATGTCCTCGTGTGTCTGGTTCAGTTCAACGTGGCTGACGGCGTCCTCGGCCGGCGTCGGTTCCTTAGGAGACTGCTGCACTGTTGTACGTGGCCTGGATAACGGAGCCCCAGTACGGACCATACATAACCGCGGAGCGGTTGTAGCCGTAGCTGTTGATGGAGTTCTGCACGCCACCGGAGCTGGTGCCGATGAACCACGGCCCGCCGGAGGAGCCGCCGGTCATGTCGCAGGGAATGCCCTGGGTCCCGAACTGGGGGTTGTTCGGATCGTTGGTTGCCGTGCCGGCGCAGCTCTTGAGGGTCTCGCCGTTGAACGGTGCAGCGGCGGGGTAACCGTAGGATTTGTAGGTCAGGCCGCGGGCCTGGTTGAACGCGACGCCGGACCCGCCCACCACAGACGTCAGGGTCTGCTTCTGCGCGTTGCGGTTCACGACGGCAAAGCCCGTGTCGTAGGTCATGTCGCCGTTCGAGACCCACTGGCTCGGGGCATACAGGGCGCGTGCAGACCACTTGCCGTAGGGGGCTGCACCGTTCTCATAGGCCGGCACAAAAATGAAGTTGGTGGCGTACGCGCCGGGGCCTTCGTTCACACAGTGTCCGGCCGTGGCTACCGTGCTGCCGTTGGTGGATGCCACGGCGTTGCCGGAGCAGACGTAATTTGCGCCACCCAGGGTGAAGAACACCTTGCCGATATGGCTCACCGGCTTCTCGCTCTGGGCGGTAGTGGTGGTGGCCTTGCCCTTCGTCGCCTTGGTGGAAGCAGGCTTGCCTTTCTCCACGACGGCGGTGCTGGAGCGGTTGCCGCGTTCCAGGGCTTTGCCGGCCAGGGCGTCGCCGGGCACCGCACCCTGCATGCGCTCGGCGGTCCAGTAGTCGGCCGCGCCGGCGGCGTCGACGTTGACGCTGACGACGGACGGATTCGAGTCTGTATCGGATGGGGTCGGGGCGGCGGAAGCTCCGCCGGCTGAGGTCAGCGCCAGCACGGCGGCTGCTGAGAGGCTCAGGAGGCCGGAAGCCAGGAACCGGGTGCGAGTCATTGTTGTCCTGTCTGAACGGGGTTGGGCCCGGGTAGGGAGTGACGTACCAAACTTACCGTCATATGACAAGCTTGTAAATAGTAGTGACGTATCATGTAGCGTCCCGCGCGGCCGCGCCCTATACCCCCGGGGAGGGAAAGCGCGACGTCGGCCCGGCACCTGGGTGCGTGCCGCCGTCGGCCGTTCTCCATCGCTGTAATCCTGCTCACCGCGGGGGTAACGCTCGGGCTCCGGTACGGTTCAAAGCGGTGTCCTCGGGTAAGTTTGTAGTTGGTGAAATAGACAAAGATTTCATAACCAAGCCGACCCACAGGGAGACGCCCGCGCATGTCCAAGATTATCTACACCCACACCGACGAAGCGCCGATGCTGGCTACCTATTCGTTCCTGCCCATCATCGAGGCGTTCGCTTCGACCGCAGGTGTGGAGGTGGAGACCCGCGACATTTCGCTCGCCGGCCGCATCATCGCCGTTTTCGGTGACTACCTCACCCCGGAGCAGCAGATCGGTGACGCCCTTGCTGAACTCGGTGAGCTGGCGAAGACGCCGGAAGCCAACATCATCAAGCTGCCCAACATCAGCGCCTCCATCCCGCAGCTGAAGGCCGCCATCGCCGAGCTGCAGGGCCAGGGCTACGCGCTGCCGGATTACCCGGACAACCCCTCCTCCGACGAGGAAACCGCCATCCGCTCGCGCTACGACAAGATCAAGGGCTCGGCCGTGAACCCGGTCCTGCGTGAAGGCAACTCGGACCGCCGGGCGCCGCTGTCCGTCAAGAACTACGCCCGCCAGAACCCGCACTCCATGGGCGCCTGGAGTGCTGACTCCAAGACCAACGTGGCCACCATGGGCCAGGACGACTTCCGCTCCAACGAGAAGTCCGTAGTCATCGAGTCCGAGGGCACCATCGCCATCCAGCTGGTCCGCGAAGACGGCTCGGTGAAGGTCCTGAAGAAGGCCTTCCCGGTCCTGGCCGGCGAGGTTATCGACGGTACCGTGATGCGCGCCGCCGCCCTCGACGAATTCCTGAAGGCCCAGGTGGCCCGCGCCAAGGAAGAAGGCGTGCTGTTCTCCGCCCACCTGAAGGCCACCATGATGAAGGTCTCGGACCCGATCATCTTCGGCCACGTGGTCAAGGCATACTTCACGGAACTGTTCGACACCTACGGCAAGCAGCTCTCAGCAGCCGGCATCAGCCCCAACAACGGCCTGGCCGCCATCCTGAGCAGCCTCGAGGATCTGCCGGCGGATGTCCGGGACGGCGTCCAGAACCTGATCAAGAAGGGCCTGGAGGACGGTCCCGCCCTGGCCATGGTGGACTCGGACAAGGGCATCACCACCCTGAACGTGCCCAGCGACGTCATCGTGGACGCCTCCATGCCTGCCATGATCCGCAGCTCCGGCCACATGTGGGGCCCCGACGGCAAGGAAGCGGACACCCTGGCCGTCCTGCCGGACAGCTCCTACGCCGGCATCTACCAGGTTGTCATCGATGACTGCCGCGCCAATGGCGCCTACGACCCCACCACCATGGGTACCGTGCCGAACGTTGGCCTCATGGCGCAGGCGGCCGAGGAATACGGCAGCCACGACAAGACCTTCGAGATCCAGGAGCCCGGCAAGGTGCAGATCGTGGACGGCGCAGGCAACGTCCTGATCGAACACGAGGTTTCCGTGGGCGACATCTGGCGCGCCTGCCAGACCAAGGACGCCCCCATCCGCGACTGGGTCAAGCTGGCCGTCACCCGCGCCCGCGCCTCACAGGCCCCTGCCGTGTTCTGGCTGGACGAGGAACGCGCCCATGACGCCAACCTCATCGCCAAGGTCAACGAGTACCTCAAGGACCACGACACCGAGGGCCTGGACATCCAGATCATGTCCCCGGTCAAGGCCATCGCCTTCACCCTGGAGCGCATCCGCAAGGGCGAGGACACCATCTCCGTCACGGGCAACGTGCTCCGCGACTACCTCACAGACCTGTTCCCCATCCTGGAACTGGGCACCAGCGCCAAGATGCTCTCGGTTGTTCCGCTGATGAACGGCGGCGGACTCTTCGAGACCGGTGCCGGCGGTTCCGCCCCGAAGCATGTCCAGCAGCTGCTCAAGGAAAACCACCTCCGCTGGGACAGCCTGGGCGAGTTCCTGGCACTGGCCGTCAGCTTCGAGCACCTGGCCACCACCACGGGCAACGCCCGCGCGCAGGTCCTGGCCGACACCCTTGACCGCGCCACCGGCACGTTCCTGCTGGAGAACAAGTCCCCGAGCCGCCGCGCCGGCGAGCTGGACAACCGTGGCAGCCACTACTTCCTGGCCCGCTACTGGGCAGAAGAGCTGGCCAAGCAGACGGACGACGCCGAGCTGGCCGCCGCCTTCAGCGCGGTCGCCAACGAGTTGTCCTCCAAGGAGGAAACGATTGTGGGCGAGCTGGCCAAGGTCCAGGGCTCGCCCGTGGACATCGGGGGATACTACCGCCCGGATGACGCCAAGGCCTCCGCCGTGATGCGTCCTTCCGCCACCCTGAACGAGGTCATCGCCGGCCTGGCCTAGTACCGGCCGTTTTGGCATAAAGAAGAGGTGCTCCGGTATTCACCGGAGCACCTCTTCTTTTGCGTTTTTGTGTTTTGGCGCAGGCTCAGTTCTTGCCTTTGCCCTTGTCGCCGCTGTTGTTCTTGCCCGCGTCCGCGCCGTTGCCGGCCGCATTGCCTTGCGCCGGTGCTGGCGCAGGAGCTGCCTGTGAAGCGGGTGCTTCCGGTGTGGGGAAGGGGCTTGGCGCCGCCTGGCCGGCGGCAATACGGGCATCTTCGGCAGCCTTCGCGGCCGCCGCCTGCTGAGCCGCCACGGCTTCCTTGAGGTCCGTCCGCACTGCGGTGGCCACCGTGGTTATGCTGCGGGTCCGTTCCTCGGACACCTGGCCTTTCGCCTGCGCTGCCGAGAGGTCCGCTTCAAGACCCTCCAACGCCTTCAGCGCCGATGCGGTATCGTTCTGGGACGACGCCTGGGTCACTTCCAGCACCCTTGCCTGGAGCTGTGTTGCGGCTTCGCGGTGCAGCGCGTTCCCGGGTGAGGCGCATGCGCCAAGGAAACTTGCCGTCAGGATAGCGGCTGAGCAGGCCAGGAACAGCCGGCCCGGGATAGCCTGGCCCAACGTCACGGCTCTACGCTTTTCTGGAGTTCCTTCAGATGGTCGCCCAGGACGCCGGTCACCGTGGGATACGGGACGACGTCGGCAGGCCTGGCAGAGATGCTCATCAGCACCGCAGCGGTGGCTGCGGCAAGCACCAGGACACCGAGCACGACGGCCAGCCAAGTCCGCTGGCTCCGGGACAGGCGGGGCCTGCGGGAAGCCTTGGTAGCGGCCGGGTGCGCTGCCCGTCCGGAAACAGATGCCGGGTCGGCCCCAATGGCTTCCGCCGCCTCCCGCACTTCGTCCACCGATTCTTCGGCGGTGATGGAGGGAGGGTGGAAGGGCATGGCAGGCAGTACCCGCGTGGTTTCCGGTGCCAGTTCTCCGGGAGTCGAGGCCGGGGAGACCAAGGCCTGGCGCAGTGCCGTTTCAATATCCGCGGCCGCCGGCCTTTCCAGCGGCTCGATGGCGGTCATGGAACGGATGAGGTCTGCCCATTCGGAGGGGACGTCGTCGGGGATTTCCGGGGCGCGGTGCAGACGGGCAACAGCGGACTCCACCGCACTGCCGGGGTACTCCACGGTGCCCTTGATGCACTCCAGCAGCACCAGTCCCAGCGAGTAAATGTCCGTGGCCGAAGACAGGGGTTTTCCGAGGGCCTGCTCCGGGCTGAGGTAAGCGGCCGTACCCACCATGGTGCCCGTGGCCGTGAGCCGGGTGGAATCCACGATCCTGGCGATGCCGAAGTCCGTGAGCTTGGGACGCAGCGACTCGCCCGGGCGGATCTGGACCAGGAGAATGTTGCCCGGTTTGATATCGCGGTGGATGATACCCAGGCCGTGCACGTACGCCAGCGCGTCGGCGATGCCTGCACCGATGACGGACAGCTCTTCCAGTGGCACCCGGCTGTGCCGGATCCGGCCGCGCAGGTCCTGCCCCTCCACGAGTTCCATGGTCAGGAAGGGGCGTGGCTCGTCTGGGATGCGGTCATCGATGCCCGCATCGAAGAGCGTTACCAGGCCGGGGTGGTTCAGGGTGGCAAGAAGCTGGATCTCGGCTTCCTGCCGCTTAAGCTCGTCCGCGTCCGGAGCCTGCGGGGCGAAGAGTTTCAACGCCACATCACGGCCCAGGTTTTCGTCACGCGCACAGTACACCGACGACATTCCGCCGCGGCCTATTACATCAGCTAAACGGTAGCGACCGCCGACAACTTCATTCTTGATGGAGCTAGGCGATTCCGCCACCATGACCGTTCCTCCCGGTGCGCTGCGGCACTGTCGTACCTCAAATTATACGGGCGGCGCGGCGGAAGAAGGGATTGACCTAGGCTTTCGCGTTTCGACACGCCGACGGTCCGGCGGCGATTTCAAACTCTTTCGCCGCCGGACCATTGGCTACAAGGACATGTGTGCTGATGACATGTTTTGTATGGTTGTTTCGTTTCGGGGCTGCCGTCCTCCTTCCGTCAGCCCGCAGGGTGCCGCCGCTTCAGGCGCACATGCGCGGGCGCTTACGTTCTGCCTTGAGGTCCCTACGACACCTTGCGCTTGCGGAGCATCAGGAGTCCGGCGGCCAGGAGCAGCAGGGCCACGGGAACCAGCGTTCCGTCCCAGCCCGTGTTTGCCAGGCCGGTGTGGGCAGCGCCCGTGTTGGCAAGGGCAGAGTTGCCGTTGGCCGGGGTGCTGCGGGGTGCTGTCACGGTGGCGATGGCTCCGCTTACTGCGGTGGAGCCGGCGGGTGCTGCCGAGAAGTTGCCGGTGCCTGTAGTGCCGGTGGCGTCGTTGAGGCCGGTGGAATCATCGCCGGTGTTGGTACCGCCGCCGTTGCCTGCGGGGTTGTCTGAGCCCGGGCTGCTGGTCCCGGGATCAAGGGCGCCTGTGTCTCCGGTGGTGCCGTCGCCCGGGGTGGTGGTGCCCGGGTCAGTGGTGCCGGGTGTGTCCGTACCCGGGGTGCCGGTGCCGCTGTCACCGCCGAGTCCGATACCCAGGTCGATGCCAAGGTCCACAACAGCATCCAGCCCGCCATTGCCTACGGTTCCGGTGCCCAGATCAGCACCAACGTCTACACCAGCGTCGACCCCACTAGCCGTCTCACCGTTGGTGATGCCGCCGAGTCCGAGGTTGACGTCTGCATCGACGGCGAGATCTGCCGTGGTGCCGTCGGTGGTGCCGGTGCCATTGGTGATGCCGCCGAGTCCGAGGTTGACGTCTGCTGCCGCTGCCACGTCAGTGGTGCCGGGGTCGGTGGTGACCCCCCCGAGGCCCAGGTTTACGGCTGCATCGACGGCGAGATCTGCCGTGGTGCCGTCGGTGGTGCCGGTGCCGTTGGTGATGCCGCCGAGGCCCAGGTTTACGGCTGCTGCCACGTCAGTGGTGCCGTTGGTGTTGCCGCCGAGTCCGAGGTCTACGGCTGCATCGACGGCGAGATCTGCCGTGGTGCCGTCGGTGGTGCCGGTGCCGGTGGTGATGCCGCCGAGTCCGAGGTTGACGTCTGCTGCCGCTGCCACGTCAGTGGTGCCGGGGTCGGTGGTGACCCCCCCGAGGCCCAGGTTTACGGCTGCATCGACGGCGAGATCTGCCGTGGTGCCGTTGGTGGTGCCGGTGCCGTTGGTGATGCCGCCGAGTCCGAGGTCTACGGCTGCTGCCGCTGCCACGTCAGTGGTGCCGGTGGTGAGGCCGCCGAGGCCCAGGTTTACGGCAGCATCGACGGCGAGGTCTGCCGTGGTTCCGGTGCCGTTGGTGATGTCACCGAGTCCGAGGCTGACGTCCACTGCGGCGGCGACACCTGTTGAGCTGGCCGGCGTTGGGTCACCCAGCAGGCCCAACGACGTCGAGTCAGCGGGTGCCGCCGCCGAGATAAGGGCGGAGGCGGAAAGGTCCGTCCCGCTGGTGGTGTCCGCTGCGTTCGCGGCAGCGGAGCCGAAGGCCAAAAGGCCGCCGGCAAAGAGGGTGCTAAGCAGCCCCCTGCGAAGGGTGCAGTTCATGGTGGTTACTCCTGAAAAGTTGAGGTTGTTGGGGCGCTGGTCAGCTGCCCGTAGAGCCACGTGCTGCCCGTAAAAAGGCAGGCGGCCTCAACTAGTCAGGAGAAGAACCGGGGTCGAAGGACACCGGTGCAGGGGCGTGCTCAGAGGTCTCACCCGCGTGAACAGCACCGGGACGTTCAAAGCCAAAGTCAAAGGGGCTAAGCCATGCCGCGGCACCGGACGGGCTGCCGGATGCTCCGCCGCTGCCCGTGCCGGACCCCGGTGCGGCAGGAACCTGGGCAGGCAGCGGCGATGGGCCAAGGGGAAGGGTCTGCTCCGAAGCAGTATTAGCAAGATCAGACGCGGCAGGCTGCGGAGTGGATGTGCCAACCAGGACTGCAGTCCGTGCAGTTTCAAGGCCTGCGTTGCTGCCGGCAGTCGATGCGCTGGGCAGTGCCGCCGCATTCGGGTCCGGTTCCGGTGCCGTTTCGAGGGCAACCGTTGTCGTTTCCAAAGCTGCAGGCTGAGCCCCTGACGGAGCAGGAGTTAGTACGGCAGGAAGTTCCGCTTGCACGGCTCCCATGGGTGGGACAGGCAGCGGAGCAGCGCCGGTCAAAAGATCAGAAACCGGTTGGAGCGCCGGATCGAGAACCGGAACTGCCTCGGTGACAGGGGCTACAACAACCTGCACCACTCCGGCCGTCACGGGAACGGCGGCTAGAAGGTTATCCGCCAGTCCGGAAACCTGCGTTACTGGAGGCTGCAGCAGCCCGGGAGTTGCAGCGGATCCGGAGGGGGAGCCGGCAGGAGACGGCAGAACCGCATCCGCAAGATCATGGGTCAAAGAAGAAACCGGGCTGGTGACATTGCCGAGGAGGGACGAAGAATCCGGCCCCGCGTCAGCAGACGCAGCCGTTGACGAAAGCGTCATCCAGCTAAGTGCTGCTACCCCGGCAAGAAGCGCTGGGCGCACAGCGCGCCATGGCGAACTAATTCGAGCCATGCGTACCACCCCCCAGTGACCGGTTGCAATCGATGCTGGCTAAAGCCTAAGACCGAGTATTGCCGGAAGTCCAGACTCCGCTAAAGGGATTTTACAAAAAGGCGACAACATTCTTGGGAAGGGTCAAGGGGAAAGGAGAGCCGTCACATCCTTGACCGAACCGTTTAAGCCGCAACACCGCCGTCGTGTCCCCTGGAACGTCCCGCTGGTGGGCTGTTCCCGCTAGTGACCGTCGTTAGGGTACGTCACACCCAGCTGGGCGCGAACACCGTCGAAAAGGCGCATGGTGTTCAACGTGTCCTCAAGCGGCATTACCGGGCTTTCAGTCAGCCCCTGCTGGACGCACCGCATCACTTCGCGCAGTTCGTAGGCGTAGCCCTTGCCCGCAACGTCGAAGGTTTCGGTCCGGCGCTCCTCCCACCCGTTGGCGATGACGAGTTCGCGGGGGTTGTTGATGGAACCCACGCTCTGCAGGAATCCCATGCTTCCGGCCACGGTGGCAGTGCGGGGTCCGTGGGCCAGGAGGGAAGAGGTCAGCTGGACCTGGGCCGCGTGGCCGTAGCCAAGGGTCATGGCATTCTGGGCATCCACGCCCTCGTCATTGACAAAGCCCGTGGCACTGACTGTTTGGGGAAAGCCAAGGGTGCCGAGCGCCCACAGGAGCGGGTAGACGGACAAGTCCAGCAAGGCGCCTCCGCCGTCCTTCCGCGCCCACAGCCTGGCTGTGGGGGAGTACGGCGCCGGGAAGCCCAAGTCTGCCGTGATCCAATGGATGTCGCCCAGTTCACCGGAGGCCGCGATCTCGAAAGCACGCTGCATCGAGGGCAGGAACCGGCTCCAGACCGCCTCCATCAGGAAAAGCTTTTTGCGGCGCGCGACGTCGATGAGCTCCGCTGCTTCCCGAGCGTTGATGGTAAAGGCCTTTTCGCAGAGCACATGCTTGCCGGCGTTCAGTGCCGCGAGAACGATCTCGTGGTGCTGTGCGTGCGGCGTGGCGACATAGACAACATCCACGGCCTCATCGGCCAGCAGCCGCTGGTAGCCGGGCACACCGCCGTCGTCCCCGTAGGCCTTTGCGAAGTCGTAAGCCACGGCAAAGGCGTCCGCGCTGTCCTGCGCCCGGGAACTGACCGCATACAGCTCGGCGTCTTCAAGCAGCGCAAGATCTTCCGAAACGGCACGGGCAATGCCGCCCGTTGCAATGATTCCCCAGCGCAGGGGAGCCCCGGTGGCGGAGCGGGGATCCTGGTCAGGCTGGCTGAAAAGCCATGGCGTGGCGATGGGAGCAGTCATAGCTGCAATCCTGTCACAGGGGCGTGCCAGGGTTACGGAACTTGCGGCGGGGGGCGGGAAGGAAACCTCAAAGGGGCCAAGGGCGGGACGGTGTGGCCCGTACCTTTGGCCCCTTTCGCGCACGTCAGACGGTGGCGGCAACTGCCCGGCCGAGGACCGGCTCTTCCGTCAGCCTGCCCTGCTGCAGCCGGAAACGCCGGTCGGTCTTGTTTGCCAGGGCCCGGTCGTGGGTGACCACCAGGATAGTCGTGTTGTGGTCGCGGCGCAGCGAGCTGAGGAGCTCGATGATGTGGTCCCCGGTCTGCTCGTCCAGGTTTCCGGTGGGCTCATCGGCCAGGATGAGCTTCGGCTCGTTGGCCAGGGCCCGGGCAATTGCCACGCGCTGCTGCTCTCCGCCGGAGAGCCTGTTGATCCGCCGGTCGTGTTTGGACGGATCCAGCTGGACCTGCTCCAGCAAATCCTGGGCGCGCTGCAGCCGGGCGGCCTTACGGATCCCGGCAAACTCCATGGGGAGCATCACGTTGGCTACGGCCGACAGGTTGGGGATCAGGTTGAACTGCTGGAACACGAAGCCGATGTCCCGTCGGCGGTATTCCGTCAGCTTGCTGTCCTGCAGGCCGGCCAGGCTGACGCCGTTGACGACGACGTCTCCGCTGGTGGGCTTGTCCAGCGCGCCCAGGAGGGACAACAGGGTGCTTTTGCCGCTGCCGCTTTTCCCCACGATCGAGGCAAGAATGCCCTGCTCCAGGTCGAAGCTGACGTCGTTGACCGGTTTGATGGTGCGGTCACCGGAGTTGAAGGTGCGGACCAGGTTCTTGACTTCAATCATGGCTATTCTCCTCGCAGGACTTCGATGGGACGGATGCGTGCCGTGAGCAGCGCGGGAACCAGCGCTCCGACGATGGCGACGCCGAACACGGCGGCGATTCCGCCGGCGATGACTCCCGGTGATGCGGACGCGGTGACGGAGCTCAGCAACTGGGAGGCCCCGCCGAAGGGTCCGCCCTGGCCGCCCGGGAACCCGCCTGCACCGCCTGCCCCGCCCGGGAAGCCGCGGCCCGTGGTGGCGGTGGTTGTGGTGGTGTTGCTGCTGATGAGAGCTGAGGCGATGCCGCCGCTGGCGAATGATGCGATGGCGGCACCCACTGCGCTGCCCAGGGCTGCCAGGACCAGGGCTTCGAGGACGAACTGCAGGCCGATGGTGCGGTTGGGTGCGCCGATGGCCTTCAGCACGCCGATTTCGCGGCGGCGCTCGCGGACCAGCATCACCATGATGAGCAGGATGATGAGTCCGGCGGTGCCGAGGGCGGCAATGAAGGCGATGAAGGAAATGTTCTTGACGCTGTCCAGGGAGCTGACGGCGGTCTGGAGGTTCTGGCCCTGCGTGACGTCAGCCTTGTCGGTCCCCAGGGCTGTTTGCAGTGCCGTTTTGGTGGCGGCGACGTTGTCCATCGAATCGACCGTGACGATCATGCTGGACAACTCACCCGGCGTCCCTGCCAAACTCTGGGCGGTGGGGAGCGTCACGTACACGGCGTTGTTGCCAAAGGCTGTGCCGGCGTCGAAGAGTCCCGCGACCGTGTAGGTCTGGTCATTGATGGTGAAGCTGGAGCCAACCGTGAGGTTGTTCTTCTCGGCGAGGGCAGTTCCCAGCAGCGCGCTGGTGGATGCTGCCGAGTAGTCGCCAAGCCCCGAGCCCTGGGTGATGTTCAGTGCCTTGCCCGTGGTGTCCACTTCGGCACCGATGCCGGTGGCAGTGATGGGCAGGGACCGGACGGGCTGCTGGGTGGTTCCGGTGGAACCCGTGGTTTCGTTGGCCTGCTGGTTGCGGTTGCCGAGTGTGCCTGCATCCACCGCCGCGGTCAGGCTGGTGGTCAGCGTGGCTGCCGCCTTGCCGCCCTGTCCGGCCGGACCGCCGGGGCCACTCTGGCCGTTTGCCGACTGCGCTGCGGCTTCGGTGGCGTTGCGCAGCCGCAGTGAGGAGGTCCCGACGACGGCACTGACGTTGGCCACACCGGCGGCCGTGGTTGCCTGGCCGGCGGTGAGCGGTTCACCGCCGCCTTCGAAACCTTGCCCGCCGGCCGGGTTGACCGTCAGGACAGTGCCTACGGAGGCATTGAGCTCCTGGACTTTCGCCCCGACCGCCTGGTTGGCCACCAGCATGGCCAGGGCAAGGCCAATGGCGGCGGCCAGCACCGCGACAACCGCTGCAGTGCGGACCTTGTTTCTGAAGGCATTGCCTACGCTTCGGGCAAGAACGCTCACGTTACTCCTATGACTCAGGCGCCGGCGCGGACGGCCGGCCTCGCATCAACCCTCGCCGGGCATCCTGTGCAGGAATCCGGCCCCACCTGTGTCCGGGCTGTGAAGGAGCTGCGGCTGAATCCGGACGCAGGAAAGCCCGGTCCCAACGTGAACTGCTCTCCGGAAGTTGGAGTGGGAAATCAGTCCTTACTTTCGGGGAGCGAGTTGATGCCGGTGAGGCAAACTCCACCCCGGTCGGGAATCGGGTACTACAGTGGATGCATGGCTGCCAGTCGCAATCCGTTCGAGGACCTGCGCGAAACCATCGGCCATCTGGCCGATCAGCTCAAGCTGCCCGGTTCGGAGCGCGTCGACGACCTGGTTGGCGATCTCGTCGGTGCGAGGCCCGGGCCGGCCCGGCCGCTGTCCGAGGTGCAGGCCGAGCTCGACGCGCTGGTCGGACTGGAGACCGTGAAGGAACAGGTGCGGGCCCTCGTCGCACTGCTCCAGGTCCAGGCCCGCCGTAAGACTCACGGCCTGCCGGAGGTGGCCACATCACAGCATTTGGTGTTCCTCGGAAACCCGGGCACGGGCAAGACCACCGTGGCGCGGCTCCTGGCCGAGATGTACCGCGCGGTCGGTCTACTGCAGAAAGGCCACCTGGTCGAGGTGGACCGTTCGGGCCTGGTGGGGCAGTATGTCGGCGCGACCGCCATCAAGACGGACCGGGTGATCCGGCGCGCGCTGGACGGCGTCCTGTTCATCGACGAGGCCTACGCGCTGGCCCCCGAGGATGGCCGGATGGACTTCGGCCCCGAAGCGATCGAGGTCCTGCTCAAGCGGATGGAGGACCACCGCCACCGCCTGGTCGTGATCGTGGCCGGGTACCCGCGGCTGATGGAGTCTTTCCTGCTCTCGAACCCCGGACTGCGCTCCCGGTTCGCCCGCGAGATCACGTTCCCCGACTACTCCGTGGACGCACTCCAGACGATCTTCCACCAGATGCTGGCCCAGCACGAGTACACGCTGGAGCCGGGTGCGGACCAGATGCTGCGCCGCATCTTCACCGGGCTCCACGCGGGCGAGGACTCCGGCAACGCACGGTTCGCCCGCACGCTGTTCGAGCAGGCGCTCAACCGCCAGGCGCTGCGGCTGTCGCTTGATGAGGAACAAAGCCTCGACGCGCTCGATCGTGAGGCCGTCATGACGCTCACCGCGGACGACATCGTCGGGGCCGCGCAGGCCTTGGGCGAGGAGCCAGAGCCGGAACCGACGCCGGAACCGGAGCAGCCACGCTGGTGGCGTTGGCTGGCCTGACCGGCTCGAACTGCCCTTAAACATGAAACTGCTCCCCGTAAGTTGGAACTGAATTTTCAGTCCAACTTACGGGGAGCAGTTCAACGAAGCGGCCGGGCTTTCCGGTCTGCCGGTTTTACGCGGCGGTTTCTAAAGGTGTTACTTGGTGATGGGGCCGAGAACGGGATCGTCCTTGTAGGCCGTCTTCACGTTGGCGGCGGTCACGATGACCGGCTCCAGCAGGTATGCCGGAACGGTCTTGACCTTGTTGTTGTAGGACTTGTCGTCGTTGATCTCAGGCTTCTTGCCGGCCTGCAGGTCCTTCACCATGGTGATGGCGTGCTCAACGAGCTTGCGGGTGTCCTTGTTGATGGTGGAGTACTGCTCGCCGGCCATGATCGACTTGACCGATTCAACTTCGGAGTCCTGTCCGGTGATGACCGGCGTTGGCTTGCCGGCGGCCTTGACGGAGGTCAGGATTGCGCGGGCCAGGAGATCGTTGGGTGACAGGACGCCGTCCAGGGGTGCGCTGGTGTAGCTGCCACTGAGCAGGGTGTCAGCGCGGCGCTGGGCGTTTTCGCTCTTCCAGGCCTGGGTTACGGCCTGCTCGAAGCTAGTCTGGCCGGAGAGGACCTTGAGGGTGCCGTCGTCGATCTTCGGCTTCAGGACGCTCATGGCGCCGTCGAAGAAGACCTTCGCGTTGGCATCGTCGGGGGACCCTGCGAACAGTTCGATGTTGTACGGGCCGGACGGCTTTTTGGCCTTAAGGCCTTCCAACAATGCCTGGCCCTGGAGCACGCCCACCTTGAAGTTGTCGTAGGCCACGTAGTAGTCCACGTTTTCGGTGTTCAGCAGCAGGCGGTCATAGGCGATGATGGTGGCACCGGCATCCTTGGCCTGCTTGAGCTGGGTACCCAGCTGAGAGCCGTCGATGGCGCCCACGATGATGACCTTGGCGCCCTTGGTGACCATGGCACTGATCTGGTTCTGCTGCTCGGAAACGCCGGCGTTGGCGAACTGGACGTCAGCCTTGAAGCCCGCGCCACTGAGGCCGTCATTGAACAGCTTTTCGGCGAGGACCCAGTTTTCACTCGTCTTCTGGGGAAGTGCGACGCCGATGGATGAGTTCTTTTCGAATCCTCCTGCGCCTCCGCTTGCGCCACCCGAGGGGGCCTCTGAGCGGCCGCAGCCTGTCAGCGCCAGTGCTGCGATGGCAGCGACCGCTGCTGCCTTTCCTGCTTTACCCATCATTCGCATTGTTGGTTCTCTTTCTCTGTAGTGGTGTAACGCTATTCAGGCTGCTCAAGTCAGGCTTCCCTGGCGATAGCTTCCTTGGTGGAGGTGGTTTCGTCGGGCTGGAGAGGGTTGCTGGGACCGCCGCTGGTGGGACGGTTGAAGTTCCTGGTCAGCATGCCGATAATCGACTTTTTGCCCTGGGTCTTGTTGTAGACGTCAAAGGCGACCGCGATCAGGAGCACCAGGCCCTTGATGATCTGGGTGAGGTCGGCGCCGACGCCCAGGAGCTGCAGGCCGTTGTTCAGGACTGCCATGACCAGGCCACCGATGATGGAGCCGACTACTGTGCCCACGCCGCCGGTCACTGCGGCTCCGCCGATGAAGACGGCGGCGATGGCGTCAAGTTCCCAGCCCACGCCGTCGAACGGGCCAGAAGCGGTGGAACGGCCCACGAATATCATGCCGGCCAGGCCGGCGAGGATGGACATGTTCATCATGACCAGGAAGTTGACCTTCTTGGACTGGACACCGGAGAGTTCGGCCGCGTGCCGGTTGCCGCCCACTGCGTAGACGTGGCGGCCAAGGACGGTGCGGGAAGCAATGAAACCGTACAGCAGCACCAGGACGGCGAGGATGAGCCCCGGAATGGGGAAGGAGGTTCCCGGGCGGCCGGTGGCGAACAGGTAGGTGGCGTAGAGGATGGCACCGCAGATCAGGACCAGTTTCAGGGCGGTGACCCACATTTCGGGTACTTCGGCGCCGAGGGCCTTGGCGCGGGCGCGGGAGCGGAGCTCGCCCCACACCACGAACGCGGCGGCGGCGATGCCCAGCAGCAGAGTGAGGTTGTTGAAGCCGGTGTTGGGGCCGACTTCGGGCAGGTAGCCGGAGCCGAGGTACTGGAAGTCGGAGGGCACCGGGATGGTGTTGGACTTGCCGACGAATTGGTTGAAACCGCGGAACAGGAGCATGCCGGCCAGGGTCACGATAAAGGCAGGAATGCCCACGTAGGCCGTCCACCAGCCTTGCCAGGCCCCAATCACCGCGCCCAGGACCAGCCCCAGGAGTACGCCGGCATACCAGGGGATGCCCCAGTCGCGGATAGCCAGTGCCACGGTGACGCCGACAAACGCGGCCACGGAACCGACGGAGAGGTCGATGTGGCCCGCGATGATCACAAGGACCATGCCGATCGCCAGGATCAGGATGTAGGAGTTGCCGTTGAAGAGGTTGATGACGTTGCCGGGGGTGAGTGTCCGGCCTTCGGTGGCCAGCTGGAAGAAGATGATCAGGGCCACCAGGGCGAAGATCATGCCGAATTGGCGGGTGTTGCCGCCAAACAGCTTTTTGAGGGCGTTCATGGTGTCAGTCCTTGTGTCCGGAAGGTTCTGGGTGGGCCAGGGGGTCAGGCGGCTTCGGCTTTGCGGGCGGAGGTCATCAGTTTCATCAGGCTTTCCTGGCTGGCCTCGTCTTTGTTCAGGACACCAGTGATGGCGCCTTCGAAAATGGTGTAGATGCGGTCGGACAGGCCCAGGAGTTCGGGGAGCTCCGAGGAGATGACGATCACTCCCTTGCCCTGGTTGGCGAGCTGCTGGATGATGCCGTAGATCTCATACTTGGCGCCGACGTCGATGCCGCGGGTGGGCTCGTCCAGGATCAGCAGGTCGGGGTCGGTAAACATCCACTTGGCGAGGACCACCTTCTGCTGGTTGCCGCCGGAGAGCTTGGCCACGCCTTCCTCCACGGACGGCGTCTTGGTCCGCAGCGACTTGCGGTACTGTTCGGCAACCGTGAACTCCTGGTTGGTGTCCACCACGAAGTTATGGCTGATTTTGCGGAGGTTGGCCGCCACGGTGGTGGTCTTGATGTCATCCAGCAGGTTCAGGCCCAGGGACTTCCGGTCCTCGGTGACGTAGCCCAGCCCTGCGTCGATAGCCTGCCGGACGTTCTTGAGGACCACCTCCTTGCCGTCCTTGTAAATGTGGCCGTCGATGAAGCGGCCGTAGGACCGGCCGAAGACGGAGCGGGCCAGTTCCGTGCGTCCGGCGCCCATCAACCCTGCGAAGCCAACGATTTCACCGCGGCGGACAAAGAAATTGGAGCCCTTGCACACCAGGCGGTCCTGGACGGCGGGGTGGCCCACAGTCCAGTCCTTGACCTCGAAGAACACCTCGCCGATCTTGGGCGTGTGGTCCGGGAACCGGGATTCCAGGGTGCGGCCCACCATGCCCTTGATGATCCGGTCCTCGTCCACGCCGTCCTTCTTGACGTCCAGCGTCTCGATGGATTTGCCGTCGCGGATGATGGTGATCGAGTCGGCGACCTGCTCAATTTCGTTGAGCTTGTGCGAAATGATGATGCAGGTGATGCCTTTTGCCTTCAGGCCCAGCATCAGGTCCAGCAGATGCTGGGAGTCGGATTCGTTAAGAGCCGCGGTGGGCTCGTCCAGGATCAGGATCTTCACGGACTTGTTCAGCGCTTTGGCGATCTCCACCAGCTGCTGCTTGCCGACGCCGATCTCCTTGATGGGAGTGTCCGGATCATCCCGCAGGCCCACGCGGGCCAGCAGGTCCAGCGACCGCAGCCGGGCCTCGGCCCAGTCGATGACACCGCGTTTAGTAGGTTCGTTGCCCAGGAAGATGTTCTCCATGATGGACAGTTCGGGGATCAGCGCGAGTTCCTGGTGGATGATCACAATGCCGGCGTGCTCGCTGGCCCGGATATCCCGGAACTGCTGGACCTGCCCCTGGTAGACGATGTCGCCGTCGTAGCTTCCGTACGGGTATACGCCGGAAAGAACCTTCATCAGGGTTGACTTGCCGGCACCGTTCTCGCCGCAGATGGCGTGGATTTCGGCGGCCTTCACCCGGAGGCTGACCTCCGAGAGGGCCTTGACCCCTGGGAACTCCTTGGTGATGGAACGCATCTCCAGGATGACCGGATCCGTTTGCGTGGGTTGGGACGTCATGAGCCCTTACGCCTCCAATGCATGACTTCTTTGTCCGCCCAGCAAAGCACTGGGCCGTCTGATGAAAAAGTAAACTTGATCACAGCTGTTGCCGTCAAGTCTTTAACTCAATTGCCGGATAACGAAATGGATTACGACCTGCGGATTCCGGCGTGCTGGAACACCAAAGCGGCAGCGCCGAGGGCCTCCGCGCGGTCTCCAAGCGAGGACATGGTGAGCGTTGTGGTTTCCCCGATCACCGGCACGGCGTGCCGGATCAGGCCCCTCCTGATGGGGTCCAGCAGGATGTCGCCGAGCCCCGCCAGCGGACCCCCCACCACGATGACCTCGGGGTTGATCAGGTTGGCTACATTGCCCAGGGCCCGGCCCACCGCCAGGCCCGCGTCGTCCACGACACGAAGGGTGGCCGGGTCGCGGTTCAGGGCCTTCCTGACGATGTCCGCGGGGGTCAGAGGCCGGTCCTCGCCGCGACTCAAAAGCTCGATCATGGTGGTGGTGGAAGCAATGGTTTCCAGGCACCCGCGGTTGCCGCAGCGGCAGATCAGGCCCTGCTCGTGGATGGTGGCGTGGCCTATCTCGCCGGTGATTCCAACGTTGCCGTAATAGGGCGCGCCGTTGAGGATCAGGCCGGCGCCGATGCCCGAGCCGATCTTCAAAAACAGGAGGTTGGCCACTCCCGTATGCTGGCCCCAGGTGACCTCGGACCAGGCCCCCAGGTTGGCATCATTGTCAATAAACACGGGGATTCTCAAGGTTTCCTCAAGATGAGGCAGGATGTTGATGCCCACCCACTCGGGCAGGATGGCGCCCTGGGCTACGGTCCCCGTCCGCCTGTCGATAGGACCCGGAATTCCGACGCCGGCGCCCACCAGGGAGCTGCGTTCGATTCCGCTTTCGCGCAGCAACTTTTCCAAAAGCGCCACCGCCGCCTGGATGCCCTCGTCCGCCTGGTGGCCGAGGGGGAGCATGATGGATTCCTCCGCGATCACGTGGTAGCTCAGTGACGCCAGGACCACCCGCAGGTGGCGCCGGCCAAAGTCGATGCCCACCGCCACTGCACCGTTGCTGTTCAGCCGTACGTTCAGTGCCCGCCGGCCGGAACTGGTGATGGGCTCGGCGGATGCCAGCCCGGAATCGAGCATGATTTTGACGATGTTCGAGACGGTGGCGGTGGACAGCCCCGTCTGCCGGGCCAGTTCCGCCTGGGTGGACGGACCGCCCATCAGGGTCTCGATAATCCGCTGCTGGTTCAGTTGCCGCAGGGCGGACTGTGAACCGGGATTCTTGGGCTTGCTCCTCGTTGAGCGCGGGGTTGCGGACATGCTATGAAGATTGCCCTATCGCCGCTGTTGTAGTCAAGAAGTTAACGCAAAGGACCGGTCGCGGGCCTTCGGGACTGCGGATCAGGGACGTAGTCAGCTTTTGCCGTGCATTCTGTCCTGCCGCACGGGCAGCCGGGTCCAAACGACCCGCCGTTCTGCCGCTGGCGCTGACTAGGCTGGAAGGCAAGAACAGTCCGGCCCATCCATTCCAATGGACAGGCTAAAAGAAGGTGGTAACGATGCTGCTGTCCGTCCTGCAGGCGAATGCCGTGGTCCTGGACGTTGAGGCCAATCTCCGGACCATTGACGATGCGGCTCGCCGGGCATCACATGCCGGCGCCCACCTGCTCCTGACACCGGAGCTGTTCCCCGTGGGCTATGCCCCGCTGAGGTTGCGCGGGGAGCTGGACCCTTCAAGCCTTCCCGCCATTCGTGAAGGGCTGGCCGAAATCGCCCGCCGGAACGGGATCGCGCTTGTCTACAGCCTGCCCGTCGAAGCGCCTGGGTACAGCGGGGCGGTGCCCGCCGGGAGCCCCGATTGGTATATCTCAGCAACCCTGGTCGATGCCACCGGCGCCGAACTCCTCAGCTACGCCAAGGTGCACCTCTTCGGCGGCGAGGAGCGAAAGGCGTTCAGGGCCGGCGCGCAACCTCCCGCCGTCGTGGATTTCAACGGGATCCGCACCTCGCTGCTGATCTGCTACGACATCGAATTCCCTGAGGCCGCCCGCGCAGCCGCCGGCCGCGGCGCTGAACTGCTCCTGGTGCCCACGGCACTGTCGGCCGGTTTCGAGGCTGTACCCGAGGTGCTCATCCGTGCCCGGGCGCTCGAAAGCCAGGTGCACGTGGCGTATGCCAACCACTGTGGCGCGGAGGACGCCTACACATTCGGGGGCGGAAGCGTGGTGGCGGGACCGGACGGCGGGCTCCTCGCCGAAGCCGGGAGCGCCCCGGCCCTGCTTTTCGCCGATGTGGGCCCGGAGGCCGTCCGCGCGGCCAGGGACGAGGTGCCGTACCTGCGGGAGCGCCGGCCGGAGCTGTACCGGGAGTGGGAGGCAGGCCTGCCGCGGGAAGCGGGCCAGCCGGGGGACAACCCCGCCTAGCCGGCGGTGTCCACCTTCCCGCCGCTGCCTGCCGGCCCGCCGGTCAGCCCGTCGGTGTACTGCAGGGCAATCCAAACCTCGGCCCGCACCTGTGCCTGGTTCAGGTCCATTCCGAGCAGTTCGGCAAGGACCCCGATCTGCCGCCGTACGCTGTTCCGGTGCAGTCCCAGCAGCTTCGCCGAGCCGTCCCAGCTGCCGTTTTCGCTAAGCCAGCCGCGGAGGACGGCCAGCAGCGGGTCACGCCGGTCCGGTTCGAGCGCCAGGACCGGATGGAGGAGCCGTTCCGCCAGCAGTATGCCGGCCTCACGGCCCAGCAGCCCGGTGACCGACCAGGACACCTCGTCGGCCCGGATGCTGTGGCCACTTCTCCGGACCCGGCTGCGAAGGGATGTGGCGTGCTGGTACGCGGCGGGAAGGCTGGTCAGCTCGGTGGGTTCACCGATCACCAGGCGCCACCCGAGCTTCTCCACCTCGGCAAGCAGCGCATCGTCCACCTTGAGCCGGGTCACCGCGGCGAATCCGTAGTCCGTGATCTCCACCAGCTTGGTATCGAACATGCGCCGCCACTGCAGCAGCTCCCTGACGGGGCTCTCTCCCGCCGGCCACTCCGGCGCTTCCACCTTGATGCCCTGCAGTACGCGCACGGGTGCGGAGCGGGTGGAGGAAAGGCTTTGTGCCAGCAGGTCCTTGAGTCCGTTCAGCCGCCGGGTGCCCCCGGTGGTGAGGCTTTCGGGATGCAGCAGGACGGCGGTGGCCAGCTGGCTGGGAGCCAGTGAGCCGCTGGTGCGCTGCCGGACCAACAGCTCAAGCAGTCCGACGGCTGACTGGACCACGTTGTTCTGCGCGGGCGTCAACGGAACGTCGGAGCCCAGGATCAAAGCGCCCAGGTTGGCGTCCCTGGTGCTGCGCAGCGGGTGGCCCACCACCAGTGCCGAGCCGGGCTGGTCAAAGCCGTCCATTTCCACCCTGGGGCCGCGGCCGGACAGCAGCCGTTCCAGCATGGGTTCGAGCAGGGAAAGCTCGACGGCGGTGCTGCCGCCGGCACTGGTGCCGCGGGCCCGGACCCGGCCGTCCGCTCCCACCATCACAGCCCACACGGGTACGCGCTGGACCAGTGCCGCCAGCAGCTCGTGCTCCGGCTTGGGGGAGAGGACGGCACGCATGAGCTGCCGGTTGGCCTCTGCCAGCTGGCGGAAGACCCTCGCATTGTCGGTCTCCAGCAGTTGTGAAAACTCGAGGCCGATCGCCGCGAAGGGCAACGACTCCGGCACCTCGAACAAGGTGAGGTTGTGCCGCCGGCAGGCCTCGATGACCACGTCCGGGACTGCGTCGAAGTATGGCCTGATCCCGAAACCCAGCGCGGCCACCTTGGCATCAACCAGCCGCATGACATACGCGTCCACGCTGGCCGGTGATCCGCCGTCGCCCAGGAAGGGAAGGCCCGCGGTGAGCAGGAATTCGCCCTCCGGAAGGTATGGCGTCGGGTCCTCCAGTTCACTGGGCTCAACCCATCGCAGCAGCTGGCCGCCGCTGCCGCCGTCGTGAAGCATGTTCAGCACCGGCGGCAGCTGGTCGAGGAACTGCTGGAGGGTGACGAAGCTCAGCCGTCCGGACGTGGCAGGCTCAACCGGCATGGTTGTGCCCGGCGGGAACCGGCTCCTGGTAGTCGGGGCACTCATGGGCCGGGCTCCCGCCGGCATAGGCGCGCGGCAGGCGCGGTGCGATCCTGTTGATGATTTCGTCCCCGTGGCTGCCGATGGCAGCGCCCCAGTCATCGGCACTGGCGGCACCGGTTGCAGGATCCCCGAACAGCACGGCAGTATCGCCAACATTGATCCCCATGGCATCGGGCCCCAGGTCCACCATGAACTGGTCCATGCAGACCTTGCCGATCACTGGGACGCGCCGGCCCGCGATGCTCACCACGGGACGGCCGCTGATGCCCTTTGGAATGCCGTCCGCGTAGCCCAGGGGGATAAGGCCCAGATATCGCGGTTCATGGGTGATGGCCTGGTGTTCATAACTGATCCCGGTGCCGGCGGGGACCTTTTTAACCATCACCAGGGGAGCAGTGACGCTCAGCGCCGGACGCAGGCCGAAGTCAGCGGGAGCCAAGTGGTCGGCGGGGGCCAGGCCGTAGACCGCCAGCCCGGCGCGCACCATGTCGAAATGGAATTCAGGCCGGTCAAGGATGTTGGCGGAACTGGACACATGCCTGAGCTGGGGGGTGAGGCCTGCCGCTTCCGCCGCCTGGACGGCATCCTCGAACTGCGCCACGGCGGCGGCGTTTCCGGGATGGGCGGGGACGTCTGCCCATGCCAGGTGGGTCCAGATTCCACGGACCCAAAGGTCGCCGTCGAGTTCGCCCTGGCGGGCGCGGGAAACAAGCCCTGCCCAGTCTTCCATGCGTGCACCGCCCCGGCTAAGGCCGCTGTCCAGCTCAAGATGCACGACGGCGGGACGGCCCAGCCGCCGCGCGGCAGCTGCCAGCACCTCCAGCTGGGAGACGCTGCCAAGGGACACATCGACGTCGTTTTCCAAGGCCTCGGTGATGGCGTCGCTGGTCTGGGATGCCAGGTAGAGCCAGGAAAGGATGGGGGCGGTGATGCCCGCCTTGCGGAGCGTGATGGCTTCGGCGAGCTGGGCCGTCCCCAGCCAGTCGGCACCGGCTGCGACGGCGGTCCTGGCGACCTCCAGCAGGCCGTGCCCGTATGCGTTCCCCTTTATCACTGCCATGAAGAAGGGCGCTTTGGTGCGGGTTTTCAGGGCCTGGACGTTGTCCGAGATCGCGGACAGATCAACGGTGACCTGACCCGACAGAACCGCCGGGGCGGGCGGCTGGCTTTGTGCATTAAGTCTCATGGTGGATCACTATAAGTCATTTTGCACCGGGTTGAGAGTTGGCTCACATGCCAACCTTGGTGAGGGGAAACCGAAAACTACTCAGAAGGGACGTCAACGGTGACTGTGCCTGTGACCACCGAAACAACCATTGCGCCAAGCGGCGACCGGCCCGGCCTGCGGGCGCAGCTGCTGCGCCGTAAACCGATCGGCCAGATGGTCAGCGAAGCCGGAAGCAGCGGGGGCGGCACCGGACTGGTGCGCAGCTTCGGCGTCCTCCACCTGACCATGATCAGCGTTGGCGCCACCCTGGGGACAGGCATCCTGGTGATCCTGGGTGAGTCGGTTCCGCTGGCGGGCCCGGCCATCTGGATCTCGTTCGTCATCGCCGGCCTGGCTGCGCTGCTCTCCGCGGTGTCGTATGCCGAAATGGCCGGCCTGGTGCCAGTGGCCGGCTCAAGCTACTCCTACTCCTACGCCACCATGGGCGAGGGCATGGCATGGATCTGCGGATGGTGCCTGGTCCTTGAGTACGCGGTCTCGGTCGCGGCCGTGGCTGTAGGCGCCGGCCAGTACGTCAACGAGGCGCTGGCGGCGTTTGGGCAGGTGCTGCCCGATGCCATGTCGCAGCCTCCCGGAGACGGCGGACTGGTGAACATTCCGGCAGTCGCCATCGTGGTGCTGGCCATGATCCTGCTGGTCCGGGGCGCCCGTGAAAGCGCCTGGATCAACACGGTCATCGTCATCATCAAAGTAGGCATCCTGCTGTTCTTCTGCGCTGTTGCCTTTACCGCCTTCAACGCCGGAAACTTTGAACCTCTCCTGCCCATGGGCGCCGCAGGGGTTTCCGCCGCAGCCTCCCGGGTGTTCTTTTCCTACATCGGTTTTGACGCGGCATCCACCGCGGGTGAAGAGGCCAAAAACCCCGAGCGCGATCTTCCCCGCGCCATCCTGCTGTCCATGGTGATCGTCACCAGCATTTACGTCCTCGTGGCCGTCGCCGCGATCGGCGCCCGGCCCTGGGGCTGGTTCGACGGGACCGAGGCCGCCCTGGTCCAGATCCTGGAGGAAACCACCCACCAGCCCTGGATCGCCCTGGTCTTTTCCGTCGGCGCTGTCCTTGCCATCGCCAGCATCGTGCTCACCGTCCTGTACGGCCAGACCCGCATTCTTCTTTCGATGTCCCGGGACGGGCTGGTGCCCAGGGTCTTCGGACGCGTCTCGCCCCGGACCGGCACCCCTGCCGCCGGCACGCTCATTGTTGGCACCGCCGTCGCCCTCACTGCGGGGCTGGTTCCGCTCGGCGCCCTCGCCGACGCCACCAGCATCGGAACCCTGTTTGCGTTCGCGCTGGTCAATGTCGCCGTCATCTACCTGCGCCGCAACCGTCCGGACCTGAAGCGGAGCTTCCGGGTGCCGCTGTACCCCCTGACGCCCGTGCTGGGCACCCTGATGTGCGCCTACCTGATGGCGAACCTCGGTGCCGATACGTGGGCTGTCTTTGGCGCCTGGATGCTCGTGGGCATCGCCATCTACTTCGGCTATGGACGCCGGAACTCGAAGGTAGCGGCTCTCAGCGAGCTCGACTACCGTGAATTGACCGCCAAGGCCCCGAGCCAGGAACCTGTGAAAGCAGAACACTCATGACCACCGCCACCGAACTGCCGGCCTTTGATCCCTCCAGCACCTCCGCCACTCCGGCGGATGGCGCCCGACGGGGCGCCGACGGGCACGCAGCCCCCATCACCATGCTGAACCCCGATTTCCCGTTCAGCTACGACCATTACCTGGCACACCCGGACGGCCTGGGCTCCGTGCCGCCGGAGCTTTACGGCACGGAGGTGGCCGTCATCGGCGCCGGGCTCTCCGGCCTGGTGACCGCCTATGAGCTGATGAAACTCGGGCTGCGGCCCGTGGTCTATGAAGCGGACCAGATCGGCGGGCGGCTGCGCACCGCCGCCTTCCCTGCGGCGCCCGGAGTGGTGGCGGACCTGGGCGGGATGCGGTTCCCGGTGTCAGGCAAGGCGTTCTACCACTATGTGGATCTGCTGGGCCTGGAGACACAGGACTTCCCCAACCCCCTGGCCGAAGCCACCTCCAGCACCGTGATCGAGCTGGCCGGCAGGAAGCACTACGCGGAAAAGTCGAGCGATCTTCCGCCGTTCTTCCGCGAGGTGGCCGACGCCTGGAAGGCTGCGGTCAACAACGGCGCCAAGTTCGTGGAAATGCAGGAGGCCATCCGGGCGCGGGACATGCCCCGTATCAAGGGCCTCTGGAACGAACTGCTCCCGCTCATGGACGAGCAGACCTTTTACGGCTTCATTGCCGCCAGCGAGTCCTTTAAGAAGGCAGGGTTCACCCACAGGGAGGCCTTTGGCCAGGTGGGCTTCGGCACGGGCGGCTGGGACACCGACTTCCCCAACTCCATCCTGGAAATACTGCGCGTTGTCTATACCGACGCCGATGACCAGCACCGGCTCATCCGTGGGGGAGCGCAGCGGCTGCCTGAGGCACTGTGGCAGCACGCGCCGTCGGACCTGGTGCACTGGCCCGCCGGCACCTCGCTGGCCTCTCTGCACTCCGGCTCGCCCCGCGGCGCCGTGGGCAGGATCAGCCGCGACCCGGACGGAAACCTGCGGATCCGTGAACGCTGGGGCCGCGAGGCCAGCTACCCGGCCGTGGTGACCACCTGCCAGTCATGGCTGCTGTCCACCCGCATCCACACAGAGGAGGCATTGTTTCCGGCCGAGCTGTGGACCGCGATGGAGCGCTCGCACTACATGCAGTCGTCCAAGACGTTCGTGATGGTGGACCGGCCATTCTGGAAGGACATCGACCCCGCAACCGGCAACGAGGTCCTGTCCATGACGCTGACGGACCGGCTCAACCGGGCCACCTACCTGCTGGACAACGGCCCGGACCAGCCCGCTGTGATCCTGCTGTCCTACACCTGGAACGATGACGCACTGAAGTGGCTGGCCCTGGACGCGGACGAACGCGTGGAACTGATGCTGCACTCGCTTGAGCAGATCTACCCCGGGGTGGACATCGCCGGGCACATCGTGGGGCAGCCCATCACCGTGTCCTGGGAGGCGGACCCCAACTTCATGGGCGCCTTCAAGGCCAACCTGCCCGGGCACTACCGCTACCAGCAGCGGCTTTTCACGCACTTCAAGCAGGACAAACTGCCGGAATCCCAGCGCGGGATCTTCCTGGCCGGCGATGACGTCTCCTTCACCGCCGGCTGGGCCGAAGGCGCCGTCACCACCGGTTTGAACGCAGTCTGGGGCGTGGTGAAGCACTTGGGAGGGTCATCCGCAGCGGGCAACCCCGGTCCGGGCGATCTCCTGGACGAGTTCGGCCCGATCAGCCTGGACTAGTTGTGAAGCTCGCGGTGTTTCGCCGCGAGCTCCACGTAGCGCGTCGCGTTGGCGCGTACGCCGTCGAACTCGTCTTCCGTGAGTTCGCGGCGCACTTTGGCGGGCACGCCCGCCACCAGCGACCGGGGCGGAACCACCGTTCCTTCAAGCACGACGGCGCCGGCTGCCACCAGGGAGCCGGCGCCGATCACTGCGCCGTTGAGGACCGTGGCGCCCATGCCGATCAGGCAGTCGTCCTCCACGGTGCAGCCGTGCACGACGGCGGCGTGCCCCACGCTGACCCGTTCGCCCACCGTGCAGGGGAAGCCGGGGTCTGCGTGCAGCACCACGTTGTCCTGCAGGTTGCTGCCGGTGCCCACGGTGATGGCTGCGGTGTCGGCGCGGACGGAGACGCCGTAGAAGGCGCTCGAGTCCGGGCCAAGGGTGGCATTGCCGATGATCGACGCCGACGGGGCGACGAATGCTGAGTCATGGACAGCCGGGGTGTTTCCGGCGAAAGGGTACAGAGGAGCCATGGGTTCACCCTAGGCCACCAGACGGAGCGCCGCTTGGTGGCACGCCCGGGTTAAAAGCCCGTCCTAGTTGAAGACGACCGTCCGGTTGCCGTCCAGGAGCACCCGGTGCTCGGCGTGCCACTGCACGGCCTGGACCAGGGTGCGGCCCTCCACGTCGCGGCCCATCTGCACAAACTGCTCAGGGGTGCGTGCATGGTCCACCCGGATGACTTCCTGCTCGATGATGGGCCCCTCATCCAGGGCGGCGGTCACGTAGTGCGCCGTGGCACCGATCAGCTTCACGCCGCGGGCATGGGCCTGGTGGTACGGCCTGGCGCCTTTGAAGGAGGGCAGGAACGAGTGGTGGATGTTGATGGCCTTACCGGTCAGCTCGGTGCAGAGTTCGTCGGAGAGGATCTGCATGTAGCGGGCCAGGACGGTCAGCTCGATGCCGTGCTCTGCGATGATGGCGCGCAGCTTGTCCTCGGCCTGCACCTTGGTGTCCCTGGTGACCGGGATGTAGTGGAAGGGAATGCCGTAGAACTCGGCAAGCCCGGCGAGGTCCTGGTGGTTCGACACGATGGCGGGGATCTCAATGGGAAGCGTGCCGGAACGCTGCTGGAAAAGCAGGTCGTTGAGGCAGTGGGCCGAGGTGCTGGCCATCACCAGGGTGCGCACCTTGTCGCCGACAGTATTAAGGTTCCACTGCATGGCGAAAGCCTCCGCTACCGGCTCCAGCGCGGCCCGCAGCTCGGACTTGGCCGCCGCCGTGGTCACCTCCACGCGCATGAAGAAGTTCCCGGTTGAAGGGCTGCCGTACTGCTGCGAATCCGTAATGTTGCAGCCCGCCACCATCAGCGCTCCGGCCACGGCGTGGACGATTCCGGGACGGTCCGGGCAGGACAGGGTTACGACGTACGCTTGGTTCAGCTGCTCTTCATTCACGCGTAATAGCCTACCCGCGCGGCGGGCGGCGGTTTTGGTACGCTGGAATGGTCGCAACTGGCGTTGGGTGGCTAACCACCAGGGAGCGGCAATCACGAAGACCACGGATCGTACGCCTGGGCCGAGGGTCATGTCTTGCCGGAATTGGGGCTGCGCCCGCGTCAGCACAGCAGCGCCGTGCCGTGCTTTTACGCCCTGTCATCAACGCGGTGCGAAAGCGCGCCAGCCGGTAGCCTGACCTAAGCAGTGCCCGTATCCCTAGCCAGGAGTTCTTCGTGACTACTACAGCCACCTCAACCACAGCCGTGAGCAACCAGCCCTTGGCTGAGCTCGATCCTGAAATTGCCGCAGTCCTGGACCAGGAGCTCGGCCGCCAGCGCGGCACCCTGGAAATGATTGCCTCCGAAAACTTCGCGCCCCGCGCCGTGATGGAAGCCCAGGGCTCCGTCCTCACCAACAAGTACGCCGAGGGCTACCCTGGCCGCCGCTACTACGGCGGCTGCGAATACGTGGACGTTGCAGAGCAGCTGGCCATCGACCGGGTCAAGGCACTGTTTGGCGCTGAATACGCCAACGTCCAGCCGCACTCCGGCGCTCAGGCCAACGCTGCAGCACTCGCCGCCATGATCACCCCCGGCGACAAGATCCTGGGCCTCTCCCTGGCCCACGGCGGCCACCTGACCCACGGCATGAAGCTGAACTTTTCCGGCAAGCTCTACCAGGTCGCCGCGTACCAGGTCGAGGAAGGCAACTTCCGCATCGACATGGACAAGCTCCGCGAGCAGGCCATCGCCGAAAAGCCGCAGGTCATCATCGCCGGCTGGTCCGCCTACCCCCGCCACCTGGATTTCGCCGCCTTCCGCTCCATCGCCGATGAAGTAGGTGCCCTGCTCTGGACCGACATGGCGCACTTCGCCGGCCTCGTGGCAGCAGGACTGCACCCCAGCCCGGTGCCGCACTCCGACGTCGTCACCTCCACCGTGCACAAGACCCTGGCCGGTCCCCGCTCGGGCGTGATCCTGGCCAAGGAGCAGTGGGCCAAGAAGCTGAACTCCAGTGTCTTCCCCGGCCAGCAGGGCGGCCCGCTGATGCACGTCATCGCCGCGAAGGCCGTGGCCTTCAAGATCGCCGGCACCCAGGAATTCAAGGAGCGCCAGGAGCGCGTCCTCGAGGGCGCCCGGATCATCGCCGACCGCCTGAACCAGTCCGACGTTTCCGATGCCGGCGTCTCCGTCCTCACCGGCGGCACGGACGTCCACCTGGTGCTCGTGGACCTGCGAAACTCCCAACTGGACGGCCAGCAGGCCGAGGACCTCCTGCACTCCGTCGGCATCACCGTCAACCGCAACGCCGTGCCGTTCGACCCCCGCCCGCCGATGGTCACCTCCGGCCTGCGCATCGGCACCCCGGCCCTGGCCACCCGTGGCTTCGGTGCCGCCGAGTTCACCGAGGTCGCCGAGATCATCGCCACCGCCCTCAAGGCAGGCAACAGCGCCGACGTCGAAGCCCTGCAGGCCCGTGTGGACAAGCTGGCGGCCGACTTCCCGCTTTACCCGCAGCACGAGCAGTGGTGACCCATGACTGAAACCACAACCGCGCAGATCCTTGACGGCAAGGCTACCGCCGCCGCCATCAAGGCCGAGCTGACCGAACGCGTGGCCGCACTCAAGGCCAGGGGGATCACTCCCGGCATCGCCACTGTGCTGGTGGGCGCAGACCCCGCCTCACAGCTGTACGTCTCCATGAAGCACAAGCAGTCTGTGCAGATCGGGATGAACTCCATCCAGCGCGAGCTTCCTGCCGATGCCACCCAGGAGCAGGTGGAGGACCTCATTGATGAACTCAATGCGGACCCGTCCTGCCACGGCTACATCGTTCAGTTGCCGCTGCCCAAGCACCTGGACACGGACGCCATCCTGGAGCGCATCGATCCCGCCAAGGACGCGGACGGCCTGCACCCGACCAACCTCGGCCGGCTGGTGCTGAACGTCAACAACAAGATCACCACGCCGCTGCCCTGCACGCCCCGCGGCGTCATCGAGCTCCTGGAGCGCAACGGGTACAGCCTGGCAGGCAAGCACGTCGTGGTGGTGGGACGCGGCGTCACGATCGGCCGCTCGATCGGCCTGCTGCTCACGCGGCGGGACGTCAACGCCACAGTGACACTGACCCATACCGGCACGAAGAACCTGCCGGAACTGCTGAAGCAGGCGGACGTCATTGTGGGCGCGGCCGGTGTGAAGCACATCGTCAAGGCTGCGGACGTGAAGCCGGGCGCGGCACTGCTGGACGTCGGCGTCACCCGCGAGACCGATCCGGAGACGGGCAAGAGCCGCGTCTACGGCGACATCGATCCCGCCGCGGCCGACGTTGCCGGCTGGATTTCGCCAAACCCCGGTGGCGTCGGCCCCATGACGGTGGCGCTGCTGATGACCAACGTGGTGGAAGCCGCGGAACGGGCAGCAGGCGTCGTAAAGTAAGTTGCGCTGAGTGCGCGACGGCGGCACGGTACCTTTCGCATGGAAGGCGCGGTGCCGCCGTCGGCCG
The DNA here is from genome assembly GCF_030816485.1 of Arthrobacter sp. B1I2. Classification (NCBI taxonomy): domain Bacteria; kingdom Bacillati; phylum Actinomycetota; class Actinomycetes; order Micrococcales; family Micrococcaceae; genus Arthrobacter; species Arthrobacter sp. B1I2. Next base: position 4,071,172 of record NZ_JAUSYC010000001.1, on the reverse strand, counting down.
TTTAAAACGAAACAGCAGGCTCTGTTCGCCGGGGGTGGAAGGCGGCGGAAGCACAGCCGGCCGTTTGAGACAATAGCTGCATGCGAACTTTGGGCAGCTCCTCGTCATCCTCCAAGCCCGCCAGGGGCGGTTTTTCGATGTTCCGGATCAGCGGGCCGGGCCTGATGGTCCTGGTGACCGCCTTTGTGGTGGCCGTGATCTTCGCCGCCAACCAGAACGACGTCGTGGGCTGGGTTGTTGCCGTCATCGCCGCCTTCTGGCTTGCCCTGGCGCTGTTCGTGGTCTTCAGCATCCAAAAGGCCGCCAAAAAGGCCGGCGCCAAGCTGTCCGAGGCCCACGACGCGTTTAATACGGCAACCGGCCGCGCGCCGTCGCCTGCCTCCGCCGACCAGGGCGGCACCCGCGTGATCTACGAGCGCCCACAGACCGATGAGGTGCGTGACCTGAAACTGGACCACTCCTTCAAGATCGTCCAGGTGCAGATCCGCGTGGTGGAGGAGGAGCGCGCCAAGGGCGCCGGCGCCAACCAGGACACCATCAACCGCGCCCTGGAGACCATCGAGATCACAGCCACCAACGCCCGCGACATGATCAAGTCCTCCGGCGGCAGCGGTGAGCCGGTGACCGGAACGGTCATCGACTAGAGTGGAGCGGGTGAGCTCGGCATTGAAGAAGGACCACCTTCGCATCGCATCCGTCAACGTAAACGGCCTCCGGGCTGCCTACAAAAACGGTATGGCGGCCTGGCTGGAGCCGCGCGAAGTGGACATCCTCTGCCTGCAGGAAGTCCGCGCCCCTGACGCGATCGTCCGGCAGCTGCTGGGGGATGACTGGCATATCCTGCACGCCGAGGCAGAAGCAAAAGGCCGTGCCGGCGTCGCCATTGCCTCCCGCCAGGAACCGCTCGAAACCAGGAACGGCATCGGGGATGACTACTTCGCCACGGCCGGCCGCTGGGTGGAAGCAGACTTCCGTGTCCCCGACGCCGCCGGTAACCCCGTCCAGCTCACCGTTGCCAGTGCCTACGTGCACTCCGGCGAAGTAGGGACTCCCAAGCAGGACGACAAATTCCGCTTCCTGGACGTCATGAGCACCCGGCTGCCCGAGCTGACCAAGCACAGCGACCACGCCCTGGTGGTGGGGGACCTCAACGTCGCCCACACACCCCGGGACATCAGGAACTCCAAGGGCAACCTCAAGAAGGCAGGCCACCTGCCGGAGGAACGTGCCTACTTCGACCGGTTCTTCGGTGAGGAGATCGGCTGGCATGACGTCCACCGGAACCTTGCCGGCGATACCGACGGGCCGTACACATGGTGGTCCTGGCGCGGCAAGGCATTCGACAACGACACCGGCTGGCGCATCGACTACCACTTGGCCACCCCCGAATTGGCGGCGTCGGCCATTTCGGCCGTCGTGGACCGTGCAGCCTCCTGGGACACCCGCTTCTCCGATCACGCCCCGCTGGTAGTGGATTACCAGCTCTAAGCCCGAAAGTTTTTCGATGACCAGCCAGACTTCCCCCACCGCCAAAAAGCGTATTCTTTCCGGCGCCAAGCCCACCGCTGACTCCCTGCATTTGGGCAACTACATCGGTGCCGTGCGCAACTGGGTGGACATGCAGGCGGAGTACGACGCCGTCTTTTTCATCCCGGACCTGCACGCCATCACGGTGGACTTCGACCCCGCGGACCTGGCCAAGCGGACCCGCATTGTGGCGGCCCAGTACATCGCGGCCGGCATCGACCCGGACAAGAGCATCTTCTTTGTCCAGTCCCACGTTCCCGAGCATGCGCAGCTTGCCTGGGCGCTGAACTGCATCACCGGGTTTGGCGAGGCCTCCCGGATGACCCAGTTCAAGGACAAAACCCAGAAGTCCGGCGCGGACTCCGCCACGCTGGGCCTTTTCGCCTACCCCACGCTGATGGCCGCGGACATCCTCCTCTACCAGAGCGACCTCGTGCCCGTGGGCGAGGACCAGCGGCAGCACCTGGAACTCACCCGCAACCTGGCGCAGCGTTTCAATACACGGTTCGGCCACACGTTCACGGTTCCCGAGGCCACGATCGTCAAGGAAAGCGCCAAGATCTACGACCTCCAGAATCCCAGCGCCAAGATGTCCAAAACGGGGGAGTCCCCCAACGGGGCCATCCAGCTGCTGGAGGATCCCAAGATTGCGGCCAAGCGCATCAAGTCCGCAGTGACCGACGCCGGGACGGAGATCCGCTTCGACGCCGAGGAAAAGCCCGGCGTGTCCAACCTGCTGACCATCTACTCGTCCCTCACGGGCAAGTCGGTGGCGGAGCTTGAGGTTGAGTACCAGGGCAAGATGTATGGCCACCTCAAGGTGGACCTCGCCGAGGTGGTGGTGGACTTCATCACCCCGCTCCGCAACCGGACCAATGAGCTGATGGCCGATCCCGCCGAGCTTGACCGACTGCTGGCCCTAGGCGCGGAACGGGCCCGCGAGATCGCATCCGTAACCCTGGGACAGGTATACGAGCGCATGGGCTTCCTGCCGTCCCTCAGCCTCGCAGGAGTCCGCTAGCACCATGTCTTCGAGAAACGTCACCGCCAGGGGAGGTGCCTGCTCTGCCGACCCGGTGGAGCGGACCCTGGCTGACCGCTTCGGAGACCAGTCAGGCCAGAATGCGGCGGCGGACCATGCCGTTGCCGGCAGCGAAGAAATCAGTGTGGGCGTCATCCTGGGCTTTCCAGCCGAAATCGCCGAAGAACTTCAGCGCTGGCGGGCGTCCTTTGGCGACCCGCTGGCGGACGTGGTGCCGGCGCACATCACGCTGGTCACCACCACGCCCACCCAGGACTGGGAGGCAACCCGCCGGCATGTCCGCGAGGTTGCCCGGTACCAGCGCCCGTTCATGGTGACCATCGCCGGGACTGGAACTTTCCGGCCGGTGTCTCCGGTGGTCTTCATCAATGTGGAGGACGGGTTCGATGACTGCGTGGACCTGCACCGCAAGCTTCAGCAGGGCCCACTCCACCGCGAACTGCCCTTTGCCTACCATCCCCACGTCACCATCGCCCACGACGTCGCCCCGGAAAGCCTGGATGAGGCCGAAACGGTGCTGAAGAACTACAGTGCCACCTTCCCCGTGGTTAGCATGGGACTCTATGAGCATGATGCCGACGGCATCTGGCAGCTACGGGAAGAGCTGGACTTTGGGACCGAAACTGACAACAACGCCGGCACCCGCTTCACGGACGCCGCCGCGGACACCCCCACCGACGCAGGGTAACCAGCAGCCGCTGCCTACCGAGCGCGCCCAGCTGAAGCTGGCCGTCATCCAGAAAAGGATGGAATGGGGCAAAGCCAGGAGATCCGACGGCGGGCTGTTGCCCAGTCTGTTGGCCACGATCCAGTGGCTGCAGGCCAAGCTCAACACCCTGCGCCCCATGCGCGCGTTCCAGCACTACAACCTCCAGCACGGCCCCTTGCTGAGCGCCGGCATCGGGTTCCGGATGTTCTTCTCCATTACCGGCCTCCTGACTACCGGTTTCTCGGTTGCCGGGCTTGTTCTCAGGGGCCAGCCGGCCCTGCTTGACACCATTATTTCCACGGTGGCGCAAAGTGCCCCGGGGCTCCTCAAGGTGGGTAACGGGGAAGGCTTGGTGGACCCGAAAGACCTCCTGAACCCGGACGGTCTCGGCTGGACCGCGGTGATTGCCGCCGTGGTTACCGTCATCACGTCGCTGGGCTGGATCAACGGTATAAGGGACGGCCTGCGCGGCGTCCTGCAGCTGCCTCCGCTTGTGGTCAATCCCATTCTGATGAAGCTGCGCGACGCCGGAACCCTCCTGCTGCTGGGCGTGGCCCTGGTGATCAGCGGGGGCGCTTCGCTGGTGTTCGGCACTGCGGCCGGTTGGGTGTCCAATTTCCTGCACCTAACCGACGCCGTGGCCGGCCCCCTGACGACGTCGGTAAAGATCGTCGTGCCGCTGGTCCTGAACTGGGTCACGGCCCTGATCATGTACCGCCTGGCAGCCGGGCTGAAACTCTCCCGTCGGGCGCTATTGGAAGGCACGATCCTGGCCGCCGTGGGTACCACAATATTGCAGGTCTTCAGCACCGAACTGCTCGGAGGTGCCAGCCGCAACCCCATCCTGGCACCGTTTGCCATCATCATCGGCCTGCTCATCTGGTTCAACCTGGTCAGCCAGGTCTACCTGGTCTCCGCAGGGTGGGCGGCCGTACGTGAGGCGGATCTGGAGTCCGGAGGGGCCCCGCGCAAGACGATCCTCGGTGCCCGGCGGGCGACGCCACAAACCTGACGTTTAGGTGTGGCGTCCAGCCCCAACCCCGGGCCGCCGCTGCCTCTGGCGCGAGGCCGCCTTGCCGCTAAGGCGCCGGTACCAGGCCCTCCCACGCCACGGTCCAACCGGGCGGAAAGCCGGGCGCGTGCCGGTCGGGGCCGTTGTCCCACCCCGCTGCCATGAGCGCGGCAGCGGCAAGCAGGCCGCCGTTGCCGGGAAGGTACAGCGGCAGGGAGTCCGTCTGCCGGTTATGCCCATTGACCAGGACCGTGTTCTTGCCGGCATTCTGCAGGAGTGCGTCGACGGCGGCTTCAGGGTCACCCAGCCGGGCGGCGGTCATGGCCATGACCGGATAGTCCCAGCCCCAGGTGCTGTCCCAGTCCCAGTCGGCGAGGACATCGGCGAGGGTGGCCCGCATGATGCCTTCATCGATTAGGTCGGTCAGCGGGAGGACGCCGAGTGCGCAGAGCATGGACGGGTGGTCTGTCCTGATCGTGAACGGTTCCACGTCCATGGCCGCGTACACACCATCAATCACCCGCGGGCGCACCAGGCCGTCGGCCACCACCAACCAGGATTCGACGGGTTCCAGGCCCAGCCGCTCCCGCCAGGCTGCGGCGGTCCGGAGGGCCCACTGCCAGTAGGCCAGTTCGAATGTTGGGTTGGCGACCGTGGCGCGCAGCGGCCCGTAGCTTTCCTGCGCGGGAACGAGCGGTGGGCCCAGCTCAAAGCCCCGGGGTGTGGGGTGGGCGAAACTGGCCATGAACGCCGCGGATTCGAAGACGATCTCGGCGAACTCCTCCAGCATCCCGCCGCCGGGATTGGCCCGGTACGCCAGTTCCGCCAAGTGGATGGGATGCGGTTGCTGCCAGATCAGGAACGTCCCGATCGGGCTGGGGCTCTCCCTGCCGTCCGGACCTACCTGCTTTGGCCAGCGGGCGCCGTCGAACCCCTGCGTCCTGGCCGTCCGCCGTGAACTCTTCAGCACTGTTGCATACCAGCGGAGGGATGGCAGGAGGAGCTCCACCCGGTTCCAGTGCGCAAAGTGGGCAGCATGCCACCAGTGCATCTCCAGGTGGAAGCGGCCCCGCCAGGAATTGCACACCAGTCCTGTTTCCTGCGGCGGCAGGGAGCCAGAGCAGTTGATCGCCGTGAGGTACTGGGAAAGCACGATGCGGCGCTCCAGCTCCCAGGCCCGGGGGTCCTCCGTGGCAGCAAGTTCGATCGCCCCGCCAGAAGACCAGAACTCCGGCCAATACCCCGCGGACGCTGAAGCCACAGTATCCGCCGGTGAAAGCACGACGCCGTTACCCTCCGGCGATGCACGGCTTCCCTTGGGCCCCACTGCAGTCAGCCGATTGTTCCCCCGTGGAATGCAGTCACCGTCCCCGCTGGGGCTGAAGGCAATGGAGAAATCCAAGACGCCGGCCGGCCCACCCTGCGTGCCGGGCACGACCCGCAGGCGGTGTTGTTCCGTCTGGGTCACCGTCAAATTCTGCCCAGTGACCATCACCTCGTAGCGGGACATATCCAACTCCCGCCTGGCGGTCCAGACCTTGGCGTGAGCCCGGTCCTTCGCGGTCACCGGTTCGCCCAGAGACGTTGTGTGGGAGTCCGGGCTGTCCCAGTCGGCGGCGTCATGCCAGGCCTCGGAGCCGTAAGGAAAGCCGATGCCGACCACCAAACCGGAACCAAGCGCGGGTGACTCCACACGGAAGCCGAGTTCGTCACGGTCGGGGTGGCACGCCGTGATCACTTTGACGGGGTAGCCTGCCAGTGTGAAACGGCTGGTCACCACTCCAGTCCACAGATCCAGGATTTGTTCTGTATCCGCCAAGTCAGCTTCTGTGATTGCCCGTTCTGCGCCGTCCTCCAGCCAGCGGAAGCCGACCCGGCCCAGGTCCAGGCGGTGCGGGTTGGCGCGCAACCATGTTTCTGCGGTGGAGGTGCCGGTTTCGCGGTCATTCACGATGTCTCCTGCCATGTCCACGTAGGGCACCGGTCCGCGTGGTGAATCGTAGAGGACCGTGGAGCCCGATAAATCGTAGCTCTCCCCGCCCGGGGTGGAGTGCCAGCCCCAGTTGGACTGGGTACCCAGCAGGGTTCCCGGCGGCAGCTCCCCTCGTCCGCCTACCGGGTAGTCCGCCGGCAGTGTTTGGAGGCCCGTGAGGTCCATGGTGAAAGCGAACTCCCCGTTCCCCACCGAGACCGGGCTGCGGGGATCCAATGTCGGTTGATGCACGTTATGGCGCCGGACGAGTGTCTTGCGATCGATGCCGGCCGGGGATGCCGAACGTTGGCCGGTGCTTTGGCTGTGCACTCTCCACGCCTCCTGTTGCTGCCTGATTCGACGCTTGAAGAATAGTTCAAGGTCGAAACTATTGACCCAAACATACACCTTTGATACGTTTCAGTAACCGTTTTCCAGCCTTCTGTGATTGAGGAAGAGACCTGCCCAATGACGCGTCACGGTATCCCAAGCGTTCGAAAATCCATTGCCATCCTGTCGGCCGCGGCGCTGCTGGCCACCACTGCCGCCTGTTCCAGCCCGTCGGACAACAAGGCCGGGGACGGCCCGGTTGAGATCCGCTTTTCCTGGTGGGGCAATACCGGCCGGGCGGACCTGACCACCAAGGCGATCGCGGAATTCGAGGCTGCCAACCCGAATATCAAGGTCAAGCCGGAATACGGCGATATCGGCGGATACTTCGACAAGCTCGCCACACAGATGGCCGCCAACGACGCACCGGACGTCATCACCATGGGCGGCGCCTATCCTGCCGAGTATGCCAACCGTGGGGCCCTGCTGGACCTGTCGAAGGTGGAAGGCTCGCTTGACCTGTCCAGGATCGACCAGGGCGCGCGGGAGAACGGGCAGGTCAAAGGCAAGCAGTACGGCGTCTCCACCGGTGCCAACGCGCTGGCAATTGTCGTCAATCCCGCCATTTTCTCCGCCGCAGGCATCCCACTTCCGGATGACAGCGCGTGGAGTTGGGATGACTTCGCCAGGATCGCCGCAGACATCACGGCCAAGAGCCCGCAGGGGACCTACGGAACGGCAACTGTCCTCACCCACGACTCCCTGGACGCCTTTGCACGCCAGCGGGGCGAATCCCTCTACACCCAGGACGGCCAACTGGGGCTGGGCAAGGAAACGGTGCAGGACTACTTTGATTATTCGTTGAAGCTGAGCGGATCGGGCGCCGCTCCCAGTGCGTCGGAAACGGTGGAGAAGCTGAACGTCAGCACGGAGCAGACCCTCATGGGCATGGGGAAAGCGGGGATGATGCTCACGTGGAGCAATTCACTGACGGCCCTCAGCAAGGCCTCTGGAGCGGACCTGAGGCTGCTCAAGCTCCCCGGCGAAAAGCCCACACCGGGAATCTGGCTCCAGTCCTCGCAGTTTTACACCATCTCCGCACGCAGCAAGCACACCGACGCCGCCGCAAAGCTGGTGAACTTCCTCGTCAACAACCAGGCGGCGGCCAAGATCATCCAGAGCGACAGGGGCATTCCCGGCAATGCTGAAATGCGGGCAGCCATTCAGGACCTGCTCACCCCGCAGGGCAAGGTGGAAGCGGAGTACATCGACCAGATCGGCAGGATGGAGTTCGCCCCCACGTACATCGGCCCCACCGGCTCAACCGCGGTTTCCGAGATAACCGCCCGCATCAACACCGACGTCCTGTTCAAGCGGCTTACACCGGAAAAGGCGGCTGAGCAGTGGATCAGCGAGAGCAAGGCTGCCATCGGGAAGTAGGCTCCAGGCTGGAGCCTGGGAAAGGGCGCGGGATACGGAAAGTGCTGGCCGTGAGGATCAGGCAGGGCCGGCCGCGTCGAGGTACTGGTCTGCCCAGGCGGCAATAATCCGTGCCGCCCGGGCGGCCTGGCCCTTCCCGGTGAGGAGGTGGTCGCTTCCCTCAAGGGACACAAAATTCCGTGGGTGCCGGGCCGTCTGGAAGATGGTGCTGGCATTCTCGATCCCCACGGTGTTGTCGGTGGGGGAGTGCAGCACCATCAGCGGTTTGTGCAGCTGCCGGATGCAATCCGTCAGGTCCGCGTTCTCCAGGTCCTCCACGAAGTGCCTGCGGATCTCCACCCGCTTGCCGCCCAGGTCCACCTCGGCGCTGCCTTCGCTCAGGATCCGGTCCAGCGCGGCATCGAAAACGTGGGCCACGTGCTTGGGGGAGAAGGGCGCTCCCACGGTGGCAACGGCGTCGAGTTCCGGAATGTCCCGTGCTGCGGCAAGGACCGCGGCGCCGCCGAACGAGTGGCCCACCAGCAGGGAGATCTCTTTCCCTTCGCTGCGCATGAACTCGGCGGCCCTCACAGTGTCCGCCACCTTGTGGCTGAACGAACCCGCAGACCATTCCCCGGCCGAGCCGCCCAGGCCCAGGTTGTCGAAGCGGAGCATGCCGATACCGCTATCCGCCAGTGCCTTGCACATCCGGGATGCGGAGGGGCTGTCCTTGCCCAGAGTGAAACCGTGCGAAAAAACGCCCCAGCCCTTGATGGGGCCCTCCGGGACGTCGATGATGCCGGACAGCATCTCGCCCGTGGAACCGGCGAAGGACACTTTTTCAGAGCGGGACAAAGGGGACCTCTTTCTAGGTACAGCTTGCTCCATCACTTTTGGTCCCTAAAACGAGGTTTTAGGGACCAAAAGTGGTGGAGCATCTGGAGGATTTGGTGCTGAAAAGCCGACGGCGCCGCTCACTGTACGTTTCCCGTACCTGGTGAGTGACGCCGTCGGCCGTTCTGTCTGCTGTTGAAAGTGCCTAGATCCTGCGGGCCAGGATGGCCTGCTTGACCTCCGCGATGGCCTGCGTGACCTGGATGCCGCGGGGGCACGCCTCGGAGCAGTTGAAGGTGGTGCGGCAGCGCCACACGCCTTCCTTGTCGTTCAGGATCTCCAGGCGCATATCGCCGGCATCATCGCGGGAATCGAAGATGAAGCGGTGTGCGTTGACGATCGCGGCGGGGCCAAAGTACTGTCCGTCGGTCCAGAACACGGGGCAGGAGGACGTGCACGCGGCGCAAAGGATGCACTTGGTGGTGTCGTCAAAACGCTCACGGTCCTCGGCGGACTGCAGGCGCTCCCGGGTGGGCTCGTGGCCCTTGTTGATCAGGAAGGGCATGACCTCGCGGTAGGACTGGAAGAAAGGCTCCATGTCCACGATGAGGTCCTTCTCCACCGGCAGGCCCTTGATGGGCTCCACCGTGATGGGCTTGGACGTGTCCAGGTCCTTCAGCAGGGTCTTGCAGGCAAGACGGTTGCGGCCGTTGATGCGCATGGCGTCCGAGCCGCACACGCCGTGGGCGCAGGAGCGGCGGAAGGACAGCGTGCCGTCCGTCTCCCACTTCACCTTGTGGAGGGCGTCCAGGACACGGTCCGTGCCGTACATGGTCAGGTGGAAATCATCCCAGGTGGCTTCCTCGGAAACCTCCGGGTTGTACCGGCGGACCCGCAAGTGGACGTCGAACGTGGGGATTTCCCCGCCCCCGCCAACGCCGGCAGGAAGTTCAACCTTTGAGGCTGGCTCAGCGATTTCAGCGGTCATCTTAGTACTTCCTCACCATCGGCTCGTAGCGGGTAAAGACAACCGGCTTGGTGGCGAGGCGGATGCCGGCAATTGCTTCTGCCGATCCGTCAGCCGGCGCATGGTCATCCTTGTACGCCATGGAGTGCTTCATGAATCTTTCGTCGTCACGCTCGGGGAAGTCCTCGCGGAAGTGACCGCCGCGGGATTCCTCGCGGTGCAGGGCGGCCACGGTCATGACCTTGGCCAGTTCCAGCAGGAAGCCGAGTTCAACGGCCTCGAGCAGGTCCAGGTTGAAGCGCTTGCCCTTGTCCTGGACGTTGATGCGCTTGTACCGCTCCTCGAAGGATGCGATGTCGCGCAGCACCTGGTTGAGGGTGTCCGCCGTGCGGAACACCTGCATGTTGGCGTCCATGGTGTCCTGCAGTTCCTTGCGGATCTGCGCCACCTTTTCGTCGCCGGTGCCGTTGCGGGCGATGTCCAGCAGTTCGGTGGTGTAGGCCAGCGGGTTCTCCGGCAGCTCCACGAACTGGGCGGTCTTAGCGTATTCGGCGGCGGCGATACCGGCGCGCTTGCCGAACACGTTGATGTCCAGCAGCGAGTTGGTGCCAAGGCGGTTGGAGCCGTGGACGGACACGCAGGCCACCTCACCGGCGGCGTAAAGCCCCGGGACCACGGTGTCGTTGTCCTGGAGTACCTCGGTGGTGATGTTCGTGGGGATGCCGCCCATGGCGTAGTGGGCGGTGGGGAACACGGGCACCGGCTCGGTGTAGGGTTCCACGCCCAGGTAGGTGCGCGCGAATTCGGTAATGTCCGGAAGCTTGGCGTCGATGTGTGCCGGCTCCAGGTGGGTCAGGTCCAGGAGGACGTAGTCCTTGTTCGGGCCGCAGCCGCGTCCTTCACGCACCTCGTTGGCCATGGAGCGGGCAACGATGTCACGCGGTGCCAGGTCCTTGATGGTGGGGGCGTAGCGCTCCATGAAGCGCTCGCCCTCCGAGTTGCGGAGGATGGCACCTTCACCGCGGGCGGCTTCCGAGAGGAGGATGCCCAGCCCGGCGAGGCCGGTCGGGTGGAACTGGAAGAACTCCATGTCCTCCAGGGGGATGCCGCGGCGGAAGGCGATGCCCATGCCGTCACCGGTCAGGGTGTGGGCGTTGGAGGTGGTCTTGAAGACCTTGCCGGCGCCGCCGGAGGCGAACACAACGGACTTGGCCTGGAACACGTGCAGTTCACCGGAGGCGAGGTCGTAGGAGACGACGCCGGCAACGCGCTTCTGCTTGTAGGGCGTGCCGTCTGCGCGGACAGCATCCTCTTCGACCGTCAGGAGGTCCAGGACGTAGTACTCGTTGTAGAACTCGACGTTGTGCTTGACGCAGTTCTGGTACAGGGTCTGCAGGATCATGTGGCCGGTGCGGTCGGCGGCGTAGCATGCACGGCGGACCGGAGCCTTGCCGTGGTCGCGGGTGTGGCCACCGAACCGGCGCTGGTCGATGCGGCCTTCGGGCGTGCGGTTGAACGGCAGGCCCATCTTTTCCAGGTCCAGCACGGCGTCGATGGCTTCCTTGGCCATGACCTCGGCGGCATCCTGGTCAACCAGGTAGTCGCCGCCCTTGACGGTGTCGAACGTGTGCCATTCCCAGTTGTCTTCCTCGACGTTGGCAAGGGCTGCGCACATGCCACCCTGTGCCGCACCCGTGTGCGAGCGGGTGGGGTAGAGCTTGGTCAGTACTGCTGTGCGCGCGCGCTGACCGGACTCGATCGCGGCGCGCATGCCAGCGCCACCGGCACCGACGATGACGACGTCGTACTTATGGACCTGCATACCAGATGCTCTTTCTCTCAAAATTCGCTATGAAACAACGGGGCGGCTTTGCCTGCTCCGCAAAACAGGGCCCGCGGAAAAGCCCGCGGGCCCGGGGTTGTGCCAGCGCTAGGCAGGGCAGAATCCACCCGGAAGGGCGACGCCGTTCACCACAGGGCATGGGTCGAAGGTGAAGATGACCAGGGTGCCCAGGAGGATGATGACCACTGCGGCCGCGTAGAGGACGGTCTTCAGCCAGCGGCGGGTGGACGTCTTTTCGGCGTAGTCGTTGATGATGGTCCGCACGCCGTTGGTGCCGTGCAGCATTGCCAGCCAGAGCATGGCCAGGTCCCAGAACTGCCAGAAGGGATCTGCCCACTTGCCGGCCACGAAGCCGAAGTCAATGGCGTGGATGCCTTCGCCCACCATGAGGTTCACGAACAGGTGGCCGAAAATGAGGACCACCAGCACCACGCCGGAGAGCCGCATGAACAGCCAGGCGATCATCTCGAAGTTGCCCCGGGAGCCGCCGCTGCGGCGGTACTGGGGAGCGATCCGCCCGCTGCGGGGGCTCTCGATCGTTGCAGTCATGGCTTAGTGACCTCCGAGGGCGAGGGACAGGTGGCGGATGGAGAAGGCGACCATGGTCACGACCCACAGGGCCAGGACGGCCCACAGCATCTGCCGCTGGTACTTGGCGCCCTTCTTCCAGAAGTCGACCGCAATGATCCGCAGGCCGTTGAAGGCGTGGAACACGATGGCGGCAACAAGGCCGGTCTCGCCCAGGGCCATCAGGGGGTTCTTGTAGGCGCCGATCACAGCGGTGTAGGCCTCCGGTGACACACGCACCAAGGAGGTGTCCAGGACGTGGACCAACAAGAAGAAAAAGATCACTACACCGGTAATGCGGTGTCCTACCCAGGACCACATGCCTTCACGGCCGCGGTACAAGGTGCCAGCTGGTTTTGTCGGCACTGATAAACCTCCCTGCAACACAGCGGCGCTGGCATGAGATCCATGCGGGGGGAACGCCTGCTGCGAGAGCACTCGTAGCTCAGGCCTAAATCTAGGCTCCACTAACAGCTTATTCAATTTAGGTGTTTCTTGGTGCCCAGTACTGGAGCGGATTTTCAGGGGAAGTGAGACGAACGCCACATCGGTGCGGGCTTTTAAGCGGGAGAGTGCCGCAAAACTGCAGAATGCCCGGGCCGCCCAGGGAGCCACCTGCGGCCCTTCCGCTAAAGTAGGCCGTGATGAGTACAGACAAAGTGACAAGCCCGGCTTCACCCCTTGACCGCTTTATTGCGGTGATTCCGGCAGGCGGAGTGGGGACCCGCCTCTGGCCCCTGTCACGAGCAGCAGCTCCCAAGTTCCTTCACGACCTCACGGGATCGGGCAGCACGTTGCTGCGCGCCACCTACGACCGGCTGCACCCGCTCGCGGGCAACCGGATGCTGGTGGTGACCGGCCGGGCCCACCGCGATGCCGTGTGCAGCCAGCTTCCCGAGGTGCGCGACGCCGACCTCGTCCTCGAGTCAGAGCCCAAGGACTCCGGGGCCGCGATCGGCCTCGCAGCGGCGATCCTGCACGAACGGGATCCGGACACCATCATGGGTTCCTTCGCCGCCGACCAGGTGATCAGCCCGGACCATCTGTTCCAGCAGGCCGTCCGCGAAGCAATCAACACTGCTGCCGCCGGCAAGATCGTGACCATCGGCATCAAGCCCACCCACCCGTCCACCGGTTTCGGATACATCCGCTCCGGCAAGGCCCTGCACATCGACGGCGCCCCCAGCGCCCACGACGTTGTGGAGTTCGTCGAAAAGCCGGACGAAGAGGTGGCCCAGCAGTATGTGGACAGCGGTGACTACGTGTGGAACGCCGGCATGTTCGTGGCGCCCGTGGCGCTGATGCTCAAGCACCTTGAGGCAAACCAGCCCGAGCTCTTCCAGGGCCTGCAGGAAATCGCCCGGGCTTGGGACACCCCGGAACGTGACGAGGTCACGGCCCGCATCTGGCCCACCCTGCCGAAGATCGCCATCGACTATGCGGTGGCCGAGCCCGCCGCCGAAGCCGGGGACGTCGCCGTCGTGCCCGGCACCTTCGGGTGGGACGACGTTGGGGACTTCGCGTCGGTTGGCCGCCTCAACAGCGCCAAGGAAGTGGATGACGTCACTGTCCTTGGCGAAGGCGCCCGTGTGTTCACCGAGAACTCAAGCGGCGTGGTGGTCAGCGACACCAAGCGTGTGATTGCCCTGCTTGGCATCCAGGACGTTGTCATCGTTGACACGCCGGACGCTTTGCTGGTGACCACCATGGCCAATTCCCAGCGCGTCAAGGCTGCCGTGGACGCCCTCAAGGCAAGCGGAGACACGGACGTCCTGTGACCCTGAACCTGCCGGCACAGGCCTGTGCCGGCAGGGCCGGGATGTAATGCGGCGTCAGTGAATGGGCGCTAAAGCCACCACCCTCGCTAGAGTGAAGCAGTGCGCAATTACACTACTGAAACCCAGCCCACCGCCCTGGTGGCTCCCTGGCTCGAACCGCTTTTGCCGGAACTGATCGAATTCCGGCGGGACCTGCATGCGCACCCGGAACTGTCCTTCAAGGAGTTCCGCACCACCGACAAGCTCGCCGAGCGGCTCGAAGCTGCCGGCCTGAGCCCGCGCCGCCTGGAAGGCACCGGGTTGACGGTGGACGTGGGCGAAGGCCCCATCGCCACGGCCCTTCGAGGTGACATCGATGCCCTGCCCATCATCGAAGAGACGGGCCTGCCGTTCGCGTCGAAGAACCACGGCGTCACCCACGCCTGCGGCCATGACGTGCACACCACCACCATGCTGGGCATTGCCCTGGTCCTGAACCGGATGCACCAGGAATCCCCCCTCGGCGCCACCGTCCGAATCATCTTCCAGCCCGCCGAGGAGACCATGCCGGGCGGGGCGCATTCCTGCATTGAGCAGGGCGTCCTGGACGGCGTCCCCCGGATTCTGGCGCTGCACTGCGACCCGCGGATTGAAGTGGGCAGGGTGGGCACCCGGATCGGTGCCATCACCTCGGCGTCGGACACCATCCGGATTGAACTGTCCGGCCGCGGCGGCCACACGTCCCGCCCGCACCTCACCGAGGACCTGGTGTTCGCACTGGCCCAGATCGCCGTCAACGTCCCGGCCGTGCTGTCCCGCCGCGTGGACGTCCGCAGCGGCGTGTCCGTGGTGTGGGGCCAGATCACCGCGGGCTCGGCGCCCAACGCCATTCCCGGCAGCGGCTACATGGCAGGAACCATGCGCTGCCTGGACCGGGACGCCTGGCATGCTGCCGGCGAACTCCTTGACGAAGTGGTCCACCAGGTGGCCGCGCCGTACGGGGTGGACGTCCACCTGGAGCACACCAGGGGAGTGCCGCCGGTGGTGAACTCCGAACACGAGACAGCCATCATCGAGGCGGCCGCCCGGGCCGAAATCGGCGAAAGCGCCGTGGTGCTGACCCCGCAGTCCATGGGCGGCGAGGACTTCGCATGGTTCCTCGCGGAACTTCCCGGCGCGATGATGCGCCTGGGCACCAAGACACCCGGCGGCGAGGATTACGACCTTCACCGCGGCGATTACATCCTGGACGAACGCTCCCTCGGCCTGGGCATCCGGGTCCTTACCGCCGCGGCGCTGCGGACCATCAGGGACCTCGAGCAGGCGCCCGTTCCGTAGCCTTCGTGGCGTCTGTGGCGTCTGTGGCGTCTGTGGCGTCCGCGGGGTCCGGCCCGGGATGGCGCCGGCCGCCGTCGTGGTTTACGACGGCGGCACAACGGGGAGTCCTCCATGTTGAGTAAGTTGTGCACAATTTAGTTGTGCGTTAGGTTTGATTCATGACCGAAGCACCCCGCCTGGACCGGCAAGTATGTTTTGCGCTGTACTCGGCGTCCCGTGCCGCCACCGCCGTCTACCGGCCCGTCCTGGACGAACTGGGGCTTACCTACCCGCAGTACCTGGTGATGCTGGTCCTGTGGGAAAGCGAGCCCCGCGGCGTGAAGGAACTCGGCGGGGAACTCGGCCTCGATTCAGGCACCCTGTCGCCGCTGCTCAAGCGTCTGGAAGCCCTGGGTCTCGTGGAACGGCGGCGGTCCGGCGAGGATGAACGCCGCGTCGCTATCCATCTGACGACCGCGGGCCGGGACCTCAGCGGCCCGGCCCGCGCCATCCCGCAGCGGCTGGCCGATGCCGCAGGGCTCTCCCTGGACGAACTTGAACAACTGCGGACCACCCTGGGCAAGCTCACGGCCGCGCTGCATGAATCCATCTGAACCCGCATACTGCACCATCCACCTACAGGACGGATATCTATCGTGAAGACTCTCTACACCGCCGAGGCGCTGGCCTCGGGTGAAGGCCGTGACGGCGCTGCACGCAGCAACGACGGCAGGCTGGCAGTGGACCTCGCCAGCCCGGTCGAACTGGGCGGCAGCGGCCAGGGCACCAACCCCGAACAGCTGTTCGCCGCCGGGTATGCCGCCTGCTTCCACTCCGCGCTGCGCCTGGTTGGCCGCAAGGCAGGCGCCGACCTGGCGGATTCTGCCGTGGCAGCGAAAATCCACCTGGGACAGCTGGACGGCGGAGCCGGGTTCGGGCTGGCCGCCGAACTGGAAATTGCCCTGCCGGCGCTGGACCTCGCCACGGCAGAAGACCTGGTGGCCAAGGCACACCAGGTGTGCCCCTACTCGAACGCCACGCGCGGCAACATCAACGTCGACATCAAGATCCTGGAGTACGCAGCATGAGCACAGCCCTTGCAACCACCACCCGTGAAATCCGGCTGGCCTCCCGCCCCGTGGGCCGCCCTTCCAGCGACAACTTCGAACTTGCCGAGTCCCCGCTGCCCGCGCTCGAAGACGGCCAGATCCTGGTACGGAACCTCTTCATGTCTGTGGACCCCTACATGCGGGGGAGGATGAACGACGTCAAGTCCTACTCCGCCCCCTTCGCCGTGGGCAAGGCGCTCGACGGCGGCGCCGTGGGTGAGGTGGTAGCGTCCCGTTCGGCCGCACACAAGGAGGGCGACGTCGTCGTGCATTCCCTCGGCTGGCGGGAGTATGCGGTGGTGGACGGCGCTGCTGCCACCCCGGCACGCACGGACCTGGCACCGGCGTCCGCTTTCCTCGGCGCCCTGGGCATGACCGGGCTGACGGCGTATACAGGCCTGTTGAAGGTTGCCGAATTCAAGCCGGGGGACGCCGTGTTCGTTTCGGGTGCGGCCGGTGCGGTGGGCTCCCTGGTGGGACAGATCGCCAAGGCCATGGGCGCCTCGCGGGTGATCGGCTCGGCCGGCTCGCCCGCCAAGGTGGCCCGGCTCCTGGAACTCGGCTTTGACGCCGCCTTCGACTACCACGATGGTCCCGTTCTCGAGCAATTGGAGAAGGCAGCCGGCCCGGCCGGCATTGACGTCTACTTCGACAACGTGGGCGGCGAACACCTCGAAGCAGCCCTGGCGGTCCTCAATGTGGGCGGCCGGGTGGCCATGTGCGGTGCCATCGCGCAATACAACTCCACCGAACCCACTCCCGCACCCCACAACCTCATGCTGGCCATCGGCAAGCAGCTCACCCTCCGCGGGTTCCTGGTGGGCGGCCAGCGGCAGCACGCGGCAGAGTTCGCGGAGAAGATGGGCGGCTGGCTTTCCGACGGGACCGTTCGCTACGACGAGACGATCGTGGACGGACTGGAGAACGCGCCGCAGGCGTTCATGGATCTTCTGGACGGTGCAAACACCGGCAAAATGCTGGTCCGGCTGTAGCCGCCACAAACACACGCAAGCAGTAGGGGCACCGCATTCCGCGGTGCCCCTACTGCTTGGTAACAACTTGTAAACAATCTCCCGGATGCGCTCCTGCCGTGCTATGGGGACGTGGCGCAGGACACTAAAGTAAGTGCCATCAGTGCGCTCCGGCGCAGTGCTGCGTGCCTTCAGTGAAAACAGAATTTCAGCGCCGAAACGGACACTCATTGAATTCCAGCCCGTAGCGCCACTCGCATCATCCCTGGAGGAAAATTGAAGAAATCACTGCGTGCCAGCTTCAAGCGCGGTTCAATGGCCGGTGTGGCCACCCTCGGTGCGTCCGCGCTTGTGCTCACCGCCTGCGGTGCAGCCCCCGAAGCCGGCAGCACCGCATCCGCAGGTGCCAGCGACTACACGGGCTGCATCGTCTCGGACTCCGGAGGATTCGATGACCAGTCCTTCAACCAGTCCTCCTACGAGGGCCTGAAGAAGACCGAGAAGGACCTTGGCATCAAGGTCAACCAGATCGAGTCGAAGACCAACAACGACTTCGAACCCAACCTGCGGGCCATGGTCACGGCCAGCTGCAACCTGACCATAACCGTCGGCTTCCTGCTCGGCGACGCCACCAAGGCGCAGGCCACCGCCAACCCGGACAAGCACTTCGCCATCATCGACTTCGGCTACGACCAGCCCATCAGCAACGTCAAGCCCATCATCTACGACACCGCACAGGCCGCGTTCCTCGCCGGCTACCTGGCCGCAGGAACCACCAAGACCGGAACCGTGGCCACCTTCGGCGGCATCAAGATCCCCACCGTGACCATCTTCATGGACGGCTACGCCGACGGCGTGAAGTACTACAACCAGCAGAAGGGCAAGAACGTCAAGCTGCTCGGCTGGAACAAGGATGCCCAGGACGGCAGCTTCACAGGCGACTTCGAAAAGCAGGACGTGGGCAAGCAGCTGACCAAGAACTTCCTGGACCAGGGCGCGGACATCGTCATGCCTGTTGCGGGTCCGGTGGGCAAGGGCGCCGGAGCCGCGCTCGACGAGGCCAAGGCTGCCGGCAAGGACGTCAAGCTGATCTGGGTTGACTCCGATGGCTACCTCACCGCGCCTGATTACAAGGACATCATGCTCTCCTCCGTCATGAAGCAGATGGGCGAGGCCGTGGAGACGATTGTCTCCGAGGACAAGAACGGCAAGTTCAGCAACACCCCGTACGTGGGCACGCTTGCCAACGACGGCGTGCAGCTGGCGCCCTTCCACGACCTCGATTCCCAGGTTCCCGCGGAGCTGAAGTCCGACCTCGAGAAGATCAAGAAGGACATCATCGACGGCAAGCTGAAGGTCGAGTCCCCAGCGAGCCCCAAGGCCTGATCCACCACAGGAAGCGCCACCGCCGGTCCGTCACCACTGGCCGGCCGGTGGCGCTTTTTGCTGGCCGAACGTTTACCGCGCGCGGCCGGTTCCTCCCGGTGCTGCACACACTAGGCTGGTGCTGCAGCCATATATCCCGTCCGGTCGACCACTGGACGCTTCGAGATTGGTCAGAGTTTTGAAACTTGAGCTCAGAGGGATCACCAAACGTTTTGGCACGCTGCTGGCCAACGACCACATTGACGTGGTGGTTGAGCCGGGACAGATCCATTGCCTCCTCGGTGAGAACGGGGCGGGCAAATCCACCCTGATGAATGTGCTCTACGGGCTGTACGAGCCCTCCGAAGGCGAAATCCTCGTCGATGACAAGCCGGTCACTTTCCGCGGTCCGGGCGACGCCATGGCGGCAGGGATCGGAATGGTGCACCAGCACTTCATGCTGGTACCGGTCTTCACTGTGGCCGAGAACGTGGCGCTGGGCGCCGAACCCACCAAGGCGGCCGGGTTCCTCAACCTGGACCAGACGAGGCAGCGCATCAAGGAGATCTCCGACCAGTACGGCTTCGACGTGGACCCCGACGCCCTCGTGGAGGACCTCCCGGTGGGCGTGCAGCAGCGGGTGGAAATCATCAAGGCGCTGGTCCGCAATGCCAAGGTCCTGATCCTGGACGAGCCCACGGCCGTGCTGACGCCCCAGGAAACCGATGAGCTGCTGGACATCATGCGCCAGCTCAAGTCGCGTGGTACATCCATCGTCTTCATTTCGCACAAGCTGCGTGAGGTCAAGGAAGTCTCGGACACCATCACCGTGATCCGGCGGGGGAAGGTGGTGGGCACTGCCGATCCGGCCGCATCCACCACCGAGCTTGCCTCGATGATGGTGGGGCGCGCCGTGAGCCTGAACCTCGACAAGGCCCCGGCCCAGCCCAAGGAAAGCACCTTCGAAGTCCGCGACCTCACCGTCATCGCGCCCAACGGCCAGCACGTGGTGGACCACCTCAGCTTCCACATCAGGCGCGGAGAGATCCTGGCCATCGCCGGCGTCCAAGGCAACGGGCAGACCGAACTTACCGAGGCCATCCTGGGCCTGCAGGAGCGGGTCGCCGGCTCCATCGTCCTGGACGGCAAGGAACTTGTGGGCAGGTCGGTCAAGGAAGTCCTGGAGGCCGGCGTCGGGTTCGTACCCGAGGACCGCAAGGTGGACGGGCTGGTCGGCACCTTCTCGGTGGCGGAGAACCTGATCCTGGACCTTTACGACAAGCCGCCCTTCGCCAAGGGGATCAGCATGAGCCCGGCCAAAATCATGGAGAACGCCGAGGCACGCATCGGCGAATTCGACGTCCGCACGCCGTCTGCGGCTGCCGCCGCCGGAACCCTGTCCGGCGGCAACCAGCAAAAGCTCGTGATGGCCCGCGAACTTTCCCGCCCCCTCCGCCTCTTCATCGCCTCCCAGCCCACCCGCGGTGTGGATGTCGGATCCATCGAGTTCCTGCACCGGCGAATTGTGGCCGAGCGTGACCAGGGGACACCCGTGATGATCATTTCCACAGAGCTCGACGAAGTAATGGAGCTGGCCGACCGCATCGCAGTGCTCTACAAGGGCAAGCTGGTGGGGACTGTCCCCGCCGGAACCAGCCGGGACGTCCTGGGCCTCATGATGGCAGGCATCCCGGCGGAAGAACATGCAGAAACTCCGCAGGCCGGCATCCCGGCCGCCACCTCCAACGCAGAGGGAGCCGACCATGCCTGACCAGCCTTCCCCCAAACACGCCGAAGACGATAAGCACGCCGCTGCGGCTCCCGGCGGCCAGGACGGCCCGGGTGCACAGGACACCGCCGCAGTGGTGGCCGTCGATACCGCCGGCGGCGCCATGCAGCCCTCGGCTGTTCCGGCCACGGCGCAAAGCGGCCGGCTGCCCGGCGGCTCCGACACCGTGCTGCGCCGGATCTTCACCGGGAGCGGCATGGTCTCCGTGCTTGCGGTGCTGCTGGCGCTGATCATCGGCGGCCTGCTCATCGCAAGCACCGACAAGCAGGTGGCCACCACCGCCGGCTACTTCTTCGCCCGGCCCACCGACATGCTGGTGGCCGTGTGGAATGCCGCCACCCGCTCCTACATCGCGCTGTTCCAGGGCTCGGTGTTCAACCCCCGCGGCAACGGGCTGGCCGCACAGTTTGCCCCCTTCATGGAAACCCTGACTATCGCCACACCGCTCATCACGGCCGGCCTGGGCGTGGCCTTGGCATTCCGGGCTGGGCTCTTCAACATCGGCGCGCAGGGCCAGATCATCGTGGCCGGCATCCTGGCGGCCTGGGCGGGGTTCGCCCTGCACCTGCCGTTCGGCCTGCACCTGCTGCTGGTCCTGGTGGCCGGCGTCGTTGGCGGTGCCCTCTGGGGCGGTCTCGCCGGCCTGCTCAAGGCCCGCACCGGAGCCCACGAAGTCATCCTGACCATCATGTTCAACTACATCGCGCTGTACTTCCTGCGCTACCTGCTGAACACTCCGGCGTTCCAGCGGCCGGGGGAGTCAAACCCCATTTCGCCCATCCTGGATCCCAGCGCCGTATACCCGCGGATCCTGGGCACCCAGTACCGGCTGCACCTGGGCTTCATCCTGGCGATCGGCGCCACCGTCCTGGTGTGGTGGCTCCTCAACCGGTCCACAGTGGGCTTCGAATTCCGGGCGGTGGGCGCCAACCCCAAAGCGGCGCAAACCGCCGGCATCAACGTCTCCCGCTCCACCATCCTGGTCATGGCGATCGCCGGCGGGCTCGCCGGCATGTCCGGCGTGGCCCAGGTGGCCGGCACGGAGAAGGTACTCACGGACGGTGTCGCCGCCACCTACGGCTTTGACGCCATCACGGTCGCCTTGCTGGGACGTTCGACGCCGTGGGGCACCTTTGCTGCCGGCCTGCTGTTTGGCGCCTTCCGCGCCGGAGCGGTCCAGATGCAGATCCAGACCGGCACCCCCATCGACATCGTCCTGGTGGTCCAGTCCCTGATTGTCCTTTTCATCGCGGCGCCGCCGCTGGTCCGGGCCGTCTTCGGACTGAACCCGCGGCGCAGGAAGCCCGCGCGAGCAACCAAGTCCGGGCAGGCAGCCACTACCGGAGGTGCCGCATGAGCACAACAGTTTCATCGTCCAGGCCCGGCAATCCCCAGCCCGGGGGGCCCAAGGCAGACGCTCCCTCCTCAGCCCTTTCCGCCAAGCCGGTCAGCTGGAAGACTCCCATCCTGCTCACCGTTTTCGCCCTGGTCTCCCTGGTGTTCTTCGGATTCCTGGCGCCCGGCCAGACGGCCAGCTTCGGCATCTCCACCGGGGGCGACTTCTTCCAGCTGCCCGCACTGGAAATCAATGCCTTTGCAGGCGGCATCGTATTGTCGGTGCTCCTCGTGGCATTGGCAGGGTACGCCGTCTACCTGAAGACAAAGAGCCAGCCGGCTCCCGGTTGGCTGCCCGTCACCTTCATCGTCCTGTTCGTGGCAGCGTTCCTGATCTGGGTGGTGGGGGGAGCCCGTACCCCCACCATCTCCCTGGCTGGCCTCATCGCCGGCTCCGTCACCCTGGCCGTCCCGCTCGTGTTCGGTTCACTGTCCGGCGTCCTGTGCGAGCGCGTGGGAGTGGTCAACATCGCCATTGAGGGTCAGCTCCTGGGCGGGGCGTTCACCGCAGCCATCGTCGCCAGCATGACCCACAACGCCTTCATCGGGCTGCTGGCGGCGGCCGTTGCCGGCGCAGTCGTTTCCATGGTCCTGGCACTGTTCAGCATCAAGTACCTGGTGAACCAGATCATTGTCGGCGTCGTCCTGAACGTGCTGGTCTCCGGCGTGACGGGCTTCCTGTTCAGCACCGTGATGCAGGCCAACAAAGCCCAGTTCAACTCGCCGCCCGGCCTGGACGTCATCGACATTCCAGTCCTCTCCAGCATCCCGATCATCGGGCCCATCCTGTTCCGGCAGTCGCTGGTGGGATACCTCATGTATGTGGCCGTTGCGGTGGTCTGGGTGGGCCTCTTCAAGACCAGGTGGGGCCTGCGCGTCCGCGCGGTGGGGGAGCACCCGCAGGCGGCGGACACCCTGGGCATCAACGTCAACGCCACCCGGTTCTGGAACGTGACCCTGGGTGGTGCCATTGCCGGCATTGGCGGCTCCTTCTTCACCCTGGTGGCCATCGACAGCTTCACGAAGGAGATTTCCGGTGGCCGCGGGTTCATCGCCCTGGCCGCCCTCATCTTCGGCCGCTGGAACCCGGTGGGCGCCTTCTTCGCGGCACTCCTGTTCGGGTTCGCGGACAACCTGCAGAGCATCGTGACCATCATCGGCACCCCCGTGCCCAGCCAGTTCATGGCCATGCTGCCCTACCTGGTGACCGTCCTCGCCGTCGCCGGCCTGGTGGGCAGGTCAAGGGGGCCCGCCGCCAGCGGCATCCCGTACGTCAAGGGATGACGGCCATGGACAACGCACAGGCCGTGGACTGGGCAGCCCTGGAGGCAGCCGCCGTCGCCGCCATGAAGAATGCCTATGCCCCGTACTCAAAGTTCCCGGTGGGGGCTGCCGCCCTGACCGGGGACGGCCGGATTGTCAGCGGCTGCAACGTGGAGAACGCCAGCTACGGGCTGACCCTCTGCGCGGAATGCGCCCTGGTGGGGAACCTGCACATGACCGGAGGCGGGCTGCTGCGCGCCTTCTACTGCGTTGACGGGGCAGGGAATGTCCTCATGCCCTGCGGCCGGTGCCGCCAGCTGCTGTACGAATTCCGGGCCCCGAACATGCAGGTCATGACCACCCAAGGCATCAAGACCATGGACCAGGTGCTGCCTGACGCCTTTGGTCCCGAACACCTGGAGGAGACCCGGTGACAGATAACCGCGTTGCGAACAACACGGCCGAGGCGTTCGACGCCGTTGACATCATCCGCACCAAGCGGGACAAGGGAACGCTGAGCCCCGAACAGATCGACTGGACGATCGACGCCTACACCCGTGGAGCCATCGCCGATGAGCAGATGGCGGCCCTGAACATGGCCATCCTGCTCAACGGCATGGACCGCGCCGAAATTGCCCGCTGGACGGCAGCCATGATCGCATCCGGCGAACGGATGGATTTCTCCAGCCTCCGGCGTCCCGACGGCGGCCTGAAGTACACCACGGACAAGCATTCAACGGGCGGGGTGGGGGACAAGATCACCCTGCCCCTGGCGCCGCTTGTCGCGGTGTTCGGCGTCGCCGTTCCCCAGCTGTCAGGCCGCGGGTTGGGGCACACCGGTGGCACCCTGGACAAGCTCGAATCCATTCCGGGATGGCGGGCAAACCTCAGCAACGATGAGATCCTGGCCCAGCTCCAGGACGTGGGCGCCGTTATTTGCGCTGCGGGCGCCGGGCTGGCCCCCGCAGATAAGAAGCTCTACGCCCTGCGCGACGTCACCGGCACGGTGGAAGCGATACCGCTGATCGCGTCGTCCATCATGAGCAAGAAGATCGCCGAGGGCACCGGTTCGCTGGTCCTGGACGTCAAGGTGGGCACCGGCGCGTTCATGAAGGATGAAGCCAGGGCCAGGGAGCTCGCCGAGACCATGGTGGCCCTCGGAAGGGACGCGGGGGTCAACACCGTTGCGCTGTTGACCAACATGAACACCCCGCTTGGCCTCACGGCCGGCAACGCCATCGAGGTGGAGGAATCCGTCGAGGTGCTGGCGGGCGGCGGCCCTGACGACGTCGTGGAGTTGACCGTCCGGCTCGCCGAGGAGATGCTCGCCTGCGCAGGAGTGCACGACGCCGACCCCGCCGCGGCACTCAAGGACGGCCGGGCCATGGACGTGTGGAACCGGATGATCGAGGCCCAGGGCGGTGACCCCCGGGCCGCGCTGCCGGTGGCCAGGGAATCCGACGTGGTGTACGCCCCGGCGGACGGTGTGCTGGTTGAACTCGACGCGCTCGCCGTCGGGGTGGCTGCCTGGCGGTTGGGCGCCGGCCGGGCCCGCAAGGAGGACGCCGTCCAGGCGGGGGCCGGAGTACGCATGCATGCCAAGCCGGGTGCCACCGTGCGGGCAGGGGAGCCCCTGATGACCCTGCTCACGGACACTCCGGAGCGGTTTGCCCGTGCCAGGGAAGCCCTGGAACACGCCGTCGTCATCGCCCCGGAAGGTTCGCGGCCCGCCCAGCAGCTCATCATCGACCGCATAGCATAGGGACCAATGCAGGCCATCAATGACTTCATCCTCGCCGCGGCCGGACAGCCCTGGGTGCTGGTCCTGGTACTGGCCTGCTGCGTCATTGACGGCTTCTTCCCCCCTGTCCCCAGCGAATCCGTGGTGGTGGGCCTCGCGGCCGTAGCCGCCACCGCCGATGTTCCCAACCCCCTGCTCCTGGCCCTCGTGGCGGCAGCGGGTGCCTTCTCCGGCGACAATATCGCCTACCTGCTGGGGCGTCGCGTGGGTACCACGCGCTGGGCCTGGATGCGCGGCCCGCGCATGCAAAGCGCGTTCCGCTGGGCGGGCAGCGAACTGCGGAAGCGGCCGGCGTCGCTGATCCTGGTGGCCCGCTTTGTCCCGATCGGCCGGGTGGCGGTCAACCTGACCGCAGGAGCCACCCACTATCCGCATTTGCGGTTCGTGGGCCTGACGATCCTCTCGGCCTGCCTGTGGGCCGGGTACTCGGTGGCGATCGGGCTCTTCTTCGGCCAGTGGTTCGAGGACAACCACGCCCTGGGGGCGGCAATCGCCATAGTCTGTGCGGTGGCGCTGGGCGTCGTGGTGGACCTGGTGATCAACAAGTTCCGCGGCAAACCGAATGTTGTGGAACGAATCCGGGAACCAGGCGCCTGACCAGCGCGTTTAAGGGGTAATTCCGGGCAGCGGGGCGTAGCGGACTGCGCCCCCCGCGTGGGACACTTAGGAACGATTTCCGCTTTGGCTGCGGCACTTTGGCTGTGTCATTTTTATACAGGAGCAACACCGCGTGGAGTTTATTAATGAGGCCGTGCTCCATGCAGCGGGCCAGTGGTGGATTTACCCCGTCCTGCTGGTGTTCTTCTTC
Organism: Arthrobacter sp. B1I2; assembly: GCF_030816485.1. Classification (NCBI taxonomy): domain Bacteria; kingdom Bacillati; phylum Actinomycetota; class Actinomycetes; order Micrococcales; family Micrococcaceae; genus Arthrobacter; species Arthrobacter sp. B1I2. Next base: position 4,045,375 of record NZ_JAUSYC010000001.1, on the reverse strand, counting down.
GTGGACGGCTTCGCCATGGTGGTCCCCAGCGAGACCCTCATCGTGGCGTTGGCGGCGTTCTCCCTGCACAGCGGCCAACCCAACCTCTGGATCCTCGGCCTCACTGCCCTGATCGGCGCCATCTGCGGTGACAACATGGCCTACATGCTGGGCCGCAGGATCGGCCTGGACCGCTGGGGATGGATGCGCCGGCCCAAGGTACGGAAAGTCTTCGCCTGGGCCCGCTACGAGCTTGAAAAGCGCGGCGCGGTACTGATCTTCACGGCCCGGTACATCCCCTGGGGCAGGGTGGCGGTCAACTACGTCGCCGGCAGCACCGGTTTCTCCCACCGCAGGTTCTTCGTCTTCGACGCCTTCGCCTGTGTCACCTGGGTGGGGTATTCCCTTGGCATCGGCCTGCTGGCCAGCTCGTTCCCCTGGCTGCACCACAATCCGCTCCTGAGTGCGGGCATCGCGGTCGTGTTCGCCATAGTCCTGGGCATCGTCATCGACCACCTGCTGCGCTGGTGGCACAAACGGCTGGGCCGGAACGACACACCTGACGCGGAGGGGTGGAGCGAGGAATCCCCCGGCGCCGGCCATGAGGGGCGGCCCGGCACCCAGGCCCTCGTGGTGCCTTCGGCGGAGGCCGGTCCCGCGGCCAAGTAGCGGCTGGCTTTGAACCCCGCCCCACCCTAAGGTGGGAACGTGACTGAGCCCATTGTTGACGCTGCCCCTGCCATCGATTTTGACCTGAAAAACCTGCCCAAGGTTTCCCTTCACGACCACCTCGACGGAGGACTCCGTCCGGCCACCATCATCGAACTGGCGGAGGCCGTAGGCCACACGCTTCCCTCGACGGATCCGGTGGCCCTGGGGGAGTGGTTCCGCGAATCGGCCGACTCCGGATCGCTGGTCCGCTACCTGGAGACGTTCGACCACACCGTGGCCGTCATGCAGACCTACGAAGGCCTGTTCCGGGTGGCGAAGGAGTTCGTGGAGGACCTCGCCGACGACGGCGTGGTGTATGGCGAAGTCCGTTGGGCGCCCGAGCAGCACCTCCAGAACGGCCTCAGCCTCGATGAAGCCGTGGAAGCAGTACAGGACGGGCTGGAAGCGGGCGTCGAAGCTGTGTCCGACAGCGGCCGCGAGATCCAGGTGGGCCAGCTGATCACCGCCATGCGGCACGCCGACCGCGGCCAGGAAATCGCCGAACTGGCAGTCCGCCACCGCAATCGGGGTGCAGTTGGCTTTGACATCGCGGGGGCCGAGGACGGCTTCCTGCCCAGCCGCTTCAAGGAGGCCTTCACCTACCTTGCCCAACACAATTTCCCCGCCACGGTGCACGCCGGCGAAGCGGCCGGACTGGACAGCATCCAGTCCGCGCTGGTGGATGGCCGTGCCCTGCGGCTGGGACACGGCGTCCGGATCGCCGAGGACATCATGGTGGAATTCGACGACGATGAGGCGGCCGGAGACACTGTGGGCCTGGTCACCCTGGGCGACCTCTCCAGCTGGATCCGCGACCGCGGCATCGCCCTGGAAATCTGCCCCTCCTCAAACCTCCAGACCGGAGCAATCGCGGCATTCGGCGAGGGCATCGAAAACCACCCGCTGGACATGCTCTACCAGCTGGGTTTCAACGTCACCATCAACACGGACAACCGGCTGATGAGCGGCGTCACCCTGACCGATGAGTTCAACCTGCTGGTGGAAACGTTCGACTACGACCTCGACGACCTGCTGGAGCTGACCCTCAACGCCGCCGAGGCATCCTTCCTGCCCCTGGAGGAAAAGGAAGCGCTGGTGGAATACATCAACGACGCCTACGCCAACCTTGGCTGACCATAATTCCGCCCCCGGCAGTTCCGCTACAGGCGAGCTGCTGGGCCGGATAGCCCAGCTGCGTGAGCACTGCCCCTGGATGGCTGCCCTGACGCACGCTTCGCTGGTGGAATACCTCCTCGAAGAAGCGTACGAGGTGGCCGAAACGATCGAGGAGGGCCACCCCGACGCCGAGCTCCGGGGCGAGCTGGGTGACGTCCTGCTCCAGGTGGTGCTCCATGCCCGGCTCGCCGAGGAGCGTGGAGCCTTCAAGTTCGACGACGTGGCGCGCGGCCTGGATGCCAAGATGATCCGCCGCAACCCCCACGTCTTCAGGCCTGACGGTTCCCTGCGGGACAGCTTTCCCGCAACAGTGGAGCAGATCGAACAGAAGTGGGATGCGGTCAAGCGGTCAGAACGCCCGGAGCGGCGCAGCGCCTTTGAAGGAATCCCGGAGGCACTCCCGGCCCTGGCCAAGGCCCACAAATCGCTGGACCGGGCAGCCCGCGCGGGCCTGGGGCTCCCCGAGGGGGTTCCCGTCCCCGAAAGCGAGGAGGAGCTCGGAACCCTGCTGCTCGCCGTCGTGCGTTCCGCCCGGGACGGCGGCATGGACGCCGAGCGCGCCCTGCGTGCCGCGGTCCGCCGCTACCAAGGCGACCCGGCAGCATCATGACGTCCCGGCCCTGACCGGTTTGAGTAACCCGGAGCACTCTCGACTACGCTGGTCCCTGACGAGTACGTCGAGTTTTCTGCCTGATTCCCCCGTTAATCGCCCATAAGGAGCAAATTCATGGCGCTTATCGATGCCATCCACGCCCGCGAGATCCTCGATTCCCGCGGCAACCCCACCGTCGAAGTTGAAGTCCTGCTTTCGGACGGCCAGATCGGCCGCGCGGCGGTTCCCTCCGGCGCTTCCACCGGTGAGCACGAGGCCGTCGAACTGCGCGACGGCGACAAGGGCCGCTACCTCGGCAAGGGCGTGCAGAAGGCCGTCGACGCCGTGATCGACCAGATCGCCCCCGCCCTGACCGGCTTCGACGCCACTGACCAGCGCAGCATCGACCAGGCCATGCTGGACCTGGACGGCACCCCCAACAAGGGCAAGCTCGGCGCCAACGCCATCCTGGGCGTCTCCCTGGCAGTCGCCAACGCAGCCGCAGCCTCCGCTGACCTGCCGCTCTACAAGTACCTGGGCGGCCCGAACGCGCACGTCCTGCCCGTGCCGCTGATGAACATTCTCAACGGCGGCTCCCACGCCGACTCCGACGTCGACATCCAGGAATTCATGATCGCCCCGATCGGCGCCGAGACCTTCTCCGAGGGCCTGCGCTGGGGTGTTGAGGTCTACCACAACCTCAAGTCCGTCCTGCAGGCCAAGGGGCTGTCCACCGGCCTGGGCGATGAGGGCGGCTTCGCCCCGAACCTGCCGTCCAACCGTGCTGCACTGGACCTGATCCAGGAAGCCATCAAGAACGCCGGCTACACCCCGGGCAAGGACATCGCCCTGGCCCTGGACGTCGCATCCTCCGAGTTCTTCAAGGACGGCGCCTACCAGTTCGAGGGCAAGTCCCTCTCCGCCAGCGAGATGAGCGCCTACTACGCCGAACTCGTCGCCGACTACCCGCTGGTCTCCATCGAGGACCCGTTGGATGAGAACGACTGGGAAGGCTGGAAGACCCTCACCGACGCGATCGGCGACAAGGTCCAGCTGGTCGGTGACGACCTCTTCGTCACCAACCCCTCCATCCTGCAGCGCGGCATCGACACCAGGACCGCCAACTCCCTGCTGGTCAAGGTCAACCAGATCGGTTCCCTGACCGAGACCCTCGACGCCGTCAGCCTGGCCCAGCGCGCCGGCTACACCACCATCACCTCGCACCGCTCCGGCGAAACCGAGGACACCACCATCGCCGACATCGCGGTAGCCACCAACGCCGGCCAGATCAAGACTGGCGCACCGGCCCGCTCCGAGCGTGTTGCCAAGTACAACCAGCTCCTGCGCATCGAAGAGGAACTGGACGACGCCGCCCGCTACGCCGGACGCAGCGCGTTCCCGCGTTTCAAGGGCTAGTAACCGCCTAAACGCAGCCGCGGTGGCTATGGTTGAAAGACCATGGCCACCGCTGTTGTTTCCAGCAGCATTTGGTCCAGCAGTGTTCGTCCAGCACAGATAGTGGCGGCCCAGGCGGGCTGCGTTTCAGGAGTGTCATGGCTACCCGCCGCCCCAAAGTCCCCAAGGTTGCCCCCGCCCGTCCGGCCAGGGAAACGGCCGACGACGGATCCTCAGGCGGTGCCGAGGTCATCCGGGCGGACTTCCGGCCGGCCAAGGGCGCGGCCACGACGGAGTCTGCACCTTTGAGCGGCGGCCACGGGCGTGGAACTGCCGGCCATTCCGCCGGAAAGAAGGGGCAGGCACAGAAGCCCAAGCCAGCCGCCGCAGGCAAAGGGATCAGTTCCGCTGACGGAAAGGACGTCCCGGCCGGTGATGGGGAACAGCACCCGGTCCCCGCCAAGGCGTTCTCCGGCCGCATGCTGGCGCTGGCCGTGGTGATGGTCGCCATCACCATCATGCTGGCGCCCACGGTGAAGATCTTCTTCGACAAGAAGGCTGAAATCGACGCGCTGAACGCCGACATCGCCGCACGTCAGGCCGAAGGTGATGTCCTCCGCCAGCAGGTTTCACGCTGGCAGGATCCCAACTACGTCAAACAGCAGGCCCGCGACCGCATTAACATGGTTATGCCGGGCGAAACCGGCTACTGGGTTTTTGGCAGCGATGAGCCGGCCGGAGAAAGCAGTAGCCCCGCCGGCGCAGCAGCACAAGACCCCGCCGATCTGCCGTGGGTGGATTCCCTGTGGGAGTCCATCAGGCGCGCGGCCACAGACTGAACCGCACAGGAAGGACGGCCCGCGACAGTGGAACACAACACGGCAGCCGCCCGGGACGAATCCCGCCAACCGAACGCACACGACCTTGAAGTACTGAGCAGGCAGCTGGGACGTCCCGTCCGCGACGTCGTGGAGATTCCGGCGCGCTGCGTCTGTGGAAACCCGCTGGTAGCCGCCACCGCCCCCCGCCTCAGCAACGGCACCCCGTTTCCCACCACCTTCTACCTGACGCACCCGGTAATCACTTCCGCGGTTTCCAGGCTCGAAGCGGCAGGCGTCATGAACAGCATGAACGACGAACTGGCGGGTGACGCCGGGCTCGCCGCTGCATACCGGGCAGCCCACGAGGAGTACCTGGCCGCCCGTGCTGCCATCGGTCAGCGTTCCGGTATCGGCCCGGTGCCTGAAATCGACGGCGTCTCGGCCGGCGGGATGCCCACCCGCGTGAAATGCCTGCACGTCCTCGTGGGCCATTCCCTGGCGGCAGGCAGTGGCGTCAATCCCCTGGGTGACCGGGCGCTCGGAATGATCAGCGAATGGTGGACTGCGGACAGGTGCTACTGCGACGGCGCCTGGGACACCACCGGCGAGGCACCCTCCAGGGACCTCAGCCGCCACGGACCGCAGGGCCTGCCCGATCTTGTCGGACGCCCTGCCCCCGTGCGGAAGTCCGACGGCGCCACAGAGGCCGCCAAATGACCCGGGTGGCCGCCATCGACTGCGGCACCAACTCCATCCGGCTCCTGATCGCGGACATCCACCGCACCAACGGCAGCACGGCCCTTACCGACGTCGTCCGGGAGATGCGCGTGGTCCGGCTGGGCCAGGGCGTGGATGCTACGGGTGAACTGGCTCCGGAGGCGCTGGAACGGACCTTTGCCGCAACTGCCGACTACGCCCGGCTGATCAAGGAGCACGGCGCGGAGCGGATCCGCTTCGTGGCCACCTCCGCAAGCCGCGATGCCCGCAACCGCGACGTCTTCGTGGAAGGCATCCGGGACCTGCTGGGAGTGGAACCGGAGGTCATCTCCGGGGACGAGGAAGCGGCACTGTCCTTTGCCGGTGCCAGCAGCGTCCTGCCCATCCTCGACGGCCACCAGGTGCTGGTGGTGGACCTCGGCGGGGGAAGCACCGAGTTCGTCCTCGGTACCGCCGACGGGGTGACCGCAGCAAAGTCCGTGGACATCGGCTGTGTCCGCCTGACCGAACGGCACTTGCGCGACGATCCGCCCACCGCCGGACAGATCGCCGCCGCGGAAGCTGACGTGGACGCTGCCATTGCCCGCGCCGGACGCGACGTGCCCCTGGAACGCGCTACCGCCGTCGTCGGCGTTGCCGGATCCGTCACCACCATCACCGCGCATGCGCTCCGCCTGCCGGAATACTCGCCGGACGCCATCCACGGCGCTGAACTGCCCATCGGGGAAGTGCGTGCCGCCGCCACCGACCTGCTGGGCATGACCCGGGCGCGCCGTGCTGCGCTGCCGTACATGCACCCCGGACGCGTGGACGTCATCGGTGCAGGGGGGCTGGTGTGGCGCCGCATCCTGGAACGGATGGGGGAGCTGACCGGCGGGAGGATTACCGCGGCCACCGCAAGCGAGCACGACATCCTCGACGGCATCGCGCTGAGCATTGGTTAAACCCATGCACTCCATCCCAGCTACCACTCCGCTTGGGCCCCGGGCGGCAGCCGCCGCAGTGGCCCTTCTCCTGGCAGCGTGCTGCCTGTGCGCCGGCCTCTTTACGGCACCCGCCGCAAGCGCTGACGAATGGCGCGACAAAGAATACTGGCTGGCAGACTCCGGTGTTACCAAGGCCTGGGAAGTGTCAAAGGGTGCCGGCGTCAAGGTGGCCGTCATCGACAGCGGCATCGATGCCCAGCACCCGGACCTCAAGGGCGCCGTCGTGGGCGGTTACGACGCCTCGGGCTCAGGCCAGCCGGACGGGCAGAAGAGCGTTGGTTCCAAGCCCGAACACGGCACCCTGGTGGCCACCATGCTGGCAGGCCGCGGACACCAGCCCGCCAGTGCGAGCCCCAGCCCCAGTCCCGGGCCGGCGGGCACTCCGCCGGACGGCATCATGGGCGTCGCGCCGGAAGCCCAGCTGCTGTCCGTCTCCACCTGGCTGGGCTCGGCCAACCCCTCGGGTAAGAGCGACCAGGACCAGATTCCGGAGGCGGTCCGCTGGGCCGTGGACAACGGCGCCAAGGTGATCAACATTTCGCTCGGCAGCACAACACCCCAGTGGCCGCAGAGCTGGGACGCCGCCTTCCTGTACGCAGAACAAAAGGACGTGGTCATCGTTGCCGCGGCCGGCAACAGGGTGGGCGGCAACACCCAGGTCGGTGCCCCCGCCACCATTCCAGGCGTCCTCACCGTCGCCGGCCTGGACCGCAAGAATCTTGCGAGCGTGGACGCTTCTTCGCAGGGCATCAGCATCGGTGTGGCTGCCCCGGCCGAGGACCTCCTGGGCGGGCTGCCGGGCGGGAGCTACGCGGAGTGGGCCGGAACATCCGGCTCCACCCCCATCGTCGCCGGCGTCGCCGCCCTGATCCGGTCCAAGTGGCCGGGCATGAGCGCCGAGCAGGTGATCAACAGGATTGTTTCCACGGCAAAGGACGCCGGCGCTCCGGGCAAGGACCCGCTGTACGGCTACGGCATCCTTAATGCCGAGGCTGCGCTCAAGGCCGACGTCCCCGAGGCCTCAGTCAACCCGTTGGGCACCATCGCCGAGTGGATCCGCGTGCACCGGCGCGGCAACCCTGCTCCCGCAACACCGGCGCCCACCGCCGCCGCCCCGGTGCCCAGCGCGGCACCCACGCTGCCCGAGGCCACCGTTCCCGCAGCCAAGGCGCCCTCGCAGCGGGACAGCGCCATTGGCGCCGCCGTCGTGATCGGGTTTGCTGTCCTGTTCGTGGCGATCATCGCGGCAGCTGCCGTCCAGCTCCGGCGGGCTGCCCGCAACCCTGCCCTTGCGGGGGAGGAGCCAGATACCGGCGTGATGGAACGGGTGAACTTGCGCAGTCATACGCACGTTACGGACCGCCGGCCAAGTTAGTGAAGATTTTCACAAACTGCGCTATCCTTAAACTATGGCAACCACCCCACAGCTCCAGGACCGTCCCAGGGTACTCGTCGTCGGCGGCGGCTACGTCGGCCTGTACGTAGCACTGAAACTGCAGAAGAAGATCGCGAAGGCCGGTGGCATCGTCACCGTCGTTGATCCACTGCCCTACATGACCTACCAGCCCTTCCTCCCCGAGGTGGCCGGCGGCAACATTGAAGCCCGCCACGCGGTGGTTTCCCACCGCCAGCACCTCAAGCAGACCGAACTGATCCAGGGCCGCGTTACCTCGATCGACCACGTCAACCGGACGGCTGTGGTGGCCCCCGCCGATGGCGGCGAGAACTTTGAGGTTCCCTACTTCGATGTCGTGCTCGCAGCAGGCGCCATCACCCGTACGTTCCCCATCAAGGGCCTGGCGGACAAGGGCATCGGCCTGAAGACCATCGAGGAAGCCGTTGCCCTGCGCAACAAGCTGCTGGAGCGCATCGAGGTTGCCTCCACCATGACGGACCCTGCAGCCCGCGCCAGGGCCCTCACCTTCGTGGTGGTCGGCGGCGGCTTTGCCGGCATCGAGTGCATCACCGAGATGGAAGACCTCGCCCGCGCTGCCGTGCGCAACAACCCGCGCATCAAGCAGGAGGAAGTCCGCTTCGTCCTGGTCGAAGCCATGGGCCGCATCATGCCCGAGGTCACCGCCAAGCAGGCCGACTGGGTGGTTGAGCACCTGCGCAGCCGCGGCATCGAGGTCCTCCTGAACACCTCGCTGGACAGCGCGGAAGGCACCCTGAAGCTCATCAACCTTCCGGACAAGACCCCCGCCCAGGAATTCGAGGCGGACACCCTGGTGTGGACGGCCGGCGTGCAGGCCAACCCGATGGTCCGCTCCACCGACTTCCCGCTCGAGCCGCGCGGCCGGGTCCGCGTCCTGCCGGACCTGCGCATTGCCGGCGATGAAGGCATCGTGGAGAACGCCTGGGCAGCCGGCGACATCGCCGCTGTTCCGGACCTCACCGGCAAGGGCCTGCCGGACGGTACCTGCGTCCCCAACGCCCAGCACGCCCTGCGCCAGGCCAAGCGCCTCGCCAAGAACCTGTGGGCCTCGCGCTGGGACAAGCCGCTGGCGGACTACAAGCACAAGAACCTCGGTGCCGTGGCCGGCTTTGGCGAATGGAAGGGTGTTGCCAACATCAACCTCCTTGGCCGGATCGGGCTCAAGGGCGGACTGGCCTGGCTGGCCCACCGCGGCTACCACGGCATGGCCATGCCGACGTTTGAGCGCAAGTTCCGCGTCATCCTGAACTGGATCATCGGCTTCTTCGCCGGCCGCGACACAACCCAGCTGGTGGACCTGGACAACCCGCGCGGCGCGTTCGTGTCAGCAGCCACCCCCGCCCCGAAGCCCGCGGCTGCACCCGCAGCCGTTCCGGCCGGCGGCTCCGGTTCAACGGCCCCCACCGCTCCCAAGGAAACGGTGGCGGCCAACGCCAAGTAGCGGGTTCGTTCCACCGCTTTTACAGCGCCCGACGGCGGCCGTCCCCTTTGCGGGGCCGGCCGCCGTCGGCGTTTCCGGGCAATACCGGTCCACCCCGCTGTGCGGGTCCCTTACACTGGCCGGGTGAGCCGTGAAGAGCCAACCGCCCCCGCCGGCCTTGTCCTCCGGGAGGAGCTTCCCGCCGACCGGACCGCAATCCTCGCCCTGACAGCACAGGCTTTCGCTGTTTCCCCGGCCACTGGACTGCGCGTCGAGGGGGAGCCTTTTGAGGTTGAGGTCCTCCGGCGGCTCTTCGACAGCAAGGACTACATTCCCGCCCTGAGCGTGGTGGGCCTTCTGGGCCATGAAATTGTTGGCCACGTCATCAGCACAAGGGGATGGGTGGGCAGCCACCGTGTTCTGGGCCTGGGGCCTCTCGGCGTCCTTCCGCGGCTGCAACGCCGCGGGATCGGTTCAGCGCTGATGCAGGAGTCGATTGCGCGGGCCAACGCGGCGGGGGAGAGCGGCATCGCCCTGCTGGGCAGCACGCTGTATTACCCCCGCTTCGGTTTTGTTCCAGCCCGGACCGTGGGGGTCCTCCCGCCGGAGGATGCATGGGGAGCGCATTTCCAGCTGCTGCCGCTGAACGCATTGTCCCGCGACATCCAAGGCACCTTCCGATTCGCGGGCGCTTTCACCCGCCCATGACGGGATACCATTGTCCCGGCGCCCCAGTAGCCCAATTGGCAGAGGCAGCGGACTTAAAATCCGCGTGTTGTGGGTTCGAGTCCCACCTGGGGTACAGACTGTCCCTCCATGACGCTAGCCATACCGGACCGCCGAAAGCCGCCAGCCCAGCAGGCGGCTTTCCGCGTTTAATGCCCCACAGGAAACTACTGTTATAAGGCTGTGACCTCAGTCACTTAGTTTCGCTGGCCTCTATGCACTAGCTTGAACCTAAATCAGGAATACCTGGTCCCGCTCCGGGCGCCACCGCGCCCGTTCCGCACCCGCATCGCACGGTCCTGTTTCGGAAGGCAGATTAATGTACCGAAAGAAAGTCCTCACTTCGTTGGCAGCGGCAGCCACGTTCAGCATGCTGCTGTCCGCCTGCGCCAACCAAGCGGGCCCCAGCAACTCCGAGAGCTCAGGCTCGTCCAACAAAGTGAACATCCCCGCCATTTCGAAAGTGGACGTCCCCTCCGGCGCTGTCATGCCAGCCGGCGACGGCAAGGCAACCTGCCCGGCCACCACCACGCTGGCCTACGCCGGTGCACAGACCGGGCCCAACGCCCAGCTCGGCGTCAATATCTTCAACGGCATCCAGCTGGCCATCGACCAGCACAACAAGGCCAACCCGGGCTGCCAGGTCCAGTTCAAGAAGTTCGACACCGAAGGCGACCCGAACAAGGCCACCGGCCCCGTCACCCAGCTGGTGAGCGAGCCGAACATTCTGGGTGTGATCGGCCTCCCGTTCTCGGGTGAATCCAAAGCCACAGGCAACATCTTCGAGCAAAAGGGCCTGGTACACATCACGCCGTCGGCTACCAACCCGGGCCTGACGGGGAATGGGTGGACCACCTTCTTCCGGGGCCTCGGCAACGACGCCGTCCAGGGCCCGGCGGCCGCCAAGTTCCTCACCGGCAAGCTCGGCGCCAAGAAGATATACCTCGTCCAGGATGACTCCGACTACGGCATCGGCCTGGGAACCTCCACCTCGGCCGGGCTGGGCAGCGCCCTGGCCGGAACAGAAAAGGTAACCACCGGCCAGAAGGACTTCTCGGCAGTCATCTCCAAGATCATGAATGCCAAGGCCGACGCCGTTTTCTACGCCGGCTACTATGCCGAGGGCGCGCCCTTCGACCAGCAGCTGGTAGGCAAGGGCTTCACCGGAACGTTCGTGGCGCCCGACGGCGTCAAAGACGACCAGTTCATCAAGCAGGCAGGCGACGCCTCCAACAACGCCTACTTCACTTGCCCCTGCATCCCGGGTGAACTGATTCCCGACTTTGCGTCGGCATACAAGGACAGCGCCAAGGGCGCAGAACCCGGTACGTACTCCATTGAGGGCTACGACGCCGCAACCGTCCTCCTGTCTGGCATCGACGCAGGCAAGCAGAGCCGTCCGGACCTGCTGGCCTGGGTCAAGTCCTACGACAAGGCCGGCCTGAGCAAGCACTACAAGTGGGATGCCAAGGGCGAGCTCCAGGCTCCGGCCGTGTACGGCTACAAGGTGGAAAACGGGAAGATCGTTCCCATCGGCCCCATCGGGGAGTAGCAGCCCGGCGAAAGACAATGGCTGTGGGGGCCAGCATCAGCAGGCCCCCACAGCCTTTTCTTCGCTTGGCAGCAGCCCAGAACCAAGTTACGCCAATAGACACAAGTCCCACGGCCGGGCCCACAAAGCCGCGTGCAACTGGATCAGGATGTTCCCATGCTTCCCTCTCTTGTCCCACTACTGCCGACTGAAAACGACTGGATCACCTTCGACATACCGTCCCTGGCCCAGAACTTCTGGAGCGCCACCTTTGACGGGCTCACGTTCGGGGCCATCTACGCGCTCGTTGCGCTGGGTTACACCTTGGTCTACGGCGTTCTGAACCTGATCAACTTCGCCCACTCGGAAGTGTTCATCGTGGGCTGCTACGCAGTCTTCTTCACCCTCAGCAGCCTGGGGTTCGGCCCCTCGGTTCCCCGGCTCGACATTTGGGCCATCATCCTGAACCTGCTGCTGGCGCTGGTCCTGGCCATGGTTGCCTCGGCCGTCACAGCCTTCCTGCTGGAACGCATCGCGTACAAACCCCTTCGGCAACGGAACGCCCCCCGCCTGGTCTTCCTGATTACCGCCATTGGTGCTTCCTTCACCATCCAGTACTTGATCTACCTGTGGCGTGGTCCCAGCCCCGAGCTGGCACTGACCATGTTCCGGCCCACTCCCATCTTCGACGTCTTCGGCACCATCGTCGATTCCCAACAGCTTGTGATCATCATCGCCGCGGTGATCATGATGGTGGGCATCGACAGGTTCATCAGCAAGTCCCGCACCGGCCGCGGCATCCGGGCCGTTGCCCAGGATCCTGACACCGCAACATTGATGGGCGTCAACAAAGAGCGCATCATTATTACCACCTTCATCATCGGAGGCCTGCTCGCAGGAGCCGCCGCCTTGTTCTACGTAATGAAAATTCCGTCCGGTGTCCAGTACAGCGGCGGCTTCGTCCTGGGTATCAAGGCGTTTGCAGCCGCAGTGCTCGGCGGCATCGGCAACGTCCGCGGGGCCCTCCTCGGCGGCCTGCTGCTCGGCCTGATCGGCAACTACGGCCAGATCCTGCTGGGCAACTCGCAGTGGACCGACGTCGTGGCGTTCGTGGTGCTGGTGCTCGTGCTGCTGCTGCGGCCCGAAGGCATCCTGGGAACCTCCCTTGGAAGGAGCAAAGCATGAGTATGACGGACGGCCCCACACCGCTTCAGACAGCGGCCGCCGACCAGGCAGCAGAGGAACGCGAAGCATCCTCGAAAGCCGCAGGAAAGAGCGACCTCCGCCAGCGGGGCAAACGCAAGCCCGGGTACTTCTCCGACCGGTGGCACGCATTGTCCCGTCAACAGCAGTGGGCGTTCCTGATTATCGTCGTCGTGCTGGCCTACCTGCTCCCGCTGATGAACCCGCCCATCATCACCACCGAGCCCGGCAACAACTTCGCCTTGGCGTGCTTCGACATGGCCCGGTTCGCACTTATCGCCGTCGGCCTCAACGTGGTGGTGGGGTACGCCGGACTGCTGGACCTGGGATACGTCGCCTTCTTCGCGGTGGGCTCCTACTGCGCAGCGATGCTGACCAGTCCGGACTCGCCCTTCCTGCACATCCCGTACCTGTGGACCATTCCGGTGGCCATGGCGGTCACCATGTTCTTCGGCGTGGTGCTGGGCGTGCCTACCCTGCGCCTCAGGGGTGACTACCTCGCCATCGTGACGCTCGGGTTCGGTGAAATCGTCCGCATCCTGGCCACCATTATCCCGGCCATGAAAGGCCAGGTGGGCTTCCAGAACGTCGGCCACCCGCCCGGTACCGAGGCTGACGGAACGCCCATCTTCTCCAACTCGAACGGCGTGCCCTGGTACTGGCTGACACTGACCATCATCATCATCGTCACCCTCCTGGTAGGCAACCTGGAGCGCAGCCGGGTTGGCCGCGCCTGGATCGCCATCCGCGAGGACGAGGACGCCGCAGAGATCATGGGCGTTCCCACCTTCAAATACAAGGTGTGGGCCTTCGCCATTGGCGCTGCCATCGGCGGCCTTTCCGGTGCCTTGTTCGCCGGCCAGGTGGGCTTCGTCAACAACCAGAAGTTCGACGTCACCACGTCCATCCTGTTCCTCGCCGCCGTCGTGCTCGGCGGAGCCGGCAACAAGGTGGGCGCTATCCTCGGCGGAGCACTGGTCAGCTATATCCCGCTGAGGTTCACGGCCATTGCGGAGTACAAGTACCTGATCTTCGGGATTGCCCTGGTACTGATCATGATCTTCCGGTCCCAGGGGCTCCTCCCGGCCCGGCAGCGGTTGCTCGCTTACGGCAGGACGGCGCTGACCAAGGTCACCAGCCGCCAGGACACCGAACCCAAGGACACGGACAGTCCAGCAGCCGGCCCCGGCGCACATGCGGCCGGCCAGAGAGGAGCGGAAGCATGAGTTCCGAGGAAAGGCACGGCGGCTCCAGCAGCGTGGAGGAGCAGCCGGGATCCGACGGTTCCGCCGCTGTTGCGCCCGAGATCGACATCGAAGCCCTGGCCGAGGCCGGAGTTGCCCCGGAGCTTGCCGAGAAGGTGGCCCCGGACCGCGATATCGGGGTCAAGGTTGGCGACAACATCGTTGAGGTGCAGAACCTCACCATCAAGTTCGGTGGCCTCGTGGCGCTGGACAACATCAGCTTCAACATCAAGCGGGGCGAGATCCTGGGCCTCATTGGGCCTAACGGCGCGGGCAAGACCACGTGCTTCAATGCGATGACCGGCGTCTACAAGCCCACCAGCGGCAAGGTGGTGCTGGAGGGCCAGGTGCTGAACGGCATCAAGCAGCACAAGATCACCCGCCTGGGCCTGTCGCGCACCTTCCAGAACATCCGCTTGTTCGGCGAAATGACCGCCCTCGAGAACGTGGTGGTGGGCCTGGACGCGCGGCACCGCACCAGCGTAGGCGGGGCGCTGCTGCGCCTCCCCACCCACATCAGGGAGGAGAAGTCGGCCATCGAGCGGGGCATGGCCCTGCTGGACTTCGTAGGCATTGGCAGCCACGCGCATGTCCTGTCCCGGCAACTGCCGTACGGCTACCAGCGCCGGCTTGAGATCGCCCGGGCCCTTGCCACCGATCCCAAGGTGTTGTGCCTCGACGAGCCTGCGGCCGGATTCAATCCTGCCGAGAAGGAGGAGCTGATGGCGCTCATCCGCACCATCAGGGATGAGGGCTACACCGTGCTGCTGATTGAGCACGACATGAAGCTCGTGATGGGCGTGACGGACCGGATCGTCGTGCTGGAATTCGGGAAAAAGATCGCAGATGGACTGCCGCGCGAGATCCGGGAAGACCCGCGTGTTATTGCCGCCTACCTAGGGGAGCCCGAAGATGACGTTGCTTGAACTTAAGGACGTTTCCGTTCACTACGGCCGCATCCAGGCCCTGCGGAACATCTCCTTTACGGTGGACGAAGGTGAAGTGGTGGCGCTGATCGGCGCCAACGGTGCCGGCAAAACCACCACCATGCGGACCATCTCCGGGCTGTTGAACTGCTCGGAAGGCAAGGTATCTTTCGCCGGCCAGGACATCACCAAGATGAAGGCGCACATCCGGGTGGTCCATGGAATCTCCCAGGCCCCCGAAGGGCGCGGTATCTTCCCCGGCATGACCGTGATGGAAAACCTGGACATGGGGACCTTCGGGCGCAAGGACAGAAGTGGCGTGGGGAAGGACCTGGACCGCGTCTTCGACCTGTTTCCGCGGCTGAAGGAGCGGGAAAAGCAGTACGGTGGCACCATGTCCGGCGGCGAGCAGCAGATGCTGGCCATCGGGCGGGCCCTGATGTCCAACCCCAAGCTGCTGCTGCTGGACGAGCCGTCCATGGGCCTGGCCCCGCAGTTCATCCGCCAGATTTTCAAGATCATCAAGGAAATCAACAACCAGGGCACCACAGTCCTGATGGTGGAGCAGAACGCCAACCAGGCCCTGGCGGGGGCGCATCGCGCCTTCGTGCTGGAAACCGGGGAGATCACGCACAGCGGCACCGGGAAACAGCTGCTGGAAGACCCGTCGATCAAGGAGGCTTACCTGGGGGTGGGGTAGTCCTCCTGACGGGGCCCGGTGCCTGAAGCAGCCGTATCCGGTCACGGTTCGGTTGCAACCCGGCCCTCCGGGAACTTTCACGACTGCCCCCACGTGGGAATTGGTAGCGTAAAGAAAAGATCCATCACCCACACCCACATGGAGGAATCCCGCAATGGCACTTGGCGGCAACCCGATCTTCAACGGAAAGAGTTTCCGTGGAGCCACCCAGGCACCGCCTGTCCCGCAGGCTCCTTACGGTGCTCCGTACGGCCAGCAGCCTTATGGCCAGGCGCCCTACGGCCAGGCACCGTACGGCCAGCAGGGCTGGGGCACGCAGCCCCAGAGCATGACCGATGAACAGTTGCGGCAGATGTACAGCCAGCCATCGGCCGGCCCCGCAGACACCGGACGGATGACGTTTGACGACGTCATCATGAAGACTGCGGCCTGCCTCGGCGCGGTGCTGGTGGGCGCTGCCATCACCCTCACCGTGGGGCTGCCGCTGGCTTCCCTGCTGATGATTGTCGGTGCCCTGGGCGGCTTCGTGCTGGCCCTGGTCAACACCTTCAAGAAGCAGCCGTCGCCGGCGCTGATCCTTGCGTACGCAGCACTGGAGGGTCTGTTCCTCGGCGGTCTGACCAGGATCCTGGACACCCAGTACCCGGGAGTTGGCCTGCAGGCGGTCGTAGGTACGCTCTCTGTGTTCGCTGTGACGCTGCTGCTGTTCAAGAGCGGCAAGGTCCGTGCCACTCCCAAGGCCATGCGCTTCTTCATGATTGCGATCGCCGGCTACGCCCTGTTTTCCGTGGTCAACCTCGTCATGATGCTCACCGGCGTGACTAACGAACCGTTTGGCCTGCGAAGCGGCATCGTTGGTGTCCTCGTTGGTGTCTTTGCCATCGGCCTGGCCGCTTTCTCCCTGATCATGGACTTCACCAGCATCGAAGCCGGTGTCCGCAGCGGTGCTCCGCAGCGCTTCTCCTGGACGGCGGCCTTCGGCCTGACCGTTACGCTGGTCTGGCTGTACGTGGAGATCATCCGACTGCTGGCCATCCTGCGCGGCGACGACTAGGCACACCGGCCGCTTCCGCCGTCGTGAACCACAAAACCGTGGGCCCCACCAGACTGGTGGGGCCCACGGTCGTTAAGGCGCTGTTGCCGTCAATAGGTGCTGGGGAGCCTAGGCGACGCGCATCGCTCCGGCAGCAGGGGAGACGGTAAAGATATCCGGCGCCGCAAAGCCGGCGCCGGCAAAAGCCTTGGCGACGGCGTCCCGCACCTTTTGCTCGGCATCCACCGGGGTCAGCGCAATGGCCGCTCCGCCGAACCCGCCCCCGGTCATGCGGGCGCCGATGGCCCCACGGGCCCGGGCCGTGTCCACGGCCAGATCCAGCTCGGGGCATGAGATCTCGAAATCGTCGCGCATGGAGGCGTGGCTGGCGTCCAGCAGCGGACCAATGGCGCTGGGGCCGGGGCCGCGCAGAAGCTCCACGGTTTGGAGGACGCGGTCATTCTCGGTGACCACATGCCGTACGCGACGGAAAGTGACCTCATCCAGCAGGCCGCTGGCCTCCTCAAGGTCAGCCACCTCCACGTCCCGCAGTGCCTTCACTCCCAGCACTTCCGCGCCAAGTTCACAGGATGCCC
The DNA here is from genome assembly GCF_030816485.1 of Arthrobacter sp. B1I2. NCBI lineage: Bacteria > Bacillati > Actinomycetota > Actinomycetes > Micrococcales > Micrococcaceae > Arthrobacter > Arthrobacter sp. B1I2. The sequence goes on along the minus strand of NZ_JAUSYC010000001.1, from coordinate 4,028,184 downwards.
GGCGTGAGGCGTAGCCGCCGTCGGCGTGGGAGTGCGAGACTTTCGTGTCGATCACGAGGAGTACCAGCCCGGCCGGGTCAGTCTCGAAGGGAACCAGGCTTGCCTTCTGGTCCCGGCAGTCCAGGAAGACTGCGTGGCCTTTGGAGCCGCGCAGTGACGCGGACTGGTCCATGATCCCCGTGGGCGCTCCGACGAAGTCGTTTTCCGCCCGCTGGGTTGCCAGCACCATGTCCTCGGCCCCCAGACCGGCGTCCGTAAGGTCGTTGAGTGCGGTGACCACGGCGCATTCGATGGCGTGCGACGACGACAGGCCAGCACCGAGCGGCACGTTCGAGTCCAGGAGCAGGTCCAGTCCGGGAACGCTGATGCCCCGCTCCCGAAGGGCCCACATGACGCCGAGGGGGTACTTGGTCCAGCCTTTGGCTGTTCCGGGCTGCAGCGACTTGAGCGCGGTGCTGACTACGCCCTGGTCGCCATAGGTGGACAGGAGCCGCGCCGTGGAATCCGGGCGGACGGCGACGGCCACCCGGGCGGTACGGTCTATGGCGAACGGAAGGACGAAGCCCTCGTTGTAGTCGGTGTGTTCGCCGATGAGGTTTACCCGCCCCGGCGCCTGCCAGACGCCGTCGGGGGTGCTGCCGAATTCCTGCTCAAAGCGGGCGGTCAGATCCTCGGGGGCGGCAGGTGCGGCCTTGGCCTGGTCGTGGGTACTCATGCGGAGGCTCCTTCCGGGGTGGCCGCCATGGCGGCGGCAGGCGTGGACGACGGCGGGACGGCAACATTGCGCAGCCGTTCCGCCACGCTTTCGGGGGTGGTGTCGTTGATGAAAGCGTCCATGGCTGCCTCGGATCCGGCCAGGTACTTCAGCTTATCGGCCGCCCTGCGCGGTGAGGTCAACTGGAGATGCAGGTAGCCTGCGGGCCGGAGGACGTCATCCAGCGGTGCCTGGTGCCAGGCACCGATGTAGGGGGTGGGTGTGGGGTACAAGGCGTCCATGCGCTTGAGCAGGTCGAGGTAGACATGTGCCAGCTCGTCTTTTTCCTCCCCACGCAGCGCGGCGAGGTCGGGGACGTGGCGGTGCGGGACCAGGTGGATCTCCAGCGGCCACCGGGCCGCGAAGGGCACGTACGCGCTGAAGTGCGTGCCTTCCATCACCATCCTGCTGCCGTCTTCGCGCTCAGCGCGCAGCAGCGAACCGGTCAGGGTGTCCCCGCCGTCGCGTGCGTCGTAGTACTTTCGTGCTGCCACACCCAGGGTGCCGGCGCGCGGCGTGACGTAGGGGTAGGCGTAGATCTGACCGTGCGGGTGGTGCAGCGTCACACCGATGTCCGCGCCGCGGTTCTCGAACGGGAAGACCTGCTTGATGCCGGTCATGGCGCTCAAGGCAGCGGTACGCTGCGACCAGGCTTCAATCACCGTGCGGGACCGCTCCTGGCTCAGGCCGCTGAAGGACCCGGTGTGTTCCGGGGTGAATGACACCACTTCACAGCGGCCGTACGCCGGCCCCTTAGTTCCCCATGCGGCATCCTCCGGCACGTGTCCCAGGGCCGGTCCCAGTGAGGGGAACCGGTTTTCGAAGACCACAACGTCGTAATCGGCGGCAGGAATCTCTGAAGCATTGGCCGGGGTGGTGGGGCAGATGGGGCACTGGTCAGCAGGGGGCAGGTGGGTGCGGGCCTGCCTGTGAGCGGCGACGGCCACCCATTCATCAGTCAACGCGTCGAAGCGGACCTCGCCGGGCTCCCCGCGTGGGGGCAGGCCGCGGTGGTCGGTGGTGAGGTGTTCGGCGCGCGACGTGCTGGTGCTGTCGTCGTCAAAGTAGATCAACTCCCGCCCGTCGGAGAGTGTGGTGCTGGTAATCCCTGTCATACCAAAAGTTTCGCATAAGCGATCAAGAATGAATAGTTAACAACAAAAAGTAACAACCGGAGGACGAAAGTACTGCTGCCCGTTGTACGGTAATGCCCATGACAGCCTCTTCCGAACAGGGAACTCCATCCAGTGCATCCACGCGGTCCTGCGCGACCGGCCGGCAATACGAGCTTCGCCGGGGCGACGCCGTTGCCGTGGTCACCGAACTCGCTGCCGGCCTCCGCTCGTTCAGCCGGGGCGGGACCCTGCTGACCGAGACGTACGGTGATGACCAGATCGCTCCCGGTGGTGCCGGCATCACCTTGGCGCCCTGGGCCAACAGGGTGGAGGACGGGCAGTGGCTCCTGGACGGCGGGAAGCAGCAGCTGGACATCACCGAAGTGTCCCGCAACAACGCCAGCCATGGATTGCTTCGAAACACGGGCTACGCCCCCGTGGGGGAGTCGCAGCACACTGTGGCACTGGAGGCCACCGTCTTCCCGCAGCACGGCTACCCGTTCCTGGTGCGGCACCGGGTGGAGTACAAGCTTTCGGAAGACTTGGGATTGCAGGTCCGGCAAACCCTCACCAATGACTCCGCGGCGGCCGCGCCCTTTGTTCTCGGCGCCCACCCCTACCTGCGGCTTGGCGACGCCCCGGTTGAAGAGCTGCAGTTGACCGTTGCCGCCGACACCCGGCTGGTGACCGATGAGCGTTTGATTCCGCGCAGTTCGGCCCCTGTTGACGGGGACGTCGACTTCCGGTCCGGGCGGCGGATCGCGGACCTGGCCGTGGACGTCGCCCTGACGGACCTCCATTACCCGGCGGGTAAGGCCCGGCACACCCTGGCTGCTGCAGACGGCAGCGAGGTATCGCTCTGGCAGGATGAAGCCTGCCGCTACGTCCACATCTACGTGAGCACGGTGTACCCCGGCAGAACCCGGGCAGTGGCTGTGGAGCCGATGACCGGGCCCGCGAATGCGTTCAACTCCGGTGACGGCCTCCGCTGGCTGCCGCCCGGGGAGTCGTTCAGCATTGAGTGGGGAATCGACTACAAGCCCGGTGCGGCAGCCCAGTAGTTTCCCATTGGGCCGCTGCTGGGTAAGTATTGGGATATGACGCCAAAAGAGGACGACGTTACCCTGGCCCACCCGGCTCCTGCTCCACAGCCGGCTGCGGCGGCGCCCTTGCGGGTCCTGACGGACCGTGAACTGGACAAGGACATCCCGTACGGCATCCGCATCGCGGCCTCCTGGTCGTGGCGCCTGGGCCTGATCCTCCTGATGGCGGGGACGCTGGTCTGGCTGCTCAGCCACATCACCCTCCTGGTCATCCCCATCATGGTGGCCGCCCTCCTCGCCGGACTCCTGAGTCCGGTCACGGCATGGCTGAAGCGCCACGGACTGCCCGCGGGCCTCGCCGTCGCAGCGACAATCCTTGGTTTCATCGGTGTCATCGCCGGCGCGCTTGCCCTGGTGGGCAGGCAACTCGCGGTCGGTTTCAGTGAGCTCTATTCCCAGGCGCTCGAAGGCATCCGGCAGGTCCAGGACTGGCTGTCCGCGGGCCCGCTGCACCTCACCGCCACCCAGATCGACCAGTACGTCAAGGAAGTTACCGACGCGCTGCAGAACAACAGCAGCAGCATCCTCAGCGGAGCCCTGTCCTTTGGCAGCACCGCCGGCCACTTCGCCGCCGGAATGCTCCTCTCGTTGTTCATCCTCATCTTCTTCCTCCTGGAGGGAGACCGGATCTGGGCCTTCCTGGTCAGGATGCTTCCGAGGAAAGCCCGGGCCGCCACCTTCGGCGCCGGCCGCAAGGGCTGGGCCTCCATGGTCAGCTACGCGCGCATCCAGATGTTCGTCGCGGCCGTCGACGCCCTCGGCATCGGCGTGGGGGCAGCCATCCTCGGCGTCCCGCTGGCCCTTCCCCTGGCTGTGCTGGTTTTCCTCGGCTCGTTCATCCCGGTCGTGGGCGCCCTGTTGACCGGCGTCGTTGCCGTCCTGTTGGCCTTGGTGGCCAACGGCCCTATCAACGCCCTGATCATGCTGGCCATCGTCCTGCTGGTTCAGCAGCTCGAAGGCCACATCCTGCAGCCCCTGGTCATGGGCAAGGCCGTGTCCCTCCACCCGGTGGCAGTGATCCTCAGCGTTGCCGCCGGTTCCTACCTCGCCGGCATCCCCGGGGCGCTGTTCTCCGTACCCATCCTGGCCGTAGCAAACTCGGCCGTTCGCTACATCGCCGCAAGAACGTGGGAACATGAACAGGTGCCGGTAATTGCCGGGAAGCCCATCACGGCCGGAGCAGGCGGGGACGACACCATCAAGGACGTTGAACCGCCGTCTGCACCTGACACCGGGAGGGACACGGCGGCCGGCACCATAGCCGAACACCGTGATGCCCGCACCTCCTCCCAGGAGGGCGCCGGGGCAGAGCCCAGAGGAGAGTAGTCCGTGAAGATCCTTGAAACCCTTCCCGTCACACTGGACGATGTCCTTGAGGCGCAGAAGCTGCTTGACGGGATCATTGCGCGCACGCCCGTCGAGTCCTCGCGGGCGCTGGGGGGCATGGTGGGGGGCGACGTCTACTTCAAATGCGAAAACCTGCAGCGCGCCGGCTCCTTCAAGGTGCGCGGCGCCTACGTCCGGATGGCGCGGCTTTCCCCGGACGAGAAAAAACGGGGAGTGGTGGCAGCGTCCGCCGGCAACCACGCACAGGGCGTTGCCGTCGCGGCCAAAAGCCTTGGCATCAAGGCCCGTATCTACATGCCGCTGGGCGTGGCACTGCCCAAGCTCGCAGCCACCCGCAGCCACGGTGCCGAAGTAATCCTGCACGGGCACAATGTGGACGAGGCGCTCGCCGAAGCCCAGCGCTACAGCAACGAAACCGGCATGGTCTTCGTCCATCCGTTCGACAACGTGGACGTCGTGGCCGGCCAGGGGACCGTGGGGCTGGAAATCCTCGAGCAGGTCCCCAACGTCGACACCATCCTCATGGGCGTGGGGGGCGGCGGGCTCCTGGCAGGGGTCGCCGTCGCCATCAAGGCCCGTGCCAGGGAACTTGGCCGGGAGATCCGGATCATCGGCGTGCAGGCGGAAAACGCTGCCGCCTACCCGCCCTCGCTTGCCGCCGACGCGCTGGTGCCGCTGAAGAAGGTTTCCACCATGGCGGACGGCATCGCCGTGGGACGCCCGGGGCAGCTGCCTTTCAGCATCATCCGTGAGCTGGTTGACGATGTGGTCACCGTCAGCGAAGATTCCCTGGCCCGCGCGCTGATCTTCCTGCTCGAGCGGGCCAAGATGGTGGTGGAACCCGCGGGGGCAGTGGGTGTGGCGGCACTCATGGACGGCAAGATCGAGAACCCCGGAACCACCGTGGCGGTCCTCTCCGGCGGAAACATCGACCCCATGCTGATGCTCAAAGTGATCCAGCGCGGCCTCTCCGCCGCCGGCCGCTACATGACGGTGCGGATGATGCTTGATGACCGCCCGGGTTCCCTGGCAACCATCGCGCGCATCATCGCCGAAAACGATGCCAACGTCACCGGCCTGGACCATACCCGGGTGGGGGGTTCCATCAGCATGGGAGATGTCTCCATCACCGTAAACCTGGAAACCAAGGGCCATCAGCACGGTGAGCAGGTCCTCAGCGCGCTCCGCGCCGAGGGCTTCCAGCCGATCGTTGTACATTAGGAGCGGCCATGGCTGGACTGACGGGTAACGGACCAATCCCCGGGCGGCAGGCCATCGCCTCCCGCGCGAAGGGCGGCCTGGTGGTGCTAGGCGGCTTCGTGGTCCTGCTGTTCGCCATCGAAGTGGTCAACACCCTGATGATGGGGGCCCTCACCCGGACTTTCGGCCTGCGGCCCAGGAGCGCCGACGGGCTGCTGGACATCTTTACTTTCCCGCTCCTGCACGCAAACCTGAACCATCTGCTCTCCAACAGCCTGCCGCTGGTCATCTTCGGCTTTCTGGTGTTCCTCTCCGGGCTGCGCGTGTTCCTCACGGCGCTGGCCTTCAGCTGGCTCGGCAGCGGGCTGACGGTATGGCTCATCGGGACCGGGGTCACCGTGGGCGCCTCAGGCCTGGTCTTTGGGCTCTTCGCGTTTCTCCTGGTCAGGGGGTTCTTCAACCGCAGCTGGCGGCAGATCCTGCTCGCCGTGGTCCTCTTCATGGGCTACGGGAGCATACTCCTGGGCGCCCTGCCGTTCGTGGCGGGTTATGTGAGCTGGCAGGCGCACCTGGGCGGTGCCGCCGGTGGCGTTGTGGCGGCGCTGCTGCTGCGTCCGCGGAACGCCGGGGTTTCGCGGGAGTTCTGACGACCGGCCTGCAGCGAGCCAGGCACAAGGGGTTCAACGCGCAAGGGGTTCAACGCGCAAGGGGTTCAACGCGCAAGGGGTTTAAAAGGAAAAGCGGCGGCCGCCCCCTCGGGGGCAGCCGCCGCTTCCTGCTTTCGGCGCCTGGCAGGCCAGGGGCTAGGCAGCGTAAGGCTTGGCGGAGAGGATCTCCACCTTGATGTCCTTGCCGTTCGGCGCGATGTAGCTGAGGGTCTCGCCCTCCTTGTGGCCCAGGATGGCTGCACCAAGAGGCGACTTCTCGCTGAAGACATTTAGGTCGGAGTCGCCCGCGATTTCGCGTGAACCCAGCAGGAAGGTCTCCTCGTCGCCGGCGATCCTGGCCACCACGATCATGCCGGGCTCCACGATGCCGTCATCGGCAGGCGCTTCACCCACATGGGCATCACGGAGCAGAACCGTCAGCTGGCGGATGCGGGCTTCAATCTTGCCCTGCTCCTCCTTGGCCGCGTGGTAGCCCCCGTTTTCCTTGAGGTCCCCCTCTTGCCGCGCTGCTTCAATCTTCTGGACGATCTCCGCCCGGCCTGCGCCGGAAAGGTGGTCCAGCTCTGCCTTCAGGCGGTCAAAAGCTTCCTGGGTGAGCCAGGCTGCAGATGCGCTGTTGGTGGTAGACACGGACTTCTCCTCTAGTGGTCCTACATGCAAAAGACCCCGCCACGGTGGCCACTTGTGGAACAGTAACCAGCTCAGCGGGGTAAAGGTATCTACCCAGTGTAGTCAATGCCCTGGAGATAACCCAACATGGAAGCGTTGCACATCACATGCCTTAGGACGTTCCGTCCGGAATCCAACAGCTGTCCACAACGCCCGATACGGACTCCGACTCCGTACGCAAGGTGACGCGCTGGGCAACTGTCCTGCCGCCGTCGGGCGTTCCATCCGCAACTGTCGGCGGGATGTCCACCACTTTCCAACCCACCACGGCAAACTTGGAATCCAGCGCCTTCACCGCGCACTTAACCGGGTTGGCCGGTTCCCGCGTCACCTGGAAGTCCACCTCGGCGAGCGTGGCATCGGTGGTGCTGTAACCCACGTCCTTGAACGTCACCCCCGAGAGGGAGTTGGAGGCGGTCACCCATGCCAGGAATCCGATTCCCGCGGCAAGCGCCACACCAGTCGCGGCCCGGCCGGCCTTGGGGGAGAGCCGGCGCTTTTTAGCACCATACCGATTGGCTAGGCTAGTGTCTGCGGGCGCGGGTTGGGCCGGCTGGTCCGGGGAAGTCACCAGACCAGTTTAGTGCCCTTTCCGCCGGCGCTTTGCGGTGGCTGCAGCTGCCGGCGAGCAAGGCACCCGCGACACCATCCACAAGCTGCCACAAGCCGCAAAAGAAGAATAAGGAGCCGTCCCCTCCATGACAGCGTCCAGCAACTCCCAGGTGCCGCTCCGGCTGCTCGCGGTCCACGCCCACCCGGATGACGAATCCAGCAAGGGCGCTGCGACCATGGCCATGTATGCGGCTGCCGGCGTGGACGTCCTGGTGGCAACCTGTACGGACGGTTCCCGGGGCGACATCCAGAATCCAGCCGTGGAAGGCGAGCCCCACCCCAAGCGGGACATGGCCGGTGCCCGGCGGCTGGAGATGCAGCGCGCTGCGGAAATCCTGGGCATCCGCCAGCAGTGGCTCGGCTTCGTCGACTCGGGCCTCCCGGAAGGCGATCCCCTCCCGCCGCTCCCCGTCGGATCCTTCGCCACCCTGCCGCTCCAGCGGGCCGCGGCGCCCCTGGTCCGGCTGGTGCGTTCCTTCAAGCCGCACGTCATCCTCAGCTATGACGAGAACGGCGGATATCCCCACCCGGACCACATCATGGCCCACCGGGTGGCCGTGGAAGCCTTCGAAGCCGCAGGGGATCCGGAACGCTATCCGGAAGCGGGGGAGGCCTGGGAGCCAAGCAAGCTGTACTACGACCGCGCGTTCAGCCCCGAGCGGTTCCGGGCGCTGCACTTTGCGCTGGAAGAGGCGGGGCTGCAGTCACCGTACGCCGAGCGCCTGGCCGCGTGGCTGGAGTCCGACGCCGAGGGACACACCCCGCCGCCGGCCGCGCACCCCACCACCACGCAGGTCGACTGCGGAGACTTCTTCGAGAAGCGCGACGACGCACTGCGCGCACACCGGACGCAGGTGGACCCGCTGGGGTTCTTCTTCGCCGTTTCGCCGGACATGCAGCGCCGGGTTTGGCCGTGGGAGGACTATTCCCTGATCCAGTCGCGGGTGCCCTCCGAGCTTCCGGAGAAGGACCTGTTCACAGGGCTAAGATAGACAGGGCAGGCTATTTCTATCTTGCGTAGAAGACAGGCGCGGCGACGGCCGGTCCCGTCCGCTTCCTGCTGCATCCGCTCCACCAGAAGGTATCAACCGTGCACTCTCTGCTCCTCAGCCTCGCCACCACGCCCACCCCGCTGCCCACTCCAACGCTCCGGGAAGGGATTTCCGAGGACCAGGTAACCCCGGGGCTGCTGGGGTTCATCATGACCGCCTTCTTCGTTGTGGCAACCGCCCTGCTCATCGTGGACATGGTGCGGCGGATCCGCCGGGTGCGCTACCGGGCCCAGGTGGAGGAAGAGCGCCTGGCGGCTGCCGCTGCGGCTGACGTTGACGCCGCGGACGCCCAGGACGGGCTCGACGGCGGCCCGCACCAGGCAGCGCCCGATGCCAAGGGAAACGGCCCTTCCAGCGGGCTCTCGCCGCGCGAGTAAGACTGTCCCGGTCCCAGGGCGGTTCAGGACAGGATTGCCAGGGCGATTGCCACGAAGTGGGCCGTGAAGGCGAAGACCGTGAACGCGTGGAACAGCTCGTGGAAGCCGAAGTGGTGATAGCTGAAGTTCGGTCTTTTCAGGGCGTAGAAAACAGCCCCCGTGATGTACAGAACCCCGCCCACGCAGATCAGCACGGCCGCGGGGATGCTGGCCTGGAAGAACTGTGGCAGGTAGAACAGCGCGCCGCAGCCCAGTGCGATGTAGATGGGCACGTAGAGCCAGCGGGGCGCGTCAGTCCACAGCAGCCGGAACAGCACGCCAAGGATGGCTCCGGCCCAGATGACCCACAGGAGGACCACGGCCTGCTGGCGTTCCAGGAGCGTCCATGCCAGCGGTGTATAGGTTCCGGCGATCACCAGCATGATGTTGGTGTGGTCCAGCCGCTTCAGGACGAGCTTGACTCGAGGCGACCAGTTGCCGCGGTGGTAGACGGCGCTGACGCCGAACAGCAAGACGCCGGTGGCGGCATAGATGGCGGACGTGATCCTGCGGTCCACGGTGGGAGCCAGGGCAACCAGGATGATGCCGGCGGCCAGGGCGAGCGGGGCCGTGACGGTGTGGATCCAACCCCGCCACTTCGGCTTGATCATCAGTAGTTCCGCCAGTCGGACGGCGGCGTCATCCATGGCACGGGGCTCCGGTTCCGGGCCGGCGTTCCTGTCCTCCGGCTGGGGGGCTCGGGAGGCCTGCGGGGAGTCGCTGTTCATGGCACCAGAATAACTTACGGACCCGTAGGTTACCCGTGAGTAACATGTGGGGCGGGACGGCGCCACGGTGCTCCCGGTCCTGGCCTGCCCAGGACGGTAGCCTAGGATGTGGATGTACGTACGGCAGGAAAGTCAGGTGAGTGGACGCGTGGAGTTGCCCGGGTTCCTCTATGGCTACTACGAGCGCCGGCTGCTCAAGGACCTCCCGCGGGACCGCATTCCCCGCCACATCGGCGTCATGGTGGACGGCAACCGGCGCTGGGCGAAGCAGTTCAACGCCCCCACCAGCCAGGGCCATCAGGCCGGAGCGGACAAGATCCACGAATTCCTTGGCTGGTGCCAGGAACTGGGCGTCAAAGTAGTGACGCTGTACATGCTGTCAACGGACAACATGAACCGCTCCAGCGAGGAACTGGATCTCCTGATGGGCATCATCGCCAACACCCTGGACCGGCTGGACGAAGACGCAAACATCTCCGTGCACGCCATGGGTGCACCCGAACTGCTTCCGGACTACCTGGCCGAGCGCCTCAACAAGCTCACGGCCAGGACCCCCGTGCGGGAAAAGATCCACGTCAACGTCGCCGTGGGGTATGGGGGCCGCCGTGAAATTGTCGACGCCGTCCGCGAACTCCTGCACGACGCCGTCGCCAAGGGCATGGACATCTCCAGGCTTGCCGATGACCTGTGTGTTGATGACATTTCACGCTTCCTTTACACCCGCGGCCAGCCGGACCCGGACCTGGTGATCAGGACGTCGGGGGAGCAGCGCCTCTCCGGCTTCCTCATGTGGCAGAGCGCCTACAGCGAGTTCTACTTTTGCGAGGCCCTGTGGCCCGCCTTCCGCAAGGTGGACTTCCTCCGTGCCCTTCGGGACTACGCCGGCCGGCAGCGGCGCTTTGGCACCTGAAACCCCCGGTTCATAACGAGTTCATACACCTGCAACGGAAATCGCCGAGTAATGGTTGCGCAAATCACCCCGGGTGGATTTACGTTATATCCATCAGCAGGCAAAACCGCCGGCTGATCGGGGAGGCCAGTACATGGAGCGGAACATCGCACCGGTTGTATGGGAGGCCGCACCCGGCCTCCTGGCCGAGCCGCCTCACCACTAACAAATCCGGGCTGGTGCCCGGGGCTGGAGTCGATGTGGCTACTTCTGAACAACTGCCCGAGGTCCTGTTTGGACAGGGCGGAAAAGCTACCTCTCGCGCCGAGCGAGCCACCTTTGAAACCGGCGCAGCAACTGATGCTGCGGCCGGTTTTGCTGTCTCCGGAAGGGAAGCCGACATCCATACCTTCGTCATCGACACCTCCGTCCTGCTCTCCGACCCGCGTGCCCTCCTGCGGTTCGCTGAGCATGAGGTAGTGGTTCCACTCGTGGTCATCACCGAACTCGAAGCCAAGCGGCACGACCCCGAACTTGGCTACTTCGCCCGGAAAGCCCTGCGGCTCCTGGACGACCTCCGGGTCAAGCACGGCGGCCTCAACCAGGCCCTTCCCATCGGTGACGAGGGCGGAACGCTCATGGTGGAGCTCAACCACATCTCCGCCGAGGTGCTGCCGTTGGGGTTCCGCAGCGGGGACAACGACAGCCGCATTCTCGCCGTCGCCAAGAATCTGGCCAACGAGGGACGGAACGTCACCGTGGTGTCCAAGGACCTGCCCATGCGGGTCAAAGCTTCCGCGATGGGGCTCACCGCTGACGAGTACCGCAACGAACTGGTCAAGGACTCCGGATGGACGGGGGTCGCCGAAATCGAAGCCAACGAACAGGAAATCTCCACCCTGTACGGCCACGAACCCGTCTTCATTCCAGCCGCCGCCGAACTGCCCGTTAACACCGGGCTGGTCCTGCTCTCCAACCGCGGCTCTGCGCTGGCCCGCGTTGGCCCCGACAAGCAGGTGCGCCTGGTCAAGGGCGACCGCGACGTATTCGGCCTCCACGGCCGGTCCGCCGAGCAGCGGCTGGCCATCGACATGCTGATGGATCCCGCCGTCGGCATTGTTTCCATCGGAGGCCGAGCCGGCACCGGCAAGTCAGCGCTTGCCCTGTGTGCCGGCCTTGAGGCTGTGCTGGAACGCCGCGAACACCGCAAAGTGATCGTTTTCCGGCCCCTCTACGCCGTGGGCGGCCAGGAACTTGGCTACCTGCCGGGCTCGGAGTCGGAGAAAATGAACCCGTGGGCGCAGGCCGTCTTCGACACCCTCGGCGCCCTGGTCAGCCAGGAAGTGGTGGAGGAGGTCATGGACCGCGGCATGCTCGAGGTCATGCCCCTGACCCACATCCGCGGACGCTCCCTCCACGATGCCTTTGTGATCGTTGACGAGGCCCAGTCCCTCGAAAAGAACGTCCTCCTAACCGTCATGAGCCGCATCGGCCAGAACTCCAAGATCGTTCTCACCCACGACGTCGCCCAGCGCGACAACCTCCGCGTCGGACGCCACGACGGAATCGCCGCCGTCGTCGAAACCCTGAAAGGACACCCCCTCTTCGGCCACGTCACCCTGACCCGTTCAGAGCGTTCGCCCATCGCAGCTCTCGTCACGGAACTCCTGGAAGGTTAGCGACACTCGCTGAAGGGCCGTGGCCGGGTTCGCGAGGCTTCGGCCCTTGTGCGTCTCCGTGATTGGGTTCGCGGGGATACGGCCCTTCTCCGTCGCTTAGACACACCGCATAGGGCCGCCTTCGGTCGCTGAGCGACCTCCAGCGGCCGATGCGTCGCGATGCGCTCCTACGAGAAGGACCGCAACCCCGCTCGAGCCTTTCTTCCTCCTGCAAGGCGAGCCTTGGCACACGTACGGTCCGAGTCCTTCGCGTAGGAGCACATCGCCGACCAGAGCGGCGCGTCCGGAGGAAGCGGCGTCCCGAGGGACCCGAGGCGAGCTTGCGAGCCTTGGGAAGGGACCTCCGCGCTAAGCGACGGAGAAGGACCGTGGCCCGACGAACCCAGCCCCCGGGCATGCACTCAGCTTGCGCCGAGGAACTTCGCCGCTGCTTCGTGGCCCTCGACTTTCAGGGTCCAGTCGGGCCTTTTGAAGGTTTCCGGGGTGAGGCGGACGTGCTGGACTGTTTCGACCTTCGGGCCCCAGGCCTTCCTGGTGATCCCGTTCAGCTCGTAGCCGAGGGAGCGGGAGACGCCTCGGGAGGCGCTGTTCCAGGCGGCTGCCTCGGATTCGGCGGCTTCTGCCCCGAGCCAGTCAAAGGCCCAGAGGACGACGGCGGCACGCATCTCCTTGCCCAGGCCGCGGCCTTGGACGGACTGCTTCAGCCAGGATCCCGTGGTGACTGTCCTCACGGCCGCGAAGTCCTTGGCCCCTACGTCCTGGCAGCCGACAAACCCGCCTTCGTGCCAGATGCCGAGGAGCAGCGTCCAGCTCTCCGGGGTGCATTCAGCCCGGCAGCGCCAGTACCAGCGGGCCATGTTGGGGCCCAACTCTTCGTCGGCAAGTTCTGTCCAGGGAGTGCTGAACGGATTCCTGCCGGCGTCGTGGATTCCGCCCCGGGCCGCCGCCACAGCTGCCGGGATCTCGTGGTCCTGGATGGGGCGGAGCTCCAGCCGCGGCGTGGTCAGAGTGAGGTCGAACAGCGGCCAGACGGAGCCAAGGGTAGTCATCCGCGAAGCCTAGCCCATCGGTTCCCTAGTCACCTGTCACGCTCGGGCGGGGATGTCCCAACTGATATGCCGCCGGACGTCCGTGAGGTTCATGGACTGGGCCAGGAACAGGTCATCGAGCATGTACTCGTCCACGGCGATGATCCGGATCCAGTGGCCATATCCCGCCGTCTCCTGCTCCAACGACTGGCTGGAGACACAGACACCGGTGCCTGCGTCCACACGGAGGCGGGACGCGCCAGGGAGGCACAAGGGAGATGCGGGATCACCGGGGCGGTAAGCGGCGTTGGGGACCACCACCGCTTCAACGACAGGCCTGCCCTCGTGTTCGCCGTGCCGGACATCCAAGATGTCCAGCGCGTTGCTGCCCGGAAACTCGATGGGCACTGGGGAATTGCCGGCGAGCTCCACGGGGTCCAGCGCCGCTGAAAAGCGCCCGTTGCCGAACCCGGGTTCGCCGTACGCGGCTTCGGGCCGGCGGCGCACCAGCCCGGCGTCGTCGTACACAGGCGTGACCAGGTGCGGTGGGAGGAGCCAGGACTTACGGGTGGCGCTCACGTAAAGGACGTCGCGGGAATCGTTGATTCCCGTGGTGCTGTGCAGGACCAGGCCCTCGGGGCTTTCCAGGCGGAGTGCCCCGGGACGGCGCAGCCAGGCGCGGACAAAAGGCGCGCCAGGACCGGGTGCTGGTTCAAAAGCCTGGTCCCAATACTCGAAACGCAGCGACTGCCACTTCCAGGGGGAAGAGCGGCACAGGTTCCGGAACATCGCGGCCAGGTCCACGGGGTCTGGAGGAGTGCCCGGAACCGGCCGGCGCAGGGAGTCCCAGGTCGACATATCCACATCTTACGCGCGGGTACTACGGCCGGAATGGGTGGATCCAGTAGCATCCGAGGGGTGATCGGACGACTGGGCGAACTCTGGCAGGACACCCCGCTTGCTTTCTGGCTGGTACTGGCGGCGTGCCTGTACTTTGCGGTGATGGCGGTCCGGCTCACCGTCATCGATGTCCGCCACCACCTCCTGCCCAACAGGATCGTGTTCCCGTCCTACGCGGTGGCCGGGGCGCTCCTCCTGGCCGCAGCCGCGGTTGCCTGGGCCGGACCCTTCCCGGGCACAGGCACCACCGCGATACTGGCCATCCCTGCCCTCCGCGTGGTGGCCGGGGCCGGAATCCTGTGGCTGTTCTATTTTGTCCTGCGTTTCATCTATCCGCCCGGCATGGGGTTTGGCGACGTCAAGCTCGCGGGAGTTCTCGGTATGTACCTTGGCTACCTCAGTTGGGGGCACCTGTTCGCGGGCACCTTCCTGGCGTTCCTGCTGGGTGGGCTGTGGTCCCTGGCGCTCCTGGCCGCGCGGCGGGGGACACTGAAGTCCGCCATACCGTTTGGCCCGTTCATGCTTGCCGGGGCCGCCGCCGCCATGCTGCTGCCCGCCTGAACAGCCCGGACTGTTCCCAGTCGCTCTCCGGGCTGGTTTCAACAGCCGTTCGGTAGGCTGGCGGTATGCCTGCACCCGAATATGTCCTGAAGCTGCGCAAGAAGATCGGCAACGACCCCCTCTGGGTTCCCGGCGTCCGTGGCGTGGTGGTTGATGATGCCGGCAGGATCCTGCTGGCCCAACGGGCCGACAACCGCCAGTGGGCGCTTATCAGCGGCATGCTGGACCCGGGGGAGCAGCCTGCCCGGGGCCTGGTCCGGGAGATCTTCGAGGAAACGGCCGTGGTGGCAGAGGCTGAGCGTGTGGTTTCCGTCGGCGCCGTGGGTCCGGTCACCTACCCCAACGGCGATGTCTGCGAGTTCCTGGATGTGGTTTTCCTGTGCCGTTACGTCACCGGCGAGGCCCGGGTCAATGACGACGAATCCCTGGCCGTCGGCTGGTTCACTCCGGACGAACTCCCCGACCTCATGCCCGGCCACCTCACCAGCATCCGCCAGGCGCTGGCACCCTCCGTAGCCGTCCACTTCGAGCCCTGATGCCGCCAGCGGCCGGCAGCTAAGCCGGCTGCGGCAAAGCCGGCCGTCCGACGGCGGTCAGGCGCCCGGGGAAACCAGCTCGCCGTCGTCGTCCTTAACCTCTGAGCCCTCCCGTACCTCTGGCGCTGCCCCCGCAGCGTGGACGCGGGCCTCGGCAGGAGCGGCAGGCAGGCCGGCGGCGAGCCGCTCGGCTTCTTCGCCGCCGACTGCCTCGCCGCGTGCCACCATACCCGCGGTGTCCGACAGCGGGATCTGCTTCAGCGTGACGGCCAGG
Source organism: Arthrobacter sp. B1I2 (assembly GCF_030816485.1). Classification (NCBI taxonomy): domain Bacteria; kingdom Bacillati; phylum Actinomycetota; class Actinomycetes; order Micrococcales; family Micrococcaceae; genus Arthrobacter; species Arthrobacter sp. B1I2. Next base: position 4,012,653 of record NZ_JAUSYC010000001.1, on the reverse strand, counting down.
AGCAGCGCCACGGCAATGAAGGGGAGCAGGTACCAGAACACCGGTGCCAGCGAATCGGCGTAGGCGTTCACGATGGCGTCACGCAGCTGCTCCGGGAGCTGGTTCAGGGCCTGCGGATCCAGGGTCCGGGTGGACTGCCCGGCCTGTTCGGCGGAGGCACCTGCACCGGTGAATGCGTTGGTGAGTGCTTCCGAAAGGCGGGTGGTGAAGATGGAGCCGAACACGGCCACGCCCATGGCTGCACCCACCTCGCGGAAGTAGTTGTTGGTGCTGGTGGCGGTGCCGATCTGGTCGGCCGGGACGGAGTTCTGCACCACCAGGACCACCACCTGCATGATCAGGCCCAAGCCTGCGCCGAAGAGGAACAGCTGGACGCAGATCACCCAGATGGGCGTGGCAGCGGTAAGGGTGGTCATCCACAGCATGGCGGCCATGGTGAGCGCGGCGCCCAGGATGGGGAACATCTTGTACTTGCCGGTCCTGGAGATCCGGATGCCCGAATAGATGGATGTGCCCATGAGGCCCGCCATCATCGGCAACATCAGCAGGCCGGATTCGGCAGCCGACGTGCCGGAGGACATCTGCAGGAAGGTGGGGACGAACGCGATGGCGGAGAACATGCCCAGGCCCAGGGTGAAACCGATGGCCGTGGCATTGATGAAGATCCGGTTGCGGAACAGGCCCAGGGGGATGATGGGATCCTCGGCGCGCCGCTCCACCATGACGAAGGCGGCAGCAGACACCAGCAGGCCGGCGCCAAAGGCCCAGGTCAGGGGCGAATCCCAGCCCTCGTCCTTCTTGCCGCCAAAGTCGGTGAAGAAGATCAGGCAGGTGGTGGCGGCGGACAGCAGCACAACGCCCAGGACGTCGATCCGCTTTTCGGCCTTCTTGTTGGGCAGTGTCAGGGCGAACCAGGCGATGGCGAACGCCGCGAGGCCCACCGGGATGTTGATGTAGAAGGCCCATTCCCAGGTGAGGTGGTCCACGAAGAAGCCGCCCAGCAGCGGGCCGGCCACGGCTGAGAGTCCGAAGATGGCGCCGAGGGGGCCCATGTACTTGCCGCGCTCCTTGGCGGGCACGATGTCGGCGATGATCGCCTGGGAAAGGATCATCAGGCCCCCGCCGCCCAGGCCCTGGATGGCGCGGAAGATGACAAAGCCCCAGAAATCGACGGCCAGTGCGCAGCCCACTGACGCCAGGGTGAAGAGCGCGATGGCCACCAGGAAGAGGTTGCGCCGGCCCAGGATGTCACCGAACTTGCCGTAGATGGGCATCACGATGGTGGTGGCCAGCAGGTAGGCCGTGGTGATCCACGCCTGGTGCTCCACGCCGCCCAGCTTGCCCACAATGGTGGGCATGGCCGTGGAGACGATGGTCTGGTCCAGGCTGGAGAGGAGCATGCCCGCAATCAGTGCGGAGAAGATGATCCAGATGCGTTTTTGCGTCAGCAGCAGGGGCCCTGCCGCTGTCCTGGTCGTGGCGGTACTCATGATTGTCCTTTTGCGGCGCTGGTGTCCGGGACGGCGTTGGTGCCCGGGATATCGAACGGTTGGGAAAAGAGGACGCTGGCTGCGGAAATGTTCTCCAGCAGCAGGTCCGGATAGCTGCGGGTGTTGCCGTCGGAGAAGTAGGCCATGCTGCTCTTGCGTGCGATGGTGCTGAGCAATACCACGGCCATCTGCACCACGGGGTGGTCCGGGGCCACTCCTTCGCGGCGGGCCACATCCCGGGCGAACTGGGCCTCCCGCTGCTCGGTCACACCGATGATCCGCAGGATGAGCTGCGGTTCCTTGTGGACTACGCCGATCAGCTGCCGGGTCTCCTCCTCGGAGGCTGACATGCCCTCTGCCAGGCGGAGTGAGAGCCTGACCAGGTCGCGGAAGAGGGTGGGGGAGATTTCGCCTGTGGGGGAATCGGCGCCGCCGGCAACGAACTCATCGATGACCCCTGCCGGGATGTCATCTTCCGAGTGGCCGATGATGGCATCTTCCTTGGTGGGGAAGTAATTGAAGAAGGTGCGGCGCGAAATGCCGGCGGCGGCGCACACTTCCTCCACGGTGTAGCCGTTGAGGCCGCGTTCAGCGGTCAGGGCCCGGGCCGTCGAAGTGATGGCGCTGCGGGTGGCTGCCCGTTTACGCCCGCGGAGACCAGACTCGGAAGTTGCACTCACATTCATAAAGTAAAGTTTTGCACTTGTAGAAGTTCAGTGCAACTTTGCCCAAGCCGGCCTCCGAGTTTTTGGACAGATACCAGGACTTGGGCTGCCTCGAAGTCCTCGTACGTGCCCAAAAACTCTCGGGGTAAAGAACGACGGCGGCCGCGCACCTTCGCTGGGAAGGTGGGCGACCGCCGTCGTACTTGTGCGGTTAGGGCAGGGTCTAAGCCTTGTGCGCCGGAGCCGTCATGGTGGTGACATCCAGCGCCTTCTCGAGGTTGGCCTCGGAAACCTGGCCCTCGCCGTCACCGACAAAGCCGAGCTTCTCGGTGGCCTGGCGGATGGTCAGGCCCTCCTTGACTGCAGTCTTGGCGATCTTGGCCGCGTTCTCGTACCCGATGTACTTGTTCAGCGGGGTGACGATGGAGGGGGAAGCCTCGGCCAGGAAGCGCGCGCGCTCCACGTTGGCGGTGATGCCGTCGATCATCTTGTCCGCCATGACCCGGCTGGTGTTGGCCAGCAGTCGGGTGGACTCGAGCAGGTTCGCTGCCATGACGGGGATGCCCACGTTGAGCTCGAAGGCGCCGTTGGTGCCGGACCAGGCGATGGCGGTGTCGTTGCCGATGACCTGGGCGGCAACCATGATGGACGCCTCGCAGATGACGGGGTTGACCTTGCCGGGCATGATCGAGGAGCCGGGCTGCAGGTCCGGGATGGCGATTTCGCCCAGGCCGGTGTTGGGGCCGGAGCCCATCCAGCGGAGGTCGTTGTTGATCTTCATGAACGAGATGGCGATGTTGCGCAGCTGGCTGGACGCTTCGATGAGGCCGTCGCGGTTGGCCTGGGCCTCGAAGTGGTCACGGGCCTCGGTCAGCGGGAGCCCGGTGTCGGTGGCCAGCAGCTCGATGACGCGCTCCGGGAAGCCGGCGGGGGTGTTGATGCCTGTGCCCACGGCGGTGCCGCCCAGCGGAACCTCGGCAACACGGGGGAGCGAGGCGTTGATGCGCTCGATGCCATAACGGACCTGCGCGGCGTAGCCGCCGAACTCCTGGCCCAGCGTCACCGGGGTGGCGTCCATGAGGTGGGTGCGGCCGGACTTCACCACGTCCTTGAATTCAGCGGCCTTGCGCTCCAGCGACTCTGCCAGGTAGCCCAGGGCGGGAATGAGGTCGTTGATCAGCGCGGAGGTGGCAGCCACGTGTACAGAGGTGGGGAACACGTCGTTGGAGGACTGCGAGGCATTGACGTGGTCGTTCGGGTGGACGACCTTGTCGCTGCCGGCGGCCTTCAGCGCACGCGTGGCCAGTTCGGCGATTACCTCGTTGGTGTTCATGTTCGAGGAGGTGCCGGAGCCGGTCTGGAAGACGTCGATGGGGAAGTCGCCGTCGTACTTGCCCGCAGCCACCTCATCGGCAGCGTCTGCAATCGCCTTGGCCAGCTCGCCGTCGAGCACGCCCAGTTCTGCGTTGGCCTGGGCGGCAGCCTTCTTGACCCGGGCCAGCGCCTCGATGTGGGTGCGTTCCAGGGTCTTGCCGGAAATAGGGAAGTTCTCCACTGCCCGCTGCGTCTGCGCGCGGTACAGTGCGTTCACGGGGACGCGGACTTCGCCCATCGTGTCATGTTCAATGCGGAACTCTTCAGTGGAAGTCATGGGGCTAGCTTATGGCGATCCGGCGCCCCATCGAAAACCGTTAAGGCAGCGGTGCCGGCGGCCCGCTGGACCGCCGGCACGTGGCTCCTAGAGCTCGCCGATTCCGTAAACCAGGTCCGCGCGGCCTTCTGCCAGGCGATAGGAAAGACCAACGACGGCGGTACGGCCGCCCTCGATTGCGTCGGAAATCACACGCGAGCTGTCCGCAAGGCGCTGCGACGTCTGCTTGACGTGCTCCACCACCATGTCATTGACCTCGGGCTGGTCGTTGCGCAGGGATGTCAGGACGGAGGGCGTGATGCGCTCCACGAGGTCGCGGATGAAGCCGGCGGGCATGTCGCCGGTCTCAACGGCCTCCTTGGTTGCTGTAACGGCGCCGCAGCTGTCGTGCCCAAGAATGACGATCAGCGGCACATTCAGCACCCCGACGCTGTACTCCAGGGAACCGAGGACGGCGTCGTCAATCACTTGGCCGGCCGTGCGGACCACGAAGACGTCGCCCAGGCCGACGTCGAAAATAATTTCCGCCGCGAGCCGCGAATCGGAGCAGCCGAAGATCACCGCGAAGGGGTTTTGGGTCTCCACCAGGGACGAGCGCCGCGAGGCGTTCTGGTTGGGGTGGGAGGACTCGCCGTTTACGAAACGTTCGTTGCCTTCGCGCAGGCGGCGCCAGGCCAGTGCAGGGGTCAGGTTAGTCGTCACGGCCCCACCTTACGGTGCAGGGGCAGCCGACGGTGAAACTGTGACGGCTGGGTTGCTTTCGAGGGCACTTACGACGGCGGCAGCCAGCGTTGCGAATTCGTCCAGTTGCGCCGCGCCGGAGAGGACAACGGTGCTGCCCCGGTAGTTCAGCACCATCGACTTTTCCCCCTTGCCGGTGTCCCGCAGTTCCCAGTCCTGGCCACCGGCGTTGCGGGTACCCGTGACGGGGGCGTTCCTGGTCTGCTGGAGGAGCCAGGTGGGGTTGGCACTCCGGGTCTGCACCAAAGCGATGAAGGACGTCTTGGGAGTCAGGTAGCCAACCTCCCAGGTGGGCACGCCGCTGCCGGTCCCTGCTTCCCACCGGGCGTAATTTGGCCGGAAGGCGTTGCCGGTGTCCGGGGCGACAGGTGTGAATCCCGCCACATCCGCCGCATTCCTTGCCACGGACGCCACGTCGATGTCCGGCCGGTAGCCCTCGTTCTTGGGCTGGGGATTCATGAGGACAACGGGCAGGAACGCAGCGATACTGAGCACCAGGGCAATGATCATGCCGATCACCGAGGCGTTGGCCCGCTTGGCGGCCGCCGCCGGAATGACGGGCTTAACCGGCGTGTCCGCACTGCTGCCGGCGGCGCCGGGGCGGCCATCGGGCTGTGCCTGGCCGGAGCTGGGGCTGGTGGCTTCCTGCATGTCATTCACCCCTCTATAGTCGCCCATCCCGGAGCCGGACTTCCATTCGGGCCTGGCCTGGCCTCCTCCGGCTCCTGCCGCGCACATTGCGCGGCCGCGTCATGGGACGGGCCGCCGCGCTCCGCCGCGACTATGATCGATAGCAGAGGAATCACCGTCCTGCTGCACCGGCGGGCGGGTTCAATGATCGCCACTCGAAGAAGAGGTTCACGTGTCACCAGCGTCCATGACCCAGAAGTACTCCACCATTTCGCCGTCCCTTGCGGTGGGCAACGACGAGCCGGACCGCAACCTCGCCCTCGAACTTGTCCGCGTCACCGAGGCCGCGGCCATTGCCGGCGGCCACTGGGTGGGCTTCGGCGACAAGAACACGGCAGACGGCGCCGCCGTCGACGCCATGCGTTCCTTCCTGCAGACCGTCCACTTCAACGGCGTGGTGGTGATCGGCGAGGGCGAAAAGGACGAAGCCCCCATGCTGTTCAACGGTGAACGCGTCGGTGACGGCACGGGACCGGAATGCGATGTGGCCGTTGACCCCATCGACGGTACGCGGCTGACCGCCCTGGGCATCAACAACGCCCTGGCCGTCCTGGCCGTTGCTGAGCGTGGCTCCATGTTCGATCCTTCCGCCGTGTTCTACATGGAAAAGCTCGTCACCGGTCCCGAGGCCGCGGACATGGTGGACCTGCGCCTGCCGGTGAAGCAGAACCTGCACCTGATCGCCAAGGCCAAGGGCGTGAAGGTCAACCAGCTCAACGTGATGATCCTTGACCGCGACCGGCACAAGCCGCTGGTGGAGGAAATCCGCGAGGCCGGTGCACGCACCAAGTTCATCATGGACGGCGACGTTGCCGGTGCCATCGCCGCGGCCCGCTCGGGCACCGGTGTGGATGCACTGATGGGCATCGGCGGCACCCCCGAGGGCATCGTGGCGGCCTGCGCCATCAAGTCCCTGGGCGGCGTGATCCAGGGCCGCCTGTGGCCCACCAGCGATGAAGAAAAACAGAAGGCCATCGACGCCGGCCACGACCTGGACAGGGTGCTTTCCACCAACGACCTGGTCTCCAGCGACAACTGCTACTTCGCCGCCACCGGCATCACCGACGGCGACCTGCTGAAGGGCGTGCGCTACTCCAAGGACAAGGTCCTCACCCAGTCCATCGTGATGCGCTCCAAGTCCGGCACCATCCGTTTTGTCGATGGCGAGCACCGCGCCGACAAGTGGGAAGGCTACGCCCGCAAGAGCTGATCTGCGGCCACTGCGGGAAGTCAGGGCCCCGGGGCGCCGCGTGCGCACCGGGGCTTTGGCGTTAACGCCTTGGTATAGGGTTTAAGCCATGATTCCTGCTGTTGTGCCCTGTACTGACCGCGCCCTTTGGGACGAAAACGTCGACCGGTTCCAGGGGCATCCGCAACAGCTGTGGGGCTGGGGCGAGACCAAGGCAATGCACGGCTGGTCCGTGGACAGGGTCCTGGTCAAGGCTGGTGAGGAAACCATTGGCTGCGCCCAGTTGCTGGTCCGCAGGCTCCCCGTCCCCTTCCGGGCGCTGGTCTATATTCCGCGCGGACCCATGTGCTCCGCGGAAAACGCCCAGGTGGTCCTGAACCGGCTGGCCGAGCACGCTGCCCTCCGCCACCGGGGCGTGGCCCTCAGCATCGAACCCGACTGGGACCGAGGCTCCGCCTTTGCCGGCGCCGTGGCCGCCGCAGGCTTCCGCGAGTCCGCCAACACCGTGCTCATCCCGCGCACCCTCATCCTTGACCTCACCCGGTCCGATGACGAACTGATGGCCGAGATGTCCAAGTCCACGCGGGCGAACATCCGCAAGGCCATGCGCAGCGACGTGGAATTCCGCAAGGTCAAGAACGAATCCGAGCTCGAACAGGTGCTGGCCATCTACCACGACACCGCGGAGCGGGCGGGCTTCGGTATCCACGAGGACCAGTACTACCGCGACATCTTCCGGAACCTCGGGGACGCCTCGCCGATCATTGCCGCGTTCGACGGCGAGCAGATGCTTGCCTTCACGTGGCTGTCACGCAGTGGCGCCACGGCGTTCGAGCTCTATGGCGGAGTTTCTGCCGAAGGCCAGAAGCAGCGCGTGAACTACGGCGTGAAGTGGGCGGCCCTGCAGTCCATGCGCGAGGACGGCTGCAGCCGGTACGACTTCAACGGCCTGCTCAACGATGGCATCTCCGACTTCAAAAAGCAGTTCGCCAAACACGAAAACATGCTGATGGGCACCTGGGACAAGCCGCTGTCACCGTTCTACACCGCGTATGCCACAGCCATGCCGCTGGCCCGTAAAGGCCTCCAGCAGGGGCGGCAGCTGCTCAAAACCGCAGCCGGACGGGTCCGGCCACTGATCCGGAAGCTGCGGCCGGCCAGCTGACTGAGCCAGGATAAGAGGGCGACGGCGGCACCCGCCTGGGTGCCGCCGTCGTCCTTTGTTGTTGCTGCCGGGCAGCTACAGGCCGGTGGTCACGGCGAAGGCCAACGCCGGCTCCGTGCTGCCTGCCGCCCTGTGGACGTTGATTGGGGCTTCCGCCGCGGCGATGAATGCGCTCCCGCCCCGTGACAGCGCCAGGTCTCCCTTGGGGGAGTCAAGGTAGACGTCACCCGCCACAACGATGACCACAGCCGGTCCGGTCTGGGCCAGCGGAACGGGTCCGGCGTCCGGTTCCAGCTCGATGCGCTGCAGCTGGAACTCCCGGAACGGCGGGCGGAAGAGTTCCTGGTCCATCACCGTCTTTTCGGCCCGCAGCATCGGCACAGCCACCGGGTGGAAGTCGATGGTGCGCAGGAGTTCGGGCACATCCACGTGCTTCGGCGTCAAGCCTCCGCGCAGGACGTTGTCCGAGGAGGCCATGACCTCCACGCCCAGCCCGTGCAGGTACGCGTGCACGTTCCCGGCAGGAAGGTAAACTGCCTCGCCGGGCTTCAGCGAGATCCTGTTCAGCAGCAGCGAAATCAGGACGCCCGGATCGCCGGGGTACTTTTCGTTGAGGCTGATGACGGTGCCCAGCTCGGCCTGGTACGGCTCAAGCGCAGCACCTGACACCAGGGCAGCCACCACCAGGGCCGTTTCCTCCGCCACGGCCTGGCCGCCCGCGATCAGCCGTTCGAAGGCCCGGCGGAGCCCCCCGCCCTCATCCGGGCCAGCGAGGTCTTCAAGAAGGGCGCGGAGCAGCTCCGGCGTCTGTCCGTCAGGGAAGGCATCGGCAATGTGCTGCAGGATCTTCCGGGTTTCCGTGGCGGGCCGGAACCCGCACAACGCCTCGAAAGGCGTGAGGGCGAAGATCATCTCCGGTTTGTGGTTGTCATCCTTGTAGTTCCGGTCTGGCGCATGGGGATCGATTCCGGCTTCGTTTTCCCGTGCGAACCCCGCCCGCGCCTGCTCCAGGCTGGGGTGGACCTGGAGGGAGAGCGGCTGGGCGGCCGCAAGGATCTTGGCCAGGAACGGCAGCCGGGGGCCAAATGCGGAGACGGATTCCGCGCCCAGGAAATGCTCCGGGTCAGAGGAGACCAGGGCGTCGAGCGGGCTCCGGGTCCCGTCCTCGGGCAGGTGCGCCACCGACGGGGAGTCAGGGTGTGCCCCGATCCACAGTTCGGCCTCCGGGCGCCCGGATTCGGGCCGGCCCAGCAGCGAGGCGATGGCGGTCGTTGAACCCCAGGCGTAGTCCCTGAGGACGTTCTCAATCTCGTACAAAACCGTTCCGTTCCTTGTTGGCTAGGCGCTGATGGGCGGGCGCTGTGAAGATGCGCTGGTGGGAGCTAGAGCGGGGCGCACTGTCCGTTGGTGGCAACGAGCTGGCGGATGGCCTCTTCGTCGCCCTCCAGCTTGAGCTGGTTCAGCATCTCTTCAGTGATCGGCTCGCCGTCGGGCGTCGTGGTCACGGGGGTGAAGTCCGACGGCGAGGGCTGCGGCGCCGCCTTGACGGCGGCAGGCAGCGTGGCGGGGGCGGCCCCTGCCGCCTGCACGTGACCGGCGCCTGCCTGTGGAACTGCCATGACGTCGTCAGGAATTCCGGCCGACTGGGGACCCTTGGCAGATGCCGATGCGAGCAGCTGGTCCACGCGCTCGTGGATTTGGTCAAAATCCGGATTGGTGGAGAACGCGGGGCCGAAGTCGGGCGGCCCGATGGTCAGCCGTTTGGCTTCCTTGCCCTTTGCCTTCATGGCCAGGTCCAGGAAGCTGCCAAGCTGGGATGAGGAAATGTTGGAATCGACCACTTTCGTTCCGGCGTCGGCGATGTCCTCAAACTTGGACAGCAGCGTGGCTGGATCGAGCTGCTTGAGCATGGCCTGCTGGACGCACTGCTGGCGCGCGATCCGGGCGTAATCATCCACGAATTCGCGCGACCGGCCGTACCACAGGGCGTGGTAGCCATCCAGGGTGTTGTCGCCGGCGGGTATCCAGCCCAGCGGCATTCCATGAATACCGTTGGCCTCGTCGATGGTCTCACCGCTGATGGGGACCCAGCCGCCTGCCTTGATCCGGATTCCGCCCATGGCGTCGATCAGTTTGGAGAACCCGTCCATGTCCACGAGGACGTAGGCCTGGATCTGCATGCCCAGCGATCCGGACACAGCTTCCATGGTTGCCTGTGCGCCGGGGTCTGCCACGCCGGGGTAGAGGTCCGTGTGCTCGTTGGTGACCTCGGTATTGATGGCATTGATGAGGCATTCATCGCCGCAGTTGTAGCCGTCAGGGTAGATCCTGCGCATGGGGGAGTCAGCACTGAACTGGGCGTTCTGGAAGTTCCGGGGGACGGAAATAATCGCTGTCTGGCCCGTCCGGGCGTCCACGCTGAGAACAGAGAGGCTGTCGGGACGGCGTCCGGTACGGTCGTCGCCGGCGTCGCCCCCCATCAGGAGGAAGTTGTAGCGTCCGTCCACGGGGTCTATCGCCGGGCCGGACGAGAAGATGTTCCCTATGGCGTTGCGGCCCACGTTCAGCAGGTAGGCGGCGTAGCCCAGGGAGCCGCTACCCACTACCAGCGCGAGCACCAGGGCAATGCCGACGGCGGGACGCACCCGGGGGGCCAGCAGCACGGGGCGGATAAGCCGGAGGGTGTTCAGGAAAAGGAAAGCCCAGCCGAGTGCCAGCGCAGCCAGCAGGACCACCAGCACCAGCGACGTGACAGGGTTGGTGACGATGGTGATGACCATGCTCCGGTTGAGCAGCAGCAGGACCACTGCCAGCAGCAGGACCGCCCACACACAGAGTGTTACGCGCAGGGCCGTCCGCCCCAGCTTCCGGTCGCCTGCCACGAGCTGGGCGCTGCCCGGTACCAGGAGCGTCAGCAGGATCAGGACGAATGCACGCTTCGTTCGGACCGAGGAGGAAGCACTGACCGGATAGCGGACCGGGTCCGTCAAGGACGGGCCGGAGCCGGTGTTGAGCGCGCTGCTGCTGGCCATGTCCGCCGCCCTAACGGCTGCCCCGGAGAGCGCTGGAGCCGCCGGGGAAGACTTCGCTGACCTTTTGCCGCAGGCTTGCGCCCTTGCGGGAAGCGACTGCGTTGAGGTCGGCGGCGAAGTCAAGGAGGTCCGCGCGCAGTGAAGAGGCAAATTCGTCAGTGCCGGAGGCAAGCATCCGCACGGCCAGGAGCCCGGCGTTGCGTGCCCCTGCGATGGAGACGGTGGCTACCGGCACGCCGGCGGGCATCTGGACGATGGACAGCAGCGAGTCCATTCCGTCCAGCGTCTTCAAGGGAACGGGAACGCCGATCACGGGCAGCGGCGTGACGCTGGCGAGCATGCCGGGCAGGTGGGCGGCACCGCCGGCGCCGGCAATGATTACCCGCAGGCCGCGTTCGTGGGCGGTCTGGCCATACCGGATCATCTCGGTGGGCATCCGGTGGGCTGAGACGACGTCCGCTTCAAAGGGGATGCCGAATTCAGCCAGGGCATCTGCCGCAGCCTCCATGACCGGCCAGTCCGAGTCGGAGCCCATGACCAGGCCAACCAGGGGACTGGCGCCGGTACCGGCGGTTGTGGGGGCTTCGGCGCTCATGCGTTCTCCTCGAATATTGCGGAAGGTTCGTCGGTGCCAACCCGGCCGTCACGGATGATGCCTGCCACGGCCGCGGCCCGGCGGCGCACCGAGCCGACCTCCCCGGTGGAATTCCCCACCAGGTTGACGTGGCCGATCTTACGTCCGGGCCGCACGGATTTGCCGTAGCAGTGGACCTTCGCGGCCGGCTCGGCGGCAAGCGCCATGGGGTAGGCGGAGTACAGGTCCTGGTTTTCCCCGCCCAGGAAGTTCTTCATGACAGTCACGGGTGCCAGCGCGTCGGTGGCGCCCAAAGGCAGGTTCAGGACGGCGCGGAGGTGTTGTTCAAACTGGCTGGTAATGGAACCGTCCTGCGTCCAGTGGCCGGTGTTGTGCGGCCGCATGGCCAGTTCGTTGATCAGGAATCCGGCCCCGCTGCCTGGGGTTTCGAAGAGTTCCACGGCAAGGACGCCGGTCACGTCCAGCTCGGCGGCGATGCGCAAGGCGGCATCCTCGGCAGCGGCAGCAACTTCCAGCGGAATGTCCATTGCGGGTGCAATCACTTCGTCACAGACACCGTCCACCTGGATGGTGTGGACCACCGGCCAGGCCCGGGCCTCGCCGTCGGGAGTGCGCGCCACGAGTGCGGAGAGTTCACGGGTGAACTCGACTTTTGCCTCAGCCAGCAGGGGACTCATGGCGTCGAACCAGTCTTCGGCCTCCGCGGCCTCCTCAGCCGAGGCCACGATCCTCACTCCCTTTCCGTCATATCCGCCGCGCGGGGTCTTCAGGACAACGGGCCAGCCGGTTTCGTCGCCAAAACGGACCAGCGCGGCAACGTCCGCCACCGACGCCCACGCGGGGTTGGGCAGTTCCAGCCGGTCGATGGCGGCACGCATGACCAGTTTGTCCTGGGCATGGACCAGTGCGTCCGGCCCGGGCTGGACGTTGACTCCGGCTTCCTGGAGGGCACGGAGGTGGTCCGTCGGCACATGCTCGTGGTCGAACGTCATCACGTCCAGGCCCTTGGAAAAGTCCAGGAGCGTCTGCAGGTCCTTGTAATCGCCCACGGGCGTGGCGGGCACGGCCGACACTGCGGAAACGTCATCACCCTCGGCGAGGACGCGGAGTTCAAAGCCGAGTGCTGTAGCGGCAGGGGCCATCATTCGCGCGAGCTGGCCGCCGCCAACCACGCCTATCACTGGAAAAGTCACATATGCCAGCCTACCGAAGACGGGCCGGATCCCGCTTTGACAGTCCGGCGGGGAAGCAGATTTTACGCCGTCGGGATACTGCGCTCCTGCTTGCGGAGGCCGGCTCAAAGCTTTGGGGGCTAAAATGGACCCTTGGCCGAGTGGCCCACAGTTCGGACGGCCATGGAGGGTCATGTTTAGCGCACTTGCAGATCGTATCCGGGGGCTCGCCTCACTTTTTTGGCGCGAGGTGGCCAAGTTCGGGGCTGTGGGCGGTGTGGCGTTCGTTATCGACAACGGCTTGACCTATTACCTGATGCACGGGCCCATGTCCGACAGCGAGGCAAAGGCCCGCTTTGTGGGTGCCACGATAGCTACGGTTTTCTCCTGGATTGCGAACCGCTTCTGGACTTTCCGGCACCGGCGCCAAGCCAACATACTCCGTGAGTTTGCGATGTTCGTGCTCATCAACGGCATCGGCATTGGGATTTCCACCGGTTTTACGGCATTGGCCAAGTACGGGCTGGGCATCGACAACAAGAACCTGCTGTTCCTCGCCGGCGTGGCCGGCATCCTGGTTGCCACAGTGGTCCGCTTCTTCGCGTACCGCTTCCTGGTGTTCAACCAGGAACTGGACCAGGAGCCGGAATTCTCCCACGACCACGAGATTCTCGAAGCACACCCCCACAAGGAGCACGCACGGGCTGCTGAACGTCCGGCATCCGCTCCCGCAGACGGCGGCCCCAAGGCCTAGGTTGCGCGGCTGCTAGCTGCCGTGGATGCGTTCGTCCGCGAGCAGTTTGCCGGTAAGCGCCACGTCCGGGTGGGTCAGCACCACGGAGCCGTCCTGCTGCCAGGCTCCCAGCGCGTTGGCCAACGCGGATTCCAGTCCCTTATCCGCAGGTATATGCAGCCTGGCGCCTTCCGTATGCGGCAGGGCGAAACCGCTGATCAGCTCCCTGTGCCGGATAATGCGCCCCTCCTGCGTGCGGACCGCGCAGGCTGACGGATCCGGATCGGAATGCGGCATAAACACGTCCCCGTGTGACCGCACGTCCGCCGCGTAGTCAAAGCAGCCGGCGGGGAGCTCCCCGGTCCAGCGCATGGCCAGGGCCGGCAGAGCAACTGCAATGACGGCGTCGTGCTGTTCCACGGCGCCTGCGGGATCATCAGTGGCCAGGAAGTCCGCCGGACCGCCGTCGAGCACGGTCTCCAGGCCAACCTGCCAGCCGGCCAGTGCCCAGACCAGGGCTTTCCAGTGGGCCGGAAGCGCAAGCCGCAGCCGCATGCCCGGCTCCGCATCCAGTTCGTCCTGCAGCAGGTTGCTGGTCTTGGCCACCCAGTTGTCCAGGACCCGTCCCGACAGTTCCACCCGCTCGGAATCGGGCCCGTACCAGGTCAGGCGGGGTGCTGTGGAGTTGCCGGAGCGAAGGCTGCCCAGCAGGTCGGTTACGGGGATAGTCGTCATGGCTTCATCCTGCCACTTCCGGCGGTCCGCTGGTCATCCGCGTGCCTGGACGCCGTGATGGGAGGGGAGTGCTGGAGTGATGTTAATCACGGGCGTTGCTAAGTGTGCTTGCTATTTGCGGGGAGACGGGGTATTTTCCCCGTCAGCTCACAGGATTGACGGGTTTTTTGCCGTTCGGTCCCCACCCGTCGGGCACGCCACGCCCGGGCGGTGAAAAATCCCGGGCGTGGCGTGCGCAAAGTTCGCCGCTTCGACTGTCTATTATTCCGGCGACGGCTTGACTCACCCTAGTTACACACGTGTAATTAGGTAACTAAAGCAATTGCGTAAATACCGGCACACAACCGAGTGTCCATGTATCCAGGCAGTGGCTGAAACATCAGGAGGGTCGCCGTGGGGCAAGCAGAGCGTATCCAGGAAGATGCCGTCGTGGCCGGCCAGGCAACGGCAAAGTACCGTGCGCGGGGAGTGCCAAGCGATTGGTACGTGGATCCCGCCGATCCTGATGCTGCAGAGCGGTACAACAGGAATTCCAGCAGCATCCTTGAGGACCAGGCCACCGCGTTCCTTGCGGCGCACGAAGCCCTCCTCGACGGCGGTGCGGAACCGGAAGACGATCTTGATCCGCCAATGGAACTGGCTTCGCCCGGTACTGCCCAGCCGGTATGGATCGGGCTGCCGCTCCAGCAGGATTTCGACGACGAGGGCGAGCTGGGCTGGCAGACGGACGCTTTGTGTGCCCAGACGGATCCCGAAGCTTTTTTCCCGGAAAAGGGCGGCTCCACCCGCGATGCCAAGAAGGTCTGCGGTGCCTGCAATGTCAGGTCGCAGTGCCTGGAGTATGCGCTGGCCAACGACGAACGGTTCGGCATCTGGGGAGGCCTTTCCGAGCGTGAGCGCCGGCGGCTAAGGAAGCGAGCAATCTAATTCTTCAGAATGTCCATGTCACTGCCGTTGTGGTCGCCCACAACGGCAGTGCCTATCTGCCCAGAACCCTTTCGGCACTCGCGGCCCAAACGCGGCCGGTTGACCGAGCCATCGGCGTCGACACGGGGTCCCGCGACGACTCCTATGGTCTCCTGCGGGAAGCCCTGGGTGAGGCCGGCGTGGCCAGCCACCCACGGGGCAAGGGCGGCATGGGCGCCGCCGTCTCCGCCGCCCTCGAAGCGCTGGTGCCCTTCCATGGAACCGCCGGCGGTGCCGGCACGGAGTGGATCTGGCTGCTGCACGACGACGCCGCGCCGGCACCGGAGGCCCTGGCCGAACTCCTTGGTGCCGTGGAGCGCGCCCCTTCGGTAACCGTCGCCGGCTGCAAGCAACTGGACTGGCATTCGCCCCGGAAACTGATGGATGTGGGGCTTTCCACCAGCCGGTGGGCCGAGCGCCTTACCCTGATCGATGCTGATGAGGTGGACCAGGGCCAGTACGACGGCCGCACTGATACCTTTGCCGTCAATTCCGCAGGCATGCTTGTCCGCCGGGACATTTGGGAACACCTGGGCGGTTTCGACCCCGCCCTGCCCGGCAGCGGCGACGACGTCGACTTCTGCTGGCGGAACCGCCTGGCAGGCCACCGCGTGGTGGTTGTCCCCGCGGCCCGGATGTTCCACGTGGCGCACCGGCCGCACGCCCTGGGAAATCCCTCCGCAGCCCGTAAGGCCCAGGTCCACCTGCGCCTGAAGCACAGCCCGCTCTGGATGGTGCCCGTCCACGGCATTGGTGCTCTGCTTGGCAGCCTTTTCAAGCTGGTCCTCAGCATCGTCGTCAAGGATCCCGGCCACGGCATTTCGCAGCTTCTTGCCACCTGCGCCGCGCTGGGCCGGCCCGGGGCCGTGGCGAGGGCCCGGCGGGCAGCCAAACGCACGCGGCGCATCCGCCGGTCGGTGATCCGCAAGCTCCAAACGCCCCGCCGCGAGGTGTGGAGCCACCGCAGGTCATTAATGGAGGCGCTGGGATCCGACGGATCAGGGGCTGATCACCTCGTACAGGATCCGCTCGCGCACCAGCCCACCGGCGATGCCGCGGACGACTTTGCCGCCCTGGCCACCAGTAAACGCGGCTGGGTGGGCAATGGTGCCCTGGCCGCCGTCATCATTGCGGCAGTGGCCTCGCTCCTGGCCCTGGCCGGGCTGTTCCGCGCCCCAGCCGTGGCCGGTGGCGCCCTGATTCCCGTCTCCGCCAACCTGGGGGACATCTGGCACAACGCCTCCAGCTGGTGGGTCAGCCTGGGAACGGGACTACCCGGCCGCGGCGATCCCTTTGACTATGTCCTCTGGATCGTCGGCGTCTTCGGGGGAGGTGACGCCAACCCGGCCATGGCATGGCTGCTCCTGCTCGGCGCCCCGCTCTCCGGACTTACCGCGTGGTTCGCGGCGGGCGGGTTGACTGTGCGCCGCCGGCTCCGCTTTGTGGCGGCCGTTTTCTGGGCTGCCGCGCCGGCACTCCAGGCCGCTCTGAACCAGGGCCGCGCCGGTGCATTGATCGCGCACATCATGCTGCCGCTGGTGGTCCTGGGCCTGCTGCGGGCTACCGGCTCGGCGGTGGGCCACGGGCGCTTCAGCCCCTCGCCGGCACCGGAGTACGGCTTCGCTGACATGCCCGCGGCCAAGGCCGGCATCAACGGGGTGCCATCGTGGACGGCGTCCGCAGCTGCCGGCCTGGCACTGGCGGTCACAGTTGCGTCGGCGCCCTCCCTGCTCGTCCCGGCAACTGTCGTCATCGTACTCTGCGGCCTCCTGCTGGGACGGCGAGGGCGGACGGTGTGGTGGGCGCTGTTGCCCAGCGCCGCCCTTTTCATCCCATTCGCGCTGTCCACGATGGACAGGCCGAGGGCGCTGCTGGCCGACCCCGGACTCCCACTGGCGTTTGACGCCGCCCCGCTGTGGCAGCAAGTCCTGGGCCAGCCACTGTCATTCGACCCTGCCGGCGGCCTCCAAGGGCTGGCGGCATTTCCAGGCGGTACGGTGCCATGGGCCCTGCTCCTGGCACTGCTCATCGCGGGGCCCGTGCTGGTCCTTGCCGTGGTGGGTCTCTTCAGCACGGGGCACCGGGCGCGGACTGCCGGATGGTTCTGGATTGCCGCCCTTATCGTACTGGTGGGCGGCTGGCTGGCCGGCCACGTTGCCACGGGCCTGAACGCGGACGTCATGGTGACGCCTTTCACCGGGCCGGCAGTGTCCGCCGCGTCCTTCGCCCTACTTGCGGCGGCACTCCTCGGAGCCGAGCAGCTGCTGTCCGCTGCGCAGCGCGCTTCCGGTGCCGGCACGAAGCCCAGGACGGCAGGCCGCGCCGGTTTGGCGCTGTGCCTGGTAGTACTGCTGGCAGGGCCGCTGGCCGGCATGGCAGCCTGGTCCGCGCAGAACCTGCTGCGTCCGGCCGCAACCGGTGCCGCACCGGCAGCAACGCCGGGAGACGCGCCCGCAGCGGCTGCTTCCGCCACCGGGGGAGCCCTGGGCGCCCCGCGGCTGGTGGAGGCCGCCACCGGGCAGTCCCTTCCGGCCACCGCCATCGACCGGGGGACCGGGCCGGAACAGACACGAACGCTCCTGCTCAGCACCGAAGACGACGGCACCTTCAAGGCGGCGCTGATGCGCGGGAGCGGCACCACGCTGGACAGCCTCTCGGCCATCGCCTCCGCGCGGAACATCATCGGCGCTCCGGGCGCGGAAGAGGTGCGCGACGACGACGACGTCACCGCCGCTGTCCGCCGCGTCGTGGCCACCCTGGTCGCCGGTCAGGGTGTGGACCCGCGCACGGAGCTCGAACAACTCGGGGTCGGATTTGTGGTGCTGCGCTCCGCCGACACCGCAGCGCAGCTGACCGCCAGCCGGATGGATGCAGTTCCCGGCCTGGTGGCCGTGGGACAGACCGACGTCGGGTGGCTGTGGCGCATCAGCCCGCTGAGCCAGCCGGCCGTCCAGGCCGCCGATGTTGCCCACCGCGTCCGGATCGTCGATTCCCGCGGTGAGGCCACGGCCCTGGTGGGCTCCGGGACTGCTGATGTCGACGCCGCTGTCCCGGCAGGTGCCGAAGGCCGGTTGGTGGTCCTTGCCGAGCGCGCTGATCCGGGCTGGAGTGCCTGGCTCGACGGGCGGAAGCTGACCTCCACCACCTCCGGCTGGTCCCAGGCGTTCACCCTTCCGGCGTCGGGCGGGCAATTGACGGTCCGCTACGAAAACCCCTGGTCGTTCTGGGCTGCCGCCACCCAGATCACGGTGATTGGGCTGACAGTGATTCTTGCAATTCCCATGCCTGCCCGACGGCCGCGGACCGGCATCTCACGTGACGAGGGCTCCCTGCGTAAGGAACACCAACATGCATGAGCACACCCCGCCGGCCAAGGCGCCGGCTGATGCCGATACGCCGGCTTCAGGCAAAACATCGGTTGCAGGCGGCAAGCAGGCGCCGGCCGAAGAGCCTGCACCGGCCCGGACCGGGACCGGCGAAGGCAGGAATGGGTCCGGCCGCGGCGCCACCAGGTTGCCGGGGGGAAAGGGCCGTGCAGCATCTGTGGCCGGAGTGGCGGCCGGCGTTCTTATCCTTGCCGGCGGCGGAGCCGTGGTAGCAGCCGGATCGCTGATGGCCGGCCCTGCAAGCAGCCGGACTGTCCCGGCGGCCGAAGCCGCTGTTCCCGCAGGAGCCAGCCTCGGCGTCTGCCCTGGCCCTGCGCGGCTGCTCGAGGGCACCGACGCCGGCACCGATGCCCAGTTCCGGCCCGAATCCGCCACGGCGGCAACCAGGGTCAGTGCCGCCGTGCTCAGCGCGGGAGGTGTCCTGCCGGCGAGCCGGCTGGCACGACTGGACGGAACGGCCGCTGTCGAAATCGCCAAGGATCCGGGCCCGGCGCCTACGGCAGGAGCCCCCCAGGAGCTCCTTGCCGGAGTGGTGGCCGACCAGGCGGTGGACCGGGTGAACGTCCTCAGTGCCAACGCCTTGTCAAACCAGAATGCAGCGGCCGCCGGCGCCATGAAATACACCGCCAGGGACGGCGACCTGCAGGGCAGTGCTGCGGCTGCCTGCGGGCAACCCTCGAACGACCAGTGGCTGACCGGTGCCAGCACCACTATTGGCCGCACTTCCGTGCTCGCGCTGACCAATGCCTCGAGCACACCCGCTACCGTGAGCCTTGAGCTGTTTGGTGCCGGCGGGCAAATCCAGGCGCCGGGCAGCCGCGGACTGCTGGTGGCCCCCGGCACCACGCGCAGTGTAGTCCTCGCCGGGCTGGCGCCCAACGAATCCCACCTCACCGTGCATGTCCGCAGCGCAGGTGGCCCGGTGGCGGCCTCCATCCAGCAAAGCGTCCTGCGCGGCCTCACCCCTGGTGGCGTGGATTTCATTAGCGCCGGGACTGCCCCCGCCGTGCGCCAGGTAATGACGGGAGTGGACATCCAGGACCCCGCCGGGGTCGCAGCCCTGACAGCGCAGCCCGGATACGGGGACGCCGGGCCCGCCCTCGAGCTGACCGTTCCCGGCGCGTCCGACGCCGTGGTGGAGATCAAGCTGTACGGACGGGACGGCCAGCATGCGCTTCCGTCAGGAGGCGTGATCACCGCAAAAGCCGGTTCAACCACTGAGGTATCCCTGGCCGGGGTTCCTGCCGGCCAGTACACAGTGGCAGCCTCATCCGACGTTTCCTTCGTGGCGGCTGCTCGCTTGAGCCGCGGACTCCAGGCGGGGCAGCCCTCGGATGTGGCGTGGGCGGCATCCGCCGTACGGCTCGGCAGCCAGCACGTGGTTCCCGTCCCGAAGGGCGGCCTTCGCCAGCTGGTGTTCGGGGCCCTGGACGCCCGGGCCACCATCACGTATGCACCCATCACGGCCGATGGAAAGGTGCGGGCAGCTGCCACCGCGGACATCGCCGGGGGAACAACCGCCTCCATCACCGTTCCGGAGCAGGCCGAAGGTGCCGACGTCGTGGGCTACGTGGTGTCAGCAGCAGGCGACGCCGCCTATGGGGCGGTGCTCGTGGGGCAGGACGGCCGCAACGACGTCTCGTCCCTGGCTTTCCTGGCTGCCGCCGCCGGCCGCGAAACGGTCCCGGTCACCCTGGGCTACTGAGGGTTCCAGGCTGCCGGTATCAGTAGCGGCGGCGGTAGACGGGATCCAGAGTCTCCGGCGCCACGCCGAGCATTTCCGCGGTGTGTTCCACCACCACATCGTGGACCAGGTCCTGGAGCTCGTCCACGCTGGAGCATGCCTGCTCCACAACCCGCCGGTACACCGTGATCATCGGCCCGTCCTCTCCGGCGGCGGGGGTGTAGGAGCCCATGGGCGCCGTGGATGCATTGGCGGCCAGCTGCTCGAGGTCCGGCGGGATTTCGTCCACGCCAAACCGTACGCCGTCCAGGGTTTTGCCCCAGATGTCGTGCAGCCGCTGGGCCGAGTCCAGCACCATGTCGTCGAAGCGGTCGGCGCGGGTCCGGTAGCCGGGGTGCGTGGGCAGCATTACTTCGCCACGAAGGCCTCGCCCGTGGCGGTTCCGGCGCCGCCTGAAGAAGTTCCTGCCGGCGGTCTCCATGCCCGTTGCCGCGGGGGCATCCGGGCCAGCCAACCGGACCGAAAAACTTGATTCATGGTTCGATGACTGCATACATCGACTGTAAACCCGGGGGAGGATTTCCGCGATACATTCCCGCTGCCGCAAAGACGCGTCGGACGGGGCGGCAATGCGCAGTTAATGCGGCGGCAAGGGGTAGTCTGTGATGTCGTGGGAGCTATCCGTCAGTGTTCAAGGTCTGCCTGCCGCCAGTCGGCGGTAGCCACCCTGACGTACGTGTATGCAGACTCCACCGCAGTCCTGGGGCCGCTGGCCACCTACGCGGAACCGCACTGCTACGACCTCTGCGAGCAGCATGCTGGTTCCTTGACGGTTCCCCGCGGCTGGGAGGTGCTGCGCCTGGCCATGCCGTCCACTCCCCAGCAGCCGGGGCCCGATGACCTGCTGGCACTGGCCAATGCCGTGCGCGATGCCGCCGCCCTTCCGCCGGAGTCGCAGGCGCCCGCCCAGCGCGCCCCGCACTCCGCCCTTGAAGCTCCGGCAGGCATCGAAGGCGCACGTCGGGGACACCTGCGGGTCCTTCGGGAACCTTCCTGACCTCCATCTGGCGGTAGGCTGGAAGCTGCACATCTTTTCCGCTACCGGCGCGAGCGCGCCCGCCAGGGAGCATGAACAAATGCCAAAGATCAGTCCCGAGCTGTTGTCCGTCCTGCGTTGCCCCGTGACCGGCTCGCCGCTGGTCCAGGAGGGGGAAGAGCTGGTGGCCACCGAGGCCGGGAATACGGGCATCAGGAACCGGTACGCCATCGAGGACGGGATCCCCCTGCTGCTGCCTCCGGAACTGCTTGCTGCAGCAGCCGCGGCCGGTTCGGACCAGCATGATCCGGCCGCGGCAGGGCACTAGTTCATCTGCATCCGCCCGCACAGAAAAAGCAGAACGGGGACTGGACCAGGACCCGGACCAAGCAAAGGACCACCCATGACTTTTGACTACAAAGTTGCCGACATCTCCCTGGCGGAAGCCGGCCGGCACCAGATCCGCCTGGCGGAGCACGAGATGCCCGGCCTGATGTCCCTCCGCAAGGAGTTCGGGCCCACCCAACCGCTCAAGGGTGCCCGGATTGCCGGTTCCCTGCACATGACGGTGCAGACCGCGGTGCTGATCGAGACCCTCACCGCGCTGGGCGCCGAAGTCCGCTGGGCCTCCTGCAACATCTTCTCCACCCAGGATGAGGCCGCGGCGGCCGTGGTGGTGGGCAAGGGCACTGTTGAAGACCCGCAGGGCGTACCCGTGTTCGCGTGGAAGGGCGAGACCCTGGAGGAATACTGGTGGACCGCCGAGCAGATCCTCACCTGGCCCGGCGCCGAGTCCAACCCCGAGCTGGGTCCCAACATGATCCTGGACGACGGCGGCGACGCCACCATGCTGGTCCACAAGGGTGTCGAGTTCGAGGCCGTGGGCAACGTCCCCTCCGCCGGTCCCGAAGATTCCGAAGAATACGGCATCTTCCTGGACGTGCTGCGCCGCTCCCTTGCCGCCGACCCGCAGAAATGGACCCGGATGGCAGCCACCATCAAGGGCGTCAGTGAGGAGACCACCACCGGTGTCCACCGCCTGTACCAGCTGGCAGACCAGGGCAAGCTCCTCTTCCCGGCCATCAACGTCAACGACTCCGTAACCAAGAGCAAGTTCGACAACAAGTACGGCATCCGCCACTCCCTTCCCGATGGCATTAACCGGGCCACTGATGTGCTCATGGGCGGCAAGGTCGCCGTCGTTTGCGGTTACGGCGACGTCGGCAAGGGCGCGGCGGAAGCGCTGCGCGGCCAGGGCTCGCGCGTCATCGTCACCGAAATTGATCCCATCTGTGCGCTGCAGGCGGCCATGGACGGCTACCAGGTGGCAAAACTGGAATCAGTCCTGGCGCAGGGCGACATCTTCATCACCACCACAGGCAACAAGGACGTCATCATGGCCGGGCACATGACCGGCATGAAGAACAAAGCCATCGTGGGCAACATCGGCCACTTCGACAACGAAATCGACATCGCGGGCCTGGCCCGCATCCCCGGCGTCAAGCGGGTCGAAATCAAGCCGCAGGTCCATGAATGGGTCTTTGATGAAGGCACCGGCGCAGAGCGCTCCATCATCGTTCTGTCCGAAGGCCGGCTGCTCAACCTCGGCAACGCCACGGGCCACCCGTCCTTCGTCATGAGCAACTCGTTCGCAAACCAGACCATTGCGCAGATCGAGCTGTGGACCAAGCAGGACCAGCACGAGTACGAGAACAAGGTCTACGTGCTGCCCAAGGTCCTGGGACGAAAAGGTGGCCCGGCTGCACCTGGACGCCCTGGGCGTTGAACTCACGGAACTGACCAAGGACCAGGCAGAATACCTGGACATCGACGTCGCCGGTCCGTACAAGCCCGAGCATTATCGTTACTGAGACGTAAGGGCCCGGGCGCAGTCGAGCGCCCGGGCCGTTATTTTCTGCACTTAGGATCGAAAACATGGACCCTGATGTAAAGCCCCGTCGCCGGGGGACTGCCAAGAAAATCCTTGCCGTGGCTGCCGTCTGTGTCCTGGCTGCCGTAGGCGGGGTTTTCGCCGCCGTCGCACCGGGCCTCGCAGGCGGACCCCTTGAATCCGAAGCAGGCTCCGCACTGCGGACCTCGCCAGGCATCGCTTCCCCCGTTGTGCCGCCGGTGACTTTTGACCCGGCACCCGCGAACGGTGCCAAGCAGGTGAACCCCGCTGCTCCGGTGTCCCTGAAAGTGGGCAACGGAACCATCCAGCGTGTCACCCTCGCCAGCACGGCGGGGAAGACCATCGACGGCAGCATCGACGCCAGCGGGACGGCGTGGTCCGCCACCGGGCCGCTGGAATTCAACACCGAGTACAGCTACACCTACGTGGTCAAGGATTCTGCAGGACGCGAGACCAGCACAACGCAGTCCTTCGACACGGTGTCGAGTTCACACGAGGCCGACGCCGCCGTTTACCCGCTCAACGGCATGAAGGTTGGCGTGGGACAGCCCCTGCAGATCATCTTCAGCGAGCCCGTGACAAACCGGGCCGCTGTGGAAAAGGCCATCAAGATCAGCACCACGGCAGGACAAACCGGAGCGTTCCACTGGTACAGCGACACCATGGTCCGGTACCGCCCGGAGAACTTCTGGGCAGCGAACTCCACCGTCACCATGGACATGCAGCTCTTCGGCGTTGACCTGGGCAACGGCCAGATCGCAAACGTCAACAAGAAGGTGAACGTCTCCATCGGAGACAAGAAGGTGGCCGTTGCCGACGCCACTGCCCACACCTTCACGCTCAGTGTCAACGACCAGCCCGTCAAGACCCTGCCCGTCAGCATGGGGGATAAGCGCTTCCCCTCTGCAAAGGGATACGGGGTGCTGATGGAGAAGAACCGGTTCGACCACTTTAGGGCGGCAAGCATCGGCCTGAAGCCGGATGACCCCGCCTACTACGGTGAGGTTGACGTCGAATACACCATCCGCCTTACCCTGAGCGGGGCCTACATCCACCAGGCACTTGAGTCGGCCTATCCGTTCATCGGGAACGCCAACGTGTCCCACGGCTGCATCGGTTTCCTGCCCGACGGGGCGGCATGGGTTTTCGACAACATGGGAACAGGCGACGTGGTCCAGATCATCAACACCGAGGGCGACTATGCGGCGAACACGGACGGGTTCGGCGACTGGAACATCCCGTGGGGCGAGTACGACAACTAGGTCAGTTGCCGAACGGCAGCCGCTGCAGCCGTTGCCCCGTTTCGGTGTTCCGCCTGCGTGACTGCGACAGCCTGGTGAATTCCCGGTTCCGCCGTTCAGCTACGACGGCGGCAAGGTAGTCATCGGGCCCCGTCCCCGGCGGCGGGGGCGGGGCGACGTGGGCGGACAGTTCCGCGGCGATTGCCTCCGCCATGCCTGCCCTGGACAGCGGGGCCATCCGGCCGGCCTGTCGGATGAACTGGGCAGCCCTGCGGGCCGTGGCGTCGGGGATGCGTCCGATGTCCGCCGCCGCGGCCCACCACTGCAGGTGGGGCGGGACAGAAACCCGGATGGCCTCTTCGGCAGGAACCCGGCTGCGTACAGCGTAGGTTCCGGCGAGCAGGTCGCCGAGCCGCCTGGACTTGTCGTTGAAGAGCGCCACGGCAAGGGCAAGCCCGCCGAATGTCAGATAGATCTCCAGGAACCCGGTGAGTCCGCGGATCACTGCGTGCCGGAACCGGATGGCGCCGCCGTCCTCGCGGAGCACCCTCAGGCCCGTGGCCGCCTTGCCGAGCGACCGGCCCCGGGTCAGTGTCTCCACGCCTACCGGCACCACCACCAGGCAGAAGACGACGGCGGCCAGGCCAAGGGCCCGGGTTGCTGCCTCATCGAGGTCCGCACCGGCGGCCGACAGGCCAATCATGATCAGCACGAGAAGGACCACCTGGACGACGACGTCGATGACCAGGCCCAGGGCCCGGGCTGCGAAGCTCGCGGGCCGGAGTTCGAGGACTACTGCCTCGCCGGTGATTATCGGACTCACACTGCGTCCCTGCCCTTCGCAGCCGGTGATGCGGACTTAATTGGTGCAGACCGTCAAAGTCTACTGTGGGCGCTAGGCTGTAGCCGTGGACATGGATGCCTTCGCCGCCGTCAACGCGGACAAGTGGGCTCGCCTGCAGGAGCTTGCCGGCAAAGGCAGGCTCACGGGTGCCGAGGCCGACGAATTGCTGGCGCTGTACCAGTCCACGTCCGGCCACTTGTCGCTGGTCCGCTCGGTGGCTCCGGAAAGCGGCCTCTCCGCCTCCCTCTCCGCCACGCTGGCCCTGGCCCGGACGCGCTTTACCGGCGCCCGCTCAAACGCGCTGGCGGACCTGGCCAGGTTCTTCGTGATAGCCCTGCCGGCAGCCCTGTACCGGCTGACCTGGCTGACCCTGGCATGCGGTACGGCTTTCGTGCTCATCGCTGCGGCATACGCCGCCTGGATCGGGACGTCCCCCGACGCACTTCGGGCCGTCGCTTCCGAAGCCGCGGCCGCCCAGTACGTGAATGAGGACTTTATCAACTACTACTCCGAGAACCCTGCAGCGTCCTTTGCCGGTGCAGTGTGGACCAACAACGCCTGGATCAGCGCGCAGGCCGTGGCGCTGGGGATCACCGGGGTCTGGGTTCCGATGATCCTGTTCAGCAATGCCCAGGGAGTGGGCATCGCCGCCGGCATCTTCGCGTCCGCCGGCAAATCCGACGTCTTCTTCAGCTACATCCTGCCGCACGGGCTGATGGAGCTCACCGCCGTCTTTGTTGCCTCCGCCGCGGGCCTGCGGATTTTCTGGGCATTGGTCTCACCGGGGCCACGGACGCGGGGCCGAGCGGTGGCGGCGGAAGGCCGCTCGCTGATCACGGTGGCACTGGGGCTCGTTGTGGTGCTGTTCGTCTCGGGCCTGGTGGAAGGGTTCGTCACCCCCAGTCCGCTGCCGGCCTGGGCCAGGATCGGCATTGGGGCGGCGGTTCTGGCCGCGTACTGGATTTACGTACTGGTGTGGGGCAGGCGGGCTTACCTTGCCGGGGAGCGCGGGGACGTCCGCCGCGAAGATGCCGGCTACACCGAAATCGCTGCCTGAATCGTTGTAATCCAGCCGGGGTGGTTCCTCGCCCAGCGGAAGTTCCGGACGGTAGGCTCGTCTGCAGAATGAATCGCGCCGGCGGACTGGGACCGGTGCGGAACCCAACGGAAGTGACGCTGCTGTGAATGACGAAACACCGGCCCGCGCCAAAAACGCCGCGCCGCAGCCGGAACCTTTCCTGGACATGTCCGGGGATTCCGACGAGCCCGCGTTCTCCTGGCTGACGCCCGCTGGAAAGCACAAGCCCGGCGCGGACCAGCCCGGCGGGGAGAAGCCCGGAGCGGACAAGCCCGGCGCGGACAAGCCCGGCGGGGAAAGAATCGGCTGGAACGAGGCAGCGGGCGGGACCAAAACCGCCCAACCCGGAAGCCGGGCCGACCGCAAGGCGGCGGAAGCCGCCGTCGGATCGTCCGGCGCCGGATCCTCCGCGGCCGGCGCGGGCGCCACACGGACTTCCGCGGAGGAAACTCCCAGTGCCGGTTCCTCCGCTGCCGGGCCCGGCAGCAGCGCCGGTTCGCCGGTCTTCAAGGAACCCCTTCCCACCTCTGCGCTGCACGTCCGTCCCCCCGAGGAGGAAGTGGAGCGCCGCAACGCCCAGCGCGAAAGCGCAGCCAACGCCAAACCCGTGGCGCCGCGTGTCATGCAGGTCCTGCTGGCCATCATTTACCCGGTGATCCTGCTGATCCTGGCCGTCCGGGCTGTGACCAGCCCGCTGTTCCTCTGGGTGGAGTACAACCGTCCCGGTTTCCCCGGCGACGGATACGGCTTCAGCACCGACGACAGGATGACCTACGGCTCCTACGCCGTGGACTACCTCAGCAACTGGGCCGGCCCGCGCTACTTGGGGGACCTGGTGCACCGTGGCGGCGACAAGCTCTTCAAGGAAGGCGAAGTCAGCCACATGGCGGACGTCAAGGTGGTCATCCTGTCCACCTTCGGTGCCGGTGCGCTTCTGCTCCTCCTTGCGCTGATCGCCATCCTGTACCTGCGCAGGCGGAGCACCGGCGGGGTCCGGCGCGGCCTCTTCGCCGGCTCCATCATCACGCTTGCCCTGATCCTGGGCCTCGGCACGCTGGCCGCGCTGGGGTGGCAGCAGTTCTTCACCGAATTCCACCGGATCTTCTTCGCTGACGGATCCTGGACTTTCAGCCTGGATGACGCCCTGATCCGGCTGTTCCCCAGCCAGTTCTGGATCGATGCCGGCATCGCCATCGCCGCCCTGGTGCTTCTGACGTCCGTCGTGACGCTGGTGCTCACCTGGCCCACGCGCCGCCGCCGAGGTATTGCGCAGCAGGAAAAGCCGGACGCGGAGCAGGAAAAGGCGGATCAGGCGTAGATCCCGGCGATCTCCGCCTGGAACTCCTGAACCACGGCGGAACGCTTCAGTTTCAGCGACGGTGTCAGGTGCCCGGACTCCACGCTGAACTCGGCGTCCAGCAGCCGGAAAGTGCGCACCGATTCGGCCTTGGACACCGTCTGGTTGGCCAGGTCCACTGCCTCCTGGAGGGCTGCCAGAACGTCGGGATCGCCGGCGGCTTCGCGAAGGGGGAGCGGAGGCAGGCCGCGCTCCGACCGCCAGTTGGCAACGCCCTCCGGGTCAAGGGTCAGCAGGGCTGACACGAAGGGCCTGCCGTCGCCCACCACCACCGCATGTCCCACCAGTTGATGGGCGCGGATTTTTTCCTCCAGGGGCCCGGGTGCCACGTTTTTGCCTCCGGCCGTGACCAGGAGGTCCTTTTTCCGTCCGGTGACGGTGAGGAAGCCGTCCTTGTCCAGCGCGCCAAGGTCGCCCGTGCGGAAGAAGCCATCCACAAAGGCTTCGGCGTCCGCGGCCGGGTTGGCGTGGTAGCCCCTGAAGACGCCGATTCCCTTCACCAGGATCTCGCCGTCTTCGGCCACACGGATGGTGGTGCCCGGGATGGGAATGCCCACCGTTCCCACCTTGGTGCGGGAAGGGGTGTTGGCCGTGCACGGCGCCGTGGTCTCGGTCAGCCCGTACCCCTCCAGGACAGGAATGCCCACACCCCGGAAGAAGTGGGCGTCCTCCGGAGCCAGGGGACTGGCGCCGGACACGGTGTACCCGACGTGGCCACCCATCGCCTGGCGCAGCCGCGGATAGACCAGCCGGTCATACATCCCGTGCCGGACCCGGCTGAACAGGCCGGGGCCCTGGCCCTCGCCCCGGTTTTGCCGGTCCTGCTCCCGTGAATACTCGATGGCGGCAACCGTTGCTGCCTTGAAGAGCCTGCCCTTGCCTGCCACAGCTGCCTTGTGGGCGGCCGTTGCCCGGACTTTTTCGAAGATTCGCGGGACCACCAGGAGGAAGGTGGGGCGGAACGTCCCGAGGTCTTCGAGCAGTTGGGCGGCACCCGGGGTATGCCCCAGGGTTGCCCCCGCGGTAAGGCACACCACTTGGACGGCCCGGGCCAGCACGTGGGCCAGCGGCAGGAACATCAGGGTGCGGGCCTGGTCCTTCTGCAGGATTTCCGGCAGGAACGCAACGATGTTCTTGGCCACGAGGGCAAAATTTCCGTGCGTGATCTCGCAGCCTTTGGGCTTGCCCGTGGTGCCCGAGGTGTACACCAGCGAGGCGAGGTCGGCCAACCCCGCCCGGCTGCGTTGGCGCTCCAGTTCGGCATCACTGACGCCGGTGCCTGCAGCGGCGAGGCTGGCAAGGTCGGGGGCCTCGCCGTCGTAGTCCATCCGGACCACGTTGACCAGGCGGTCGCTGAGCTCGGCGGAACCGGCCACGACTCCGCTGACCAGCTGCACGGTGGCGCGGTCACCGGCGAAGACACGGCGGACCCCCGCATCCTTGATGATCCACTCCACCTGGCTTGCGGAGGAAGTTTCGTAGATCGGCACCGTGACGCCGCCGGCGAACCAGATGGCGAAGTCCACCAGCGTCCATTCGTACGAGGTGCGGGACATCACGGCCACGGTGTCGCCAGGTTCCAGGCCACCGGCAATGAGCCCTTTGGCCAGGGCACTGACGTCCCGGAGGAATTTCTGCGCGGGAACATCCACCCATCCGTTGGGGCCCTTCCGCCGGTACAGGGCGCGGGCGGGGTTGGCTGCGTGCTGCTCCAGCAGCAGGTCAGTCACGTTGCTGTTGGCGTCAAGCTCAACCAGCAGTTCCGTGCTCGCTTCTCTCACAGCAGGTCTCCGTTTCCGCTGCCACGCCGCGGCGGCGGCTCCTTCAGGTTTCTGTTGCCATCCTGCCCTAGATCCAGGACGGCATCCACATCCGGACTTTCCAGTCGACGTAGGGGATGACCTCGGCGGTCCAGATCGGGTAGAAAAACGCCGACAGCAGGAGCACCGCGGCAAGGAACAGGACCACCAGGTACAGCCCGGAGCGCCGGCGCCAGGGCGGGTCCGGGGCCCTGCCCAGGACCAGCCCGAGGCAGTACACCAGCGCCAGGACCAGGAACGGCTCAAAGGACACCGCGTAGAAGTAGAACATGGTCCGTTCCGGGTACATGAACCACGGCAGGTAGCCCGCGCCTACGCCGGCCAGCACGGCCCCGGCGCGCCAGTCCCGGCGTCCCACCCACCAGAACAGCAGGACCACCAGCGAGATGGCTGCAGCCCACCAGATCAGCGGGTTTCCGACCGACAGGATGGCGGAGGTGCACTTTTCCACGTCGCAGCCGGGGGTGCCCTGGGGCGGGGATTCATAGAAGAACGAGGTGGGCCGTCCCATCACCAGCCAGCTCCAGGCGCTGGCCTGGTAAGGGTGCTCGGAGCTCAGGCCCTGATGGAATTTGTACGCTTCCAGGTGGTAGTGGGCAAGGGACCGGACGGAGTTGGGCAGCCAGCCCCATTCTGCTGACGGGTTGCTTTCGGCCCAGTGGCGGAAGTAGGCATTGTCCGACAGGAACCAGCCGGTCCAGGTGGCGGCATAGACGAGTCCAGCCACTGGGACCATGGCGGTGAATGCGGGAATTCCGTCCCGGATCACGCCGCCGCTGATCCAGCCGCGGATACCCGCCACCCTCCGCGCGTTCAGGTCCCACAGCACGGTGAGGAGGCCAAACCCGGCAAGGAAGAACAGCCCGGACCACTTGGTGCCCACGGCCAGGCCCATGCAGACCCCGGCGGCCACCCGCCACCAGCGCACGCCCAGCCACGGCCCGGACAGCAGCGCCCCGGCCGGAGGCTGTCCGCCGTTCGCGGCAGCGGCATGGGCCAGCCGTGCGGCCAGGCGCCGGCGTCCGTCGTCGCGGTCCATCAGAAGGGCGCCGAAAGCGGCAAGGATCCAGAACGTGAGGAAAATGTCCAGCAATGACGTCCGGGACATCACCACATGGTGGCCGTCGACGGCGAGGAGCAGCCCCGCGGCGCCCGCGAGCGGAAGCGAGCGGAACAGTTTCAGGGCGATCAGGGAGACCAGCAGCACCGTGAGCGTCCCGGTGAGGGCGGCGGCGAAGCGCCAGCCAAAGGGGTTCTCCGGCCCGAACAGCCACATGCCGGCGGCAATCATCCACTTGCCCACCGGCGGGTGGACCACATATTCGGGTGTGTTCAGCAGGACGTCCGGATTGCCGGCGTTGAAGGAATCATTTGCCTTGTCCGGCCAGCTGCGTTCGTAGCCGCTGACCAGGTAGGAATAGGCGTCCTTGACGTAGTAAGTCTCGTCGAACACCAGGTTGTGCGGCACCTCGAGGCGGATGAACCGGAGGAGCCCGCCGGTCACCGCCGTCAGGACCGGAACAAGGACAAACCAGAGCCGAAGCGACGGCGGATGGTCCCGCCAGGAAGTGCCGGCGCCGACGAGCCTGGCCCGCAGTGCCTCGCCTGTGAACGCGTCATCCGGCCGGCTGATCCAGGGCCGGGCGGCCTTCCCGCCGGGCTCCGTCCCGGTTGCCCCGGCTCCGGCGGGGGAACCAGCCGAGTTGGGTTTCCCGGGCCCCGAGGGCCGCGTCGAGGTCTGCGTCACGAGCCCCATGCTACCTTTTGCGGCTGGAAGACCCGGCAGCAGTAGGCTTGGTGGGTGGATCCGAACCCCAGCCCCCTTTCCGAGCCCGGCCCTTCGACCGCGGGCAGGATCGTCCTTGCCGCCACTCCCATTGGGAACACCGGCGACGCCTCCGCCCGGCTCGTTGAACTGCTGGGTACGGCGGACATCGTGGCCGCCGAAGATACCCGGCGCCTCCACCGCCTGGTCCAAAGCCTCGGCGTTGCCGTGGCCGGCCGCGTCATCAGCTACCACGAGCACAATGAAGCCACCAGGACAGCTGAACTCCTTGACCAGGTGCGTGCGGGCAGCACGCTTCTCATGGTCACGGACGCCGGGATGCCGGCGGTATCGGACCCCGGTTTCCGGCTGGTGGAGGGCGCCATCGCGGCGGGACTGCCCGTCACCGCGGTCCCCGGACCCTCCGCGGTCCTCACGGCACTGGCTCTGTCCGGCCTGCCCACGGACCGGTTCTGCTTCGAGGGATTCCTTCCCCGCAAAGCCGGCGAAAGGGCCTCCCGCCTCGCGGACCTTGCCGGGGAGCGGCGCACCATGGTGTTTTTCGAGGCCCCCCACCGGCTGGAGGTCATGCTGCGTGCGCTGCGCGAGAGGTTCGGCCCGGACCGCCCCATCGCAGTATGCCGGGAACTGACCAAGACGTACGAGGAAGTCATCCGCGGCACTGTGGGCGAACTGCTCCAGTGGGCCGAGGACACGGAGGTCCGCGGCGAGATCGCCGTGGTGCTCGGCGGCGCCCCTGAGCAGGCAGCAGGCACTCCGGAGGACCACGTGGCGGCCGTCAATGAACTGGTGGCCCAGGGCATCCGGTTGAAGGAGGCCGTGGCCGCCGTAGCCGAAGATGTCCGGGTCAGCAAGCGGGAACTCTACTCGGCGGTCCTGGCAGCGCGGCAGCCGGGAGCCTGACCGCTCCTGGTCCCTGTGCAGCTGCACAGCGGAGCCGGGATTCCGCAGTGCGCAACGGCGTAGACCCTGGGGTTGGCCCGCAGTAGTCTGGCTGTTAATCAGCCCCATGATCCCGGTCACTATGGCCGCGGCGGCGGGCTGCCACAACCCTACTGACGAGGGAGTCATCGTGACTGTCACTGCACAGCCGGCTGTTACCGCCGAGCGCGAAACCCGGCTTTTGGCCTCCGTTCCCACCGGGCTGCTCATCAACGGTGAGTGGCGCGACGCCGCAACGGGCAAGACGTTCGACGTCGAGGATCCCGCCACCGGGAAGGTGCTGCTGAGCATTGCCGACGCCGGGCCCGAGGACGGTGCAGCGGCACTGGACGCTGCCGCCGCAGCCCAGGAGTCCTGGGCGAAGGTCCCGCCCCGCGAACGCGGTGAGATCCTCCGCCGGGCGTTTGACCTGGTGACCGAGCGGGCAGAAGACTTCGCCCTCCTGATGACCCTGGAAATGGGCAAGCCGCTCGCCGAAGCCCGCGGTGAAGTGACCTACGGCGCCGAGTTCCTGCGCTGGTTCTCCGAGGAAGCGGTACGGGCGTTCGGCCGCTATTCGGTTTCGCCGGACGGCAAGTCCCGCCTCCTGGTGACCAAGAAGCCGGTTGGCCCCTGCCTCCTGATCACCCCGTGGAACTTCCCGCTGGCCATGGCCACCCGCAAGATCGCCCCGGCCGTCGCCGCCGGCTGCACCATGGTGCTGAAGTCGGCAAACCTGACGCCGCTGACCTCCCAGCTGTTCGCCGCCGTGATGCAGGAGGCGGGACTGCCCGCCGGCGTCCTCAACGTGATCCCCACCTCCACGGCGGGGGCCACCACCGGGCCGCTGATCAAGGATTCGCGCCTGCGCAAGCTCTCCTTCACCGGCTCCACCGAGGTGGGACGCCGGCTGCTGGCCGATGCGTCCGAAAACGTGCTGCGGACCTCCATGGAACTGGGCGGCAACGCCCCGTTCCTGGTCTTCGAGGACGCCGACCTGGACGCCGCCGTCACCGGCGCCATGCTGGCCAAGCTGCGGAACATGGGCGAAGCCTGCACCGCGGCCAACCGCTTCATCGTGCACGAGTCCGTCGCCGGTGAATTCGCGGAGAAGTTCGCCGCGAAGATGAAGGAGATGACCACGGCCCGTGGCACCGAGCCGGAGTCCAAGGTGGGACCGCTGATCGACGCCAAGAGCCGCGACAAGGTTCACGAGCTGGTCTCCGACGCCGTCGCGTCCGGCGCCAAGGCGGTCCTGGGCGGTGGCCCCGTGGAGGGACCGGGCTACTTCTACCAGCCCACCATCCTTTCCGGTGTCTCCGAAGGAACCCGGATCCTGTCCGAGGAAATCTTTGGCCCCGTTGCCCCGATCATCACCTTCAGCAGCGAGGATGAGGCCGTACGTCTGGCCAACAACACCGAATACGGGCTGGTGGCCTACGTCTTCACGAAGGACATCAACCGCGGCATCCGGATGGGCGAAAAGCTCGAGACCGGCATGCTCGGCCTGAACGCCGGCGTCATTTCCAACGCCGCCGCACCCTTCGGTGGCGTGAAGCAGTCTGGCCTGGGACGCGAAGGCGGCCTCGAAGGCATCGAGGAATACCTCTACACGCAGTACATCGGCATCGCCGACCCCTACGCCGGCTAGCTTTCGGCGGTTCGCCACCCTCAAGTGCCGGCCGGGGCTTCCCCGGCCGGCACATTCGGTTCAGCCCCGGCCAGCCCTGCTGCCGGCGTCGCCCGCCCCTGCACGGGGACGGTGACTGGCGCGCCCTCCTGCACTGGAGGGTTCCCGCCGCGAGCGCACGGCTGCGTGCACCGTCTTCCGGACGGCCCTGCCGGCCGCGCTGAACGGCATCCGGAGCAGCAGGCCCAGCCGCCGGGTGACCGACGGCGGAAGCCACGCCGCGGTCCATCGCCTGGGCAGGGTGGCGTTTGCCCGGAGCGATGCTTCCACGGCG
Organism: Arthrobacter sp. B1I2; assembly: GCF_030816485.1. Taxonomy (NCBI): domain Bacteria; kingdom Bacillati; phylum Actinomycetota; class Actinomycetes; order Micrococcales; family Micrococcaceae; genus Arthrobacter; species Arthrobacter sp. B1I2. The sequence continues at coordinate 3,978,800 of NZ_JAUSYC010000001.1, read as the reverse complement.
GCAACGCCGGCTGCCACGTCTTCTGCCGCCGTCCCGGGGCGGAGGGCCGTGGCTGGGGAACCGTCACCACCGGGGCGGCCATACCTAAAGTGCTCGAAGGCCGAGGTGAAGAAGGCCACAGCCTCATGCGCATCCTGGTCCATGCCGCCGGGCTCGCCCAGCAGTTCAGCGCGGAACCGGGCCGAATATGCCCGGGGCGTCTCGCTGTCCCCGGGGGGCAGGCCGTAATCGGTGCCAAGGTCCCGGATCTCGTTCCATGCCAGCGGGACGGCCTGGTCCGGGCGCTTTGGATGCAGCCGCCGCGACCTGGTGCCAGCGCGGACCAGGTGCGGAGTGGCCGCCAGGAGCACCAGGCCCGCCACTGCGGCCGCACCGAGGAGCCAGGGCATCAGTTGCGCGCCGTCGGCGGTGCTGCTGCCGCCGCTGCCTGGAACGGCCTGGGCAGTTGCGCTGGCGGATGGCGCGGGAACCGGCGCGGCATCGGGAATGAGCCCGTCGTTGTTGCCCAGCGCGTCCGGGACGGAAGGTGTTGAGGCCTCGGTGGCGTAATCCGGCACCACCCCCCGCGAAGGCGTCGGTTCGAATGGCACCCAACCCAGGCCCTGGAAGTACAGTTCCGGCCAGGCGTGGGCGTCCCGCGCATCCGCTTCGTATTCGGGGAGGGCGCCCTGGCCGGCCACCGTCAGCGTAGCCCCGGTCAGCCTGCCGGGGGCATAACCCACGGCGATCCTGCTCGGAATTCCTTCCAGCCTGGCCATCACTGCCATCGCGGAGGCGTAGTGGATGCAGTAGCCGCTCTTTTGCTGCAGGAAGTCGGCAAGGACGGAAAGGCCATTGCCGTCATAGCCGCCCTGCACCGGGGACTGCAGCGAGTATGTGAAGTCGGACGAGCGGAGGTACCTCTGGATGGCTATGGCCTTCCGGTAGGGCGTGCCCGCCGCCCCGGCAACGGTCTGGGCGGTGGTTCTAACAATGTCCGGGACATTGCCCGGAATGCGGGTGAAGACATCGGGGATGCCCCGTGCCGGCCCTGTGGACTGGGCCAGGAGCACTGCGGAAAGCTTGGGCACTGCCGAGGTCACCAGGTACTCCTGCCGCCGCGTGGTGGTGTCGGTGCCTTTGATGCTCAGCGTGGCCGGATCCCAGGTCCACTGGCCGCCAAGCCCGCGGACGGACTCGGGTGCGTAGGGGACCGGCAGGTACGGGCTGGTGAAGGAGCCGGCATCAACGGCTGTCACCAGCCGCACCTGCTCGTCGGTCAGGACCGCATATCCGGGGTCGATCCGGCCATCAAGCGGCACCCTTGAAGCGGTGCGGTCGTCCGGTCCCCAGGAATCGCCGTCGAAATTGTCCACTGTGACGGAGCGCAGGTAGAGCGGGTTTGGCGAGTTGGTGGCATAGGTGATCCTGCCGCTGCCGTCAGGTGTGCGGAGGCTGCTTCCCAGCGTGATCATTGGGTTGAGGCCGGTGGCCGAACCCCACGGATTGAGCCTTGAGCCCTGGGGGAAAGTGCCGCGGTCGAAGCCGGGAATCGCCAGGGGCAGCACCAGGGTGGCCACCAGGGCCACAGCGCCCGTAAGCGCTGCCCGGCGCACCAGGCCCGGGCTTCGGGCGGTGCCGCCCTGCAACCTGCCATCCGGGGCAAACCACTGGCTGCACGCAAGGATCAACAGGTATCCCGTTACGGTGGCAACGAAACTCCATACCCCCACACTTTGCGGTTTGATCATGGCCGGAACCACCAGCAGCGCAAGCAGGCCCGTGCCGGAGGCCGCCGGCATCCCCAGCGGTACCGCGAGTGCATCGACCAGAATGACCGCCAGGCCAAGCACCGCACAGACCACCATGACGATCCCGGCGTTCGGCGCCACGGGCGCCGTCTCTGCCAGGACTGTTTCGCTGGCCCGCCGGATCAGCCGGTCCAGGTCCGGAAGCGTGGCACCGGTGGGGAGCACCCAAAGGAAACTGGAGCTGCGGAAAAAGGTCAGCGTCAGGACGCCGGCCAGGGCCACGAACCCTCCTGCGGTGACCAGCAGGGGCTGGGCGCGGACGGAACGCAGGGCGGCCAGGGTGAACCCCACCACCAGCACGGTGGTCATTGCCGGCCAATACCAGTTCCAGCCGCGAAGGACACCGTTCAAGGACAGGGCCGCTCCGCACACAGCCACGGTGATGGCCGCCGCCATGGCCCACGGGTAGGCGCCGGCCTGCATGGGGCCCGCCGGGATTTCCGGGGGGCGTTGCGCCTCATGCCCGGCACCGGTTGGCCGGGTCGGTGCCAGGGTCATGTGACCACCCCCGCTCCCCGCCGGACTTCTGATGCCGGAGCCACCGGCAGGGTAACGTCCTGGTCGAACGGGCCCCAGGCAGTAGCCAGCTGCGCCGCCGGCGCCGCGGCCACTGCCCGCCAGCCCCCCTGCCGCAGCACTTCCAGGACATCCTGGAATTCCGCGGGCCGGTCAACTGACAGGATGGCGAACGCGTTGGTGCCGTAGGCAGCAGCCGGCGCCAGTGCAGCGGCCTCCTCCGCGCTGATGCGTCCCAGCACTGCAATCAGTGGCCCCCGCATCCGGTGGGCGGACAGCTTGTCCATCAGGTGGTCATCAAACGCCGGCGGCCCCTGCTCCGTGCCTGCCGGCGTCCGCGCTCCCGGAGCGCCGCGGCGCTCCGGGTTCCTGGCCTCGATGTCCCGAAGCATGCCGTCCCGCCGGGGGTGGGGCGGCCGGGACAGGTGGATGGCGGCCAGGCTTTCGGCTATGGACTGCAGGCCGGATGTCCCGCTGTATTCCTCCGCCCCGGGCTCCGGAGATGAGGGCGAGTGCAGGAATGCCGGTTCCCCGCCGGTGTCCAGCAGCCGAAGGCTGTAATTGCGCTCAGCAAGGTGCGCGCTGACGGACATGGCGGCAACAACAGACCACTCGAAGGTGTCGCTGGTGGCCGGAGCGTGTCCCTCCTGGGAGGGCAGTCCCGGCATCGATGTTCCGGGGCCGCCGCCGAACGCACCGGAACGATGGTCAAGGATGATGGTGGCTTCGGGCGTGGTGACGGACTCCTCCTGCCGGACCATAAGGGACCCGTGCCTTGCCGTGGCGGCCCAGTGGACCCTTCGCATCGGGTCGCCGTGGCGGTATTCACGGGTCATGACGTCGTCATCGCTCGGGTTTGCCCGGACACGGGTGGCGGTGACGCCGTCGTTCCCGCGCGCTCCCGCCAGCCCGGTGGCAGGCAGGACGACGGCGGCAGGGGTCACAGTGAGGACGTCGCCGCCGTCAATTGCCTGGCGGTGTAGGGAAAGGCCGAAGGGGTCGGTGAACTCCGCCGTGACCGGACCGATCCGAAACTGTCCGCGTTGCCTGGACGTGAGGTGGTACTCATAGCGGCTTGTGCCGCCGGTGGCGGATCGGGACGGGAACCGGAAGGCCGGTGCCACGCCGAACTGCGCCGGCAGCCGCTCCTCCATGGCCACCCGTCCGCTCCCCGGGTCCGTCCTTGCCACCGCAAGATGCACCGTGGCCGGGGCCGACGTCTCCACGGGGGAGGGGTTGAATTCGCGGTAGACGCGGAACCGCGGTTTGATCAGCCGGACGCCGGCAAGGGAGACGAGCGGCAGGACCAGCAGCAGCAGGGCCAGCGTCAGGAGGTCCCGGCGCCCCATGACCTGGGCAGCGGCCAGGGTAAAGGCCCCAGCTGCAAGCATGCCCCAGCCGCGCCGGGTGAACAGGTGCCGCGGAAGCTTGTCCAGCAGGGCCATGGTCCGCGCCTAGCGGTTCCTGCTGCCGGCGGCGGCCGCGGCCCGGTCCGCCTGCCCGTGCAGAGCCTGCGGCACGGGCAGCCGGGACAGGATGCCCCGCAGGACGCTGTGCGGGGTCTCGCCTGCGCCCGCTGCCTTCCGGTCCAGGATGATGCGGTGTGCCAGGACGGACTCGGCCAGGTCCCGCACGTCGTCCGGCAGGACAAAGTCGCGTCCATCCAGGGCGGCGGTGGCCTTGGCGGCGCGCAGCAGCTGCAGCATGGAACGGGGGCTCGCGCCCAGCCGCAGCAGCGGGCTTTCCCTGGTGGCCCTGCCCACTGACACCGTGTATTCCTTCACGGGTTCCGAGACATAGACCTGCTGGACGCTGGCGATCATCGCGGCCACGTCGGCCGCGGTGACTACGGGGGAGACGGTGGCCAGCGGTGAGACCGCCTGGTGGGTTTCGAGCATCTGGATCTCTGCGGCCTTGTCCGGGTAACCCATGGAAATCCGGGCCATGAAGCGGTCCCGCTGGGCCTCAGGCAGGGGATACGTGCCCTCCATTTCAATGGGGTTCTGGGTTGCGACCACCATGAATGGCTCATCAAGCTTGTAGGACGTGCCGTCCACTGTGACCTGGTGCTCCTCCATGCACTCCAGCAGGGCGGACTGCGTCTTGGCGGATGCGCGGTTGATTTCGTCGCCGATGACGATGTTTGCAAAGACCGCACCCGGCCGGAATTCGAAGAGCCTGGAGGCCTGGTTGTAGATGGATACGCCGGTGACGTCGGACGGCAGCAGGTCCGGGGTGAACTGGATGCGGTTGACCGTGCAGTCAATGGTCCGGGCGAGGGTCTTTGCAAGCAGGGTCTTTCCGACGCCGGGCACGTCCTCCACCAGCAGGTGGCCCTGCGCGAGGAGGACGGTAAGCGCCAACCTGGCGGCGTCGGATTTGCCGTCGATGACGGTATTGACCGTGGTGAGGATGCGCTGCGCCGCGGCGTGGAAGGAGCCGGGCTCCATGGCTGCCGGCCGGTGCCCGTTCAGGTGGCCGACGGACTCTGCGACGCCGGCCAGGTTGAGGTTCGGTGCGCTTGTATTGTTGGCAGTGCGTCGGTGGGGTTCCATCGGCAACCTTTCAGCCCGGTTTTCACCTGGACGGGACAGCGACCCTGCCTTCGCCCCTCGGTGGGCGTGCGCATGTATTCGTTCCAGACTACTAACACAACTGCCATGCCTGACAGAGAGTTCCAGCAAATATAGGGGTACCTCCGCCGGATAGGCTGGTTGGATGTGCAATTCGTCGATTCCCGCCGCCTACCGGGTGCCTGCCGCGGAGGGGACCCCGGACCCGGAAGCCGCGCGCCGCAGGGATTTCCCGCCCGCGCCGGAGCCCCTGCCCGTGCCGGTCATGGACAACCACACCCACCTGGACTTCCCGGAAGGAAAGGGGCCCGTGGGGATCAAGGCTGCGCTCGATGCCGCGGCGGCCGTGGGAGTCCAGGGTGCCGTGCAGGTGGGCTGCGACCTGGAGTCCTCACGCTTCACGGTGGCGGCGGTGGACCAGGACGAAAGGCTCCTGGGAGCTGTGGCGCTGCATCCCAATGATGCTCCGCACTATGCCGCCGGCGGTGAACTGGAGGCGGCCCTTGCCGAAATCGAACGCCTGGCCGCCCATCCCCGGATCCGGGCCATCGGCGAAACCGGGCTGGACTTCTACCGCACCGAAGGTGAGGGGCTTCGCCACCAGGAATACTCGTTCCGCCGGCATATCGACATCGCCAAGCGCCTGGACCTGACCCTCCAGATCCATGACCGGGACGCACACAGCGATGTGGTGCGGGTGCTTCATGAAGAGGGAGCACCGGAAAGGGTGGTGTTCCACTGCTTCTCGGGTGACGAGGACCTGGCAAAGACGTGCAACGAACAGGGCTGGTGGATGTCGTTTGCCGGCACACTGACGTTCAGGAACGCCGCCAACCTCCGCGCCGCGCTCACCGTGGCGGACCCGCAACTCATCATGGTGGAGACCGATGCTCCCTTCCTGACGCCGCACCCGCACAGGGGGCGTCCGAACGCGAGCTACATGGTCCCGTACACGGTGCGGGCCATGGCAGAATTGACAGGCTCCGACCTGGCCGGCCTGTGCACAGCCATCAGTGAAAATACCGTGCGCGCATACGGATCCTGGGCCTGATCGCCCGTTACCTCCCAACCCCTAGGTGCATATCTGGTATGCAAAAATGTTGGCTGCTTTATAACGCTACGGTTACAGTGGGAAACTATTAGCCGGGGTCGGGGAAGGCCAACGGGTAATTTCACTCCATTTCGCAGCCGGCCCGGCCTGTCAGTACCCGGCCACGCCGCTGCGCGGAGTGTGGCGGCGCAACGGTGCCCGGACGGTCCTTTTCAAGGTTGCTCCGGGCATTTTACTGCGCGTATCCCCGTGCCCGGATAGACCGAGAGTTACGGGCAATCGTGATCAAGTTCTTCACATCGGACGGCAAGTTCAGCTATATCAAAGTTGGCGCGCAGCTGCTGGTGCTTTGCGGCCTGGTCGCAGGCCTCGTAGCCTTCGTGGGCAATAACAAAACAATCACGCTCAACGTGGACGGCCAGGCCTCGTCCGTGCAGTCCTTTGGCGGAACAGTCGAACAGGTGGTCAAGAGCGCCAACCTGCAGCTGAAGCCCGGCGACCGTGTTTCACCTTCCCTTGACGCAACCGTCCAAAACGGGACTGTCATCAATGTCAACCAGGCCAAGGAAGTCAAGGTCAGCCTTGACGGCGCCGAAAAGACGGTGAACACCACCGCACAGGACGTCGAAGACCTGGTGACCGAACTCGGCGTCGCCAGTGCCTCGTCCGTTTCGGCGCCCAAGGATGCCGCCCTCTCGCTGGCCGGCTCCTACGTTTCGATCTCCACGCCCAAGACCGTCAGCATCGTCGCCGACGGCAAAGTGAACACCGCCACCACAACCGCCCCCACCGTGGGCAAGGTCCTTGAGGATTCCGGCGTGATCCTCGGTGCCAACGACCGCACCTCCCAGCCGGCCAACGCCAACGTGGTGAACAACATGGTCATCAAGGTTTCCAGGGTGGACACCAGCCAGACCGCAGTCACCAGCGAAGACGTACCCTTCCAGACCGTCACCGCCGAAAGCGCGGACATGCTCAAGGGTGAGAAGGAAGTCACCCAGGCCGGAGCCGCTGGAAAGCTTGAGCGCACCTTCAAGCTGGTACTCGTCGACGGGCGGGAAGCCTCCCGCACGCTGGTGTCCGAGAACGTGGCCGTCCAGCCGGTCACCGAGAAAGTCACCGTAGGCACCAAGGCCAAGCCGGCACCCCAGCCTGCACCGGCACCGGCAGCGGCTGCCGGGGGCGCCAACACCGGCGCCGCAGCACCGGCCATGATGAACGAAGCCATGTGGGACAAGATCGCCCAGTGCGAATCCACCGGCAACTGGAGCATCAACAGCGGCAACGGCTACTACGGCGGCCTTCAGTTCGACATCCGCACCTGGATCGGCGCCGGCGGCGGCGCCTATGCACCGAACGCCAGCCTGGCCACCAAGGCACAGCAGATCGACATCGCCAACCGCGTCTACGCGCAGCGCGGCCTGTCGCCCTGGGGCTGCGGCTGGGCGGCTACCAGCTGATCCACCGGGCATAAGCGCGCAGGAAACGGCTGTGGCCGGGCCCGGACACTCCGGGCCCGGCCACAGCCGTTAACCCGGAAGGGCGGAGGTGCCGCGCGGGATAGGATACCTAGGTGACTGAACCGATCCCCGCCGTGCCCGCACCCTTGTTTGGTGCCTCCGACATACGCCGGATCGCAGAGGAAATCGGGATCAGGCCCACCAAGACACTGGGCCAGAATTTCGTTATCGACGGCAACACCATCCGCCGGATTGTCGCGGCCGCAAGCGTGGGCCCGGATGAAACGGTGCTCGAGGTCGGTCCGGGGCTGGGGTCCCTCACGCTGGGGCTGCTCGACGCAGCAGCGGCGGTTGTCGCCGTCGAAATCGATCCCGTCCTTGCCGCAAAGCTTCCGGAAACCGTCCAGGAATGGCGGCCGGAAGCCGCCAACGCATTCCACCTGGTGCACGCCGATGCCATGAAGGTCACCGAGCTGCCGGTGGAGCCGACCGCCCTTGTGGCCAACCTGCCCTACAACGTGGCGGTTCCGGTGGTGCTGCACCTCCTGCAGCATTTCCCCAGCCTGCGGCACGGCCTGGTGATGGTGCAGGACGAGGTGGCCGACCGGCTGGCGGCCGGCCCGGGATCCAAGACATATGGAGTGCCGTCCGTCAAGGCCGCCTGGTACAGCCGGATGCGCAAGGCCGGAGTAATCGGCATGAACGTCTTCTGGCCGGCCCCAAAAATCCATTCCGGTCTGGTGGCTTTCACCCGCCACGAGCCGCCAGCCACCACTGCCACCCGGGAACAGGTGTTTGCCGTGGTGGACGCCGCGTTCGCACAGCGCCGCAAGACGCTCCGGGCCGCCCTCGCCGGCTGGGCCGGGGGTGCCCCGGAAGCGGAGCGCTGCCTGCTCGCAGCCGGCGTCGACCCCACCGCACGCGGCGAGGTCATTGACATCGCAGCGTTCGCCAGGATCGCTGAAGCCAGGGAAAACCGCCCGTGAGCGCGGGGCTTGGGAGGGCAGGCAGCGGGCGGTTCGCCGCCAGGACAGTCCGGGTCAAGGCGCCCGGCAAAGTCAACGTCTCCCTGGCGGTAGGTCCGCTCCGGCCGGACGGCTACCACTCCGTGGCCAGCGTCTATCTCGCAGTGTCCCTCTATGAGGAAGTGGCGGCCACCAGCACCGCTGCCCCCGGGATCACCATCAGCCTCAGCCCCGAAAGCACCCTTGACCTCGACACGGTCGACATTCCCCTGGACAGCAACAACCTGGCCTACAGGGCGGCCGCCATCATGGCTGACGTCTCCGAACACGCCACGGGCCTGCACCTGGAGATCACCAAGCGGGTTCCCGTGGCCGGTGGAATGGGCGGCGGATCCGCAGACGCCGCTGCCACGCTCCTGGCCTGCGATGCCCTCTGGAACAGCGGCCTCTCACGGGAGGAACTGGCGCACCTGGCGTCGGAACTGGGCGCCGACGTCCCCTTCTCGCTCCTCGGCGGGACCGCCGTGGGCCTGGGCCTGGGCGACGAACTGTCCCCGGCCCTGGCGAAGGCGCAGACCCACTGGGTGCTGGTGGTGGCCGACTACGGCCTGTCAACCCCTGAGGTGTACCGGACCCTGGACCGGCTGCGCGGGGCCGAGGGGGTCGAAGCCAGTGAGCCGACCGGAGTGGACCCGCAGATCCTGACTGCGCTGCGGGGCGGCGACGCCGAATCCCTGAGCAGGGTGCTGGTCAACGACCTGCAGCGGGCCTCCATTGAATTGTCGCCGGCGCTGCGCGATACGCTGGGAATCGGTGAATCCCATGGCGCCATCGCAGGTATCGTTTCCGGTTCCGGCCCCACCGTGGCTTTGCTCGCTGACGACTCCATTGCGGCGGAAGCGCTCGCGGAGGACTTGCAGCGCTACGGCCTGACAGCCCTCCCCGTCCACGGCCCGGTTCCGGGCGCACGCATCGTCTCCGACACCCTCCATTAACACTTCCAGTCCGGCAGCAGAAAGCAGTTCCCTTTGGCACACCTTCTTGGCGGCGAGAATCTCACCGTCTCCTATGCAACCCGCACCGTCCTGGACGGCATCACCCTCGGGCTTGAGGAGGGCGACCGAATTGGGATGGTGGGACGGAACGGCGACGGAAAGTCGACCCTGATGCGCCTGTTGGCGCTGCGTTCCACCCCCGACTCCGGCCGGGTCACCAAGCGCGGCGACGTCAATGTGGGGTACCTGGACCAAAGCGACGTGCTCGACGGCGACCTCACAGTGGGTGCCGCGATCGTGGGTGACCAGGCGGATTACGAGTGGGCGCGGAACCCGCAGATCCGCGAAATCATGGGCGGGCTGGTGTCCGACGTCGACTGGCACGCCAACGTCCACGCCCTGTCCGGCGGCCAGAAGCGGCGCGTAGCGCTGGCCAAGCTGCTCATCGAGGACCACGACGTCATTATGCTCGACGAGCCCACCAACCACCTGGACGTGGAAGGCGTCGCCTGGCTGTCCCGGCACCTGAAGACGCGCTGGCGGGCGAACCAGGGGGCTTTCCTGGTGGTCACCCACGACCGCTGGTTCCTGGATGAGGTCTGCAACAAGACCTGGGAGGTCCACGACGGCATCGTGGATCCCTTCGAGGGCGGTTACGCAGCCTATGTGCTGGCCCGCGCCGAGCGGGACCGCGCGGCCTCGGTGATGGAAAGCAAGCGCCAGCAGCTGGTCAAGAAGGAACTCGCCTGGCTGCGCCGCGGTGCCCCTGCACGGACTGCCAAGCCGAAATTCCGGATTGAAGCGGCGAACGCCCTCATCGCCGACGTCCCCGAGCCCAGGGACTCCACTGCGCTGAGCAAGATGGCCACCGCCCGCCAGGGCAAGGACGTGCTGGACCTGGAGAACGTCTCGCTGGACTTCCTCGGCGGCAGCGAAGGGCAAAAACTCTTCGACAACATCACCCTCCGCCTCGCGCCCGGCGAGCGGCTTGGGCTGGTGGGTGTCAATGGTGCCGGCAAGACCACTCTGCTGAAGCTGCTCAACGGCCAGATCGAGCCGACGTCCGGCAAGCTCAAGCGCGGCAAGACCGTGGTCACCGCCGTGCTGACCCAGGAGGTCAAAGAGCTCGACGACGTCTCGGACCTGCGCGTGATCGAGGTGATCGAGCGGGAGAAGCGTTCCTTCAGCGTGGGCGGCAAGGAGTTTACAGCGGGCCAGCTCGTGGAGCAGCTTGGCTTCACCAACGAGAAGCAGTGGACCCCGGTCAAGGACCTTTCCGGCGGTGAGCGCCGCCGCCTCCAGCTGTTGCGTCTGCTGGTAGGGGAGCCGAACGTGCTGATGCTCGATGAGCCCACCAACGATCTCGATACCGATACCCTGGCTGCCGTTGAGGATGTCCTGGACGGCTGGCCGGGAACACTCATTGTGGTGAGCCACGACCGCTACCTGTTGGAGCGGGTCACCGACCACCAGATGGCGCTGCTCGGCGACGGCAAGATCCGCGCCCTGCCGCGCGGCGTGGACCAGTACCTGGAACTTCGGGAAGCCACCCTGGCTGGTTCCACCATCACCGGCGGCGGCAACCCCGTCACCAGTGGCGGCGCCGCCTCTGCGGCAACAGGGGCCGGACCCTCCGAAGCTGAAAAGCGCGAGGCCCGCAAGGCCCTCAACAGGATCGAGCGGCAGATCAAGAAGCTCGATCAGCAGGAAAAGAAGCTCCACGACGACATGGTCAAGAGCACGGAGAAGTCCGACTTCGACGCCCTCGCCCAACAGAACAGCCAGCTCAAAGACCTGGCCGACGAAAAGGACGCCCTGGAACTGGAGTGGCTGGAGTCCTCAGAGCTCCTGGGCGACTGACTCAAGGCTCCTCTCAAGCGGGGATGGAGGTTATCCGGCAGCATGCGTCAGAGGCGAGGAACGAGCCAGCATGCAGAGGATGGCCTCCATCCACGCGAAGACTATCTGCGCTCAACCCTCGGACTGCAGCTCCGGGTCCTTCTTGAGGCCGGTGAGGCCGTTCCAGGCGAGGTTGACCAGGTGCGCTGCGACGGTGTGCTTGTCCGGCTGGCGGCTGTCCTGCCACCATTGGCCGGTCATCGCCACCATGCCCACGAGCATCTGGGCATACATGGCGCCGTCCTCGCCACTGAAGCCGCGGCGGGAGAATTCATCGGAGAGGATGTGTTCCACGCGGGCGGTGACGTGCGAGAGCAGGGTGGAGAAGGCGCCCTCGGGCTGGGACGGGGGAGCGTCGCGCATGAGGATCCGGAAGCCCTCGGTGCGTTCCTCGATGTAGGTGAGCAGGGCCAGGGCGGCGCGTTCGACGAGCACGCGGGGCTTGGCTTCCGCGGTGAGGGCCGAGTTGATGGCGTCCAGGAGAATGTGGAACTCAGAATCCACCACCTCGGTGTACAACCCTTCCTTGGAGCCAAAGTGTTCGTAGATGACAGGCTTGGACACTCCTGCGCAGGCGGCGATTTCCTCGATGGTGGTCCCGTCCAGCCCGCGGACGGCGAAAAGTCCGCGCCCGACGTCGATCAGCTGGCTTCGGCGCTGCAGGCCGGTCATCCGCATCCGCGGAAGGTTGTTGCTCACCTTCCCATCATGCCTCACCGCCGGCGGCGGGATTCCGCGGCGCCGGCAGGGCGGAACCTCCCGTGTCGCGCGGCGCCCTGAACCCGTGGCAAAATAGGGACTTGTGCCCGGGCCTTGAGTCTTCAGGCACGGTCCGCTCTGGTGTAATGGCAGCACCCCGGCCTTTGGAGCCGTGGAGTATAGGTTCGAGTCCTATGGGCGGAACTGCTGCGCAGGGAGCGATCATGAGGATGGCACCCGGTGCCCGGCGGGCTGGCCCGCCGGATGCCGTAACGCGGCAGCACAACCAAGCAAGGAGAACCCGTACGTGATCCCCGAGAATACCGGCCCGGCCGCTGTAATCGTTCTGGCAGCAGGCGCCGGTAGCCGGATGAAGTCGCGTACACCGAAGATCCTCCACGAAATCGGCGGCCTGTCCATGGTGGGCCACGCCCTCCGCGCGGCCCGCAGCATCAACCCGCAGCGGCTCGCCATTGTGGTGCGCCACGAACGGAACCTGGTGGAAAGCCACGTCGCCGCCCTGGATCCGCAGGCCGTCATCGTGGACCAGGACGACGTCCCCGGCACCGGCCGCGCCGTGGAGGCCGCGCTCCAGGCGCTGGACGCCGAACAGGACCTGGCAGGCACTGTAGTGGTTACCTATGGCGACGTGCCCCTGCTGTCCGGCGAAGTGCTCACTGAACTCGTGGCCACCCACGAACGCGACGGCAACGCCGTCACCGTCCTCACGGCAGTCCTTGACGATGCCACCGGCTATGGCCGGATCCTCCGCGGAGAGGACGGCTCCGTCACGGGCATCCGCGAGCACAAGGACTCCTCCGAGGCCGAGAAGCTGATCCGGGAGGTCAACTCCGGGATCTACGCCTTCGACGCCGCCGTGCTCCGCGCGGCCCTGGGCAAGGTCACCACCGACAACGCGCAGGGTGAGAAATACCTTACGGACGTGCTGGCACTGGCCCGGGAGGCAGGCGGCCGGGTAGCCGCCGTCGTCACCGCCGACCGCTGGCAGGTGGAAGGCGCCAACGACCGCGTCCAGCTTGCCGCCCTCGGCGCCGAGCTGAACCGCCGCACCGTGGAGGCATGGATGCGGGCCGGCGTCACGGTCGTTGACCCGGCCACCACCTGGATAGATTCCTCCGTCACCCTGGATGAGGACGTCCGCATCCTCCCCAACACCCAGCTGCACGGCGCCACCACCGTGGCAAGGGACGCCGCCGTCGGCCCTGACACCACCCTGACCGACGTCACCGTGGGCGAGGGCGCCACGGTGATCCGCACCCATGGTTCCGGCTCGGTGATCGGCCCGCGCGCCGCCGTCGGCCCCTTCACGTACCTTCGCCCCGGCACCGTGCTGGGGGAAAAGGGCAAGATCGGTGCCTTCTACGAAACCAAGAACGTCACCATCGGCCGCGGTTCCAAGCTGTCCCACCTGGGCTACGCCGGCGACGCCGAGATTGGTGAGGACACCAACATCGGCTGTGGAAACATCACGGCAAATTACGACGGCGAGAAGAAGCACCGCACAGTCATCGGCTCGGGCGTCCGTACAGGCTCCAACACCGTCTTTGTTGCCCCGGTCACCGTGGGGGACGGCGCGTACAGCGGCGCCGGCGCGGTGATCCGCAAGGACGTACCGGCGGGCGCGCTCGCGCTGAGCGTCGCCCCCCAGCGCAACACCGAAGGCTGGGTCCCCGCGAACCGCCCGGGAACCCGCTCCGCGGAACTGGCCCAGGCGGCCACCAATGACTCCTCAAGTACCCCGGCATCTACAGAAGAGGGCAAGCAACAATGAGTGAAATTACGGCGCGCGGCGAAAAGAAGCTGGTGCTCGCCAGCGGGCGGGCCCACCCCGAGCTGGCCCGGGAAATCGCCAAGGAACTCGGCACTGACCTCCTTCCCGTGGATGCCTACGACTTCGCCAACGGCGAGATCTACGTCCGGGCCGGCGAAAGCGTCCGCGGCACCGACGCCTTCGTGATCCAGGCGCACCCCGCACCGCTGAACAACCACCTCATGGAACAGCTGATCATGATCGACTCGCTGAAGCGGGCCTCCGCCAAGCGCATCACCGTGGTTTCGCCGTTCTACCCGTACGCCCGGCAGGACAAGAAGGGCCGCGGCCGCGAGCCCATCTCTGCCCGCCTGGTGGCGGACCTTTACAAGACTGCCGGTGCGGACCGCATCATGAGCGTGGATTTGCACACCTCGCAGATCCAGGGTTTCTTCGATGGGCCGGTTGACCACCTCATGGCCATCCCGCTCCTGGCCGACTACATCCGCACCCGCGTCAACGCCGACAACATCACCGTTGTCTCCCCGGACACCGGACGCGTCCGCGTCGCCGAACAGTGGGCCGAACGCCTGGGCGGCGCACCCCTCGCCTTCGTGCACAAGAGCCGGGACCTCACTGTCCCCAACCAGGCTGTCTCCAAGACCGTGGTGGGCCAGATCGAGGGACGCACCTGTGTCCTGATCGACGACATGATCGACACCGGCGGAACCATTTCCGGCGCCGTCAACGTCCTGAAGAACGCCGGCGCCAAGGACGTCATTATTGCTGCCACGCACGCTGTCTTCTCGGATCCGGCGGCCCGCCGGCTCTCGGAGTCCGGCGCGCGCGAAGTTGTGGTCACCAACACCCTGCCGCTGAATTCGTCCCAGCGCTTCCCGCAGCTGACGGTGCTCTCCATCGCGCCGCTGATCGCCAGGGCCATCCGTGAAGTGTTCGACGACGGTTCGGTCACCAGCCTCTTCGACGGCAAGGCCTAATCGCGCTGTTGACGTGCGGCCCACGCTCCAGGGAGCTGGCGGGTGGGCCCACGTCGGCAGGGGGCCGATGGGGACCGTTTTCAGGAAACGGGCCCGGCACTGGTAGTCTTGTCAGCGATACCTTGGCGAGGGAGGGCATAGCCTCCGTTATCGACTGGGTCTGAACAGTCCTTCCGTTGAAGGGCTGCCTTCTTGAAGGGCCGCCTTCCGGCACCCGGCGTTGAAGGTCACACCAGACCTCCGCCCTTGCTGAACACCGTTTAGTCTTCAAGGAGATTTCCATGTCTGAGCAGAAGCTCGTAGCAGAACTGCGCACCGAATTCGGCAAGGGCTACGCCCGCCGCGCCCGGATGGCCAAACTGATCCCCGCCGTCATCTACGGCCACGGCGCAGAGCCCATCCACGTCACCCTGCCGGCCAAGGCCACCACCCTGGCCGTCCGCACCGCCAACGCCCTGCTGTCCCTGGACATCAATGGCGAAGGCCACCTGGCCCTGGTCAAGGATGTCCAGCGCGACCCCGTAAAGCAGATCATCGAGCACATCGACCTCCTGACCGTCCGCCAGGGCGAGAAGGTCACCGTTGACGTCCCGGTCCATGTTGAGGGCGAAACCGCTCCCGGCACCGTCCACAACCTGGAACTGACGGTTGTGTCCCTTGAGGCTGAGGCAACCCACCTGCCCGAGTCCGTCGTGGTCAGCATCGAAGGCCGTGGCGCCGGCGAGCACATCCACGCCTCTGATCTCGTCCTGCCCAAGGGTTCCGCCCTCCTGACGGACGCCGAGGCGCTCGTGGTGAACATCTCCGAGGCCACCGCCACCGAAGAAGAGACCGAAGCTGCCGCCGAGGCAGCAGGGGAAGCTCCCGCAGCCGAAGCAGCCGCAGCCGAGTAATCACTCTGCAGCTTCCTTCAGTGGCCGGTTCCCGCAGGGGGCCGGCCACTGTCATGTCCGCAAGAAGGCGCCCATGTGCGCCCAAACCGCCCACATAGGATTGACCCATGACTGATACCTGGCTGATCGTCGGCCTTGGCAACCCCGGAGCGCAATACCAAGGCAACAGGCACAACGTGGGCCAGATGGTCCTCGATGAACTGGCCGGCCGGGTCGGAGCCGGGTTCAAGACCCACAAGGCCAGGGCCCAGGTCCTGGAAGGCCGGCTGGGAATCGGCGGGCCACGGGTGGTCCTGGCGAAGCCGATGAGCTACATGAATGTATCGGGCGGTCCGGTTTCGGCCCTGGCCAATTTCTATAACATCCCCGTTGACCATGTGGTGGCCGTCCACGACGAGATCGACATCCCCTTCAACACAGTCAAACTCAAGCTCGGTGGCGGGGAGGGCGGCCACAACGGGTTGCGGGACATCTCCAAGGCGCTCGGCACCAAGGATTACCTAAGGGTCCGCGTGGGGGTGGGACGGCCGCCCGGCAGGATGGACACCGCCGACTATGTGCTGCGTGATTTCGGCACTGCGGAACAGAAAGAACTTCCCTTCCTGCTGGACGATGCCGCTGATGCCGTCGAGTCCCTGCTCCGCGACGGGCTGACCGCGGCACAGCAGAGGTTCCACCCGGCCAAATCCGGATCAGACGGGTTGAAATCCTAAAAGTTCCTTTCGGCCCTGTTTCCTTGTCTGTGGCACAGGGTACTCTTCTTCCTATGCGGGGGAGCAAAGGGGCTACATCCCGCTAATGCAGGATGTAGGGGATAAGTTCATGTCAATCGAGCCACTCAGCTGGGAACGTGGGTCAACACCGCAAGGTGACGGGCTGCCCACGCCTCCTTCCAGGGCGCCGGAGGGCCAGAAATGGTCCGTACCTGCACGAAGCGCCAACCTCGACGCCGTCCACGCGGCCCTGACCAGCGAAAACTCATTTGGAGTTGTGATCACCGGGGCCAGGGGCGTCGGCAAGTCCTCCCTGGCCCGCGCGGCGGTGACAGACCTGGGTCCCGATATCTGGTCGCTGCAGCTCCGGAGCGGCCATTCCGGTTCCACCGCCCCTTATGGCTGCCTTTCGTTCCTGCTGGCCCGGCTGCCGCAGGCGTACATGGGGTCGCCCACCGCCATCCTGCGCGGCATTACCTCGCTCATCCGCAGCGACGCCGCTGGAAGGCCCTGTGTCATCACCCTGGACACCTCCGCCAGTATCGACGACATGAGTGCCGGGGTCCTGCTGAATGTCCTATTAACCGGTACGGCGAAGATCATCGCGGTTGCCCCCAATGCCAGCGATCTGCCGGCAGACTTCCACTGGCTGCTGACGGAGCGGAAGCTGACGGAAGTGCGGCTCAGCAACCTCAACGAGCTGCAAACCCGGCAGGTCCTGCTGTCCCTGCTGGGGCACCGCGTCGCCTCGTCCCTGGTCACTACCTACCACCAGATGGTGGGGGGAAATCCGTTGCTGCTCAAGGCCCTGGTCACCGAACAGCAGCTTTCCGGCAACCTGGTCCTGTCAGATTCCGTCTGGACGCTGCGGGACAAAGTGGTGCTCGACGGTGCTGCCAGCCTTGATGACATCGTCCGGTCCCGGTGGTCGCGGGAAACACCCGAGACCCGGGACGTCATGGAGATGCTGTCCTGTGCGCGGCGGGTGGAACTGTCCAGCCTTACTGCGATCTACGGTGCCGACGTGGTTGCGGACATGGAAGACGGCGGCCTGCTTGAGATCGACGACTCCGAGCACCGCTGGGTCTCGCTGCGGGAGAAATATATTGGGGACGTGGTGAGGACCTGGCTGAGTATTTCCCGGCGGCGGGAGCTTCGCAGCGTACTGCTGGGCGGCCACGAGCCGGATCCGGCGACGATGACAGTGGAAGAACTGATCTCTTTCGCCGCCTGGACCCATGAGTGCGAGGCCGCGTTGAGCCCGGCGCTGGCACTTGCGGCGGCCCAAGCCGCAGTCCAGCTGTTCGACCCCCGTTTTGCCTTGACCTACGCGGAGATGGTGCAGCGGACCGACGCCGAGTGGGCACCGGCGCAGCGGCAGAAGGCTGCGGCGTATCTTCAGCTGGACATGCCGGTGCAGGCCCTGTGCGCGCTGGACGGCATTTCCCACCCCGAACTCGAGGGCCTGGATCCCGAGGAATACGCCGAGGTGGTCGCCGCCAAAGTGCGGGTCATGCTCTCCATTCCGGAGCAGGCGGGCAAAGTCCGGGAACTGCTCGCCGCGGCGCGGGAACGGCTTGATGAAGCGGCCCTCCACTCTTCCTGGCCCGCACCCGCAGCGGTGGCAGCGAACCGCATCGCGTTAAGCGAATTCGAATACCAGGCCCATGCCGGCGATTACGTGGCCATGATCCCGGCGCTGGAGCGGGCGGCCGATCCTGCCGCGAACCCGGACACCGGCTTCCGGCTCCAGTCCGCGGTTATCCTGATGGGCGCCCTTGCACTGACAGGGCGCGAGATGGAGGCGCTGGGCCTCATGCGCCAACTCGGTGGCCAGCTCACCGACGCGTCGCACATCGTGGGCCTGCGTGAGCGCTACACCAGGGAGGCATACTTCGTCTCGCTGATGGCCGGCCAGTGGCGGCGCTGCATTGACCTCCTCAGCCCTTTCAGCGCCGGGCAGCCCCACCGGCTCCCGTACCGCAGCGCCGCCACCGAACTCGCGGCCGGGGTGGCCTTTGCATTTTCCGGCCGCGGTGAAGCAGCGCTGGAGCCTTTGATCTCCGCCGCCGCCCAGCTGGAGTTGCAGCCCGTCCAGGCTGCGCTGCGCACCGCCTATGCGGCCACAGCTTTGGCCTACGCCCAGACCGGCAACGCGGCGCTCGCCCGCAAGTACCTCGCCAAACTGCAGAGGACACCCGGCAGCGCAGGGTTCGCCACGGAGAGCATTATCGATTTTTGCTCGCTCGTCGCTGGTCGCTGGTTGGGTGACTCGGAGGCGGTGGCAGGCCTGAAGCAAGGGGCCCGCCGGAACGTGGAGGCAGGACGGTACACGGTGGCCGGGATCTACCTGCTGGCAGCAACCGTGAATGGCAGCGATCCGGACTTCCGCCTCCTGGAGGATATTGCCGGCCACCGACAGGGCCCGCTGGCCGAAGTCTCGCGGCTGATCGCCGTCGGCAGCAGGACAAAAGATGCCAAGACCCTCCTTGCCGGCGGCGAAATCGCAGCCACGCTTGAACTCGACGCCGTCGAAGCCCGGTTCATGGCACTGGCTGTGGACTTCGCCCGCCAGGACGGGGATGCCCTTTCAGCGCGGACGGCGCAGGCCCGGCTGGACATCCTGGCTGCCACTGTGGCGAACCTTCCTATCGTGCCCAGTAGCGGGAGCCCGCTGCTGACCAGCCGGGAACGGCAGATTGCCCGCATGGCCGGACGCGGGGCTTCAAACCGCGATATCGCCATGGAAATGGGTGTGTCAGTCCGCACGGTGGAAGGCCACCTGTACCAGGTCTTCACCAAACTCGGCGTGACTTCAAGGGGTGATCTGACTGGACTCGTCTAATGGCCACAAGCCGGCGGCTGCGCATCGGCTCCTGACCGGCCGCCGGGAGCCGGTGGAACGCATCGTCAACATGGTCCGGAACGGGACCCACCGGGCCGTTTTCATCATGGCCGGACCGGGCATTGGAAAATCGGCCGTGACTGACGCCGTGACCGAGCGCCTTGCCGGGAACATGAAGATTTTGCGCATCCACGCCAGCTCGGCCCTGGCCGGGGTCCCATTCGGTGTCCTGACCCCCTATACAGGGGAGCTCACTGCGGAGGAATCCGTCTCGCCCGTCGCGGTGCTCCGCTCCATGTGGTCTTACTTCGAGACGCTTAAGTCCGGCAACGGGGGAGCAGTCCTGCTTGCCGTGGACGATGCCCACCACCTGGATGACGCTTCCGCAGGCGTGCTGGCTGAGGTGATTTCGGCCGGGTGGGCGACAGTAATTGCGGCCGCCCGTCCCCGCCCGGGACTGCCGCAGCCGCTCGACCAGCTCTGGTATGACGGCCTTGCCGAACGCGTGGACCTCCGGCCCCTCAACCGTGACCAGGTCGAAGAGGTCCTGGGCCACGTCCTGGACGGGACCGTTCCCGGCGCAACCGTGGACTCCATATGGAACGCATCAGGCGGCAACCCGCGGATCCTCGACGCCCTGCTCCACGACTCCGCTGAAGCCGGCGTCCTGGCCAAGCGCAACGGAATCTGGATGCTCCTGGGCTCCCTGCCCTCAGACGGGCCGCGCCTCGCGGGCGTGGTTGCCAAAGACCACCTCCGGCGGCGGCCCGAGGAGCAGGAAGCCCTGAAGCTCGTTGCCCTTGCCGGGCCGGTGGGCAGGAAGGTTATCGAAGACATCAGCGGGGCGGCAGTGGTCCGCTCCCTGCTGGACCAGCAGATGATCGTGGAAGCCCCCGGCATCCCGGCCGAGCTTTCGATTTGGAACGAGCTCTTTGCGGACGCTATCAGGAACACCGTTTCGGTCTCCCGCAGCCTCCAGCTGCTCGAGAAGGTCAAAGCCCGCCAGGACCCCGCCCAGCTGCGGGGGGAGGGCCGGTTGCGGTCCGTGGAGTGGGCCCTTGAGTGCGGTGTCAGGGTCAGCGACGACGAGATGCTGGCGGCGGCCAGGGAGGCCCTGCTGAGGTTCCGCAACCACAGTGCACGGTCCATAGCGGCCCGCATCCACCACCCCGCAATGGTCCCGCTCGCCCAGGCTATCCAGGCGCGGGCGCTCTATAACGAGGGCGCCTATGCGGAAGCCGCCGCCCTCCTTGACCGGTGCTGGCTCCCGCTGGCTGAAGACCCCGAGGGGCCGGCCGTCCTGCTGCTCCGGGTCTCGGCCCACCAGGCCGTTGGCCGCCCCCTGGGGGTGGTGGCGGAGGACGTCGAAAAGCACGGCGCGCCTTCCGGTGACGGCGAAAGGAGCTGGCAGGAAGAGCTCCTGCACCTGCTGCAGCTCGGTGCGGAGGTGAATTTCCCGGCGCTGAACGACGAAGTGGACGTCATGCGGAAGCGCCGCCCGGCAGAGACCGGAGGAGAACCGCTCCGCGCCCTGGCGGAGGGTCTCCTGGCCCACGCCCTTGCCTCGGCGGGACGCCCCGTCCAGGGGTTGGAGGCCGCACTGCTGGCAGCCTCGGAACTTCCCCCGCTCGAAAGCAGCCTGTTCTTCTTCCCTGAGTTCGTGCTGGGACGGCTCGTCTCCGACTACCTCGCCATGGGGGAATGGGAATCGGCTGAGCGGGAGATCAACCACTACGCCGCCGGGCATGTACCGGGTGCGGCCACCTTCGACGGGAGCCTACAGCTGCTCCAGGGCTACTCGCTGCTGCGGCAGGGGAGAATGGAACGCGCGTATCAGGTCCTGCTGCCCGCCGTCGAAGCGCTGAGGCTCAACGACCCGTTGCATCTGAACCGGTTTGGCACCGCACTCGGTTTCTACGCGGCAGCCCGGCTTGGCGATACGGAGCAGGCACAACGCCTGGAACAGGATCACAAGGACGCCGAGGCCGGCTGGCCTGCGCATGACCTCCTTGCCGAGGCCTACGTGGCTGCGGCCGCTGAATACCTGGTGCGTGACGGCAAGGGCCTGGCCGCGCTGCAGACGTTAATGACCACCACAGAGGCCTCTGCCCGCACCGGAAACCTCCTTGAGGTCCTGACAATGTGTTGGGACCTGGGGGACCCCTCGGTGGTCCCCATGGTGCAGGCAGCGGCCCGGGACGTGGAAGGCCGCTGGGCGGAGGCGCTGCTGACCCTGGCCACCGCCTGGGAAAATGCCGACGGCGACACCCTCATGGCAACGGCTGCCTCGCTGGAGGAGGCAGGCTTTGTCAACATGGCCCGTGAAGCCTACGCCCGTGCCAGCACGGTTCTGGACCAGGCCGGGGAACGCCGACGGTCGCGCCAGGCCATTGCCCAGCGCGAAAAATGCGACCACGAACTGGGTGAACGGTTCCGGGAAGGACGCTTCATCGCCGCGGCGCCCACCGTCCGCCTCACCAAACGGGAACAGGACATCGTCGAGCTGGCCGTGCAGGGCCTGACCGACCGCGAAATAGCGCAACGGCTGATGGTCTCCGTCCGGACTGTGGAAGGCCACCTGTACCGCACGTACGTCAAGCTCGGGGTCCGCAGCCGTGATGAGCTGGAAGCGGCCCTCCCGAAGTAGGTTCTGGCCTTCAAACCGCCTCCGGCCGCACGTTCCCTTCTGCCGCAGGCCCCCTGCTGTCCTGTGCACCCTGCTGCCGGGCGCTCCCTGCTGCCGGGCGGCCGCCGTCGGGCTGCCCCAAGCCCCTGCCCGCAAGCCCCTCTGCCCCCAGGCCGCCGGCCCGCCGTCGGACTCCCGGGCCCATTGCCGTGCACCGTGTGGTGCGCAGGAGTGCCACCCCGGTAGTGCGCCTCCGGGGATTCGAGTACTCCCTACTCGTGTACGGGAGGCCACCAGCCGCTTTACTTAAGGAGGCAAAGCAAAGCGGCAGCACGGAGGCCGTGGAGCAGCCAAGCAGGACATTTAGGCCCTCTCAACTTCCGGTCCCCAGGGGCCGGGTACAGACGGGGCCGGCGACGTCAGAGTCTTCTGAGACCGAGACTCTCCCCCCAGCCGTCGCCGGCCCTCTGCTCCCTCGGCTGAAGCCCGGGGCAGCGGTGGCGGCCGCCCCTCCCGGGCGGCCGCCGCAGCCGTGTGTGGGACAATTGGGTGTCAGACATTGGCAGCCCGAGGAGTTCGTTTTGGCCGTAATATCAACGCCAGCCACACTGGAACGTGCCGTACCGGTCATGGACAACGCGGAGGTGCTGCGCATCCGCAATGACTTCCCGGTCCTCAACCAGGTGGTCAACGGACAGCCGCTGGTCTACCTCGACTCCGGGGCCACTTCACAAAACCCCGTGAGCGTCATCGAAGCCGAGCAGGAATTCTACGAGCAGCGCAATGCTGCTGTGCACCGGGGCGCCCACCATCTTGCGGTGGAGGCCACAGAAGTCTTCGAAGATGCCCGCCAAACCATTGCCGACTTCATTGGTGCCGACTACGCGGAGACCATTTGGACGTCGAACGCAACGGAGGGATTGAACCTCCTGTCGTATGCGCTGTCCAATGCAGGGTTATGGGCTGCCCAGGGTCGTGGCGACCAGGCGCTCAGGGGGCTGGCCCTGAGGCCCGGGGACGAAATCGTGGTGACCGAGATGGAGCACCATGCCAACCTGATTCCATGGCAGGAACTGGCGTTCCGTACCGGGGCCACGCTGCGGTACATCCCCATCGCGGACGACGGAAGCCTCCGCATGGACCAGGCCGGGGCGATCGTCGGCCCGCGCACGAAGGTCCTGGCTTTCACCCACGCTTCCAACGTCCTGGGAATCATCAACCCGGTGAAGGAACTGACAGACCTTGGCCATGCCGCCGGCGCCCTGGTTGTCCTGGACGCCTGCCAGTCCGCTCCGCACCTGTCCCTGGACGTGAAAGAACTCGACGTGGACTTCGCGGTCTTCTCCGGCCACAAGATGCTGGCCCCCACGGGGATTGGCGTGCTTTACGGGCGGCAGGAGCTCCTTGACATCCTCCCGCCCTTCCTGACCGGCGGGTCGATGATCACCACCGTCACCATGGAACGGGCCGAATACCTTCCGGCGCCCCAGCGCTTCGAAGCCGGCACCCAGCGCATCTCCCAGGCTGTGGCCATGGCTGCCGCCGCGAACTACCTCACCGAAACCGGACTGGACCGCATCCACGTGTGGGAGGCCGGACTGGGCCAGCGCATGGTGGCGGGGCTGGAAGCCATACCCGGCGTGCGGGTTTTGGGCCCAGCCGCCGGAAAGGAACGGATTGGCCTTGCCGCATTCGACGTCGAAGGCGTCCACGCCCATGACGTGGGGCAGTTCCTGGACTCCCGGGGAATCGCCGTCCGCGTGGGGCATCACTGCGCCCAGCCGCTGCACCGAAGGCTTGGACTGACCGCCACTACCCGCGCCAGCGCCTACCTGTACAACACGACGGACGACGTGGACCGCTTCCTTGAAGCCGTAGCCGGCGTCCGGGCCTACTTCCGCGCCTAGCGGAGAAGAGGAAAGTCGACACCATGAGCCTTGACCAGCTGTACCAGCAAATCATCCTGGACCATTCCAAAGCCCGCCACGGCAGCGGGCTCGCCGCCACGGAAGCGCCCCAGGGCACCTCCACTGGGCAGTCGCACCAGCTCAACCCGGTTTGCGGGGACGAAGTCACGCTCCGGCTCGCCGTCCAGGACGGCAAAGTGGCGCAAGTTGCCTGGGACGGGGCCGGCTGCTCCATCTCCATGGCCTCGGCGTCCGTCCTCAGCGACCTCGCCCAGGGCATGACTGTGGCCGATTTGCATGAAGTCATCGACAACTTCCGGGAGGTGCTTCGCTCGCGGGGCAAGATCCATGCGGATCCTGAGCTGCTGGGCGATGCCGCGGCGTTCGAGGGGGTGGCCCGCTACGCAGCCCGGGTCAAGTGCGCCATGATTTCCTGGGTGGCCGCGGAGGACGCCCTCAACCAGGCAGCCTAAGCCAAAACAGCCCGGGTCTTCCTCCAGCAGGAGGAAGACCCGGGCTGTTGTTGTGCAACGGGTCTGTCAATGAGGGAGACCGTTTGATTCAGCCCAGCAGGCCGAGGACGCCGATCACTGCGGTGGCGAGTCCGAGCACCATGGAGATGGTCACCAGCACCATGTGCACGGTCAGGAATTTCGTTGCCTTGCCTGCCGCATCGCGGGCCCGGGGATCCTTCATCACGCGGCGGAGGAACTGGGGCCAGACCACCAGTGACCAGACGCCGGCGACGATCAGGACCAGCGCGGCGAAGACGGGAAGCTGCACGGGCTAGTGGCTTTCCAGCCAGGCCTGCGCCTGGGCGGCCTGCAGGTTCAGAGCCTTGGCCACCATGGGCTCGGCGGCGTCGGCGATCTTGCCGCCCAGGAACGGAACGGAGGACTTCACGGCGCCTTCAAGTTCCACACGGGTTCCGCCGGCATCCGCCACCAGGCGCTGTACGGCCGTGACATCCACGGGAGCGCCCGCGATCTTCAGCGAAATGTTGCTCTGGCGGGAGCCGTCAGCGGCGGGGGCTTCCCAGCTTTCCACCTGGGTCACCTTGAGGTGCTCCCCAACGAACTTCCGGGCGAATTCCGGCAGGCGCGTGGTGGGGAGGGTCCGCACGGAGGTGGCGTTGAAGGCCCCTGCGATGTCACCGTCCACAGTGAAGGACTCCAGGCTGCCGCCCACCAGCTGGCTGACGTGGCGCTGGAAATCCTCGTTCACCAGCACAGCGGCAACACTGTCAACGGGGTGCGGAAGGTTGGTGGTTGCGCTCAGCGCCATGGGTCCTCCTGGGACGTGGGAACGGATTAAGCCTCCAACATCCTACGGGGTGATCGGCGAGGGCTCCGCATCCGCCAGTTTCTGCGCGGTAGCGGTAATGTTCCGCGCCATGGCCGGAAAAATGACGCTGTGGAACGGAAGCACGCCAAGCCAGTAAAGCCGTCCGCTCAGTCCCTTGGGGAAGAAAATGGCGCGCTGCCGGTAGCGGCTGCCTGTGCCGTCCGGCTCTACGGAGAGCTCCAGCCAGGCCCGCCCCGGCGCCCGCATTTCCGCGCGCAGCCGCAGCAGCCTGCCGCGCTCGATCCGCTCCACCCGCCACCAGTCCACCACTTCGCCGACAGCAAGGGTGTGCGGGTGCCGGCGGCCCCGCAGCAGGCCGGCGCCGCCGGTCAGTTTGTCCAGCCAGCCCCGGACCTGCCAGGCCAGGGGGAGTGAATACCAGCCATTGCGGCCGCCGATGCCCTCGATGACCGTCCAGACGTGGGCCGGGTCCACATCGCCGTGGAACGTCCGCTCGTCGATGTACACCTTGTGCCCCGCCCACTCGGGGTCGCTGGGAAGCGGATCGGAGTCGGCGCCGGCATTGGCCCAGGTGGTCTCCACCTGGCCGTCCCGCTCCCTGCCCAGCGCCAGGGCCACCGCAGCGCGGTAGGCGGTGAGGCCGCCGTCGGGCTGCGGGATGTACTGGTCGATGTCGTGTTCGTTGGATACCGCGTCATGCTGCAGCGACTGGACCAGCGGCACGGCCATGGAGAGCGGGATGGGTGTTGTCAGCGCCACCCACATGCCGGCCAGTTTGGGCGCGGGCACCGGCAGCGCCAGCACCACCCGGTAGGGCAGGCCCGCCTCCGCGGCGTATTCCTTCATCATCCCCGCGTAGGTCAGCACCTGCCGGCAGCCGATGTCGAAGGTCCGGTTGATGGGGCCCTCCAGCGTCGCTGCGGACACCAGGTAGTAGAGGACATCGCGTACGGCGATGGCTTCGATCCTGTTGCGCACCCAGCTGGGCGCCGGCATCAGGGGCAGCGTTTCGGAGAGATGCCGGATCATCTCGAAGGAGGCGGAACCGGAGCCGATCACCACGCCTGCCTGGAATACGACGGCGTCCACCGGGCTGTCCAGGAAGACCTTCCCCACCGCCTCCCGTGACCGCATGTGGGTGGAGAGCTCCACGCGCTGGGGATGCAGGCCGCCCAGGTAGACGATCCGGCGTACCCCGGCGGCCTCTGCAGCGTCCGCGGCCGTCCTGGCCATGGCCTTTTCCTTCGCTTCGAATCCTGCACCTGCGGCCATGGAATGCACGAGGTAGTAGAAGACGTCGACGCCGGCCAGGGCTTCGCGGAGGGCGTCGCCGTCGTCGAGGCTGCTTTCCACTACCTCCACTTTGTCCCGCCAGGGCACGCCGGCTATTTTGTCCGGCGAGCGGACCAGCACCTTGACTGTGTGGCCTGCTTCCAGGAGCTTGGGCACCAGGCGGCCGCCGATGTAGCCGGTGGCACCGGTGACAAGAACGGTCTTTGGTGTTGGCTGGGCGCTCGTTGAGGTCATGCTGGCTCCTGTTCGTCCTGCACTGTTCGTACCTTGCGGTTCGGAGCGGCGGCCTGTCCGGACGGCTGCTGCGATCGAATTTGGCTCGACGCTGCCAGCCTAGGCCAATCCACCTGTCCCGCGCTGCCATGTCGTTCCTGCGCGGTAGGCTGGGAGTACCCGGGATTCGCAGCGAATTTCGGGTTTTCGCGTTGCCTGCGATCCCGATGAACACCACAGGAGTTTCTGCCATGAGTCATCCCGGCCAGTCCGCCGCCGGCACATCCAGCACGCGCACATCCAGCGCCGGTAAGTCGAGCACGGGCAAGTCCGGCACCGGCAAGTCAGGCACGGCCCCGTCGCTGGACGGGCTGCGCCGCGCCCTGGCACCGGACCAGTCGTTCGCCCGGGTCCGCGCCGAGGCGGCCCGGGGCTTTGCCGTCCGCGGGCAGGACTACCAGATCAGCGCTCCGGCAGGGCTTCGTCCGGTGCTGCTGGCGGAGATGGCTGACGGGCTCGTGGCTGCCACGGCAGAACAGGCCGACGGTGCGGCACCGGGCGTGGTGCTGGCCGTCACTGCCACCGGCCGGGAGGCGGAGGACCTGTCCGCGGCCCTGCGCGCCTACCTGCCCGCGGATTCGGTGGCCGAGTTCCCCAGCTGGGAGACGCTCCCGCACGAACGGCTTTCACCGCGCTCGGACACCGTGGGCCGCCGGCTGTCCGTGCTGCGCCGCCTGGCACATCCGGAAAGTTCGACGGCGGGCCGGCTGCGCGTCGTCGTCGCGCCCGTTCGCGCCGTGGTCCAGCCGATCGTGGCCGGCCTGGGCGACCTAATTCCCGTCACGCTGAAGGTGGGCCAGGACGTTCCGTTCTCCGACGTGGTGAAGAGCCTCGCGGACGCCGCGTACGCCCGGGTGGACATGGTCACGCACCGCGGCGAGTTCGCCGTCCGCGGCGGGATCATCGACGTCTTCCCGCCCACGGAGGACCACCCCATCCGCGTGGAGTTTTTCGGGGACGAGGTGGACCAGATGCGCTGGTTCGCCGTGGCTGACCAGCGTTCGCTGTCCGCGCCGGGCATCCACCACCCCACCGAGCTGCACGCCCCGCCGTGCCGTGAAATCCTGATCACCCCGTCCGTCATGTCCCGGGCGGCCACCCTGAAGGCCCAGCTTCCGGCCGCGGCGGACATGCTGGAGAAGATCGCCGGCGGCATCGCGGTGGAGGGCATGGAGTCCCTGGCGCCGGTGCTGGTGGATGCGATGGTTCCGTTCATGGACCAGCTGCCGGCGGACTCCATCGCCGTGGTGATCGAACCGGAAAAGGTGCGCACCCGTGCCCACGACCTTGCCGCCACCAATGAGGAGTTCCTGGAGGCGGCGTGGTCCACGGCGTCCGACGGCGGGGCCGCGCCTTTGGACCTCAGCTCCCAGGCGTCCGCCGCGCTTCATTCCGCCAGCTTCAGGTCACTGACAGAAACCCGTGGGTCCGCGCTGGAGCACGGTGTCTCCTGGTGGTCCATCACGTCCCTGGCACAGGACGCGGAACTGCTGCCCGAGATCGATGTCTTGAACCTGCACGCCCGGGAGCCCCGCGGCTACCAGGGCGACGTGGCGGAAATGATGGCCTTCATCGGCTCGCATGTCCGCGACCAATGGCGCATCGTGGTGGCCACCGAAGGCCCCGGGCCTGCCCAGCGCCTTGCTGAGCTCTTCCACGAAAACGACATCCCGTGCGCCCGCGTCGACAGCCTGGACCACGAGCCCCAGGCGGGCATCATCGAGGTGACCACTGCCGCCGTCGGCCGCGGTTTTGTGCTGGACGGCCTCAAACTGGGCCTGCTCACCGAGGCCGACCTCCTGGGCCGCACCTCCGCCGGATCCACCAAGGACATGCGGCGGATGCCCTCCAAGCGGCGCAACGCCGTGGACCCCCTGCAGCTGGTGGCGGGGGACCACGTGGTCCACGAACAGCACGGCATCGGCCGGTTCGTGGAACTGATCCAGCGCAAGGTGGCCGGCGGCGGCGACGGCGTGCGCGAGTACCTGGTGCTGGAGTACGCGCCGGCGAAGCGCGGCGCCCCCGGGGACCGGCTGTTCGTTCCCACGGACCAGCTGGACCAGGTGACCCGCTACGTGGGCGGCGACACTCCCGTGCTGAGCAAGATGGGCGGCGCTGACTGGGCCAGCACCAAGTCCAGGGCGCGCAAGGCCGTCAAGGAGATCGCCGGTGAGCTGATCCGGCTGTATTCGGCCAGGATGGCCTCCCGCGGGCACGCCTTCGCCCCGGACACACCGTGGCAGCGCGAGCTCGAGGAGGCTTTCCCCTACGTGGAGACGCCGGACCAGTTGACCACCATCAACGAGGTCAAGGCGGACATGGAACGCGAGATCCCCATGGACCGGCTGGTCTCCGGCGATGTGGGCTACGGCAAGACGGAAATCGCTGTGCGGGCCGCCTTTAAAGCCGTTCAGGACGGCAAGCAGGTGGCAGTGCTGGTGCCCACCACCCTGCTGGCCCAGCAGCACTATGAAACGTTCACCGAGCGGTTCTCCGGGTTCCCGCTGCGGGTCAAGGCCCTGTCCCGGTTCCAGGGGACAAAGGAAACCAAGGAGACGGTGGAAGGCGTCAAGAGCGGATCCGTGGACGTGGTGATCGGCACGCATCGCCTGCTGTCCAAGGACTTCGAGTTCAAGGACCTGGGCCTGGTGATCGTGGACGAGGAACAGCGCTTCGGCGTGGAGCACAAGGAAGCGCTGAAGAAGATGCGCACCAACGTGGACGTGCTGGCCATGAGCGCCACCCCGATTCCCCGCACCCTGGAAATGTCCCTCACCGGCATCCGGGAAACCTCCACCCTGGCCACCCCGCCGGAGGAACGGCATCCGGTGCTGACGTACGTTGGCCCGTACACGGACAAGCAGGCCTCGGCCGCCATCCGCCGCGAGCTGATGCGTGAGGGCCAGGTGTTCCTGGTCCACAACCGGGTGTCCACGATCGAGCGGACCGCCGCGAAGATCCGCGAACTGGTGCCCGAGGCACGGGTGGAGGTGGCGCACGGCAAGATGTCGGAAAGCCGCCTGGAGCAGATCATCGTTGACTTCTGGGAGCGGCGCTTCGACGTGCTGGTGTGCACCACCATCATCGAGACCGGCCTGGACATCTCCAACGCCAACACCCTGATCGTGGACGGCGCGGACAAGTACGGCCTCTCCCAGCTGCACCAGCTCCGCGGCCGTGTGGGCCGGGGCCGGGAACGCGCCTACGCCTACTTCCTGTACCCCTCGGAGAAGCCGCTGGGCGAGGTGGCGCTGGAACGGCTCAAGGCCGTGGCCGCGCACAACGAGCTCGGTGCCGGCATGCAGCTGGCCATGAAGGACCTGGAAATCCGCGGCGCCGGCAACCTGCTGGGCGGTGAACAGTCCGGCCACATCCAGGGGGTGGGGTTCGACCTGTACATCCGGCTGGTGGGCGAAGCCGTGGCCGACTTCCGGGGCGAGGCCGAGGAAAAGGCCGCCGAGATGAAGATCGAGCTGCCGGTCAACGCGCACCTGCCGCACGACTACGTTCCGGGCGAGCGGCTGCGCCTGGAGGCCTACCGGAAGCTCGCTGCCGCGTTGACCGATGAGGCCATCGACGAGGTCCAGGCCGAACTCGTGGACCGCTACGGCGAACTGCCGCTGCCCGCCCAGAACCTGGTGGCAGTGGCCCGGTTCCGGGTGGGAGCCCGCGAAGCCGGCCTGTCCGACGTCGCCCTGCAGGGCAACTTCATCAAGTTCTCCCCGGCAACCCTCCCGGAGTCCAAGATCATGCGGCTGAACCGCATGTACCCGGGCTCGCAGTCCAAGCCGGCCCTGGACGCCGTGCTCATTCCCAAGCCCAAGACAGCGCGGATCGGCGGCCGGGACCTGCAGGACGCCGAGATCCTGGAATGGGCCAACGGCGTGATCCGGAACATCTTCTCGGACGCGCCTCTCGCCGCTCCGGCAGTCAGCGGTTAGCCCTTGATGGGAGGACACCACGCCGCGTCGGGAGCCGCGGCGTGGGTAGCTGTTGCGTCCACCGGCCCCTACACCCTGGGCTGGTACCCGCTGGATCCCACGGGCATCCTCATCGGCGGCATGGCCACTGCGGGCACAGCGCTGGTGTGCGACTGGGACCACAGGGCAAGCACCGTGGCCCACTCGCTGCCGCCGCTGTCCAACGTGATTGCCCGCGGCATTGAAAATGCCAGCGGGGGCCACCGGCAGGGCACGCACTCCATATTGGGTGCCGCTGTATTCGTGTTCCTTGCCGGCCTGGCATCGCAGGTGCACATGGACACAGCCTGGGGCCGGCTGTCCGTTGGCGCCGGGCTGCTGTGCATGTTCCTGATCAACATTGCAGCCAAGGCGCTGAAGCTCTTTCCCAAAAGCGGCTTCATCTCCAACTGGATCTTCGCACTGGTCATGGCGGGCCTGGTCACCGTCTACGCGCCGGATCAGTGGACCTGGCTGCCCACATCGATGCTGATCGGGGTGGTGGTGCACATTGTTGGTGACCTCATCACCACCGGGGGAGTGCCGCTGCTCTGGCCGCTGGTGGTCCGTCCGCCGAAAGTGCTGCGCCGGCTGCCCCTGCTGCGGAACGTCTGGCGTGCCAACGGCGCCCTGTCGCTGCCCCTGCTGGGGCGTGCCGGTTCAAAGCGGGAGTGGCTGGTGCTGATTCCGGTCAGCGCGTACGCCATGGTGGGGATGTCCATGGCAGGGTGGGCGACCGCACAGCACCATTGGGGCCGGGCAGCGGCTGCCGCGGGAGCCTGGATCAGGCTATGGTTTTAGAGGCTCTGGTTTTGGTAGCAGACAGCAAAGGACCCCGGACACTGTCCGGGGTCCTTTCAGTATTGATGGAGCTTAGTGCTCGCCTGCGGAGTCCGAGCGGCCCAGGATGGTCTGCGGAATCCAGAACGCCAGGGCAAACAGGACCAGGCAGGCGGCCATCGGCCACGGGTTGCCCAGGCTGAGGAAGGACAGCGAGTAGATGGCGCCCAGGAACAGTGCGAAGCAGACCACAAACAGGATGATGCTGGTGGCGAGGCTGTTTTCGTTCTGCGGGGTCCGGACGGATTCGTGGTTCGACGCCGTGTCCCGGCTGGAAGCGTTGATCTGGCTGGACATGTGTTCCTCCTCGGCCCCGCGGGGCTTGATCTGTGGCGGCTTCCGGCCCGGGTCAGTAAGCGGCTGAACCCTGTTCACCCTTGACAATGGCAATTCCGGAGCTGGCACCAATTCGTGTTGCACCTGCTGCAATCATAGCCTGCGCGTCGGCCAGGGACCGTACGCCGCCCGAGGCCTTGACCCCCAGGTACGGGCCCACGGTCCGGCGCATCAGGGCCACGTCCTCAACGGTGGCGCCGCCGCCGTTGAAACCTGTGGAGGTCTTCACGAAGTCCGCCCCGGCCTCCACGGCAGCCTGGCACGCCAGCACCTTCTGCTCATCCGTGAGGAGCGCTGTTTCGATGATGACTTTCAGGATGGCGCCGCCTGCGTGCACGGTCTCGGCCACGGCAGCGATGTCTTCCGCCAGGGCGCCCTTGTCGCCGGCCCTCGCGGCGGCAATGTTGATTACCATGTCCACCTCATCCGCGCCGTCCAGGACGGCGCCGCGGGCTTCGAACGACTTCACATCCGTGGGGGTGGCCCCCAGCGGGAAGCCCACCACCGAGCAGGTGAGGACCCCGGAACCCTTGAGCGCGGTAGTGACGGCCTTGACCCAGATGGGGTTGACGCACACCGACTTGAACCCGTACTCGGCTGCCTCGGAGCAGACCTTCAGCACGTCAGCCTCCGAGGCTTCGGGCTTGAGCAGCGTGTGGTCGATGAAGGAGGCGATGTCCGCGGGCGCGGCGGGATCAGCGGTGCCTGCGTGAACGGCGCCTGTGTGTACGGTGGCTTCGTTGCTCATGATGGTCCTCCCGGAGGGCCTCGTGGGCCCGTCGTTGACTCGGTTTCGGGAACCATCTTGTCACAGCGCACCGCGCCGCAGCAGGCGGCTCAGGCAGCCGCCTGCAGGACGGGTGCTGCCGGCGCTGCCGACGCTGCGCTCAGGAGCTGGGTGGCGCAGGCGCCTGCCGCCGAGGCCGCTGCCACCAGCAGTCCCAGCCGCACGCCGTCGAACGCTGCTGCGTCACCGATGGCCCAGATCCCCGGGACGGATGTGCGGAAGTCGCGGCTGATTTCGATGCCGCCGCCGGCCGCCGTCCGCAGGCCGGCGCTGGCGGCCAGGCCGTCGCGGGCTACCCGTTCCTCGGCCAGGACCACCAGGTCGCCGGTCATGCTGCTGCCGTCCTCGAAAACGACGGCGGAGGCGGCGAAGGGGGAAGATGACCCGGCTGAAACGACGGCGGGGATGACGGCTGCGGGCCGGGCGGTGGTGCGGATGGGCCGCACCCCCTTGGCGCGGAGCACCGCTTCGGCCTGCCCTGCCGCTGCGCCGGTCCCCACCAGGATCCCCACCGGGCGCCGGCCCAGCTCCCGGGCCACTGCCTGCACGCCGTCCGCAATCCGCGGGGCGTCATCGATGGTGGCGTAGCTCAAGCATTGTGCGGCGCCGTCCACGGGGTTGGCCACAGGGGCTGAGCCGGTGGCGATGACCAGCTGGTCGTAGGTGAATTCCATGCCGTCGGCCGTTGCCACGGTCCTCTTTGCGGCGTCGATGTGGCTGGCGGGCTGGCCGAAGCGCACGGAAACCTGGGGAAGCATAGCCAGCTCCAGCAGTTTCTCAGGAGTGTCATCGCGGTTGCTCAGCATCGTGATGGTGCCGGCGAACCGTGCGCGGTCCAGCTGTGCCACCAGGGCCTGGGCAGCGGGGCCGGCGCCGGCGATGACAATGCGGGTTGCGGCGGAGGTGGACGTTGAGGGTGCCGGAGCGGACATGTGCTGGCCCTTTCGGTGGCGGCCGGGAACCGGCCGGAACTTCATGATGGAACCCAGCGTAAGGGCCTGCTTTTTCAGTTGTGTTACCCGTCCATTGCTGTTTATCCGGCCTGTGTTCGCCAATATTTACCGGCTGGTAACAGAACCCGTGACGCACCTCTCATCCGCCCGCCAGCCGACACATTCGCCCGGTTTCCGCACGTCAGACGCGGATCCGGTAGCCGCGCTTGACCACCGTCTCAATGAGCTTGCCGTCCGGCAGCGACGAACGCAGCCTGCTCACCGTCATGTCCAGCGCGTGCACGGAACCCCGGAGTTCGAGCAGGTCGGAGAGCGATTCACGGGACAGGACCGCGCCGCCGGCACCGAGCAGGGCGCGCAGGAGCAGCAGGGGAGCCGGCGCCAGTTCAACCACCTGGCCGTCGATCCGCAGGCTGCGGCCGCGAAGCTCGATGTTCCCGGACCGGGTCTCCAGCCGGCGGACATGGTTCAGTGCCAAGTGTTCGCAGACCAGCCGGATGAGGGCCCCCATCCGGAACCGTTCCGGGATCAGCGGGGTCACGCCGGCGTCGAGCAGGGGCTGGGCGGTCACGGGACCCACCACGGCCGTGGTGACGTTCAGCTTCAGGCTCTCCAGCAGCTGCTTGTAGAGGCCCATCTCATGGGCGGTGCTCCACATCGCGTCCACGGCGGGGGCGCTGGTAAAGGTCAGGACGTCCAGGTTCCCGCTGCAGGCGGCCTCGATCAGCCGCGGCAGCTTGTCCTCGCCGTCGGGCTTCACCCAGCGGTAGGGCGTGACGGTCAGGACCGTGGCGCCTGACATCCGCAGGCGCTCGATCTGGCGGACGTCAGTGTAGCCGTGCAGCTGCATGGCGACGGTCTTGCCCCGGACGCCTTCAGTGAGCAGCATGTCCACCAGGGTGGAGGTGGTTTCGTCGCTGCTTATGCCGACGTCGGCAAGGCCGGCCGCGCGTACGGCGCCGCGGGCTTTGGGCCCCCGGACGAACATGCGGCAGTTCCCCAGCGTCTCCAGCAGTTCGTCGCCGATCCCGAAGGAGTCCGCGGCCTCGCACCACCGGCGCATGCCGTAGGCGGTGGTGGCGATGCACAGGTCCGGCCTGGCCGCGATGATGGCCTTGGTGTCCTCAATGAGGCGCATATCCTCCTGGACGGGAGCGATCTTCAGCGCCGGCGCGTGGAGCACTTCGGCACCCCGGCGCTCCAGGGCCTCGATGAGGTCACGCGAGCGCCGGTCCGAGGTCACTCCGATGCGGAACCCCTCGAGCGGCGACTCCGCGGCGTCGGTGGCTTCCTCGGCCTGCGTCGTCGGTTCGGCCTGCGTTGGTTCAGCCGGTGCAAGTGCGGTCATGGGGGTCAATCCTTTCATGATCCCAGCAGCGAGGCCGCCAGCCTGTCCAGGTCGGCGGCGGCACCGGCGTGGTTCCGGTTGGCTTCAGCCACCCGCACCACCTCGCCGATGACCAGCACTGCCGGGTTGCTGCAGCCGGCAGCGGCGGACGTGATGGTGCCCAGGTCTGCGATGGTGGTGCGCTGGCCGGGCCGATAGCCGCGTTCCACCACGGCCATGGGCATGTCGGGGCGCATGCCGGCCCGGCGCAGGCCCGCCGCCAGCTGGTGGAGGGTGCCGATGCCCATGAGCACCACGATGGTCCCGCCCAGGCCGGCAAGGTGGTGGTGCTCCTTCTCAGTAAGCGGCGCATGCCCGGAAACCACGGTGAACATGTGGCTGACTTCGCGGTGGGTCACCGGGATACCTGCGGCGGCCGGCACCGAGATGGCGCTGGTGACGCCGGATACCACCTGGACCTTGACTCCCGCAGCCACGCAGGCGGCAACTTCCTCGCCGCCGCGGCCAAAGACGTACGGGTCCCCGCCCTTGAGGCGGACCACGTTGTTGCCGGCCAGCGCGCTTTCCACCATCAGCTTTTCGATGTCCGCCTGGCTGACCTTGTGGTGCCCCGGCTTCTTTCCGACGTCCACGAGTTCCGCGGACGTCAGCAGCGGCAGTTCCTGGTACGGCGCCAGCCGGTCGTAAAACACGACGTCGGCATCACGGAGTGCTTTGACGGCCGCCACGGTGAGCAGGTCGCCGGTGCCGGGGCCGCCGCCCACCAGGGTGACGTGTCCGGCGGGGCCGGCGGCAGGCTCGGCAGCGATGGGGATGCCGGCATCCCGGCAGCGGTCCAGGAGGGCGGACCAGCCGGGCTGTCCATCCTCGACGGCGGCCACCAGGAACACTTGTTCCGGCAGCTGGACGAACCGGGCCTCGTCGGGGCTGCCAAGGCGGTGGACGACGGCGCCCGCGGCTTCGTATCGCCGCACCGCCTGCCGCGCGGCAGCGGGGCTGCCGGCTACCAGGACGTTCCGGCCGGTGAGGTCGATACTGAGCTGCATGGTTATGCCTCGTTTCCGATGGTTTCCGTGGTGGCGGTCCGGACCGGGATGGACGCGCCGATCAGGACTTTGCCCTTTTCCTCGGGGGTGGCGGGACGCATCTGGCCGCGCTCGTCCGGGACGAAGGTGATGGAGTCGTCCTTCTGGTCAGGCGCGTTGACGAACGAGCGGAACCGGCGCAGGCGCTCGGGGTCCTTGAGGGTGTCTGCCCATTCGTCCACATAGGTGTCCACATGCTTGGCCATGGCGGCTTCAAGGTCCGCCGCGATGCCCAGGGTGTCCTTGACCACCACGTCCACAACGTGCTTGATGCCGCCGTCGAGCTCCTCCTGCCAGCGGGCCGTGCGCTGCAGGCGGTCCGCGGTGCGGATGTAGTACATGAAGTAGCGGTCGATGTACTTGATCAGGGTTTCGTCGTCCAGGTCCTTGGCCAGGAGCTGGGCGTGGGCCGGGGTGGCTCCGCCGTTGCCGCCCACGCTACAGGTTCCAGCCGTCGGCGGTGGCGATCACGCCGACGTCCTTGCCCCGCGCCTCCGCGCATTCACGGGCGCAGCCGGAGACACCCATCTTCAGCTTGTGCGGGCTGCGCAGGCCGCGGTAGCGCAGTTCCAGCTGGATGGCCATGGCCACCGAGTCCTGGACGCCGAACCGGCACCAGGTGGAACCAACGCAGGACTTCACCGTGCGCAGGCTCTTGCCGTAGGCCTGCCCGGACTCGAAGCCGGCGTCCACCAGTTCCTTCCAGATCTCGGGGAGCTGCTCCAGCCGGGCGCCGAACATGTCGATCCGCTGGCCGCCGGTGATCTTGGTGTAGAGGCCGTACTTCTCGGCAACGGCCGCGATGACGCCCAGTTTCTTCGGGGTGATTTCGCCGCCGGCGATGCGGGGGACCACCGAGTAGGTGCCGTCCTTCTGCATGTTGGCCAGGGCGCGGTCGTTGGTGTCCTGCAGGGTGCCGCGGCCCGCGTCCAGCACGTAAGCGCTGTTCTGGCTGGCCAGGATGTTGGCGATGGTGGGCTTGCAGATGTCGCAGCCGGCGCCGGTGCCGTACTTGGCCATGATCTCTTCGAAGGAGGTCAGCTCCAGGACGCGGATGGCGTCGAACAGTTCCTGCCGGGAGAGCTCGATGTGCTCGCAAAGGGCCTTGGAAACCTCGACGCCGGACTTGGTCAGTTCGGTTTCCAGCAGTTTCTTCAGCATCGGCACGCAGGAACCGCACTGGGTTCCGGCGCGGGTGCAGCCCTTCAGTTCGCCGAGTTCCTGGACGGGGGCATTGCCCTGGCAGGCACCGCAGCCGTTGATGGCGTCGCGGATGGACCCGGCCGTGACGTTGTTGCAGGAGCAGAGCGTGGCGTCATCCGGAAGTTCGGTCTCGGGGGCCTCGCCGCCACCGGCCGCGCTCAGGAAGGCTCCCGGTTCGGCCGGGAGTTCACGGCCCAGGAGGGGGCGCAGGCTCATGTAGGGCGAGGCGTCGCCGACGAAGATGCCGCCGAGCAGTGTTTTGGCATCATCCGTCGTCACGATCTTCTGGTACACACCGCGGGCGGGGTCGGCGTAGACGATCTCGAGGGCGTGCTCGGTGCGGGCGAAGGCGTCACCGAAACTGGCCACGTCAACGCCGGAAAGCTTCAGCTTGGTGGCGGTGTCGAACCCGGGGAAGGTGGCGTCGCCGCCGTGCAGCCGGTCCGCAACGATCTCCGCCATGGTGTTGGCCGGTGCCACCAGGCCCAGGCACATCCCGCCGAAGTTGGCCACTTCACCGATGGCCCAGATGCCCGGGACCTCCGTGGCGCAATAGTCGTTGATCACCACGCCGCCGCGCTGGCCCAGGCTGAAGAGCTGGTCTTCGCCCTCGGCGGCCCGGAAGAGCTCATCCCGCGGCCTGACGCCCACCGCCACGATCACCAGGTCGGCCGCAATGATGCGATCGTCCGCCATCAGCACACCAGTGACCTGGCCGTCGTCGTCCGTCAGAATCTCGGAGGGGAACACGCCGCCGTGCACTTCGAAGCCCTTCGCCTCGATCAGGCGGCCCAGGGCCTGGCCGGCGCCCTCGTCCAGCTGGGTGTTCATCAGCCACGGTGCGCCGTTGATGACGACGGGGGTTGCGCCGAGCTGCTCGGTGCCGGCGGCCGATTCGAGTCCCAGGAGGCCGCCGCCGATGGTCACGGCGTTGATTTTGCGGCCGAGCCTGTTGGTGAGTTCGGCGATGGCCTTGTTGATGGCCCACACGTCCTCGAGGGTGCGGTAGACGTGGGCGTGCTCGGCGCCGGGGATGGGCAGGCGCACGGCGTCCGAGCCCGTGGCCACCACCAGTTCGTCGTATTCGTACGCCTTCCCGGCAGCGGTTTCCACCGTCTTTGCGCCTGCGTCGATTTTTACCACGCGTTCACCGGTCTTCAGGACCAGCGAGCCGTGGTCCCACATCGAGGCCGTTCCCAGGGTGAGGTCCACGCCGGTATCGGTGAGTGCCTTGGAGAGCGCCACCCGGTCGTAGGGGAGGTGGGCTTCTTCGGTGAGGACCGTGACATGCCAGCCGTCGAGGCCGCGGGCATGCATGGCGTCCGCAAAACGGTGGGCCGCGGGGCCGCCGCCGGCGACGACGATGCGGCGCGGTGTCTCTGTGCTTGAAGTCAGTTCGGTCACTGTGGGCCTTTCGCATGGGCCGCAGACGGTGCTCTGCAGCTTGTGCCTCCAGCCTAGGAAAGGGCAGTTTCGCCTCAGTTTCCCAATTGTTTCGTCAACTTAACTTCTGCATCACGATCGCGTTTCCGGCCGGGTTAGGTCTCTTTTACGCGCCGGACACATTCGCCGCACCCCGTTGAAACACCCGGACCCTAGCGTGGGACACGGCCGCAAAAGCAGCCGCTGCAAGGACAACAGGCACAGGGAAAGGAGCCGGATATGACGGCAACACTGGAACTTGGGGCGCTCGCCGCCGAATCAGACATCGCTGGATTCCATACCGGTTGGCACCGTGTCTGCGCGGTGGAGGAGCTCGAACCGGCGTGGGGCGAGGCCGCCCTGGTGGCAGGCCGCCAGGTGGCGCTTTTCCGCACCGGCCCGAGCGAAGTCTTCGCCGTGGCGCATGAGGATCCGGCTACCGGAGCCCATGTCATGGCCCGCGGCATCCTCGGCTCCAAAGGGACCCGGCCCACCATCGCCTCCCCGCTGCACAAGGAGGTCTACGACCTTGAGACCGGCGAATGCTTCACCACTCCCGGCCTGCGGCTGGCAGCGTTCAGCACCCGGGTCACTGACGGCTTCGTTGAGGTGCAGCTCTAGCAGTTTCCACGCCTTCAAGGGGCACTGGGCCATTCACAGCCCAGGCGCCCCTTTCGGGTTTTAACCCTGTGCTGTTAAAGGCCCAGTGCCTCGCTGACGTCGTGCAGGACCTCGTCCAGCGAGGCACGCGCGGCCTGGCGCGCCGCCGGCAGTTCCGCGGCGGAGCCCACCTGGTGGATGACCTCCAGGTAGCACTTGAGCTTGGGCTCCGTGCCGCTGGGCCGGATGATCACACGGGTCAGGTTGCGGGTGATGTAGAGCAGGCCCTCGGTGGGCGGCAACTGCGCGCTGCCCCCGGCCAGGTCCGTGAAGACCTCCACCGCCGACTGCCCGAACGATTCCGGCGGCGAAACCCGCAGCCGGTTCATCATCGCGTCCAGGAGCCCCAGGTCGGCAACCCGGATGCTCAGCTGGTCGCTGGCGTGCAGGCCGTGTTGAAGGTACAGCTCATCGAGGGTGTCGAAGACGGTCTTGCCTGCTGCTTTGGCGGCGGCCGCGAGTTCGGCGATCAGGACTGCGGCGGAAATGCCGTCCTTGTCCTTCACCAGGTCCGGGGCAACGCAATACCCCAGCGCCTCCTCGTAGCCGTAGACCAGCCCGGGAACCCGGGAAATCCACTTGAAGCCGGTCAGTGTTTCCTCGTGGGCGAAGCCGGCCGCGGCGGCGATGCGGGCCAGCAGCCGTGAGGAAACGATCGAATTGGCGAAGACGCCACGGCCGCCAGCCTCCGCTCCGGGGGTGCCGTCCGCGAGCCGGGCCACCATGTGGGCGCCCAGCAGGGAACCCACTTCGTCGCCGCGGAGCATCCGCCAGGCGCCGGTATCGGGATCCTTCGCCGCCACGGCAGCCCTGTCGGCGTCGGGGTCGTTGGCGATGACCAGGTCGGCGTCCAGCTCCGCGGCCGCTTCCAGGGCAAGGTCCAGCGCGCCGGGTTCCTCCGGGTTGGGGAAACTCACGGTGGGAAAATCGGGGTCCGGTTCGGCCTGCTCGGCCACCACGGTGACATCCGTGAAACCTGCGGCTTTCAGGACGTCCAGCGCGGTCCCGCCGCCCACCCCGTGCAGCGGGGTGAGGACAATCCGCAGGTCGCGGGCGGGGAACAGGTCCGGAATGGCGAGGGCCGCCGTCGCCCGCACATAGTCGGCCGCCAGCGAGCTGTCCAGAACGGTCCAGCCGCCCTCTGCCAGCACTATCGACTCCAGCGGTCCCACGGCGCCGATCCGCGCGGCGATTTCGGCATCGTACGGCGCCACGATCTGGGCGCCGTCGCCGTCGGCCGCCACGGCATGCCGGCCCAGGTACACCTTGTACCCATTGTCCTGGGGCGGGTTGTGGCTGGCGGTGACCATGACGCCGCCGTCGCAGTCCAAGGCACGGACGGCGTACGCAAGCAGGGGAGTCGGCAGGGCTGCCGGGAGCAGGAAGGTCTCGATGCCGGCCGCGGTGAAGACGGCTGCCGTCTCTGCCGCGAAGACATCCGAGTTATGCCGGGCGTCATACCCGACGACGGCGCGGGGCCGGGTGCCGGAGGCAGCCTTGGCGACGGCGTCAACCAGGAAGGCGGCGAGGCCGGCAGCGGCGCGGCGGACCACCATCCGGTTCATCCGGTTGGGCCCCGGGCCCAGCGCCGCGCGCAGCCCTGCGGTCCCGAACTGCAGCGTGCCGCGGAAGCTGTCTTCGAGTTCCTGCCGGGCCGCGGCATCGCCATCCTCAACAAGGCGGACAAGCTCGAGGAGCGACGCCTCCGTTGCTGGATCCGGGTCTTGGGCAGCCCACTCGCGGGCCTCGGGCAGCAGGCGAAGTTCGGCATCGGAAGACGTCATGGGCATAACGCTATCGTCATTGCCCGCCCACGTGATGCAGCCGGGGCGCCAGGTGGATTAGAGCCGGGCGATGATATCGGCGAGCAGCCGGGAGATGCGCGGGCCCGCTGCCTGGCCGGATTCGATGACTTCCTGGTGGCTGAGCGGCTGGGGGCTGATGCCCGCTGCGAGGTTGGTGACCAGCGAAATGCCGAACACCTCCATGCCGGCGTGCCGCCCGGCGATGGCCTCCAGCGCCGTGGACATGCCGATGAGATCAGCACCGATCCGCCTGGCGTACTGCACCTCCGCCGGCGTCTCGTAGTGCGGGCCGGGGAACTGGGCGTATACGCCCTCGTCCAGGGTGGGGTCCACTTCGCGGGCCAGACCGCGGATCCGCGGCGAGTACAGGTCTGTCAGGTCCACGAAGGTGGCGCCTTCCAGGGGGGAGGCCGCGGTGAGGTTGATGTGGTCCCGGATCAGTACCGGTGTGCCGGGGGCCCACTCCTCGTTGAGCCCGCCGCAGCCATTGGTAAGGACCAGCGTGCTGCAGCCGGCGGCCGCGGCGGTCCGGATTCCGTGGACCACGGCGCGGACGCCCTTGCCCTCGTAATAGTGCGTGCGGGCGCCCAGGACCAGGGCCCGCTTTCCCGAAGGGGTCAGGATGGACCGGATGGTACCTACGTGGCCCTCCACGGCGGGGGCATGGAAGCCGGGGACTTCTTCGGCGGACAGGGTGGCGGTTGTGTCGCCGATGAGGTCGGCGGCCTCGCCCCACCCGGAGCCGAGGACCAGGGCGGTGTCGTGCCGGTCCACGCCGGTTTCTTCGGCAATGTAGTCCGCGGCGGCGCGGGCGGCGGCGAACGGGTCCGTGTTCAGGAAGTCTGTTGTACTCACCAGTACAAGTTATCCTGCCGCTCATGTTGCCCCCGTCACGGCGGGACCGGAAAGCACCCTGTTTTCTTGGTGGTGAGGCGGTGGATGGGCGAGAATGGATGACTGTGACTACGCATCCAGATTTCAGTTCCCCCCGGATCGCAATCCTGGGAGGTGGTCCCGGCGGATACGAAGCTGCCATGGTGGCCGCCTCGCTGGGGGCGACGGTGACCATCATCGAACGCGCCGGTCTCGGTGGGTCCGCGGTGCTGACCGATGTGGTTCCCTCGAAAACCCTCATTGCCACGGCTGACCTGATGACCCGCGTGGCCGAGGCCGGAGAGCTGGGAGTGAAGTTCGACGTCGACGGCGGCGACTTCGTGCCGGTGATGCGCGCCGACCTCAAACACATCAACGACCGCCTCCTCAACCTGGCCCGCAACCAGTCCCAGGACATCCGCGACGGCCTGGAGAAACAGGGCGTGCGGATTATCGCCGGCTCGGGCCGGCTCCTGGACAGCCACACCATCGAGGTCCTGACCGTGGACGGCACCGAAAGGGTTGAGGCGGACACCATCCTGCTGGCCGTGGGCGCGCACCCCCGCGAGCTGGAAACGGCCCGCCCCGACGGCGAGCGGATCCTGAACTGGACCCAGATCTACAACCTGGACGAGCTGCCCGAGGAGCTCATCGTGGTGGGATCCGGCGTTACGGGCGCGGAGTTTGCCTCCGCCTACAACGGCCTCGGCTCCAAGGTCACCCTCGTTTCCAGCCGCGACCGCGTGCTGCCCGGGTCCGACGTTGACGCCGCCGTGGTCCTGGAGGAAGTCTTCGAACGCCGCGGGGTCCGGGTCCTGTCCCGCTCCCGTGCCCAGAGCGTGGAACGTACGGACAACGGCGTGGTGGTGACCCTTTCCGATGGCTCCACGGTGACTGGCAGCCACTGCCTGCTCTGCCTGGGTTCCATTCCCAATACGGCCGGAATCGGACTCGAGGAAGCCGGGGTGGCGGTCAGCGAGAGCGGCCACATCAAGGTGGACGGCGTCTCCCGCACCACCGCCCCCAACATCTACGCCGCCGGCGACTGCACCGGCGTCCTTCCGCTGGCCTCCGTTGCGGCCATGCAGGGCCGCATCGCCGTGGCGCACTTCATGGGCGACATGGTCACGCCGCTGAAGCTGCACCAGGTGGCGTCCAACATCTTCACCTCGCCCGAGATCGCCAACGTAGGGGTGTCCGAAGCAGAGATCGAGTCCGGCAAGTACCAGGCGGACGTCGTCAAGCTCTCCCTCCGCAGCAACGCCCGCGCCAAAATGCGCAACGCCAAGGACGGGTTCGTGAAGATCTTTGCTCGGAAGGGCTCCGGCACCGTGATCGGCGGCGTAGTGGTTGGGCCGAATGCGTCGGAACTGATCTTCCCGATCTCCATCGCGGTCAAGCAGAAGCTGCATGTGGACGATGTCGCCAGCACCTTCACGGTCTACCCGTCGCTGACCGGATCCATCTCCGAAGCCGCCCGCCGCCTGCACGTGCACCTGTAGCAACGCAGGCGGGGGCGCGGTCCGCGGGGTCTGGACCCGTTCGGCGCCCTCTGCATAGACTCGGACGGGGCTCGGCCGGGACTTTCATCAAGGAAGTTCCCGGCCGTCCCTGTATCAGCCGTCTACGCAAGGAGAGTCCCATGGAACTGCAGGACATCAGATGGAACGATCAGGCGCGCGAAAAGATCCTGCTGGACGCAGACCGGGCGTTGCAGGAAGCGGTCCGGGAAGCAGCGTCCACCCTGTCCGGATCCGACAAGGATCAGGTGTACAAATTCCTGTTTGAAAAGCTGAAAGACCAGTTTGTGGACTTCCAGCCGGGACCGGACCTCACAAAATACGCGGAGGCTGTGGCCGGCGGGGAGCTGGGGTCAGCAGCTTCGGCCTAACTGGCCCCGGTTGAAAGCCGCCGGGGGGAGCAGGCGTACGGCGGTACCGCGGCCCCCGCGCCGAAGGGCTCGAACCAATGCCCGACGCCTAATTCCGCGGGGGTACCGTGGGCCGCAGTGCCGGGGCTTTCGGCATAGAGCGACGCACTTTCGGCATCCTCCAACAGGACTTCCTCAACCTGTGCGCGCCAGTCCTCCGGGAGGTCCAGCTCGTAAATATCCTCGGTGATTTCCGCCTGGTCCAGCAGGCAGCGGACCACCAGTTCCGCGGCGAGGCAGCCGGGGGCGATCCAGCCGCGGACCAGGGCGGCGGTAACGTCGGAAGCCACCACAATAAACTTTTGGGTGAACCTCGAGTCGTAATCCGACGCGAACCGCGGCGGAAGCGAGGACAAGACCGACGTCCCGGCTATGGCGGACGGGCTTGGGGCATTCAGCCTGCCCAGCGTTTCGAGATCGCGGAAAAGCTGGTCGATCAGGACGCTTGAAGAGTTCCACAGCAGGCCCGCCAGCAGGCGTGTCTGACGCACGGCCTTCTGGCGCTCCTCCGGCGGGACCGCAGCCATTTCTTCCAGGTCTTCCGGGTCGAACTGGAGCCTCTGCTCCGGCGTCATGTCGTCGGGGTGGGGATCAAGGCCCAGCAGTTCCAGACCCAGCCCGGTCAGCTTCCCGGCGTCCGCCAGCAGTTCATCAGTGATGTCGTCGTCGTCGGCGTCCATGGCCCCGATGCTACCGGCCATCCGCCACCTGCCCGATTCCTGTTACGCCGGAACGGTACTTTGGGCTCTGGGACACGGCCTTCACGGGTCCCGATCCCCCCTTCCGGGTTTCTGACGCTGAAGGAAACGGGTCAAACCGCGGGCACCGCCTGGAAGTGCCGTTCGA
Organism: Arthrobacter sp. B1I2; assembly: GCF_030816485.1. Classification (NCBI taxonomy): domain Bacteria; kingdom Bacillati; phylum Actinomycetota; class Actinomycetes; order Micrococcales; family Micrococcaceae; genus Arthrobacter; species Arthrobacter sp. B1I2. The sequence continues at coordinate 3,934,181 of NZ_JAUSYC010000001.1, read as the reverse complement.
TGAGGCCCTTGATGTCTTCGTGGCAGCCACCGCATCCGGTGCCCGCACGGGTGGTTTTGGAAACGTCAGCCACCGTGGAGCAGCCGTCCTGTACCGCAGCCGTGATGGCGGATCCGCTGACCCCGGCACACCGGCACACCGTCCCGGCCGGGTCCGCCGCACCGGCGCCGGGCAGCTGGTCCGGCCCGTCCAGGCGCAGCAGCAGCGACCGGTCTGCCGGCAATTCGGCCCCCCGTTCGAAGAGCCCCACCAGCTCGGCAGCGGTGCGGGGCATGCCCACCGCCACCAGGCCTTCCAGCACTCCGCCGCGCGTGGTCATCTTGACGTAGCGGCCATGCTCCGGATCCGCCCATTGCGCCACCTGCAGGCGCGGCCTCCCGTTGGCGGCTCCCGCCGTGAGGGCTTCGTCGTCCCACGGATCGGCGGAGTTGTTCCCGGCTACGGCCATGTTCAGGCCGCGGGCCTTCAGCACCACCACGCCGGGCTGTTCCGTCGGCAGGGCGGGCAACACTTCCGCCTCCCCGGCCAGGCCCGAGGCCAGGAGCGTGAGATATTCGGCAAGCCACTCGGCCTGCCGCCAGCCCGGGCCCACCAGCCCTGAGGGCCCCGTGGCGTTCCGGCACGCGCCGCAGCCAGGATCCGGGCAGTGGACCTCGGCGCAGTCACCGATGGCAAAGATGTGTGGTTCGTGGTGCGCCCGCAACCGGTGGTCCACCAGGATTCCGGCGCCGGTGGAGAGCCCGCAGCCTTCGGCCAGCTCCGTCCGGGGACGGACCCCGCAGGAGATAACCAGGAGGTCGCCGTCAATCGCCTGCCCGTCGTCGAGCAGCAAAGCCGAGAAGCCGCCGTCGGGCGCGTTGTGCTCAACGCCCGTGGAACGGGCGTTGCCGGCAACCCGGACGCCGCAGCGGCGAAGCCCCGCAGCCAGGACGGCGCCGCCGCCGCGGTCGATGCTGCGGCCCAGGGGATGCGGACCGTTGTGGACCACCGTGACCGTGGCGCCTTCCTCCGCGGCGGCCAGCGCGGTTTCCAGGCCCAGGACGCCGCCGCCCAGGACCACCACCCGCTTGCCGCCCTCCACGGCCTGCCGCAGGACGCCGGCGTCGCGAAGATCCCGCAGCGCCGTGACGCCGGCGGGAAGGACGGGGGAGGACGGGTCCGGGTTGATGCCGGTGAGGTTCGGAATGACCGGCCGGGACCCGGTGGCAAAGACCAGCCGGTCGTAGTGGACCGGCATTCCATCGGCGAGCAGGACCTGCTGCCGCGCCCTGTCCACGCGCTTGACCCGCACGCCCAGGCGGACCTCCACACCCGCGGCAGCCAGCTCGGCGGCATCGGCAAGGGCCAGCGCGTCAGCTGTGGTCCGGCCGACGCCGAGGTCGGCCACGAGGACCCGGTTGTAGGCGGCCTCGGCCTCCTCGCCGAGCACTGTGAGCCCGACCTGCCCTGCGCGCACGGCGGGCAGGAGTTCGTCCACCAGCCTGGCGGCCACGGGGCCGAATCCCACGATGACAATCTGCTCGCTCATGAGGCCTCCGTCGTTTGCAGCGTGCGGGCGGAATCGGGTGCGGCCACGGGCCGGACCCATACCGTATTGAATTTGAATTCGGGCATCCCGGAGACGGGATCAGTGGCGGCTTCGGTGAGGCGGTTGGCGCTCTCGGAGCCGGGGAAGTGGAAGGGCAGGAAGACCGTTTCGGGACGGATGGCCGTGCTCAACTCCGCCCGGCACACCACCTCGCCGCGCCCGTTCGCCACGGAGACCAGGGATCCTGCAGTGATGGCCATGGCGTCTGCCGCAGAGGGGTGGATCTGCACCGTGGCCTCGGGCTGGGCAGCGAGGAGCTCGGCGACCCGCCGCGTCTGGGATCCGGACTGGTAATGCTCCAGGAGCCGGCCGGTGATGAGGGTCATGGCTTTGCCGGCGGGCTCCGGCATGACGGGGGAAGGACGACGGCGGCGGGGCGCCACCGGGACCATCAGCGCCTTGCCGTCGGGGTGCGCGAAGCCGTCCGCAAACAGCCGCGGCGTCCCGGTACTGCCCGCCGGGTAGGGCCAGTAGGCGGCCTCGCCGCGGTCCAGCATGGCGTAGTCGATGCCCGAGTAGTCGGCCAGGCCGCCCGCGGAGGCACGCCGCAGTTCCTCGAAGACTGTTTCCGGATCCTCGCTATAGGTGGACGGGGCGTCAAGCCTTTCCGCCAGGCGGGCCATGATCCACAGCTCGCTGCGGGCGCCGGCGGGAGGGGAGATGGCGCGGCGGCGTCGCAGGACGCGTCCCTCGAGGTTGGTCAGGGTGCCGTCCTCCTCGGCCCACTGCAGCACCGGAAGGATGAGGTCCGCCTCCGCAGCGGTTTCGGACATGAAGAAGTCGCAGACCACCAGGAAGTCCAGGCTCCGCAACCCCTCGATCACGGCGTTGGCGTCAGGCGCTGCCACCGCGATGTTGGAGGCATGCACGAAAAGGCACCGGACGCCGTCGTGCTTTCCCAGTGACTTCAGCAGCTGCACGGCGGGCAGGCCGGGGCCGGGGATGGTTTCCGCCGGGACGCCCCAGACGCCGGCGACGTGCGCGCGGGCGGCCGGATCCGTGATCTTGCGGTAACCCGGGAGCTGGTCCGCTTTCTGGCCGTGCTCTCGCCCGCCCTGGCCATTGCCCTGGCCAGTGAGGGTGCCGTAGCCGCCGCGGGCCGAGCCCGGCAGGCCCAGGAGGAGGCTGAGGTTGATGGCGGCCGTGGCGGTGTCGGTGCCGTCCACGTGCTGCTCCACGCCGCGGCCGGTGAGGATGTAGCTCCCGCCGTTCCGTGCCCCGGCGGCGAGCAGGCGGGCGGTTTGCCGGATGAGCTCCGCGGGGACGCCGGTCAGTGACTGGACGCGTTCGGGCCAGAAGGCGTTGACGCTGCGGACTACGCCGCTGTAGCCCGAGGTGCGCGCCTGGATGTAGGCGGTGTCCACCAGGTTCTCGTGGATGACCACGTGGGAAAGGCCCAGCAGCAGGGTAAGGTCCGTTCCCGGCAGGGGCTGGAGGTGGAGGCCGCCGCCGTCGGCCGTGAAAGCTGCCGTAGCGGAACGGCGCGGGTCCACCACCACCAGTCCGCCGGCGTCGCGGGCTCCCTGCAGGTGCTGCACGAACGGCGGCATGGTCTCCGCAACGTTTGAGCCGAGCATCAGGATGGTGCTGGCGGTGTCCAGGGCTTCGAGCGGGAAGGGCAGGCCGCGGTCCATGCCGAATGCGCGCATCCCGGCGGCGGCGGCGGATGACATGCAGAACCTGCCGTTGTAGTCGATGCGGGAGGTGCCCAGGGCCAGCCGGGCGAACTTGCCCAGCATGTAGGCCTTCTCATTGGTGAGCCCGCCGCCGCCGAAAACCCCCACGGCGTCCGCACCGTGGCGGGTGCGGACATCCCGGACAGCGTTGGCGGCAAGGTCCAGGGCCTCATCCCAGGTGATGGGCCGGTGTACGCCGTCGGAACCTTTCAGCAGCGGCTCGGTGATCCGGCCGGCATGGTTAAGGAGCGTGGGGGAAGTCCAGCCTTTGCGGCACAGGCCGCCGCGGTTGGTGGGGAAGTCCCGGCCTGCAACCTCCAGTGCGGGAGCGGGAGCGGGAGCGCGTGCGGGGCTGGGTGCAGGCGCAGGCCCTGGCCCCGGCTGGGCAGCCGGGGCCAGGGCCGCGGGGGCCGTGAGCGTCATGGCGCACTGCAGGGCGCAGTATGGGCAGTGCGTGTCGGCGCTTTTGGTCATGTTAGACGTGTCCCATCGCGTTCCGGCCGGCGTTGCGGATGTAGCAGGTCCAGCAGACCAGCAGCATCAGGACGTAGGCGCCCACGAATCCGTAGAAGGCGGGGGTGTAGGAGCCGCTGGCGGTACTGGAGGCGTTCAGGACCTGGGGGATCACGAAGCCGCCGTAGGCGCCGATCGCGGAGATCAGTCCGAGGGCCGAGGATGCCAGACGCTGGGTGGCCACTGTGCTTGCGCCCTTGCGTGCGGCCCGGCTGGAGGTGGCGAAGATGACCGGGATCATCCGGTAGGTGGCGCCGTTTCCGAAGCCGCTGGCGGTGAACAGCATCAGGAACAGGACCAGGAAGAGCCAGAAGTTCTTCAGCGGCAGTGTCCAGATCATGGTGAGGGTGATCACGGCCATGGAAGCGAAGGCGGTCACGGTCATCCGGGCACCGCCCATGCGGTCCGCCATGCGTCCGCCGTAGGGCCGGGCCAGGGAGCCGACCAGCGGGCCGAGGAAGGCCAGCGACAGTGCCACGGTGCCCACTCCGATGGAGGAGAACGCGGGGAAGTAGTCCTTGATCAGCTTGGGGAACACACCGGCAAAGCCGATGAAGGAGCCAAAGGTGCCGATGTACAGCAGCGCCATGATCCACAGGTGCGGTTCCTTGAGCGCCGCGACCGAGCCGGCAACGTCGCCCTTGGCGCTGGTGAGGTTGTTCATGTATTTGAAGGCACCGAACGCGGCCAGCAGGATGAAGGGAACCCACATCCAGCCCGCCATGGGGAGGTTGACCGTGCCGGCGGCCAGCAGGGTGATCACGATGGGAACGGCAAGCTGTGCGACGGCGGCGCCCAGGTTGCCGCCGGCAGCGTTCAGGCCCAGCGCCCAGCCCTTTTCCCTGGCCGGATAGAAGAAGGTGATGTTTGCCATGGAGCTGGCGAAGTTTCCGCCGCCGAAGCCGGCCAGTGCAGCCACCAGGAGCATGACGCCGAAGGGTGTCCCTGGATTGGAGACACAGAGGGCCAGCCCCGTGGAGGGGATCAGGAGCAGCAGGGCGGAGACGATGGTCCAGTTGCGGCCGCCGAAGCGGGGGACCATGAAGGTGTACGGGATGCGGAGGGTTGCGCCCACCAGGCTGGGCATCGAGATGAGCCAGAAGATTTCCGAGGTGGAGAAGGTGAAGCCGGCGGCAGGAAGCTGGACCACCACGATGGACCACAGCTGCCAGACGACGAAGCCGAGGAACTCGGCAAAGATGGACCAGTTCAGGTTGCGGCGGGCGATGGCGCGGCCGGCGGTTTCCCATTGTTCCTTGTTCTCGGCATCCCAGTTGGCGATCCAGCGGCCGGGGCGGAACTCAAGGGCGGGGGCGTCTAGGGCGCGGGTAGGGCCGGGCTGTACGCCGGCATCGACGGTGCGGTCAACAGTCACGGGTTGCCTCCTTCGGGGGATGTTGTTCCTCCAAGGTAGGGACGGCGCGTTTCGTGGACAGTCGATGTTTGTTAACGCGCGGTGACTTTTGCCTATCCTGCCCGACCCGGCGGTGTGAGGCCCTGGGACTGATCCGAATCGTGGGACACACAACACAAGTCCACGATCCGGACGTTTCGTCCATTGACTGGACGCGGCCAAGTAAGATCGAACTCTAACTATTCGAGCCGGGAGACAGCCTTGCCTGTGCCCGGCCGGTCACGAAAGCGTTTACCTATGTCATCCACCGATACCACCACGGTGCCTGGTCCGCACCAGCCGGTGAACTCCCGCGGCCGCGTCATTGTGGCGAGCCTGATCGGCACCACAGTGGAGTTCTACGACTTCTACGTCTACGCCACAGCCGCCGTGCTCGTCTTCCCGCAGCTCTTTTTCCCGAATGCCAACGAAACCACGCAGCTGCTGAGCTCCTTCGCCGTCTTCGGCGTGGCGTTCATCGCCCGCCCGCTCGGGTCGATCGTCTTTGGGCATTTCGGCGACAAATTCGGCCGCAAGGGCACACTGGTGGCTTCGCTGCTGACCATGGGTATCGCCACCTTCCTCATCGGCTGCCTGCCCACCGCAAAGGTGGAAGGCTGGCAATTCTGGGCTCCGGCCCTGCTGGTGGTCATGCGTTTCGCCCAGGGCCTCGCCCTCGGCGGCGAATGGAGCGGAGCGGCGCTGCTGGCCACCGAGAACGCCCCCGCCAACAAGCGCGCCATTTACGGCACGTTCCCGCAGCTGGGCGCACCCATCGGCTTCATCATCGCGAACGTGATCTTCCTGGTTGCCAGCTACACGTTGTCGCCGCAGGCCTTCCAGGACTGGGGCTGGCGCGTGCCGTTCCTGCTCAGTGCAGTCATGGTGATCATCGGCCTGTACGTCCGCCTCAAGCTGATTGAGACCCCCGCGTTCACCAAGGTGCTTGAGTCCAACGAAGTGGCCAAGCTGCCCCTGGGCCGGGTGTTCAAGACCAGCTGGCGCCAGCTCATCCTGGGCACGTTCATCATGCTCGCCACCTACGTGCTCTTCTACCTGATGACCACGTTCACGTTGACCTACGGCACCCGGGCCTCCAGCCTGGACGCTGCGAAGGCTGCCGCCGAAAAGGCCGGAAAGCCCATGACTGAGGCCGCCGCGGCCGCGTTCGTTCCCGGCCTGGGCTACACCCGGAACGACTTCCTGTGGATGCTGATTGCCGGCGTCGTCTTCTTCGGCATCTTCACCCTGGTCTCCGGACCCCTGGCGGAAAAGTTCGGCCGCCGCAAGATGCTCATGGCGGTCACCGCCGGCATCTTCGTCTTCGGCCTGCTGTTCGTTCCGCTGTTCAGCGGCGGCTTCGTGGGCACCATGGCCCTGCTGATCCTCGGGTTCTCCCTCATGGGCCTCACCTTCGGGCCCATGGGAGCGTTGCTGCCGGAACTGTTCCCCACGAACGTCCGGTACACCGGCTCGGCCATCAGCTACAACTTCTCCAGCATCCTGGGCGCCGCCGTGGCCCCGTTCATCGCCGTGGCCCTGTGGGAATTTGCCAAGGGCAGCCCTGTCCTGGTGGGTGTGTACCTGACGGCCATGGCCGTGCTCACCCTGATTGCGCTGTTCCTCACCCGCGAAACCCGCGACCTGGACTACGAGAACAACGTGGCCTGACGCCTTGCGTGCATTCCAGCCCGCTTAGCGGCTGAACTGCCCGGCACCGGCCCTGCAATGACAGGGTTGGTGCCGGGCATTTGCGTTGTCTGCCTGAAGTAACCGGGCAGGAACGCACGACGGCGGGCTGCCGCGGCCCAGGGGGTGGGCTGCAGCGGGTGCAGGGTGCAGGGTTCAGCGGGCGTAGCGGGACACGAAGTTCTTCAGTACTGTCATGGGCTCAGTGACGGTGAACTTCCGGGCGTTTTCCATCAGCTCCTCCGCGGATTCGGGCGGAAAATAGCCGGCGTGCCGATAGATATCGATCCGCGTCACCAGACCCTCAACGTCCAATTCCGGATGGAACTGGGTGGCATAGAGATTGGTCTTGATGCGGAACATGTGGACAGGGCAGGTGGCGGCTCGCGCCAGCAGCACCGCACGCGTGGGCAGCGAACTGACGGCCTCCTTGTGGCCGGTCAGGGCGGTGAACGTGCGGGGCATCCCCTGCAACAGCGGATCCTGCAGCCCGGCCTCTGTCAGCTCGATCTCGACGGCGCCGAGCGGCTCGCCGTAGGTCCGGTCAATCACGGCGCCCTGGTGCCTGCCCAGGGTCCCCACCCCGTAGCAGGCGCCCAGGAAGGGGAAATCGCGGTCCACCAGCTGGTCCAGGAGGGCGGACAATTCCCGCTCCACCCGGTGCTGGACCGGGCTCTTCTGGCCGGGCGGGTCGCTGGAGGTGAACGGGCTGCCGCCCACGATGACGCCGGAGAACCTGGAAAGGTCCAGCGCGGGCAGGGGAGCGGCTTCAAGCCTGACCCGGCGCAGCTCCCGTTCCTCAAGCCCGCCGTACCTCAGGTACGCGGCGTATTCGTCCTCCGCGGCGGCGTCTTCCGCGCGGGAGGCAAGGAGAAGGAAAGGCAGCATGAGCTAAGTCTGCATCCTGGCGGCGCCGCCTGCCAGCAGCGGGCCGGGAACTGCAGGATCAGCCGGCGGGCTGGGTCAGCGACCGGCGGGACTGCGGCCGGGCAGCGGGGTCCGCGTGGCGGTGCACCAGCTTCCAGTAGCCTTCCTCGCGCCGGAAGATGCTGGTCACGCGCAGCGCGAATTCCTCCGTGGTGAGGGCCCCGTCCAGCCGTGCCCGGAAGTGCTCGGTCTCCACCAGATAGGCGGTGTCGCGGGCGGTATAGGAGGTGATGGTATCGAAGCCCAGCATCTCGCCGTCGCTGAACTGCCGTGCGGCCTGGTCCAGCCGGGCCTCCACCTGGGCCCAGCCGCGGGCTACTCCGCCGAAAGGATTGGCCAGGGTGACGTCGTCGAGATTGGAATAGAGCTCCTTGATCGGAGCCGGGTTGCCCCGGGTGATCTCGGGAACCGCCTGGTGGTAGCGGTCCACTTCTTCCTGGAAGCTTGGTGCGAGCATGGCTGGCGGACCGCCTTCTAGTCTTCGATGGTGGCGATGATGGCGCCCGCGGACACCGTCTCGCCCGCTGTTGCCGTGAGCCCGGTGATGGTGCCGGACCGGTGTGCGGTGAGCGGCTGTTCCATCTTCATGGCCTCAAGGACCACCACCAGGTCGCCTTCGGACACCATGTCGCCATGGGACACGGCAACCTTGACGATCGTTCCCTGCATGGGCGAGGTGAGGGCATTGCCGGTGGCAGCCGCGGGTCCGGCGGAACGGGACCGCTTCTTGGACTTGCCCGGCTTGCCGGCGGTGGCTGCTGCGGTGCCCGGCGTGCCCAGGGACGCGGGGAGGACCACCTCGAGCCGCTTGCCGCCCACCTCCACCACCACGCGCTGGCGGTCATCGGCGGAGCCCTCTGCATCGGCCGTGCCGTCAGGTGTCCACGCGGGAAGGTTGTTCGTGAATTCGGTTTCGATCCAGCGTGTGTGGACCGTGAACGGCCCCTCAGCCGGTGCAAAGGCGGGGTCGGACACTACTGCGAGGTCGAACGGGATGACGGTGGGGATGCCCTCCACCACCATTTCCTCCAGTGCGCGGCGGGCGCGCTGCAGCGCCTGCGGCCGGCTGGCGCCGGTGACGATGAGCTTGGAGAGCATGGAATCGAAGTTCCCGCTGATTACGTCGCCCTGTTCCACGCCGGAGTCCACGCGCACACCGGGGCCGGTGGGGTTCTTCAGGACACGAAGCGTGCCGGGGGCGGGCAGGAAGTTCCGGCCCGGGTCCTCGCCGGTGATGCGGAACTCAATGGAGTGCCCGCGCACCTCGGGATCGCCGTAGCCGAGTTCCTCGCCGCGGGCCAGCCGGAACTGCTCGCGGACCAGGTCGATGCCGGTGACTTCCTCGGAGACGCAGTGCTCCACCTGCAGGCGGGTGTTGACTTCAAGGAAGGAAATGGTGCCGTCCTGGCCCACCAGGAATTCGCAGGTTCCGGCGCCGAGGTAGCCGGCCTCCTTCAGGATGGCTTTGGAGGATTCGTAGAGGCGCCGGTTCTGGTCCTCGGTGAGGAACGGTGCCGGGGCTTCTTCAACGAGTTTCTGGTTGCGGCGCTGGAGGGAGCAGTCGCGGGTGGAGACAACCACGACGTTCCCGTGGGCGTCGGCCAGGCACTGGGTCTCCACGTGCCGGGGGGCGTCCAGGAAGCGCTCGATGAAGCATTCGCCACGGCCGAATGCGGCGGTGGCCTCGCGGACAGCGGACTCATAGAGTTCGGGGATTTCTTCCCGGGTGCGGGCCACCTTGATGCCGCGTCCGCCGCCGCCGAAAGCAGCCTTGATGGCCACGGGCAGGCCGTGGCGGTCCACGAAGTCCAGGATTTCGTCCGCGGTCTCGACGGGGTCGGCGGTGCCGGGGACCAAGGGAGCGCCCACCTTCTCGGCGATGTGCCGGGCCTGGACTTTGTCGCCCAGCGCGGAGATCGCCTCCGGGGAGGGGCCGATCCAGGTGATGCCGGCCTCGATCACGCGTGCGGCGAACTGGGCATTCTCTGCCAGGAAGCCGTAGCCGGGGTGGATGGCGTCGGCGCCGGACTGGCGGGCGGCGTCGATGATCTTGTCCATGACGAGGTAGGACTCGGCGGCGGTGGTGCCGCCCAGGGCGTAGGCCTCGTCAGCCAGCCGGACGTGCAGCGCGTCCCGGTCCGGGTCTGCGTAGACAGCCACGGAGGCGATGCCCTCGTCCCGGGCCGCCCGGATGATGCGCACGGCGATTTCGCCGCGGTTGGCGATCAGCACCTTTGTGAGGCTCGGCTGCGTGGTACCTGCGGACTGCTCCAAATTTGCTGACAAGGCGTCTCCTTCTTTTCCTTCAGGGAGCCTAGCGCGGTTTTGAGGGTTCCGCCGATATTACTTGCGGAATCCGCGTGTAAACCAGGCTTCCTTTGTAGGGAAGCTACAAGGAGTGCGGAAAACGGAGTGCTTCACCGCGGCGGCCAGAGGTCTGTGATGCGCACGCTGGCGGCAGCGAGCAGGCCGCGCAGGGTGGAGACGGACAGGCCGACGACGGCGTGCGGGTCGCCGTCGACCTTCCGGATGAAGGCCCCGCCCAGGCCGTCGATGGTGAAGGAGCCCGCGCAGTGGAGCGGTTCACCTGTGGCGATGTACGCGTCGATTTCCGCGGGTTCCATCTCCAGGAAGGAGACCTCGGCGGAGGCAACCGCCCCGAGCGTGGCGCCCGACCCGCGGCCGGCCGGACCGTCGTCGTCCGTGTCCCTGCAGTCCACCAGCCAGTGCCCCGTGTGCAGTACCCCGGCGCTGCCGCTCATCCGCAGCATCCGCTCGCGGGCAACCTCGGCGGTGTAAGGCTTGCCGTGCGCCTCGCCGTCGAACTCGAAGACGGAGTCGCAACCCAGAACCAGGGCGCCCTCCGCTTCGGGCAGCGCCGCTACGGCCTCGGCCTTGGCGCGGGCCAGCAGCAGCGCGGTGTCGTGCGGGTCCGTGACGCCGTACTTTGCCTGCACGGCGGCCTCGTCGACGTCGGAGACCAGCACGGTGTGCCGGATGCCGGCCTCGGCCAGGAGCTTGGTGCGGGCGGGGGACTGGGAGGCGAGAATCAGGTGGAGCACGGCTTCAGCCTAGTGGACCAGTTCGCCGGAGACCGGTGCGGCCTGGCCACGGTTGAGCTTGGCGCCCTCCACGTCCACGTCCGGCAGGATCCGGTCCAGCCACCGCGGCAGCCACCAGGACCTGGCGCCCAGAAGGTACATCACGGCCGGGACGATGGTCATGCGGACCACGAAGGCGTCGAAGAGGACGCCGAAGGCCATCGCAAAGCCCAGCGGCCGGACCATGGTGAGGTGGCTGAAGATGAAGCCGGAGAACACGCTGACCATGATGATCGCGGCGGCCGTGACCACCGCGGCCGCGTGCCGGAAGCCCACCCGGACGGCTTCCCTGGCCGGTGAGCCGTGCATGTATGCCTCCCGCATGCCGGAGGCGATGAACACCTGGTAGTCCATGGCCAGGCCGAACAGCACGCCGATCAGGATGATGGGCAGGAAACTGAGCACGGCGCCGGGGTTGGCCACGTCGAAGACGTTGCCCAGCCAGCCCCACTGGTAGACGGCAACCACGGCACCGAAAGCGGCGGACAGGGACAGCAGGAAGCCGCCCGTTGCCAGCAGCGGGACCACGATGGAGCGGAACACCAGCAGCAGGAGGATCAGGGAAAGTCCGACGACGATCGCCAGGTAGGGCGGCAGGGCGTCACCGAGCTTGGTGGAGACGTCCACGTTGCCTGCCGTCTGGCCGGTCAGGCCCATGGCCACGTTGTAGTCGTCCCTGATCTGGCCGTTGAGCCCCCGCAGCTCGGAGACTACCTGCACGGTGCTGGCGCTGGCCGGGCCTTCCTTGGGGATGACCTGGAACACGGCTGTCCGGCGGTCTTCGCTGAGCGCCACCGGCACGGCAGCCACCACGTTGTCCACGGCGCGGAGCTGGTCCGCGATGTCATACTGCAGCTTCTGCGCCTGGGCTTCGTCCAGGTTCGCCGGGAACTCACCGACAGCCACAATCGGTCCGGTGACGCCTTCGCCGAAGCTGCGGGCAGTGAGGTCGTAGGCCTGGTAGGCCTCGGACTCCACAGGCTCGGAGCCGCCGTCGGGCAGGGCCAGCTGCAGCTGGGTGGCGGGAAGGGCCAGGGTGGCTAGCAGGAGGATGCCGGCAACCAGTGCCACCCACGGGTGCCGGGTGACCAATCCGCCCCATCCGCGGGTGCTGCGTTCGCGGTCGGTGGCGAGGTCGGCGGCTTCGTGGCCCGGTTCGGCGTTGTGCGCCGCTGACTTGGCCCAGGCACGCTTGGAGACGATGCGACGCCCGATCAGGGACAGCATGGCGGGAGTCAGGGTGATGGCCACGAGGACCGCCACTGCCACGGTTCCTGCTGCGGCCAGGCCCATGACGGTGAGGAACGGCAGGCCGGGAACCACCAGGGCGGCAAGGGCGATGATCACGGTGAGGCCGGCGAAGACCACGGCGTTGCCGGAGGTGCCGTTCGCCCGCGCCACGGACTCTTCAGCGTCCATGCCGGCGAGGAGCTGGGTCCGGTGCCGGTTGACGATGAACAGGGAGTAGTCGATGCCGACGGCGAGACCCAGCATGAGGGCCAGCATGGGGGAGATGGAGCTCATGTCGAACAGGCCGGAGAGTGCGAACGTGATGCCCACGCCCACCCCGACGCCCATGATGGCCATCAGCAGCGGCAGCCCGGCGGCGATCAGCGTGCCCAGCATGAGGATGAGGACCAGCGCGGCCACGGCGATGCCGACGATCTCTGCGGCGCCGAACAGGGCTGAGATGTCCTCGGTGATTTCCTTGCTGGCCAGGGCCGTGACCCCGGCCGACGAGGTTTGGTGGGCGATCTCCTGCACCTGCTTGCGCACCGCCGGGGTCAGCCCGTTGATGGAGGTGTTGAACTGCACCTGGGCCACGGCGGCCTTGTTGTCTTCGGAAACGAAGCGGATGGCCGAGGCTGCCTGGGCCTGGCGCTTGCCAAGTTCCAGCTTTGCCTTGCTGGCCGCCAGTTCCTGGGTGCCGGCGTCGAACTTGGCCTGGCCCTGCGCCAGCGCAGACTTCTCCTGGCCCAGCTGGGCTTCAATCAATGCGGCCGGCGCTCCGGCGGCGGTGAGCTGCTGCTCGGCCGCGGCCAGCTGTGCCTTGCCGGCCTCAAGCTGCGCCCGGGAAGCGTCAAGCTGCGCCTGGCCCGCCGCCAGCTGCTGTTCGCCGTCGGTGACGGCCTTGCCGGCCTGGTCCACCTGCGCCTGGGTGGCGAACGGGTCCACCGTGCCGCGGACCTCGGGGAGGGTCTGGAGCTTCTTCAGCGCATCCGTCACGGCCGCCCGGCTCTGCGCCGTGAAGCCGCCGTCGGGGGCCTCGAAAACGATGGTGGCGCTGCCGCCGGAGGCCGAGGGCAGCTCCTGCTTGAGCTTGTCCGCGATCCGCTGGGTTTCGGTCCCCGGAATCTGGAAGTTGTTGGACAGGGTGCCGTGGAATGCTGCGGCCGAGCCGCCCACGGCCACCAGCACGGCAAGCCACAGCGAGATGACAAGCCAGCGCCGGCGGTAGGAGAACTTGCCGAGGCGGTAGAGGAGGAGTGCCATGCGGGAGAACCGATCTGATCAGGAGGAACGGGTGGCGGATGGTGAATTGGTGGTGTTGAAGCCGGTCCCCAGCAGGGCCATGGCGTCAATGAGCAGCTGGCGCAGCTCTGCCAGCGAAGCAGGGGTCAGGTCCGGCCCGCGGCGGCTGAACCAGACCTCCATGGCGGCTTTTCCGCAGGAGATGATGGAGCCGGCCAGGGCGTGGACGTACAGCTCGTCCTGCCCGCCGGGGGTACCGGCGAGGCGTTCGCGGGCCACGGTGAAAACCTGGGCCCGGCAGTGGTCCCATGCCTCGAGTTCGGTGTGCGACATTAGTGGGCTCTTCTGGGTCAGCGTGAACAGTTCGGCCAGCGGGGCCACGGCTTTGGGATCGGCAAGGGCGGTCAATGCCGCCTGGGCGGACTCCAGAATCGGCTCGTCGGCCGGGCGGAGGCGCAGCTGCTTGATGGCGTTGTCCAGGAAGCCGTGGACGATGGACGCCAGGGCGGCGTCGGTACTGCTGAAGTAGTTGAAGAAGGTGCGGCGCGATATTCCTGCGGCGTCGGCGATGTCCTCCACGGTGAAGTTCCCCGGCCCTTTGGAGCGCAGGAGTCCCAGCGCGGCGTCCGTGATGGCCTGGCGGGTGGCGGCCTTGTTCAGCTCGCGCCGGGAAGGAGGCGCCGGGTCCGGGCCGGAGGATGGCAGGGAAGTGGTCACTTGATTACACTACGTGCAAGTTTGCACTGCATGCAAGTTTGTGCGGACGCGTTTCGAGGAGGAACAAAACTCCGATTCACAGGAGAACGAAAGGTTCCCAACAGCCTCTCCTGAAGCTGGTCGCCGAAGCTTGGTATGTCTCACGAAGAGGCATATCACCAGCAGCCGTTCTGTGACGGCGAATCAGGAGACAAGAGATGACACGCACGAAGAAGATGACCCTCGGTATGTCCGGGGCAGCGCTGGCGCTTGCTGCCGGCATCGGTTTCGCCGGCATGGCTTCTGCAACAACCACCACACCCACCCCCGCACCGAGTGCAAGCTCGAGCGCTTCGGCTGACGGAAGCACCGGCACGGCCCCTGAGCGCATGGGACGGCACGGTGGGCGGGGCGGCCACGGGATCGTGGAGGCTTCGGCCCTGGCTGCAAAGCTTGGCGTGGACGAAACCAAAGTGAGCGACGCGCTGAAGGCCTTCCGTGACGCCAACAAGCCCACTACGCCGCCTGCGGACGGCCAGAAGCCCGATCCGGCCACCCGGGACGCGGCCCTTGCCAAGTCGCTGGCTGATTCGCTGGGCATCGACGAGGCGAAGGTGACGCAGGCCCTGCAGGATCTTCGCACGGAGGCCCAGGCTGAGCGGGCCGCCGAGCTCAAGACCCGGCTGGACAAGGCTGTCACGGATGGAAAGCTGACGCAGGCGGAAGCCGACGCCGTGACCAAGGCCGTCCAGAACGGCGTGATCGGAGGCGGCGGGCGCTGACCTAAGTGTCTGGACGGAAGGACCTACGCCAATAAAAAAGGAAGTCTCCAGGATGGTTCCTGGAGACTTCCTTTATTTGGCAGGCCCGGCTGTTACGCCTTTGCATCCTGCAGTTCGCGGGGTGCGGTGTCGGCGCTGGTGCCGTCGGTTGCGTCGGTGGCAGCAAGATCGCTGTCATCAACGAAGGGCGTGCCGTTGCGCGGTGCGTTGTACAGCGACTCGTCCAGGATCCCCTGGCGCTTGGCCACGATGGTGGGAACCAGGGCCTGCCCCGCGACGTTCACGGCGGTGCGGCCCATGTCCAGGATCGGGTCGATGGCCAGCAGGAGTCCGACGCCGGCCAGCGGCAGTCCCAGCGTGGAGAGCGTCAGGGTGAGCATCACCACGGCGCCCGTGGTGCCGGCGGTTGCCGCGGAGCCGAGGACGGAAACCAGGGCGATCAGCAGGTACTGGCTGAAGTCCAGGTGGATGCCGAAGAACTGGGCCACGAAGATTGCCGAGATGGCAGGGTAGATGGCGGCGCAACCGTCCATCTTGGTGGTGGCGCCCAGCGGCACGGCGAAGGAGGCGTAAGCGCGGGGGACGCCCAGGCTGCGCTCGGTGACGCGCTGGGTCAGCGGCAGGGTTCCCACCGAGGAGCGGGACACGAAGGCCAGCTGGACGGCGGGCCATACGCCGGAGAAGTACTGCTTGATGGAGAGGCCGTGGCTGCGGACCAGGATGGGGTAGACCACGAACAGCACGAGGGCGAGGCCCACATAGATGGCCACGGTGAACTTGCCCAGCGAGCCGATGGTGTCCCAGCCGTACACGGCGACGGCGTTGCCGATCAGGCCGATGGTGCCCAGCGGCGCGATGCGGATGATCCACCACAGGACCTTCTGGATCACGGCAAGGGCCGAGGCGTTGAGGTTGAGGAACGGCTCTGCGGCCTTGCCGACCTTGAGGGCGGCGACGCCCACGGCGATGGCGATGACGAGGATCTGCAGGACGTTGAAGCTGACCGAGGTGGTGACAGCGCCGGAATCGCCAACAGTGGAGCTGGCACCCAGGCCCAGGAAGTTTTTGGGGAAGAGGCCCACCAGGAAGGCCCACCAGTCACCGGACTTGCCGGTGTACTTGGCATCCCCGCTGATGCCGGTGTTGGCGCCGGGCTGCAGCAGCACGCCCAGCCCGATCCCGATCAGCACGGCGATCAGGGACGTGATGGCGAACCACAGGAGCGTGTTCCATGCCAGCCTGGCGGCGTTGGACACCTGGCGCAGGTTGGAGATGGAGCTGACGACGGCGGTGAAGATCAGCGGGACCACGGCGGTCTGCAGCAGCGACACATAGCTTGAGCCGATGGTCTGCAGCGTGGCGCCGAGGGCGTTGGGGTTGGTCTTGGTGCTGCCGGTGTACTTGGCCAGCAGGCCGAGGCCGAGGCCCACGATGAGGGCGGCAACGATCTGGAAGCCGAACGAGCCCGCCCATTTGGGCAGCTGGAATCCGGTCTTCCCTGCGGGGGACGGGGTGCTTGTCTGAGTGCTCACCAGAACAAGCTAGACGCCATCCAATACCACGTCGAACCAATATTGAGAAATATTACGGGCCTTCAATTGCTTCAGGAACTGAACAACCCCGGAAACTCGCGGCCAGCAGCGGCTTGTGTTACTTATTCCCGGCGGGGGTGTGCTTAACATCTCGTGTTTCGTGGCGCTTTCTGAAGGTCAGGTAGAGCCGGTGCGCGGCACCGCATCGCTGAGGTCCGGGCGGGTGCGGCCCACCAGGCGCTTGCCGGCAATGGTCATCAGCAGTGAACCCAGGCCTGCCGTGACGATCAGGATGACAGGAGTCCAGGAGCGGCGCCGGAAGGCGAGGACCGCCATGATCATGATGGCCAGGACCGGCATGCCGATGGTCCCGCCCACATCCGTGAAGGCCGTGACAACCATATCCAGCGCGGGGGTGCGGAGGTCCTTGCTGGCCGCCAAAGCCGGATGGTCGAGTCCCGCCACCCCATCGGCTGCCACCACTGCCTCGTAGACCTCACTGAAGGCGGCGGTCAAGGCGGCGGAAATGACTGCGCCCACCGGCAGCGTCAGAATCAGGGCGCCATGGGGGCCAAGAAGCTTGCTCCCGTCTCGGCCGGTGCCCCTTGGAAGTCAGGCAAGGCGGTCTCCCTGTTCATGTGGCAATACGCAGCACAACGCAATTCAGTAAGCAAGCTTATTGATTGCTGTGCGCACTGTCCACCAATTGGGGGCAGGACCCGGGACGGAAAGTGGGCGGGCTAGGTGAGCAGTGCCCGGCGGAGGGTATCCAGTCCAACGGAGCCGATGTTGAGGGCCTTGGTGTGGAACTCCTTGAGGTCGAACCCGGGCCGGGCTTCCAGCTCGGCGCGGATCTGTTCCCAAAGCCGCTGGCCCACTTTGTAGGAGGGGGCCTGGCCCGGCCAGCCGAGGTAGCGGGTGAACTCAAAGCTGAGCTGCCCTTCGCTGATGGGAAGGTTTTCCTTGAGGAAGCCGTAGCCCTTGTCGGCGGTCCAGGTGCCGGAGCCCCAGCGTTCTGGCATCTCGAGTTCGAGGTGCACTCCGATGTCGAAAACCACGCGGGCGGCGCGCATGCGCTGCATGTCCAGCATGCCCATGTGGTCGCCGGGATCGTTGAGGTAGCCCAGTTCCTGCATGAGCTTCTCCGCGTAAAGAGCCCAGCCCTCGCCGTGGCCGGAGGTCCAGCAGACGTTCCGGCGCCACTTGTTCAGTATTTCACGGCGGTAGGTTGCGGTGGCCACCTGGAGGTGGTGGCCCGGAACGCCCTCGTGGTACACGGTGGTGGTCTCTGCCCAGGTGGTGAACGTATCCTCGCCGGCGGGGACGGACCACCACATGCGGCCGGGCCGGCTGAAGTCGTCGGACGGGCCGGTGTAGTAGATGCCGCCTTCGTCGGTGGGGGCGATCCGGCACTCGAGTTTCTTCATGGCGTCAGGGATGTCGAAGTGCACCCCGGCGAGTTCGGCGACGGCTTTGTCGGAAAGGTCCTGCATCCATTCGCGGAGCGCCTCTGTGCCTTTCAGCTGGCGCGCGGGGTCGTTGTTGAGGATTTCCTTGGCTTCGGCAATGGTGGCGCCTGCTTTGATGGCGCCCGCAACGCGTTCCTGTTCGGCGATGAGGCGGTCGAGTTCCTGCACGCCCCACGCGTACGTTTCCCCTAGGTCAACCTCTGCACCCAGGAAGGAGCGGGAGGCCAGCGCGTAGCGTGCCCGGCCCACGGCGTCCTTCTCGGGCGCGGCGGGCAGCAGTTCGGTGCGCAGGAACTCTGCCAGCCCGGTGTAGGCGCGCCGGGCTGCGTCAGCACCGGCGTCGAGCTTGTCCTGCAGTGCTGCGGGCAGCGGCCCCGCGGCCGTGGCGGCCCCGGTGGCCAGCTTGGCGAAGAAGCCGTCCCCGGCGGCGTATTTGGTCACCTGTTCGATCACGATCCGCACCTGGCGGGCGGCGGCCACTTTGCCGGCGTCCCTGGCCATGCGCAGCGACTCGATGTAGCCGCTGATGGCCGCGGGCACGTTGTGCGCACGCCCGGCGATGTGCTCCCAGTCCTGCTCGGTGCCGGTGGGCATGAGGTCGAAGATGGCCCGGATGTCCTGGGCCGGTGAAGCGATGTTGTTCAGCTCCGCGTACTCCCAGCCCGAGGCATGGATCAGCAGTTGCAGGCCGAGCCGTTCCCGCATGGCGTCCAGGGTGACGGCGTCCACGTCGTCCGCCGGCTCCAGGCCCTCCAGCGCAGCGAGGGTGTCCCGCGCTGCTTCTGCGAATCCGGCGATGCCGGCAGGGGAGAAGTCCTGGTACTCCGTCTCATGCCCCGGCAGGCCAAGGGTGGTGGCGAACGTCGGGTTGAGCCTGATCAGGGTGTCCGTGTAATTGTCCGCGACGGCGTCGATGCGGGTATGCGGGCGCGCGGCGGGTGCAGTGTCTGTAGTCACATCCCGAGACTACCCCGAGGACCCGCCAGGGCCCGGCTTACTGGCCGCCGCTGCGTTTCCATGCGCCCGGTCCCGGCGACGGGGCCAGCCGCAGCTGCTGCCGGCGCACCCAGTGCCGAACGCTGGGGGTGCGGGCGGCGGCGGGGCGTTCCCCACCCAGGGAAAGGACGACGGCGGTCAGCGCGGCGAGCTCCTCGGCCGTCGGCTGTCCTTTGACAACAGAGAGCAGGGGAGCTGCGGGTGCAGAGCCTTCTGTAGGGCCCACGCCGGCGGGGGCCCCGGGCTGAGCTTGCGAAGGCTGGGAGCCGGTGGGGAGCGTCACAGCGGGATGTTCCCATGCTTCTTGGCGGGGAGGCTGGCGCGTTTGTCGCGGAGGGCCCGCAGTCCCTTGATGATCTGGATCCGGGTGTCGGAGGGGGCGATGACGGCATCCACGTAGCCCAACTCCGCGGCCTGGTAGGGGTTGAGGAGTTCTTCCTCGTACTGCCGGATGACCTCTGCCCGGCGGGCCTCGACGTCGCCGCCGTTCCCGGCGACGGCCGCGAGGTCGCGGCGGTAGAGGATGTTGACGGCGCCCTGCGCACCCATCACGCCGATCTGGGCCGTGGGCCAGGCCAGGTTCAGGTCGGCCCCGAGCTTCTTTGAACCCATCACGATGTAGGCGCCGCCGTAGGCCTTGCGGGTAATGACGGTGAGCTTGGGAACGGTGGCCTCGGCGTAGGCGTACAGGAGCTTGGCGCCGCGGCGGATGATGCCCTGGAACTCCTGGTCCTTGCCGGGGAGGAACCCGGGGACGTCCACCAGGGTGATGATGGGGATGTTGAAGGCGTCGCAGTGGCGTACGAAGCGGGCTGCCTTTTCGGAGGCGGCAATGTCCAGGGTGCCGGCGAACTGCAGGGGCTGGTTGGCCACGATGCCCACGGTGTGGCCCTCCACCCGGCCGTAACCGATCATGATGTTGGGGGCGTACAGGGCCTGCATCTCCAGGAAGTGCCCGTCGTCCACGATCTGCCCGACAACGGTGCGCATGTCGTAGGGCTGGTTTGCGGAGTCGGGGACCAGCGCATCCAGGGCGAGGTCGTCGTCGTCGACCTCCAGCTCCTGCTGGTGCCCCAGCACCGGTGCCTCGGACAGGTTGTTGGACGGCAGGAAGTCCAGCAGTTCGCGGACGAACTCGATGGCGTCGGTTTCATCCGAGGCCAGGTAGGTGGACGTGCCGGTGGTGGCGTTGTGCTGCCGGGCGCCGCCCAGCGTTTCCATGTCCACGTCCTCCCCGGTGACGGTCTTGATGACGTCGGGGCCGGTGATGAACATGTGGGAGGTCTTGTCCACCATCACCACGTAGTCGGTAAGGGCGGGGGAGTAAGCGGCACCGCCGGCGGACGGGCCCATGATCAGCGAGATCTGGGGCACCACGCCGCTGGCGTGGACGTTGTTGCGGAAGATGTCCGCGAACATGGCCAGTGAGGCCACGCCTTCCTGGATGCGGGCACCGCCGCCGTCCAGGATGCCCACCACGGGGCAGCCGTTGCGGAGCGCGAACTCCTGCACCTTGACGATCTTTTCGCCATTGACCTGGCTCAGCGATCCGCCGTAGACGGTGAAGTCCTGGCTGTAGACCGCCACCAGGCGCCCGTCCACGGTGCCGTAGCCGGAGACGAGGCCGTCGCCCAGCGGTTTCTTCTTTTCCATGCCGAACGCGGTGGAGCGGTGCACTGCCAGCGCATCGAATTCAACAAACGAGTCTTCGTCCAGCAGCAGGCCGATGCGCTCGCGGGCGGTGTTCTTGCCGCGCGCATGCTGCTTTTCGATGGCTTCGGGGCCGGAGGGCTGTTCGGCGCGCGCCTGGCGGTCGCGGAAATCGGCAATCTTTCCCGCTGTCGTTGTCAGATCGTGGCTCATCAAGTGTCTCCGGCTCTGTAGCAGGTCAGTTCTGTTGGCTGGCGGGCCGTGTTGTCCGGAGCTTTAAGTAGCATCCACACAAAAGACGAACCCTGGTGGCAAGTCTAGTGACGCTTTGGGCGCCCGCAGCTGTAGGGAACCTACAATTTTCTGCCGGTCCCGCCGCCTCTTTTCAATGTTACTGGCCAGTAACTTATTTGGGTTACAGTGTTCCCATGACTTCAAGCGACGATGCTTTGCATGCTCCCCAAAGCCCTTACCGGGCGGCAGGTTCCCTGGCGGGCCGGACCATCCTGATCTCCGGCGGCAGCCGCGGAATCGGGCTGGCCATTGCAACGAGGGCGGCCCGCGACGGCGCCAACATCGTTCTGCTGGCCAAGACGGGGGAGCCCCACCCTAAACTGGCGGGCACGGTGTACACCGCGGCTGAGGAACTTGTGAAGGCGGGCGGCCAGGCGCTGCCGCTGGTGGGCGATGTGCGCCGGGACGACGACGTGGCCGGCGCCGTGGCCGCAGCCGTTGAGCGGTTCGGCGGCATCGACGTCGTGATCAACAATGCCTCCGCCATCGACCTGTCCACCACGGACACCGTGGACATGAAAAAGTATGACCTGATGCAGGACATCAACGTCCGCGGCTCGTTCCTGCTGTCGAAGCTGGCGCTCCCGGCGCTCCGGGCCTCGGAACAGGGGCATATCCTCACGCTTTCGCCGCCGCTGAACCTCGATCCGTCCTGGGCGGGCAAGCACCTTGCCTACACCATGGCCAAGTATGGGATGAGCCTGACCACTTTGGGCCTGGCGGAGGAACTGAAGGCTGACGGGATCAGGGTCAACTCATTGTGGCCGTGCACACTGATCGACACGGCGGCCATCCGCAACATGCCCCACGGCGAAACCATGGTGCTGGCCGCGCGTGGCCCGCAGATCATGGCCGATGCCGCCCACGCCGTCCTGACCGGCAGCAACCTCGCCGCCGGGAGTCCGCCGTCGGGCAACTTCTACACGGACGAGCAGGTCCTGGCAGCAGCGGGAGTGACGGATTTCCGCCCCTACAGCCTGGGCGCGCCCGAAGACCGGCTGGTTCCGGACATCTTCCTTTAGCGGGCCCTCCCGCCGTGCCTGGTTCGTCCGTCCAAGGACGGTGATCCGCTCGGCGGGACCCGGCCAGGCTCGGTAGGATTTGGCTATGGACGACGCACACGCACCGGGCACCCCCCTGAACCGAGGGGACCTGGCCGACCAGCGTTTCCTCTCCGCCACCGGCATACCCCGGATTGATGTGGTGGACTCCACCGGCTCCACCAACGCCGACCTCCTGCGCTACGTCACGGTGGAACCTGCGGCGTGGCCGGACCTCTCCGTGCTGACCGCCGAGTACCAGACAGCCGCCCGGGGACGCCTGGACAGGCGCTGGGAAGCGCCGCCGCTGAGCTCGGTGTCCGTCTCCGTGGTGCTGCGTCCGGTCAACGCGGAGGGCAGGCCCCTTCCCACCCAGAGCTACTCCTGGCTGTCCCTGATCGCAGCCCTGGCGCTGCGCGAAACACTCCTGGAGACGGCCGGCATTCCGGCCGAGCTTAAGTGGCCCAATGACGTCCTGGTGCGCGGCAGGAAAATTGCCGGCATCCTCGCCCAGCTGGGCCCCATGGTGGACGGCAGTGTGCCCCCGGTCATCCTGGGAACCGGCCTGAACGTCACCCTGCAGGAAAGTGAACTTCCGGTTCCCACCGCAACCTCCGTGGCCCTTGAAGGTGCCCGCACCACGGACCGCACCGCACTGCTGAAGAGCTACTTGTCCCACTTTGCGGTCCTGTACCGGAGTTTCTGCAACGCCGACGGCGACCCCGCGGCCGGCATGGCGGGTGGCACATCGCTGCACAAGAGAGTGGAAGCGGTAATGGTCACCCTGGGCAAGCAGGTACGGGCACAACTGCCCGGCGACCACGAAATCATCGGCCATGCGTCCCGGCTGGACGACTACGGCTCCCTGCTGGTGGTGGACCGCGACTCGCGCGAGCACGTGGTGACTGCCGGGGACGTGGTGCACCTGCGGCCCTGGACGGCACCGGACACACCCAACCAAGGCGGTTATGCGTAAAACCCTCGTCCCAGGGGAGCAGGTCATCGTCACAACCCGCCCGCAGCCCAGGAAGCTGGCCGGGGCAGCCGTGGCTTTTGTGCTGGCGCCGGCATTGGCCGCCTTCGCCAGTGCCTGGATCCTCCGCGGTGGGGCGGCCCGCATGGCGCCTGCCCTTGGCCGCCAGTGGACGCCGTGGCTTGTCACCGCCTGTGTCCTGGCGGCTGCGGCTGTGTGGCTGGGTTACTGCCTGCCCCGCCTGCTTCGCTGGCAGGGCACCCGCTACACCCTGACCAGCCGGCGCATGATGGCCCGGTACGGACTGCTGAACCGGCGGGACCAGCAGGTGAACCTGGGATCGGTGCGCAACCTGACAGTCCACGAATCCCTGCTGCAGCGATTGGTGCGCTCGGGGAATATATCCTTGGAGACCGGGTATCAGGGCGTGGTGACGTTCCGCGACGTGCCTGAGGTTGCCAGGTTCCGCGACTTTATCCTCGACGCCATCGGGGAACTGCCGGATGACAGCCCGTTTGACAGCGGGGCCCAACCGGGCGGCGCGACGTATTACCCTGCCGGTGATTTTCCGGAGGACATGAGAGAAGGTGGACGGGATGACCGATGAGGACCAGCAGGAACGCGTCGACAGCACCGCCACCGACCCCACTGCCACTGACTCCGCCACCTTGGATCCTGCCGCACCTTCGATCGCTGTGAATGCTGCCGGCGGCGCGGCGCCCGGGCTGGAACCTGGCGCCGCCATGCCTGCCACGGACCGGCACCCGCCCACCGGTGCCATGTCCGCCGAACGCCTGGCCATGAAGGCCCTCGAAGCCCGCCTCCTGGGCGGGGAACGCAAGCTCCGCCGTCGTGAAGTTGCCGCCGGCGCGGGACT
The DNA here is from genome assembly GCF_030816485.1 of Arthrobacter sp. B1I2. Lineage (NCBI taxonomy): Bacteria > Bacillati > Actinomycetota > Actinomycetes > Micrococcales > Micrococcaceae > Arthrobacter > Arthrobacter sp. B1I2. Next base: position 3,910,513 of record NZ_JAUSYC010000001.1, on the reverse strand, counting down.
GTCCCTGCTCTCCGCCCGCAAACTCTGGCGTGCCCTGGGGTTCCCGAACTTTGGCGACGAGGACGTCGCCTTCACCGAACGCGACCAGGCCGCCCTGTCCACCGTGGTGGACCTGGTCCGCGCCGGAAAGCTCACGGAGGAAGCGGCCATTTCCGTGACCCGGTCCATCGGGCAGATGACGGACCGCATGGTGGTCTGGCAAATCGAGGCCCTGGTGGAAGACATGGTCCACGAGCAGGGCGTCACGGATGCCGTGGCCCGCAAGCGCCTGGTCAACGAACTTCCCGCCCTGGTGGACGCGCTCGAGGAAGTGCTGGTCTACTCGTGGCGCCGCCAGCTCAACGCCGGGGTCCAGCGGCTCGCGGTCCGGGCGGAAGCCGGGCTGCAGGCCAGCGAGGAAGGCCGGGAAGGCGACGAGGACGACGCGCCGCTGCCCCTGGCCCGTGCGGTTGGCTTTGCAGACCTGGTCTCCTACACCAGCCTGTCCCGCCGGATGAATGAAAAGACGCTTGCCCGGCTGGTCCAGCGCTTCGAGAACAAGTGTGCCGAAATCATCTCCGTGGGCGGCGGGCGGCTGGTCAAGACGGTGGGCGATGAAGTCCTCTATATCGCCGAAACCCCGGCGGCCGGCGCCGAGATCTCCCTTGCGCTCGCCGAGGCCTTCACCGAAGACGAGATCCTTCCTGAAGCCCGGGTGGCCATGGTCTGGGGCAGGATTCTTTCCCGCCTTGGCGACATCTACGGCCCCACGGTCAACCTCGCGGCCCGACTGACCACGCTTGCGGATCCCGGCACGGTCCTGGTGGACTCCATGACGGCGTCCGCCCTGGAGCACGACGAGCGTTTCGTCATGATTCCCCAGGATCCGCAGAACGTGCGCGGCTTCGGCGAGATCCATCCCGTCCGCCTCACCCGCGGACGGGGCAAGGGCCTGGTCCTGGACTAGAGGCCACCCCCGGGGCTGGCTGGCGGACGGGGCGAAAGAATTTGTCCACTTGTTGGCGTATCGCGGTATCGTTGTGATGCCCGGGGTCCTGTGACGCCGGCTGCCGGCGAAGAGCCGAGATCTACCGGGGGAAAACTGTCAATGAACCGTCGCGGACAAACGCGCGCTGAAAGCCCGTCCACTTGCGTACCCCGCGCACGGCGCTTCCTGGGCTCACGGCGGTTTGCGGGTACTGCGTTTGGTGCTGTGGTGGCTGTTGTGGTGACGGGTGCGGTGTTGTATCCGGGGTTTAAGACCACTGAGGTGGAGTTGAACGACGGTGGCGTGTGGGTGGTGTCGAAGTCGAAGAATGCTGTGGGGCGGTTGAATTATCCGTCGCGGGTGTTGGATGGTGCGGTGACGCCGGCGTCGACGACGTTTGATGTGTTGCAGCATGCCGGTGAGGTGTTTGTTGATGATGAGACTGGTTCGACGTTGAACCAGGTGTCGCCGGCGAATATGCGTTTGGGTGGGGATAAGCAGTTGCCGGGGGCTGCTGATGTGAGTTTTGGTGCGCGGACGATTTCGGTGACGGATGCTGGGTCGGGGAAGGTGTGGGCGGTGTCTCCGTCCACGGTGAATGGTTTTGATAAGGAAGCGTCGGAGCCGGTGATGGTGGGCTCTGAGGGGATTGTCTCGGCGGTGGGTTCTGATGACCGGATTTATTCGGTGGATCCGAAGTCCGGGGTGGTGACGGTGACGGGTGTGGACGCGGACGGGGCGGTGGTGTCTTCGGAGTCCAGCACGTGGGATGGGCTTAAGGGTGCGGGGGATTTGCAGGTCACGGTGGTGGGGGATCAGCCGGTGGTTCTGGATGCTGCGGCCGGGAGCCTGTTTCTGCCTGGTGGTAAGCGGTTGGCGTTGGAGAACGCGCGGGATGCGAAGTTGCAGCAGGCGGGGCCGGGCAGTGATGTGGTGGCTGTTGCGACGCGGAGGGCGTTGTTGAAGCAGCCTCTTGATGGTGGCACGGCGAAGACGGTGACGTTTGGCGGTGAGGGTGTACCGGCGGCTCCGGTGCAGTTGGGCGGGTGTGTGCATGCGGCGTGGTCGGGTGCGAACAAGTACGTCCGGGACTGCGTTAATGATGGGGACGATAAGAACGTGGGCGTGCCCAAGGCGAGTGCGTCGCCGTCGTATGTTTTCCGGGTGAACCGGGACCTGGTGGTCCTGAACGATGTGAACTCGGGGAATGTGTGGTTGGTGAACCAGAACATGCAGCTGGTCAACAACTGGGACGACGTCATCCCGCCACAGCAGACCTCGGACGACGCCGACAAGGACTCAGCGGACGAAGTGCAGCAGACGGTCCTGCCGGACCGCAGCAAACCCAACAGTGCCCCGGTGGCCAAGCCGGACACCTTCGGCGTGCGCGCCGGAAAGACCACCATCCTCCCCGTCCTGGACAACGACTCCGACCCCGACGGCGACGTCCTCACCGTGCGGACCCCCGATCCGGTCCAGTCCGGCCCCATCGCCCCGATCTACGGTGCCACAGGACTGCAGATCAGTGCCGGCGCCGACAAGACGGGGCAGGAAACATTCAAGTACACGGTCGACGACGGCCGTGGCCTTTCCGCCTCGGCCGACGTCACGCTTAACATCGTCCCGCCCGGGGAGAACTCCGCCCCGCGGCAGAAACCGAACCGCAACACCACGCTGGTGGTCCAGGCCGGGAAGGCGGTCAGCCAGAACATCCTTCCCGACTGGATCGACCCCGACGGCGACGACCTGTTCGTGGTCGGCGCCACCGGCAGCGATCCACGCGACCAGGTCCGGATCAGGCCGGACGGACTGCTCAGCTTCCAGGATTCCGGGGCGGAACCGGTGCGTAAAACCGTGACCGTCACCGTCTCGGATGGCCGGTCCACCGCGGAAGGCAAGGTCACCGTCGACGTCCGGGCGCCCGGAGCCCTGCCGCCAATCGCCAACGCGGACCACGTGGTTGCCGTCGCCGGGGTGGACACGGTGATCGCTCCGCTGAAAAACGACTCAGACCCGCAGGGCGGGGCACTGCGGCTCGCGCAGGTCACCCCGGACGGAAACTCCACCGCCACCATGGGCGCGGACCAGCAAACCTTTACGTTCAATTCCACCGCCGAGGGCGCGCACTACGTCACCTACCTGGCCACCAACGGACCGGCCAGCGCCCAGCAGCTGGTGCGTGTCGACGTCGTGCCCGGCAGCGGTGACGGCGCCCCGGTGGCCGTCCGTGACACGGCGCTGCTGCCCAGCGGCGGCAGCGTGCTGGTGGACGTCCTCGGCAACGACTCCGACCCCTCGGGCGGCGTGCTGGTGGTCCAGTCCGTGACGGCCGCGGACGGGCTGCCGCTCAGCGTCTCCGTGCTTGACCATTCCGTTGTGCGGATCACCGACATCCGGGCCCAGGGACAGCTGACCGTCAAGTACACCATCTCCAACGGCAAAGCCTCGGCCACCGGTGAGATCGCCGTGCTGGTGGTCCCCGCGCCGGCCAAACTGCAGGCGCCGCAGGCGAAACCGGACGAGGCCACCGTCCGTGCCGGCGACGTCGTCACCATCCCGGTGCTGGCCAACGACACCGACCCCAACGGCGGCAAGCTCACCCTTGAACCCCAGTTGGCGCAGCAACCCGACCCTGCGGACGGGCGCATCTTCACGTCGGGCGGATCGGTACGCTTCATCGCCGGTGCCGTGCCCAAGACTGTCTACGCGATCTACAAGGTCACCAACGAGTCCGGCCAGTCAGACTCCCAGCAGGTGACCATCCGGATCCGGGCCCGCGACGACCAGCTCAACACCCGGCCGGAACCGAAGAACCTCACCGCACGCGTGGTTGCCGGCATGACCGTCCGCATCCCCGTGCCCCTGGACGGCGTGGACGCCGACGGCGACTCCGTCCAGCTGACCGGGGTGGACAAGGCCCCTGCGATGGGAACCGCCCTGGTCAGGGACGGCTACCTTGAATTCACCGCCGCCGGCGACGCGGCGGGCACGGATACTTTCACCTACCGTGTCCGGGACCGCATCGGGGCCGAAAACACCGGCACCGTGATCGTCGGCATCGCACCGGCGGAAGCCAGCAACCAGAAACCGATCGCCATCGACGACGCCGTGGACGTCCGCCCCGGCCGGAAGATCGCCGTCGACGCCCTCACCAACGATTCGGACCCGGACGGTGACCCCATCACCCTGGTGTCCAACGGCTTCGAAGCCCGCGCCGACCTCGCCGTCGAGGCAGTCGAGGGCGGAAAGGTCCTGCTCACGGCCCCGAACGCCGCCGGCAACGAGAGCGTCAGCTACAAGATCCAGGACGACAAGAAAGCCCAGGCAGGGGCCGTGATCCGGGTGAAGGTCAGCCCCGACGCCGCGCTGAAGATTCCGGTTGCCAAGGACGACGTGGTCAGCCAGGCAGAAACGCTGGGAAAGTCCGCCGTCGACGTGCCGGTCCTCAAGAACGATGCCGACCCCGACGGCGTGGCCTCCGAACTGAAGATCGGCCTTCCCGACGGCAACCCCAACGCCCGCGTCACCGGGGACGGCACCGTCCGGGTCACGCTCGGGCCGGCCGACCAGCTGGTCCCTTACACGGTCACCGACGTTGACGGGCAAAGCGCGACGGCGGTCATCTGGGTTCCGGGGCAGGGCGAACAACACCCCACCCTGGCCAGGACCGACGTCGTCGAGGTCATGTCCGGCAAGGAAATCAACCTGGAACTGGCCGATTATGTCCGGGTGCGGGAGGGGCGCACACCGCGGATCACCCAGGTGGACAAGGTCCGCGTCCTGGGCGCAGCACCGGAGAACGTGGTGGCCGGGAACGGCAACGCCCTGCGCTATGCCGCCCTCAAGGACTACGTGGGTCCCGGCTCCGTCACCTTCGAAGTGACCGACGGCGCAGGACCGGACGATCCCGCCGGGCTCAAATCCACCCTCAGCATCATCACCAAGGTCCTCCCGGACCCCAACGCCAACCACCCGCCCACCTTCAGCGGCACCACCCTCGACGTGCCTGCGGGCGAATCCGCCACGTTGGAGCTGGCAAACCTGGCCAAGGACGTGGACGCCGGCGATCAGGACAAGCTCAAGTTCGAAGTGGACGGCGCCTTGCCGGAAGGCTTCAGGGCCAGCGTGGACAACGCAGTCTTGAAAGTGACGCCGGACACCAGCAAAGCCGCTGGCTGGAAGGGCAGCATTCCGCTCAAGGTCACCGATGGCCGCTCCGAACCGGCCCGGGCCACCGTCACCGCCACCGTGGTGGCCTCCAACCGGCCGCTGCCCGCGGCGAACGACGACGTGGTGGAAAAGGCCAACGCGGGCAAGTCCGAGACCATCAACGTGCTTGCCAATGATTTCAACCCGTTCCCGGAGACACCGCTGCGGATCACCACCGCCACCGTGGAAACCGGCTCGGCCGCCGGGCAGCCGGCGGTCTCAGGCGACTCGATCACCGTCACGCCGGCCAGCGGGTTCAAGGGCGTGATGGTGGTGCGCTACACCATCATGGACAAGACAGAAGATGTTTCCCGGCAGACCGACGGCCGGGTCCGGATCACCGTCCGGGACCGGCCGGACGCGCCGTCCGCGCCCACGGCAACGGAGGTCCGCAGCCGGACGGCCGTGCTCAAATGGGCACCGCCGTCGGACAACGGCGCGGCCATCACCAAGTACACCGTGCACTCTGCGGGCGGCTTCAGCCAGGGGTGCGCCACCACCACCTGCACGCTGACTGGACTCACCAACGACGTGAAGTATGTCTTCACCGTCACCGCCACGAACGAAGTCAACGAATCCGATCCCTCGCCGGCCTCGAATGAAATCCGGCCCGACGAAAAGCCGTCGCCGCCGGAAGCCCCGACAGTCAAAGCCGGTGATAAGAACATGGAAATCACCTGGCCGGCTGCCAGGACCGAGGGATCCGCGGTCAAGAACTACAACCTGGAGATCTCGCCGCCCCCGGCCAACGGGGCAGCGGTCAAGAACGGTGTGACCGGGCTGAGCTACACCTGGACCGGGCTGACCAACGGCGTGCGCTACAAGGTGCGCGCCCAGGCAGTCAACGAGCTGGGGCCTTCCGACTGGGGCCAGTACTCAGCCGAGGACAATCCTGCCGGTGTTCCCGCCGCTCCCGGGGCTCCGACGTCGTCGGTGGCGTCCTCCGTAGGAACCTCCAACCAGCTCAAGGTGGACTGGAACGAGCCAAACACCAACGGTGACGCCATCAGGAACTACTACGTCACCATGAGCGGCGGAGGCGGGGCGGACCAAACCCAGGTGGTGGCCGGCACCGTCCGGACTGCCAACTTCACCGCCAACAATTCCGAAGCTTCCTACACCTTTACCGTCCAGGCGGAGAACAAGGCAGGCAAGGGCGCGGTCAGTGCTGCGTCGGCTCCGCGCCGCGCCACCGGCAAGCTCGCGCAGGTCTCCGGCGTGAGCGCCACGGAAGCCAACACCGGCGGGGCGGGCCGCTCCGTCACCATCAACTTCCGCGAGCTCACCGACGCCGAACGCAACGGCTCAACGTACACCGAAGTCAGTTACACCTACCGGGCCAGCACCGGCCAAACCGGGCCCATCAGGCCCGGACAGACCGTAGGCGGCTTCACCAACGGCGACGCCACCGCCATCACCGTGGTGGCGAACTCCGCCGTCGCGCCGAGCTCAGACGCCAGTACTCCGGCCACCGCCAACCCGTACGGTTCACCCGGCACACCGTCGGCATCCGGCACGGACGGCGCCGAAAACCAGAAGAACCTGACCCTGAGCTGGGCGTCCCCGGCCGCGGGAAGCCACGACATCGCCTACACCCAGATCCGGATCGACGGCGGGGGCTGGGAACGGGTGGCGGCCTCCGGCAGCCGCACCATCAACACCGGCGGCTTCAGCGAGCGGCATTCAATCGACGTCCAGACCGTCAACTCGCGCGGCACCGGCGGCCCTCTTGCCTCGGCCTCCGCGCAATCAGGAGCGGCCAAGACACGGTGGACTACCCGGCTTGGTTCCGGGATGGACCGCAGCTGCACAGACCTGCCCGGGGCCACCTCCTACGACCCGGCGAGGAATACCTGTGACGGGCAAGGCGGCTACGACCGGCCGTGGATGTCCCACCTGGACACCTTCGACGTCATGTGCTGGAAGCCCCACGGCACCACGTACAGCGGCGACGGCCAGTGGTACTACATCATGCGCGGCTCGCCGAACGCCACGCGCTGGATCCAGTCGCTGCACACGACGCTGGGCTCGCCCGCGCAAAGCGGGGTTCCGCTGTGCACCTTCCCCACAGGGGCAACGCCATAGCCGCCGGGGTACCGGGGCACCCGCCCCGCCGGGGACCCTTGCTGGGTACTGCTCCCCATCGCGGGGGTTGCAGGGCTTCGGTACGCTTGCCCGGGGGAAAGAAAGCCTGCTGCCAGTCCTGCGAACAGACGGTCATCCGGCAACACAATCTGGGGGAAAACACGCTGTGACAACTCTGCTGGGGAAGCTTGGGCTGAAAAGGCGACATAAGAAGGCCGCTGCGGGTACTGCGTTTGGTGCTGTGGTGGCTGTTGTGGTGACGGGTGCGGTGTTGTATCCGGGGTTTAAGACCACTGAGGTGGAGTTGAACGACGGTGGCGTGTGGGTGGTGTCGAAGTCGAAGAATGCTGTGGGGCGGTTGAATTATCCGTCGCGGGTGTTGGATGGTGCGGTGACGCCGGCGTCGACGACGTTTGATGTGTTGCAGCATGCCGGTGAGGTGTTTGTTGATGATGAGACTGGTTCGACGTTGAACCAGGTGTCGCCGGCGAATATGCGTTTGGGTGGGGATAAGCAGTTGCCGGGGGCTGCTGATGTGAGTTTTGGTGCGCGGACGATTTCGGTGACGGATGCTGGGTCGGGGAAGGTGTGGGCGGTGTCTCCGTCCACGGTGAATGGTTTTGATAAGGAAGCGTCGGAGCCGGTGATGGTGGGCTCTGAGGGAATTGTCTCGGCGGTGGGTTCTGATGACCGGATTTATTCGGTGGATCCGAAGTCCGGGGTGGTGACGGTGACGGGTGTGGATGCGGACGGGGCGGTGGTGTCTTCGGAGTCCAGCACGTGGGATGGGCTTAAGGGTGCGGGGGATTTGCAGGTCACGGTGGTGGGGGATAAGCCGGTGGTTCTGGATGCTGCGGCCGGGAGCCTGTTTCTGCCGGGTGGTAAGCGGTTGGCGTTGGAGAACGCGCGGGATGCGAAGTTGCAGCAGGCGGGGCCGGGCAGTGATGTGGTGGCTGTTGCGACGCGGAGGGCGTTGTTGAAGCAGCCTCTTGATGGTGGCACGGCGAAGACGGTGACCTTTGACGGTGAGGGTGTTCCGGCGGCTCCGGTGCAGTTGGGCGGGTGTGTGCATGCGGCGTGGTCGGGTGCGAACAAGTACGTCCGGGACTGCGTTAATGACGGGGACGATAAGAACGTGGACGTGCCCAAGGCGAGTGCGTCGCCGTCGTATGTTTTCCGGGTGAACCGGGACCTGGTGGTCCTGAACGATGTGAATTCGGGGAATGTGTGGCTGGTGAACCAGAACATGCAGCTGGTCAACAACTGGGACGACGTCATCCCGCCCAAGAACGAATCCGATGACCAGGACCAGGAATCGGCGGACAACAACACCATCAACGTCCTGCCGGACCGCACTAAACCCAACCGGCCGCCGGAAACCAAGCCCGACGCCGTCGGCGTGCGCCCCGGCCGGACCACCATCCTCAGCGTCCTGGACAACGACTCCGACCCCGACGGCGACGTCCTTACGGCCGCAGTGGGGGACGCAGGACCCAAGTCCGGCACGCTGGAAAACATCTACGGCGGCACCGCATTCCAGATCACCGTCCCCGCGGATGCCAAGCCCGGCACGGAGACCTTCAACTACAGTGCCTCGGACGGGCGCGGCCTGTCCGCCACCGGCCAGGTCACCCTCAGCGTGGTGGGACCGGACGAGAACAAGCCGCCGAAGTTCAAGCGCGGCGAAGACACCACCATGCTGGTGGAACAGGGCAAAACCGTCAGCCAGAACATCCTCACCGACTGGATCGACCCCGACGGCGACGACCTTGTGCTCCTCGACGCCAAGGCCGACAACGACCAGGACCAGGTTAAGGTGCGGCGCGACGGCCTGCTCACCTTCCAGGATTCCGGCGCAACCGCCGGCAAGAAGAACGTCCAGGTCACCATCTGGGACGGCCGCGCCACGGTCACCGGCAAGGTAGTGGTCAACGTCCAGCCGCCCGGCGCCCTGGCGCCCGTGGTCAATGCCGACCACGTCACCGCCGTCGTGGGCCAGGACCTGGTCATCTCCCCGTTGAAGAACGACGTCGACCCCAACGGCGGTGCCCTCCGGCTGGCCCAGGTGGAGGCCAACGGTCCCGCCGAGCTGGGCCCCGTCACCGACGGCGGCACCGTCACCTTCCGCAGCAGCACGCCCGGCCCGGTCTACCTCACCTACATTGCCAGCAACGGCCCGCAAAGCAGCCAGGGGTTGATCCGCGTCGACGTTGAATCCGGCAACGACGGCGGCGAGCCCGTGGCCGTCCACGACGTGGCGCTCATGCCCACCGGGGGCAGCGTGCTGCTGGACCCCCTGGCCAACGACTCCGACCCCTCCGGCGGGGTCCTGGTGCTGCAGTCGGTCAAGCTCCCGGACAACGCTCCGGTGTCTGTCAGCGTGATCAACCACGGTGTCCTGAGGATCACCGACATCCTTGGAACCAAGGACCCCATCCTGTTCGAATACACCATGTCCAACGGCAAAAAGTCGGCCACCGGCAGCGTGTCCGTGGTGCCTGTCCCGGCTCCAGCCGTAGTGGAGGCGCCGCAGCCCAAACCGGATGAGGTGAATGTCCGCGTCAACGACGTCGTCACCATCCCGGTCCTGGACAACGACACCCACCCGCAGGGACTGGAACTGACCGTTGACCCCGTATTGCCCCAGCCGGTGGATCCGGCCGATGGCAAAAGCTTCGTCTCCGAGAACACCCTCCGCTTCATTGCGGGCAGCCAGCCCAAGACCGTGCGCGCCATCTACAACGCGGTGGATCCGCAGGGCCAGAAGAGCGCTGCCGCGGTGACCATCCACATCCTCCCGCTGGAAGGTGCCGAGAACTCCCGGCCCCAGCCGCGGAACCTCACCGCCCGCGTGGTGGCAGCCGGCACCGTCCGGATCCCGGTTCCCCTCGACGGCATCGATCCCGACGGCGACTCCGTGCAGTTGACCGGCATCGACAGCACCCCTGCCATGGGAACCGCCACAGTGGGAAGCAACTTCATCGACTTCACCGCTGCGGGGGACGGCGCCGGTACCGATACCTTCCGCTACAAGGTGGTGGACCGCCAGGGCGCCGTCAACACGGGAACCGTGACCGTGGGCGTCGCGCCGCGCGGCGAGATGAACCAGAAGCCCACCCCGGTGGATGACGAGGTCCGGGTGCGCCCGGGCCGGCAGATCGCCGTGGACGCGACTGCCAACGACACGGATCCCGACGGCGACCGCATCCGCATCCTGACCGACGGCATCGAGGCCGATCCGGCCCTCCAGGCCACCGTCAGCAGGAACAGCGGCCGCATTATCATGTTGGCGCCGAACGAGGCAGGAACCGTCAACGTCCGCTACACCATCGCCGATGACCGGGACGCCACCGCACAGGCCACCATCCGCCTGGTGGTTGACAATGAGGTACCCCTGAAGGCGCCGATTGCGCGCGATGACAGGGTGACCTCGGCGCAGGCCATGGGCAAGACGGCCGTGGACGTTCCTGTCCTCAAGAATGACGAGGACCCCGACGGCGTGGGCGAGAACCTGAAGATCGGCACCGAAGCCACCACGGCACGCCCCGGCGGCAACGGCAACGTGCTGGTGGACCTCACCGAACAGCCCCAACTCATCCCGTACGCCGTGGAAGACGTGGACGGCCAGCAGTCCACGGCCATCATCTGGGTGCCGGGCCTGGGCCAGCAGGTTCCCACCCTGGCAAAGGACGAAGTCCTCGAGGTGGTCGCCGGGAAGTCCGTCGACGTCGACCTGAAGGAATGGGTCAAGGTACGGGAAGGACGGTCGCCCCGCCTGACCCAGGCGGACCGCATCAAGCTCATCGGCGCCGATGGCGCCAACCCGGTAACGAACGACGGCACCGGTCTGAAGTACACGGCAGCTGCCGACTATGTGGGCCCCGGCTCGCTCACCTTCGAGGTGACCGACGGGACCGGGCCGGACGATCCTGCCGGCCTGAAGTCCACCTTGAGCATCCGTACCAAGGTCCTCCCGGATCCCAACAAGAACAACCCGCCGGAACTGCTTGGCGCGACCATGGATGTGCCGAAGGGTGACTCGGCCAGCACCGACCTTGGAAAGCTGACCTCGGATCCCGACCAGGACGACGTGGAGAAGATGAAGTATGAACTGGTGGGCGATTCTCCCGGCGGCTTCAATGCACGCATCGACGGCAAGACGCTGAAGGCTTCGGCGGCGGACTCCACCGCCACGGGAACCAGGGCTGCCGTGCAGGTCAAGGCGACGGACCCCCGGGGCCTCGAAGCCACGGCAACGTACCAGCTTGCGGTGACGGCCTCCAACCGGCCCAAGCCCGTGGCCAACGACGACGCGGAAGCCAACGCCGCCGCCGGCAAACCGGTCACCATCAACGTCCTGGCCAACGATGCCAACCCGTTCCCCGAAACAGCGCTGAAGATCATCGCCGCCAATACCGAAACAGGCAGCGGCAATGTGGGCGTCAATGGGGACTCGGTCACCGTCACTCCCGCTCCCGGCTTCACTGGGACCCTGGTGGTCGCCTACACGGTGGAGGACAAGACAGGTGACCCGTCCCGCCACGCAACTGCGCGTGTCCGGCTCACCGTCAAGGACAAGCCTGCGGCACCCACCACACCGCAGGCGCAAAGCGTGGGCAATCAAACCGCGCTGCTGAACTGGTCCGCGCCGGCGGACAGGGGTTCGGCCATCACCAAGTACACCGTGTACGGGGAGGGCGGGTTCCGGCAGGACTGCCCCGCCAACACCTGCACCCTGAACGGCCTGACCAACAACACCACCTACCACTTCCAGGTGACGGCCACGAATGAGTTCGGCGAGTCCGACCGGTCGCCGGCCTCGGCCGATGTGCGCCCGGACGTGAAGCCGGATACGCCGCTGGCGCCGTCGCTGAAGTTCGGCGACAAGCAGCTGACGGTCAACTGGACCGCCCCGGCCAGCAAGGGCTCCCCGGTGAAGTCCTACGACCTGGAAATTTCACCGGCGCCTGCCGGGCAGAACGCCCAGATCCAGAACCTGACCTCCGTGAGCTATGTCTGGAAGGGCCTGCAGAACGGCGTCTCCTACAAGGTCCGGGTCCTGGCCCGAAACGACGCCAAGGACCCGTCCGAGTGGAGCCCTTATTCTGCGGCCGAAGTACCTGCTGGCGTTCCCGCGACTCCTGCTGCACCGAGCGTTGCCCAGGCAACGCCGGTTGGTTCCCAAAGCCAGCTGCGGGTGGTCTGGACGGCGCCGAACAACAATGGTGATCCCGTGTCCTCATACACGCTGACCACGCTCCGGGGCGGCGCTGCGGTGTCGAGCCAGCCGGTCTCCGGCACTTCGCAGAACGTCACTGTGGACAACTCGGAAGCCAACTACACCTTCACGGTGTCGGCCACGAACAAGGCCGGCACCAGTGGAACCAGTGCCCCGTCGGCTCCCATCCGGGCAGCGGGCAAGCCGGGCCAGGTCAACGGCGGGACGGTGAAGGAGACGGGAACCAGCGGCCAGCTTGAGGTTACGTTCACGCCGCTGAATGACGCGCAGCGTAACGGGTCCACCGCCACCGAGATTGCCTACTCCTACAACGCCGACGGCAGGACCGGGGCCATCAAGGCCGGGGGAGGAATCATCGGCGGCATGACCAACGGCAGGGACATCACCGTCACCATCGTTGCGACCTCCACCAAGAACAACATGTCCGGCGATGCCAAGGCCATCGGCACGGGAAACCCGTATGGGCCGGCCAATGCCCCCAACGTGAATGGTATTACGTCGGCCAAGGGCGACGGCCAGGTGCACTGGACCTGGAATAACCCCAGCACGAATGGTCGGCCGCTGAACCACTATGAGGTGAGCATGGACGGCGGTGGCTGGCAGAACGTGGGCAAGGCCACCAGCTTCGACGCCGGCGCCGGTGGATGGAACCAGAGCCACAGGTTGCGCGTCAAAGCCGTAACAATCGTGGACGGAGCGATTGGCGGACCAGCTACGTCAACCTCCGGTCCAGACAACACCCCGCCGCCGCCCACGGACTGGAACGTCACGGCCAGCCCGGTGCGCAGCTGCACCGAACCGCGAAAGGGTACGGACAGTTTCGTTGCAGGCAACCCGTCACAGTGCACGGGTGAGGGCATTTGGCTCGACGCCGGCGCCTACTCCCGGTCCGACCGCTACCAGGTCTGGTACAAGACCTCGAACAATCCCAGCGGTATCTGGTACCACCTGAGCGAAGGAATGGCCAAGGGCAACTGGCTCCGCTGCGATACCTCCAACGTCGGGTGCAACCCGCCTCCAGGGATGCCGAACAAGTAGGGCAGCACCACCAACTCAACGAAGGCCCGGACAGCCCGGGCCGGCACAGAATTTCGACCCATCAGAAGGAAGCCAACATCATGACCATGACCATCGAGCAGGCCGAGTGGTTTGCCGACACATTCGAAAAGCTGGTTGCCAACGTAGGGCAGGCGGTGCTGGGCAAGGAACACGTCATCCGGCTTACCTTCACCGCCATGATGGCCGAGGGCCACGTCCTGTTCGAGGATGCCCCGGGCACGGGAAAGACCTCCCTGGCCCGGGCCCTCGCCGCGACGGTGCAGGGCTCCAACAACCGCATCCAGTTCACGCCCGACCTGCTGCCGTCGGACGTCACCGGTGTGACCATCTACGACCAGAAAACGCAGAAGTTCGAGTTCCACAAGGGCCCCATCTTCAACAACATCGTCCTGGCCGATGAAATCAACCGCGCCTCGCCCAAGACACAGTCCGCGCTGCTGGAGGTCATGGAGGAATCCCGGGTCACCGTGGACGGAGTCACCTACTCCGCCGGCCGGCCCTTCATGGTCATGGCCACCCAGAACCCGATCGAGCAGGCCGGCACCTACCGCCTGCCCGAAGCCCAGCTGGACCGCTTCCTCATCAAGACCTCCATCGGCTACCCGGACCACGCCTCCACGGTCCGGCTCCTGGGCGGTAACAACCTCAGGGACCGTTCCAAGGAACTGTCGGCCGTCATCACCACCGAGGCGGTGGCGGACATGGCCGATCTCGCCGCCACCGCGCATGTGGACACCGCGGTGCTGGAATACATCTCCCGGCTGTGCGAGGAGACCCGCAGCGCTCCGGAAACCAGGCTGGGCGTCTCCGTCCGGGGTGCCCTGGCCATGGTCCGGGCAGCCAAGGTCTGGGCCGCCGCCCAGGGCAGAAACTTCGTCCTGCCGGATGACATCAAGGAACTGGCACCCGTGGTGTGGACCCACCGGTTCGTGATGGACCCGGAAGCCGAGTTCTCCGGCGCCACCCCCGAGGCCGTACTGACCAGGATCCTGGCCGACGTCGCCGCCCCGCAGCAGCGCACCAACGCCTGAACCGCGGCCGGGCCCCGCGCAGCACCAATCGCGCCGCACCACAGCACAGCACGGCACAACAGATTCCATTCCAGCGCAACAACGAAGGCACATCCATATGTCGGACGGCACGTCCAGCGGCACCCCGTTGACCCGGCTCGCGCAGCGACTCCAGCAACCGTTCCACCGGAGCGGCCGCCCCACCCGCCTGCACCCCGCAGCAGTCTGGTCCGAGGCCAGTACCACGGCCCTGCTCGCCGTGGCACCCGCCTGGCGGGCGGTCCGCGGCTACTGGCTGAAGTACGCCTGGCCGGTACTTTCCGTGGTCAGCATCCTGGGCTGGTCCGTCCTGGCCGCCGCGATCCTGCTCTGGACCACCGGCCAGGCCTTTGGCTGGCAGGAAGCAACGGCTGCGGCTATCGCGGCATTCACCATGTTCGTGATCGCGGTGGCGTTCATCCTGGGCCGGTCCTCGTACGGAGTGGTGCTGGACCTCGCCCGCACCCGGGTGGCGGTGGGGGACAGCGCCGTCGGCAGCATTGCCGTCTCCAATACGTCCGCACGGCCGCTGCTGCCGGCCGCCTTGGAACTGCCGGTGGGCAGCACCACGGCCGTCTTCCACCTGCCCCGGATGAAGCCCGGCCAGGTCCATGAGGACCTGTTCACCATTCCCACGGCGCGGCGCGCCGTCATCGTGGTGGGGCCGGTCCGCTCAGTGCGGGCCGACCCCCTGCACCTGCTCCGCCGCCAGGTCCTCTGGACCGAGCCGGAGGACCTCTTCGTCCACCCCCGGACCGTGGCCCTGGCCGGTTCCGCCGCCGGCTTCATCCGCGACCTCGAAGGCATGCCAACCACGGACCTCTCCAGCGCCGACGTCTCCTTCCACGCCCTGCGCGAATACGTGCCGGGCGACGACCGCAGGCACATCCACTGGAAGACCACAGCCCGGACCAACAAACTGATGGTGCGCCAGTTCGAAGAAACCCGCCGCGCCCACCTGGCTATCTCGCTGTCCATCAACACCGACGAATTCGCCTCCGAAAACGAGTTCGAGATGGCCATTTCGGTGGCTGCCTCCATCGGCAGGCAGGCAATCCGCGAACAGCGTGAACTGGATGTGCTCACACAAAAAGGCCCGCTCCGCTGCGAAACCGGCCGCAACATGCTCGATGACATGACCCGGATCGTCGGCACCCCGATGCGCCGCACCGCCGTCGACCTCGCCAGGACCCTGGCTGACACCGTGCCCAACGCCTCCGTGGTCTTCTTCGTGGTGGGCAGCAACGTGACCGCCACCCAGCTCCGCTCGGCTGCCGCCTCCGTCCCGCCCGGCGTGCGCAGCCTCGCGGTGCGGGTGGAAGCCGGTGCAGCGCCCACCAGGGCCAACATCGCAGACCTTACTGTCCTGACGCTCGGCGACCTGGCCGACCTTGCCATCGTGCTGAGAAAGGCCGCCGCATGAGTACCGCACCGGGCCGGTCCCCGCAAACCCGTACCCGCCGCAAAGCCGCCGCCCCGGATTCGGCGTTCTCCAACGGCCAGCCCCTGTGGCATTTCCTGCTCGACGCCGGAGCCCTGGTGGTCCTGCTGGGCCTGGGCCTGCTCGGTTTCGGCCTAAGCTTCGGCGGTGACCCGTACTACCTGCTGTCCGGGTTCGGCGGCATCATCCTGGGCCTTGCCATCGGCGCAGCCAATGCCCACCTGCGCCTGGGGCTGCTGATCACCACGGCCCTGGCCTTCGCCGCCTACCTGGTGTTCGGGACCTGGCTTGCCGTGCCGGACTCCGCCATCGCGGGGTTCGTCCCCACCCTGGACTCGCTGCGGATCCTGCTCCTGGGCGTCGTGTTTGCCTGGAAGGACATGCTCACGGTCGGCGTGCCGGTGGGAACTGCCGGCGGCGTGCTCATCGTCCCCTTCCTCAGCTCGCTGGTCACGGCACTCGTGGCCGCACTCCTGACCTGGCGGCTCCGCAGCCCATACCTGCCCCTCCTGCCGGTGCTGGTCCTGTTCGTCACCGGCATCGCCTTCAGCACCAACGCGGCGTTCCTGACCCTCGAACGTGGCGTCGGCTTGACCGTGCTCGGCATCGCGTGGGCAACCTTCCGCCGGGATGCCCTGCGGCGGAACAGCACCCGGAGGGTGGCCGTCAACAACCCGCAGACGGACAGCGCAACCACACGCCGGGCCAGGATCCGCCGGTTGGGAATGGCCGCCGGAGTGATCGCCGTCAGCGTGGGAATCACCGCCGTGGCCGCACCGCTGGTCAGTGCCGGCGAGGACCGCAAAGTCCTGCGGAACGTGGTGGTACCGCCGTTTGATCCCAAGGACTACATCACACCGCTGGCCAGTTTCCGGACCTACGTCAAGGACCAGAAGGACGACACCCTGTTCGTGGTCAAGGGGCTCCCGCGGGACGGGCGGGTGCGCCTCGGTGCCCTGGACGCCTTCAACGGCACCAACTACAACATGGACCCCAACAGCTCCGGGAACTTCAGCAAGGTGGGCGACGCCAAGTCCATCAACACGCTCGCCGACACCTCCGGGGTAGTGCCCACCAAGGACTACTCGATCGGCATCAATGTCGAGGACTACCAGGGCTTCTTCGTTCCCGGCGGCCGCAAGACCACCGGCATCAGCTTTGACCAGTCCGGCTCCGCCGCCGCCGCAGGCCTCTACTTCAACCCGGGAACGGACACCGCCGTCACCACCAACGGACTCTCCCGCGGCGACTCCTACACGGTGCAGGTCTCGGACCCGGTCAAACTCGAGCATGGCCAGTTGACGCAGTATGACTTCGCCAGGATCTCGCTTCCCGCACCTCTTGAAGTTCCGCCGGTAGTGGGTTCCCAGGCCAACGACCTGTCCGCCGATGCCCCCACCGCGATCGACCGGGTGCGCCAGATCGAGGCGCACTTCCAGAAGACGGGAGCCTTCAGTAACGGACTCGTGAGCGAGGGGCAGCTGCCCAGCGTTTCCGGCCACGGCTCCGCCCGGATCCGCAACCTGCTGACCGCCAAGCAGATGCTCGGTGACGACGAGCAGTACGCGGTGGCCATGTCCCTGATGCTCCGGCACCTGGGCATCCCATCCCGCGTGGTGATGGGTTTCTACCCTGAGCCCACCAGCCCGGAGAACGGCGCCGGCGAGGTGAAGATCACCGGAAAGGACGTCCACGCCTGGGTGGAGGTCGCATTTGAGCGGGTGGGCTGGGTCAGCTTTGATCCCACCCCGCCCAAGGACAACATCCCCATCCCGCCGGACCCCGAGAACAAGTCCAAGCCCAAGCCGCAGGTGCTGCAGCCGCCGCCCCCGCCGCAGGAGCCGGCAGACCTGCCGCCGGATTCCTCGCCGGACGCACTGGACGCGGACCAGAAGAAGAACAACCCGTGGCTGTTCTGGGGTGCCCTCCTGGGCGCGCTGGGCGTCGCCGCGATCCCGCTGGTGGTCCTGGGCCTGCCGCTGTTGCTGATTGCCCTGTTGAAGGCGCGACGGCGGAAGTCGCGTTTCCGCGACGGGCACCCGGCCCAGCGTGTGGGCGGAGGCTGGAACGAGGTGGTGAGCCTCGCGACCGACCTGGGTGCCGCCGTCGACACCCGCTCGACGCGGCGCGAAAGCGCTGCGGTCCTGGCCGACGCGTTCCCTGCAACCCAGGGGACTACCACCATGCTGGCGCGCCGGGCCGACGCCTCGATCTTCGGCGCCGGGGAGCCCACCGAGGACGAAGTCCGCGAGTACTGGACCATCGTTGATGGTTCGCTGAAGGAGATGACCTCCGGCATGGGGTTCTGGCGCCGGCAGCAGGCACGGTTCTCGCCCCGCTCGCTGCTCGCCGACGCCCGGACCGCCATGAACTCCGGCAACGGGCTGCGGCTGCGCGGCGGCCGCCTGGCGTTGCCGGCGGTACCCGCGTTCATTGCCGCGCGCCGCCGCCGTGCTGCCGGCACTGTTG
Source organism: Arthrobacter sp. B1I2 (assembly GCF_030816485.1). NCBI lineage: Bacteria > Bacillati > Actinomycetota > Actinomycetes > Micrococcales > Micrococcaceae > Arthrobacter > Arthrobacter sp. B1I2. The sequence continues at coordinate 3,891,995 of NZ_JAUSYC010000001.1, read as the reverse complement.
ACGCGCCGGTCCCGGGCACCGAACCGCAGGAACCCGCCGCGCCAGGCTCAAGCCGGCAAGGCTCGGCCGGGCAAGGCACAGATGGGCCAGGCTCAATCCAGCAAGGACCGGGCCGGCAGTGACCTCTGACGCCGAACGTTGCCCGCACTGCCAACAGCACATCCGCGCGGGTGCCACCTTTTGCACGGCCTGCGGCGCGCCGCTGTCCAACCGGGCGGCGCGCCGCCCCCGCACCCCGGACCTTCCCGTGGACCACGGCGGCAACGATCCCGGGCAAGCGCGCCCCGCGCACGCGCCCGGGATTCCCGGTACTATCCCGATAGTAGAAAGGCCCCCGGCAGGAGTGCCGGCGGGCACCGCACTTACGGGCAGCGCGCACGCCGGTCCTTTGCGCAGGGGTAGCCTGCACACGGGCACCGGGCCGGGCAGGACCGGCGGCTCCGCAAGGGTGGAGGCCGCTCCAGGGGGAGGAACGGGAATGGCAGTGAACCTTCAGCTTGTTCCGGCTGCGGCGGGCAAGCGGCTTGGTGCTGCCGTCATCGACTGGCTGCCCGGCGTGGCGGTGCTGGTGGTGACGTTTGCCATTGGATTCGCCGGGATCAGCCGGACCAGGAGCGGCGGCTTTATTGTCTATGACACCTCCTCCCTGGTGTTGTTCGGCGGCATTGGCCTTGGCCTGACCCTGGCCTACCTGTTCGTGGTTCTCGGCCTGGAGGCGCGCACCGGCAAGACGCCCGGCAACCTGCTGATGGGTATCCGCAGCGCGGACCAGGACGGCTATGCGCCGGGCGCCGGTGCTGTGTTCCTGCGGGGCCTCATCACGGGGGCGGGCATCCTGCTGGCCGTGCTGTCTGCGGTGCTGGTAGTAGTCTTCAAGTGGTTCGACGCCGCCCTGTTCATCGTTGGTCCGCTGCTCCTTGCCGGCTCGGTATGGGCCGTGCTGGTGGTTGTTTCCAACCGGTGGGACAAGAACGGCGGCCTGCGCGGCTGGAATGACACCGTCGCCAAGACCCTGGTTTTCGACGTCAAGGCAGGCCGCGACCCCATCGCCACCGGCGGCATCCAGGGCCCGTACAGCTTCGCGCCCCTGGACCTTCCGCCCGTGCAGCAGGTGTTGTCCCCGGTGGCCGGCGCCAGCGCACCCCGCGCTGCCGGGTCCCCGTCGCCGGCGCCGCAAGCACCGTCACAGCAGGCACCCCACGCGCCGGTGCCGCAAGCCCCAGCAGCGCAGACGCCGGCAGCCTACCCGCAGGTGCCGCACGCTCCGGCGCCCCCGGCACCTTCGCCGTCGGCCACCATGCCGTCGCAGACGATGCCCTATACCGCGCCGGCGTCGTTCGCGCCGCCGGCCGCTTCTGCCCAGGGTGTGCCGCAGGGTATCCTGCCAGGTGCCGTTCCAGCCGGTTCCGCAGCAGGCCACCGGGTGGCTCCGCAGCACGTGGACGACGACGTCGAACGCACCCAGGTGCGCCCCGGAACCGGCGGTCCGGCCCCCGTGGCCGTCCTCCGCATCCGCCTGGACGACGGCCGCGACTTCCAGCTGGACCGCAGCGTCCTGGTGGGCCGCAACCCCGTGGGCCAGGCCGGGGAACAGCACGCCCAGCTGCTGGCCGTGGATGATCCGGGGCGCTCCATCTCCAAGACCCACCTGCACCTGCTCACCGACGGCGCAGGCATCTGGGTGACGGACCGGCAGTCAACCAACGGAAGCGCCGTCACCACCCCGGACGGCCTGCGCACCCCCCTGGTGCCGGGCGTCCCCACGTTTGTTACCCCGGGATCCACCGTGCACTTTGGAGACCGTACCTTTTACCTAGGACAGGCATGAACCAGCACCCCGCCAGTGTTTCCCCAACCATCCAGCCGGGGCCGGGACTTAGCCTCACCTACGGCTACGGGACGGACAGGGGACTCCGCCGGGAGCTGAACGAGGACTCCTATATCGCCGCCGATCCCGTCTTCGCCGTGGCTGACGGCATGGGCGGGCATGAGGCCGGTGAAATCGCCAGCGGCCTGTGCGTGCGGGCCCTCGCCGGAATCCCCCAGGTGGCCACGGGGGAGCGGAGCATCACGGCGGCCGTCCTCCAGCAGTACCTGGTCCGTGCGGACAACTCCATCCGTGAGGCCACCGGAGCCCGTGCCGGGACCACCCTCACCGGCGCGGTCATCGTGGAACAGATGGGCATCCCGTACTGGCTGGTCCTGAACATCGGCGACTCCCGCACCTACCGGCTCAGCCAGGGACGCTTCGAACAGATCAGCGTGGACCACTCGGAGGTCCAGGAACTCGTGGACGCGGGCGAAATCACCGCCCAGGAAGCCACCGTCCACCCCCGCCGGCACGTGGTCACCCGGGCCCTGGGTACGGGGGATGAGACGGAGGCGGACTACTGGCTCCTCCCCGTCGAGGAAGGCGACCGTGTCCTGGTCTGCTCCGACGGCCTGACCGGGGAACTGGCAGACGACGACATCCTCCGGATCCTCAGCACCGTGGCGGAGCCGCAGGAGGCAGTGGACGCCCTGATCCAGGCCGCGCTGCGCAGGGGTGGGCGGGACAACGTGACGGCCATCGTGGTGGACGCAAGGAACGTGTCGAACGACGACGGCGCGGGCACCACCGCGCCCCGCCTCACCTCCGCTGACGGGGACGAAGTGACGCTGCCGCGGCCGCAGGCATCCGAAGCCGTGACGCAGCCCCTGCCCGACCCGGCGGAGAACGCCGCCGACAACGACGGGGAGCCGGACGATGACCGCCGCTAGCTACGTTCCCGGCACCTGGCTGGGCATTGTCAGGTCCCGCACCGCAGTGCTCCTGGGCCCCGAATCCCCTGCTGAACTGGCGGGTGCATTGTGGGAGCTCCTGGCCGGCCGGCCCGAGCCGCACGAAGTCCTCGCGGCCGTGACCACCAGTTGCGGCGGATCCCTCACCCGCATGCCGGCCTTCGGCATCCTGGACTTCAACGGGTCGCTGCGGGTCTTCCTGCGCGGCGGCATCACCCTCACCGTGGAACAGCCCGGGGGAGCGGTGGACCTTGACGGACGGGACGTGACCACCTGGAACGAACGAAGGTTCGTGGTACCCGGCACGTGCCGGGTGGATATCGCAGGTGATGGCACCCGTGCTGCGGGGCAAGCTGCTGGACAACCTGAACTGCCGCTTGGTGAGGGCGTGGTGCTGCTGCAGTCGCTGACCCTGGGTGCGCCGTCCGGCCCGCCTGTTGTCGATGGCCCCGCCGCTGCCGGTGGTGCGGCTGCTGTCGTCGGTGCGGCTGCAGCGGACAGCGCTGTTGCAGCCGTTGCTGCAGTGGATCCTCCCGCCGCCGTTGTGCCGGCCACCGATATGCCGCCTGCTGCCGTTCTCCCGGAGCCGGAGGACCTGCCCGGGACCACGCTCCTGCCCGAGACCACGCTCCTTCCCGAGCACGGGGCCTCTGCCGAGACGGTGCTGGGAGTCATTGACGAGGACCCGGACGATGAACGCCCGGATGACGGGGATTTGGATCCAGCGTCCGCCGCGCGTGGCCTTGATCCTGACGCCACTATTGCCCCTGACGCCGTTATCGGTTCGGACGGGGAGTTTATTGGGGCAGCCGCGGGTGAACCCATCGGCCTGGACGCAACCAGTGCAGACCCGGCCGGCGCTGCCCCAGACGAAGCGGATGCCTCACCTGCCGTGGAGATGACCTCGTCCTATGACCATTTGTGGGACCGCACCGTGATGCGGAACATCGAAGACGCCGCCGTGCGTGAGGAACCCGATGCCGATTCGGGCCACGTTTCCCCGCAGCAGACGCCTGCCCTGCCCGCCGCGGAACCGCTGGCCGCCCTTGGATCTGCGGCGGACGCGGGCCCGGACGTCCCGTCAGCCGGTTCGGGGACAGCACCGGAAGGCGAAGGCGGGCAGGAATCCGGAGCCGGCACCAGCACGGACGAAGAGGCTGCCGTCCCGCCCCGTCCTGCTTCCACCGGCGTCCTCATCGACTCTGTACCCTGGCGCACGGGGGGAGCGGCGCCCGGCGCCCAGAAAGCAGCGGCAGCGCCAGCGCCCAGCGCACCGCCAACCCTTGGCACCCCGCCGTCGCCACAGAATGCGCAAATGCCCGCTGCCGGGGCTGCAACCTCCCAGATACCCGCCCCTGCCCAGGAACCGGCTGCCGGCTTCGACCCCGACCACGACGGCCAGACGGTCATGAAAAGCAGCCTTCCGGGAACGCCGTCCGGTCCGGCGGCCAAGGCACCGGCCGCACAACAGGACGCCGCCGGGGGCCCGCTGGTACTGGCCCGCGTCTGCGCACAGGGCCACGCCAATCCACCCACCCGTGCCCAGTGCAGGGCCTGCGGGGCGGCACTGTTGCCGGATGCCGTGCAGGTCTCCCGCCCGAGACTGGGGCGGATGCGCTTGTCCACCGGCGAACTGCTGGACCTCGACCAGTCGATGGTCATCGGCCGGCAGCCGTCCGTGTCCCGGGTCCAGGGCGGTGTGATGCCGCGGCTCGTCCAGGTGGCGAGCCCGGGCGGGGACATCTCCAGGTCCCATGTTGAGGTGCGGCTCGAGGGCTGGCACGTGATGCTCTGCGACCTCAAGGCCACCAACGGCACCGTCCTGGTCCGGGAGGGCCAGCCGCCGCGCCGCCTGGCCCAGAACGAGATGGCCATCCTGCTGGACGGCGACATCGCAGAGCTGGGCGACAACATCTCACTGCGTTTTGAGGAGATTCCTTGAGCTCCAAACGGCCCGTTGCGCCGCCGCCCCGCATCCAGGGGTTCACGTACATCAGCCTGCTGGGCTCCGGCGGGTTTTCCGACGTCTACCTGTACGAACAGGACCGGCCGCGCCGGAAAGTCGCCGTCAAGGTGCTGCTTTCGGACCTCAAGACCGAGGGCGCGCGGCGGCGGTTCGAGTCCGAGGCCAACCTCATGGCCCAGCTCTCCTCGCACCCCTACATCGTCACCATTTTCGAAGCGGAAGTAACGGACGACGGGCATTCCTACCTGGCCATGGAGTACTGCTCCCGTCCCAGCCTGGACGTACGGTACCGGCGGCAGCGCTTCAGCGTGGACGAGGTCCTGGCCGTTGGCATCCAGGTGGCCTCCGCCGTCGAAACCGCCCACCGTGCCGGCATCGCCCACCGCGACATCAAGCCGGCCAACATCCTGGTGACGGACTACAACCGTCCGGCCCTCACCGACTTCGGCATCTCGGGCACCCTGGCAGGGGATTCGGACGACGAATCGGGTATGTCCATTCCCTGGTCCCCGCCCGAGCAGTTCCGGGACGGCGGTGTTGACGGCATCATGGTGGACGTGTGGGCCCTCGGCGCCACGCTCTACACCCTGCTGGCAGGCCGCTCGCCCTTCGTGATGCCGGGCGCGGACAATTCCCAGCGCGAACTGATCAACCGGATCAGCAACATGGCGCTGCCGGGCCTGGGCCGTGCCGATGTGCCGGAATCGCTGGAACTGGCGCTGGCAACGGCCATGGCCAAGCAGCCGCAGTCCCGGTACTCCTCGGCGCACGCCTTCGCCCTGGCCCTGCAGCGCATCCAGGCCGAGCTCAACCTTTCCGTCACGCCCTTCGAGGTCCTGGAGGAGCCCCAGCTGGAGGAGAGCCACCCGGACGACGGCAGCGAGGAGACGCGCGTCCGCAGCATCGCCGCCATCGATCCGGAGCGCACCGGCAGCGCACCCACCTTCCCCGCGCGCACCCGCCCCACCTCACCCGGCAGCGGGACTGACGCGACGGGCCGCAGGGGCGGCGCCCTCCCGCCGTCGTCCTTCACTCCTGCCGCCCCAGGCCAACGGCAGCCTGCCCCGGCAGTGCCGCACATTCCGGCCCGCACCATCGGAGCGGCTGATCCTGCAGCGGACGCGGCCGACGGCGCCGGGCAGGGGGAGTGGGCCCAGTCCACCATCCTGCGTGGCGGCGCAGGAGCGGCCAGCTACGGCGCCCCCATAGCGGACGCAAGGGGAGCAGGGCAGGACACTGCCTACACCGCCGATGCAACAGTGCACCGGCCCGTGAAAGTGGAAGAGCCCGAAGCGGCACCGGAAGCGGACCACGGCAAGCGCAACCTCTGGCTCGCACTCGCCGGCGGCACCCTCCTGGCGCTGGCGGCAGTGGTGGGCGTCGTGGTGGCCAACACCGCCACAGGCACCCCCAAGGTTGTGGAAACCCAACAGGTCAGCAAACCGCCGGCCGACGCCCTGAACAACGGCACCGTGTCCGACGTAGAGGGCCTGTCCGGAACAGTCGACATCAACGGCGAGGCCTCCTTCTACTGGAACAATCCGGATCCCAAGCCGGGCGACACCTACAAATGGAGGGTGTACACCATCGGCGGCGGGGGAGACTACCAGTCGATTGAGCAGGCGCCTGTCCGGCTCAGGTCCAATCCTTCCGGACAAACCTGCGTCCAGGTGATGATCGTCCGCTCGGACGGTGCCTTTTCACCGCTGGAGTCCGGCTCCATCGCTTGCACCGAAAAGTGATCTTCGGCCGTATGGCATCCCTGCATGCGCACCTGGCAACACCGCATTATCAGCACTCCGGCTACCGGAACAGTTCTGCCTTGAGGAGGCACAGATCATGGGGGATCTAGCAATAGATTTCTGTGGCGAGTGGTACGAACCATCGGATGAGGACATCTTCAATATCGGCCGCGAAGGCGATCTTGAGGTGGACGACAACCCGTACCTGCACCGGCAGTTCCTGCAGGTGGCCCGCTATGACGGCATCTGGTGGCTCAGCAACGTGGGCGGCATGCTCTCGGCCACGGTGGCCGACGCCTCCGGCGGCATGCAGGCCTGGCTGTCACCCGGCGCCCGGATACCGCTCGTGTTCAGCCACACCAACGTCATCTTCACGGCCGGGCCCACCACCTATGAGTTCGCCGTGCACCTGAAAACGCCGTCCTTCCGGCAGGAAGCCAGGGAGGGCGCCAGCAGCGGGGACACCACCATCGGACCCGTGGTCTTCACGGACGCGCAGAAGGCGCTGATCGTGGCGCTCGCCGAGCCTGTGCTCCGGCGCGAAGGCACCGGTTTCAGCAGCATCCCGTCCTCCGCGGCCGCCGCCAAGACCCTGGGCTGGGCACTGACCCGCTTCAACCGCAAACTGGACAACGTCTGCGACAAGCTGGACCGGGTGGGCGTTGTGGGACTGCGGGGCGGCGGCGGCAAGCTCGCCACCAACCGCCGGGCACGGCTGGTGGAGCACGCCGTCACCACGCACCTGGTGACCTCCGATGACCTGTACCTGCTGGAAAAGATGAGGGGCGTGGACGAAGGATGAGGATCCGGCTGACACTCCGCCGCGAACCCGCCGACGCCAAGGACCTGGCCGTCACGGTGGACGGCATGGCCACCGTGGCCGACATCGCCACCGTGCTGTGGGCGGCGGACCCGGACCGCAAGGGCACGCCTGCCCCGGACAACCTTTCCCTGCGCATCGACGAAGCCTTCGTGGGCGCCGGCATCAGCGGGAACATCCTGGCCCGGGAGGACAACCTCCTGGAATCAGGCCTGCGTCCCGGCTCGGTGGTGTCGCTGGCCCAGGTCAGCAAGCAGTTCCACGAGGCCGGCGCCGGCCGGGGACCGGCGGCGGCGACCCTGCGCGTGCTGTCCGGGCCCGACGTCGGGCGCGAATTTTCGCTGCCCACCGGTACCAGCTACATCGGCCGGGACCGGGACGTGGACATCCGGCTGGCGGACCCGCTCACCTCCAAACGGCACGCCCGGATCACGGTGGGCGAGGGCATCGAGATCGTTGACACCAACTCCGCGAACGGCCTCCTGATGGACGGCCTGCCCGTCACGCGGGCAACCCTCAACTCCTCCGACACCGTCACCCTGGGTGACACCACCGTCACCGTGGTGCCACTGGGGCACAACCACGCGGCAGCACCGACGTCGCCCCTGGTGGACTTCAACCGCTCGCCGCGGGTGGTTCCCCGCTTCGAAGTGCCCAAGCGGGTCCTTCCTGCCGGGCCCAAGCGCCCCGAGGACCACCCGTTCCCTTACATCATGCTGGTGGCGCCCCTGATGATGGGTGCTGTCATTTTTGCGGTCACTCAAAACGTGCTTTCCATGGTGTTCATGCTGATGATGCCCCTGTTCATCGTGGGCCATTACGTGGACCAGAAGATGCGGACCCGGAAGCAGCAAAAAGAACAGCTCAAGCAGTTCCGCGCCTCCATGGCAGCCTTCCGCCAGGACCTCACCGAGCTGCAGCAGGTGGAACGGGCGGTCCGGCTGCAGGAAGCACCGTCCGTCAGCGACACCGTGGACGCCATCTACAAGCTCGGGCCGCTGCTGTGGACACACCGGCCGGAGCACTCCTCCTTCCTGGGCCTGCGGTTCGGACTGGGGACCGCGCCCTCCCGAATTCCGCTGGAGGAGCCCTCCAATAACGACACGGAGGTCCAGTACAGCCGCGAAATCCAGGACTGCATCAAGCAGTTCAGCGAGATCGAAGGCGTCCCCGTGGTGTCCCAGCTGCGCACCTCCGGGGCTCTGGGAATTGCCGGCGCCCGCGGCCTGGTGGACGACGTAGCCCGTGCCATGGTGCTGCAACTGGTGGGACTGCATTCCCCGGCCGAGGTGGTCCTCACCGCCATCACCTCCGCCCAGTCCCGCGGGCGTTGGAACTGGCTGCAGTGGCTGCCGCACGTGGGCTCGGGCCACAGCCCCCTGGGCGGGGACCACCTGGCTGCCGGTTCCGCCGGCGGCTCCTCCCTGGTTGCCCGCCTTGAGGACCTGGTGGATGCCCGCGAAGCGGCGGCCAAACGGTCCGGCCCCGATCTGCGCCCCGGCATCGACCCCCTGAAGCATGAGCTCGAAGAGCCGGTCCTCCCGTCCGTGCTGGTCATCGTGGAAGACGACGCGCCCGTGGACCGCGGCCGCCTCACCCGGCTGGCCGAACGGGGTCCCGACTCAGGTGTGCACGTCCTGTGGGTTGCCACCGAGGTCCAGGCGCTGCCTGCCGCCTGCCGCGACTTCATGGTGGTGGACGGAGACCACGGCACCACCACCGGCCAGGTCCGCCTGGGCCGCCACACCTACCCGGTCAGCTGCGAAAGTGTCGACGCGGAGCTCGCGGCCCAGCTCGCCCGGATGCTGGCACCGGTGGTGGACGTGGGCAAACCCGTCAACGACGACTCCGACCTGCCCCGCGCCGTCTCCTACGCAACCCTGATCGGCAACGACTTCCTGGACAACCCGCAGGCCGTGGCCGAGCGCTGGACGGAAAACAACTCTGTGCACGCCACCGCCGTGGCCAACCGCAAGGACAACGGCACCCTCCGGGCCCTGGTTGGGTCCAAAGGCATCGAGCCGCTGTACCTGGACCTGAAGAACGAAGGGCCGCACGCTCTGGTGGGCGGCACCACAGGCGCCGGCAAGTCCGAGTTCCTGCAGTCCTGGGTGATGGGCATGGCCGCGGCCTACAGCCCGGACCGCGTCAGTTTCCTTTTCGTGGACTACAAGGGCGGCGCTGCGTTCGCGGACTGCATCAACCTTCCGCACACGGTGGGCCTGGTCACGGACCTTTCCCCGCACCTGGTCCGGCGGGCCCTGACGTCCCTGCGCGCGGAGCTGCACTACCGTGAGCAGCTCCTGAACCGTAAAAAAGCCAAAGACCTGCTGGCCCTGCACCGGGAGGCGGACCCGGATGCACCGCCGTACCTGATCATCATCGTGGACGAGTTTGCCGCGCTGGCCAGTGACGTGCCGGAGTTCGTGGACGGCGTGGTGGACGTGGCTGCCCGTGGCCGCTCCCTGGGCCTGCACCTCATCCTGGCCACCCAGCGGCCGGCGGGTGTCATCAAGGACAACCTCCGTGCCAACACCAACCTCCGCGTGGCGCTGCGCATGGCTGACGAGGAGGATGCCACCGACATCCTCGGGGTGCCGGATGCAGCGTATTTCGACCCCGCCATTCCGGGCCGCGGTGCCGCCAAGACCGGGCCTGGCCGGATCCAGGGATTCCAGACGGGCTACGCCGGCGGCTGGACCACGGATAAGCCCCAGCGTCCCCAGATCGACATCGTGGAGATGGCCTTCGGCTCCGGTCCCAGCTGGGAAGCCCCTGCCCCTGACAAACCTGCGGCTCCGGAACCGGCCGGCCCCAACGACATCGCCAGGATGACCTCCACCATCGTGCACGCCGCGGACACCCTGGCCATCAAGCCGCCACGGAAGCCATGGCTGGACGAACTGGCCAAGACCTACGACTTCTCCAAGCTGCCCAATCCCCGCACCGACGAACAGCTGCTGCTCGGTGTGGCGGATGACCCTGTGCACCAGGACCAGCCAACCGTGTTCTACGAACCGGACCGGGACGGCAATATGGCCATTTACGGCACGGGCGGTTCCGGCAAGTCCGCCGCCCTGCGGGGTATTGCGATCGCTGCGGCCGTCACCCCGCGCGGCGGCCCGGTCCACGTTTACGGGATCGACTGCGGCTCTGCCGGGCTGCGGATGCTTGAGGAGCTTCCGCACGTGGGCGAGATCATCAATGGCGACGACGTGGAACGCGTGGGGCGGTTGCTGCGCCTCCTGCGGGACATCGCCGAGCTGCGTTCCGCGCAGTTCGCCGAGGTGCGGGCGTCCACCATCGTGGAGTACCGGAAGTTGGCCAACCGGCCGGACGAGAAACGGATCTTCGTGCTGGTGGACGGCATGTCCGCCTTCCGTGAAGCGTATGAGCACAGCAAGCTCTCCGGGCTCTGGGACATCTTCCTGCAGCTGGCCACCGACGGCCGGACCCTGGGCATCCACCTGGTGGTGACGGGGGACCGGCCAAACGCCGTCCCTGCCTCACTGCTTGCCTCCATCCAGCGGCGCCTGGTCCTGCGCCTCTCCTCGGAGGACGACTACATCTCCCTGGACGTGCCCCGGGACGTCCTCACCGCCACCTCGCCCCCGGGCCGCGGGCTGCTGGACGGGCTTGAAGTCCAGCTGGCCGTCCTCGGCGGCAACTCGAACCTTGCCCTGCAGGCCCGCGAAGTCCACAAGCTCAGCGAGGCCATGCTGCGCCAGGGCCTGGAAACCGCGCCGGGCATTGAGCGGCTGCCCGAGCAGGTGGACCTGGATGTCCTGCCCGCCGGCAGCCCGGACCTCCCCGTCATCGGCGTGGACGACGAGTCCCTGCAGCCGGCGGAAATCATGGCGCGCGGCCCGCTGCTGCTGGCAGGCCCGCCGGGAGCCGGGCGTACCGTGGCGCTGGTCACGCTGGCGTACGCCCTGCGCAGGTCCAACCCCGCCGTCGAGCTGATCTACCTGGCGTCCCGCCGGTCCGCCGTCGCCTCCCTCCCTATCTGGAACCGCGCCGTGGTGGGTCCGGACGACCTCGCCGAGGTGGTGGAGGACCTGGTGGAACACTCCACCGGAAACCCGGGAACTGTGGCCATCTTCATTGAAGGCCTCACGGAGTTCACCGACACCATCGCCGAATCCGGGATGGCGCAGCTGGTCACGGCATCGCTGAAGGCAGACCAATGGGTGGTGGGGGAGTCGGAGTCCTCCACCTGGTCCTCCGCCTGGCAGCTTGCCCAGCCGTTCAAGTCGGGCCGGCGCGGCCTGCTGCTCAACCCCGGGGACATTGAAGGCGACAGCCTGCTCAACACGTCCCTGGGCAGGGTCAGCCCCGACTTCATCCCCGGCCGCGGGTATGTGGTGGGACGCGGCAAGGCACGGAAGATCCAGGTGGCGCTGCCGCCTGAAAACCGGGACTGAACCAGGCCTGTGACGGCGGGGCCGCGATCTGCTGGAATTTGCGGCCCTGCAGGGCGCTGTAGAAGATGCCCTCGCCCTCCACAGTTTCAGGGACCCAGGCCAGGTCAGACTGCGGGCTTCTCTGCCTGCCCGTCCTTGCCAACAACCCGGAGCCGGGCCAAACCGGGCGGCCGCGGAAATCCAAGGAGCCGGTCCAGCCACCTGCCCAGCCGGCGCCCCCGGCCGACGCGCCCGCCCATCCTGTCCAGCCGCAGCCGCCACTGGCAGAGACCCCGCCGCAGGTAGACACTCCCGACCCTGCCGCGCTCCCCGCCTCAACAGAGGTGGCCCCAGACGAACCAGCCACTGAAACCCCCTCAGCCGCTGCCGGCTACCGGCCGCCTACCGGCCCCTCCAGCGGACAGGACTGGAACAGCCCGGTCACCCGATCCGCCGGGCCCTCCCGGCTGGCCGCCGCTGCGCCCGCCCGGAGCCAGGGCCCCGGCGGACCTGCGCTTCTGCCCATCACCCTTGGAACGCTGCTGGTGGGCGCTTCCGCCGGGGCCTTCGCCTGGTGGAACCGGAACCGGAACCGGCTCCGCTCGCACTGACACCCGTTTGCCCCGGCCGCCAACTGACTGTCCCGGGTGTAGGGCAAGATAGGTTTGTGAGCACAGGACCAGGACCCGCAGAACAGACCGCCACCCGGACCGCGGCACCGCACGAGCCCGAAGCGATCCCCACCGAGGCCCTCCGCGAGGAATACGAGAACCTTGCGGACCTGGTGCGGAAGTACCGGTTCGCGTATTACCAGGAGGACGAACCCCTGGTATCGGACGCCGAGTTCGACACACTTTTTCGCCGCCTGGAGGAGATCGAGGCGCTGCACCCCGAGCTGGTGGCCAACGATTCACCAACCCAGGAAGTGGGCGGCGAGGTGTCCGCCGCGTTCGCACCCGTGGAACACCTGCAGCGGATGTACAGCCTGGAGGACGTCTTTTCGCTGGAGGAGCTCGAGGCGTGGCTTAACCGGGCCGAGGCCGGCATCGAGAAAATCCGTGACGGTGGTTCCAAGGCGGCCTGGCTGACTGAACTCAAGATCGACGGCCTGGCGGTCAACCTCTTGTACCGCGACGGCAGGCTGGTCCGCGCTGCCACCCGAGGCGACGGAACCACCGGCGAGGACATCACCCACAACCTGCTCACCATCAAGGAAATCCCGCAGGAACTGCACGGCAGCGGCTTCCCGGCCGAAATGGAGGTGCGCGGCGAGGTCTTCATCCCGTCCAAAGCCTTCGCCGCGTTCAATGAGGCGCTGATCGAAGCCGGCAAGGCGCCGCTTGCCAATCCCCGTAACGCTGCCGCCGGCTCGTTGCGCCAGAAGGACCCTGCCGAGACGGCCAAGCGGCCGCTGAAGATGTTCGTCCACGGCATCGGCGCCCGCGAAGGGCTTGGGGCCGGCAGCCAGTCCGAAACGTACGGGCTGCTCAAGGAGTGGGGCCTGCCGGTCAGCCCGTACTTCGAGGTGCTGGAGACCCGGGAGGACGTGCTGGGCTTCATCAAACGGTATGGCGACCAGCGCCACAAGCTGCTCCACGAAATCGACGGCATCGTGATCAAGGTGGATGACTTTGCCACCCAGCGTGCCCTGGGCAACACCACCCGCGTTCCCCGCTGGGCCGTGGCCTACAAGTACCCGCCGGAGGAAGTGCACACCAAGCTGCTGGACATCCAGGTCAACGTGGGCCGCACCGGCCGCGTGACCCCCTTCGGCGTCATGGAACCGGTCAAAGTGGCTGGCTCCACCGTGGAGATGGCCACCCTGCACAACCAGGACGTGGTCAGGGCCAAGGGCGTCAAAATCGGCGACATCGTGATCCTGCGGAAGGCGGGCGACGTCATTCCCGAAATCGTGGGCCCTGTCCTGTCCCTCCGGGACCAGCAGGACCCGCCGGTGCGGGACTTCGTGATGCCCACCGAGTGCCCCTCCTGCGGCACTCCGCTGGCGCCGGCCAAGGAGGGGGACGTGGATGTCCGCTGCCCCAATGCCAGATCCTGCCCGTCGCAGCTCCGAGAGCGGGTGTTCCATGTGGCGGGCCGGGGTGCCTTCGACATCGAGGCCCTGGGCTGGGAGGCGGCCATCGCGTTGACCCAGCCGGCCGAACCCGAAGTTCCCCCGCTGACCTCTGAAGCCGGGCTGTTCAACCTCACTGCGGAGGACCTGGCCGATGTCCGGATCCGCCGCGAGAAAAAATCCAAGGGCGTCCCCACGGGCGAGTACGAGCTGGTGCCGTACTTCTTCAGCAAGGGCACGGCCAAGTCGCCGTCCAAGCCCACGGCCACCACGCAGAAACTGTTCAAGGAACTCGAAAAAGCCAAGACCCAGCCCCTGTGGCGGGTGCTGGTTGCCCTCTCCATCCGGCACGTCGGCCCGCGCGCATCACGCGCCCTGGCGCAGGCGTTCGGTTCCATGGACCGCATCCGGGCAGCTTCCGAGGAAGAACTGGCCCACGTGGACGGGGTGGGTCCCACCATCGCCGCCGCACTGAAGGAATGGTTCGCGGAGGACTGGCACCTCGAAATCATCGACCGCTGGGCCGCCGCCGGGGTGCGCATGGAGGACGAACAGGACGAGTCCATGCCGCGCACGCTCGAAGGGCTGACCGTGGTGGTCACGGGTTCCCTGCCCAACTTCAGCCGTGACGAGGCCAAGGAGGCCATCCTGCTCCGCGGCGGCAAGGCATCCGGGTCCGTGTCCAAAAACACCAGCTACGTGGTGGCGGGCGAAAGCGCCGGCAGCAAGCTGGACAAGGCAGAGCAGCTGGGGATCCGCGTGCTGGACGAGGACGGGTTCCGGCAATTGCTCGACGGCGGCCCGGCAGCCCTGGGGGATGCGGCAGTCCTGGAGGATGCGGCGCCCCTGGAGGATGCGGCGTCCTTGAGGGAGGCGGCAGGGTCCGGGACGGACGAGGACGGTAACGAGGAAGCGGCTGTACCCGCCGCAGTGGAGGAGAACGCATGACGTCCGTTTCGGAACTGCTGGAGGTGGCCCGGCAGGCCGCCGCAGCCGGTGCCAAGGTCCTCTCCGGCCGGGATGGCAACGCGCTGGATGCCAGCAACAAGGGGGCGGCCGGGGACTGGGTCACGGCCTTCGACGTTGCCGCCGAAAACGCGGTGCGGGACGTCATTGCCGCAGCCCGCCCCGGCGACAGCATCACCGGCGAGGAACAGGGCACCACCCGCCCCGCCGATCCCACGGGCTACCGCTGATCCATCGACCCCCTTGACGGCACCACCAACTTCATCCGCAACATCGTCTACTACGCCACCTCCGTGGCTGTTGCCGACGCCGATGGCACCTGGCTGGCCGGCGTCGTCAATGCCCCTGCCCTGGGCCGGATCTACTACGCCGCCCGCGGCCAGGGCGCGTGGCTGGAGGTACGTGGACAGGCCACCAGGCTGGAGGGGCCCGTCTCCGGCCGCACCGGTCAGATCCTGGCCACCGGGTTCAGCTACGAGCCCGAAATCCGGTCCCAGCAGGCTGCCGCCTTCGGCACATTGATGGACGGCTTCGCCGACGTCCGCCGTCTTGGTTCCGCCGCCCTGGACCTGTGCATGGTGGCGGACGGAACGCATGACGCCTACGGCGAGCGGGGCCTGAACGAGCACGACTTCTCGGCCGGGGCACTGATCGCGGAGGAAGCCGGCTGCTGGGTACGCAGGCCACGCCTGACCAGTCCGCTCGACGGCGGCCCCACCGACGATGAGCGGCTCGACGCCTGGACGTGCGCGGCCAGCCTCGAGCTGTCCGGCAAGTTTCCGCTCTAGGTGACTGCTTTTCGGCGGCCGGGCGTTCCCTGCGGGCCCGGTGAAAGCCGCCGGCGGCCCCGGTACTGATAGTTCGGTCACGGAAAGCGCGTTTCCGCCCAATCCGCAGCCCGAGCACCACTACCATTGACGGGTGCAGCAGCAGTTAACCATCCGTCCCGCCATCGAGGCCGACTTCGCCGCCGTTGCCCGCATCACCGGCGACTCCTACCTCGCCGCAGGCTACTTCGACGACGCCGCCCACCCGTACATGGTCAAGATCATGGACGTCGCAGAGCGCGCCGGGCAGGCCACCGTCTGGGTGGCTGAACGTGAAGGAACGGTCATCGGCTCGGTCACGCTGGCGCTCGCGGGCGAACCGTACGCGGACATCGCACTGCACGACGAGCTGGAATTCCGCATGCTGGTGGTGGACCCTGCCGTCCAGCGCAGCGGAGCCGGCAAGGCCATGGTGGATGCCATCCTCAGCCACGCGCACACCCTTCCCGGTATCCGTGGCGTGGCACTCACCACGGGCAAAGCCTGGGAAAGCGCGCACGCCCTGTACCGCAAGACCGGCTTCCAGCGCGTCCCCGAACGGGACTGGTTCGTCCCGGGAACCGACACAAAACTGCTGGTTTACCGGCGCGACCTGTAGCAGCCCTAACTAACCAGTCCTACCGCGCCGGCAGGCCGTATCGGTGCTCGGGCCTGCCGGTGGTTCCGTAGCGGAGTTGGATGTCCACCGCGCCATCGTCCGCCAGGGAGGACAGGTACCGCTGGGCGGTGGCCCGGGAGACGCCCACCCGGGAGGCCACTTCGGCGGCAGAATACTGCTCGCCCGGGACCAGGGATTCCAGTACGGCTGCTTCGGTGGCCGAGCGGGGTTTCGACGACGGTGTGACGTCCCCCGGGATCAGCGCACGTTTGGCGCGTTCCACCGCCTCCTGGTCCAGTGCCCCCGGCTGGCCCAGGAGGCGCCGGTACCGGGCATAGGAGCGCAGCTGCTGGGACAGCGACTCCGCGGTGAAGGGCTTGAGCAGGTACCCCAGGGCGCCGCGGCGGAACGCCACGCGGAGGGAGGCGGCATCGGAGGCGGCGCTGAGGATGATCGTGTCCACATCCAGTTGCTGCAGCAGGTCCAGGCCGGAGGCATCCGGCAGGTAGACGTCCAGCAGCACCAGGTCCGGCCGCAGGCTGTGGATGGCCTGCAGAGCCAGGGACGCCGTGCCTACGGGGGCCAGGGCCAGGAAGCCGGCCACCGAGTCAACATAGGCCGCATGGAGCTTGGCCACATGGAAGTCGTCGTCCACAATCAGGACGCGAAAATCATCAGCCATTCTCATCCTTTCCGGCTGCCCCCTGGATGGTGGCGGCAGGGTTTCCCGCCGTCGTATGCGGAAGCGTCGCCATGAACACGGCGCCCGGCCCGCCCTTGGCTCCGCGCTCAAGCACTTTCACGTCGCCGCCGCGGCGGCGCGCCAGCTGGCGCGCCAAAGCCAGTCCGAAGCCCTGCCCGCCACCCGCACGGACGGGGCCGGAGGCAGTGGTGAAACCTTCGGCAAAGACGCCCTCCGCGTCCGTGCCTTCTGCCAGCCCGTCACCCGAGTCGGCTACCACGACGTGCAGCGTGCCGCCGTCGTCGCCCGGCTCGTCCAGCACTTCGAGCTCCACCCAGCGGTCCGCTGCTGAACCCGCCACGGCGGCGTTGACGGCGTTGTCGATCAGGTTGCCCAACACGGTGGTCACGTCCTGGGCCTCCGTGACCTGCCCCCTGACCAGGGTCTCCGGGCCGATGCGGAGGGCAACGCCACGTTCGTCCGCCTCCACACCCTTGGCGCCCACGAACGCCTGCAGATACGGGTCCTGCAGAAGTTCGGCCTGGTCAACCGGGAACTTCAGCGGACCAGTGGCGGCCAGCCCGGCCAGGTAGTCGCGCGCCTCCTGGTGCTGGCCGATGCCCAGGAAACCGGCAAGGGTGTGCAGCTGGTTGGCAAACTCATGCCGCTGGGCCCGCAGCGCGGTGGACATGGTCCCCACGGCGTCCAGCTGGCGGGTGAGCTGCTGCAGCTCCGTGCGGTCCCGCAGCATGATGACCCAGCCCAGGTCCTCCCGCCGGTGCAGTGCCTTGCGGGCGTTCGCCACCAACACCCGGCCGCCGGCCACCAGCTCCAGGGCGTCTGCGGTGGAACCCGCGGTGGTGGACGCTGCCCGGGTAAGGGACTTCAGCTGTTCCGGAACCGGGGCGTCCGCCCACCGCGTGCCCGACAGGTCCGGCAAGCCCAGCAGGCGCTGCGCAGCGGCATTGAAAACGCTCACCCGGCCATCGGCACTTACGCCGATAACGCCGTCGTCCACCCCCTGCAGCACCGCCACCTGGTCGTGGACCAGCGTGCTGATCTCTTCCGGCTCCAGGCCCAGGGTGAGCCGCTGCAGCCGGCGGCGCAGCAGGAAGGACCCCAGGATCCCGGCCAGCAGGGCGCCGGCCGCCGTCAACGCCACCGGTCCGATGTCGCGGGCCACGCTCTGGGCCACCGTCTCCATGGAATAGCCCACGCTCACCTCGCCCACCACGGTGGCGGTACCGGGGGCATATACGGGAACCTTGGCCCCGGCGGAGGGACCCAGCGTTCCGGTGTTCCGGGTGGTGATTTCCTGCCCGGACAGCGCCTCGGACGGGTCCGTGCTCACCTTCTCGCCAAGCCGCTGCGGATCAGGATGGGCCAGCCTGATCCCGGTTTCGTCGGTGATCACCACGAACAGGGCGCCGGTCCGGGTCCGCGCTGCCTCGGCCGATGACTGGAGCGGCCCGGCCACGAGCTCGGCCGGCGGGGGAGTGCCGGGCTGTTCGCTGACGGCCAGCACCTCGGCCCTGACCGCCGGATCCGAGGCAACGGTCCGGGCCAGCGTCAGTGCCTGGTTTTCGGCGTCGCTGCCTACCCGGTCGTACGTCAGCCAGGCATGCACCGAGGCGCTGAGCAGCACCACCAGCAGCACCACCGCCAGCTGCAGCAGCAGCGTCTGGGTGGAAAACCGCAGCGGCGGCCGGGGCCCGGAACGCTGCATTCATCCTCCTTGACGGGTGTTGGCGGTGTGGGCTGAGTCTGCGGTTCCAGCGCTGTGGCCCGGTGAGCACAATGCGCAAAATGCTCCCAATAAGCAGTATGCCAATCAATTGCGCCAAAGGCACTGCCGTGACGGACGCCACCCTAAAGTCTGTAGCACGCGTCACACCGCTGTGCCGCTGTTCACAAAGAAGGAGCCCAGCCGTGCTGGTATTACTTGGATTCGCCATGATCGCGGTATTCATGGTGCTGATCATGACGAAGAAGTTGACGCCAGTGCTGGCGTTGATCATTGTCCCTACTGTTTTTGGCCTTTTCGCCGGCGCCGGGCTCGGTATCGGCGACATGGTGATGGACTCCATGAAGTCCATGACCTCCACCGCGGCCCTGTTGATGTTCGCCATCATCTACTTCGGCCTGATGATCGACGTCGGGCTGTTTGACCCGCTGGTGAAGTTCATCCTCCGCAAGCTGGGCAACGACCCCGCCAAGGTTGTCCTGGGCACCGCCATCCTGGCGGCCGCCGTGTCGCTGGACGGTGACGGGTCCACCACGTTCATCCTCACCACCGCCGCCATGCTGCCGGTCTACCTGCGCCTCAAGATGAGCCCGGTGGTCCTCACCTGCGTGGCCGGCCTGGCCAACGGCACCATGAACATCCTGCCGTGGGGCGGCCCCACGGCCCGCGCCGCCACCGCCCTGAAGATCGACGTCAACGACGTCTTCGTCCCCATGATCCCCTCCCTGGTGGCCGGCCTGGTTGTCGTGTTCGCCTTCTCCTGGCTGCTGGGCCTGCAGGAGCGCAACCGCCTCCGTGCCACGGCCCCGGAGATCTGGGGCGTCCCGGACACCCTTGAAGGCTTTGATGGAGCGTCCGACGGCGGCTCCTCCGTTGCCGGTGCAGGCACCGGCCGTGGACGCAAGGGCGGCAACCCCGGCGGAGCAGCCCCCGCCGTCGAAGGCTCCCCGGCAGGATCCTCCGTGGCCGTGCTGGAGCGCACCGACAGCGTCATTGAGGACAGTGGCACCGGACTCGCCGACACCGCCCTGGATCCCAACCGCAGCACCCTGCGCCCCAAGTTGTTCTGGTTCAACCTGGCCCTGACCGTCGCCGTCATGGTGGTCCTCGTGGCCAACATCGTCCCGCTGCCCTTCGTGTTCATGGTGGGCGCCGCCATCGCCCTGCTGGTCAACTTCCCCAAGGTCAAGGACCAGGGCGCCCAGCTGATCGCACACGCACCGTCCATCGTGGCCGTGGTCAGCATGGTCATGGCCGCCGCCGTCCTCACCGGCGTGCTCAAGGGCACCGGCATGGTTGAAGCGATGTCCGCCTGGCTGGTCCAGATCATCCCGTCCTCCATGGGCCCGTTCATGGCCGTCATCACCGGCATCCTGAGCATCCCCATGACGTTCTTCATGAGCAATGACGCGTTCTACTTCGGCGTCCTGCCGGTCCTGAGTGAGACCGCCGCGCACTATGGGGTGGGCGCCGCGGACATGGCCCGTGCCTCCATCACCGGCCAGCCCTTCCACCTGCAGAGCCCGCTGGTACCGGCCATCCTGCTGCTCGTCTCACTGGCCAAGGTGGACCTCGGTGACCACCACAAGAAGGTCCTGTGGCGCACCGCCGTCATCTCCATGGTGATGCTCGGCGTCGGCATGCTGACCGGAGCCATCGGAATCGGCTAGTCTGTAGCTGCCCGCGCTCCTGCCCCCGTGGCAGGACCGGGTATCGAAGGTGCCCGTCTGACGCCCGCTGGGGGCCGTCAGACGGGCATCTGCGTTTCCCCACTAGACTGGATCGGAAAACAATTACGAACTTTGCAGGGGAGATCCATGGCTGCGATCAACCGTGACGACGTCGCGCACCTCGCGCGGCTCGCTCACATCGAGATGAGTGCCGAAGAGCTGGACAGGATGGCCGGCGAGCTCGCCGTCATCGTCGATTCGGTCAAGTCCGTCAGCGAGGCCGCCGGGGATGACGTCCCGGCCACCTCCCACCCCATTCCGCTCACCAACGTCTTCCGCGAGGACGTTGTTGGACACACCTTCACGGCCGAACAGGCACTCTCCGGCGCTCCGGATTCCGATGAGAACCGTTTCAAGGTCCCGGCCATCCTGGATGAGGCATAACCATGACTGAACAGAACCCCACCGGCACCAGCGCCGAAACCCTGATCCGCCTGTCCGCCGCGCAGCTGGCCGAAAAGCTCGCCGCCGGCGAGGTCACCGCCGTCGAGGCCACCCAGGCCTACCTGGACCGCATCGCCGCTGTTGACGGCAAGGTCAACGCCTTCCTGCACGTCAACGCCGAGGAAGCGCTCGCCGTGGCGGCAGAGGTCGACGCCATCCGCGCCGCCGGCGGTGCCGAGGCTGAGGCCCTGCACGTCCTGGCCGGCGTACCCATTGCCGTCAAGGACCTCATCGTCACCATCGGCCAGCCCACCACCGCAGGCTCGAAGATCCTCGAAGGCTGGCACAGCCCGTACGACGCCACCGTGGTGGAGCGCCTGCGCGCTGCCAAGATGCCCATCCTGGGCAAGACCAACCTGGACGAATTCGCCATGGGCTCCTCCACCGAGCACTCGGCCTACGGCCCCACCCGCAACCCCTGGGACCTGGACCGGATCCCGGGCGGCTCCGGCGGTGGCTCGGCCGCGGCCGTTGCCGCCTTCGAAGCCCCCCTGGCCCTGGGTACGGACACCGGCGGTTCCATCCGCCAGCCCGGTGCGGTCACCGGAACCGTTGGCGTGAAGCCCACCTACGGCAGTGTCTCCCGCTACGGCGCCATCGCCATGGCCTCCTCGCTGGACCAGATCGGCCCGGTCACCCGGACCGTCCTGGACTCCGCCCTCCTGCACCAGGTCATCGGCGGCCACGACCCTCGCGACTCCACCTCCCTCCCGGACCCGCTGGCGGACCTGGTTGCCGCCGCGAAGACCGGCAACGTGGAGGGCCTGCGCATCGGCATCATCAAGGAACTGCACGGCGAGGGCTACCAGGCCGGCGTCGAAAACCGTTTCAACGATGCTTTGGAGCTGCTCAAGGAAGCCGGCGCGGAGATCGTGGAGGTCTCCTGCCCCAACTTCCAGTACGCCCTGGGCGCCTACTACCTGATCATGCCGTCCGAGGCCTCCTCCAACCTGGCCAAGTTCGACGGCGTCCGCTACGGCCTGCGCGTCCTCCCCGAAGAGGGCCCCATGACCATCGAACGCGTCATGGGTGCCACCCGCGCCGCCGGTTTCGGCGATGAAGTGAAGCGACGCATCATCCTGGGCACGTACGCCCTGTCCGCCGGCTATTACGACGCGTACTACGGCTCCGCACAGAAGGTGCGCACGCTGGTCCAGCGCGACTTCGAGGCCGCCTTCACCAAGGCCGACGTCCTGATCTCGCCCACCGCCCCCACCACGGCCTTCCCGCTGGGGGAAAAGCTGGACGACCCGCTGGCCATGTACCTCAACGACGTCGCCACCATCCCCGCAAACCTGGCCGGCGTCCCCGGCCTGTCCCTGCCTGGCGGCCTGGCGGACGAGGACGGACTGCCCGTCGGCATCCAGCTGCTGGCCCCGGCCCGCGAGGACGCCCGCCTGTACCGGGTGGGTGCTGTCCTGGAATCGCTGCTCGAAGCGAAGTGGGGCGGCCCGCTGCTGGACCAGGCTCCCGACCTTGCCGGCGCACCGGCCCTCGAAACCCAGGAGGCAAAATAATGAACACGGACGACATCCTGAGCTTCGAAGAGGCCATGGAGAAGTACGATCCCGTCCTGGGGTTCGAGGTCCACGTGGAGCTCAACACCAAGACCAAGATGTTCTCCTCCGCGCCCAACGTTTTCGGTGACGAGCCCAACACCAACGTCAACGAGGTGGACCTTGGCATGCCCGGCGTCCTGCCCGTGGTGAACAAGACGGCGGTGGAGTCCTCCATCAAGATCGGCCTTGCCCTGAACTGCAAGATCGCCGAAACGTGCCGCTTCGCCCGGAAGAACTACTTCTACCCGGATACCCCCAAGAACTTCCAGACCTCACAGTACGACGAGCCCATCGCGTACGACGGCTACCTGGACGTTGAACTGGAGGACGGCACCGTGTTCCGCGTGGAGATCGAGCGCGCGCACATGGAGGAGGACGCCGGAAAGCTGACTCACATGGGCGGCGCCACCGGCCGCATCCAGGGCGCGGACTTCTCCCTGGTGGACTACAACCGCGCCGGCGTTCCCCTGGTGGAAATCGTCACCAAGCCCATCGAGGGCGCCGGTTCCCGCGCACCGGAACTGGCCAAGGCGTACGTGGCCGCCGTGCGGGAAATCGTGAAGAGCCTGGGTGTCTCGGATGCCCGCATGGAACGCGGCAACGTCCGCTGTGACGCCAACGTCTCGCTCCGCCCGCACGGCCGCGAACGGTTCGGCATCCGGTCCGAAACCAAGAACGTGAACTCGCTGCGCGCCGTCGAACACGCCGTCCGCTACGAAATCCAGCGCCACGCGGCCGTCCTGGATTCCGGCAACCCCGTGGTGCAGGAGACCCGCCACTGGCACGAGGACACGCGCACCACCACCTCGGGCCGGCCCAAGTCCGACGCGGATGACTACCGCTACTTCCCGGAACCGGACCTGGTCCCCGTGGTTGCTTCCCGCGAATGGGTGGAGGAACTGCGTGCCACGCTGCCCGAACCGCCGGCCGAGCGGCGCAAGCGGCTCAAAGCCGACTGGGGCTACTCCGACCTGGAGTTCCGCGACGTTGTGAACGCGGGCGTCCTGGACGAGATCGAGGAAACCATCGCTGCCGGCGCTTCAGCGTCCGTGGCCCGCAAATGGTGGATGGGCGAGATCGTGGGCCGCGCCAAGGCCGCGGACGTGGATCCCGGCCAGCTGGGCGTCGAACCCGCCACCGTGGTGGAGCTGAGCCGCATGGTGGAAGCCGGCAAGATCAACAACAAGATGGCCACCCAGGTGCTGGACGGCGTGCTCGCCGGCGAAGGCACCCCGGAAGAGATCGTCGAGAAGCGCGGCCTGGCCGTGGTGTCCGACGACGGGCCCCTCCTGGAAGCCATCGACGCCGCACTGGCGGCCCAGCCCGACGTCGCGGACAAGATCCGTGGCGGAAAGGTCCAGGCCATCGGCGCAATCGTGGGCGGGGTCATGAAGGCCACCCGCGGGCAGGCGGACGCCGGCCGGGTCCGCGAACTGATCCTGGAGAAACTGGGCGTCACCGTCTAGGCCCCCGCCCCGACCGGGTAGCAGTTAACGCCGTTTTGACCCCGGAACGGCAGCAACTGCTACCCGGTTCTGCGTTAAGTACTCAGGTGGTACGGGCGGAAAGTACCCGTAGCTGCGCGTGTGTGGCGGACTTACACTGGAGCCCACGGGACACTGGTGCCCCGGCAGCGACGCGAAAGGGACCGCGATGCCACAGCAGGACCGACCAAGAATCCGAAAGGCCTTCCTCGCCGGGGCGGTGGCCCTTGCACTCAGCGGCACCGGGGCGGCCCTCGCCTGGTCCGCCGACTCGCCGTCACCATCGCCTTCGCCCTCGCAAACGGCGCCCGGCAAGGACACCGCGCCCGGACAGCAGGACAAGCAGGACAGGAAGGCACAGCGTGCGCAGCCGCTTCATGGCGAAGGCGTGGTGAAGAACGCCGATGGCACTTTCCAGACTGTCCTGGAACAGCGCGGCACCGTGGAGTCCGTCAGCGATTCGGCCATCACGGTCAAGAGCGAGGACGGTTTCTCCCAGGCGTACGCGATCAACGGCGACACCAAGGTCACCAGGATTCCTGCCCCGGCGGCGGACGGTACGGGGGCAAGCCCAGGGGCCACGGGCGACGACGGCAAGCGGCTTAAGCCGACGGACGGAACCATCGCGGACATCGCCGCCGGAGACGCGGTGCGCATCGCGGGCGCCAAGGACGGGGACAAGGCCACCGCCAAGCGGATCGTGAAGGGCGCCGGCGACGGGCCTGGCCTGGGCCTGGGACGAGGTCTGGGCCGCGGCCATGGCCCCGGACACGGCCTGGGACACAAGATGGGCCAAGGTAACCACCAGGACGACCAGGACTCATAGCTCCCGCGGCTTTCAGCCCTGCTGTACCAGTCCGGCCATGATGTCCTCCAGCGCCTCACAGACCATGACCACGGCCCGGCGCTTCAGGTTCTCCGGCCTGGCCAGCAGGTCGATCCTGCGTCGCGTGCTGATGCCCTCCAGCGGCCGCAGCACGATGTCGGGGTTGAGGACCGGCCCTGCGGTGTACCTGGGCAGCAGGCCCACCACACCGCCGGCGGCCACCAGCGCGGCCACGGTGGAGTAGTCGTTGATGCGGTGGACGATGTTGGGCTCACGGCTGGAAACGGCGGCGACGGCGGACAGGACATCGGCGGGGGAGTAGCCGGGGTGGCTGGTCACCCAGGCCTCCGCGCCGACGTCGTCCGCCGTCACCCTGTCCTTTTGCGCCAGTGGGTGACCGGCGGGCAGTGCAACGTCCAAAGGTTCGTGGGCCAGCGGGATCACGGCCACCCGTTCCGCCGGCCAGCGGGGACTGTGGTCCATGCGGTGCGCCAGGACCAGGTCGTACCGTGCGGTGAGGGCAGGGAAGTCCTGCTGGGCAACGTCCTCGTCGGAAAGTTCAATCCGCGGATGTTCGGGCTGGTCCAGCATCCGCGCCAGCGGCGCGAACAACGCCTGTCCGGCACTGTGGAAACCGCTGAGCGTCACCCTGCCCGCTGGCGAGTCGTGGTACGTGCCCAGGGCTCCACGGGCGTCGGCCATGGCACTGACGACGGCGGCGCCTGCGTCGGCGAGCACCTGGCCCGCTTCCGTGAGCACCAGGTTCCGGCCCTCCTTTCGCGTCAGCGGCACCTCCACTGTCCGCTGCAGGTGGGCCAGTTGCTGCGAGACGGCCGACGGGGTGACCATGAGTGTGTCTGCAACCGCCTTCACACTTCCCAGCGCTCCCAGTTCCCGCAGGATCTCCAGCTGATGTATCTCCACTACTTCAGTCTAATCATTAGCAATCCCTACATCGTCGATTGAGAAGATCCCTGTTGTGCTAATGCTTCGGCGAGGCTTCAATGAGGAGGACAAGACCTCCAGAACCAAATGCCACGAAGTAAGGATGCCAATGAAGGCCCTCTACAAGGCCGGCCCGCAGGCCGGTTTCGAACTCGTCGACCGGCCCGAACCTGCGGCCGGCCCGGCGGATGTGAAGATCCGGGTCATGACCACCGGGATCTGCGGCACCGATCTGCACATCCAGTCCTGGGACTCCTGGGCGCAGGGGATCATCGAAGCGCCCCTCATCCCCGGCCACGAGTTCTACGGCGAAGTGGTGGAGGTTGGAGAAGATGTCCGTGATGTCAAGGTGGGCGACAGGGTCTCCGGCGAAGGCCACGTAGTCTGCGGCATCTGCCGGAACTGCCGGGCAGGACGCCGCCAGATGTGCATCCATACAGTCAGCGTGGGAGTCCAGCGCGACGGCGCGTTCGCCGAGTACGTGGTAATTCCCGAAACCAATGTCTGGGTCCACCACGATCCCTCCGTGACGCCCGAGCTTGGCGCCATCTTCGATCCCTTCGGCAACGCGGTGCACACCGCACTGAGCTTCCCGCTGGTCGGCGAAGACGTCCTCATCACGGGCGCAGGCCCCATCGGCCTGATGGCCATCGCCGTCGCCCGCCATGCCGGGGCGCGCAAGATCGCCATTACCGACGTTTCCCGGCCACGGCTGGACCTGGCCCGGCAGCTCGGGGCTGACCTCGCCATCGACGTCTCCACCACCCGGGTGCGCGACGCCCAGCGTGAGCTCGGCATGCGCGAGGGCTTCGACGTCGGCATGGAAATGTCCGGCCACCCCTCCGCCCTGCCTGAGATGATCGACAACATGAACCACGGCGGCCGGATCGCCATGCTGGGGCTGCCCAGCCAGGAGATCATCATCGACTGGGGCAAGGTGGTCACCCACATGCTCACGCTCAAGGGCATCTACGGCCGCGAGATGTACGAAACCTGGTACGCCATGAGCGCCATGCTCTCCTCCAACCCCGTGCTGCACGCGGGTATCTCCGCCGTTGTCACGGACACGCTGCCGGCCACGGACTGGGAGAAGGGCTTCGACATTGCCCGCAGCGGCGTGGGCGGCAAAGTTGTCCTCGACTGGACCCGACTGTAAGGAAACCCATGTACACCTCCATCAAGGACCAGCTCCACGACGAGCTGGAAGAAATCCGCACCGCCGGGCTCTACAAGACCGAACGCAGCATCAGCTCACCGCAGTCCAGCCACATCACCGCCGGCCAGATCGGCGGCCCGGGCGCTGATGTGCTGAACTTCTGCGCCAACAATTACCTGGGCCTGGCAGACCACCCGGACATCATCAGCGCCGCCAAGGCTGCCATGGATGAGCGCGGCTTCGGCATGGCCAGCGTCCGTTTCATCTGCGGGACACAGGACCTGCACCTCGAACTTGAGGCCAGGGTTGCCAAATTCCTCGGCACCGAGGACACCATCCTGTTCTCCAGCTGCTTCGACGCCAACGGCGGTGTCTTCGAATCCCTCTTCGGTCCCGGGGACGCGGTCATTTCCGACGCTCTGAACCATGCCTCCATCATCGACGGCATCCGCCTGTGCAAGGCCCGCCGCTACCGCTACGCCAACCAGGACATGGCCGAACTCGAGGCCCGCCTCCAGGAGGCGCAGGATGCCCGCCGGAAGATCATCGTCACCGATGGCGTGTTTTCCATGGACGGCTACCTCGCTCCGCTCGAGGCCATCTGCGACCTCGCCGAAAAGTACGGAGCCCTGGTGATGGTGGACGATTCCCATGCCGTGGGCTTCATGGGCGCCACCGGCGCGGGCACTCCCGAACATGCCGGCGTGTCAGACCGCGTGGATATCTACACAGGCACTTTCGGCAAGGCGCTGGGCGGGGCGTCCGGCGGCTACGCGTCCGGCCGCAGGGAGATCATTGCCATCCTGCGCCAGAAGGCCCGGCCCTACCTGTTCTCCAACTCGTTGGCCCCCGCCATTGTGGCAGCCACCCTCAAAGCGCTGGACCTGGTGGAAAATTCGGCTGGCCTGCGCCGCAGGCTGTTCGAAAATGCCGAGCTCTTCCGCCGCCGCATGACGGAGGAAGGCTTCGACCTGCTGCCCGGCGAGCACGCCATTGTGCCGGTGATGTTCGGCGACGCCGTGATGGCCGCCAAGGTGGCCGACCGAATGCTGCAGCACGGCGTCTTCGTCACCGCCTTCAGCTTCCCCGTGGTCCCGCGCGGTGCCGCGAGGATCAGGGTGCAACTGTCGGCTGCGCATTCAGCGGACGACGTCGAAGCCTGCGTTCGTGCCTTCGTCGCCAGCCGCGCCGAGGCAGCAGCCTGACCGGAGTCCCGGGCAGGCAGGAAGTCCGGGGCAGGCAGGAGTTCCTGAAGCCTGACCGGAGTCCCTGGCCTTAGTGGAGTCCCCGGAAGACAGCAGTTCCAGCACGCCCCAACTCTGCAAGGATGGACGGATGGCAGCACATTACGATGTCCTGATCGTGGGCGGCGGCATTGCCGGACTGTCCCTGGCCTCCGCGCTGGCCGGCCGGTGCAGCGTGGCGCTGGTGGAGGCGGAGCAGGAACTGGCGTACCACACGTCCTCCCGCTCCGCCCGCCAGCTGATCCCCAGCTACGGGCCTCCCGTGGTGCAGGAGCTCACCGTCCGGACCCTTGAGCTGATTGCGGCCCGCGACGCGGAACTGCCGGAACCGGTCCTGGCGCCGCGCAGTTTCATGCTGATCGGCTCCGAGGCGGATGTCGCCGCGGAAGCCAGCGGGCACATGCAGCCCATCACCGTTGACCAAGCCCTCGAGCTGTGCCCGGCCCTGGTCCCGGGAACCTTTGCCGCCGCCGGGCTGGATACCGGTTCGTTTGGCTGCAACGCGCCCCTGCTCTTGGCTGAGCACCGGAAGCGGGCACTCGCTGCCGGGGCCGAGATCATCACGGGGGCACGCGTGCATTCGGCGCAGAGGCTGGGTTCCGGGTGGCAGGTTGGCGCCGGCGCCGAGGGCTTTGAAACGGGTGTGCTGGTCAACGCGGCCGGGGCATGGGCCGACGAGCTCGCGGTGATCAGCGGCGTCGAAAAGCTCGGGCTGCAGCCGTTCCGGCGCACTGCGGCGATTGCCGCCGTCGAACGCCCGCTGCCTGAAGGCAGTCCAATGGTGGCGGCGGCGGACAATACGTTCTACTTCCGCCGTGACGGTGACGATGTACTGATTTCGCCGTCCGAAACCGTTCCCAGTGGGCCCGAGGACGCGCGGCCGCGGCCCGGCGACGTGGAACGCCTGGGGGAGAAGCTGAACGCTGTCACCAACCTGGGGATCACGGCCATTCGCCGGGCCTGGACCGGGCTGCGCACTGAAGCCGCCGACGGCGTTCCGGTGGCGGGCTTCGATGCCGAGGCGCCCGGCTTCTACTGGCTCGCCGGGCAGGGCGGCTACGGCTTTCAGACCTCCGCGGCCATGGCTGAGCTGGCGGCAGAGCAGATCCTGGCCGGACAGCCCAGTCCGGGTGAGGCGGCGGGCACGGACGGTCCGGCATCCCGGACAGCGCAGGCCCTGGCTGCCACCCGCTGGTCGATCCGACGCTGAAGAATGGTCCCATGAGTACGCTGATCACCAATATTGCCGAGTTGATGACCCAGGACCTGGAGTGCCGCGTCCTGAAGGACGCGGCGATAGTGGTCGAGGGGGAGCGGATCTCGTGGATCGGAGCTGCCGCTGCTGCCCCCGCTGTGGACGACGCCGTCGACGCCGGAGGCCGGGCCATGCTTCCAGGGTGGGTGGATTCCCACACCCACCTGTTGTTCGCCGGGGACCGCACTGCGGAATTCGAAGCCCGGATGGCGGGGGAATCGTACGCCGCCGGGGGCATCGCCGTCACCATGAACGCCACGCGTGCCACCTCTGATTTCGACCTCACCCGCCTGGCGATGGGCCGGGCTGCCGAGGCCGTCTCGCAGGGAACCACGTACCTGGAAACGAAGACCGGCTACGGCCTGGACATCGGGAATGAGGCCCGGAGCGCCCGGATCGCGGCCACGGTGGCGGACCAGGTCACCTTCCTCGGCGCCCACCTTGTTCCTGCCGGCCAGGACCCGGACGAGTACACCGACCTGGTCTGCGGGCCGATGCTGGACGCCGTCCGCCCCTACGTCCAGTGGGCCGACGTCTTTTGCGAGGAGGGCGCTTTCACGGCCGAACAGTCCCGCCGGGTGCTGGCGGCCTGCCGCGACGCGGGCCTGGGCCTGCGCGTGCACGGCAACCAGTTGGGCGAGGGTCCGGGCGTGCAGCTTGCCCTGGAGTTCCGTGCCGCCAGCGTGGACCACGTCAACTACCTTTCGCGGCAGGATGTGAAGTCCCTTGCTGCCTCCTGGTCCGGGTGGGACTCCGCCACCGGAACGGGTGAGCGGGGCACCGTGGCCACATGCCTCCCGGCCTGCGACCTCTCTACCCGCCAGCCGCTGGCCCCGGCCCGCGAGCTTCTCGACGCAGGAGTGCAGGTGGCGCTTGCCTCCAACTGCAATCCCGGCACGTCCTACACAAGTTCAATGGCGTTCTGCGTGACCACCGCTGTCCTGCAGATGCACCTCAGTGTGCACGAGGCAGTCCGCGCCGCCACCTATGGCGGTGCGCTGGCCTTGCACAAGGAAAGCGGCCGCGATGCCGACGGTGAGCGCGCCGTCGGGTCCATCGCCGTTGGGCACCGCGCCGACCTGCACCTGCTGAACGCCCCCTCCGCGACGCATCTCGCTTACCGCCCCGGCATGCCGTTGACGTACGCTGTCTGGCGGGCCGGAGCCAGGGAGCGTTAGGCCCGGAACCTCGTTCTGATTGTTCCTGCTTGTTTCTCCTGCGTTATAATCAGGAAACGTCATCGACAGTGGTGGCTGCTGTATCGAAAGGCCCCGTTTGCATGACGCGTACTGACCGGTTGACGGCGATTCTTGACCTGCTGGCCAGGACCGGCCAAGTGGAGGTCGACGAAATCGTCAGCACCCTCAATGTTTCCCCGGCCACTGCACGCCGTGACCTGGACAGCCTTGCCAAGCGCCGGCTGCTGACGCGGACGCGGGGTGGCGCCACTACGGGCGCCCTGGCCTACGACCTGCCGGGGCGGTATAACCGGGACGACCATGCCGAAGCCAAGGAACAGATCGCGCAGTGCGCCTCCGCGCTGATTCGGCCCGGAGCGGTGATTGGCCTCTGCGGTGGTACCACCAGCACCGCGCTTGCCCAGATCCTGGCTACCAGGGAGGACCTTAACGCCCCCTCCAACCAGCCCACCCTCACCGTGGTGACCAATGCCATCAACATTGCCGGCCAGCTGGCGGTCCGGCCCAACATCAAGGTGATGGTTACCGGCGGCATCCTCAACCCCCGGTCATACGAACTGGTGGGGCCGTACACGGACATCATCATGCAGAAGGTGGTGCTGGACATCGCATTCATCGGTGTCAACGGCATTGATCCCGAGGTGGGGCCGACCAACACCGGGGAGGGGGAAGCCTCCGTCAATGCCCTGCTCGCCAGCAGGGCCCGGGTGTCCTATGTCCTGGCTGATTCCTCCAAGGTGGGAGTGAGGGCCTTCGCCACCATGGACGGCTACGACTTCACCCGGCTCATCACCGATTCCGGCATCTCGCCGCGGGACAAGGCAGCCTTTGAGGCCAACGGCACGGAAGTGATTGTCGCGCCCGCCTGATCCGGGCTGCTGAGGCCGGGTTCCTTCTCCTGCTCTGGCTGACACCCGCAGCTCCATCAGCCAGGATCCAGAAACTGAAGGCAAGATGGGAACATGCTGGTTCCCTCCCGCCGTCGCCTGCGGCTCGAAGTCTGGATCGTCCTGGGTCTGTCCCTGGGCCAATCGGCTGTCTATTCCGTGGTGCAGTTGCTGGACAAGATGACGCGCGCGCCGCTGGCGGAGGGCACGTCCACCCTGAACCGCTCCCAGAGCACCCGCGAATACTTCGACCTCACTTATCAGCTGCTGGACATTGTCTTTGCACTGGTGCCGGTGCTGCTGGTTCTCTACTTCCTGACGGACCAGCGCCAGGCGGTGCCGGGTGATGACGGCAACTCCCGCTCCGCCTTTCAGAAGCTCGGGTTCAACTTCGCCCGGCCCGGCAAGGACCTGCTGCAGGGCCTGGGGCTGGCGGCATTGATCGGCATACCCTCGCTGGGGCTCTATGCGGCGGGCCGTGCGCTCGGAATCACCACCGCCATCATCCCCAGTGCCCTAGATGCCTACTGGTGGACCGTCCCCGTCCTCATCCTGTCCGCCATCCGGCATGCGGTGCTCGAGGAAGTCATTGTGGTGGGTTACCTCCTGGACCGCTTTGGCAAGTTCGGCTGGAGCGTGCCGCTGGCCATCGCGGTGAGTTCCGTGCTCCGCGGCAGTTACCACCTGTATCAGGGCTTTGGTCCGTTCATTGGCAACGCCGTGATGGGGGTTGTCTTCGCCTGGCTGTACACCCGCACCCGCCGGGTCATGCCACTGGTCATCGCCCACGCACTGCTGGACATCGTAGCCTTCGTGGGCTTCAGCCTTTTCGGCAAGGCTGTGGGGTTGGGGTAGGAGCCTGTGAATTCAGTCAGGGACGGCTCTACGTATCCGGTATTAGGGCAGGTTGAATACCGCAAAGCCTTCGTTGACCCGCAGATGGCGTTTCCTGGATCGTTGGCACCATGAGCCGGGGGTCACGATTGATATGGTCAGCGTTAGTAACCGCCTTGGTGCTGGCCGGACTCCTGGTCTTTATGCGTTTGTGGATCGTCCATCAGCAGACATCCGACTGGGTTCTCTGGCCCAAGGAGATTCCTTCAAAAGTGCAGTTCGGCGGCCGCGAATACAACTGTGGTCCGACTCCAGCCACCGTGCGTCGCGACGTGAGCGGAATGACTACGCAGGGCGAAACAGCAGGCGGGGCCGAGATACTTGCAGAATCTCCTTCTGACGAAGCCAGGGTCTATATCGTTGTGCGAACAACTGCGGGAACTTTTGGTTGCGCCCTGCTCGGAGGCCCATAAATCCCAGTTCCTCCGGCCCCCGAACAGACGCCTACCGCTTTTGCCGGGACCGGTTCCTGCGCACGGGGCTGCTCCAGGCTCAAGCTGCTGCTGTCAGATCAGGGACAGCAGCAGCTGCCAATCCGCTTGCGGGTCTGTGGGCAATACATACGGCTTTGCGAAGAAGTCCTCCCATGCGGAATCAACAGGGCAAAGCTCCTCCGGATCCACCACGTTGTCGCCGGATGGTTCTTCCGGCGGCGCATCCGGCCACGTCGGCATTCCTGCAAGTAGCTCTTGCCAGGGAAAATCTTCCGGTGGTCCGTTGGTCTCCGCTGTCCTTGTGGCCATCGGGGGAGTGGCATTCAGGGCAGCCGCCTGTGGTGCGGCGTCCGATACTGCCGGGGCATCATCCGTCGGCAAGGTTCCTGGTGGCCAGTGGGTTGGTTCGTGGTCGGGGTGTTCGGCTTTGTAGTGGCGGCCGGTGGGTGAGGTCCAGCCCGGCGGCTCGTCTTCTGTGGCACCATCGGG
The DNA here is from genome assembly GCF_030816485.1 of Arthrobacter sp. B1I2. NCBI lineage: Bacteria > Bacillati > Actinomycetota > Actinomycetes > Micrococcales > Micrococcaceae > Arthrobacter > Arthrobacter sp. B1I2. The sequence continues at coordinate 3,858,846 of NZ_JAUSYC010000001.1, read as the reverse complement.
TATCCAGGGGCGGGCGTGTTTGAGCCGGTGATGTTTGGGGCAAAGCTGTCCGAGGTTGCTGGTGCCGGTGGTGCCGCCGTGTTCCCATGCTGTGAGGTGGTCTGTCTCGTTGTCCGGGGAACGGTTGCTGCAGCCGGGGAAGGTGCATTTGCCGTCCCGCATCCGGATCCATTGTTTGATGGTTTCGGGGAGCCGGTAGCGTGTCCGGCCGATCTCCAGCGGCGCCCCGTCGCGGGGGTCGACCAGGACGCGGTAGAACGAATCCGCCCCGTCCGCGACGAGCCTGCGCGCCATCGACGCCGGGATGGGCCCGAGAGCGTCCAGCGCCGCGGGCTCGTCGGTCAGGCCGAGGAGGGAGAAGATGGGCACGGTGACCAGCACATCGGCCCGCGGGGTAGGGATCCTCCCGATCCCCATGGTGTTTTCGGCGGCTGTAGTGCTGGTGGTGTCAGAGGCGGTGGCGCTGCCGGTGCCGAGGAGTAGGGAGGCGGCGATGTCGGGGCGGAGTTGGGTGAGGGTGCGGTCTTCGCCGGGTCCTTGGAGGCCGCGGGCGGTGGCGGTGGTGCGGTTCCAGATGGCGCAGGCGGTGTCCCCGGGGAGGTAGAGGTTGATCCAGGCCATGCCGTCCCGGTCCGGGGTGTATTCCATCCGCCGGTCGGCCACGGACTTGGCGTGGCGTTTCTGGAGGGTTTCGGGGTGGTGGCGTTCCCGCCAGGTGCGGACTTTGGCGCGGAACCGGGACGGGACGAGCTCTCCGGGGGCGGCGCCGCGGGTCGGGTTCGGGGCGGCGGGGTCGAAGAAGTGCGCCACCAGCCCGGCTGCACCGTCGGGGGTGAGGCCTTCGGTTTCATCGGCCACGATCCTGGCGTGCTGCCAGGAGATGGCGCCGGCGGCCAACGCATCGATCACCGGCGGCAGGGAGCACACCCGCCGGGACTGTTCCACGAACGCCCCGGCGGCCCCGGAGCTGAGGGTGAGGACCCCGGCGATCTCCTCAACCTCCGACATCTCGGCATAAGTTCGGTCCTGGACAGAGGCGCCGGGCGGGGTCATGGCCTGCTGGAGTTCGAGGGCCTGGACCACGTCCTCCGCCTGCCCGGCCATCAGCTGCGCCTGTAGTCGGGATCTGAGTTCCATACGTTCCAGCCGGAGCTCGTACCGCCGCTGCAACACATCCACATCAGCACCAACGCCAATCCCAGCACCAACACCGGCGCCAACGCCAATCCCGGCAGCCAGCGAAGCGTCCTCCAGGGCCAGCGCATCAAGGGCAGCAACAGAGGCATGAACACCCTCCAACACCACCCCAACACCCGTGCTGATTCCCATACGAACATCATCCAACGAGGCACCAACATTCAAGATCGGTGTGGGCTGTAACAGCAGCGGGCAGCTACGCCCTGCGAGGGCAGCCACCACCTGCGAGGGCAGCTACCCCTGGCGAGGGCAAGCAACCACTTAAATGGATTCGGCCGCCATCGGGTGGTGACGCCGTTGTCACCACCTGATGGCGGCCGAAGCGGATCCGGGTACAAGCCCGGCGAACTCAACTCCCGGAAGGGAGAGGCCCGGAGCGTCAGATAGTGACTGCCCCGTTGGCGGTTTCAAACGTAACCGACAGGATGCCCGGTGTTCCGTGCGGGGCCACCCACTCCACCGCAACGTCCTCGAGCGGCTTCTCCACCGGCTCACCCAGCCACTCGGTCACGCGGGAGGCGGAGCCGGCAATGGTCAGGCAGCTCATCTTGAGGTTGCTCGGGTAGGCGTTGGACGGGTGCAGCGACGGGTCGCCCTCCCACTTGAGCATGTACGGGACCTGGGGATCGGCGATAAGGCCAAGGATGCCAATCTGCTTCCAGACCAACTCCCGGCCGTCCGGGAACTTGCGGTTGCCGTTCACGGCGGCGCGGCCCAGGCGTTCCTCGAAGGGGGCGAGGTCGTCCACTTCGACGCACCAGCCCATCCAGCCGCCACCAGCCGCGGAACGGGCACGAACTGCCTGTCCGAACGGTGCCTTGTCCGACGCCGGGTGGTCCAGGACCTCCACAACTTCAAGGTACTTGTGGCCGGCGAGCGGGATGATCATATTCCGGGTTCCGAACCGGGGGTGCACCCCGCCCTTCACTGCCTCAACGCCGAGGGCAGATGAAATACGTTCGGTAGTGGCCGCGAGGCCATCGTGTTCACAGGCGTAAGAGACGTGATCCATGCGCATGGCAACATCTTGGCACTTTGTGATCAGGCTCTCAGCTAAGGGTACCCTTACTGGAATTCCGGCCAGGGGCGGGCCATCCCGGACATACTCCGGGGCGGTCCGAAGACCTTGTTCGTCACAATGCTGTCCACGGCAGGCACCCGGTTCCTAGACTGGGCGCAGGTCATGAGCGCCAGCGCCAAGCCCCGGCTCGCTGGCCGGCAACCCTCCATCCGCGGTGGGGTGCCCCGGGTGAGGACCTGGCTGTCCGGCAAGAGCCGGAAGCAAGCGCGGCCCGTACTGCTCCCAGCATGCCGGGCCCATGTCAAAGGAGATTTGGATGTCCAACGGATGGTCCTTCGAAACCCGCCAAATCCATGCAGGCCAGGAGCCGGACAGTGCCACAGGAGCCCGTGCACTGCCCATCTACCAGACCACGTCCTTCGTGTTCCCCAGCGCCGAAAGCGCAGCCAACCGCTTCGCTTTGGCAGAGCTTGCACCCATCTACACCCGGATCGGCAACCCGACGCAGGATGCCGTGGAACAACGGATAGCCAGCCTTGAGGGCGGTCTGGCCGCTTTGCTGCTGAGCTCCGGGCAGGCCGCCGAGACCTTCGCGGTACTGAACATTGCCGAGGCCGGGGACCATATTGTGGCGAGCCCCAGCCTTTACGGCGGAACCTACAACCTCTTCGCCCACACGCTGAAGAAGTTCGGCATCTCCGTTACTTTCGTGGCCGATCCGGACAACCTGGACCAGTGGCGCGAGGCGGTCCAGCCGAACACCAAGCTCTTCTTCGGTGAAGTGGTGTCCAATCCACGCCAGGATGTCCTGGACATCGAAGGCATCTCCGAGGTTGCCCACCAGGCAGGCGTGCCACTGATCGTGGACAACACGCTGTCCACTCCCTACCTGATCCGCCCGCTGGAGTGGGGCGCGGACATCGTGATCCACTCTGCCACCAAGTATCTTGGCGGCCACGGTTCCGCCATTGCCGGCGTGATCGTCGACTCCGGAAAGTTCGACTTCGGCAAGGACCCGGCAAGGTTCCCCGGATTCAACACCCCGGACCCCACCTACAACGGCCTGGTCTATGCACGCGACCTTGGAGCTGATGGTGCGCTGGGTGCCAACCTCTCCTACATCCTCAAGGCCCGAGTCCAGTTGCTGCGCGATTTGGGCTCGGCGGTGTCCCCCTTCAACGCCTTCCTGATTTCCCAAGGCCTGGAAACGCTGAGCCTGCGGGTGGAGCGCCACGTTGCCAACGCCACGGAAGTGGCGCGCTGGCTGGAAGGAAGGGACGACGTCGAATCCGTCGCCTACGCGGGGCTGCCGTCCAGCCCTTGGTACGAACGTGGCCGCAAGTACGGGCCCAAGGGGACGGGCGCCGTCGTCGCCTTCAACCTGGCCGGCGGGGCGGAAGCGGGCAAACGCTTCGTCGACGCCCTGGAGCTGCACTCCCACGTTGCCAACATCGGCGACGTCCGCTCCCTGGTCATCCACCCGGCGTCGACCACGCACAGCCAGCTCTCCCCGGAGCAGCAGGTGATAGCCGGAGTCCACCCGGGACTGGTCCGGCTGTCCGTGGGCCTGGAGCACATCGATGACATCCTGGCCGACCTGGAAGCGGGTTTCCGCGCAGCCAAGGGCGCCCAAGGCTGAACAGGCGCCTTAACTGCGCCCGCTCAGGCGCCCGCTCAGGCGCGCCTGAGCGGGCGCCAGCGGCCGGCAATCCGGGAAGTCACAACCAGTCACACTCTTGGCCTGGAGCGGGGGGTGTTTCGTACACTCGAACCAGGTCATGAGTGCCAGTGACAGCCCCGGCTTGCTGGCCGGCAACCCTCCATCCGCGGTGGGGTGCCCCGGGTGAGGACCTGGCCTGCCGGTCAAATGACGGCGGGCAAGCGCGTAGAAGAGGTCTTGCCATGACGGTTACCGTCGCCCGAACAGCCATCCCCGAACAAGGAATCGTCCGTTACGCCTCCATCGGGGGACTGGAACTTGAAGCCGGTGGCTACCTCCCGGATGTCACGCTGGCCTACGAAACCTGGGGCACGCTCAATGCCGACGCCAGCAACGCCATCCTGATCGAGCACGCGCTGACCGGAAGCACCCACGTGACCCGCGGCGACACCGACGAAGAGGGCTGGTGGGAACAGCTGGCCGGGCCCGGCGCTCCGGTAGATACGGACCGTTTCTTCGTGGTGTCCATCAACATCGTGGGGGGCTGCTACGGCTCCACGGGACCGTCGTCGCCCGCCCCGGACGGAACCCCCTGGGGCTCCCGCTTCCCCCTGGTCACCCTGCGGGACAGCACCGTGGCGGAGGCCCGGCTGGCAGACCAGTTGGGCATCAACAGCTGGTTCGCGGTCCTCGGCGGATCCATGGGCGGTGCCCGCGCCCTGGAATGGGCCGTGACGTACCCCGAGCGGGTGCAGCGCTGCGCCGTCATCTCTGTAGGGGCCGCCAGCACGGCAGAACAGATCGCCTTCGCGCAGGCCCAGACCCTGGCCATCCGGCAGGACCCCAACTTCAACGGCGGAGACTACTACGGCGGCCCCTGCCCCGAAGAGGGACTGGCGCTTGCCCGGCGCATCGCGCACATCACCTACCGGTCCGCCGCGGAACTGGAAGGCCGCTTCGGCCGCACACCCCAGACGCCCGAGTCGCCCCTGAAGGGTGAGGTGCTGGCCGCCCGCGGCCGCTACCAGGTGGAAAGCTACCTGGACCACCAGGGCAACAAGCTCGTAAAGCGCTTCGACGCCAACAGCTACATCGCCCTGACCGAGGCGCTGATGAGCCACGACGTCTGCCGGGGCCGGGGGACCCTGGCCGAGACGCTGGCCCGGTCCACCGCACGGTTCCTCGTGGCCGCCGTCGACTCCGACCGGCTCTATTTTCCGTCGCAGTCCCAGGAACTGGCCCAGGCCCTGCCCGGCGACGTCGATGTCCACATCATCCAGGCGCCGATAGGACACGACGGGTTCCTGACCGAAATCGGGCAGCTGGGCAACCAGTTGCGGGGCAGCTTCCTGGTCTAGCCAAGCCGGAAAAACCACGTGCGTGTGCATTCCTGCAGATGCGTTCTGCACTAATCGGCGTTGAGGTTGCACCGCAGGCAGACCATACTCAATCGAATCCGGCGTTCGTGGTGTGCATCACACCCGGCCGCCATTGACCGGTCCCCGTGGTGTCGATGACGACACCGAAGGAGTTCGCATGAGTACGGAAAGCTCCGCCGCAAGGCGTACAGAGGAAAACGACGTCAAGGCTTCAGGCCTTAAGAAGGTGGTTACGGCTTCCATGGCCGGAACCGTTGTGGAGTGGTACGAGTTCTTCCTCTACGCCTCCGCCGCCACGCTTGTCTTCGGCAAGGCCTTCTTCTCCAACGCCGGCACCGAACTGGACGGCATCATCGCCGCCTTCCTCACCTACGCCGTAGGGTTCGTGGCACGCCCCATCGGCGGCATCGTCTTTGGCCACTTTGGCGACAAGTTCGGCCGCAAGCAGCTGCTGCAGCTAAGCATCATCCTGGTGGGGGTGTCCACCTTCCTCATGGGCTGCCTGCCCACATTCCAGCAGATCGGCTACTGGGCTCCCGCTCTGCTGGTCGTGCTCCGGTTCGCCCAGGGCTTTGCCGTCGGCGGGGAGTGGGGTGGCGCCGTCCTCCTCGTCGCAGAGCACAGCCCCAGCAAGTCCCGCGGTTTCTGGGCCAGCTGGCCGCAGTCCGCAGTGCCGCTGGGAAACCTGCTTGCCACGGCCGTGCTGTTCATCCTGTCCTCCACGTTGACCCAGGACGCTTTCCTGGGGTGGGGCTGGCGCGTAGCGTTCTGGCTGTCCGCGGTGATTGTTGTGATCGGTTACTACATCCGGACCAAGGTCAACGACGCCCCCATTTTCCTGGAGGCCCGCAAAGAGGTGGACGCCGGCCACAAGGGCTACGGTGTGGCTGAAGTGTTCCGGCGGTACCCGCGCGGCGTCTTCACCGCCATGGGCCTGCGCTTCGCGGAGAACATCCTGTACTACCTCGTGGTGACGTTCTCCATCACCTACCTGAAGACCGTTGTCCAGGCAGATACCACCCGCATCCTCCTCCTGTTGCTCCTCGCCCACGCCGTCCACTTCGCCGTCGTGCCCATGGTCGGCAAGCTCTCGGACCGCCTGGGCCGCAGGCCCGTCTACATGGCCGGTGCGGTCATGGGCGCCACCTGGGGCTTCTTCGCCTTCCCCATGATGGACACCAAGAACGATGCCATCATCCTGGCTTCCGTCATGATCGGTCTCGTGTTCCACGCCTTCATGTACGCAGGGCAGCCTGCCATCATGGCGGAGATGTTCCCCACCAGGATGCGCTACTCCGGGGTCTCCCTGGGTTACCAGGTGACATCCATCGTGGCAGGTTCCCTGGCGCCGATCATCGCCGCCTCGCTGCTGGGCACCTACAAGTCCTCCGTCCCCGTGGCTGTCTACCTGCTCATCGCCTGCGCCATCACCGCCGTCGCGGTCTTCTTCCTGAAGGAAACCCGCGGCATCTCGCTGCACGACGTGGACGCCGCCGACGCCAAGGGCACCGCCGACCTCCTTGCCGCCAGCAAGAAGTAAGCCATGAAAGCCGCCGTCCTGTACTCCACCGTTCCCTCGGCGCCCAAGGCGGGAGCCGCCCCGGGGACGGAAAACTATGCCGACGCCCGGCCGCTGCTGGTGCAGGATCTGGAGCAGCCGGAACCCCGTGCCGGTGAGCTTGGTGTTGCCATCAGCTACTCGAGCCTGTGCCATTCGGACCTCTCGGTGGTGGACGGTTCCCGGGTACGGCCCCTTCCCATGGCCTTGGGCCACGAGGCGGTGGGGCGGGTGGTCTCCGTGGGCGAAGGCGTGCCCGACGTGTCCGTGGGGGACCACGTGGTGCTGGTCTTCGTTCCCAGCTGCGGCCAATGCCGGGCGTGCCTGGCCGGCCGGCCCGCTCTTTGCCACCGCGCGGCAGAGGTCAATGGCTCCGGAGACCTGCTGCATGGGCCGGCGCTCTTGCGGACGCCGGCGGGGGAGCGCATCAACCACCACCTTGGCGTCTCGGCCTTCGCCGATTTCGCAGTGGTGGCGCGGGAATCAGTGGTGGTGATTGACGACGACGTCCCGGATACGGTCGCCGCGATGTTTGGTTGCGCCGTGCTCACCGGAATGGGTGCCGTCCTGAACACCGCCGGCGTCAGCCCAGGGCAGTCCGTGGCAGTTTTCGGCCTCGGCGCGGTGGGCCTGTCCGCCGTCATGGCAGCCCGCCTCGCCGGGGCTGCCGGGGTCATTGCCATCGATCCGAACCAGGGCAAGCACCAGCTGGCCCGCGACGCCGGTGCCACTGCGGTGGGAACGCCGGAGGATGCAGCCCGGCTGATCACGGAAGCTTCCGGTGACGGCGTGGACGTTGCCATCGAGGCCGTGGGCTCAGCCGGCGTCATCGCCTCCTGCCTGGAGCTGGTGACCCGCGGCGGTGCCGTGGTCTCGGTGGGCCTGCCGCATCCGTCCGCCCAGTTGACGGTGCCCGCCCTGCAGTTTGCCGGGGCGGGCAAGCGGCTGCTGGGCTCCTACATGGGGGATGCCGTGCCGTCGCGGGATATTCCGAAGTACCTGGCGTACTGGCGGGAGGGCAGGCTGCCCGTTGACCTGCTGCACACCGACACGCGGCCACTGAGTGAGATCAATGAAGGTCTGGATGCGCTGGCGTCCGGGCAGGTGGTGAGGCGGCTCTTCCGGGCCTGACCCTTCAGAAGACAGTACTCACCCTGCCAGCAGCCCGGACCGCTCCTTCACTTCCTCTTTCAGCGCCGCAATCACTGCCTGCACGGGCGCTGACCGGAGTGACTCCGGGCGTGCCACCGCCCAGATGGGAAGTTGCCGCTCAAAGTCGGCCGCCAGGACGGGAACGAAATTGTCGCACTCTGCCGCCATGAAGTTCGGCAGCAGGCCAATACCCGCACCCTGCCGTACCGCCTCCATCTGCGCAAACACGCTGGTGGCCTGGAAGCTTGTCCGCGGCACCGGAAGCTCGGACGACCAGCGCGGCCCCAGCTCCGCAACCTGAAGTGCGGACTCGACGTACGAGACAAAGCCGTGCTGCCCCACGTCGTCGAGCGTTTCCGGCAGGCCGTGCCGGGCTGCGTAGCCGGGGCTGGCGTAAAGGCGCAGGTAGTAGTTGCTGAGGAAGATGGTTTGCGCGGTGGTGACGTCGGCCCGGCCCACCACGATCTCCAGGTCCACCCCTGACCGGTTCTGGCTGACTTTCCGGGTGGCGCTCAGCATCTCGATGTTCAGCTGCGGGTTCTGCTGCTGGAGCCGCACCAGCGCCGGGGTGACGAACACGGCCCCCACCCCATCTGTCGTCGCGACACGGACCAGGCCGGCGAGCGCGCTCCGGTCCTGGCTGATCAGGCCGGACAGTGAGCCAAGCGTGGCCTCGATTGTCTCGGCGGCTTCCACCGCGGCGGCACCAAGCTGCGTCAGCTCCCAGCCGTGCGGACTGCGTTCCAGGGTGCGGCCGCCCAGCTGCTTGTCCAGGGCCAGGATGCGGCGGGAAATGGTGGTGTGGGTTGTTCCCAGCGTTTCCGCCACGGCGTTGAAGCGGCCAAGGCGTGCAACCGTCAGCAGGATGAGGAGGTCGTCAGGGCTGGGCAACCGTCTCAGGTCCACGCCGGTCCTTCCATTAATGTGCAGCAATGCACATGGCCTCTGTGATTTTTCCCCTTGATTGCACTCTAGCAGGGTGTGATCGTTGACACGGACGGCCGGCAGCAACGCCGGAATGGAGCAAAGGAGCTTACGCATGGCAGTTATAGGTTGGATCGGCCTGGGCAACATGGGCGGCCACATGTCAGTGAACCTGGTGAAGGCCGGGCACGAGGTGCGCGGCTTCGACCTCAACCCGGCGGCCCTGGCAGCGGCGGAGGCAGACGGCGTCAAGCGGACCACCAGTATCGCCGAAGCGGTTGAGGGTGCAGACGCCGTGTTCACCATGCTGCCGAAGGGCGAACACGCCCGTACGGTCTATCTCGGCAAGGATGGCGTGCTGGCCCACGCGGACACCCGCACCCTGCTGGTTGACTCCTCCACTATCGACGTAGCCTCCGCCCAGGAACTGCACGACGCCGCTGCTGCCGCCGGTTTCCGCTTCGTGGACGCCCCGGTCTCGGGCGGCATGAGCGGTGCCGAGGCGGGAACACTGACGTTCATGGTGGGCGGTGAAGAGGGCGCCGTCACGGACGCAACGGGCTTCATCGGCCCCATGGCGGCCAACGTCATCCCCACCGGCGGCCCCACCACCGGGCAGGCCGCCAAGATCTGCAACAACCTGATGCTTTTCATCAATCTTGCTTCCACCGCCGAAGGCGCGGTGCTGGCTGACCGGCTGGGCCTGGACAAGCAGGTGTTCTGGAACATTGCCTCGGTCTCCTCGGGTGACTCGTGGGCACTGCGGACCTGGTACCCGGTGCCCGGGGTGGTCCCCACGGCGGCGTCGAACAACGACTTCGCGCCCACCTTCACCACCGAGCTGGCGAACAAGGACATCGGGCTGGCCATCAGTGCAGCCGAGGACACCGGCACGCCGCTGGAGATCGGCAGGCACGTCCAGCAGCTGTTCCAGCGCCTCATTGACGCCGGTGACGCCGGCAAGGACTGCTCCATGATCATCAAGCTCGTGGACGGCTCACTCGAGCCCGCCAACCAGACGCCGTCCGCCAACTAGCCCCGCCGCAACGAACGCAGGAAAAGAGACTCCCCTTGGAAACCATTCCGCACTACATCAACGGCGCCCGCGTCAGCGACGCCGACCGCTTCGGTCCGGTCTTCAACCCCGCCACCGGTGAACAGGAGAAGCAGGTGGCGCTGGCCTCGGCGGCGCGGACAGAGGAGGCCATCGCGGCCGCCCGTGCCGCGCTGCCGGCGTGGCGGGCCACCAGCCTGGCCAGGCGAACCACCATCTTCTTCCGGGTTCGGGAGATCCTGAACCAGCGGAAGTCCGAACTTGCCGCAATCCTCACCAGCGAGCACGGCAAGGTCCTCTCCGACGCGGAGGGCGAAATCGCCCGGGGCCTGGAGAACATCGATTTCGCCACCGGCCTGTCGCACATGCTCAAGGGCGAGCGTTCGGAGCAGGTCTCCAGTGGGGTGGACGTGCACTCCGTCCGCCAACCCGTTGGCGTCGTTGCCTGCATTACGCCGTTCAACTTCCCGGCCATGGTGCCGCTGTGGATGATCGGCAGCGCCCTGGCCTGCGGCAACACGGTGTTGTTGAAACCCAGCGAGAAGGACCCGTCGGCCGCCGTGTTCATCGCCGAGGCCTTCGCTGAAGCGGGCCTGCCGGCCGGCGTCCTGAACGTGGTCCAGGGGGACAAGGAAGCGGTCGACGTCCTGCTGGAAAACCCCGACGTCAAAGCGGTCAGTTTTGTCGGCTCCACCCCGATCGCCCAGTCGATCTACAAGCGGGCGGCAGAACACGGCAAGCGGGTGCAGGCCCTGGGTGGTGCAAAGAACCATATGGTGGTGCTTCCCGACGCCGACCTGGACATGGCTGCCGACGCGGCGGTTTCCGCCGCCTACGGTTCGGCCGGCGAACGCTGCATGGCCGTCAGCGTCCTGGTGGCCGTGGGCAGCATTGCCGACGACCTGGTCAAGGCGATTTCCAGCCGCATGGCAGGCTTGGCCATCGGTCCGGGAACCGACCCCGCCTCCCAGATGGGGCCACTGATCACCGCCGAGCACCGGGACCGCGTGGCCTCCTATGTAGCGGGAGCCGAAGACGAAGGCGCCACCGTGGTTGTGGACGGGCGCTCGCAGCAGTTCGAGTCAGGGGGGTTCTTCATCGGCGTCAGCCTGGTGGACCACGTCAAGCCGGGCATGAAAGTGTACGACGACGAGATCTTTGGCCCGGTCCTGTCCGTGGTCCGCGTCAATACCTACAGTGACGCCGTGAAGCTGGTCAACGACAACGAGTTCGGCAACGGCACGGCAATCTTCACCCGCGACGGCGGGGCGGCCCGGCAGTTCGAGTTCGACGCCGAGGCCGGCATGGTGGGCGTCAACGTGCCCATTCCGGTCCCCGTGGGCTCCTTCTCCTTCGGCGGGTGGAAGAACTCCTTGTTCGGTGACACCCACATGTACGGCCCCGACAGCATCCGGTTCTATACACGGGGCAAAGTGGTGACCACGCGCTGGCCGGATCCCTCCACCTCGGAGATTGACCTGGGCTTCCCGCAGGTGGATTAAGCCGGTGGAATAAGCAAGGCAGGGCGGGGACCGGAAACCGGTCCCCGCCCTGCCTGTTCATCGGATTGGCTAGCCATTCATGATGTCGCTGCGGCGCTTCATGTACTCCTCCATGGACAGCTCACCGTTGCTGTACTGCTGGTCCAGCTCCGCGAGCTTGCGGGCACGGAACCCTTGCGGCGCTGCCGGTGGCGGGGGAGTGGCAGGTCCCGAAGGCTGTCCCGGGGCCTGCTGTCCGGGCTGCTGGAACCCCTGCTGCTGGAACCCCGGCTGCTGGAACGGCGGTTCCTGCGGGGCGCCGTAACGGGGGTCCGGCATGGGCTGCTGGCCGTACTGGTAGGGCAGCAGCTGGGGATCGCCGATGGGCTGCGGCGGCGGGAGCTGCCGGTTTGGCTGGCCGAGTCCGCCGGAGAAGTAGTCCTGCTGGGTATAGCCGTCGCGGGGCTGGTTGCTCTGCGGTCCGGCCGAACCCGGGTACTGGCCGGGTCCCGGGTATTGGCCCGGGTATCCGCCCTGTCCGGACTGGCCGGGGAACTGATCAGGGAAGCGGCCGGGCAGGCCCTGGTCCCGGTCCCGGCGCGCCATGGACCGACGGTACATGCGCATGGCCATAGGGATGACGAAGGACAGGACGATAATCCAGAAAAACAAGCTGCTCACGGTGCCGCGCCTCTCGTGTGTTGTCCTTCCAGCCTAACCCCGGATCGCCTTACCGGCGGCTGGGCTCCGTGGTTCCCAGCGGACCCTCGCCGGATCCCAAGGGAACGCCCGGACCGAAGACGGGACCCGGCGTCGGCCGTTTTGCCGTGATGCCATCACCGGAGGACTGGTGGCGCAGCCGCCGCAGCACCCACGGCACGAAGTATTCGCGCGCCCACACCAGGTCACCGCTCCTGGCCTCCCGCCAGGTCCGCGGCGGCAGCGGCTTGGGCTGCAGCGGTTCCAGGGAGTGCTCCACGTTGAGCGCGTCCAGCACCATGGCCGCAATGGTGTGGTGGCCCAGCGGGGAGAAGTGCAGCCGGTCCTGGTCCCACATCTGCGGATCGCTCAACTGCCGCAGCGACCACATGTCCGCGATGACGGCGTCATGGCGCGTGGCGACCGTCCGCAGGTTCTCGTTGTAAATGGCCACCTTGCTGCGGATCCTGCCCAGCACCGATGAACCCGTGTCCGGGCCGTTGAACAGGACCACGGTGGCGCCGCCCATGGACAGGATCTGGACCACGGAGTCGAGCTTTTCGGCCAGCAGATCCGGGTCTCCGCCGGGACGGATGAGGTCGTTGCCGCCGGCGGACAAGGTCACCAGGTCCGGCTTCAGCTCCAGGGCCGGCGCAAGCTGCTGGTCCACGATCTGCTGCAGCAGCCTGCCGCGGACTGCCAGGTTGGCGTAGGCGAAGTCCGGCTGGGTCCGGCCCAGCTCTTCGGCCACCCGGTCGGCCCAGCCGCGGTGGCCGCCGGGGCGTGAGGGTTCGGGGTCGCCGATGCCCTCGGTGAAGGAGTCACCCATTGCCACATACCGGGTCCAGGGGTGGGATCCGGCGGGAACGGGAAAGGTGGAAGCGGCACTTGCGTCAGTCACGGTCCTATCCTGCCTTCCGGGTCGCTGGCTACGCCAACGTAGGTTGTTACCTGTGGGTAACTGGTATGAATGGAAACCATGACTGACGCCGAAGTATTTCCCGCCCCCGTTGTCCTGTGGTCCCATCCGGAAGACCAGCGCACCGGCAAGCCGCTGCTGGTGCTGCTGCATGGCTACGGCGCCAACGAGCAGGACCTGCTCAGCCTGGCCGACATGCTGCCCGGGGACTTCGCCGTCGCATCTGTGCGCGCACCCATCGCCATGGGCCCCGGGTTCACCTGGTTCCCGCTCACGGCCTCCATCGACTACTCCCTGGACCCGGTCAAGAAGGCCTCGGAGTACGTGCTCGACTGGATCGACACCATCCGGGTGGGGCACCCGTCCGTGACCCTGCTCGGTTTCTCCATGGGTATGGCCATGGCAACCACGCTCCTGCGGCAGCGGCCCACGGACTTCGCTGCCGTCGTCGGACTCTCAGGCTTCGTGGTGGACGCCGCCGGCGACCCTTCGTTCAGGGACGATGAGCTGGACGGGACCGTGCCCATGTTCTGGGGCCGGGACCAGCAGGACCCGGTGATCACCCAGGACAAGGTCGAGTTCACCATGGGCTGGGTCCGCAAGCACGTCAAGCTCACCAAGGTGCTGTACACGGGCATGTGGCACGGCATCAACCAGCAGGAGATCGGGCACGTGGGGGAGTTCCTCACGCACGAGGTGCTGAACAAATAGCAGTACGACGGCGGCGGGCAGGCCCCAAGGTTGGGTTCGGGCAGCCGCTGGTTCAGTCCGCTTCGGGGGCCACCACGCGGACGGTCCGGCCGTTGACGGTGACGGTGTCGCCGTTGTGCAGCTGGCGGCCCCGCCGGTCATCGATTTCATCGTTGACCTTGACCAGTCCGTTCCGGATGAGCTCCGTTGCCTCCACACCGTCCTCCACGAGGTTGGCGAGCTTCAGCAGCTGGCCCAGCCGGATCATGCTGTCGCGGATGGGGACATCGTCAATGGGGTTGCTCATAGAGCAATAATGCCTGAACTAAGGTGGATTCAATGACCTCCCCTCCCCGCCTGCCGGTGCTCGCAGGCCTGCCCCTGGCGGTAGGCTCCGGCCTCGCCATTCCCGTCCAGGGCCGTATCAACGGGGCCCTGGGCGCCCGCCTCAATGACGGGATCGCCGCGGCTGCCGTGAGTTTCAGCACAGGCCTGCTGGTCATGATCGTCATTTCGCTGGTCCTGCCGCGGGGCCGCGCCGGTCTGGCCAGCATCCTTCCGGCGGTCCGCAGCCGGGCTTTCCCGCGCATCTACGTGGTGGCCGGCGCCATCGGCGCGTTGTTCGTTTTTGCCCAGTCCTTCACCGTGGGCATCCTGGGCGTGGCCCTTTTCACCGTCGCCACGGTTACCGGGCAAACCGTGAGCGGCCTGCTGGTGGACCGGCTGGGAATCGGACCGGCCGGGAAGAAATCCGTCACCGGCATCCGCATCCTCGGCTCTGTCCTGACCATCGCCGCCGTCGCCTGGGCGGTCTCGCCCCGGTTCAGCGGCACCGGGGCGGGCGGAACCGACGGCGGTCCGGGCTCCCTGGTGCTTCCCATCCTGCTCCCGGTGGCCGCGGGCTTCCTCATGAGCTTCCAGCAGGCCATGAACGGCACAGCCACCGTCCACTACGGCACCCCGATCGCGGCCACGCTGGTCAACTTCGTGGCAGGCTGCACGGTGCTCTGGGCCGCGCTCGCGGTGAAGCTGGCGGTGGCCGGTCCCGCCAACCCGCTGCCCTCCGAATGGTGGTACTACCTGGGCGGTCCCATGGGCTGCGTTTTCATCGGACTCGGCGCCCTGCTGGTCCGCAGCCTCGGCGTGCTGGTCACCGGGCTGGGCATGATCGCCGGCCAGTTGCTCGGCTCGCTGGCACTGGACCTTGCGCTGCCCGCCCCGGGCACCGTCGTCGCTCCGGCCACCATCCTGGGAACACTGCTGACCCTGGCCGCTATCGTCCTGGCAACCCTCCCCTGGCCGCGGGGCGCGCTCCGCAGGCAGCGGCCGGTACGCTAGGACACGAGCTTTCCACCATCTTCCTTCCTTCGCCCCGGCGCGTTGCCCACTGTGCCCCACGGCATACGGCGGCCGGGGCCTGACAACCCGCGGACCGCACCCAGCGGCCCTGTAGAAATTGGAGTTACCCCATGGCAGCAAAATCCGTCCTCGACCAGGTCATTTCCCTCTCCAAGCGGAGGGGCTTCGTGTTCCAGGCCGGTGAGATCTACGGGGGCTCGCGTTCTGCCTGGGACTACGGGCCCCTGGGCGCGGAGCTGAAGGAAAACATCAAGCGCCAGTGGTGGCAGTCCATGGTCCGCGGCCGCGAGGACGTAGTGGGCCTGGACTCCTCCGTCATCCTGCCCCGCCAGGTATGGGAAGCCTCAGGCCACGTGGAGGTCTTCTCCGACCCCCTGGTGGAATGCCTTTCCTGCCACAAGCGCTACCGCGCGGACCACCTCGAGGAAGAGTACGAGGAAAAGAAGGGCCGCCCGGCGGAGAACGGCTTGAAGGACATCGCCTGCGCCAACTGCGGCACCCGCGGCCAGTGGACCGAGCCGCAGGAGTTCTCCGGCCTGCTCAAGACCTACCTGGGCCCGGTGGCCAACGAGGAAGGCCTGCACTACCTGCGCCCCGAAACCGCCCAGGGCATCTTCGTGAACTTCAACAACGTGCTCACCACGTCCCGGAAGAAACCGCCGTTCGGCATCGGCCAGATCGGCAAGTCCTTCCGCAACGAGATCACGCCCGGAAACTTCATCTTCCGCACCCGCGAGTTCGAACAGATGGAAATGGAGTTCTTCGTGGAGCCCGGCACCGATGAGGAATGGCACCAGTACTGGATGAAGGAGCGCATGGCCTGGTACACCGGCCTGGGCATCCGCGAGGAAAACCTGCGCTTCTACGAGCACCCCAAGGAAAAGCTCAGCCACTACTCCAAGGGCACCACGGACATCGAGTACCGCTTCGGCTTCCAGGGCTCCGAGTGGGGCGAGCTGGAAGGCATCGCCAACCGCACCGACTTCGACCTCTCCACCCACGCCAAGGCCTCCGGGACAGACCTGAGCTACTTCAACCAGGCCACCAACGAGCGCTACACCCCCTACGTCATTGAGCCCGCGGCCGGCCTGACCAGGTCCTTCATGGCGTTCCTGGTGGACGCCTACACCGAGGATGAGGCCCCCAACGCCAAGGGCGGCGTGGACGTCCGCACCGTCCTGAAGCTGGACCCGCGCCTGGCTCCGGTCAAGGCCGCTGTGCTGCCGCTGAGCCGCAACGAGGACCTGTCCCCGAAAGCCAAGGCCCTGGGCGCGCAGCTGCGCAAGAACTGGAACATCGACTTCGACGACGCCGGCGCCATCGGCCGCCGCTACCGCCGCCAGGACGAAATCGGCACCCCGTTCTGCATCACCGTGGACTTCGACACGCTCGAGGACCAGGCCGTCACCATCCGCGAGCGGGACACCATGAGCCAGGAACGCGTCTCCCTGGACAAGGTGGAGGGCTACCTGGCGGCACGGCTGATCGGCGCCTGAGCATGGCCATCGAATACCGCGAATGGCGGGACGGCGACGACCTGGCGCTCCTGGAAATCTGGGGTGACCCGGACACCGCCCAGGCCCGGCAGTTCCGCGGCGCCCTTGCCGTTTCCTCCAACGGGAGGGACGGCAGCCCGTGGCGCCGCTGCATCGTGGCCGAGGACGTCATCGACGGCGTCGGCATCCCGGTGGCGGCCGGCGTCGTCTATGAAGCGTCCCTGCACCCGGAACGCCTGTGGACCTACATCGAAGTGGCAAGGGACCACCGCCGGACGGGGATCGGGGCCAGCCTCCTGACCATGCTGCGGCGCGAAGCCGAACAGGCGCCGTCGGGCGTCACCAAGCTGCGCGCCAAGGTGGAGCCCGGCACCGCCGGTGCCGCCTTCGCCGAAGCGTTCGGGCTGGCGCCCATCCAGCGTTCCCGTCTGGTGGTGGTGGAGCCCGGCGCCCTGCGGCTGCCTGTGTTCCCGGCCAGGGACGACGGCGGCGCGGCCAGCGGCGAGAACGCCGGCTCGGACATCGTGATGGACCTGGCCACCGGTTCCGTGGAGCTGACCGACGTGGTGGGCCGGTACTACACCTCCATCCATGGCTGGGATTCCCCGGGCGTGCTGTCCGTGGGGCAGGTGCAGAAGCTGTTCCTGGACGAGCTCACCGGAGCCCACGGCGCCATCGTGCTGCGGGCCGAGCCGGAATCGGCGTTCGGCGCCGGTGTGGCGCCGAGCCGGAGGGGCCGCATCCGCGCGTTTGCCGTCAGCTACGCGGCCCCTGCCGACCCTGACACCGCACCCCATACGGAAAGCCACGGTACCGGGGGCACAGGAACGGAAACCCCCACCGACGTTTTCGTAGGGCATGAGCCGGCGCTGGCGGCCGATGATGCTGCCGAGGCGGTCCGGGACATGCTCGCCCTGATCGCGTACCAGCACCCGGTAATGCTGGAACTGGACGATTCCATGACCGCCCTGCGTGCCGCCGTCGAGCCCCTCCTGGAAAGCGGCAAAGCACGGTTGGCGGGCCCGGAAACCCTGGTGGTCTCGGACTAGACGCCACTCCCGCCCCACCGGGAAAGCCCAGCCCACCTGAGTAGCGCAAAATGTGAGTAGCGCCCAGTGCCGTTGTGACCCGTCACGACGGCACTGGGCGCTACCTGCTTTGGCGGGGAGCACGACGGCGGCCCGCAGCTATGTCCGCGGCGTCCAGGAGCTGCCGCTCGGCGTCGGTCGGGGCGCTGCCGCCCAGGTGCGCCGGCATCCACCACGCCCCGGGTTCGGGTTGGAGCGGAAAGCCGGCGATGCAGTGGTCGATCCCTGACTGCAGGGTGCTGCGCAGCACTTCCGTGGCCGCCTCCACGTCACCGCCAGCTTCAACCATCATCGGTTCACCGACGTGGACCCGCACCGGGGCCCGCCAGCTGCGGCGCAGGGAAAAGCCGTGCCCGCGGGTCAACACCCGGTGGGCGCCCCAGATGGATACCGGAATCACCGGAACGTTCGCGTCCGCAGCCATCCGCACAGCCCCCGTTCGGCACTCGCGGACGGTGAAGCTGCGGCTGACCCCCGCCTCCGGGAACACCGCCAGGTACTCGCCCTCCCGCAACTTGGCCACGGCGGCGTCGTAGGCGTCGGAGCGGTCCGTATAGCCCACCACCACGTGGCCGCTGGCGCTGATGGCGGGGCCGGTAAGCCAATGGTCCGCAGCGCCCTGGTGGACCAGGAACCGCAGCTGGGCTCGGTCCCGCCTCCACAGGATCAGCTCGAGTACGGCAAAGTCCAGGTAGCCGAAGTGCGTGACGGCGAAAACCGCCCCGTTCCCGGGTGTTACCTGCCGGGGCGCCCCGCCGGGCAGTCCCGTGGCGGGCAGGTGTTCCATGCCTGTTGCCTGGATGTCCAGCCGCAGGGCCCAGCGCAGGAATTGCCCGGTCCGGACGATCAGCCGGTAGAAACGGTCGTTGGACGGCGGACGCCAGGGCATCACGAAGCGGCCTAGAGGGTGACGTGGACGGATGAGTCCGGCAACAGCTGGGTGAAGGCGCGGGGCGGCCGGACACCGGCGCCCGTGCTCTCGGCAAAGGATTTAATGATGAACCCGGTGGCAAGGGTCTGCCACACGCGGATCTTGCGGAGCATGAAGTGCCCAACGCCCCTGAGCGCCACGTACTGCATGCTCGCCGCGTCAGCGGAAGCCCGGCGGGCGAAGGCGAGCGACTGCGACGGGCTGGTCATGTGGTCCGTGGTGCCGTGAATGATCAGGACCTTCCTGCCGGCGACGCTGGTGGCGGGGGTTTGCGGGTTCAGCCACGGGGCAAGCGCTACAACGGCTTCCACTTGGGGGTGGTCCGCTGCGCATACGGCAGTCAGGCCGCCCATGGAGTGGCCCAGCAGGAAGACCGGAACGTCCCGGTGGCGTTCCGCAATCTGCCGCAGCGCCCAGCGTGCATCCTGCAGCGGGGACATGTCGGGGCCGTTCCAGCCACGGACGCTGTTGCGCAGGGACCAGACGGCCAGCCCGTGTTTCCGGCCGGCGCGGTGCAGGTGCCTGGCGAAGGGGACCATCCTGGCCGGGCTCAGGTGCCGGGCCTCCACCGGATCCCGGCTGTGGGCCTTCCCGCCGTGCAGGACCAGGACAACGCCCTTGGTGTCCCCCGATGCTTCGAGGACGCTCAGTATTGGCTGGTGGGCGGGGGCCGCCGGCACCTGGCCGGCCTGCACGCCGCCGCCGTCCTGTGCCCCACTTATGCCGGCCCCACGAACTCCTGCCCCTTGGGTCCCTGCCCCGCTCACACCCCGGTTGCCCATGCCTGGTTCCTCCCCATCCCGATGGTCCATTTATAAAACCCTAAGGCGGCGCACGTAGAGTTCAACCTATGAGGTTGTACTGCTGATGGGCGCCGGTCACTCCCACGCTTCCTTGGATCATTCGGAGCCGACGCCCCAGGCGATGGCTGCCCGCAGCAAGGCGAACCGCATCCTCGCCGCGGTGCTCATTCCGCTGGCACTGCTGACCCTGGCCGGGATGGCCGCACTCTGGCCCTCCGGCAGCAAGGAAGGGGTATCGCTCGCCAACCCGTACTCCACCGCTCCCGGGGTCACTTTCGATACGGGCACCATCCAGAACGTGGTGACGGAGAGCTGCCAGCAGGGAATCAGCCAGCAAGGAACCAATCAACAGGGGCCAGGCCAGCAGGGTTCCAGCCAGCAGGGTTCCGCGCAGCAGCCCCCGGGGCAGGGCTCGGACTGCACCTTCGCCTTCACCGAGCCGGACAAGGGCGGGAGCCCGGTGAAGGTGGTCATCAACCCTGACGTGGCCGCATCCCACGGGGTCAAGCCCGGGGACCAGATCCGGTACCTCAATCTCTCGAACGCCCAGGGCGCCACGGGGTCACAGGGTTCGCCGGCCTACATCTTTGTGGACTTCGTCCGCACGCTGCCGATTGTCCTGCTCGCCGTGCTCTACGCGGCGGTGGTCATCGCCGTCGCCAGGTGGCGCGGCCTCCGGGCCCTGGTCGGGCTGGTGGGCGCTTACTTCGTGCTCGCAAACTTCCTGCTCCCGGGCCTGGTGGAAGGCAAACCGCCGCTGCTGCTGGCCCTGGTGGGTTCCACCGTGATCATGATCGGGGTGCTGTACTTCGCCCACGGGTTCTCCGCCCGCACGTCCACCGCACTCCTGGGCACCATTTTCGGGCTGGCCATCACCGCCCTGCTGGCGGCCTGGGCCACGGACGCCGCCAACCTCGCGGGCGTGGGCAGCCATGATGCCGCCACGTTGGTGAACACCTCTGCAAACATCTCCATCTCCGGGGTGATCCTCTGCGGACTCATCATTTCCGGCCTGGGCGTCCTTAACGACGTCACCATTACGCAGTCCTCCGCCGTATGGGAGCTCTACGAACTGGCACCGGCCAGCAGCGCCCGGAAGCTGTTCACCTCCGCCATGCGGATCGGCCGCGACCACATCGCCTCCACCGTGTACACCATCGCCTTCGCCTATGCCGGTGCCGCGCTGCCCATCCTGATCATCGTCATGCTCTACGACCGGCCGCTGATGGACACCCTCACCAGCGCCGAACTCTCCGAGGAAGTCATCCGGACGCTGGTCGGATCCATCGGGCTGGTCCTGGCCATCCCGGTCACCACCCTGATTGCCGTGCTCGTGGTCAAGGCAACAGGGATCAAGGACACCGGGCCTGTGGGTATGGAGGCAGGGAACGGAAAGCACGACGGCGGGCAGGCCCACGCGGACGACGTCGCGGACACCGGGGCGCTCGCCGCAGCCGCGCTGGAGGAACGCAGCCGGCGCACCGCCGTCGAACCCCTGGCCGCCCAACCCGGGCGAGAGCCTGCCACCCGGCGGGGCCGCCGGGCCGACCGCGGCTGAAGCCGGTCTTTCCGGCAGGGCCCGCAACCGCCCCGGAATGCCGATTTGCCCGGCTTTGCAACAATGGACAGGTGACTGTTGCAGCAACTCCTCCCGCACCCAAGCTGGAACTCCCGCCCCTCAAGCTGGGACCCATCACGGTTGACACCCCGGTGATCCTGGCCCCGATGGCCGGCATCACCAACTCCGCCTTCCGCAGGCTCTGCCGTGAGTACGGCGGCGGCATGTACGTGGCGGAGATGGTCACCTCCCGCGCGCTCGTGGAGCGGACGCCCGAATCCCTCCGCATCATTTCGCACGACGACGACGAAAAGGTCCGTTCCGTCCAGCTGTACGGCGTGGACCCCGGCACCGTCGGCGCCGCCGTCCGGATGCTCGTGGAGGAGAACCGGGCCGATCACATCGACCTCAACTTCGGTTGCCCCGTTCCCAAGGTGACCCGGCGCGGCGGCGGCTCGGCCCTGCCCTGGAAAATCGACCTCTTCACCTCCATCGTGCAGACCGCCGTCAGGGAAGCCTCCAAAGGCAACGTTCCGCTGACCATCAAGATGCGCAAAGGCATCGACGATGACCACCTGACATACCTCGACGCAGGCCGCATCGCCCGCGATGCCGGTGTTGCCGCCGTCGCGCTCCACGGCCGCACCGCCGCGCAGTTCTATTCCGGCAAGGCCGACTGGTCCGCCATCGCCCGGCTCCGTGAAGCGCTGCCTGACATCCCGGTGCTGGGCAACGGCGACATCTGGTCCGCCGAGGACGCCGTCCGGATGGTGCGCGAAACCGGCGTGGACGGAGTGGTGGTTGGCCGCGGTTGCCAGGGGCGGCCGTGGCTCTTCGGCGACCTGCAGGCTGCTTTCGAAGGCAGCGACGTCCGCCACCGCCCCAACCTGCGCCAGGTGGCGGAGGGCGTCTACCGCCACGCCGAGCTCATGGTGGAGACTTTTGGCGATGAGGGCAAGGCGCTGCGGGAGATCCGCAAGCACATGGCCTGGTACTTCAAGGGCTATGTGGTGGGCGGGGAACTGCGCACCCGCCTGGCGCTGGTGACCAGCCTGGAGGTGCTGCGGGACACCCTGGCCGAGCTGGACCTGGATTCGCCCTATCCGGGGGTGGACGCCGAAGGCCCGCGCGGCCGCGCGGGCTCGCCGAAGAGGCCTGCCCTGCCCAAGGACTGGCTGGACTCCCGGGCCCTGAACGAGGACCAGTCCAGGGACATCGCCGCCGCCGAACTGGACGTCTCCGGTGGGTAAGACTCGTGCGGCCGGAACCCCCACCGCCGCCCTGGCACTGCCCGGCTACGACACCCATGATTCCGCCCGCTGGGTGGAGGAGCCGCCCAAAAGCACCTACCGCTCCGACTTTGAACGGGACCGTGCCCGGGTGCTGCACTCCTCGGCCCTGCGCCGGCTGGGCGCCAAAACCCAGGTAGTGGCACCGGACACTGACGACTTCGTCCGCACCCGGCTGACCCACAGCCTGGAAGTGGCGCAGGTGGGCCGCGAGCTGGGCCGGGCCCTGGGCTGCGACCCGGATGTGGTGGACACGGCCTGCCTCAGCCATGACCTGGGGCACCCGCCCTTCGGCCACAATGGGGAATCGGCGCTGAACGAGGTGGCGCACGCTGTCGGCGGCTTCGAAGGCAACGCCCAGACCCTCCGCCTGCTCACCCGGCTCGAACCCAAGGTGCTCACGGCTGACGGCCAGCCCGCCGGACTGAACCTCACCCGCGCAAGCCTTGACGCGGCGTCGAAATACCCGTGGTCCGCCCTGGAAGCTCCGGTGATCCATGGCCGGCGGACCAGCAAGTTCGGCGCCTACGAGGACGACCTGCCCATCTTCAACTGGATCCGCGAGGGTGCCCCGGAACGACGGACCTGCCTGGAAGCGCAGGTCATGGACCTGGCGGACGACATCTCCTACTCGGTGCACGACGTGGAGGACGCGATCGTTGCCGGCCACTTCCAGCTGCGCTGGATGGACAACCCGGACCACCGCGCCCGGGTGGTGGGATACGCCAAGCAGTGGTACCTCCCGCACAACGATCCTGCCGCCATCGACGCCGCGCTGGCACGGCTGGAGGCTACGGACGTGTGGGTGCGCGAGGCTGACGGCAGCCGCAAGTCCATGGGAGCCCTGAAGAACATGACCAGCCAGCTGATCGGCCGGTTCTGCCAGAGCGCCCTGGAGACCACCCGCGCCGTGTATGGTCCGGAAAACCTCACCCGCTACAACGCCGAGCTCATGGTGCCGGATGAGACCGTCATGGAAATCGCGGTGATGAAGGGCCTGGCCACCACCTTCGTGATGACCACGGAACACCGCCAGCCCATCTACGAGCGCCAGCGGGAAGTACTCCACGCCCTGGTCACAGCCCTCAGCGCCACCGGGGACCGGCACCTGGAACCGATGTTCGCTGCAGACTGGCGTGACGCGCCCGACGATGGCGCGCGCCTTCGCGTGGTCATCGACCAGGTGGCATCCCTCACCGACGGTTCCGCCCTGGCGATGTACGAGCGCCTGGTGGGGAGCCTGCCCTCGCTGTGGTGAACCGGACCTTGGAAGTCCGGCCTGGACGTCCGCCCGATCAACAGCTTCCTTAAGGCATTTACACAGGAAGGAAGCGCACCATGGGAGGAAAGGCAGGCCGCCAGGACGGGAGCAGGTCATGAGTACTCGCAGCAGGGGCAAACGCCTTGCCACCGGGATCACCGCCGCCGTGGGCGTTGGAAGTTTCGCTGCTGCCGGGGTGGCCGCCGCGGCTGTGTATGCCGCAACGCCTTCCGTGATAGCCAGGACTACCCCCGCCACGGACAGCAGCACGCAGGGGAGCACTCCGAAGTCCGGTGGCTCTGCCCGCTCTGACGACGACGACCACGCCACCACCCAGGACAAGAGCACACGCCGTTCGAAGAGCCACGGCAAAAGCGGCAGCACCAGCCCGGTCCAACCCGGAAACGGCGGCACCATCCACGGCAGGTCCTCGGGGTCCTGACGTGGCTGGGTCCGATACCGCAGGTCCCAAGGAGGCTGTTCCCCGGCCCACCGAAAGCACAGCCCAGTCCAGCTGGACGGTCTGGCAGCTTGAGGCATCCGTTACGGTTACCGATCCCGGAACGCTTGCCGCAGCGGAAGGCATTGTCCGGGACGTAGTGGCGGCTGTAGACCTCGCCTGCAGCCGTTTTCGCAGTGATTCCGAACTGTTGGGGCTCCAGCCCCGGATGGCGCGGGGCGTTACCGTGAGCCCCATGTTCCGGCTGCTCCTGGAGCGTGCCCTGGACGCCGCGGCAATGACCAACGGTGACGTCGACCCCACCCTCGGAGCAGACCTGGCCGCCCTTGGCCACGGCCCGGGGATGGAGGACAGACAGGGACTCCTGAGCGTGGAGGTATCGCCGCTGCCCGCGTCGTCGGAACCCCCGGCGCCACGGGTACCAGGCTGGTCCCGCCTGCGCCTTGACTCCACGACACTGACCCTCCCGGCCGACCTCCGCCTGGACCTGGGTGCGTCGGCCAAGGCCATGGCGGCGGATCTCGCCGCTGCCGCGGTGCACCGGAAGCTGGGCTGTGGGGTGCTCGTGAGCCTGGGCGGAGACGTGGCAAGCGCAGGGCCCGGACCACAGACACAAGGAAAGCCGGGCCAGTGGCAGATCCTGGTTCAGGATCTCCCAGCCGATCCCGCCCAACAAATCTCCGTGGCGCCGGGGTTTGCCCTGGCTACGTCCAGTACGCAAAAGCGCCGCTGGACGCATCAGGGGACACACGTCCATCACATCCTTGACCCCCGCTTTGGCCTTCCTGCCGAAACGGTCTGGCGCTCGGTAACCGTGGCGGCGCAAACCTGCCTGGAAGCAAACGCGTTCAGCACTGCGGCCATCGTCCGCGGCTTTGCGGCGGTGGAATGGTTCCGGGCCGAAGGAATCCCCGCCCGGCTCGTGGACAGCAGGGGCAGGGTCACCACCACCGGCACCTGGCCCGCCGGGGGTGCCGGTCATGGATGAAGCAATGTGGGCTTTCGGCCGGGTCAGTGGCTTTGTATCCCTGGCATTGTTCACCGCGTCCGTGCTGTTAGGGATCCTCAACAGGTCCGGCCGCCCATTGCTGGTGCTGCCACGGTTCTCCATCAGCCTCCTGCACCGGAACATCGCCCTGCTCGCTGCGGTCTTCCTGGGGCTGCACGTGGGATCTCTGCTCCTTGACTCCTTTGCCAAACTGAAGCCGGTGGACATCGTGGTGCCGTTCCTGGGCTCATTCCAGCCGTTTTGGCAGGGGCTGGGGACGGTTGCCCTGGACCTTGTCCTAGCCGTGGGGGTGACGGGGCTGCTGCGGCACCGGATCGGACAGCGCAGCTTCAAAGCCGTCCACTGGCTCAGCTACGGGATCTGGCCCGTTGCTATGGCGCACGTCCTCGGAAACGGTTCCGATGTCTCGAGCGGGTGGTTCCTCCTGCTGGCCTTGGCGTCCGCGGTGGCTGTTGCCGCGGCCCTGCTGTGGCGGCTGAGCCCATCCTTCCTCGAAACCTCGCACGCCAGGCAAGGAAACCTGCCATGAGCCCTGACATCCACCCGCAAGCTGCCGGTGACATCTACCCGCAAGCCGCCCGGAGCGTGCACGGGGACGGGACGCAAACCGCCCACCCGCCGGCCCATCCAAACAACATCGGCCAGGACGTCATCCGTCAGGACAGCAGCCGCCGGGAACCCCGCCTCTTGGCGGCAGGCCCTGATGCGGGCTGGGAGCAGCACCTGGACACCTTCGGGCACTGGGACCCCCAGGCTGCAGGGCCAGGCTTGCTGGAGGCGCTGGCGGCAGCCGGACTCACCGGCCGCGGCGGTGCCGCGTTCGAAACCTGGCGCAAGGCCTCTGCGGCTGCAGGGTCAGGCAGGAAAGGTTTGTTTCCCGCCCGGCCGGTGGTGATCGCCAACGGTGCCGAAGGTGAGCCGCTCAGTTTCAAGGACCGGACGCTCCTTGCCCGTGCGCCCCACCTGGTCATCGATGGACTGCTCGCCATGGCCGCAGCCCTGGGCGGGGCAGGCATGTATGTCTACGCACAGGCCGCAAGCCTTCCGCGCATACAGCAGGCCCTCACCGAGCGGCCCGGTGCCAGGAAGATCCGTGTGGTGGAGGCTCCGGAAACGTTCATCTCCGGGGAGTCGAGCGCCGTCGTCAATATGATCGCCAACGGTATTGCCGTCCCCATGGACCAGCGCCGGCGCCTCAGCGAGTCAGGACTCAACGGCCGTCCCACAGTGGTGGTAAATGTCGAAACCCTGGCCCAGGTTGCCTTGATCGCCCGCTACGGTGCGCAATGGTTCCGCCAGGCCGGCACATCAACGGATACCGGCACCCGGCTGGTCTCCGTCTCCGGCCCTGCCCCGGTACGGGATGTCGTGCTGGAGGTGCCCGGCGGCGCGCAACTTTCCGCTGTTCTGCAGGAAGCGGGAATGGATCCTGCGTCCTTGTCCGCCGTCCTGGTGGGCGGATACCACGGCCGGTGGGTGCGGCCAGCGGCCCACGTCCTCTCACCCGTGGGGCCGCCGGACGGGACGGCCCGCCCGGGCGCAGGAGTGATCCATGCCCTGGACCTGCAGATCTGCGGCGTCCAGGCAACGGCCCGGATTGTCACCTACCTGGCCGGCGGGTCCGCCCGGCAATGCGGGCCCTGCATGTTTGGCCTGCCAGCCATGGCGTCCGTGCTCAACCGGATCGCCGGTGGCGAAATAAATTCCCGCCTCATATTTGAGTTGGACCGCCTGGGACGGATGGTCTCCAGCCGCGGGGCGTGCCGGCATCCGGAAGGAACCACGGGGCTGGTCAGCAGCGCCCTGGAGGTCTTCGCCGCGGACTTCCGCGCCCATCTTTCCGGATACTGCGCTGGCCCGGGAGGCGTAGCGGCATGACGACGTACCTGCACATCGACTGGACCAGTTGCGACGGCCGGGGCCTGTGCACCGAACTGCTTCCCGCCGTGCTGGCCCGGGACGACTGGGGGTATCCGGTGGCGCGCGGCAAGGTGGGACGGGAACGCACGGACGTACCCCTGCGGGACGCGGACCGTGAAGCCGCCCAGGAGGCCGTCTTCCTCTGCCCCAAACTGGCCCTGAGCCTGCTCGAGCGGACACCGCCGAAACCGGAACAGCGGACGCCTGGCCGGTGACGCCCGGGCACTGACACTAAGATGGCTCTGTGCCTGGGCTGATCAAACGTGAAGATATCGACGAAGTACGCCAGCGCACGGACATCAAGGAAGTGGTGGACGGCTACGTCACGCTCAAGGGTGCCGGGCTGGGAACTTTCAAGGGCCTGTGCCCCTTCCACGACGAGCGCTCGCCGTCCTTCACGGTCCGTCCCCAGGTAGGCCGCTACCACTGCTTCGGCTGCGGCGAGGACGGGGATGTCATCGCCTTCGTCCAGAAGCAGGACCACAGCTCCTTCCAGGAAGCCGTGGAAAAGCTCGCTGCCCGGATCGGCTATGAGCTCCGGTACGAGGATGGCGGAACCGGGCCCAACCGTGAGGAAGTGGGCCGCCGCCAGCGGCTCCTTGACGCGCATAAAATCGCCGACGAGTTCTTCCGCGCCCAGCTGCTCACCCCCGGCGCCGCCGAGGCCCGGAACTTCCTGTTTGGCCGGGGCTTCGACCGCGCAGCGGCTGAACACTTCGGCTGCGGTTACGCCCCGCAGGGGTGGGACGCCCTCCTGAAGCACCTTCGCGGGCGGGGTTTCACCGATGCCGAGCTCAAGCTCACGGGAATGTTCTCCGAAGGCAACCGCGGGATCTACGACCGCTTCAGGGGCCGCCTCATCTGGCCCATCAAGGACATGGCCGGCGACACCATCGGCTTCGGCGCCCGCAAGCTCTACGAGGACGACCAGGGCCCCAAGTACCTCAACACCCCCGAAACCACCCTCTACAAGAAGTCCCAGGTCCTGTACGGCATCGACCTCGCCAAGCGCAGCATCGCCAAGGACCGCCAGTTGGTGGTGGTGGAGGGCTACACCGACGTGATGGCCTGCCACCTTGCGGGAATTACGACGGCGGTAGCCACCTGCGGCACGGCGTTCGCCACCGAGCACATCAAGATCGCCCGGCGGCTGTTGTCCGACGACGGCACCGGGGGAGAGGTGGTGTTCACCTTCGATGGCGACGCCGCCGGGCAGAAGGCCGCCCTGCGGGCCTTCGAGGAGGACCAGCGCTTCACCGCGCAGACATACGTGGCCGTGGAACCCACCGGCGCCGATCCCTGCGACCTCCGCCTCAGCCGGGGGGATGAGGCGGTGCATGCCCTGATCCAGTCCCGGCGGCCGCTGTTCGAGTTCGCCATCCGCTCCACGCTGAAGCAGTTCAACCTGGACACCGTTGAAGGGCGCGTCCAGGGCCTGAAGGCGTCCGTGCCGGTGGTGGCGGCCATCCGCGACGCGTCCACCCGGACGGGCTACTGCCAGGCGCTGACCGGCTGGCTGGGCATGCCGGACCCCAATGAGGTCCTGCGCATGGTCACTGCAGCCGTCAAGCGCGGCGACACGGGACGTCCCCCCGCGCCCGGGCAGCCCCAGGCTGGAAGCCCTGCCCGCCCAGCTGCCGCCCAGTCCGGTGCTGCCCAGCCCGGCGGACCCGGCGTAGCTGCCGGACCGCCGTCGGGCGCTGTCCCCTCCTACCACCGGCCCGACCCCCGGGACCCCGTGGCCTCCATGGAACGGCAAGCGCTGGAAGTGGCCCTCCAGCAGCCTGCCCTGCTGGGAGGCCCGTTCTGGGACCGGTTCGCCGCCGCCGGATTTGCCACCCCCGCCTTCCGGGCCGTCCATGACGCCATGCGCGCCACGGGCCCCGGGCTGCTGGGGGATCCTGTGCGCTGGGTGGAGCACGTGATGCACGAGGTCCCGGAGCCCCTCCGGCCCCTGGTCTCGGAGCTTGCCGTGGTGCCGCTGCCGGCCCACACGGAGGAGGCGGTGCTGAAATACTGCCGCGACATCCTGGCCAGACTTTTCGAACTCCAAATCACCCGTGTCAAAGCGGACAAGATGGGCCAGCTGCAGCGCCTCGACGCCGCAGCAGACCCGGAGACCTACCAACGGCTCAACCGCGAACTGATGATGCTGGAAATGGAACGCCGGGCACTGCGGGCGGAGTCCTAGGCCGGGCGCCCAGCGGACCAGCGGGTGGCGGAGGTCACCCCCTGCCCGATTTCGTTTCCGCCGCAGGTGTTTGCTAGGCTGATACCCGCTTCATTCCTCCTTAGCTCAATTGGCAGAGCATTCGACTGTTAATCGAAGGGTTGCTGGTTCAAGTCCAGCAGGAGGAGCTTCCAATCCCCGTTCCGGCCTCCGGAACGGGGATTTTTGTATCCCGGCAGGGCCGTTTGGGCCCGGAATACCGCCGATTTCCCTTGGGCCGGAATCCTTTGCTAATGTCATACCTGCTTCATTCCTCCTTAGCTCAATTGGCAGAGCATTCGACTGTTAATCGAAGGGTTGCTGGTTCAAGTCCAGCAGGAGGAGCTTCACGAAAAATCCCCGTTCCTCCAGCTGGAGGAACGGGGATTTTTTCTTTCCGCGCGGCGGGAGGCTTGGGCGGGAAGCCGGGCTAGACGAAGTCCATTTCCACCTGCAGGAACCTTTCGGCCTCGGCGATGGCCGCCTCGAAGGCCTCCTTCTCGGTAGGCGACTTACGGGGTTCGCGCGGGCTCCATTCATGTGGCGCGGAGTGGATCCTGACAAAGCCGGCGTCCGGCGGGGCGTAGAAAATCCCGAAGCGCTGCACGGGCCATTCCGGCGAGGTCTCCGGCGCCACCAGCAGGGCCGCATTGAAGGCGGGGTTGAACCATTGGGCGATCGGCCGGCGCCGGTCTTCGGTGAACAGCCCGGCCGCGTACAGCGCCGCCGACTGCTGTCCCGCCTGCGCGCACAGCCGCTCCCACCACAGTGGCAGGATCCGGGCGTCGCACCGTTGCCAGGTGGCCGGAAGTGGCGGTTGGTTCTGCCAGTTGGGCACGCCATCATTTTATCGCGCCAGGAAGCCGGAGGGCAGGGAGAGCCGCGGCAGGGCCGCAGATCAGGCGGGCACGCGGTCAGCGGCGGTCCCGGCGTCCCGGATTCACCCGGTACAGGAGGGCGGCGCCGGCCAGCAGCCCCAGGACGATACCCATGGCAGGGTTGCCAAGGGCGCGGCCGGCAAAGTAGCCGACGACGGCGCCAAGCACCGCCCCGAGGAAAAGTCCCCTTCCGTTGCGGTGCGGTGTGCGGCTCATGGAACGGCCTTTCAATAGAAAGCTGGCGCTCAGTGGTTTTTAGGCGCTCAGTGGATCGAAGGAACAGTGCGCGGCCGGACCACCAGCCAGAGTGCGGCAATGGCCACCAGGATGCATGCCGCCTGCACCGCGCCCATCGGCGCGGCGCTGGTGATGCCGAGCCAGCCCACCACGGGGGAGATCAGTCCGGCCGTGAGGAACGTGGCCGCACCCAGCAGCGATGCAGCAGTCCCGGCCTGGCCGGCATGGCCGGCCAGGGCCAGCACCTGCACACAGGGGAACATGAAGCCGGTGCCCATGATGTAGAACCACAGCGGGACCATGACGCCCCACAGCCCCAGGCCCATCCGGTCGAAGACCACGATCAGCAGGGCCATCAGGAACATCCAGGCAGTAGCTCCGGCCAGGATCCATTGCGGCGGGACGATCCTGATGAGCCGCGCGCTGGTCTGCACGCCGGCCACGATACCCAGGGAATTGATGCCGAACAGCAGCCCGTACTGCTGGGCGGAGAAGCCAAACACATCCTGGAAGAGAAAGGGCGAGGCGGAGAGGTAGGTGAAGAGGCCACCGAAGTTGAAGCCGGCCACCATCAGCAGCCCCACGAAGATCCGGTCGCTGAAGAGCGACTTGTAGCGCTGCCGGGCCGTCATGCCGCTCTGGCCCCGTTTCTCCGGCGGAAGGGTTTCGCGCACCAGGAGCAGGGCGGCCACGATCACCAACGTCCCGTACACGGCCAGGAACACGAAGATGCCGGGCCACGGCATCACCAGGAGCAGTTGTGAGCCGATGACGGGGGCAAGGATGGGTGCCAGCCCGTTGACCAGGGACATCCGGGAGAACATCCGCACCATGGCATACCCGGAGAACAGGTCACGCACCATGGCCATGGCCACCACGCCGCCGCCGGCGGCACCGACTCCCATCAGGACCCGGAAGATCCCCAACGTGGTGATGTCCGTTGACAGGGCAGCGCCCAGGGACGCGGCGATGTGCAGTGCCGTGGCCAGGATCAGCGGGGTCCTGCGGCCGAACTTGTCGCTGAAGGGACCCACCACCAGCTGACCGAACGCAAAACCGACCGTAGTGCCTGCCAGGGTGAGCTGGACCTGGGCCTCGGTCACCCCCAGGCTTGCCTCCAGCGCGGGAAAGGCAGGGAGGTACAGGTCGATGGTGAACGGACCGAGGGCAGTGAGGGCGCCCAGAAGGAGGATGTACAAGAGCTTCCGGCGGCGGCTCAGCAGGTCGCCCGGATTGGGGGGATTGGTCACGGGAAACAATCCTAGGCCCGGCCAGGACTGTTTTTGCAGCGTTGTAGGCCGCGCCGTCCGGCAAGCCCCCAAGTTCGCCCTGAACCTGAATGGTAGTTTTGGTGGCGTGGACTGTGCGGCTGCACATTTCCCAGCAAACGGAAGCAGTATCCACCCATGAGACCAGTAAGGCGGAACCGATGAGCGGACGTCACAGCGGGCGTACCAGCCCGGGATTGCGAATCACTGCGCTGCCCGGGACGGCAAGACTCCTTTTCCGGTTGGCCCCCCGCCAGCTCAATGACGAGATCGCCTTCGCCAAGATCGAACTCAAGCGCAAGGGAATCCAGGTGGGGGTGGCCGCGGCCTTCTTCGCCGTGGCGCTCCTCTTCCTGGCGTTCCTGGTGGTCGGCCTGATCGTCGCAGCCATCATGGGGCTGGCCACCATCATGCCCGCCTGGCTGGCAGCCCTCCTGGTCTCCGCTGCCTTCCTGCTGATAGCCCTCGTCGGCGGACTGGTTGGCCTCGCGCGGTTCAAGAAGGCCATGCCGCTGATGCCGGAGGAAACCATCCGCGGCATCAGGCACGATATCGGCGTCGCCAGGGAAGGCTCCGCCTTTAACCCGGCTGTCCTGGATCCTGAGAGCCCGGAGGCCAAGGCGGCGAAGGCAGCCAAGGCCGAAGCAGCTGCCAAGGCAAAGGCCGAGAAGGCAGCAAAGTCCGCGGAGCACGACCAGGAATTCCCGCACGCCTCCGAGCCCGAGCTGGTGCGCCGCTTGAGCCAGCGTCGCCACCACCTCACCGAGGTCCGCGATGAACTGGACACGGAGCTGGATGTAAAGACCCAGGCCCGCTACCTGCTGGCCGCCGCCCAGGTCAAAGCCCGCGAGGGCCAGGTACTGGCGCAGCGCGGTGTGGATGCGGCGGGGCAGAGGCTCGCGGCGTTGTCCGGATCCACGGACCTGTCCAGGCGCTGGAAGCCGCTGGCAGCGTTCGCGGCGGCCGGGACCGTCCTGGTGGTCCTCCTCCGAAAGCTGCTCCGCTCCAACTAGTCCCTGTCCCGGCGAACGACGTTCCGGCAGGCAACGCATAACCGAAAGACCGCGACGCGGCGCAGCAGGAAGGAGAGGGGGAGGGTGAAGTTCATTGGTGCAGGTGCCCGCCCCGGCCGTCCGCAGGTGGACCGCGACCTCGTGTTCACCATCCCCAACCTGCTCACCGTCGTGCGGTTCATGGGTGTCCCGCTGTTCATGTGGCTCGTCCTGGCCCAAAAGGAATACGGCGCCGGAGTGATCGTCCTGGCGGTCATGGCCGGGACGGACTGGATTGACGGCTACATTGCCCGCCGGTTCGACCAGACCTCCAAGCTGGGAAGGGTCCTTGACCCCATCGCCGACCGGCTGGCCCTGCTGGCCGTGGCGTCCACCCTGGTGATTGCCGGCGTCGTGCATTGGCTGTACCTGGCCGCGCTGGTAATCCCCGACGCCGTCCTGCTGGTCCTGACACTCTCCTTCTTCCACGGCCACCCGGACCTCCCCGTCAGCGTGGTGGGCAAGGTGAGGACCGGACTGCTGCTCCTCGGAACGCCGCTGCTGGTCCTTTCCCGCCTCGACACAGGCTTCTCTGGCCAACTCTTCGCCGCAGCCTGGGTGGTGCTGGGCCTGGGCCTGATTGGACACTGGATCGCCGCGTACAACTACTTCTGGGCCATCCTGCGAAAGGGCAGGGAGCAGAAACAGCACGACGGCGGGAACGGCTGATGGTGTGGCTTGCCGTCGGCCTGGCGGTCCTTGGCGCCTGCTGCCTGGCCTTGGGCGCCCAACGCCAGGGCAGTGCCGTTAAAGCCGACACCGGCGGGCTTGCCCTGAGTTCCAACGGTTTCCTGCGCCTCCTGCGCAGTCCGCGCTGGATGTTCGGGCTCCTGCTGCTGTGCGCCGGAATGGCACTGAACGCCGTGGCCCTGGTCTCCGCCCCGCTCACGGTGGTCCAGCCCATCGGCGCCATCGCCCTGGTGATCACCACCGTGGTCAACGCCCGGGACCAGGACCTGACCATCAACCGTGCCACCGCCGTGTCCATCGGCGCCTGCGTCACGGGCTCGGCGCTCTTTGTCCTCCTTGCGGTCAACGTGACCCAGGAGAGCCATCACGTCAGCCTGGAGGACGAGCTGACCATCGTGCTGCTGCTTGCACTGGCGGTGGGGCTGTTCGGCACGTCGGCCGCAATGTTCAGGCACCGCATGAACGCGTTCGTCTACATCCTCGGCGCCGGGGTCCTGTTCGGCTTCGTTGCGGTCCTGACCAGGATCATCGGCAAGCACCTTCTGGACCCCAACGGCCTCTTCCTGCTGAACGTCCAGTGGTACTCGGTGGTGGCCATCGTCGCGGCAGGCGGCCTGGGGTCCTGGTTCGTGCAGAGCGCGTACTCCACCGGCCCGCCGGACCTGGTGATCGCCGGGCTTACGGTCATCGACCCCATGGTGGGCATTGCCATCGGCATCATCATCTTGGGCGAACTGCGGCCCGACGTCCATGCCGTCATGGCGATAGCGATGGCAACGGCTGCCTGCCTTGCTATCGTTGGGGTTATCGCCCTTTCCCGGCACCATCCGGAGGTTACCAAGCGCAAGAAGGACGCGCGGAAGGCCGCCGGCAGGGCGTCCCACTAGCCCGTTCCCCAACAAGCCCAGCAATTCCACGAAGCCCGGCGCCCCTGCGCCAGCGGCCAACCGTGCTGTCAGTTCCACGCTGTCCGCACCGTGACCATCAGGAGTACTCCATATGACCACGCCAGCCGACCAGCGTCCCCTGACCATCCTGATCGCGGCGGACACCTATCCGCCGGATGTCAACGGCGCGGCCCAGTTCGGATACCGGCTTGCCAAGGGAATGACTGCCCGGGGCCACAACGTCCATGTCCTGGCGTCCCGCGACAACAAGGGCAAGAGCTTCACCGAGTTCCGCGAGGAAGCAACCGTGCACCGGCTCCGCTCGCACAGGGCGTTCACCCACGAGACCTTCCGCCTCTGCTTTCCTTGGGAAATCAAGAAAGAAATCAGCCTGCTGTTTGACCGGGTCAAGCCCGATGTGGTGCACATCCAAAGTCACTACATGATCGGCGAGCATGTGCTCTATGAGGCAGTAAAGCGCGGCGTCCGGATCATCGCCACCAACCACTTCATGCCCGAAAACCTCAACCCCTTCCTGCCGTTCCCGCAGTGGTTCAAGGACATCATTGGCCGGATTTCCTGGAAGGACATGGGCAAGGTCATGGGCCAGGCGGATGTGGTGACCACCCCCACGCCCCTGGCAGCCCGGGCCATGCATGAGCATGCCTTCCTGCGAAAGGTCCTCCCGTTGTCCAACGGCATCGACTCCTCGGCTTACGAGCTGCAGCCGGGCGAGCACATCGAGCCGCATGCCAACCCCACGGTGCTGTTCGCCGGACGCCTGGCGGAAGAAAAGCACGTGGACGTCCTCATCCAGGCCATCAGCAAGACACCGCCGGAGCTGAACGTGCACCTGGAGGTCGTGGGCGGCGGCGAAGTCCGTCCTGCCCTGGAGGACCTGGTGCGGCGGCTTGGACTCAGCAGCCGGGTGAAATTCCTGGGCCTTGCCAGCGACGAGGAACTGCGTAAGGCCTACATCCGGGCGGACCTGTTCTGCATGCCCGGAACCGCGGAACTCCAGTCCCTGGTGACCCTGGAAGCGATGTCCGCCTCCACTCCGGTGGTCCTTGCGGATGCCATGGCGCTGCCGCACCTGGTGCGCGATGGTGAGAACGGGTACCTTTTCACCCCCAACGACAGTGACGACCTCGCCAAAAAGATCACGCAGGTCCTGGAGCTGCCCAGGGAAGAACAGCGCGCCATGGGCCGTGCCAGCCGGCAATTGGTGGAGCCCCACAGCATCCAGGGAACGCTCCAGACCTTCGAGGACCTGTACCGCGGTGCCGGTTATGAGGACAAAGTGGTCTGAACCCTTTCCCGGGTTTGCTAGAGTGTTTCTGCCCTGCCCGAGCGTGGCGTTTGCACAGGTGCTCGGCGGGATCTGGGGCTATAGCTCAGCTGGTTAGAGCGCGGGACTCATAATCCTAAGGTCCTCGGTTCAAGTCCGAGTAGCCCTACCGCCCATCGACAACCGCGGCCAACGATTTCCGTTGGCCGCGGTTTCTTGGTTAACCCGAGCCCCTGCGATATGTTACTGACCAGTAACATTCCGTGTTCCGCACCGCGGCATGGTCAGCGCTGAACATCAAAGAAGGTACCCATGGCCACCTCCGCAGCCGATCCCCACGAACTTCCCTACGCCGACGGCGACTTCTTCGCCTTCGAGCAGCTTCTCTCCGGAAAGGAGCAGGACCGGCTCGCCGAAGTCCGCGGGTTCCTGGCGCAGGAAGTCAGGCCCATTGCGGTGGACTGCTGGAACCGCGGCGAGTTCCCCATGGACCTGGTGCCGAAGCTCGCCGGCCTGGACCTGATGAGCCCCGTCCGCCGGCAGGGGTACTCCAACCTCTTCGCGGGCATGCTGCACGCGGAGCTCACACGTGCCGACGCCTCCATCGCCACTTTCCTGGGCGTGCACGACGGGCTGTTCACCGGTTCCATTGAGTTGCTGGCGTCCCAGGAGCAGAAGGACGAGTGGCTTCCCGACATCTACGGCCTGAAGAAGATCGGCGCCTTCGGCCTGACCGAGCCGCTGGGCGGCAGCGACGTCGCCGGCGGAACCCGTACCACCGCACGGAAAGACGGTGACAGCTGGATCCTCAACGGGGCCAAGCGGTGGATCGGCAACGCCACCTTCTCGGACTGGGTGGTGGTGTATGCCCGGGACGTGGCGGACAACCAGGTCAAGGGCTTCCTGGTGGACACCACGCTGGCCGGGTTCAGTGCAACAAAGATCGAGAACAAGATCTCGCTGCGTACCGTGCAGAACGCCGACATTGTCCTGACGGACGTTGAGGTCCCGGACCACTTCAAGCTTGCGCACGCCAACAGCTTCCGCGACGTCAATAAAGTACTCAAGGTCACGCGCCTGGCTGTCGCCTGGCAGGCCGTTGGACTCCAATTGGCAGCGTTCGACGTTGCCCGCCGCTACGCCGTGGAGCGCCACCAGT
Source organism: Arthrobacter sp. B1I2 (assembly GCF_030816485.1). NCBI lineage: Bacteria > Bacillati > Actinomycetota > Actinomycetes > Micrococcales > Micrococcaceae > Arthrobacter > Arthrobacter sp. B1I2. The sequence goes on along the minus strand of NZ_JAUSYC010000001.1, from coordinate 3,822,270 downwards.
TCGGCAGGCCCCTGGCCTCCTTCCAGCTCATCCAGGACCAGCTGGTCCGGATCCTGGGCAACACCGTCAGCTCCATGGGGATGATGGTCCGCCTCTCACAACTGGAGGACGCGGGCGTGGCCAGGGATGAACAATCCGCATTGGCCAAGGCCTTCGCCACCGCGCGCATGCGGGACAGTGTGGCGCTGGGCCGCGGCATCCTTGGCGGCAACGGGATCGTGACCGACTTCGAAATGGCCAAGATCTTTGCCGACGCCGAGGCAATTTACTCCTACGAGGGCACGGCCGAAATCAACACCCTGGTGACGGGACGGGCCATCACAGGCATCTCGGCCATCGTTTAAGCGGCGATGCCCGCCCGCCAGGTTACGGCGGGCCGGGCAGCGGAAGCAGGATGGACGGGCGGAGGTCCAGGACGAACTGCAGCGGATTGACGTATTCCTCGCCTTCCCGGACTCCCCAATGCAGGCATTGTGCCGCCGGACAGTGTCCCGGCAGCACGGTCCCGATCACCTCGCCCGCAGCCACGGGTGCCCCCGCCGCCAGGGTGCTTTCCACCGGTTCGAAACTGCTCCGAAGCCCGCCGCCATGATCGATGGTGATCACGGGCCGGTCCACCACCACGCCCACGAAGCTTACTGTTCCCGCCGACGGGGAAGTGACCTGGGTCCCGGCTGCGGCGAAGCCCAGGTCAACGCCGCGGTGCCCGCTGAGCCAGGGCTTCGGCGGGGGATCGAAACCGCGCAGCACCGGCGGGCGCGGTGACAGCGGCCACTGCCAGGAAGGCCTGGCGCCTGCCTGGCCAGCCGGCGTCGTGCTCTTCTGCTGGTTCAAGGAGGGTTGGCCGGAGGAGATGACGCCGGAGGGATGGGCCTGCGACGCGGAGGCCACGGACGCCGGCAGCAGCAGGAGCGCGGCCAGGAGGACTGATGGTTTCATGCCGCCAGCCTGCCCGGCTGCGCCCTGTACCGGCAGGGCCGATTCCGCCTATGTGGACAACCGTGCTGCTTTCGGAGGATCCTTCCGGGCAGCGGATTCCGGTCCGACGGGCGGGGGCGCCTGTAGTACACTTGATGGAGCAGTTTGCTGCGCCCTCAACGCTTCCCGTCCCAGTGGTTCACCCCCAAAGGTGCATGACCCTGTCCGGATTGCGTCGGCACATCTCATTCAGGAGTGTGGGGGAGCGGCGGCTGACTACGCGCATCCAGCCCTCCGGCAGCCAACGCCCCGGCGTCGTCCATGGAGGATCGCGCTTCCTGCGGTCAGGTTCCGTCCTGATGGGAAGTGCGGTGGATGCCAGGAGCACGGCCCGTCCGGGCCACGCTATTCAACCGTCAACTATTGGCAGGGTAAGAAGCCTCCGGGTTTTCTCATGAATGACCTGCCGGAAAATAAGGAGCGTCGGAATGCCCGTCGTAACCATGCGCCAGCTGCTTGACAGCGGCGTTCACTTTGGACACCAGACCCGCCGTTGGAACCCGAAGATGAAGCGCTTCATCTTCACCGAGCGCAACGGCATCTACATCATCGACCTTCAGCAGTCGCTGTCCTACATCGACCGCGCCTACGAATTCGTCAAGGCCACTGTTGCCCACGGCGGCACCGTGCTCTTCGTCGGCACCAAGAAGCAGGCCCAGGAAGCAATTGCCGAGCAGGCAACCCGCGTGGGCCAGCCCTACGTCAACCAGCGCTGGCTCGGCGGTATGCTGACCAACTTCCAGACGGTCGCCAAGCGCATCCAGCGCATGAAGGAACTCGAAGAGATCGACTTCGACGACGTCGCCGGTTCCGCGTACACCAAGAAGGAGCTGCTGCTCCTCAAGCGCGAGCTCACCAAGCTGGAGACCAACCTGGGCGGTATCCGCAACCTGACCAAGGCTCCGTCCGTGCTCTGGGTCGTTGACACCAAGAAGGAACACCTCGCCGTTGACGAGGCCAAGAAGCTGAACATCCCGGTTGTGGCCATCCTGGACACCAACTGCGATCCGGACGAAGTCGACTTCCCGATCCCGGGCAACGACGACGCCATCCGCTCCGTGAACCTCCTGACCCGTGTTGTGGCCGACGCCGTTGCAGAGGGCCTGATCGCCCGCAACAACCGCGGCACGGGCGCCACCGAAGCTCCGGAAGAGCCGCTGGCCGAGTGGGAGCGCGAGCTCCTCGAAGGCAGCAAGGCAGAAGCCGCTGAAGCTCCTGCTGCCGAAGAAGCTGCTCCGGCTGTCGAAGAAGCTGCTCCGGCCGCCGAGGAAGCCCCGGCTGCCGCCGAAGCTCCCGCCGAAGACGCCAAGTAACACACTTAAATCCGGATTCTCCGCGCTGTCCGCAGCCGGAGCTGCTGACAGGATGGCAGCCCACCCCGTGGGCCGCCGTCCTGTCGGTCCGTACACCACCACACATTTCTAGACAGAGGGGTTCACATGGCGAACTACACTGCCGCGGACATCAAGGCCCTGCGCGAGCGCACCGGCGCCGGCATGATGGACGTCAAGAAGGCTCTTGACGAAGCCAACGGTGACGCCGAGAAGGCCATCGAGATCATCCGCATCAAGGGCCTCAAGGGCGCTACCAAGCGTGAAGGCCGTTCCACCGCTGAAGGCCTCGTGGCCGCCAAGGTCAGCAACGGCGTCGGCGTCATGATCGAGGTCAACTGCGAGACCGACTTCGTTGCCAAGGCTGACAAGTTCATCCAGCTCGCCGACAAGGTCCTGGCCGTTGCCGTCGAGTCCGGCGCTGCCGATCTCGAAACCCTGCTCGCCACCGAGGTCGACGGCAAGCCGCTGTCCGAGGTCGTCATCGAAGAGGGCGCGGTCCTGGGTGAGAAGGTTGTTGTCCGCCGCATCTCCCGCGTTGAGGGTGCAACGGTCGACGCTTACCTGCACAAGACCTCCAAGGACCTCCCGGCCCAGGTCGGCGTGCTTTTCGCTGTCGACGGTGAAGGCGAAGCCGCCACCACCGCCGCCCACGATGTCGCTGTCCACATCGCCGCCATGGCTCCGAACTACCTCACCCGTGAGGACGTTCCTGCCGAGCTCGTCGAGTCCGAGCGCCGCATCGCGGAAGAGACCGCCAAGGCCGAGGGCAAGCCCGAAGCTGCCCTCACCAAGATTGTGGAAGGCCGCGTGACGGGCTTCTACAAGGGCGAGGTCCTGGTTGACCAGGCATTCGCAAAGGACGCAAAGAAGTCTGTGGCACAGGTCCTCGAAGAGGCCGGTGTCAAGGGAACCGCCTTCTCGCGTTTCCGCGTCGGCTCCTAGCCGGTACTGCAAGGGGGTGGCCACTTCGGTGGCCGCCCCTTTTGCATGCGCACAATCGACGTGAAGCACGGCCGGTTCCGACCACCGGACCCGGCAGGATACCCTTTTTTCAGAGTCAACAACGGGAAGGCATCATGGAAGCCGTCAACACTGACATCCATTCCGAGAAGAGCAAGCGGCGGGTCCTCCTGAAGCTTTCCGGCGAGGTCTTCGGCGGTGGGAAGCTGGGTGTCGACCCCGAGACCGTCCGCGACGTTGCCAAGCAGATCGCGGCGGCGGTCCCGCAGGTGGAAGTGGCCGTTGTGGTGGGCGGCGGAAACTTCTTCCGCGGCGCGGAACTGTCCCAGAGCGGCATGGACCGCTCCCGCGCCGACTATATGGGGATGCTGGGAACGGTCATGAACTGCCTGGCACTGCAGGATTTCCTGGAGCAGGCAGGCGTGGAAACCCGCGTCCAGAGTGCCATCACCATGGGGCAGGTTGCCGAGGCCTACATCCCGCGCCGCGCCATCCGGCACATGGAAAAGGGGCCGCGTTGTCATTTTCGGTGCCGGTGCGGGCCTGCCCTACTTCTCCACCGATACCGTGGCGGCGCAGCGCGCCCTGGAAGTCCACGCCGACGTGGTCCTCATGGCCAAGAGCGGTGTGGACGCTGTTTACACCGCAGACCCCAAGAAGGACCCCACCGCGGAACGCCTGGAAACCCTCAGCTACGACGACGCGCTCCGCCGTGACATCCGCGTCATGGACCAGACGGCCATGACCATGTGCAAGGACAACAGCCTCTCCATGGTGGTCTTTGGCATGGAAGGGGAAGGAAACGTCACCCGCGCCATCCTTGGCGAAAAGCTCGGCACGCTGGTCACCGCCTAGCTGCGGCTAGGATGTTTTCAGGACAGTTCCGTCCCTGCCTCCGGCGGGGACGGAAACGGCAACAAAGAACCACGTGAGTGCATGGAACCGGCGCCCCGGACTGCACCAGAACCGTCAGGAGAGACCGTGATCGAAGAAACCTTGCTCGAAGCCGAAGAAAAAATGGACAAGGCCGTAGAGGTAGCCAAGGAAGACTTCGCTGCGGTCCGTACCGGCAGGGCAAACCCGGGCCTCTACAACAAGGTCCTGGTGGACTACTACGGCTCACCCACGCCGCTGCAGCAGCTGGCCTCCTTTGCCATCCCGGACGCCCGTACCATCCTGATCACCCCGTTCGACAAGACCGCGATGCGCGACATCGAGCGGGCGCTCAGCGACTCCGAGGTCGGCGCCAACCCGTCCAACGACGGTAACGTCATCCGTATCACCATCCCGGAACTGACCAAGGAACGCCGCAAGGAATACGTCAAGATCGTCAAGACCAAGGGCGAAGACGCCAAGATCTCCATCCGCAACATCCGCCGCAAGGCAAAGGAGACCCTGGACCGCCTGGTCAAGGACGGCGAGGCCGGCGAAGACGAAGGCACCCGCGCCGAAAAGGAACTGGACAGCCTTACCAAGGCACATGTGGACGGCATCGACGAACTGCTCAAGCGCAAGGAAGCAGAGCTGCTCGAAGTCTGATGGGTCAGGCAGATCAGGCCCCCGCACCCAGGGCGCGCACAAGGGGGAAGCAGCCCAGGAGCAACCCGACACCAAAGGCCGGGCGGAACCTGCCGGCCGCCGTCGTGGTGGGCCTGGCCATGCTGCTGGCCGTTCTGGGCGGCCTGCTGTTCCTCCCGCTGGTTTTCGTAGCCATCGTCACGGCCTTCGCTGTCTTTGGCGTGTGGGAAATCTACCGGGCTTTGGAACACAACGGGACCAGGATGCCCATTGTGCCGGTCATGACCGGCACCGTGGCCATGCCGTTCGCCGCCTACTTCGGCGGCATCGAGACCCAACTGTTTACCCTGCTGCTCAGCGCCGTGGCGGTCCTGCTCTGGCGATCGATTGAAAGTGCCGCCGGATCGGCAAACAGTATTTTCGCCGGCGTCTTCACGTTGGGCTGGGTACCGTTCTTCATCAGCTTCGCCGCACTGCCGCTGCATGCGGCCGGCACAACGCCGCTGGGGCTCTGGCCCGGCGGCGTTGCCCCGATCGGAGCGTGGGAGATCGCCGTCATGCTGCTGCTGGTGGTCTCCAACGACACTTTCGGTTACCTGGTGGGTGCGTCCCTCGGCAAGCACCCCATGGCGCCGAAGATCAGTCCGAAGAAATCCTGGGAGGGTTTCGCGGGGTCGGCGGGGGGCGCCATACTGATCGGCATCCTGGCAGCCCTCTTCGTGCTGGACAAGCCGTGGTGGGTAGGCGTGGTGCTGGCCGTGGGAACCGTGGCCGCGGCCACCGCCGGGGACCTCGCCGAATCCATGGTCAAGCGTGAACTGGGCGTCAAGGACATGAGCAGCATCCTGCCCGGACACGGGGGAGTGATGGACCGGCTGGACTCCATCGTGTTCGCCTCACCGGTGGCCTTCATCCTTTTCGGTCTTGTGGCCAGCGCATAACCCCATCCGGCCGGCGGACCCGCGCATCCGACCCGGAAGCCGCCTGGACGGCTGAACCAAAACCGGCATCCTAAACTGGTGCGGAAGCATCACGGCTGAAGAGCACTGAAGGAATCGAAGTGGCATTGGACATTCATCGGCAGATCCCTGCGTCCTTTGAGCGCGTGCAGCGCAATGAGTACGGGTACAACGCCAGGCAGGTGGACGAGTTCCTGCAGCGGGCGCGCGTCTCCCTGGAATCGCCTGAAGCCGCAACCGACCCCATCAACAGCGCCGATGTGCGGGCCGTATCCTTCGACCCCATCAAGGGCGGCTACTCCGCTGCCATCGTGGACGCCGCACTGGACCGGCTCGAGGATGCCTTCGCCCGCAGGGAGCGGGATGAGCTGATTGCGGCCCACGGTGAGGAAGCCTGGCTCCGTGAAATCGGGAACCTGTCCGGCATCCTGCGCGGGCGGCTGCACCGGCCGGACGGCGACCGCTTCCGCCGGCCCACCAGGAAGAACGCCCGCAGCTACAACACGGACGACGTCGACCGGCTCTGCCGCGAACTTGTTGCCTACCTCGAACAGGACAAGCCGTTGAGCGTGGACAGCGTACGCCGGGCCGTCTTCCGCCCGGCAGTCGGCCGTGATGGCTACGAGGAATCGCAGGTGGACGCGTTCCTGGACCGCGTCGTCGAGCTGATGGCCGCCATCGACTGACTGGTCACGGCCACCAGGGGCGCTAGTCGCCGTCCGGCGGCGGAGTGGGGGATAGCGGCGTATAACGGCGCCACAGATCATGGTATCGCCAGCCCCCGCGCGCGACGGACAAAGCCAGGAACCCGGCGCCGCACACAGCGCCCGCCGCTGTGCCCCCTGCCGTTCCGGCGCCCGCCAGCGTCACCAGCAGGCCCGTCAGAATGGCAATCAAGGCTGCGTTCGCCGTCGTCATGAAGATCATGCTGCTGCCGGCCACATGGCCAAAGTTGCTCTCGTTGCCGAAGAAGTAGTAGGTCTGCCTGGAACCGGCCTGGTCGTCGTGGTGCGCCGCCATCAGGTAAGGTGCCACGCCCGGGTCAAGGTCCACGTAGGCGGCCCGCAGCCTGTTCATGGCGGTGACGTACATCAGGTCCTCGTAGGCCACGTTCATCACCCGGAGCTGGGTCAGGAGCCCGATCGCCGCGTCGATGAACAGGACAGCCACGGCCAGCAGGACAAAGGCATCCGAAAATCCCGTAGCCTGGCCCACCAGCGCCACGCTGACCAGGCTTGCCGACGTGAAAGTGAGGAACATGCTGATCCGGGTCAGCACCTCGCTCTGCGCGGTGCTGCGGGATGCGAGCAGGCCCCAGTGTTCCGTGGCGAGCAACTGCGCCCGCACGGAGGCCGGAACCGCACCCTGCTGGTGGGACGTACCGCCGTCCTCGATGGACATGGCGTTATTGTCCTCCCGATCACCGTTCGGTTGCCAGCGGCCGCTCCGGGGTGTGAAGGCGGGTCATGATCCGCGGCATCGTGGCGGGGATCCGGTGCGCGGTGGCCCTGGACACAATGACCATGACGGCGAAGGCGGCGGGCACGCTCCAGGCCGCAGGCTGGGCGAGCCACGCCGGCGTCAGGCCCGAACCGGACACCGAGCCTGCGATCATCGCGCCGCCGCACAGCACCCCGCCGGTCAGCATGCCCGCGATGGCCCCGACATCTGTCAGGCCGCGCCACCAGATGCCAAGCAGCAGGACCGGGCACACCGTGGAGGCGGTGAAGGCGAAGACCAGGCCCACGCTGCCGGCGAGTGCCAGGGACCCGGTCATGAGGGCAAAGCCAAGGGGGACGACGGCGGACACCACGGCGGCGAGCCGGAACCCGCGGACGCTGCCGCCCAGGATGTCCTGGCTGATGACGCCTGCCAGGGACACCACCAGTCCGGAGGTTGTGGACAGGAACGCGGCGAAGGCCCCGGCCACCACCAGGGCGGAGAGCAGGTCGCCCGGCGTCCCGCCAACGAGTTCGCCGGGCAGCCGCAGGACCATGGCGTCCGGCTGCCCCGAGCGGGCCAGGTCCGGGGCGTACATGCGGGCCACCAGGCCGTAGGCAGTGGGAAAGAGGTAGAACACGGACAGCAGTCCCAGGACGATCAGCGTGGTGCGGCGCGCCGAGTGCCCGTCCGGATTGGTGTAGAAACGGACCAGCACGTGCGGCAGCCCCAGGGTACCGAACAGCAGCGCCACCAGCAGGGAGACGTTCTGGTAGAGCCCGGCCGGCGCCAGATGCGTGGGGTTGACTGCCGGCGGGGATTGCGGCGCGGCCCCGTTGCCGGCCAGCACGAAGATGATGAACAGGATGGGCACGGCCAGGGCTGTCAGCTTGAGCCAGTACTGGAACGCCTGGACAAAGGTGATGGACCGCATCCCGCCCGCCGCCACGGTAAGGCACACCACCACCACGACCGCCACGGAACCCACCCAGGACGGCAGGCCCGTGGCGATACGGATGGTCAGGGCGGCCCCATGGAGCTGCGGCACGATATACAGCCACCCCACCATGACCACCACCAGGCTGGTGACCCGCCGGACCATCCGGGACGAGAGCCGGGACTCGGTAAAGTCCGGGATGGTGTAGGCGCCCGAACGGCGCAGCGGGGCGGCGACGAAAAGCAGCAGCATCAGGTAGCCGGCAGTGTATCCCACGGGGAACCAGAGTGCGTCGGTCCCGGACAGCAGGATGAGCCCGGCCACGCCCAGGAAACTCGCGGCCGACAGGTACTCGCCGCCGATCGCCGACGCGTTCCACCAGGGCCGCACCGTACGCGAGGCAACGTAGAAGTCCCCTGTGGTGCGTGAGATCCGCAGCCCGTAGAAGCCGATAACGGCCGTGGCGAGGGACACCACCGCTACCGCAGCCAGGGCGACTCCGGCGTTCACCCGTGCCTCACTGTTCACCCGCCAGGTCCCGGTACCGCGCTTCGTTGCGCGCCGCAGTCCTGACGTACAGCCAGGCGCTCAAACCGATCACCGGGTAGATCCCGGCACCCAGCAGGAGCCAGCCGAAGGGGATGCCGGCGATCCGGGTCTCGGCCAGGCCGGGAACCGCCACCAGGATCAATGGGAATGCGGCAAGGATCAGCAGGAAGCCGCCCGCCACCACCAGGGCCAGCCGCAGCTGGGATCTGATCAGGGAGCGAACGAATACCTGCCCCACGTCCGAGTCCTGGGCGGCTTCCCGCGACTCGTGCGGGCGCGGCGCGCCGCGGACCGGGGTGCCGGCAGAAGCCCGCGGGGCCGTGACCCGAACCCGGGTCATGCGTGCGGCCTGATCCTGGTGGCCTCCAGCTTCTCCCGCACAGTCGGCAGGTGGCGCCGGCTGATGGGAAGGCCCGCGCCGGCCACTGTCACGCGCGGCCCGTCAGCCGCCAGCTTCATCGAGGACACGTGCTTCAGTGCCACCAGGTAAGAGCGGTGGGTGCGGATAAACCCGGCGTCGGCCCATTGCTGTTCAAGGTCGGCCAGCGGCACCCGGATGAGATAGCTTGCATCGGCGGTGTGCAGCCGGGCGTAATCCCCCTGGGCCTGCACATAAGTGACGTCGTCGCGGCGGATCATCCTGGTGGTGCCGCCCTGGTCCACCGTGATCATCTCAGGTGCCGCGCCGCCGTCGCGCAGTTCACTGATCCGCCCCACGGAGCGGGCCAGCCGCTCGGCACGCACCGGCTTGAGCAGATAGTCCACGGCGGCGAGTTCGAACGCCGCCAGGGCATGGTCCTCGTCGGCGGTGACAAACACAACGGCCGGGGGATTGCTGCTCCGGGCAATGGCGGCGGCGATGTCCAGGCCGGACACCGCGGCCATGTGGATGTCCAGGAAGACAGCGTCGATGCTTCCGGCGGACAGGGCTGTGAGTGCTTCAGCGCCGGACGTCGCCCGCAACACCTTTCCGATGCGTTCGTCCCTGCCCAGCAGGAAGGCCAGCTCCTCTACGGCGGGCAGCTCATCATCAACGACGAGGACGTTAATCATGCTCCTAGGGTACTTCCAGCTGCAGTGCCCGCTTCACGCATCATGCCCGGGCTGGGACTTTGGCACCCGCATGGTGATCAGCGTTCCCTCGCCCGGCGCTGTTTCCACCACCAGCCCGTGGTCGTTGCCGTAAACCTGGCGGAGGCGGGCATCCACATTCCGCAGCCCCACGTGGTCCCCGTCGGTGTGGCCCGCCAGCACCGACCGGAGCTGCTCCGGATCCATCCCCACGCCGTCGTCCTCGATGGTGACCTCGGCAAAGGCCCCGGCGTCCTCCGCGGTAATGCTGATGTGTCCTGGTCCTGCCTTCGCCTCGAGCCCGTGCCGGACGGCGTTCTCCACCAGCGGCTGAAGGCTGAGGAACGGGATGACGGTGCTGAGTACTTCCGGTGCAACGCGCAGGCTGACCTGGACACGGTCGCCGAACCGGGCACGCTCCAGGAGCAGGTAGCGGTCGATGCAGCGGAGCTCCTCGGCAAGCGTGGTGAAATCGCCGTGCCTTCGAAAGGAGTAGCGGGTGAAGTCCGCGAACTCCACCACCAGCTCCCTGGCCCGCTCCGGATCGGTGTTGATGAAGGACGCGATGGCGTTGAGCGAGTTGTAGATGAAGTGCGGGCTGATCTGGGCCCGCAGCGCCCTGACTTCTGCTTCCATCAGCAGCGTCCGGGATGCGTCCAGTTCGGCGAGTTCCACCTGGACCGCCACCCAGTCAGCCACTTCCCCCGTGGCCCTGACCAGCCCCGCCCCGGCGGAAGGAGCGAAGGCGGCTACAGTGCCCACGATGCGGGTGCCGGCCCGGACCGGGGCGATCACGCCGGCAAGGCGGCCGCCGGTTCCGTCCGCGCCTGCGGAGAGGACAGCTGTGCGGCCCGACCCAAGGACCCCGGCGGCCAGTTCCATCAGGCGCGGCCTGATGTCCTCGGCAGTCCCGTCCCAGGCGAGTACGCCGGAAGTGTCCGTTATGGCCAGGGCGTCGCAGGCCAGGAGGGCGCGCAGCTGGCGGCTGGCTTTCGCGGCGCCGGCCGGGTTCAGGCCGCGGCGCAGGTGCTGCCCGGCCTGGGACGCGGCGTGGAGCGTGTGGTAGGTGGCGCGCTCGGCGTCCGTGCCCAGGTCCCTGAAGGAGCGGAGCACCTTGAGGCCCACGCCGACGACGACGGCAATGGCCATGGCGATCACCGCCACGGCCGCGGCGGTCAGGAGGGGGGAGTCCGGCATGGTGCCCAGCGTAGCGGCGGGTGCCGCTTGCCGCAGCATCGCAACCGTTGAGCGACCGTGGCCCGGCAGGTGCTGGAAGCGGTGGCGGGCGGGAGGCACAGTGATTGGTGTCACATCTGCGGTGTTCCTGTGCAGTGCCTCTGCGCAGTGTCCCTGTCCGGAGGCCCAGCCAGAGCCTCCGTCCCAGGGCCTGCCGCCCGGTGTGTACCGGCAACTCAATGAGGAGGAACGATGGGTAACGATGCCCATACTCCGGACGCAGCGGCGTCCGTGGACTTCGAGCAAGTCCAGTCGACCGGGCAGTTCCAGGAATTGCGCAGGCGTCACCGCAGCTTTGTCTTCCCCATGGCAGTGGTCTTCCTGCTGTGGTACTTCGCCTATGTCCTGCTCGCCGATTACGCGGTGGGATTCATGTCCACCAAGGTCTGGGGCAACATCAACGTCGGCCTGATCCTGGGCCTGCTCCAGTTCGTCTCGACGTTCGCCATCACGGGCTGGTACGTGCACTACTCCAACAAACGGCTGGACCCGATTGCCTCCGAAATCAGGAACGAGATCGAGGGGCACGAATTCGATAAGGATGGAAACCGAGTGGGCGGAGCCAACAAATGATCGTAATTCCCGCTGCGGTGGATGTCGCCGCACTCAAGGACACCACCCTTTTGAACATGGGCATCTTCGGCCTGTTCGTGGCCGTGACCATGGTGATCGTGTTCCGCGCCAGCCGCAACAACAAAACTGCCGCCGACTACTATGCCGCCGGGCGCTCGTTCACCGGCTCGCAGAACGGCACCGCCATCGCCGGTGACTACCTGTCGGCAGCCTCCTTCCTGGGCATCACGGGGGCCATCGCCATCAACGGCTATGACGGGTTCATGTACTCCATTGGCTTCCTGGTGGCCTGGCTCGTGGCACTGCTGCTGGTGGCTGAACTGCTGCGCAACACCGGCAAATTCACCATGGCGGATGTCCTTTCATTCCGGCTGAAGCAGCGCCCGGTCCGGATTGCCGCCGCCATCTCCACGCTCGCCGTCTGCTTCTTCTACCTGCTGGCGCAGATGGCCGGTGCGGGAAGCCTGATCTCCCTCCTGCTGGGCATCAGCGACTGGGGCGGACAGGCGCTGGTGATCATCGTCGTCGGCGCCCTCATGATCATGTACGTCCTGATCGGCGGCATGAAGGGAACCACCTGGGTCCAGATCATCAAAGCCATGCTGCTGATCGCAGGTGCCGCCGTCATGACCGTTTGGGTCCTGGCCATCTACGGCTTCAACCTCTCCGCCCTCCTGGGCGGCGCCGTGGAAACGGCCAACAACCCGGCCGTCCTCAACCCCGGCCTGCAGTACGGCAAGACCGACACCTCCAAGCTGGACTTCATGTCCCTGGGCCTCGCGCTGGTCCTGGGTACGGCCGCCCTCCCGCACGTCCTGATGCGCTTCTACACCGTGCCCACGGCCAAGGAAGCACGCAAGTCCGTGGTCTGGTCCATCTGGCTGATCGGCCTGTTCTACCTGTTCACCCTGGTGCTGGGCTACGGGGCTGCCGCCCTGGTTGGTCCGGACACCATCAAGGGCGCCCCGGGCGGCGTCAACGCTGCCGCGCCGCTGCTGGCCTTCTACCTGGGCGGCCCGCTGTTGCTCGGTTTCATCTCGGCGGTCGCCTTCGCCACCATCCTGGCGGTGGTGGCTGGGCTGACCATCACGGCTGCGGCATCCTTTGCGCATGACATCTACGCCAACGTCATCGCCAAGGGCAAGGCTGACGCTGCCACTGAGGTCAAGGTGGCCCGGCGCACCGTGGTGGTCATCGGCATCCTGGCCATCCTGGGCGGCATCTTCGCCAACGGCCAGAACGTGGCCTTCCTGGTGGCCCTGGCCTTCGCCGTCGCTGCTTCGGCCAACCTGCCCACCATCATCTACTCGCTGTTCTGGCGGAAGTTCACCACCCAGGGCGCCGTGTGGAGCATGTATGGCGGCCTGGGTGCTGCGATCCTGCTCATCGTGTTCTCCCCGGTGGTTTCCGGGGCGAAGACCTCGATGATCCCGGGCGCCAACTTCGCCCTCTTCCCGCTCAGCAACCCGGGCATCGTGTCCATCCCGCTGGCCTTCTTCCTGGGCTGGCTGGGCACCACCCTGGACAAGAAGCGGGAGGATCCGGCCAAGCAGGCCGAAATGGAAGTCCGCTCGCTCACGGGCATCGGAGCCGAAAAGGCAGTCGGCCACTAGCGTCACGACGGGCTGTTCCGGAGCGTAAAAAGAGCCCCCCGTCCCGCGAGCTGCGGGGCGGGGGGCTCTTCCGTGACCGAAGAGTCAGGCCGCAGGCCGCAGCTTGATGTTCGTCATGCGAAGCTGGTCCGTGCCCTCGAAACGGTACGCGAGGTCCACGTTCTTGCCGGTGCAGCTGATCTGGCCCACTACCTCGGCCGACTTCACCCCGTTCTCGGTGGCCACCTTCAGGTCGTTGTAGGCGGGCTGGCAGGAGCTGTCCATCTCCAGGCTTTTCACCCCGGAGATGAAGGCCTCCTTGGAGAGCTGTTTCTGCAGTGCGGGGTCAAGGTATTCGTCGTATGCGCGGGAGCTGTCACCGGCGATGACCTTCCTGGTGAAGTCGTCCGCAAGGCCCCTGGCCTGGTTGGTGGCGCTTCCCACCACGTTCACCAGGATGACGACGCCGAGGATCACCAGGAGCAGCACCCCGCCGATGCTGCCGAGGATGATCCACAGCTTCCGCCGGCTCCGCTGCCGTGGCGGTTCCCCCGGCAGTCCGAACGGGGACGGCTGCTGGGGCGGTTGGCGAACCTGCTGTGGCGTGTAGCCCGCCGGGCCCTGCTGGTACGGATCCTGGGGACTGCTCAAAGGGGGAGCCTTTCGGGAACAGGCGCTGGGCGCCCGGCGGAGTGGCCCGGGCCCTTCCCGGCCCGGCACATGACTGGAACCAGCCTATAACCCTGCCCGCCGCCGTCGTGCTTGGAGCGTCGTTTCCAGGTGCTGCTGCTAGGCGCCCTCGGAGCCCCGGTCCAGCAGGGGCTGAACCCGGAAGGGGATCAGTTCGCCCATCGCCAGCGCGGTGTCAGCCCGCTCCACGCCGTCGCAGGCCAATATCTTGCCGTTGATCCGGAACAGGTCCTCGGCGTCCCTGGCGACGACGCGCAGCAGCAGGTCCGCCGAGCCCGTCAGCCCGTACCCCTCCAGAACCTCGGGAATGGCGGCGATCTCTTCCGCCAGCCGCCCAAGTTTCTGTTGCTGGACGTGAACGGAGATGAAGGCCATCAGCGGATACCCCAACGCCACTGGACTGATGCGCCGTTCAAAGGACAGGAAGACGTGCTTTCTTTCCAGTTGGGCCATGCGCGCCTGGACGGTATTGCGGGACAGGCCGAGCTTTTGCGCGAGGGCCACCACGGTGCGTCGGGGGTCCTGCGCCAGTGCCGCCAGCAGGCGGGTGTCAGTGCCATCCAAAGCTCGCATAATGCGCAACGCTAGCACGGTGCAGGGGTCCCAGGTAGGGCAGTATGCGCAAAAAATGCCGCAGTGGTTGTACCCCGTGGGCATTGTGAGTAGGGTCACAGTATCTGGGGCAATGACGCCCGGAAGGCCGGTGGCGGCAGGGGCCAAAAGTCCAAAAACCACAGGTCAACGACGTACGAAGGTTGCGGCAATCGTGTCTACAGACGAAACGGGCCCTGGCGGAGCAAAAACCCCTGAAAACGCGCGAACTCCCGGAATCGCGGAAACCCCTGAAAGCGCGAAAACCCCTGACCGATCCGGAGGGGACCTCGTCCAGCTGATCACCCCGTCCGGTGAGCGCATCAGCCACCCGGAGTTCGATTTCTGGGTCAGGGACATTACGGACGATCAGCTGTGCTCCCTCTTCGAGGACATGACTGTGATCCGCCGGATCGACGTGGAGGCCACCGCCCTGCAGCGGCAGGGTGAGCTGGCCCTGTGGCCGCCGCTCCTGGGCCAGGAGGCAGCCCAGATCGGGTCCGGGAGGGCGCTGAGGGCGGACGACTTTGTGTTCTCCAGCTACCGCGAGAACGGTGTGGCCTACTGCCGCGGTGTTGACCTGACGGACCTCCTCCGGGTGTGGCGGGGGAACGCCTCCGGCGGATGGGACCCGTACAGCATCAACATGGCCACGCCGCAGATCATCATCGGCGCCCAGACTTTGCATGCTACGGGTTATGCCATGGGTATCCAGAATGACGGCGCAGATGCGGTGGCCATCACCTACTTCGGTGACGGTGC
Source organism: Arthrobacter sp. B1I2 (assembly GCF_030816485.1). NCBI lineage: Bacteria > Bacillati > Actinomycetota > Actinomycetes > Micrococcales > Micrococcaceae > Arthrobacter > Arthrobacter sp. B1I2. The sequence continues at coordinate 3,807,080 of NZ_JAUSYC010000001.1, read as the reverse complement.
CACCAGCGAGGGCGACGTCAACGAGGCCATGGTGTTCGCCGCCAGCTTCCAGGCCCCGGTGGTGTTCTTCTGCACGAACAACCACTGGGCCATCTCCGAACCCGTGCGCCTGCAGTCGCACATCCAGCTCGCGGACCGGGCATCCGGCTTCGGCATCCCCAGTCTGCGCGTGGACGGCAATGATGTCCTGGCGGTCATGGCTGCCACCAGGCTTGCCCTGGACCGGGCGCGCCGCGGCGGTGGCCCCACGTTCATCGAGGCCGTGAGTTACCGCATGGGCCCGCACACCACCGCCGACGATCCCACCCGCTACAGGGATGCCAATGAACTGGAGGACTGGGCCGCCAAGGACCCCATCTCCCGGCTGGCCGGCCTCCTGGACCGGAAGGGGATCCTGACTGCGGAGCTGCGGCAGCAGGTCAAGGACAAGGCCGATGCCGTGGCATCGGAGATGCGCCGCGGATGCACCACCATGCCGGAACCGCAGCCCATGGACATTTTCAAGCACGTCTACAGCACGCCCAATTCCTGGCTGGAACGCCAGCAGGACCATTACGCCCGTTACCTGGCCTCCTTCGGCGATCCCGCAGGAGCCGTGTCTGAGGAAGGTGCACGCTGATGACCCAGTTGACCTTTGCCCGTGCCATCAATGCCGGGCTGCGGAAGTCGTTGGAAAACGACCCCAAGGTGGTCCTCCTCGGGGAAGACATCGGCGCCCTTGGCGGCGTGTTCCGGGTGACGGACGGCCTGCAAAAAGACTTTGGCATGCACCGCGTGGTGGACACCCCGCTCGCGGAGTCCGCCATCGTGGGAACCGCCGTCGGCCTTGCATACCGCGGCTACCGCCCGGTGGTGGAAATCCAGTTCGACGGCTTCATCTACCCGGCGTTCGACCAAATCGTCAGCCAGGTGGCAAAGCTCCATTACCGCACCCGCGGCGCCGTCAAGATGCCCATCACCATCAGGGTCCCGTTCGGCGGCGGCATCGGCTCACCGGAACACCACTCCGAGTCCCCGGAAGCCTACTTCACCCACACGTCCGGACTGCGGGTGGTGACGGTCGCGAACCCGCAGGACGCGTTCACCGTGATCCAGCAGGCCATTGCCTGTGACGATCCTGTCCTCTACTTCGAACCCAAGCGCCGCTACCACGACAAAGGCGAAGTGGACGAGTCTGCAGACCCGCGTTCCGCCCTGCCCATGGACAAGGCCCGGGTCCTGACCGACGGCAGCGACGTCACCCTGGTGGCCTACGGCCCCCTGGTCAAGACTGCCCTGGACGCAGCCTCCGCCGCCGCGGACGAGGGCATCTCCATTGAAGTCATCGACCTGCGCTCGCTGGCCCCGGTGGATTATGAGCCCGTGGTGGCTTCGGTGCGGAAGACCGGACGGCTGGTGGTGACGCACGAGGCCGGACAGTCCGGGGGGCTGGGTGCGGAAGTGGCGGCCAGCATCACCGAGCGGTGCTTCTACCACCTCGAGGCCGCGCCGGTCCGGGTGACCGGATTCGACATTCCCTACCCCTACTCAAAGCTGGAAATGCACCATCTGCCGGGCCTGGACCGCATCCTGGACGGCGTGGACCGTGCCCTGGGCCGCCCCAATTCCCTGAGCGGGCTGGAAGGATGAGCGCCACCATGATCAAGGAATTCCGGCTCCCCGACCTGGGCGAGGGACTCACAGAATCTGAAATCCTCAGCTGGAAAGTGGACGTTGGCGACACCGTCAGCCTGAACCAGGTCATCGCCGAAGTGGAAACCGCCAAGGCCGTGGTGGAGCTTCCGTCCCCGTTCGCCGGGGTGATCAAGGAACTCCACGAACAGCCCGGCTCCGTCGTGGAGGTGGGCAAGCCGATCGTCTCCTTCGAGGTGGCGGACGACGCCGGCGCGCCACCTTCGCAGCTATCTGGCGCCTTTCCCCGGGGGGCGGGGGAGTCCGCCGTGGAAACTCCGAACGCAGGGGAGACTCCGAAGCGGGAACCCAACCTCGTGGGGTACGGCGCCGTCGTCGAAGGTTCCGGGCGGCCGGCGCGGCGGCCCCGGACCTTCGCCCCGGTGGTTGAGCCTGTCGAAACCAGGCCCGTCGAAACCACGCCTGTCGAAACCAGGCCTGTCGAAACCACGCCTGCCGAGCGCCCCCGGTCCACGCCTCCGGTCCGGAAGCTGGCCAAAGACCTGGGCGTGGACCTGGCGCAGGTCGCCGGCACGGGCCCCGGCGGGCTGATCACGCGGGAAGACGTCCAGGGCTTTGCCGGGCACGCGGGAGAGCCTGCCACGGCGACAAGTGGGCCGGTGTCTGTCCCCGGCGGAGGCCGGCCGGGTGAGCGGGAGACCCGCACTCCCATCAAGGGCGTGCGCAAACACACTGCGGCGGCGATGGTGCAGAGCGCCTTCACCGCGCCCCATGCCACTGAATTCCTCACCGTGGATGTCACGCCCAGCCTTGACCTGCTGGCCAAGCTCAAGAACAGCAGGGAATTCACCGGGATCAAGCTCACCCCGTTGACGCTCGCTGCCAAGGCCGTCCTGATCGCCCTCCGGCGGAACCCGGCACTGAATTCGCGCTGGGACGAGGAGAACCAGGAAATCGTCACCTTCAACTATGTGAATCTGGGCATCGCCGCGGCCACGCCCCGGGGACTCACCGTGCCCAACATTAAGGACGCCGACACCATGGGCCTCCCGCAGCTTGCCCAGGCCCTGACGGCGCTCGCCGAAACCGCGCGGGCAGGCAGGACCACCCCCGCCGACCTTTCCGGCGGCACCATCTCCATCACCAACATCGGCGTTTTCGGCATCGACGCCGGCACCCCCATCCTCAACCCGGGGGAAGCGGCGATCCTTGGCCTGGGCGCGGTCCGCACCATGCCTTGGGAGTACAGGGGTGAGGTGGCGCTGCGGCAGGTGCTCACGCTGAGCCTGTCCTTCGACCACCGGTTGGTGGACGGAGAGCAGGGCTCCCGCTTCCTGGCCGACGTCGGAGCGATCCTGGCCGAGCCTGGCATGGTGCTCACCATGGTCTAGCAGACACCCGGAATTTGGAGTTTTTGGGCAGGTACGAGGACTTCGGGCCCTCGCAAGCCCCCGTATCTGCCCAAAAACTCCAGGGCCTAGGTGGGTGGTGCGGGTGCGCTCTCGACCATCAGGGCCGCCAGTGCCATCCGTTCGAGCAGGGGGCGGGCAACCCCGGCCGCCATCCGCCTGCCATGGCTGCGGACCGAGTGCGGCGTGGAATTGATGAGACCAAACGTTGCATGGGCACGCATCCGCAGCTCAGCAGCGTCAACCCCCGGGTGGACCTTGGCCAGGACCTCCACCCACACCTCCACATAGTTGCGTTGCAGGGCGCGCACCGCGGACTGGTCCTGCTCGGACAGATTGCTGAAGTCCCGGTCCTGCACGCGGATCACGTCCGGTTTTCCGAGCGCGAAATCCACCTGGAACTCCACCAGCCGCCGCAGGGCAGCGAGCGGATCGGACGTGCTGTCCACCACCTGGCGCCCGCCGTCCAGCAGTTCCCGGCTCACGGTGACCAGGAGATCGGCGAGGACAGCCTGCTTGCCGGGAAAGTGGCGGTAGACCGCCGGCCCGCTGACGCCTGCTGCCGCGCCAAGGTCCTCCAGTGACACGCGGTTGAAGCCATTCAGTGCGAACAGCGAGGCGGCGGCGGACAGCAACGCCAGCCGCCTGTTCTCCTTGGCCTTGCCGCGCTGGGTGGTAGGAGTCGGCTGCACTGAACTGCTGGGCTGCGCCGTACTGCTTGCCAGCGTCGTATCGCTGGAACGGGTTTCCGTGCTGCGCACTTTTCCTCCTCGGACCGACGCAGATTCTAGCAAGCCGGCCGTGTGTTGGACATCACAGTTAATCGAGACTAACCTGAATTTCAGTTACTAGTCACTAACCGAGTTGGCGCGGAGCCGGCCCGGCCCATGCAAGGACGGATCGTCGATGGAGACACTGGCCACCCGGCTTGACCCAGCAAGCGAGTCCTTTCGCGCCAACCGCGAAGCGCAGTTGTCGCTCGCCGGGGAGCTGCGGAAGAGGCTGGCGGATGCCGCGCTGGGCGGGCCCCAGAAGTCGCGGGACCGGCACGTGGCCCGCGGCAAGCTGCTGCCCCGGGACCGGATCGACCAGCTGCTGGACGACGGCAGTCCGTTCCTGGAAATCGCACCGCTGGCCGCCAACGGCATGTACGGCGACGAGGCGCCAGGCGCCGGAGTCATCGCCGGGATCGGGCTGGTGCACGGCCGCCAGGTCCTGGTCATTTCCAACGACGCCACCGTCAAGGGTGGCACCTACTACCCGCTGACGGTGAAGAAGCACCTGCGCGCCCAGGAGATCGCCCTGGAAAACCGTCTGCCCTGCGTCTACCTGGTGGATTCGGGCGGGGCCTTCCTGCCCAAACAGGACGAGGTCTTCCCGGACAGGGACCATTTCGGCCGGATTTTCTACAACCAGGCGCGCCTCTCGGCAGCCAAGATTCCGCAGATCGCGGCCGTGATGGGGTCCTGCACGGCCGGCGGTGCCTACGTCCCAGCCATGAGTGATGAGACCGTCATTGTCCGGAACCAGGGCACCATCTTCCTGGGCGGGCCGCCACTGGTGAAGGCAGCAATCGGGGAAATCGTAACTGCCGAGGAACTGGGCGGCGGCGAGGTGCACTCGCGCGTCTCGGGCGTGACGGACCACTTGGCCGAAAACGATGAGCATGCCCTGCAGATCATCAGGGACATCGTCTCCACGCTGCCGCCTCCCGCCGCGCCCGCCTGGCAGGTGGAATCCGCCGTCGATCCCGCCGTGGACCCGGACGGGCTCTATGGTGCAGTGCCCACGGACGTCAACGCGCCCTACGACGTCCACGAGGTGATCGCCCGGCTGGTGGACGGCAGCCGGCTCCATGAGTTCAAGAAGGACTACGGCACCACCCTTGTCACGGGATTCGCCCGGATCCACGGACACCCGGTAGGAATCGTGGCCAACAACGGCGTGCTGTTCAGCGAGTCCTCGCTCAAGGGCGCGCACTTCATTGAACTCTGCGACCAGCGTGGCATCCCGTTGCTGTTCCTGCAGAACATCTCCGGCTTCATGGTGGGCAGGGACGCCGAGCAGGGCGGCATCGCCAAGAACGGCGCCAAGATGGTGACTGCCGTTGCCACCGCCCGCGTTCCCAAGCTGACAGTGGTGATCGGCGGCTCCTTTGGCGCCGGCAACTACTCCATGTGCGGCCGCGCCTACTCGCCGAGGTTCCTTTGGATGTGGCCGGCCGCCCGGATCTCGGTAATGGGCGGCAACCAGGCCGCCAGCGTGCTGGCCACCGTGAAGCGGGACCAGTATGAAGCGGCGGGTGAGGAATGGCCGGCCGATGACGAGGAAGCTTTTAAGGCGCCTATCCGCCGGCAGTATGAGGACCAGGGCAGCCCCTACTACTCCACCGCGAGGTTGTGGGACGACGCCGTCATCGATCCCGCCGATACCCGCACCGTCCTGGGCCTGGCGCTCGACGTCGTCTCCCGCACCCCCTTGCCGGAGACCTCCTTCGGCCTCTTCCGGATGTGAGCCAGCAATGATCATGCAGACCACCCCAGCAGCCCAGGCCACAGCCGGTCCGGCCATCAATGAGGGCATCACCGCGGCGACGGATGCCCAGCCGCTCTTCAACACCGTTCTGGTGGCCAACCGCGGCGAAATCGCCTGCCGCGTGATCCGGACGTTGCGCCACCTGGGAATCCGTTCCGTCGCCGTCTACAGCGATGCCGACGCCGGCGCCCGCCACGTGCGCGAAGCCGACGCTGCCGTGCGCATCGGCCCGGCCCCGGCGGCAGAGAGCTACCTCAGCATCGACGCGATCCTCGAGGCTTGCCGGCAGACCGGCGCCGAAGCCGTTCACCCCGGCTATGGCTTCCTCAGCGAAAACGTGGACTTCGCCCGTGCCCTGGAGAAGGCCGGCATCACGTTCATCGGCCCCGGGGTGGAAGCGCTGAACGTCATGGGCGACAAGATCCGCGCCAAAAACCATGTGGCGGGCTACGGCGTACCCGTGGTCCCCGGCGTCGCCAAACCCGGCATGACGGACAGCGAACTCCTTGAGGCCGCCGCCGCCGTCGGCTTTCCCCTGCTCATTAAGCCGTCCGCGGGCGGTGGCGGCAAAGGCATGCACGCCGTCAAAAAACAGTCGGACCTGCCCGCCGCCCTGGCCACCGCCCGCCGCGTGGCAGCCGCCGCGTTCGGTGACGACACCCTGTTCCTGGAGCGCCTGGTCACCACCCCGCGCCACATCGAGGTACAGGTACTGGCGGATAACCACGGCAATGTCATCCACCTCGGCGAGCGCGAATGCTCCCTGCAGCGGCGGCACCAGAAAGTCATCGAGGAAGCCCCGTCGCCCCTGCTGGAAGGCCTTCCCAACGGGCCGGAAGTCCGGGCACGGATCGGTGAGGCCGCCTGCAATGCGGCCCGCAGCGTGAACTACAGCGGCGCCGGAACGGTGGAGTTCCTGGTTTCCGATGACGCGCCGGACGAGTTCTTCTTCATGGAAATGAACACGCGGCTGCAGGTGGAGCACCCGGTCACCGAGATGGTCACCGGCATCGACCTGGTGGAATGGCAGGTGCGGATCGCCGCGGGTGGGGAGCTGACCGTGCGGCAGGCCGACGTCGGGCTTTCCGGGCACGCAGTGGAGGCGCGGGTCTACGCCGAGGTGCCCGAAAAGAACTTCCTCCCGTCCACCGGAACCGTGCTGATGCTGGACGAACTGCCCGGCCCGAGGCAGCGGCCGGGCGCCCTGGCCCGAAGCGAAACGGAGACAGTGCAGGGCCGGGTCCGTGTGGACTCATCACTGGTGGAGGGGCTGGAGCTCTCGGCACATTACGACCCCATGATCTCCAAGGTGATTGCGTGGGGGGACCACCGCGCCGCCGCCCTGGCGGCCCTTGACGAGGCACTCGCGGGTTACACCGCGTTGGGCATCGACACCAACGTCGAGTACCTGCGGCTGCTGATCAGCGACCCCGACGTCCGTGCCGGGCACCTGGACACGGGTCTGATCGAACGGAAGCTGCCCGGGCTGGAATTCCGGCGCGCAGGTGAACCGGAGTTGGTGGCCGCCGCGCTCTACGCCCTCTCCCTGGAGACGCAGAACAGCCCTGCGCCGGAGAGCGGCCCCTGGCAGGGCAGGAGCGGGTGGCGGCTTGGAGCGCCGGCGCCACGCCGGGCCAGCCTGGGAACGCCCGACGGCGGCGTGGTGACCGTACAGGTCAGCGGAAGTCCCAACGGGGGAGCGACAGCCGGCGTCGCCGTCGACGATGGGCCGCGGCGGAGCGCGTCGCTGCAGTGGTCCAGCCGGCAAAGCATCGAACTCGACCTTGACGGCCACCGCGCCGCCTACCGGCTGGTGCCGGTCTACTCAGGGCCCAACAGGCCAACGTGGGACACCCCTGCGCCCGGCGGCCCCACCCAGCTCTTCCTTGGCAACGACGGCTGGTCCAGCCGCCTGGACGTGCTGACCCGGGAGGCGCGGCTGGAACGCGTGCTGGCGGCCGTCCAGCGACAGGAAGGCGCGGCCGATCCCGAGGTGCGCTCGCCGATGCCCGGAACCGTCGTGGCCGTCCCGGTGGCCGACGGGGACACGGTGGAGGCCGGGGAGGTCCTGGTGTCCGTGGAGGCCATGAAGATGGAACACCACCTGGTGGCCCCGCTGGCGGGGACGGTCCACCTGGCCGCCAGTACCGGTGACCTGGTGAAGGCGGACCAGGTGGTGGCCACCATCCATCCCAGTGCCACCGGCACAAAGACAGGCAGCACAAAGACAGCCAGTACAGAAACAGACACAACCGCACCCCAAGGCGAAGGAGCCTGAACATGACCGGTTTTGAACTCACCGAGGAGTACCAGGACCTCAGCGACACCGTGCGCGATTTCGCGGACAACGTGGTGGCCCCGGTCTCCGCCAAGCACGACGAAGAGCACAGCTTCCCCTACGGGGTGGTGAAGCAAATGGCCGAGATGGGCCTCTTCGGGCTGCCGTTCCCTGAAGAATACGGTGGCATGGGCGGGGACTACTTCGCCCTGGCGCTCGCCTTGGAGCAGCTTGGCCGTGTGGACCAGTCCGTTGCCATCACGCTCGAAGCCGGCGTATCCCTGGGCGCCATGCCCGTCTACCGCTTCGGCACGGACGCACAAAAACAGGAGTGGCTGCCGATGCTTGCCTCCGGCCAGGCGCTCGCCGGATTTGGCCTGACAGAGCCGGAGGCAGGATCTGATGCCGGCGGTACCAAGACCCACGCCCGGCGGGAGGGCGGCGGGTGGGTGATCAACGGCAACAAGGAGTTCATCACCAACTCGGGCACGGACATCACGCGGCTGGTCACCGTCACCGCCGTCACCGGGCAGAAGGAACGCGGGGACGGTTCCATCCGGAAGGAAATCTCCACCATCCTGGTGCCCACCGACACCCCCGGCTTCAAGGCGGAAAAGCCATACAACAAGGTGGGCTGGAACGCCTCTGACACACACCCGCTGACTCTTAGGGACGTCCGGGTCCCGGAAGCTAACCTGCTGGGAGAGGAGGGCCGCGGTTACGCCAATTTCCTGTCCATCCTGGACGAGGGGCGCATCGCCATCGCAGCCCTGGCCACGGGTGCGGCGCAGGGCTGCGTGGACCTGTCGGTCAAATACGCCAACGAACGCCGCGCCTTCGGACACCAGATCGGCAAGTACCAGGCCATCTCGTTCAAGATCGCCCGGATGGAAGCGCGGGCCCACACCGCCCGCCTGGCCTATTACGATGCAGCCGCCCGGATGCTTGCCGGCAAGCCGTTCAAGACCCAGGCGGCCATCGCTAAGATGGTCGCAGGCGAGGCAGCCATGGACAACGCGCGGGATGCCACCCAGGTATTCGGCGGCTATGGCTTCATCAACGAGTTCACCGTGGCACGCCACTACCGCGACTCCAAGATCCTTGAAGTGGGGGAGGGCACCACGGAGGTCCAGCTGATGCTGATCGCCCGCGAACTGGGTCTTTAGAACTGGGACTGTAGCCGGCCTGAGAGGATCACCGATGATTGACAAGGTTGTTGCCAGCGCTGACGAAGCGGTTGCGGACATCCCGGACGGCGCCTCGCTGGCGGTGGGCGGATTCGGTCTCTGCGGAATTCCGGTGGCACTGATCGACGCGCTGCACCGGGCCGGCACCTCGGGGCTGGAGACCGTCAGCAACAACTGCGGCGTGGACGACTGGGGGCTGGGAATCCTGCTCCGGGACGGGCGGATCCGCCGCACCATCAGCTCCTACGTGGGCGAGAACAAGGAGTTCGCCAGGCAGTACCTGGCCGGTGAGCTCGAAGTGGTGCTCACCCCGCAGGGCACGCTGGCCGAAAAGCTGCGGGCCGGGGGCGCGGGCATCCCGGCTTTCTACACCAAGGCGGGGGTGGGCACGCAGGTGTCCGACGGCGGCCTGCCGCAGAAGTACGACGCCAACGGCGGCATTGCGGTTGCTTCCGAGCCGAAGGAAGTGCGGTCCTTCGGGGGAGTGGACTATGTCCTGGAAGAGTCCCTGACGCCGGACTTCGGGCTGGTGCACGCGTGGAAGGGTGACCGGCACGGCAACCTGGTTTTCCACGCTACGGCGATGAACTTCAACCCGCTGTGTGCCATGGCCGGAAGGATCACCATCGCCGAGGTGGAGGAACTCGTGGAGCCCGGCGAACTCGACCCCGAACACATCCATACCCCCGGTATCTTCGTCCAGCGGGTCGTCCTGGCGCGGGACGGGGAGAAACGGATCGAAAAGCGGACGGTTGCCCTCACGGCACCGCCCGCGGGAGGACGAACCCCCGGCAGCGACCAGCAGGCAGGAGCATGACCATGGTTCCCAAGAGCACGGATCCCAACAGCCCCGAAGCCCCGCGGCCCGAAGCCGTACGCCCCGAATACCGGAGGACCGGTTCCCAGCAGCATGCTGGGCCGGGTGATTCAACATCCGCTGTGGAAACGAAGGGCTGGACGCGCAACGAACTCGCCGCCCGGGTTGCCCGGGAACTCCGCAACGGCCAGTACGTGAACCTGGGGATCGGGATGCCCACACTGATTCCCAACTACATCCCCGAGGGGGTGGAAGTGGTGCTTCACTCGGAAAACGGGATCCTCGGCGTCGGGCCCTATCCCGTTGAAGACGCGGTGGATCCGGACCTGATCAACGCCGGCAAGGAAACCGTGACGGTCAACAGGGGCGCCGCTTTTTTCGACTCCGCCACATCCTTTGGCATGATCCGCGGCGGCCACGTGGACCTCGCTGTCCTGGGCGCCATGGAGGTGGCCGCCAACGGTGACCTGGCCAACTGGATGATCCCAGGGAAGATGGTCAAGGGCATGGGCGGCGCCATGGACCTGGTGTTTGGCGCCAAGCGGGTGATCGTGATGATGGAGCATGTGGACCGCAACGGCAACCCCAAGATCGTCCAGGAGTGCTCGCTCCCGCTGACCGGGAAGGGCTGCGTGGACCGGATCATCACGGACCTCGCAGTGATCGACGTGGTGAAGGACGGCGGCGCTTCCAGGCTGGTGCTGCGGGAACTGGCCCCCAACGTCTCGGCCGAGGACGTGGTGGCGGCCACCGGCGCGGACCTGTTCGAGGAAGACCGGGAACTCACGGTATGACGGACGGCAACGGTCCGGCTTCCCTGCAGAAGGACGGCGGCGGTAGGCGCGTCATCGAGCAGCGCGGGCTGTACTTCGACGAGCTGGAGGAAGGCGTGGTGTACGCCCACCGCCCGGGACGCACCGTGACCGAAACCGACAATGTCCTCTTCACCACGCTCACCATGAACACCCAGGCGCTGCACCTGGATGCCGCCTGGAGCGCGGGGCAGCCTTTCGGCCGGCGGCTGATGAATTCGATGTTCACCCTTGCCACCATGGTGGGCCAGTCCGTCACCCAGCTCACCCAGGGGACCATCATCGCCCAGCTGGGCCTGACGGACGTCTCCTTCCCGCACCCGCTCTACCACGGGGACACCCTCTACACGGAGACCGTCATCACCGGCAAGCGGCTTTCGGCCTCACGCCCGGGGCAGGGCATCGTTACCATGGAGCACACCGGGCGCAACCAGGACGGCACCGTGGTGGCCCGGGCCACCCGCAGCTGCCTGATGTGGACGCGTGAGGCCCACGTCAAGGCGCAGGACGCCGGACAGGAGACAATGCCGGTATGACTTTCGTGATGGGACCCGCGCTGCTTTTCTGCCCCGCCGACCGGCCTGAGCGCTACCAGAAGGCCGCCGCCCGGGCCGACGCCGTGATCCTGGACCTGGAAGACGCGGTGGCACCGGCGGACAAGCAGCGCGCCCGTGGTGCCATCCTTGCCCAGTTGGGAACCACCGGCGTCGAACCGGAGCTCGAACCCAGCTGCACCATAGTCAGGGTCAATCCCGTTGGCAGCGCGGACTTCGAAAAGGACCTCCACTGCCTGGCCCATACGCCCTACCGCACCGTGATGCTGGCCAAGGCCGAATCGGCCGAACAGCTCAAGGCGCTGGAGGGCTACCAGGTGATAGCACTGTGTGAAACGGCCCTTGGCGTGCTCAACGCCGAGGCCATCGCCGCCGCCCCCAACGTGGTGGGCCTCATGTGGGGAGCGGAGGACCTGCTGGCCACCCTGGGGGGTACTTCCAGCCGAAAGGACGACGGCGGCTACCGGGCGGTGGCGCTGCACGCCCGCTCCACCGTCCTGCTGGCCGCGCGCGCCTACGGCAAGGAAGCGGTGGACGCCGTGTACACCAACATCCCAGACCTCGACGGACTCGCGGCCGAGGCTGCCGACGCCGTGGCCTCCGGCTTCAGCTCCAAAGCATGCATCCATCCCAGCCAGGCGGCCCTGGTCCGCAAAGCCTACGCACCCTCTGAAGACGAGGTTGCCGCCGCTCAAGCGCTCCTGGAGGCTGCAGCGTCAGCTGGATCGGGAGTCTTCCAGTACCAGGGAAAGATGATCGACGGACCCATCCTCAAGCATGCCCAGGAGATCATTCGCCGCGCCGCTGCCGGCGCATAACCCGCTGCGGACGCATAGCGGACGTTCAGCTACCGTTGCCGTCCCTCCGACCGCCGCAGGGAGGTGGGTGGGATCGGCTCGTACAGCAGTGTCCGCACCCAGCGGTTCCCTGTCTCCGCGAACTCCTTCCGGGTGGCGAAACGGTAATGGAAACTGCGCACACGCACCCAGTGCGGCGCGGCGCCGTCGAACGGGTCCTGGCGGAGCAGCCGCAGCATCTGGCGGTCCGCCGCCAGCAGCTTCGCCAGGAACGCGTAGAACCATTCCTCGTGCACGGTCCGCAGCGGCAGGAACCACATCAGCCAGTCCAGCCGCAAATGGTACGGGGCCCACTGCCGCGGGATCCGGCGCACGTCACCGGGCTTGCCCTTGAAACCGTACTCGCGCCAGTCCGAGCTGTCGTCGGGGTCGTCGTCCAGCGTGCCTTCCACCACAACCTCAATGCGCTGCTTGGTCACGGTGCCGAACGCACCATAGGCGTTGACCAGCTGCCACCGGTTGAAGCTGGCGTTCATCAGCTGCCGGCGGGAGAAGAGGTTGCGCAGCGGCCAGTAGCTCAGGGCCAGCAGCAGGAGGGACGCCGCGAGCGTGATGGCCAGCCACCAGATCGGGGTTTCCCGCGGGCCGCCCATGGCACCGTCCCAGTCCGCCGGGATTGCCGGGATCACGGCGTGCGCCACGGGATCGCTGACGGCTGCGAAGGCCAGCACGATAGCCATCCAGTTCAACCAGGCGAAGTTTCCGCTGGCCACCAGCCACAGCTGGGTGACGACGACGACCCCCGCCGCGACGCCGGCCACGGGCTGCGGGGCGAACAGCAGGAACGGCACCACCAGCTGGGCGATGTGGTTGCCCACCACTTCGATCCGGTGCAGCGGCTTGGGCAGGAGGTGCGCCTGCCGGCTGAGGGGCCCGGGCATAGGCTGGGTTTCATGGTGGTAGTACAGCGCCGTCAGGTCGCGCCACTCCCGGCCGCCGCGGATCTTGATCATTCCCGCCCCGAATTCCAGCCGGAACACCAGCCACACGATCAGGATCAGGATGAGCCGGGGCGGCTCCGTCTGGTTCGATCCCAGGAACGCCACGGTGAAGCCTGCCTCCAGGAGCAACATCTCCCAGCCGAACCCGTAGAACGTCTGGCCCACGTTCACGATGGACATGTACAGCAGCCACAACGCCAGGAACGCAATCAGCGGAACCCAGGGCGGGCCGGCCTGCGGGATCCCGGCCACGAGCAGCGCCGACACCAGCAGGCCGATGGCACAGACCCCGCGCAGCAGCCCGTCCGAGTACCGCCAGCGGAACAGCGTGGGCCGGCGCATGCGGGTGAACCCCGCAAGGAACTCCGGCACAGGGAGCAGGCCGCGCTCGCCCAGCAGGGCGGGGAACTGGTTCAGCGTGGACAGGAACGCAACGAAATACAGTGCCGCGACACCCCGTTGCAGCACCTGCCGGGCGAATTGGTACTCCGGCGCATCAAACCACGCGAGCCAGTCCACGCAATCCACGTTACGCCGGGTGGCCTTCCGGTCAAGGCGCAGCAGCAGGTCACGGGCGCACTGGACCGTGGGCGCAAGCAGGCCGGGAAGGGTGCGGGATACTTAACGGATGCAGCCACGCAGAATCGTCCTCCTCGGATCAACCGGTTCCATCGGCACCCAGGCGATTGACGTCGTCGACGGCGCCCCGCACCTTTTCGAGGTGGTGGCACTCAGCGCCGGGGGCGGCAACCTGGAACTCCTGGCACGGCAGGCTGTCCACACCGGCGCAGCAGCCGTGGGAATCGCCGGCGGGGACCCCGGCCGGCTGGAAGCACTGATCCGGGAAGCCGCAGCAGCAGCTGGCCGGCCAGGGTACCGGCCGGAGATTGTGGCCGGCCCGGACGCGTCCGCCCGGATCGCCGCGGTTCCCGCAGACGTGGTGCTCAACGGCATCACCGGATCCATCGGCCTGGCCCCTACCCTGGCGGCGCTGAAGTCGGGGGCCACGTTGGCGCTGGCCAATAAAGAGTCCCTGATCGTGGGCGGCAGCCTGGTCAAGGCCGCGGCCAGGGAAGGCCAGATCGTGCCGGTGGACTCCGAACACTCCGCGATTGCCCAGTGCCTGCGCTCCGGCGCTGCCGGCGAAGTGGACAAGCTCATCCTCACGGCCTCCGGCGGTCCGTTCCGGGGCAGGAGCCGGGAGGAACTCCACGCAGCCACCCCGCAGCAAGCGCTGGCCCACCCCACCTGGGACATGGGCGTGATGGTCACCACCAATTCCGCCACGCTGGTGAACAAGGGCCTGGAGGTCATCGAGGCCCACCTGTTGTTCGATATCCCGCTGGACCGTATCGACGTGGTGGTGCACCCCCAGTCCGTCGTCCACTCGATGGTCCAGTTCGTTGACGGCTCCACCATTGCCCAGGCCTCGCCGCCCGACATGCGACTGCCCATCGCCCTGGGGCTCGGCTGGCCGGCCCGCGTACCCAACGCCGCCAGCCCCTGCGACTGGACGCAGGCCGCCACCTGGACCTTCGAGCCGCTGGACACCGAAGCCTTTCCCGCCGTCGGCCTTGCCAAGGACGCCGCAAAGCAGGGGAGCACTTTCCCTGCCGTGTTCAATGCGGCCAACGAGGAGGCGGTCACCGCGTTCCACGCCGGCCGGATCCGGTTCACCGACATTGTGGATACGGTGGACAGCGTGCTCAGCGAACACTCAGGTTCCTCCGGGGTAACGGTGGAATCGGTGCTGGATGCTGAAAGGTGGGCACGAGCCCGCGCCCACGAACGTTTAGCAGTCAGCAGTCTCTAGGAAGCAGCAGCACCTCCATGACCCCTGTCCTACTTTTCATCCTCGGCGTCGTCTTTGTGGCGCTGGGCATTGCTGTGTCCATTGCGCTCCACGAGGTGGGGCACCTGGTGCCGGCCAAGCTCTTCAAAGTCCGCGTCACCAAGTACATGATCGGCTTTGGGCCCACGCTGTGGTCACGCCGGAAAGGCGAAACCGAATACGGTTTGAAGGCCGTACCGTTGGGCGGGTACGTCTCGATGATCGGCATGTACCCGCCCAACAAGGATGACGGTTCGGTCCGGCCCTCCAGCACCGGCATGTTCCAGACGCTTGCCACCGAGGCGCGCTCCATGGCCCACGAGGAAGTGGGGCCGGGCGATGAAAACCGGGTCTTTTACCGCCTGCCGGTCTGGAAAAAGGTGATCGTGATGCTGGGCGGGCCCGCCATGAACATGATCCTCGGCGTGCTGCTCACCGCCGTGCTGCTGATGGGCTTCGGTATTGCGACAGCCACCACCACCATTTCGGATGTCTCCAAATGCCAGGTGGCTGCGGGACAGACTGTCGATCCCGACTCCGCTGACTGCCAGCTGACGCCGGCCGCTGCTGCCGGGTTGAAGCCCAGCGACACCATTACCTCCTTCGACGGCAAACCAGTGACCAGTTGGGACCAGCTGACGGAGTGGATCCGCGCCTCCGCCGGCAGGGAAGTGTCCATCACCGTGCAGCGGGACGGCAACCCGGTGTCCACCACCGTGACTCCCGTCCTGTCGGCCCGGCCCGTGGTGGGGGCCGACGGACGGCAGGCCACCGACGCCGCCGGCAACCTCCAGTACCAGGACGTCGGATTCCTTGGCATCGGCGCGCAGACGGCGCTGGTGCCCCAGCCGGCGTCGTCCGTCCTGCCCATGGCGGGGGAGAACATCCGCCAGGTGGCGGGTGTTGTCTTCAACCTGCCGGCCCGCGTGGTGGGGGTTGCCAAGGCTGCCTTCAGCGAAGAGCCCCGCGACCCCAACGGCCCCATCAGCGTGGTCGGCGTAGGCAGGGTGGCGGGCGAGGTGGCGGCCATGGAAGCTATACCGCTGCAGTCCCGGGTGGCGACCCTCGTTGGCCTGATGGCCGGGCTGAACTTCGCGCTTGCGGTGTTCAACCTGATCCCGCTCCTGCCGCTTGACGGCGGCCATGTTGCCGGGGCGCTGTATGAGGGCGTACGGCGGCGGGTGGCAAAGCTGCGCGGACGGCCGGACCCTGGAGCCTTCGATATCGCCAAGCTGCTCCCGGTGACCTACGTGGTGGCCGCGTTGCTGATGGGCATGAGCGCCCTGCTCATCTACGCCGACATCGTGAAGCCGGTGAACCTGTTCGGCTGATTAAGGGAGCGTGAAGGGGCAGGCAGGCCGGCCCCGGTGGAGAGAGGTGGGCACCGTGAACACGCAGAGTACCGGCCTCTGGATCAGGGCCGGATTGTGGGCTCTGCCCGTCGCCTGGCTCGTCACGGCATGGGGCGCGCTGGAGCCACAACCGGACCAGGTGAAGGACCCCGGCGCCTGGGCACGGTTTGTCAGCTCTGATTCCTACCAGGCCAGCCACCTGCTCGGCGCCACGGCCGGTACCATCCTGGCCATCTTCGGGATCTTCGCTTTGGGCTGTTTCCTGGCCGACAGCCGGTCAGGACGCCTGGCGTTACCCGCCATGACTATCGCTGCGGCCGGTACCGCTTTGCTGTTGGTGCCGGCCGTCATCTCCACGTTTGCCACTCCGGCTATTGGAGGGGCCTACCTCAAAGGAAACGAGGACGTGATGCAGCTGGAGTTTCCGGCGTCTATGACCGCAGCGTTCCTGCTGGGACTCCTGCTGGCATTCGTGGGTTCGGTCCTGCTGGGGGTCGCGGTATTTCGTTCCCGGGTTCTACCGCGCTGGTCCGGCGCCCTCTGGGCAGCGGGCAGCATCCTGTTCTATGTGCTGGGCGTTGTCCTCGGGCTGGCTACGACAGGAAGCAGCCTGCCAACGCAGTCCATCGGGGCACTGCTCCTGGCGGCGGCCGGCGGATGGATGGCGTGGAGTGGGTCCCACCGCGCTTCAGTATCCTCTAAAGGCTGATATCCCAGATATCAGCCAATTTGGACTGATGACAGCGGATCAGCTGTTGACGGTTGATTATTCCGAATCACCTGCATACGGTTGGGACATGTTCGTTCTGACCATCGACCAGCGGGGCAGCACTTCAGACGTTGATCGCGTGCCGGATCTGATTCTTGCGCTGCGAACCCTCACGCCCGCGCGCTTTGAGCGTTCCGTAGGGGATGAACTCCAGGGTGTGCTGGAAGGGCCGGAAGAAGTTGTGGATGTGGCCCTGCATGCCCTCCGGAGCGGGTACTGGTACGTCGGGATCGGTATCGGCACGGTGCACTTGGCGCCGGGAGGCAGCCCCCGCGAAGGGTCCGGAAGCGGTTTTGTCGCCGCACGCAAAGCCGTGGAACTGGCGAAGACTGCCGCCGGCCAGGTGCCGTTGTCAGTGGTGGCAGGCACTGTGGGCCGTAGCAGGGAGATTCCGCCCCAAGCGAAGGACGGTGTCATGGCCGGTGCGAACGCCCAGGCAGTGCTTCGGTTGATCGGGCGTCTTGTCCAGCAACGCACGCAGGCGCAGTGGCGGGTAGTGGACAGGCTCCGCGCCCTGCAGGCCGCCGACGGCAAGCACGGCAGCCAGAAACACGTGGCACGGGAGCTGGGAATAACGGAGCAATCGGTGAGCCGTGCCGTAATCCGCTCCGGGTGGCAGGAAGAATGGGCAGCCAGGCCGGCAGCCGCCATGCTCCTCGAGTATGCGCAAAGCCGGATTGCCAATGCGGGCGCGGTCCCGCCCGAACCAGCCCCACCCGGAAACGCCCCGCCCCGGAATGAAGGAGACACGTGACTGCAGTCTGGATCACCGTTGCCCTGCTCGTGGCGGGCTTCGCCGGCTGGCCGGTGACGGCCCTGGTGTTCCGGCTCGCCCGGACCATCGACGACAGGGCCGACGCTGCCAAAGCTGCGGAAGAGGCCAGGAAAGCAGCGGAGGACCCCTCGGCAGACGTCACTGTTGATTCTCAACAAGCTGAAACCCAAAGCGTGGACGGTGAGCTGACAGCGGCGCCAGACGCGCCGCCGTCGGCCGGTTCTGCTGCTGAGCCGCCGCTGCCGACCCAGCGCATCCTTCGGGGCGGGGCGATCATCGGAATCCTCGAAAGGCTCGGCGTGTGCCTCGCCATTCTTACCGGCCAGCCCGTCGCCATCGCCTACATCGTCGCCATCAAGGGCCTGGGCAGATTCGCTGAGCTGAAGGAGACGCCGGTGGCAGCAGAGCGGTTCATCATCGGGACCCTTACCTCCATGCTCTGGGCGGCCGGAACGGCTGCAGCGGTGAAAGTCCTCTTCCTGCAGTGAGATACCTTTTCCTGCCCCAAGCGCTTTTCCTGCGCCGGCTCCCCTTCCTGCATGCGGGATCGGTACGGTATCAAGCCGGCCATGGCGATAGGGTAGCGGTATGACAGTTTTTGCCGTTGAGTACGTTTATGCCGCCAACTCCACCGAAAGCCGCAACGAGACCCGGCCAGCTCACCGCGAATGGCTCGCGGGACTGGCGGAGGACAGTGTCCTCCTTGCCAGCGGCCCCTACGGCGACGGCGCGGGTGCCCTGCTGATCTTCAAGGCAACGGATGAGTCCGCCCTCAACTCGATCCTCAAGCAGGACCCTTTCGCCGCCGCCGGCGTGATTGCCGGAACACGCATCACCGAATGGTCTCCCATCATTGGCGTGCTCGCCGGACTCGCCGCGTAGCAGCCTTCCTACCCTTTCAACTCAAGGAGTCCACGTGACCTCGGTCAGCCTGGGAATGCCGTCAGCACCACCGCCCGTCCTTGCCCCCCGCCGCAAGACGCGCCAGATCAAGGTCGGTTCGGTAGGCGTAGGATCTGATTTCCCCATCAGCGTGCAGTCCATGACCACCACGCCCACTACGGACATCAACGCCACCCTGCAGCAAATCGCCGAACTCACGGCGTCCGGCTGCGACATTGTCCGCGTCGCCTGCCCCTCCGCTGACGATGCCGAGGCGCTGCCCATCATTGCCCGGAAGTCCCAGATCCCGGTCATCGCGGACATCCACTTCCAACCCAAGTACGTCTTCGCGGCCATCGAAGCCGGCTGTGCGGCCGTGCGGGTGAACCCTGGAAACATCCGCAAGTTCGATGACCAGGTCAAGGAGATCGCCGCCGCTGCGAAGGACCATGGCACCTCCATTCGCATTGGCGTCAACGCCGGCTCCCTGGAGCCAGGCATCCTTAAGAAGTACGGCAAGGCCACCCCGGAAGCGCTGGTTGAATCAGCTGTCTGGGAAGCCTCGCTCTTCGAGGAGCACGGCTTCCACGACTTCAAGATTTCCGTGAAGCACAACGACCCCGTGATCATGGTTGCGGCGTATGAAATGCTCGCCGAAAAGGGCGACTGGCCCCTGCACCTCGGCGTCACCGAGGCCGGGCCCGCGTTCCAGGGCACCATCAAGTCCGCCACGGCATTCGGCGCACTCCTGTCCCGGGGCATCGGCGACACCATCCGCGTGTCCCTCTCCGCGCCGCCGGTGGAGGAGATCAAGGTGGGCAACCAGATCCTCCAGTCACTGAACCTGCGGCCCCGCAAGCTGGAAATCGTGTCCTGCCCTTCCTGCGGCCGTGCCCAGGTGGACGTGTACACTCTGGCTGAACAGGTCACCGCCGGGCTCGAAGGGATGGAGATCCCGCTGCGCGTGGCGGTCATGGGCTGCGTTGTGAACGGCCCAGGCGAGGCGCGCGAGGCTGATCTTGGTGTGGCCTCGGGCAACGGCAAGGGCCAGATCTTCGTTAGAGGCGAGGTCATCAAGACTGTTCCCGAGAGCGCAATTGTTGAGACACTGATCGAAGAGGCTATGCGTATCGCGGAAGAGATGGGGGAGGCCGATGGCGAAGATGCTGTCAAGGGTAGCCCCGTGGTTAGCGTCTCGTAGGGACGCCGGAGACCCTGCGGGGCTTTCTGTCCGCACGCTCGACGGCCAGGACACTCCCGTCCTGAAATTGCTCGCCCAGCAGGACCCGGTGGCCAACGTGTTCATCCTGGCCCACCTGCGGGCCACCGGGACGGCGGCGCCCACCAGCGGCGGTGCCGGTGTGATCGGAGTTTTCGACGACGGCATCCTGACGGGTGCGTGCTGGGCCGGAGCCAACCTGGTTCCGGTCCAGCTCGATCCCGCCCTGGCACCCGTGGTGGCGGAAGCCGCCAACAGTTCCGGGCGCCGGTATGCGTCTGCCTTTGGGCCGGCGGAAGCCGTGCTGGCAATCAACGCCGAGCTCGCGGTGCTGGGGCACCATGCCCACGAGGTCCGGGCTGACCAGCCGCTGATGGTTATCGACGGGCCGCCGCAGGTCCGGCCCAATCGCGGCCTGGACCAGGGGAACCTCGCCGACTTCGACCGCATTCTTCCCGCCTGCGCCGCCATGTTCGAGGAAGAGGTGGGGTATTCGCCCTACCTTGGCGGCAGGGAATTCTACAGCCGCCGGGTGGAGGGCCTCATCAGGCAGGGATATTCCCTGGTCCACCTCAATGAAGCCCGCCAGGTGGTGTTCAAAGCCGAGCTTGGGGCGGTAACCGATGATGTCACCCAGGTCCAGGGGGTCTGGATGAACCCGGTTTTCCGCGGCCAGGGGCTGAGCGCCGGCTACATGTCAGCAGTGGTGGAAAAGGCCCAGCAAATCGCCCCGATAACCAGCCTCTATGTGAACGGCTTCAACACCCGGGCCAGGTCCACCTACGAACGCGTTGGCTTCCGCCAGGTGGGGACGTTCGCTACAGTTCTTTTCTAGCCGGCACCGGCCGGCGGCCAGCTGAATATTGGGGGAAAAATTGAAGACGTCTTTGTTGGGAGCTTTCGGGGCTGCCGCCCTTCTTGCGATTACCGTTTCGGCCTGTGGGGGAACGGCCGCGCCACAGGCTCCGGATTCCCCGACCGAAGCGTCTGCGGCGTCCGAAACTACTGCGGCAGCTCCCACCCCAACGGCAAGCCCCACGCCTGCCCCCACGCCCGCCGCGAAGGCTTACACCGCTGGCGAGTTGGCTGCCATTGTGGGGCAGGTGCGGGACGCCGCCGACCGGAGGTTGTCCGTCCTGCCGACCGGTGACATTGCCGCCACGCTTGAACAAACCAAGGCCATGATCGCGTCCATCGACGTCCAGCCGGCGGAGTGCAAGGAGCTTGCTGCGGCGAGCACGGTGCCTTCGGTGGATGGTGCAACCATGGCCGTGGGCATGAGCACTGAGGCCGCCAGCGGGGCGGTCACAGCGCTGTCCCTGGTGGCTGGCCTGGACCAAAGCTCCCTTGCCAGGGTTGCGGACCCGACAGGGCAGTTGGCGAACTGCTCTTCAATGACCATGACTGTTTCGGGCATGGACGTGTCGGTGACCATTACTCCGGTGCAGGGGGTGAGCGCCCTGCCCGAGGCCGTCGCCTACCGTACGGACAGCGCGTTGCCGGATGGCCGCACGCAGTCCACGATCACCGCGCAAGTGGTCCACCACGGTGTGGCACTCACCTCCGTAGCGTCCGGCGGCGAGAGCGAAGCGGACGCCGTGCGGCGGGCAGGTGCACTGCTGGACGCCGCTGCCGCCCTGGTCAAGTAAAACCCGCGGGTCCGCGTCGGTGGATTAGAGCCAAGGCGCGTCATGCAGGCGGTCAACAGGGTTGAAAAGTAAAAACACTTGTCAAACGTGTTCACGATCACATAGGTTCGATCTAGCTGCGCTGGAAGTGGGGTGGACGGTCTCAGCGGTCCTCACCAGTACTCAGGCGATAACGGCCTCGAGCCACGCCCGGATGCGATGACCAGCCTCACTGGGGGGCCAGGGGCTTTGTTTATCCGGGCGTGGCTCTACTGGGTTCGGGCTTAGGCGGACGTTCCGAGCCGGCCGCCTGCCCGTCCCAGTCAGTGCCGCAGGTTGTGTGCCGGTAGATTAGTATCCAGACGATTTGTCCGGCCCTGCTGACCCAGCACTTCCCCAGAAACGGATACCACCCGTGGTCCTACGACTGTCCCAGCTTTTCCTGCGCACGCTGCGCGAAGACCCCGTCGATGCCGAGGTTGCCAGCCACAAACTCCTGGTCCGCGCCGGCTACATCCGCCGCGCGGCTCCCGGCATCTACACCTGGCTTCCGCTGGGGCTGAGCGTCCTGCGCAAGGTCGAGGAGATCATCCGCGAGGAAATGGCTGCCATCGGCGCCCAGGAGGTCCACTTCCCGGCCCTGCTGCCACGCGAGCCGTACGAGGCCACCAACCGCTGGACCGAATACGGTGAAGGCCTGTTCCGGCTCCAGGACCGCAAGGGTGCGGACTACCTGCTGGCTCCCACGCATGAGGAGATGTTCACCCTCCTGGTCAAGGACCTGTACTCGTCGTACAAGGACCTGCCGCTGAGCCTGTACCAGATCCAGAACAAGTACCGGGACGAAGCCCGCCCCCGGGCAGGGCTCCTGCGCGGACGTGAGTTCATCATGAAGGACTCCTACTCCTTCGACGTCGACGACGCCGGCCTGGACGCCAGCTACGCAGCCCACCGTGGCGCCTACCTGAAGATCTTCGAACGCCTGGGGCTTGAGGTTGTACCGGTGGCAGCCACGGCCGGTGCCATGGGCGGGTCCAGGAGCGAGGAATTCCTGTTCCCCACCGAGATCGGCGAGGACACCTTTGTCCGCTCAGCCGGGGGTTACGCAGCCAACGTCGAGGCCGTCACCACGGTGGTCCCCGACGAGATCGACTTCAGCAACGCGCCGGCCGCAGAAGTCCTGGACACCCCGGACACTCCCACCATCGACACCCTGGTTGCCGCCGCCAACCAGATTGCCCCGCGGGCAGAGGCCGACGGCGGCGCGTGGACTGCCGCGGACACGCTCAAGAACGTGGTCCTCGCCGTCACGCTGCCAACCGGTGAGCGGCAGCTGGTGGTCATCGGCGTTCCCGGCGACCGCGCGGTGGACCTTAAGCGCGTGGAGGCGAACATCGGCGCATTCCTGCCGGTCGCGGGCGAGATCGGACTCGAGCAGGCCGGCGAGGAGGACCTCAAGAAGCAGCCGCTGATCGTCAAGGGCTACCTGGGCCCCGGGCTCTCCCTGGATCAGCCGCACCTCGGCGCCGAAAGCGCAACCAGTTTGCTGTACCTGGTGGACCCGCGCGTAGTCAGCGGGACCGCGTGGATCACCGGCGCCAATGAGGCCGGCAAAGCACGTGTTCGGCCTGGTGGCGGGACGCGATTTCGCCTGGGACGGCGTCATCGAGTGCACGGAAGTGCGTGCCGGCGACCCCTCACCGGACGGCTCCGGCCCGCTGGAGACCGCCCGTGGCATCGAGATGGGGCACATCTTCCAGCTCGGCCGCAAGTACGCCGAAGCCCTGGACCTCAAGGTTCTGGACCAGAACGGCAAGCAGGTGGTGGTCACCATGGGCTCCTACGGTGTTGGAGTGACCCGCGCCGTGGCCGCGCTGGCTGAGGCGAACCACGATGACCGCGGCCTCGTCTGGCCCCGCACCGTGGCTCCGGCCGACGTGCACGTCGTGGCTGTGGGCCGCGGTGACGAGATCTTCCAGACGGCGGAAAAGCTTTCGGCAGAACTCGAAGAGGCCGGCCTGTCCGTCATCTATGACGACCGCCCCAAGGTCTCGCCGGGCGTGAAATTCGGCGACGCGGAACTGGTGGGCGTTCCCACCATCCTGGCTGTGGGCCGCGGCCTGGTGGACGGCGTGGTGGAGATCAAGGACCGCCGCAGCGGAGAGGCCGAGAACGTCGCAGTGGACAAGGCCGTGGACTACGTGGTCAACGCCGTCCGCACCCGGTGATCTCCGGCTTCGAATCGATCCAGCTCACCACCATCATCCTGATTGTGGTGGCTGGATTCGCGGCCGGCTGGGTAGACGCGGTGGTGGGCGGCGGAGGACTCATCCAGCTTCCCGCGCTGCTCCTGGTTCCCGGCATCGCACCCGTCCAGGCGCTGGCCACCAACAAGATGGGCTCCATCTTCGGAACCGCCACCAGTGCCGCCACCTACTACCGCCGGGTGGGGCCGGACCTCCGGACTGCCGTCCCCATGGCCGTGATAGCCCTGGCGGGCAGTTTCGGCGGTGCGAGCCTGGCGGCCACCCTGCCGGCCGCGGTATTCAAGCCGATCATCGTGGTGGCGCTGGTCGCCGTCGCGCTTTTCACCGCCCTTAGGCCCGGCGTCGGCGAGCTCACCGCACTGCGCCACGAAGGCTACAAGCACTATGCCGTTGCGTGCCTCATCGGTGCGGTGATCGGCTTCTACGACGGTCTTATCGGCCCGGGGACAGGGTCCTTCCTGGTCATTGCGCTGGTCTCGGCCATGGGTTACGCCTTCCTGGAAGCGAGCGCCAAAGCCAAGATCGTGAACATGGCCACCAACGCCGGGGCCCTGCTGTTCTTCCTTCCGCACGGGTCCATCCTGTGGGGCGTCGGCCTGCTGCTTGGGGCAGCCAACATGGCAGGCGGCTACCTGGGTGCCCGCACGGCCGTGCAACAGGGGAGCAAGTTCGTCCGGGTTGTCTTCCTTGTGGTTGTTGCGGCCCTGATCGTCAAGCTCGCCTACGACGTCTGGCAGGAAAACTTCGCCTGATCCA
The DNA here is from genome assembly GCF_030816485.1 of Arthrobacter sp. B1I2. Classification (NCBI taxonomy): domain Bacteria; kingdom Bacillati; phylum Actinomycetota; class Actinomycetes; order Micrococcales; family Micrococcaceae; genus Arthrobacter; species Arthrobacter sp. B1I2. Next base: position 3,782,579 of record NZ_JAUSYC010000001.1, on the reverse strand, counting down.
TCCAGGAAACTGGTCCTCGTGGCGCGGTCCAGCCCGGCGTAGCATGCAGGTATGGCACACGGCGACGACGAGTATGCCGCGGCATTGGCGGCCGCAGCAGGGCATTCGCAGGCCTGGCTGGCCAGCCTTCCCCACCGCCGGGTGGGACCGAGCGGGCACGCCACCGAGCTCACCGCAGTCTTCGGCGGGCCGCTGCCGGAAGAGGGCATGCCGGCCGCCGATGTGATCGACTTCCTGGCCAACGCGGCCGAGCCCGGGCTCATGGCCATGCCCTCGGGCCGGTTCTTCGGGTGGGTTATTGGCGGCACCCTGCCTGCGGCCCTGGCCTCGGACTGGCTGGTCAGCGCCTGGGACCAGAACGCCTGTCTCCGGTACGCAACCCCGGCCACCGCGGCCATCGAGGAAGCCGCCGGGCAGTGGGTGCTGGAGCTGCTGGGCCTGCCTTCCACGGCCGACGTCGGATTTGTCACCGGCGCAACCATGGCCAACTTCACCGGCATGGCCGCCGCCCGCTGGCGGTTGCTGGCCGACGCAGGCTGGGACCTGGACCGGGACGGACTCTTCGGTGCGCCCCGGATCCGCTGCTTCGTGGGGCGTGAACGGCACGACACGGTGGACCTTGCCCTGCGCTACGTGGGCCTGGGGAAGCCAACTCAGGTCGACGCCGACGGGCAGGGCCGTCTGCTCCCCGCCGCATTGGACGCCGCCCTTGCCGCCGGCACCGGGCCCGCCCTGGTATGCCTCCAGGCGGGCAACCTGCACTCCGGCGCCTTCGACCCCTTTGCCGAAGCCATCGCCGTCGCGCGCAAGCACGGCGCGTGGGTGCATATTGACGGCGCCTTCGGGCTGTGGGCCGCCGCCGTGCCTGACCTGCAGCACCTCACCCGGGGCTACGAGGACGCGGACTCGTGGGGCACGGATGCCCACAAAACCCTGAATGTGCCCTACGACTGCGGCATCGCCATTGTCCGGGACCCGTCGGCACTGCGGGCAGCGATGGGCCTGCACGCCAGCTACCTGGTACATGACGCGGAAGGCCCGGGCGACCCCTTCGAGAAAGTCCCGGAGCTGTCCCGCAGGGCCCGGGGGGTTCCGGTATGGGCGGCCCTGAAAAGCCTTGGCCGCGAGGGGGTGGCAGCACAGGTGGGCGGACTGGCGGCAGCGGCCGCCGCAATTGCCGAAGGCATGGCAGGCCTGGACGGCGTGGAGGTACTCAACGACGTCGCCTACACCCAGGTGTGCCTGGCTTTCGGCGACGACGACACCACGCGCGCCGTCACGGCCCGCATCATCGAGGAGGGGAGAGTCTGGATGTCCGGTTCGCATTGGCAGGACCGCGAGATCCTCCGGGTTTCGGTAAGTAACTGGCATACGGCCGGGGAGGACGTGGCGACGGCAGTGGACGCGGTCCGGTCAGCCCTGGCGGCGGTGCGGAACTCCTGACGCTGCCGCGCCTGACCGTTTCGCGCCGGTTGATCGCCGTCACTTCTGTTGCCTGGCCGGAACCGCGCTGCCCGGGCCTAGCCGCCCTGTCCGGGTTCCGGCAGGGCATGCGGATGCGGCAGGCCGTCCACGGTGTTCCCGGCCAGGGTGCTGGCAACCCAGAGCGACCGCGACAGATTACCCAGGTGGCCCCGCGCGGCGTACCACAGCGCATTGTCCACTTCCCTGGCGATGCCCCATTGGCGGGCGACGTCGGGGTCCAGGCCGGCGGCGGTGCTGAAGTCGTGGCAGCGCCTGAGCAGCCCTTGTCCCGCCTGGGCCGCCGGCAGCTCCCCGAGCCGGTTCCACAGCAGCGGCGCCACGGCGAACTCGGGCTCGCCGATCATCGGCTGCGGGTCGATCGCTGCATAGCTGGCAGGTGCTGGCGGTTTCCCTGCTGCCGCTCTTCCCGGCCGCGCCAGGATGTTCAGGAAATGCAGGTCCGTGTGGACCAGCAGGTCATGCGCGGACCGGCGTCCCACGGCGCCGCGCGTCTGGCACACCTCAAGGGCTGCCTCCAACAACCACCGGGGGAACGGCCGGCCCAGCTGCTCCCAGTCAGCAGGCAGGTCATCGCTCCATTGTTCGGCCCGGGCCGCGATGTGGCCGAACTCCTGCCACTCGGCGCGGTGGTCCGGGGCAAGGCCCAGTTGCCGCACCAACCCGCCCCACACCTGCGCTGCGTCCTCCATGTCCAGGTCAGCCAGCGACCGGCCGGCGTCGAGGCGTTCCAGGAGCATGGCGCACGATTCCGCGTCTGAGGCCAGCATTGCAACGGCACCACGGCCGCCCCACAGAGCCAGCGCATGCCGTTCCACCTTGGCCTCATCGTGGGGAAAAGCGATTTTGAGGGCTGCGGGCGAGCTATCTTCCCGCCGCACCGGGACCACCACACCGCCGTGGCCGTTCCAAGGCAGGCTCCCGGGCGCCAGGTCAACCTCGAGCCGCCACTGCTCCAGGCGGTCCTCCAGCAGGCCCGGAAGGCTGTCCAGCCAGGCCCGTCCCTCGCGGCTGCGGGCGTAGCGGGCCGAAAGGTCCGGAGGGATGGACACTGCCACTGCAGGGGCAGGCGCCATGGCCCCAGGCGACACAGTGCCAGGCAGCACGGGCTCAGACCACACCGGAGGCTCCCAACAGATTGCCGATGGTGAAGGTTGCCGCGAGTGCCAGGGCGCCGCCCACCACAACGCGGACTGCCGCCCGGGTTTTTGAGCCGCCGCCGATCCATGCACCAAGGGCGCCTGTCAGGGCCAGGGCCACCAGGACTGAAAAGAAGGTCAGCGGCACGCGGATCTCCGGCGGCGGAAGCAGGATGGCAAGCATCGGCAGGATGGCTCCGACGGTGAAGGCGATGGCGGAGGCGAAAGCGGCGTGCCAGGGGCTGACGATGTCCGCCTCATCGATGTTGAGTTCGGCGGACAGGTGCGCGGCCAGGACATCGTGGGCCGTAAGCTCCTGGGCCACTTTGGCGGCTGTTTCAGGGCTGAGGCCCTTGGCCTGGTAGATGGCGGTCAGTTCGGCCAGTTCCTCTTCCGGTTCCTCCGCCAGCTCGCGGCGTTCCTTCTCGATCAGGGCCCGCTGGCTGTCGCTTTGGCTGCTGACGGACACATATTCACCCAACGCCATCGATACCGCGCCGCCCACCATCCCGGCTGCACCTGCCGCAAGGATGGGGCCGGGCTCGGCAGTGGCTCCGGCCACGCCCACCACGAGCGCGGCCACGGAGACGATGCCGTCGTTGGCCCCCAGGACGCCGGCGCGGAGCCAGTTCAGCCGGTGCGCGATGTCGTTGCCGTGTGGTTCGGTCTCCAGGTGCCTGTTCAGCCCGGGGCCGGCCGTACTGGCGCCCGGGGAGTCTCCCGGTTCGTCCGCGTTCATCCCTTCAGCAAACCATTCCTGCCTGCCCGGTGCCAGCCTCCGGGCGGCTTACTTTTGCGGGCAGGGATCAGGGCGGGCAGAGCCGCCGACGACGAACGGGCTGTCAGGACCCGGCCGCGGACGCCGCCGGAGTCGTACCAGCAGGAATGCCGTCGCCCGCAGGAAGGGCAGGCAGCTGGCCGGTATCCAGGGAAAGGCCTGGAACAGGGCCCGGGTCTGCACCCCACCGCAAGGCCCGGCCGGCGGCAGCCCGCAGGGCTGACAGGGCCCACCTCCGGTCCTGGCCCTGGGATACCGCCACCACGTCACCGTAGGACGCCAGTGTCGCCGCCTCAAGGTTGCCCAAACCTGCCGCCGGTCCAGCCAGGAAGCCTGCGTCGAGGACATAGCCCGGCGCCTGCGGCACGGACGCTCCGCAGGCGAGGCGGAGGCGTTCCTCCGCCTCTGTGGCCAGTTCCTTGTGCCTGTCCAGGAATTCCGACGCCGTCCCCGCCTCCGCTGGAGCCAGGCGGGGGAGTGCCGCCTGGTAGCCGTACACGGCCTGGTCCTCCGCGGTGACGGCCGCGGCCAGTGCCTGGCGCATCCCCGCAGGAGTGCGGGGTCCGCCGGCCTCTTGGGCGGCCGCCGAAGCGGAGGGCGAAGGGCATGGAGAAGCAGTTGCTGCGGCCCCGGAACCCTTCGCGTCCGGTCCAGCCGGTTCCTGCGGCGCGGGCACGCCTGTTGCGGCGGCAAGGCGCCCCGCCGCGAGGAGTTGGGCGGTGCCGGCGCCCGCGAGAAGCCGGGCCATGCCGCCGTCGGCCGTTTCAGCATCCTTGACGCGGGCGGCCCCACTGTTTGCCAAGGCCTGAATGAGCTGCGCGGTGCCGTAAAGACCGGGGGTGGAAGATGCCGGCGGCGAGGCCGGCGCGGACTCCGGCGCGCGCCCGGTTGCAGGGGACAGCAGTGCCCGGGCCTGGATGGTCAGCAAGGTCACAACGGGGTCCAGCACGGCCGAATCCGCCGCGCCGGCGGCGGCGAGCTCCATCCCGGCAGTCCGCAGGTCCATTGCGTCGCTGAACGCTGCCGCCCTTGCCCGCTCCGTGAAAGGAGGCTCGGCCGGGGCGGGCCTTTCCGCGGGATTCAGGGCGAAACCGAGGCTCAGGACAACCAGCGCAGCAAGGGCCAGGACGGCAAAACGGAACGGGCGCATGCGGGGGCTGATGTCCTGGCGGCGGTCTTTCACAACAGACCATGGTGTCACGCGGAGGGGGAACCAGGGTGCACCACTGGGCCGGTAAAATAGCTACGCTAGTAAACACCACATCATCTATAGGGAGGGCGGCCGGCATCGTGAGTAATGCAGAAGCCACGGCTTCACCAGACCACACCGGCACGGGAAGCGGATCTGCGCCGGCCCATAACCCCGAAGCCGCCCGGCTCAGGGCCCTCCTGGAACCCGCCGTCCAGGCCAACCGCCTGTACCTTGAGGACGTGGCCATCATTCCCGGCTCGCACCGCGTGGTCCACGTTGTGGTGGACCTGCCGCAGGAGGAAAGCGGCGGAGTCAGCCTGGACGTCATTGCGGACATTTCCAGGGTGCTCTCGGATGTGCTGGACAACGATCCCAACGACGACGGCCGTCCGTACGACCTCGAAGTGTCCTCGCCCGGCGTCGGCCGTCCACTGACGGAGCCCCGGCACTGGCACCGCGCCCGGGGCCGGATGGTCAAGGTCAACGTGATCCAGGGCGAAAACGTCACCGGACGTGTCCAGTCCGTGGACGACGGGGGAGTGACCCTCGTACCCGAGGTCGCCGTCAAGAAGGGCATGAAGCCCCGGCAGGGCGACCCAGTAAAACTTCCTTTCGACAGGATCCGCAACGGAAAAGTCGAGATCGAATTCAGCCACCTCCCCGAGGACGGTCTGGAACCTGAACACAATGGACCTTCTGAGGAGGCCTGATGGATATTGACATGAGCGCACTGAGACTTTTGGAGCGTGAGCGTGAAATCCCGCTGGACCTCCTGATCCCCACCATCGAGCAGGCGCTCCTGGTGGCGTACCACAAGTCACCCGGCGCCTTCGAGAAAGCGCGCGCAGAGCTGGACCGCAAGAGCGGCCACGTCACCATCTGGGCCGTGGAGATTGACGACGACGGCGCACCCATCGGTGAATTCGAGCACACCCCCGAAGGGTTCGGCCGGATTGCCGCCAGCACTGCGCGCCAGATCATCCTGCAGCGGCTCCGCGACGTTGAGGACGACAACGTCCTGGGCGAATTCAAGGGCCGCGAAGGCGAGCTGGTGTCCGGCACCATCCAGCAGGGCAACAACCCGCACATGGTCCAGGTCAACCTCGGCTCGGTCGAGGCCCTCCTACCGCCGCCCGAGCAGGTTCCCGGTGAGAAGTACGTCCACGGCAACCGCCTGCGCGCCCTGGTCATCGACGTGCACCGCGGCACCAAGGGGCCATCGGTCACCCTGTCCCGGTCACACCCGGGCCTGGTCCGCAAGCTCTTCGAACTCGAAGTGCCAGAAATCGCCGACCACTCCGTGGAGATCGTGGCATTGGCCCGGGAGGCAGGCCACCGCACCAAGATCGCCGTCAAGGCGAACACCCCCGGGATCAACGCCAAGGGTGCCTGCATCGGCGAGATGGGCTCACGCGTCCGCGCAGTCATGACCGAGTTGAACGATGAAAAGATCGACATCGTGGACTTCAGCGAGAACCCGGCCACCTTCATCGCCAGCGCCCTCTCGCCGTCGCGCGTGAATTCGGTCACCATCACGGACGAAGCCACGCGTTCGGCCCGGGTCGTCGTTCCCGACTACCAGCTGTCGCTGGCCATCGGCAAGGAGGGCCAGAACGCCCGCCTGGCGGCGAAGCTGACCGGCTGGCGGATTGACATCGTCTCCGACGCTGCGGTTGCCCGCGACAAGTAACGTCCCGGCAAGGGTGGCTGGCGCAACGCGGCAGCCACCCCCTTTCGGGCAGAACAGCCCGAAAGGGGCTAGAATAGACAAGACCGCGCCTAACGGCCGGTAGCCGTGTGCCTTGGGTGTGCTTGTTTCCGTAGTTGCGGAAGCGGTAAAACCTGCGGCCAGCAGAAGAACGTCAGGACGATGACCGTGGCAGAAGTGCTTTCCACCGGAAATCAGCCTGAACGTACCTGCATCGGGTGCCGGAAGAAGGGCCCGCGGTCGCAGTTGCTCCGGCTCGTCGCCGAAGGCAGCGGGTCAACCGCTGTCCTGGTGGATGAACGACGCCGGATGGCTGGCCGGGGTGCATGGCTGCACCCCAGCGAATCGTGCCTGGCTCTGGCGATCAAGCGGCGAGCATTCGGACGTGCCCTTCCGGGCGCAACCGGAACCGCCGCCGTCGAACACTGGATCACGCCAGGCCCGAACGTTGACGCCGCCCCGGTGGCTGCAACACCAACCGTCCAACCTGAAAGCGGGTCAGAAATCTGATGGAAACCCGATGAGTTCCCAGCGATGAGTGCGTAACGATGACAACTTTGTTGCGCTCTGCAATGGGCCCTTTCGCATCAACAGCGGCTGGGGTCCGCAGTAAGAAGTAGACGGTTCGTGCCTGGCTCGGTGCGGACCGAGACAGGAGAAATGTGGCCAAGGTCCGCGTACATGAGCTCGCCAAAGAGCTCGGTATAACTTCCAAAGATGCAGTGACAAAACTGCAGGAACTGGGCGAATTCGTTCGCTCCGCCTCGTCAACCATCGAGGCCCCCGTTGTGCGTAAACTGCGCAACGCCTTCCCCGACGCCGCTGCCAAGTCAGCGGCACCGGCCGCAGCGCCCGCCGCTGCACCCAAGGCACCCGCTCCGGCAGCAGGTTCCCGTCCTTCAGCCCCGGCTCCAGGCCCTGCTGCGCCCAAGGCTCCGGCCTCCAAGGCAGAGGCACAGGCACCGGCTCCGGCTGCTCCCGCCGCGCCTGCACAGGCAGAAGCACCGGCAGCCCCCGCCGCCGCGCCTGCGGCCGCCACAGCTCCGAGCAGCGGCGCTCCGTCCACCGGTGCTAAGCCCGGTGCACGCCCGGCGCCCAAGGCGGACACCCCGGCTCCTTCCGCCCGTCCGGGTGGATCCACGCCGGGTGCGTCCGCTCCCCGTCCCGGCGGTCCCCGTCCGGGCAACAACCCGTTCGCCACTTCGCAGGGCATGCCCCGCGGCGGCCGTGGCGGCGACGGAGAGCGCGCTCCCCGTCCGGGCAACAACCCCTTCGCCACCTCGCAGGGCATGCCCCGTCCCGGTGGCAGCCGCAACGACGGCGACCGTCCCGGTGGTCCCCGTCCCGCAGCAGGTGCAGGTGGACCGCGTCCCGGTGGGCCGCGTCCCGCAGCCGGTGCCGGTGGTCCCCGTCCCGCAGCAGGTGCAGGCGGACCGCGTCCGGGTGCACCGCGTCCCGGCGGTCCCCGTCCTACTCCCGGCATGATGCCCAACCGTACTGAACGCCCGGCTCCGGCCGGTGCTGGACGTCCGGGTGCCGGCGGCCGTGGCCCGGGACGCCCGGGTGGCGCTCCCGGAACCGGTGGTCCCGGTGCAGGCGGCGGAGCTCCCGCCGGCGGTGGCTTCGGCAAGGGCGGCCGCGGCCGCGGCGGCACACAGGGTGCCTTCGGCAAGGGCGGCGCAGGCCGTGGCAAGCAGCGCAAGTCCAAGCGCGCCAAGCGCCAGGAACTTGAGCAGATGAGTGCCCCGTCGCTGGGTGGCGTGAGCGTACCCCGCGGCGACGGCAACACGGTCATCCGTCTGCGCCGTGGCTCGTCCATCACGGACTTCGCCGACAAGATCGAGGCGAACCCCGCCGCACTGGTGACCGTACTGTTCCACCTCGGTGAAATGGCTACCGCCACCCAGTCGCTGGATGAGGAAACCTTCGCGCTGCTGGGTGAAGAACTGGGCTACAAGCTCCAGGTCGTTTCTCCGGAGGATGAGGAGCGCGAGCTGCTCTCCAGCTTCGACATCGACTTTGATGCCGAACTCGAAGCCGAAGGCGACGAGGAACTGGAAGCACGTCCTCCGGTTGTCACCGTCATGGGTCACGTTGACCACGGTAAGACCCGGCTGCTCGATGCCATCCGCAAGTCAGACGTCATGGCGGGCGAGCACGGCGGCATCACGCAGCACATCGGTGCCTACCAGGTCACGCACAACCACGAAGGCGACGACCGCAAGATCACCTTCATCGATACCCCGGGCCACGAGGCGTTCACCGCCATGCGTGCCCGTGGTGCGAAGGTCACCGACATCGCCATCCTGGTGGTCGCAGCGGACGACGGCGTGATGCCGCAGACCGTTGAAGCCCTCAACCACGCCCAGGCGGCCAACGTGCCGATCGTCGTGGCAGTGAACAAGATCGACAAGGAAGGCGCCAACCCGGAGAAGGTCCGCGGCCAGCTGACCGAGTACGGCCTGGTTCCCGAGGAATACGGTGGCGACACCATGTTCGTGGAGGTCTCTGCCCGCCAGAACCTCAACATCGACGAGCTGCTCGAGGCCGTCCTGCTCACCGCGGACGCAGCCCTGGACATGCGCGCCAACCCGAACAAGGACGCCCGCGGTATTGCGATCGAAGCCAACCTGGACAAGGGCCGCGGTGCGGTTGCCACCGTCCTGGTGCAGTCCGGTACCCTGCGCGTCGGCGACACCATCGTGGCAGGCACGGCCCACGGCCGCGTCCGTGCGATGTTCGACGACGACGGCAGTGCGCTGACCGAGGCCGGCCCGTCCCGTCCCGTCCAGGTGCTGGGTCTGTCCAACGTCCCGCGCGCCGGTGACACCTTCTTCGTGACCGCTGACGAGCGCACCGCCCGCCAGATCGCCGAGAAGCGTGAAGCCGCCGACCGTAACGCCGCACTGGCCAAGCGCCGCAAGCGCATCAGCCTGGAAGACTTCGACCAGGCCGTCGCCGAAGGCAAGATCGACACCCTCAACCTCATCCTCAAGGGTGACGTGTCCGGTGCCGTGGAAGCCCTCGAAGACGCGCTGCTCAAGATCGACGTCGGCGAAGGCGTGCAGCTGCGCGTCATCCACCGCGGTGTGGGTGCCATCACCCAGAACGATGTCAACCTGGCAACGGTCGACTCCGCCGTCATCATCGGCTTCAACGTCAAGCCCGCCGAGCGGGTTGCCGAACTGGCAGACCGCGAAGGCGTGGACATGCGCTTCTACTCCGTCATCTACGCAGCAATCGATGACATCGAGATGGCGCTCAAGGGCATGCTCAAGCCGGAATACGAAGAAGTCCAGCTCGGCACCGCCGAGGTCCGCGAAGTCTTCCGCTCCTCCAAGTTCGGAAACATCGCCGGCTCGATCGTCCGCTCGGGCATTATCCGCCGTAACACCAAGGCACGGATCAGCCGCGACGGCAAGATCATCGGTGACAACCTCACCGTTGAGACGCTCAAGCGCTTCAAGGACGACGCCACCGAGGTCCGCACGGACTTCGAGTGTGGTATCGGCCTTGGCTCGTACAACGACATCACCGAAGGTGACATCATCGAGACCTTCGAGATGCGCGAGAAGCCGCGCGTCTAGGCTGGTCCGCCTTCGGGTGAGTCAGCAGTGCCAGGTGCGGGGTCGTTGGGGTTTTCCGGCGGCCCCGCCCCTTCGCTGGGTGGCCTACGTCTTACGACGTCGGCCACCCAGCTCCGGCAGGCCCGATGCCACTCCCGGGCCGCCGGAAAAACCCAACGCAGGTCCGTCGTGCACTCGCCCCAGTGCGTGGTGGCTCGACCCTGGGTGCGTGGCAGGTAACTAAAACGTTCGACGCCGGCCCACTGCCGCCGTCGTACGTCCCATATTTTTCTTAGGAGTTGTTCATGGCTGATCCGGCACGTGCTGCCAAGTTGGCGCAGCGGATTAAGGTTGTTGTTGCTGAGGCCCTGGGCCGGAAGGTTAAGGATCCCCGGCTGGAGGGCATTACTGTTACCGATGCCCGGGTGACCAATGATCTGCAGCATGCCACTGTTTACTACACCGTCCTCGGTGACCAGGCTGTGCAGGCTGATGCTGCCAAGGGGCTTGAGAAAGCCAAGGGTGTGCTTCGGCAGGAAGTCGGCCGGAACATCACCGTTCGCCTGACCCCCACCCTCGAGTTTGTGGCCGACCAGATACCAGTGGTTGCCTCCAATCTCGAAGAATTGCTCCGCGAGGCCAAGAAACGCGACGCCGAGGTAGCCGCACTGGCCGCCCAAGCCAAGCACGCCGGCGACGCCGACCCGTACAAGTCCGACGCATCTGCCGATGTGGACATCGACGAGGACGACTTCGACGAAGAGGACCTGGACCTCAGCGACGAAAGTGACCTCGACGAGGACAGCAACAAATAAGACGCAAGCCAGGGCCCGGGAGATATCCCGGGCCCTGGCATTTTAAACTCTGAAAGTATTCCCTTGCCTACCGGAGATCGGCCTTGATGACCTTTCCTCCGGGCGGCTGTGACGGATCACCCAGGGCGTCGATGGTGGCGTAGAGGGTGTGGCCGCTGATGTCGACGTCTGCCGGGAGGTTCACCGCCAGGAACTGGGAGCGCCGGCCCTCACACGTGTACTTCAGGATCTCGCCGCCGAACAGTGAGGCGACGTACACATCACCGTTGTCTGTCACGGCCAGGCCCGTGGGGCTCATAATGTGATCGACCCAGAGATCCGTATCGCCGTTCCATGGGTTGATCTTGAAGATGGCACCCCGTGCACCCAGTTCCGGTCCTTCCGGGCCGCCGGGCAGCGACGTCACGTACAGCATGCCGTCAGGACCGATCGCCACGTCGGTGGGCACGGGCTCAAAGGCATATTTGTGGCCAGCCACGCAGTCCGGTACCTTCATGGTGCCACCCTGCATGTCGGTGGGAACCACCAAGCCCTTGGGGATGACCGCCGGACGTGCGGGCAGAACCGCGATCGTGTCAATATCACCGCTCTTCAGGTTGACCTTGAGGACCGCGTTCATGCCCGCGTCCGCAACGTACGCCGTGTCATCGCGTACCGCCACAGCGTACGGGTGCGAATCCACCGTGCCCTTGTACTTGGCAGGCGGGAAGGCTGGCCAGCCTGCGAGGCACTGGTCGCTGACGTCGCGACCGAAACCAAAGCGCTGGGAGCCGTCGGGATTCTTGCGGCGTTCGAAGTCAGCGAAGTTGGCGATCGTGTCGACGTTTCCCTTTGAGTCGATGGCCTTCAGGTATCCGTGGAGTGCGGCGGGGTCTCCCTGCCCGGCGCCCACGCTTTCGAGGAAGTACGTCGTGCTGCCGCGCGTGTCAGAGCCCGAAACCTCCCAACCCTGCTTGGCGGTGTAGAGGTTTTCGGTGGACCCGTCACGGTTGATCCGGGTGAGTTTCCCCGCGAAATCCTGTGACGCCAGGACTGACCGTGCTGTTCCTGCGGTGACGTGCAGTGGCGAGATGAGGCCGCCGGCGAGAATCTCATAGTCGGTCCCGTCCCTGGAAGCGGCAGCGGGGCCTGCTGACGCGATGGCCGCGGCCGAAACCGCTATACAGGCTAAAAGTGCGAGTCTTTTCTTCATTGTGGGTACTCCGGGGTGCGAGGCCCTTGCGGGCTGGATATGAAGCCTCGGCAGAGGCGAAATGGTCCCCGGGCGCAAGCGTAGGCTCCTACCAGCGGGTAGTCGTTGGGGGTATGCCCCCTTCTTTCCCCCTTTCCATCCCGCCGCCATGGCCTCTGTGGCTAGGATCGTGCTATGACTACCGCAGACCATGGCGACAGCCCCTTCACGTACCTTGAACAGGCTGTGGAGTTGGCCACGCACAATGTCGGCGAGGGCGGCGGCCCTTTCGGTGCGGTGGTGGTAACGCCTGACGGCCGCGTTCACGCCGGCGTCAACCGGGTCACGCGCGATAACGACCCCACGGCCCACGCGGAAGTAGTGGCTATCCGGGCGGCGGCCGCGGCAACAGCGGACTTCGACCTCACAGGCTCCGTTCTCTACGCAAGCTGTGAGCCCTGCCCGATGTGCCTGGCTTCCGCCCTGTGGGCCAGGATCGGTCGCGTCTACTTCGCCGCGGACCGTCATGGCGCGGCCGCGGCAGGCTTCGATGACGCGCTCTTTTACGACTACTTTAGCGGCGCGGCGCCGGAGCTGATGCCGGTCACCAGGGGTGACATCCCGACGTCGGACGTCCCCTTCCAAACATGGCGCGCCTTTGACAGCAGGAGGGAATACTAGCCATGGAACCCGCACTTCTCAGCTGCCCCGCCTGCGGTAAGACGAACCGGGTGCCTGCCCAGGCTTCAGGCCGCCCCCGCTGTGGCAACTGCAAAGCCGACCTGCCGTGGATCGTGTCCGCGGGCGATGGCGACTTCGCTGCCGAGGCGGAGCTGTCTCCAGTGCCGGTACTGGTGGATTTCTGGGCCGCCTGGTGCGGACCCTGCCGCATGGTCAGCCCCGTCCTGGACAAGCTGGCCCGGGAACGGCCCGGGAAACTAAAGCTGGTGAAGGTGGACGTGGACACGTCGCCCGGCTTATCGCGGCGGTTCGATGTCCAGGCCATTCCGACCCTGATGGTGCTCGTAGACGGAAAGGTCGCAGCGCGCCAGGCAGGAGCCGCACCGGCGGACGTCCTCCGTTCCTGGTTGGACAAGGCCCTCGCCGGCGCCCGCAAATGACGCGGCGCACAACCAATACTGCCCGGGCCGGCGGAACCCGGAATTAACGCGGGTCGGATTTACAGCCGGGCCCCCGGAAGCCGGGAGAGTCCGTTCAGCAGTTCCTGCTTCCTGCCGCACAGCGCGATCCGGACCCACCCCTCGCCAATGGAGCCAAAGGCAGTCCCCGGAGCCAGGGCCACACCGGAATCCGCCAGGAAGCGCCGGACCCAGGCCCGCACATCTCCACCGGTCACGTGGGACATGTCAGCCCACAGGTAGAACGCGCCCTGCGCCGGAAGGTAGCGGATCCCCTTCGCAGCCAGGACCGCCGAGGCGGCGTCCCGGTTTTCCCGGTAGTGCTGGTGGGCGTGCCGGACGTAGTCCTGGGGCCCGGTGAGGGCTGCCACTGCCGCGTACTGCGGCGCGGACGCCACGCACGAGACGATGGATTCCATGACGTTGTCCATCTTCTGTTCCAGGCCCGGAGGGCAGATGAGCGCGCCGATGCGCAGCCCCGTCAGGCCGTAGGTCTTGGACAGTGTCAGCGAAGTGAACACGCGCGCATCTGCCGGCGTGCCGCCGTCGAACCTTGCCGGGCTGATGTGGGGCACATCGTAGGTGAACGCCTCGTAGCACTCGTCCGAAATCACCCAGATATCGTGCCGGCGGGCCAGGTCCATCAGGTCCCGGACCAGTTCTTCACCGAGCACGGCACCGAGTGGGTTGGACGGGGAGTTGAGCACCAGCACCCTGGTGCGGCTGGTGATGAGCGCCTCCACATCGGCGACCCGTGGCTGGAAGCCGTGATCGGGGTGCAGGGGATAACCCACCGGGACGGCATTGAGCAGCCGGCTGGTCATGGCAAAGGTGGGGTAGCCGGGGTTGGGGATCAGGATTTCGTCGCCGGGGGAGAGCAGCAGGCTCATGGCGAAGTGCAGGCCCTGCTGCGCGCCGGACACCACATAGACGCGGTCCGCGCCGACGTTGACTCCCTGTTCTTCCCGGAACCTGGCAGCGAACGCTTCACGGAGTGCGGGAATCCCGGCGTTCGGCGTGTAGTTGGTTTCGTCGCGGTCCAGGCAGGCGATGCCTGCGTCCAGGACATGGCGGGGGAGCGGGAAACCGGGCTCCCCGATGCTCAACACGATGGCGCCGGGAGTGCGCCACGCCGCCTCTGTGATCTCGCGGATCTGGTTAACGGGCACGTCGCGGACATGGGCGGCAAGCTCAGGCATGCCAGCCATCCTAGCCGTCCTTGCGGGGCCGGCCCTGAGCAACCGGGCCAGGCAGGGTGGCGTAGGCGCGGGGGTGTGGGCGGGTGCGCCAACCTGCGCCGATATACTGGTAGGCGTGCTTTCTGGACTGGTGATAGTGGACAAGCCGCAGGGATGGACCAGCCATGATGTGGTTGGCCGGATGCGGCGCCTCGCAGGGACCCGGAAAGTGGGGCACGCAGGAACACTCGATCCCATGGCCACGGGCGTGCTGGTGATCGGCATCAACAAAGCCACACGGCTGCTGACCTACATCGTGGGCACCTCCAAGACCTACACCGCCACCATCCGGCTGGGCCAGTCGACCGTTACGGACGATGCCGAAGGGGAGGTCACGGCCACGGCCGGCACTTCCGGCGTCAGCGACCAGGCAATTTACGACGGCGTCGCGGCCCTCACGGGCGACATCCAGCAGGTGCCCAGCAGCGTCAGCGCCATCAAGGTGAACGGGGAACGCGCCTATGCGCGGGTACGGTCCGGCGAGGACGTGAAGCTGGCAGCACGCCCCGTCACCATCCACCGGTTTGATGTCCACGGCATCCGGCGGGAGGCGGAAGCGAATGTGGTTGACCTCGATGTCACCGTCGAATGCTCCTCGGGCACCTACATCCGTGCCCTCGCCCGGGACCTGGGCAGCGCCCTGGGCACGGGCGGACACCTCACCGCCCTCCGCAGGACCCACGTGGGCCCCTACTCACTGGACCAGGCGCGCACCCTGGAACAGTTGGCCGAAGAGCTCAACGTCCTGGAGATGTCGCAGGCTGCCCGGGCACTGATGCCCAACCGCGAGCTTAGCGCCGAGGAAACCACGGAGATCTCGTTCGGGCGGCGGATCGCTGCCGGCGCCGCCCCCGGGAGCCCTTCCGCTGCCACCGCCGACCACCCCGCAGCCGCCTTCGCCCCCGATGGGAGCCTGGTGGCCCTTCTCGCCGACGCGGGCAGTTACGCCAAGCCGGTGCTGGTCTTCGCCCCAGGCACCGGGACGGCCGCAGCCGCCGCGAAGGCGTAAGCATGGACGCATATTTTTGGATCATCCTCGTCGTCGGACTGGTGTCCACGCTGGTGTGCCTTGGTGCGGGAATCATGAAGAAGTCACCCAACGACGTCACCATCCTCTCCGTCGTGGCCGTGGAAGCAGCCCTGGTGGTGTACCTGGTGGGTTCGATCGTCCGGGTTATCGCCGGTGAACCGATAGCTGGTGAGGCGTGGGAGTTCTGGGGCTATATGGCCACCGCCATGCTCCTGCCGCCGGCGGCAATCTATTGGTCCATCCTGGAGCGCACGCGGTGGAGCAATTTTGTCCTGGCCGCAGTTGGCGTCACGGCACTCGTCATGGCTGCCCGAATGAACCAGATCTGGTACTGAAGTGGAAGAAGCAGCAGGAATGAAACACAAGCAGGCCCAGCCGGACACCGGCGAAACATCCGTCCGCAATACCCGCAACACGGGTCCTGGCCGCCTGCTGATAGCGGTGTACGGGGTTTTCGCCATCTCAGCCACTGCGCGTGCCGGGTACCAGATCCTCACCAAGTTCTCCGAGGCGCCGCTGGCGTACCTGCTCTCCGCGTTCGCCGCCCTGGTGTACGTGGTGGCCACGGTTTCGCTGGCCAAGGCCGGAACCACCTGGTTCAAGGTCTCCGTTGCCGCGGTACTGGTTGAACTGGCAGGTGTCCTGGTGGTGGGGACGCTGAGCATCCTGGATTCCGTGCAGTTCCCGCACGAGACGGTCTGGTCGCTGTTTGGCCGCGGCTACGGCTTCATCCCCCTGTTGCTGCCCATCCTCGGACTGGTGTGGCTCTACCGGCGCCGGCCCTCCGCGGCACATGCAACGCGCGCCAAAGCGGCGCAGTGAATCCGGGTAACCTTGAAGAGTTCCGCGGCCGGCATGGTTCCGGAACGTTGATGCTTGCAGGCAGCTTAAGGCGAGGGTGATGGTTTACATCTGGAACGATCCGTCCGATGTCCCGGCGGACTTCGGCCCATCTGTTGTCACTTTCGGCAACTTCGACGGCGTTCACCGCGGCCACCAGCAGGTGCTGTCCCAGCTGATCCGTTCGGCCCGCCTCTCCCACGCCAAGGCTGTGGCTGTCACCTTCGATCCCCACCCGGCAGTAATCCACCGGCCCGAGGCCGCACCGGAGCTGATCATGGGCCTGGACGACAAGCTGGACGCTCTTGGCGGGCTCGGCCTGGACGCCATCCTGGTGGTCAAGTACTCGCTGGACCTCGCCAGCCTCACGGCCGAGGAATTCGTGGAGCAGTACCTGGTGGACTGCCTGCACGCCAGCCACGTGGTGATCGGCCACGACGCCCGCTTCGGCCGTGGCAACTCCGGCGACCTGGACACCATGAAGGCGCTGGGCGAAAAATTCGGCTTCGACGTGCAGGTCATCAGCGAGTTCGGGGCCGAGGGCTACCCCTTGCATGACGACGACGGCACGGACCGCCGCTGCTCCTCCACCTGGGTGCGTGAAGCCTTGCAGGAGGGCGACGTCGCCACTGCCGCCTCGGTCCTGGGCCGGCCGCACAGAATGCGGGGCGAGGTGGTTCATGGTGCCGCCCGCGGCCGGGCCCTCGGTTTCCCCACGGCGAACCTCTCCTCAAACGCCACCGGGTTGATCCCGGCCGACGGCATCTACGCCGGCTGGCTGGTGGACCAGGCCGGGACGCGCTGGCCGGCAGCGATCTCGGTGGGGTCCAATCCCACCTTCGACGGCGTGAGCCGCCAGGTGGAGGCGCACGTCATCGACAGGCCCAAGGAGGCCGTGGAGGACTTCGATCTGTACGGCCAGACAGTGATCGTTGAATTCGTGGCGCGGCTACGCGGCATGGTGGCCTACCGTGGCCCTGAGGCCCTGGTGGAACAGATGCAGCTGGATGTGGCCGAGGCCCACCAGCTCCTGGCCGCCCACTGACTGCAGCATCCGCAGGGGTGTCAACAACGAAAGGCAGTACGTGTCCGTCGAAAAGAACACCCGCAAGCTGGATAAGGGGATCGTCCGCGACTTCAGCTCGCGGATGAGCTACGCCTCCTACCTGCAGCTTCCCACGCTGCTCAGTGCGCAGCAGCCGGTCAGCCAGCCCGAACACCACGACGAGATGCTGTTCATCATCCAGCACCAGACCACGGAGCTGTGGCTGAAACTGGTCCTGCATGAACTGCGCAGCGCGGCGGCCTGGCTCCGCGAAGACGACCTGGGCTCGGCGCTCAAGGGCATTGCCAGGGTCAAGCACATCCAGAAGACCCTCACGGAGCAGTGGTCGGTGCTGGCCACGCTGACCCCCACCGAGTATTCGCAGTTCCGGGGCTTCCTGGGCAACTCCTCAGGGTTCCAGTCCGCCCAGTACCGCGCGGTCGAGTTCGTCCTGGGAAACAAGAACCGCAAGATGCTGCCGGTCTTCGAATCCGATCCCCAGGCCCACGCCATGCTGGAAGAGCTGCTTGCCGCCCCCAGCATCTACGACGAATTCCTGGCCTACCTCTCCCGTCAGGGGTTCGATGTTCCGCGTTCGGTGCTGGACCGGGATATGACCCGCGCGCACGAGTTCAGCCCCGAACTGGTCCCGCTTTTCAAACACATCTATGAGAACGCGGCGGACAACTGGGCGGCCTATGAGGCGTGCGAGGAACTGGTGGACCTGGAGGACAACTTCCAGCTCTGGCGGTTCCGGCACCTGCGCACCGTCCAGCGGACCATCGGCATGAAGACCGGCACCGGCGGGTCCAGCGGGGCCGCCTTCCTGCAGAAGGCCCTGGAACTGACGTTCTTCCCGGAACTATTCGCTGTCAGGACGGAGATCGGACAATGAGCATCCACCAGGAAAACTCCACCGCTGTGGCCGCCGAAGAGCTCCGCCAGCGGGCTGAGGAGCTGGACCGCCGGGACGCCCTGGCGCACTACCGGGACCACTTCATCGGCACGGATACGCCCCTGTCCTACCTGGACGGCAACTCCCTTGGCCGGCCCCTGAAACGGACCGCCGACGACGTGGCCGCCTTCATCCGGGACGAGTGGGGTGGCCGCCTCATCCGCGGCTGGGACGAACAGTGGCTCAACATGCCGCAGGCAATTGGTGACCAGCTGGGCCGCGCAGTCCTTGGGGCGGCCCCGGGACAGACCATCATTGCCGATTCCACCACCGTGGTGCTCTACAAGCTGATCCGCGCAGCCCTCGCCGCTGTGCAGGACCGGGACCGCAACGAGCTGGTGCTGGACACCGAAAATTTTCCCACGGACCGCTACCTCGTCGAGGGCATCGCGCTGGAGGAAGGCCTGACCCTCCGCTGGATCGAGCCGGATCCGGCTGCGGGGGTGACCCTTGAGCAAGTGCGCCAGGCCGCCGGGCCGCGCACCGCCGTCGTCCTCCTCAGCCAGATCGCCTACCGCTCCGGCCACCTGGCCGATCTGCCCGGGATCACCGCGGCAGTGCACGACGCCGGCGCCCTGGTGGTGTGGGATCTTTGCCATTCGGCGGGGTCGGTGGAGATCGACCTGGACGGCGCGGGCGTCGACTTCGCCGCGGGGTGCACTTACAAGTATCTCAACGGCGGCCCCGGATCGCCCGCGTTCGCTTACGTCAACCAGCGGCACCTGGCCACCCTCAACCAGCCCATCTGGGGCTGGATGGGCCGCAAGGACGCCTTTGAGATGGCTGCCGGCTACCAGCCTGCCTCCGGCATCCGCGGCTTCCTCAGCGGTACACCCGCCGTTTTCGGCATGCTCGCCATGCAGGCCACCCTGGACCTCATCGAGGAAGCCTCCATGGCTGCCATCCGGGACAAATCCGTGGGACTGACAGGGTTCGCCGTCGAGGTCTTCGACGCCTGGCTGGCCCCGCTTGGCGCCGAGCTGGCGTCGCCCCGGGATCCGGGGGAGCGGGGCGGCCACATCACGGTGGACCACCCGGCCTTCACCAAGGCGACCGTGGAAGCACTCTGGGAAGGGGACGTCATCCCGGACTTCCGCTCCCCGCACGGCATCCGGGTGGGCTTGTCACCCCTGAGCACCAGTTTTGCCGAAGTACTCCAAGGCCTGGCGGCCATCCGCGACCGGCTGCAGGGCTGACTGGCGCACGGTTTCCACGCACTGTTTCGACAGGTCAGGCCGGGGCCGGTAAACTTGAGGATGGAACCGGCTGCAGTCCGTGGCGGCTGGTTCCTGTTGTTGGCGGCCTCCTCCGGTTTTCACCGAGTGGACGTACACGGCAGACCCGGCGGTGAGTTACTGACCTGGGCCCTCACGGCACATCCCCAAGGAGTTATTGTGGCACTTGAAGCCGCTGTAAAGCAGTCCATCATCAAGGAATACGCAACCGCCGAAGGCGACACCGGTTCACCGGAGGTCCAGGTTGCGGTCCTGACCCAGCGGATCAAGGATCTGACTGAGCACATGAAGGAGCACAAGCACGATTACCACACCCAGCGCGGTCTGCTGGGCATGGTCGGTCGTCGCAAGCGCATGCTTGGCTACCTGAAGAAGACTGACATCAACCGCTACCGTGCGCTCATCGAGCGCCTCGGCCTGCGCCGCTAGTCGGACTTTAGGGCGGCCCTGTCCCATCTGGGACCGGGCTGCCCCGCTCCACCAAAAAAACTAAACAGGAGGATCAACCGCATCAAGCATTCGCGGTCCTCGGTAGTGATCCCCGGGAACGGCTTCGTTGACTGAAGCCCGCGGCCCGTGGGTCTCGATCGACGACCGGGTGCAGGGCCAGTCGACAAATGCTGGCCTGGGTTGATGCGGCTGGACTTCCGTAAATACAGAAACGGAGGTGACTCTCTTGGAGGGTCCCGAAATCCAGTTCTCAGAAGCAGTCATTGACAATGGCCGATTCGGCAAGCGGGTCATCCGCTTCGAAACCGGCCGCCTCGCCAAGCAGGCAGCCGGCGCAGCCATGGTGTACATCGACGATGACACCGCGCTGCTGTCCGCCACCACCGCCGGCAAGCACCCGCGTGAAGGCTTTGACTTCTTCCCGCTGACGGTCGACGTCGAAGAGCGCATGTACGCCGCCGGCCGCATCCCGGGCTCGTTCTTCCGCCGTGAAGGGCGCCCGTCCACCGAGGCCATCCTGGCTTGCCGCCTGATGGACCGCCCGCTGCGCCCCGCCTTCATCAAGGGCCTGCGCAACGAGGTCCAGATCGTGGTCACCGTCCTGGCCATCAACCCCGACGAGCTGTACGACGTGGTGGCCATCAACGCCTCTTCCATGTCCACCCAGCTGTCCGGCCTGCCGTTCTCCGGTCCCATCGGCGGCGTCCGCGTTGCCCTGGTCGCCGACGAAAACGGCTCCCAGTGGGTTGCTTTCCCCAAGCACTCCCAGCTGGAAAACTCCGTGTTCAACATGGTGGTAGCCGGCCGCGTTGCCGGTGACGACGTCGCCATCATGATGGTCGAGGCCGAAGCCACCGACAACTCCTGGAACCTCATCAAGGAACAGGGCGCCACCGCCCCCACCGAAGAGGTCGTGTCCGAGGGCCTCGAGGCTGCCAAGCCGTTCATCAAGGCACTCTGCGACGCCCAGGCTGACCTCGCTGCCCGCGCTGCCAAGCCCACCGTTGAGTTCCCGGTCTTCCTGGACTACGAGGACGACGCTTACGCCGCCGTCGAATCCGCTGCAGCCGAAAAGCTTGCCGCTGTCTTCCAGATCGCCGACAAGCAGGAACGCGACAACGCCTCCGACGCGCTCAAGGACGAGGTCCTCGCCGGCCTGGCCGGCCAGTTCGAAGGCCGCGAGAAGGAACTGTCCGCAGCCTTCCGCTCGGTCACCAAGCACGTTGTGCGCCAGCGCATCCTCAAGGACCAGATCCGCATCGACGGCCGCGGCCTGACGGACATCCGCCAGCTCACCGCCGAGGTCGAGGTCCTGCCCCGCGTTCACGGTTCCGCCATCTTCGAGCGCGGCGAGACCCAGATCATGGGTGTCACCACGCTGAACATGCTCAAGATGGAACAGCAGATCGACTCGCTGTCGCCGGTGACGCGCAAGCGCTACATGCACAACTACAACTTCCCGCCGTACTCCACCGGTGAAACCGGCCGCGTGGGCTCGCCCAAGCGCCGCGAAATCGGCCACGGCGCCCTGGCCGAACGCGCCCTCGTGCCCGTCCTGCCGTCCCGCGAGGAATTCCCGTACGCCATCCGCCAGGTATCCGAGGCCCTTAGCTCCAACGGTTCGACGTCGATGGGTTCCGTCTGTGCCTCCACCCTGTCCCTGCTGAACGCCGGTGTGCCCCTGAAGGCCGCCGTCGCCGGCATCGCCATGGGCCTGGTTTCCGACCAGGTTGACGGCCAGACCCGCTACGCGGCCCTGACCGACATCCTCGGCGCCGAAGACGCCTTCGGTGACATGGACTTCAAGGTTGCCGGTACGTCCGAGTTCGTCACGGCCATCCAGCTGGACACCAAGCTCGACGGCATCCCCGCCTCCGTGCTGGCAGCAGCACTGAAGCAGGCCCGTGAAGCCCGCCTGCACATCCTCGAGGTCCTCAACTCGGCCATCGACACCCCGGACGAGCTCTCCGAGTTCGCGCCGCGCGTCATCGCCGTCAAGATCCCCGTGGATAAGATCGGCGAGGTCATCGGCCCCAAGGGCAAGATGATCAACCAGATCCAGGAGGACACCGGCGCCGACATCTCCATCGAGGACGACGGCACGGTCTACATTGGCGCCACCAACGGTCCGTCTGCAGATGCAGCACGCTCCGCCATCAACGCCATTGCCAACCCGCAGGTCCCCGAGATCGGCGAGCGTTACTTGGGCACGGTCGTCAAGACCACCACCTTCGGTGCCTTCGTGTCGCTGACCCCGGGCAAGGACGGCCTCCTGCACATCTCCGAGCTCCGCAAGCTGGCCAACGGCAAGCGCGTGGACAACGTCGACGACGTTGTTTCGGTGGGCCAGAAGGTCCAGGTGGAGATCACCAAGATCGACGACCGTGGAAAGCTTTCGCTCGCCCCGGTAGTTGCCGAGGAAGAAGGCGCCGAGGTCGAGACCGAGCGCGCCCACACCGAGGAGCCTGCTGAAGGCGCTGACGTCTAACAGCCCGGGCTTCCCGGCATAAGCATGAAGCGGCGGGACCGGTGGATGATCCACCGGTCCCGCCGCTGTTACGATGGCAGCCAGATCCGGCTGCCCGTCCCGAAAGGCATCAATGACTGTAGTACCCCTGCCGCTTGAGCAGAACCACGCCGGCGACACCCTGGTCCATGGCTCCGACGGCGGGTCCGAGGTGCGGCGATCAGTGCTGCCCGGGGGAGTGCGGGTACTGACAGAGGCGATGCCGGGCCAGCGGTCGGCCACCATCGGGTTCTGGGTCGGCGTCGGGTCCCGGGACGAGGCGCCCGGCCAGCACGGATCCACCCACTTCCTTGAGCACCTGCTGTTCAAAGGCACACAGCGCCGTACAGCCTTGGAAATTGCCTCCGCATTTGATGAGGTGGGCGGGGAATCAAACGCGGCAACGGCCAAGGAAAGTACGTGCTACTTCGCCCGGGTCCTTGATTCGGACCTTCCCATGGCCATCGACGTCATCGCGGACATGATCACCGGAGCCGTGCTGGATCCGGACGAGATGGAGCAGGAACGGGACGTCATCCTTGAGGAAATCGCCATGGACAGCGATGACCCCACGGATGTGGCGCATGAGCACTTTGTCGCCGCGGTCCTTGGGAGCCACCCGCTGGGCCGGCCGATCGGTGGTACTCCTGCGGCGATCAAAGCCGTGGCGCGGGACTCCGTGTGGGAGCACTACCGCAGGTACTACAAGCCGGAGGAACTGGTCATCACCGCCGCCGGCGGCTTGGATCACGACGTCGTGTGCGGACTTGTGGTGGATGCCCTTGAGTCTGCGGGCTGGTCGCTGGAGTCCGACGCGGCGCCGGTGCAGCGGCGTTCCACGGAGCGTGCCCTGATCGCTGGAACCGCAGGCCTGCACGTGGTCAAGCGCGCCGTGGAGCAGGCGAACATCATCATGGGATGCCCAACGATCGTTGCAACCGACGAGCGGCGCTACGTCATGAGTGTCCTGAACGCGGTCCTGGGCGGCGGCATGTCCTCCCGGCTGTTCCAGGAGGTCCGCGAGAAGCGTGGGCTGGTGTACTCCACCTACTCCTTTGCATCGTCCTATGCCGACGCCGGCTACTTCGGGATGTACGCGGGCTGCACGCCATCCAAAGTCCGTCAAGTGCTGGACCTGCTGGCTGTGGAACTCGACAAGCTCGCCGAGCACGGAATTTCCGACGACGAACTCCGGAAAGCCGTGGGACAGCTCGGCGGCGGAATTGTCCTGGCGCTGGAGGACACCGGTTCCCGGATGTCCCGGCTGGGCCGCGCTGAGCTGGTATCCGGTGAGTACCAGGACATCGACGAAACCCTGCGCCTGATCAAAGCGGTCACCACGGAACAGGTCCAGGAACTGGCCGCCGAACTCGCTGCCGCGCCGCGAACCATCACCGTGGTGGGGCCGTTCGACGAGACGGAAACTTTCGGGCTGTAGGCAACTGGCGCCGCGGCGCTGCAGAGTCCATCCTGAGTGGGAGGTGATCTTCGGCAGGGGGTGGCGGGACGATGAACGGGCCAGGGCTGGTGCGCGGACATCCGGCGTTATCGGGCCTGCTGGGTCACTGGCGGGGCAGCACCCATGTTGCTGCCGGTCCCTGGGGGCCGGAACACAGCGTGGACGCGGAGGTGACCTACAGCCAGGTTGCCGGGGGTCTTGGTGTGGTCCAGAGCTACCGGCACCTTGAGCCGGACGGCGGCCACTTTGAAGGCCACGGCATTTTTACCGTGGACCCGGTGCACAACGACGTGCTCTGGTACTACGTTGACAGCACCGGCGTGCCGCGCGGTACGGCCGCCCGCCTGCACGTGGCGCAATGGCATCCTCCGCGTTGAACGTTGCAGTGCCGCAGGCTGGACACGTCACTCTATTTCGGTTGAGGACGGTGTCCTGACCCACGCCACTGAATTACGTTCGCTTGGCCGGGACGACGGGGGTCACGGACTGGACACCGGCACCAACGGCACGGCTTCGGCCTACAGGCCGTTCATGCACTCGGTCTTCCACCGTGACTGAGCGGCGGCTCAGGGTGCAGCCTCGATGATTCGCGTTTTCGGTGCTCCGGCGAGAGCAGGGGCATTGTCATTGGAACGCCAGACATGTTCGCGGAGGTTGGAGAGCAACTGCTCTGCCTTCTCCAAATCGGCAAAGTCCAGCTCAACCACGATGTAGTGGGAGTCTCCGACTGGACGGCCTATCCTGTGTGCGAGTACGCCGGCGGCGGCCCTGTTTACCGGATCCCGGTCAAAGGCCGACTTCCAGGTTGGGAAGTCCGTAATCTGGTGTTCGATCTGCAAGGTGTACAACGGAATCTCCTTATTCGCTCCGCCAAGTGGGGGCTGCCCCCATTGCCAAAGTAGAGGGCGCGGGCCGCGGAGGGTATCCCAGAAATCTGGGTAGTGGTGCGTGCGTCCTGGCCGAAGGGCGGGAGCATACTGGGGACATGAACAGGAGCTGGGCTGAGGAACGGAGCCTGGAGCGCGCTGGGCTTCTTGCCGGCTCGGACGTGACACACCAGGTCCTCCGCAGAGCAGTGGTCGCCGAAATAGGCAGGATGTTGCCCTTCGATGCCTTTGTCTGGCCTCTCTGTGATCCCCTTACGACCGTAGGGATGGCGCCACGTGCCAGGATTCCCTGCCCCCGGGAGTTGCCGCGGCTTATCCGCCTCAAGTACCTCTCCGGGCCTGGCCGCTGGACAGCGCTGATGAATTCGCCCTCTCCAGTAGTAACCCTTCTGAAAGCAACACACGGAGAGCCCTCCCGCAGCCCAGTGTGGGATGGGGTGCTGAAGCACTACGGCGTCCGGGACGTAGTGTCCGTCGTCTTTGCCGACAAGTACGGATGCTGGGCCTGGCTCGACCTGTGGCGGACGGGTGACTTCGGTCCGTTCACGGATCAGGAAGCTGCCTACCTGGGAGAAATCACAGAGGCAGTCACGGCGGGGATTCGTCGTTCCGTCTCCAGACAGTTTCGGGACGGCATGGGACCGGACCCCCTCCACCCAACAAACGGAAAACATGCAGACCTGCCGGAACAGGCCGTCCTGACCCTCGACGAAGACCTGGCAGTCGCCGGCCAGACCGCATCGGTCGCCGACTGGCTGCAGCTGCTGCAGCCTGGTCCGTCCCCGCACCACCAGGTGCCTGCCGAGGTGTTGAACGTCGCCGCCCAGCTGCTTGCCAGGGAGGCCGGAGTGGACGCCCACGAAGCCGGAAGCAGGGTGCACATCGGTGCAGGCCGTTGGGCCTCCCTGCGGGCAAACCGGATGGACTCCGGCGGCCATGGATCAGCGCCTTTGGCCGTAACCATTCAGGGCTGCACCACGTCAGACCGGCTCGACATGTTTGCCAGGGCGTTCGGCCTGACGCCACGGCAGAGGGAGCTGGTGTGGCTGGCTTCCGCGGGCACGGACACCGAAACCATGGCGGAGACCCAGGGAGTGACCCAATACACGGTGCAGGACCAATTCAAGAAAATATTCCAGGGTTGCGGCGTCCACAGCCGGCCGACACTGCTGGCCCTGGCACTGGGAACAGGCACGGGTTTCGGACCGAAAGGCACCGGCTCTGGGGCTTAGGCCCGAAACAAGACGGTCAACCCAGAGCATGACGTTCAAAGTGACGCGACGGGCAAGCCCTTCAGGGGGTCCGGAGGCAGGAGGAACGGCAGAGCATAGAAATCGTCCCAGAGCGTATCCGTCGCGGAAAGTGCCTCCGGCTCAAGCACATTGTCACCGGCAGGTTCTTCGGCTGGCGGATCCGGCCATGCCGGCATCTGAGTCAGTAACTGTTCCCATTGCACCGGTTCCGCCAGTACCGGGCCGGGCAGGGGCGCCGCCGCCATGGACGGCACAACAACCTTCGCTGGCAGGGCTCCTGGTGGCCAGTGGGTTGGTTCGTGGTCTTGGTGTTCGGCGTTGTAGTGGCGGCCGGTGGGTGAGGTCCAGCCGGGCGGCTCGTTTGTCGTTCCGGGGGTGGGTTTCCACGGGCGGGCGTGTTTGAGCCGGTGATGTTTGGGGCAGAGTTGTCCGAGGTTGCTGGCACCGGTGGTGCCGCCGTGTTCCCATGCTGTGAGGTGGTCGGTGTCGTTGTCCGGGGAATGGTTGTTGCAGCCGGGGAAGGTGCATGTGCCGTCCCGCATCCGGATCCATTGTTTGATGGTTTCGGGGAGCCGGTAGCGTGTCCGGCCGATCTCCAGTGGCGCCCCGTCTCTTGGGTCGACCAGGACCCGGTAGAACGAGTCCGCCCCGTCCGCGACGAGCCTGCGTGCCATCGAGGCCGGGATGGGCCCCAGACCGTCCAGCATTGCGGGCTCGTCAGTGAGCCCGAGCAGGGAGAAGATGGGCACGGTGACCAGCACATCGGCCCGCGGGGTAGGGACTTGTCCAACCTCGCTGGCGCTGCCGGCGCCAAGGAGTAGTGAGGCGGCGATGTCGGGGCGGAGTTGGGTGAGGGTGCGGTCTTCGCCGGGTCCTTGGAGGCCGCGGGCGGTGGCGGTGGTGCGGTTCCAGATGGCGCAGGCGGTGTCCCCGGGGAGGTAGAGCCTGATCCAGGCCATGCCGTCCCGGTCCGGGGTGTATTCCATCCGCCGGTCGGCCACGGACTTGGCGTGGCGTCTCTGGAGGGTTTCGGGGTGGTGGCGTTCCCGCCAGGCCCGGACCTTGGCCCGGAACCGGGACGGGACGAGCTCACCGGGGGCGGCGCCGCGGGCCGGGTTCGGGGCGTCCGGGTCGAAGAAGTGCGCCACCAGCCCGGCGGCAGCGTCGGGGGTGAGGCCTTCGGTTTCATCGGCCACGATCCTGGCGTGCTGCCAGGAGATGGCGCCGGCGGCCAACGCATCGATCACCGGCGGCAGGGAACACACCCGCCGGGACTGTTCCACGAACGCCCCGGCGGCCGCGGAGCTGAGCGTGAGGACCCCGGCGATCTCCTCAACCGCCGACATCTCGGCATAGGTCCGGTCCTGCACGGTCGCGTCGGGCGGGGCCATGGCCTGCTGGAACTCGATGGCCCGGGCCGCGTCCCGGGTCTTCACTGCCGCGAGTTGCGCTTCCAGCCGGGACGTCAGCTCCATGCGTTCCAGCCGGAGCTCGTACCGCCGCTGCAAGACATCCACATCAGCACCAACACCGGCAGCGGCGGAAGCCAAAAAAGAGTCTTCGAGGGTCAGGGCATCAAGGGCAGCAACAGAGGCATGAACACCCTCCAACACCACCCCAACGCCCCTACTGATTCCCATGAACACATCATCCAACGGGGGTGTGACATTTAACCCGCTGCAGCTTTAGCAGGCGGTTCCAGCTGCCCCGGGTGCTTACCCGCCGGCGAACGGAGGCAGCACGTCCACGACGTCATCGGGTCCAAGAACTGTTGCCTGGTCCCGCACCGCAACCTCATTGAGCAGGAAACTGCTGCGGGAAAGCAGCCGGGGAAGCGGCGGTGTCCCGGCAGGGGGTGCGGCGCGCTCCACGGCCAACACCGCCTCCAGCAGGTCCGCAACGGTGGCGCCCGCCGGGAGGTCGAACTTTTCTTCCTCGAAACCTGCGGCAGCGCGTGCGGCAGCGAAATAACGTACAAGCATCCTCGTCAGCCCCCGATAGCGCTCATGCTGCGGTCCGGCTGGACGAAGTCCGGAGCATCGAGTCCCACGTGGTCCATGCCGTGGGCCTTCGGTTTGATCCACATGGCGTCCTGCCAACGCTGCGCCAATTCATCGTCCGTGGCGCCCGCCCGCAGCAGACCCAGCAGGTCGAACTCCTCGCGTGAAAACAGGCAGCTCATGATCTTGCCCTCGGCAGTGATCCTGGTGCGCCGGCAGTCGGAGCAAAACGGCTCGGTGACGGAAGCGATAATTCCCACGGTTCCCAGCAGCGGCCCGGACGAATCCGAAGAACCCGCCACCCGCCGTCGTACTTCGAAGCGTTCCGCAGGGGCGCCGTCACGGGCCCGGGGATCGGGGGTTAGAACGAAGTCCCGGGAAAGCAACTGGCGGATCTCGGCGGCGGTGATCATGTTGCGGCGCGTCCAGCCGTGGTCGGCGTCCAGCGGCATCTGCTCGATGAACCGCAGTTCGTAGCCGCGCTCCAATGCCCAGGCGAGCAATTGCGGCGAGTCCGCGTCGTTGATGCCCCGCATCAGGACAGCGTTGAGCTTGACCGGGCCAAGGCCGGCAGCCCAGGCGGCATCCACGCCGGCCAGGACCTGGCTGAGGAACGGGCGACGGGTCAGCTTGGTGAACGTTTCCTCATGCAGCGAATCCAGCGACACATTGATGCGCGTGAGGCCGGCTTCTTTGAGCGGCGCCGCCTTCTTGGCCAGGCCAACACCATTGGTGGTCATGGAGATCGGCAGATCAGGGTGGTTGGCACGCAGGGCCGCGATGATCTCCACGAGATCATGCCGGACAAGCGGCTCGCCGCCCGTCAGGCGCAGTTCGCGGACACCCAGCTGCTCCACGCCTATTTTGACAATCCGAACGATTTCCCCGGCCGACATGACTGCCTGCTTCGCGAGCCATTCCAGGCCTTCCGCCGGCATGCAATAGGTGCAGCGGAGGTTGCACTTGTCCGTCAGGGACAGCCTCATGTCCGTGGCGCGGCGGCCATACCTGTCCACCAGCCCGGCCGGTGCATCCGCCGGCCGGCGTGCGGGAACGGCGGGCAGCGCAGACGCTGCTTCCTCCCGCGGCTGCGGTATGCCTAGCTGGACACTCATGAATTCAGGCTACGCCACGTTGAGCCGCGCATCACACCATGACCTTGCAGAACCCAAGGCAAGCTGTGTGGGCGGCGCCGGTATCGGTGACCGCCGGCAAACCTATGCTGGATGTTGTGAAGAGTTCCCAGCGCCGGCATGCAACGGACGACGACGGCGCCGGCCTTGGGAAGCGGCCGGAAGGTCCCGTCCGGCTACAGGCAGTCCCGCGCGCCGGAGGCGGTTGGGCTGCGGCAGCCGGGGTGGTTGCAGCAGCCGGCGGCCTGGCAGCGGGGGAGTTGCTGGCGGGTTTTGCCAGCCCCACCCTGTCACCGTTGACTGCGGTTGGCGGTGCCGTCATCGACGCAGTCCCTCCCGGCGTCAAAGACTGGGCGATCTCCCTCTTCGGTACGGCCGACAAGGCTGCGCTCCTGGTGGGAATGGTGCTGGTCATCGCCGCACTGGCTGCTCTTGCCGGCGTGCTCGAGCGCCGCCGGCGGTTCACTGGTGCTGCAGTTGTGGGAATTTTCGGACTGGCAGGAGCGGTTGCGGTCCTGACGCGCTCCCAGGTGACCCCCATGGCCCTCATGCCGCCGCTCCTGGCCGCGGTGGCCGCCGTCGTGCTGTTGCGGTTCCTGGTGCGCAGGCTGCGCGCGTGGGATGACGCAGCCGCCGGCGAAACCACACCTGACCCCATGGCCGCCAGCTCCCGCCGCAGCTTCCTCCAGGCCCTTGGCATTACCGCAGCGGCTTCTGCCGCGGGAGGAGTGCTGGGAGGCATCTGGCGCGGTGCCAGCATGGCGGTCAGCGAAGCCAGGGCACGAATCACCCTGCCCGGGCCGGCATCACCCGCGGCACCGATCCCGCCCGCCGCGGAGCCGGGGGTGGCCGGCGTTTCCCCGCTGGTTACGCCCAACCGGGATTTCTACCGGATCGACACCGCCCTGTCCGTGCCGGCGGTCAACCCCGGGACCTGGGTCCTCAAAGTGACCGGGATGGTGGCCCGGGACGTGCAGCTCTCCTACGCGGACCTGCTGGCAAAGCCCCTGACCGAGCGCCACATCACCATCGCCTGCGTTTCCAATGGCGTGGGCGGGGACCTGATCGGCAACGCCCGCTGGCTCGGCTGGCCGGTGCGCGAACTGCTGGCCCAGGCCGGTCCACAGCCCGGCGCCGACATGGTCCTGTCCCGCAGCGCCGACGGCTGGACCGCCGGGACACCCCTGGATGTCCTCACCGATACCCGGGACGCCCTGCTTGCCGTGGGCATGAACGGCGAACCGCTGCCGCTTGAGCACGGCTTCCCGGTCCGGTTGGTGGTCCCGGGCCTCTACGGCTATGTCTCGGCCACCAAATGGGTCACCGAACTCAAGGTCACCAGATTCGCCGACGACGCCGGATACTGGACCCCGCGTGGCTGGTCCGAGCGTGGCCCCGTCAAAACGTCGTCCCGCATCGACGTGCCGCGCAGCGGGCGCCCCGTCAACGCGGGAACAGTTGTCTTCGCGGGTGTTGCCTGGGCCCAGCACACCGGGATCCAAACGGTGGAACTGCGGATCAACCGGGGACCATGGCGGGAAGCGGAACTGGCCGCGGGCATCTCCCTCGACACCTGGTACCAGTGGAAGCTGGCCGTAGACCTCAGCCCGGGGCAATACGAGGTCCAGGTCCGCGCCACCGACCTGAAGGGCGGGCCCCAGGACGAAACCACCCGGCCGCCGGCACCTGACGGAGCCACCGGTTTCCACACGGTTAGAGTGGACGTGAAATCCTGAAGGCCGCGACCAAAGGCGTACCCATGACCAGCCACACCCCGCACGGCCACGCCACCCATACGGAGCGCGCCCGGTCCGTCGCCGGGCATGCCGCCGCCGTCGCGGAACTCCTCCAGCCGCTCCGTGCGGCGGACCGCATCGAAACCCTGCCGCTCAGCCGCGCGCTGGGGCGCGGCCTGGTGCACGATGTCGCCGCGCCGCTCAGCCTTCCCCCTTTCGCCAATTCCCAGATGGACGGTTACGCCGTCCGTTCCGGTGACATTCCCGGCGGCAGTGCAGACCTGCGCGTCATGCCTCCGGTTCCCGCCGGGTCGAGCCCGCAGGCCCTGCAGCCGGGAACGGCGGCGCCGATCATGACCGGTGCCATGATCCCGGCGGGGGCTGACGCCGTCGTGCCCATTGAAATGGCTGTGCCGGACCACTTTATGGAGCCTGGCCGGGGACGGGCAGTGGAACTGCCTGCCACTACGCCGGGAAGGTTCGTGCGCGCCGCCGGCAGCGACATCGCGGAAGGGGAGCGGGCCCTGGCCGCCGGTACCTGCCTGGGGCCGGCCCAATTGGGGCTGCTCGCCGCCCTGGGGCTCCCGGAGGTGGCGGTCTACCGGGCCCCCACCGTCCTGCTGGTCACCACCGGGGACGAAGTGGTGGAACCCGGCCGGCCACTTCCGCCGGGCAGGATCTATGACTCCAACGGGACCCTCCTGGAGGCCGCCATGAAGCAGGCGGGCCTCACCGTCCGGCGCGCCGGGATTTCCACTGACGCCCCCGCGGAACTGCGGGCGCTGCTGCGGACCGAATGCCGGGGCGTGGACCTGATCGTGACCACGGGCGGGGTCAGCAAGGGAGCCTATGAAGTGGTGCGGCAGGCGATGGCGGACCAGCCGGTCGACTTCCTGCACGTGGCCATGCAGCCGGGTGGCCCGCAGGGAATAGGAACATTCGACGGCGTCCCTTTCCTTGGGTTTCCCGGCAATCCGGTCAGCTGCCTGGTGTCCTTCGAGATGTTCCTCCGCCCGGCCCTGTCAGCATTGCTGGGGGCGCCCGCCCCAAGGCTGCCGGTACGCGCCCGCCTTGATCTTGACGGGCAGGGCCGGCCGCTCACATCGCCCGTGCACAAGCACCAGGTCCGGCGCGGCAGCCTGCAGCCGGACGGGACCGTGCAGCTGGTAGGCGGCGAGAGCTCACATCTGATGCACGCCCTGGCAGGATCAAACGTCCTGGTCCATGTCCCTGCCGGCGTAACGGAGCTCGCCGCCGGTGACGAGGTGGAAGTATGGATGCTGTGAACGCAGAACAGACCCCCGCACTGACGCATCTGCGCCAGGACGGCAGCGCCCAGATGGTGGATGTCTCCGCCAAAGCCGAGACCACCCGGGAGGCCACGGCCACCGCCACGGTCCGGACCACGGCGGAAGTAATGCAGCTCCTGGGTACCGGGGGCCTTCCCAAGGGAGATGCCCTGGCGGTTGCCCGCGTGGCCGGCATCATGGCAGCCAAGAAGACTCCGGACCTGATTCCGCTGTGCCACCCGTTGCCGCTGTCCAAGGTGACCGTGGATTTCGAACTTGGCGCCGAAACTGTGACCATCAGCTCCACCGTCAAGACCCGCGGCGTCACCGGTGTGGAAATGGAAGCCCTGACCGCTGCGTCTGTGGCAGCCCTCAGCGTGTACGACATGATCAAGGCCGTGGACAAGCATGCCGTCCTGACGGACATCAAGGTGCTGGCCAAGAGCGGCGGCAAGAGCGGAGACTGGGCGCTGTGACCAATCCGAACATTGTGAACGTCTCCGAACCCCACCGGCACGGTGACGTGCAGGGGCGGAAGGCCGGCGTCGTCATCGCCTCAACCCGCGCCGCCGCCGGAATCTACGACGACGAAACCGGCCCCATCATCACCGACTGGCTCACGGAGCATGGCTTCGACGTCTTCCCAGCCATGGTGGTCCCCGACGGAGAACCCGTGGGCGCTGCCATCAGGGCGCTGCTCACCCAGCGTCCCGCCGTCGTCATCACCAGCGGCGGCACCGGCCTCAGCCCGGACGACAAGACCCCTGAGGTCACCCGGCCCCTGCTGGACCGGGAAATCCCCGGAATTATGGAGGCGGTCAGGCGGGCCGGCGCTGCCAAGACCCCGCTGGCGGCCCTGAGCAGGGGCTACGCAGGCTCCGCGGGGCAGACCTTCATTGTGAACCTGCCCGGGTCGCCCAAGGGCGTCATGGATGGACTCTCCGTCCTGGACCCGGTGATCGGGCATCTTTGCGACCAGCTGGAAGGCGGACATGGGCACTGAAGCAGCATTTGAGGTAGTGCGGGCAGTCCTGAGCGCGGAACCCATTTCCGTGGACCAGGCGATCGCCGCGGTGGAAAGCGACACCGCCGGTGCAGTAGTCAGCTTCAGCGGCGTGGTGCGCAACCACGACGGCGGCAAGCCCGTCGAGCGCCTCAGCTACAGTGCGCACCCCACGGCCCACCAGGTGATGGCCGACGTCGTTGCCCGGCTGGTTGCGGAGCAAACTGATGCCGGGCAGAACACTGTCGGGCAAAACACTGCCGGGCAAGACGCTGCCGGGGAGCCAAACCCCGCAGGTGCAGGGCAGCCCGTCCGCATCTGGGCAGCGCACCGGATCGGAATGCTGGAGATCGGGGACCCGGCGCTGGTGTGCGCCGTGTCGGCGGCCCACCGTGGCCAGGCGTTCGCCGTCTGCTCCGAACTCGTGGACCGGATCAAGGAACAGGTGCCCATCTGGAAGGAACAGTTCTTCTCCGACGGCACGGTGGAATGGGTCGGGGCAGGCAGCTGATGCAGAGGTAACCCATGACGCCCGGTTCCTGCACCAACCCGTCCCGCCGGTAGGGTTAATGCCATGACCGAACAACACTCCGTACCCAAGCTGGTGGCCGTCCTTGGTGCCAATGGACGCATGGGCGCCGAGGCCGTAAAGGCCATCGATGCCGCGCCCGACATGAAGCTCGTCGCAGCCCTGGGACGGGGTGACTCGCTGGAGCAGCTGACCGCCTCAGGTGCCCAGTACCTGGTGGACCTGACGGTTCCCGAAAGCACCGAAGCCAACGTCCGCTTCGCCGTCGAGCACGGCATCCACGCCGTGGTGGGCACCACCGGCTGGGACGCGGGACGGCTGTCCGCGCTGGAATCCCTTCTGGCAGTGCACCCGGACACCGGTGTGCTCATCGCGCCGAACTTTGCCTTGGGCTCGGTGCTGGCCTCTGCCTTCGCCGCGAAGGCGTCCAGGTACTTCGAGTCGGTGGAAATCATCGAACTGCACCATCCGGACAAGGTGGACGCCCCTTCCGGCACTGCCGTCCGCACCGCACAACTCATCGCCGCCGAACGCAGCGCAGCCCAGGTTCCGCCCAGCCCCGACGCCACCACCACCGAACGTGCGGGCGCGCGCGGCTGCGAGGTGGACGGCGTACGGGTCCACAGCGTCCGGCTCCGCGGCCTCGTGGCACACCAGGAAGTCCTGCTGGGCGGTCCCGGCGAGCAGCTGACCCTCCGCCACGATTCCTTTGACCGCGCCTCGTTCATGCCGGGCGTGCTCCTGGGCGTTCGCAACGTCGCCGCGCACCCGGGCCTGACCGTCGGTCTGGACGGTTACCTGGATCTGGGACTCTAGGCCGTGAACGGGTTCGCAGCCGCCTTCCGGAAGAACCGCACCAAGATCTGGGTGGGAGCGGTAACGCTGCTGCTGGTTTTCTACCTGGTGGTGTCCTTCCAGCGGTCCCTCCTGCTCCTGGCTGACAGCAACCTCACCGCGAAGGCCATCGGGGCCGCCTATTTGGTGCTGCCCATCGTGGGCGCGTGGGCCCTGGTCCGCGAGCTGATGTTTGGCGCCCGCACCGAGCAGATGGCCAAGGTCCTGGAGGCCGAAGGCGGCCTGCCGGTGGATGAGCTTCCCCGCACGCCGGGCGGCAGGATCGTCCGGGCGGCGGCCGATGCCGAGTTCGAAAAGTACCGGGCCGAGGCCGAGGCCTCTCCTGATGACTGGCGTTCCTGGTTCCGGCTGAGCTGCGCCTATGACGCCGCCGGGGACCGCAAGCGTGCGCGCGCGTCCATGCGCGACGCCGTGAAGCTCTTCAGCGCGGCGTCCTGACAGTCTCCACCTGGAACCTGCCGCCACGGCCGGTCCCGGACGCCCGGATCTTCTGCCATGGGCAGGTCTGCCCATCGCAGCTCTTTGCCCGGGATAGTAAGGTCGTTGGACAAACACTTTCCGGCTTGGGGGCAGGCATGGGGTTGGCAGTTTCACCGCCACGGTCGTCCCTCGAACCCCATTTGCTACCCGCACCCCTCCTCCAATAAAGGACGATCCATGAGTCACCCCAGTTACCCGCACCTGCCCCAGAGCGGACCGTCGGCCCCGCCGGTTCCGCCTGCACCATCTACCTTCGGAGGGCAGCCCGGCTTTGAAGGGCAGTACCCGGCAGGACCGCAGGGGGAGTATCAGCCAGGGCCCTACGGTCAGGCTCCCTACTCCGATGGTCCGCGGAAATCCTTCCTGACTACCTGGATTTTGTCCCTCCTGCTGGGCACCTTCGGCGCGGACCGCTTCTACCTCGGCAAAATCGGGTCCGGTGTGGCCAAGCTGCTGACGGCCGGCGGACTGGGCATCTGGGCCATTGTGGACCTGATCATGACCTTGACCGGAAACACCCGGGATGTTCATGGCCGTCCGCTGGAGGGCTACCCGGAGAACAAGAAGAAGGCCTGGATCATCACAGCCGTTCTCTGGCTTGCGAGCATCATTACCGGGATTCTGTTGACCATTGCGTCCATCGCCATGATCGGTGCCGCCGTTGATGGCCGGAAGGTGCCGGTTCCTCCGGAACTTCCTTCGGCTTCCCAGGCGGCACCTGCTCCGTCAGCCGGGACCACCACCAAAGGCAACTCGTTCGTTGCCACCGTGTCGGAGGGCAACACCGTTAAGATCGGCGTTCTCGACTCCGTTTACACCACCGAGATCCCCGGCATGTCCTATATGGAGCCGAAGAACGGCGGCTTCCTCGCGGTGGAGGTTTCCTGGGAGACGCTGACCGGCACCAGCTTCTCCAGCCCCTCGAATTTCGAGGTCCTCGATGCTGACGGCAAAGAGGGCGAACTGGTCTATCTGGACGAGGGACTGGGCGCCCTGCCTTCCGACGAGGTCGGCGCCAACGATGTCCGCCAGGGGATCATTGCGTTTGACGTGAAGAAGGGGCCGGTCCAGGTGGTTGTGAACAATGACTACGGCGACAAGGCCGCCACCTTCACCCTGACTCCGCAGTAATTCACGAACCAAAGGACCCCGTGGCGCCACTTTACGGTGGGGCCGCGGGGTTTCTTTTGCTTGCGTTTAAAGCCTCCGCTCAGGACAGGGCTTTGAAGCCGCCGCGGCCCACCTGGCTCGCCGCGTGGCCCACCCATTCCAGCGGGCCGCGCCACAGCAGCCGCGCAAACACGATGCCGACGACGATGGCAATGGCGGCATGGGCGAAGTACACGCCGTCCTCGGTCCAACCTGCCGGCAGGGGCTTGAGGTAGAAGCTGGCGACCACCCAGACATGGACGGTGTACAGGGTCAGCGTCATGGCGCCGGGCCCCCGCAGCGGCAGCAGCAGGTCCAGGTCCACCCACTCGGCGAGGCGCCCCAGGAGCAGGCATGCACCGATGACAGCCGCCGCAACCGCCGACGTATGCAGCAAGTCAAGCGGGGTGCCCGAATGGGGTGCTGCCGATGCCAGCCACCACCACGAACCCTCCTGGGGGAGTCCGGCGAGGTTCACCTGCAGCAGGCTGCCCAGCGGGTATCCCGGCGAGTCCAGGACCTTCTCCAACGCTGCCCGGCCGCCCCAATCCTCCATCGCCGCCACACCCAGGGTCTTGGCCAGCACGGCCGCCACTGTTCCGCCAACCAACAGCAGTACGGGGACCAGTGCTTTGGTAAGGACCAGGCGGCCAATCGCCAGTCCCACCAGCAGGTAGGACAGCCACTGCACCACTGGGTAGTAGCCCGTGAAGAACACATCCGCGAGCAGCCGGGACGGTGTTCCAAGGTCCTCCCAGCCTGGATTGTGGCCCAGCTTCAGGGGCGGCTCCGCGGCCAGGAGCCAGGGCCGCAGCAGGTATGCCAGCACCGGCGACCCCAGGATCCAGCCGGTGGCCCACGCGCACAGTCGTTTCACGTCCAGCCCCAGGAAGGGCAGGACGCACAGGAACAGCACGGCGTAGTGGACCAGGATGATGGCTACATTCACTTCCAGCCCGCCCAGGGTAAGACCGACGGCGGCAATCACCAGGGCGCGCAGCGCCACGCCCCGCCGGGCCGCCGAGAGTTCTGCGCCCTCCAACGGTTTGTTCTTTCCCGTCGACAGGGCAAGGCCCACGCCCGCCAGTACGGCGAAGAGGGCGGCAGCCCGTCCGGAGAACGTGAGGCCGATCCAGGTTGGCGTGAGGCTGGCATTCGATTCGAACGTCGGCAGCAGGTGGGTGGCCATCATGCCCAGCAACGCCAGGCCCCGGGCGGCATCGATGCCCCGAAGGCGCCCCGGCTGCTGCCGGTTCACGGTCTTCCGGGACCGGGTGGCCGGGTTGCGGGACGTCATGACCAGATCGTCTCACACGTGCCCGGGAGGCGGCTGCCCACGGCAAGTGCCACCGGCACGTGCAGCCTTGTATTCGAATATATGTTCGAATATCATGGGTGCCATGGAAATGCCATCATCAGGAGCCGCTGTTCCCCGCACACCCAAGGTGCCGTTGACTGATCCCGACGCCGGGAATGGGCTGCTGAAGGCGATGAGCCCCGGAGTGGTGGACTACCTGTTCCGCCAACTTGTCTCCGGCCGGCCCGCCGAGGACGTCCAGTGGGAACGGGAAGGCGTCAGCCTGGCTGCCCAGCCGGAGGGGGCTGAACTCGCCCGCCGGTTGGCGGAGACGGACATCGATGCCCTGACGCCCACCGAACTGTTCCACTACGTCCGGGCGGCGCAGCGGCTCGCCTCCTGGGCAGAGGACCTCCGGCAGGCCGCCGTCGGGCGCTACTGCCATGCGGGCAATGATGCCCCGCAGCATGGGCAGCCCCGTATTTGACGCTCGTCACGCCCGTGGCATTGTCCTAACCGGCCGGGGACAGGGTAACGTTTTTTCCATGGCTGACTCTTCCGCGCACATCCCTGCCCTCGGTACCCTCCTGACCGCCATGGTCACGCCGTTCACCAAGGACGGCGCAGTGGATTACGACCAGGCGGCAGCGCTGGCCAGCAAGCTGGTCGACGACGGCTGTGACGGACTGGTGGTGACCGGCACCACCGGGGAAACCTCAACGCTGACGGACGAAGAAAACCTCGGCATGTTCCGGGCCGTGAAGGACGCCGTCGGTGGCCGGGCGGCCATCATTGCCGGCACCGGCACCAATGACACCGCGCACTCGGTCCACCTTTCCCAGCAGGCTGCAGCCCTCGGCGTCGACGGGCTCCTCCTGGTGACCCCGTACTACAACAAGCCGAGCCAGGCCGGGGTCCGCGCCCACTTCGAGACCATCGCCTCCGCCGTGGACGTACCCGTCATGCTGTACGACATCCCCGGCCGGTCCTCCATTGCCATCGACCCGGACACCATGATCCGGCTGGCGCAGCACCCCAACATTGTCGCGGTGAAGGACGCCAAGGCGGACTTCGTCGCAGCCACCCGCGTGATGAGCGAGACGGACCTGCTGTTCTACTCCGGTGATGACGGGCTGACCCTGCCATGGATGGCGCTGGGCGCCGTCGGCCTCGTCGGCGTTACCACCCACGTGACCACCCGCCGCTTCCGGGAACTTATCGACGCCATCAACGCCAATGACCTGGGCACTGCCCGCAAGATCAACTTCGAGCTGCAGCCCGTTGTCCGCGCAACCATGACCCGTGTCCAAGGGGCCGTGGCGGCCAAACAGATTCTTAAATGGCAGGGAGTCCTGCCCAACTCGATTGTCCGTTTGCCCCTCGTGGAGCCGGACGAAACCGAGATCGAAACCATCCGCGGGGATTTGGCGGAAGCGGGGCTGGTCTTCTCCTGAGGCTAAGACCGGCACCCTTCCACCTGGAAAGAAGTGCACTATGACCCAAACTGCCCTTACCGGCCTTGTTACCCCTCCGCGCCTGCCCCAAGGCACGCTGCGGATCGTTCCGCTTGGCGGCCTGGGGGAGATCGGCCGGAACATGGCCGTATTCGAAATCGACGGCAAGCTGCTGATCGTGGACTGCGGCGTCCTCTTTCCCGAGGAAACCCAGCCCGGCGTTGACCTGATCCTGCCGGACTTCTCGTACATCGAGGACCGGCTGGACGACGTCGTGGCCGTGGTCCTCACGCACGGCCACGAGGACCACATCGGCGCCGTGCCGTACCTGCTGCGCCTGCGTAACGACATCCCCCTGGTGGGATCGCAGCTGACCCTCGCCCTGATCGAGGCCAAGCTGCAGGAGCACCGTATCCGGCCCTACACCCTGACCGTGGAAGAGGGCCGGGTGGAGAAGTTCGGGCCCTTCGAATGCGAGTTCGTGGCCGTGAACCACTCCATCCCGGACGCCCTGGCCGTGTTCATCCGCACCGCAGGCGGCACTGTCCTGCACACCGGCGACTTCAAGATGGACCAGCTGCCGCTGGACGGACGCATCACCGACCTCCGGCACTTCGCCAAGCTGGGCGAAGAGGGCGTGGACCTCTTCATGGCCGACTCCACCAACGCCGACGTACCCGGATTCACCACGGCGGAGAAGGAAATCGGCCCTACGCTGGAGCGGCTTTTCGGCCAGGCCACCAAGCGCATCATCGTGGCGTCCTTCTCCTCCCACGTGCACCGCGTGCAGCAGGTCCTGGACGCCGCGGCCAAGCACAACCGCAAGGTGGCCTTCGTGGGCCGCTCCATGGTCCGCAACATGGCCATCGCCGAAAAGCTCGGCTACCTGGACGTTCCCGCCGGTTTGGTCGTGGACATCAAGAACATTGACAACCTGCCCGACAACCGTGTGGTGCTCATGTCCACCGGATCCCAGGGTGAGCCCATGGCTGCGCTGTCCCGGATGGCAAATGGCGACCACCGGGTGGTGGTGGGCGACGGCGACACCGTCATCCTTGCTTCCAGCCTCATCCCGGGCAACGAGAATGCGGTGTTCCGCATCATCAATGGCCTCCTCAAACTGGGCGCTGATGTGATCCACAAGGGCAACGCCAAGGTCCACGTGTCCGGCCACGCCGCCGCCGGTGAACTGCTCTACTGCTACAACATTCTTGAGCCCCTGAACGCCATGCCCGTACACGGCGAAACCCGCCACCTGATCGCCAACGGCAAGATCGCCATCGAATCCGGCGTGCCGGAGGCCAGCGTCATCCTCGCGGACAACGGCACGGTCATTGATCTCCATGACCACCAGGCCGACATCGTGGGCCAGGTGGAGGTGGGCTTCGTCTACGTGGACGGCTCCAGCGTGGGCGAGATCACCGATGCGGATCTCAAGGACCGCCGGATCCTGGGCGACGAAGGCTTCATTTCCATCATCACGGTCATCCACCGTGCCACGGGCAAGGTGGTGTCCGGTCCAGAAATCCACGCCCGCGGCGTGGCCGAGGATGACTCAGTCTTCGACGACATCATCCCCAAGATCAACGCGGCGCTGGAGGAAGCAGTCCAGAATCACGCCGACCACACCAGCCAGCAGCTCCAGCAGGTAGTGCGCCGCGTGGTGGGCACCTGGGTCAACCGCAAGCTGCGCCGCAAGCCCATGATCATCCCCGTGGTGCTCGAGGCCTGACAGCACAGCGTTACTGCGTTAGTTGCAGACGCGGAAGGGCCCGGTTCTTCGTGGACCGGGCCCTTCCTCGCGTCCGGACAGGTGCAGCGTGCGCCCGGACGGGCCGCCGGAGGCCCCGATATCCCCGGAATCACAGCATGCTTCCGGTAGCGTGGCTACTATGGCCACACGTACTACTTCCGCGCCCAAAGGTACCGGCAGGGGGAGCGCCGGCAGCAAGTCCGGCAGCTCCGCAGGCCGCGGTACCGGCTCCACCGCCGGCAAGGCAGGGCGCGGCGGCTCATCCAGCACCGCACGCACCCGCCAGCTTCCCGCCGTCGAACACCACCAGCCCTGGCTGCTGCGCGTGGTGGGCGGAGCGTGGCTGGGAATGGGCCACCTGGTGGGCGGGGGAGTGCGCCGCATCGGCCACGACGTCAGCGACCTCCCCGCAGAGGAACGCCGGGACGGCGCCGCCCTGTTCAACCTGGCACTGGGCATCTTCATCGCCACTTTCGCGTGGTGGGGCCTGACTGGCTGGTTCCCGGACGCCGTCTACGCCGTGGTGAACGGCACCTTTGGCTGGATCTCCCTGCTGCTCCCGCTCATGCTTTTCGTCTGCGCCTTCCGGCTGTTCCGCCAGCCCTCCGACGGCCGGGGCAACAACCGGGTGGGCATCGGCTTCCTGATCATGACGTTCGCCGGGTGCGGACTGGCGCACATCCTGGGTGGCCAGCCCACTGTTGCCGACGGGTTCAACGGCCTCCGTAAAGCCGGCGGCATGCTCGGCTTCCTGGCCGCTACGCCGTTGGCCGCCATCCATTCCGCCGTCCCGGTGGTCCTGTACGGCCTGCTGGCATTCGTTTCACTGCTGATCATCACGGCCACCCCGTTCACGGCCATTCCGCGGCGCCTTCACGGAGCCTACGAGCACCTCATGGGCATCGACCTGATGGACCAGGAACACCCCGGGGACAAGCACGACCGCAGCTACCTGGAACGGACGGCACCCGCGGTGGCCAGGAAGAAGAAGCGGAAGCTCTTTGGCAAGAACGAGGAGCCCGAGGCCGGCCTTGAGGGCTATGTGGGCGACGAGGCGTTTGAGCACGCCGTCATCGACGACGACGAGAGCGGACCCGCGCGGCCCGCGCCCGGGGTGCGGCGCCCCACCCAGGCGGAGATCGCCGTCGAAAAGATCAAGGCAGCCCAGGGCCTGGGTGCCGGTTCGCCGGCGTCTCCGGCGGAAAACGCCACCGAGGCAATTCCGCTGGTCATCCCGGATGCCGCTGCTCCCGGCAAGGCCGCCGCCGCGCCCACGGTCCCCTCTAACCCCGTGGCCCCCGCGCCGCCGCCCGTTCCCATCCCGCAGCGGACGGAACAGCTGTCGCTCGCCGGGGACGTCACGTACACCCTCCCTGCCTCGGACTACCTGACGCCCGGCTCCATCCCCAAGGAGCGCACCGAAGCCAATGACGCCGTCGTCGCTGCCCTGACCGACACCCTCCAGCAGTTCAACGTCGATGCCACCGTCACGGGCTTCAGCCGCGGTCCCACCGTCACCCGGTACGAAATCGAACTGGCGCCCGGTACCAAGGTGGAACGCGTCACCGCGCTGTCCAAGAACATTTCCTATGCCGTCGCTTCGAGCGATGTCCGCATCCTGAGCCCCATCCCGGGCAAATCGGCGATTGGCATCGAGATCCCCAATACCGACCGTGAGACGGTGTCCCTGGGCGACGTGCTGCGCAGCCAGAACGCCCGCCGCACGGACCACCCGATGGTGATGGGCGTGGGCAAGGACGTCGAGGGCGGCTACGTGGTGGCCAACCTGGCCAAGATGCCGCACCTCCTGGTGGCCGGCGCAACCGGCGCCGGTAAGTCGTCCTTCGTGAACTCCATGATCACCTCCATCCTGATGCGCGCCACCCCGGATGAGGTGCGCATGGTCATGGTGGACCCCAAACGCGTGGAACTGACCGCCTATGAAGGCGTTCCGCACCTGATCACGCCCATCATCACCAACCCCAAGAAAGCCGCCGAAGCGCTGCAGTGGGTGGTCCGCGAGATGGACGCCCGCTACGACGACCTCGCCAACTACGGGTTCAAGCACATCGACGACTTCAACAAGGCCGTGCGCGCCGGCAAGGTCCAGCCGCCGGTGGACTCCAAGCGCGTCATCCGGCCCTACCCGTACCTGCTGGTAATCGTCGACGAGCTGGCCGACCTCATGATGGTGGCCCCACGCGACGTCGAAGACTCGATCGTCCGAATCACCCAGCTTGCGCGTGCCGCCGGCATCCACCTTGTGCTGGCCACCCAGCGTCCGTCCGTGGACGTGGTCACCGGGCTCATCAAGGCCAACGTGCCCTCGCGCATGGCCTTCGCCACGTCCTCCGTCACCGACTCCCGCGTGGTCCTGGACCAGCCCGGTGCCGAGAAGCTCATCGGCCAGGGCGACGCGCTCTTCCTGCCGATGGGTGCGTCCAAGGCCATGCGTGTCCAGGGCGCCTGGGTCACCGAGTCGGAAATCCATAAGGTCGTGGAACACGTCAAGGGGCAGCTCCAGGCCAGCTACCGCGACGACGTCGCTGCTGAGGCGCCCAAGAAGCAGATCGACGACGACATCGGGGACGACCTCGAGGTGCTGCTGCAGGCCACCGAACTTGTGGTCACGACCCAGTTCGGCTCCACCTCGATGCTCCAGCGCAAACTCCGCGTCGGGTTCGCCAAGGCCGGACGGCTCATGGACCTGCTCGAATCCCGGGGCGTAGTGGGCCCCTCGGAGGGGTCCAAGGCGCGCGACGTGCTGGTCAAGCCTGACGACCTCGCCGCCGTCCTCGCCGCGATGAAGGGCCAGGAGGCGCCGGCCGTTGCCGATTCACAGACGGCCGCGCTCAGCGACAATGCCAACGCCAACATCGCCCAGGGTGGCTACGCCGAGGACCTGGTGGCCACCGACCTGGACCAGAGGAAACAGAAGGTGGAATATTACGACGGCTCGGATTCCGCTCCCGGCGGCTACGGCGATGACGACGACGGATCCGAAGACGCCTGGTCCCTCACCGGACGGTAGCCCGGTAGCCTAGGAACGTGACTAGTACCGATGCATCCGCCGCCGGCCAGGGCCGTGCCGGGGTCTGGAACCTCCCCAATGTCCTGACCATGATCCGCATCGCGCTGGTCCCGTTCTTCGTGTGGTTCCTCGTGGCGGACGCGCCCGGGCTGGACAGCACCTCCGGACCCTGGCGCTGGGCAGCAGTGGCGACGTTCGCCGTCGCCATCTACACGGACAAGCTCGACGGCGACATCGCCAGGAGCCGGAAC
Source organism: Arthrobacter sp. B1I2 (assembly GCF_030816485.1). NCBI lineage: Bacteria > Bacillati > Actinomycetota > Actinomycetes > Micrococcales > Micrococcaceae > Arthrobacter > Arthrobacter sp. B1I2. The sequence continues at coordinate 3,738,731 of NZ_JAUSYC010000001.1, read as the reverse complement.
CTCGTCACGGACTTTGGCAAGATCGCCGACCCCATCGCAGACAAGCTGCTGACAGGCTCCGCGCTGGTGATGCTCTCCTTGCTGGGCGAGTTGCCCTGGTGGGCCACCCTGGTTATCCTGGTCCGGGAATGGGGCATCACCGCCCTGCGCTTCTTCGTGATCCGCTATGGGGTCATCCCCGCCTCGCGGGGCGGCAAGCTCAAGACCGTGGTGCAGACCGCAGCGATCTTCCTGTACCTCCTGCCTTTCGGGGCATTCGCGCCGTGGATGTCCTGGCTGGCGTTTGCGGTGATGATGGCTGCCGTGGCAATTACGTTGTGGACCGGCGTCGAATATGTGGTCCAGGCCCTGCGTCTTCGTGCCAAAGGCAAGCGGCAGGCAGCGACCGGGACAGGGCAGGAACAGGCATGAGCAACCTCCACCGCCTGGCCGCTGAGGCCGTCCGGCAAGCGCTCGGCTCCGGGCAGACCATTGCCACCGCGGAGTCGTTGACGGCCGGGATGGTGTCCGCCGTCCTTGCCGACACGCCCGGTGCCTCAGGCATGCTGCAGGGCGGAGTTGTTGCCTACCAGAATTCCGTGAAGGAAGCGGTGCTGCACGTCCCCGCCAACCTCCTGGCCCGCGCCGGCTCCGTGGACCCTGACGTTGCCCGTGCCATGGCAGCCGGGGCACGCACGGTCCTTGGCGCCGACGTCGGGCTTTCCACCACCGGGGTGGCCGGCCCTGATGCCCATGACGGCAAGCCCGTGGGGCGGGTTTACATCGGCATTGCCACTGCGGCCGGAACCGCAGGTTTCGAATACTCCTTTACGGGCAGCAGGCCCGACATCCGGGCAGCAGCCTGCGCCGCCGCCCTGGAACGGCTCCTGGAGGCACTGTCTGCCTGAAGCTGGTGGCCAGAAGTTACCGGGCGTAAAGTTGACGGGAACAAAAGCCGGTACCGATTAGTTATTACATTGTGTCGCTTCCGGATAGCGGAGGCGCCTAGGATGAAATGACCACGACGGTCCGCCCCTCGGCGGACCTGACCAATGAGGGAGCAAGGCGATACAGATGGTAAAGCAGCCCGTATCCGTAAACGGCGTTGTCCGCTGGAAGGATGTGGGCCTCGCCGAACAGGCTAAGAGCGAACAGAAGGAGCGCAAGATGGTAGTACTTCGTCACGAAATTGGTGATGTCCTGCGCGATGTCCGCCAGCGTCAGGGGCGCACGCTCCGTGAAGTCTCGCACAGCGCCCGAGTCTCCCTGGGGTACCTCAGCGAAGTGGAACGCGGCCAGAAGGAAGCATCGTCAGAGCTTCTGTCCTCGATCTGCTCGGCACTCGATGTTCCGCTGTCAAGCATGCTCCGTGAGGTCAGCGACCGTGTGGCAGTGGCCGAAGGCGTCGCGGTTCCGGACACCGTTCCGCAGGAATTCTCCCAGCGGTACGGCCGTGACCTGGAACGCGACCTCAACACTGAACTGAACGACGAACTCTCAACGGGCCTTCTCTCCGGCGCCCGGTAAAGTCAGCCCCCACCGAAGGTGGGCCTGGCATGCAGGAAGCCCCCGGCCAGTTCACTGGCCGGGGGCTTCCTGCATGCCCACAGGTAGTCGACTTCGCCGGCCGCTTGTTGCTGCTGCCGCCTATTCCTCCTCGTCAGGGGATGCGGGGGCGCCTTCCCTGGGGAATCCGTCACGCTCGTAGGTGGAGTTCAGCTTGGCCATGTAGCGCGCCAGTTCCTGCAGGTCCTCCACCGGCCACTCACGCAGCCGTTCCTGGAAAACCTGGCGCCGTGCGTCCTGGACCTGATGCATTTTCTCCTCGCCCTTCGGCGTCAGCCGGATCGACTGCGCCCGGCGGTCCAGGGGATCCGCTTCCTTCGACACGAGTCCCAGGCTTTCAAGGAAGGCAATCTGCCGGCTGACCGACGGCTTCCCCACCCCGATGTTCATGGCAAGCTCGGTCAGGCGGATGGGTCCCTCGCGGCGGATGACCGTCAACAGTCCGTACGCGGCAGGTTCCATATCCGGGTGGACCTCGCGCGAGAGCTGGTTGGAGATGGCCCTGGCCCGCCGCCAGAAGAGGCTGATCTGGTGTTCGACATTCTGCAGTGCGGTATCGGCGGCATCATCGCCTGCGTCCTGCTGCGGCGGGAGATCCGGGGGGTTGCTCATGGCAACAATTCTAGGGTCCGCAATCATGAGAGGATTTACCGATGCGAATCAGCGAGTACTGGCGTCTGATGGATGACGAGTTCGGGGCGGGGTACTCCCGCGTGCTGAGCAGTACCCTGGTCCTTGCCGACGTAGGCGGGCGCACCGCCGACCAGGCCCTGGCCGCAGGCGTCGAGCCGCGCAAGGTCTGGCTGGCAGTCTGCACTGTCCAGGATGTGCCGGCCGAACGGCGGCTGGGCCGGGACATAGCCCCGCGCCGCGATTAATCCGGCTGCGCTTGCGGGTGCTGACACGCCGCAGGACCCTCATTCTTCGAATACCTGTTCGGATAACGCTATGCTTTTTCTATTGGGTTTATCCACATAGCCGTTGTCCTCAGGCCGGAATGTCAGTGGGTCCCATTAGCGTCAGAGATGACCAATAAAACGGCCGCGAAGGCCACCATCGAGAAAGCATTAGAGGTGTCAACCATGGCGGCAGCCCCGGATCGTGCAAAAGCGCTGGAAGCAGCGCTTGCCCAGATTGACAAGCAGTTCGGCAAGGGCTCGGTCATGCGCCTGGGTGACGAAGTGCGCGCCCCGATCGAAGTCATTCCCACCGGCTCCATCGCACTGGACGTCGCCCTTGGCATTGGCGGCCTTCCCCGCGGCCGCGTGGTTGAGATCTACGGTCCGGAATCTTCCGGTAAAACCACCGTAGCGCTGCACGCCGTGGCCAACGCGCAGCGGCTGGGCGGCATTGCCGCCTTCATCGACGCTGAGCACGCCCTGGACCCGGAGTACGCCGCCAAGCTTGGGGTGGATACGGATGCGCTCCTCGTCTCCCAGCCGGACACCGGTGAGCAGGCCTTGGAGATCATGGACATGCTGATCGGTTCGGGCTCGCTCGATGTCATCGTCATCGACTCCGTTGCCGCCCTGGTACCCCGCGCCGAAATCGAAGGCGACATGGGAGACAGCCACGTGGGCCTCCAGGCACGGCTCATGAGTCAGGCCCTGCGTAAGATTACCGGCCGCCTGAGCCAGACCAAGACCACCGCCATCTTCATCAACCAGCTCCGTGAAAAAATCGGTGTCTTCTTCGGTTCCCCCGAAACCACCACCGGTGGTAAAGCCCTGAAGTTCTATGCGTCGATCCGCATTGACGTCCGGCGGATCCAGACCCTCAAGGAGGGCGCAGATTCCGTCGGCAACCGGACCAAGGCCAAGATCGTCAAGAACAAGATGGCCCCGCCTTTCAAGGTGGCCGAGTTCGACATCATCTACGGCCAGGGCATCTCCCGCGAAGGCGGCATCATCGACATGGGTGTGGAGCACGGCATCATCAAGAAGTCCGGATCCTGGTTCACCTACGACGGTGACCAGCTGGGCCAGGGCATGGAGAACTCCCGCCGGTTCCTCCGCGACAACCCCGAACTCGCTGCGGAACTGGAACGCCTCATCAAGGAGAAGCTCGGTGTCGGGGTAAAGCCCGCCGTGGAGGAGTCCAAGGACGCGCCAAAGCTGAAAGCCGTCGACGGGTTCTAGCCCTTGACCGGACCACGTTCACGACGGGCCCGTTCCGGCAGCCCTTCTCCAGGGCCGTCGGACGGCTTCGCCGTTCCTGAGGATCCGCAGGCTGTCGACGCCGAACCGGATCCTTTTACGGCCGCGCAGACCATTGTGTACCGGCAGCTCACGGCAGCACCCAAGAGCAGGCTGCAGCTCGCCCGGAAACTGGCAGAGCGGAATATCCCGGAACAGGTCGCCGAAGCGGTGCTGGACAAGTTTCAGGAGGTCCGCCTGATCAATGACGCCGAGTTTGCGGACATGTGGGTCAGGAGCCGGTCCCAGTCCCGCAAGCTCGCCAAGGGGGCCCTCCGGCGCGAACTCGCGGAGAAGGGCATTGATCCGGAAACTGCGGCTGCTGCCCTGGGTCAACTGACCGACGCCGAGGAGGAAGCCGCGGCGCGCACGCTGGTGGAGCGCAAGCTTCGGCCCGGAACCGATATGTCCGATCAAGCGGAACGGGACAAAGCCGTCCGGCGGTTGGCCTCCATGCTGGCGAGGAAGGGCTACCAGCCATCCCAGGCGTTCCGGATTGTCAACGAAGTCCTGGATTCCCGGCAGGATCCCGACAGCGGCATGCTCCAAAGCCGTTACCCTTAACTGGTGAGTTTGACCATTCCTTCCCCCCGTTCCGGTGCTGCCGCGTCCGTTGAGCCAAATGCCCTTTCGCAAACCGGCGCCGTGCCGCAATCCGGTACCGCGCAGCCGCGTACTTACCAGGTCCGCACGTTCGGTTGCCAGATGAACGTGCACGACTCGGAGCGCATGGCCGGCATGCTTGAGGATGCGGGCTATGTTCCGGCGGATGGCGAACATGCCGATGTGGTGGTGTTCAATACCTGCGCTGTGCGGGAAAACGCCGACAACAAGCTCTACGGGAACCTCGGCATCCTTGCCCCCGTGAAGGCCGCCAACCCCGGCATGCAGATCGCCGTGGGCGGGTGCCTGGCCCAGAAGGACCGCGAAACCATCCTCAAGAAGGCACCATGGGTGGACGCAGTTTTCGGCACTCACAACGTCGGTGCCCTGCCAGCCCTCCTGGACCGCGCACGGCACAACAACGAGGCCCAGCTGGAGATCCTGGAGTCCCTGGACGTCTTCCCGTCCACCCTCCCCACAAAGCGCGACTCCGTCTACTCCGGCTGGGTGTCCATCTCTGTCGGCTGCAACAACACCTGCACGTTCTGCATCGTGCCGGCCCTCCGCGGCAAGGAGAAGGACCGCCGGCCAGGGGATATCCTCGCCGAAATCCAGGCGCTCGTGGACGATGGCGCCATCGAAGTGACCCTCCTCGGCCAGAACGTCAACTCCTACGGTGTCGAATTCGGGGACCGCCAGGCTTTCTCCAAACTCCTCCGCGCCTGCGGCGAAATCGAGGGGCTTGAACGCGTCCGCTTCACCAGCCCGCACCCTGCCGCCTTCACCGATGACGTCATCGATGCCATGGCAGAGACACCCAACGTGATGCCGCAGCTTCACATGCCGCTGCAGTCCGGTTCGGACCGCATCCTCCGGGCCATGAAGCGTTCGTACCGGTCCACGAAATTCCTGGGCATCCTGGACAAGGTCCGGGACAGGATCCCGCACGCCGCCATCTCCACCGACATCATTGTCGGGTTCCCTGGTGAAACCGAAGAGGATTTCCAGGCAACGCTGGACGTGGTGGAAGAGTCTCGCTTTGCCACCGCCTTCACGTTCCAGTATTCGAAGCGCCCGGGCACGCCCGCTGCCGAACTGCCGGAGCAGCTGCCAAAGGCCGTGGTCCAGGAACGCTTCGAACGCCTCACCGCCCTGCAGGACCGGATCGCCGCCGAGGAGAACCGGAAGCAGCTCGGCCGGAGGCTGGAGGTCATGGTCACCGCGCAGTCCGGTCGGAAGTCGGAGGAAACCCACCGCTTGTCCGGCCGCTCCCAGGACCAGCGGCTGGTGCACTTCTCGGTCCCGGACGGCGCTCCGGCCCCCAGGCCCGGGGACCTGGTCACCGTCACCATTACCGAGGCCGCGGCCTTCCACCTGGTGGCCGATCCCACGCTTGAGGACTACAGCCTGCGCCGGTCGCGGGCTGGGGACGCGTGGGACAGGTCCCGGGCCGACTCCTGCGGGGCGCCGGCCCCCCGTTCCGGCGCTGGACCGGCGGCTGTCTCCCTCGGCATGCCCTCGCTGCCGTTGCGCACCCGCTGAAGTTGGCAGCCCCGCCCGTCATCGCCGTCGTCGGCCCTACCGGCTCCGGCAAGTCCGACCTCGCCGTCAGCCTTGCCCTCGAACTGGATGGCGAGGTCATCAATGCTGACGCCATGCAGTTCTACCGCGGAATGGACATCGGCACCGCGAAAATCACGATGGCCGAGCGCAGGGGAGTGCCGCACCACCTCCTGGACATCCTGGACGTAACCCAGGAAGCCAGCGTGTCCGACTTCCAGCAACAGGCCCGCGACGTCATCGACGACATCCATGCCCGCGGCAGGCGCGCAATTCTCGCCGGCGGCTCCGGGCTGTACGTGCGGGCCGCCCTGGATGTCCTGGAGTTCCCGGGTACAGACCCCGCACTGCGTGCACGGCTCGAGGCGGACCATGCGCAACTTGGCACCCAGGCGCTCCTGGCCAGGCTGCAAGCAGTGGATCCGGTATCGGCGGGCAGGGTCTCGGACGCCCGCCGGATCATCCGGGCCCTCGAGGTCCAGGAACTCACCGGAAGGCCCTTCAGCTCCTTCATGCCCCGCCGCGAGTACTACCGGCCCGCCACCCAGGTGGGCCTCGGCGTGGACCGTGAGGTCCTCCGGGAGCGGCTGGCAGTACGGGTGCACCGGATGGTGGACGCCGGGCTGCTGGACGAGGTCCGGCTGCTCGACGCCCGGGGCCTGCGGCGCGGCAAAACGGCATCCCGCGCACTCGGCTATTCGCAGTTCCTGCGGGTCCTGGACGGCACATCAACCATTGAGGATGCCGCGGAGGAAACCATCGTGGCCACCCGGCAGTTTGCCCGCCGGCAACTGACCTGGTTCCGCGCCGACCCCCGCATCGCCTGGCTCGACTGGCACGATCCGGAGCTCGTCAGCAAGGCAACGGCACTGTGCATATAGGGCCGTGCCAACGGGCTGCGGTTTCAGCACCGGCAGCATCCGCCGCTACGCTTGGGACCATGAATGCTACCCCCGCAGAAACCACCGGGCCCGCCCTGCGCACACTGAGCGGAATCCGCTTTTCCAAGGGGCACGGCACCGGCAACGACTTTGTCCTGGTAGCCGATCCTGAGGGAACCCGAACCATTGGCGCCGACCAGGCCGCCGCACTCTGCGACCGGCACCGGGGGATCGGCGCTGATGGCCTGATCAGGGCTGTCCCGTCCCGTTTCCTGCCGGAAGGCCAGGAACTGCTCGCGGGGGCCCCGGACGCGGAATGGTTCATGGATTACCGCAACGCCGACGGCTCGCTGTCCGAAATGTGCGGCAACGGGGTGCGGGTTTTCGTCCACTTCCTCAGGACCGAGGGCCTCATTGACCTGCCCGACGGCGGATCGCTCACCATCGGCACCCGCGGCGGGGTGAAGACCGTGGTCCGGACCGGGGACGGCTATGCGGTGGACATGGGGCCCTGGGAGTTCATCTTCCCCGGGGAAGCCAGCGCCAAGGCCATGGATTCCCTGGTCACTGCCGACGGGCTGGAAGTTCCCCGGCCGGCTCTCTCCGTCAGCATGGGCAACCCGCACACCGTGGTGGCCCTCGCGGAACTCACCGAGCTCGCGGGCACCCGGCTCTTCACCGCGCCGAAGGTCGATCCCGTACCGGTGAACGGGACCAACGTGGAGTTCGTGGTTCCCGCGGAGCCGCTGGTCCATGACGGCGTCGGCTCAGTGACCATGCGGGTCCACGAGCGCGGGGTTGGGGAGACCCAATCCTGCGGAACGGGCGCGTGTGCCGCCGCCGTCGCAATCCGCCACTGGGCGGGCGCTGAAGCGCCTGATGCCTGGCGTGTCCACGTTCCCGGAGGAGTGGTGGGCGTGAAATTCTTTGCCGGCCCCGGCGGACACGAGCACGTGGAGCTCAGCGGCCCAGCCGTCATTGTGGCGAGCGGGACGCTTTCGTGACTTTCAGGATCCGGAAGGACTTTGACGTTGACTCGCGGGTCACCGTGAATGAGCTGTCCAGTTCGGTAGCCAACCAGCGCTGAAGGGAATCCGAGCCCAGGTTCTTCTGCACTACCAGCCATGCCGTACCGCCGTCTGCCAGGCGCGGAAGCCAGAGCTTGAGCAGGGCATGCAACTCGTCCTTGCCGATCCTGATGGGCGGGTTGGACCAGATGGTGTCGAAGCGAACGTCGGCGTCCACCGCCTCCGGCGTGCTGGCGACGACGTTGGACAGTCCCAGCGCGGCGGCGTTTTCGTTGGTCAGGGCAATACAGCGTTCGTTGACGTCCACCGCATAGACCTTTGACGCAGGCGCCAGCAGTGCCATGGTGAGTGCAATGGGCCCCCAGCCGCACCCGATGTCCAGTAGGTTCCCCTGGGGGTGCGGGGCAGGGACCTCGGCCAGGAGCACCGTAGTGCCCTTATCGATTCCGTCCGGGCTGAAGATGCCCGTGGACGTCTGGAGCCGGCGCGTTTCACCGGCCAATTCCACCGTGAGGGGTTTGCGGGTAAAGGGGCGGGCCGGGGAGGTACTGAAATAGTGTGCGGACTCCATAACTGGCCAGAGTAGTTCCCCTTGCAGCGTAATGGGAAACCGTGCCGGAGTGCCCTCTGCTAGGCTGGATGGCATGTTCCTGATCTTCGAGTAGCCGGCACGGGCCACGCCCGTCCCGCAGCCTGTCCTCCAGCGACAGCCCGTCCCGCAGCGACGCAGGTTTCCAGCCTTCCGCTTGTGCACCGGCCCAGACTTCCTGGTCTGTCCGGCCGCCGGACAATACTCGAAAGTCAGCCCCCTGCTGCATTTCCCGCCATTTTCCGGCCCTCTTTAGCCCTGCCGCCGTCCCGACGCGGCATCCCCGGCCCCGGCATCGCAGCCGGCGGACCCATAACCAGGAGAAATGCATGACCGCAGGCCGTAAGCCCAGCGCGAATACGTTCCAACTTCCAACCAATCAGCACTATTCTGGAATTGCCGAATCTTCAAAGGAGACCATGACCAGCCAGCCCAACACCGGTTCCGATCCAGCCGCCCAGGACATGAGTCCGCAGGAGATCCAGGCTGTTATCGACCGGATCCTCGCCAAGGACGTCCCGGCCAAGAATGTCAGCACGCCCGGCGGTGAAGGCAGCGGCAACGGAAAAGCGGTGCTCGGCAAGGCACAGGCCATTTCCCGCGTTGACGAAGAACACTCAACGTACGACGGCGACCAGCAGGACCTTGAGGAACGGCGCGCCCTGCGCCGCAGGGCAGGCCTGTCCACCGAACTCGAAGATGTCACCGAAGTCGAGTACCGCCAGCTGCGCCTGGAGCGCGTGGTCCTGGCCGGGCTTTGGTCCGAGGGAACGCTTGCCGACGCCGAAAACTCGCTGCGTGAGCTTGCAGCCCTCGCCGAGACTGCCGGTTCGGAGGTCCTGGACGGGCTGGTGCAGCGCCGGGACAAGCCGGACCCCGGAACCTTCCTGGGTTCAGGCAAGGCACTGGAGCTCAAGGACATTGTCATGTCGACGGGTGCGGACACCGTGGTGGTGGACGCCGAACTGGCACCTTCCCAGCGTCGTGGCCTTGAAGACATCGTCAAGGTCAAGGTCATCGACCGGACGGCCCTGATCCTGGACATCTTCGCCCAGCACGCCAAGAGCCGCGAAGGCAAAGCCCAGGTGGAGCTGGCGCAGCTGGAATACCTGCTTCCCCGCCTGCGCGGCTGGGGCGACTCCATGTCCCGCCAGGCCGGTGGCCAGGTCGGCGGCGCTGCCGCCGGCATGGGCTCCCGCGGCCCCGGTGAAACCAAGATCGAACTGGACCGGCGCCGGATCCGTACCCGCATGGCGAAGCTGCGGCGCGAAATCGCCGCAATGAAGCCGGCACGCGAGACCAAGCGGGCCAACCGCCGTCGTAATGAAGTGCCCTCCGTGGCGATTGCCGGGTACACCAACGCCGGCAAGTCCTCGCTGCTCAACCGGCTCACGGACGCCGGCGTCCTCGTGGAGAACGCACTGTTCGCCACGCTGGATCCCACCGTCCGCAAGGCCGAAACCGCGGACGGCCTGGGGTACACCCTGGCCGACACCGTTGGATTCGTCCGTTCGCTGCCCACCCAGTTGGTGGAAGCCTTCCGCTCCACCCTCGAGGAGGTAGCGGACTCGGACCTGATCCTGCACGTGGTGGACGCTTCGCACCCCGACCCCGAAGGACAGATCGCTGCGGTCCGGAAAGTCTTCAGCGAAGTTGACGCCCGCAAGGTGCCGGAGATCATCGTCTTGAACAAGGCCGACGCGGCCGACCCCTTCGTGGTGGAGCGGCTGAAGCAGCGCGAACCACGCCACGTGGTGGTCTCGGCCCGCACAGGGGAGGGCATTCCGGAACTGCTGAAGGCCATCAGCGAATCGATTCCCCGGCCCTCGGTCAAGATGGACCTGCTCATCCCGTATGACCGCGGAGACCTGATCAGCAAGCTCCATGAGTCAGACGCCGAAATCCTCAGCGTGGACCACGTCGAGGCAGGCACCAGGGCCGCGGTGAAGGTCAGGGAGGGCCTGGCGTCCGAGTTGCAGCCATTCGTCGTCAATGACTGACCCCGCCGCCGGGGAAGCCGCGCAGACGGCCGGCGAGCAGCTCGTTATCGAACTGCTCGACCGCGCCGTCGCCGGCATGGGCGGGCAAAGCCGCACCGGACAACACGAAATGGCCCTGCAGGTGGCCCGGGCCATCGAAACGGGCAACCATCTGCTGGTCCAGGCAGGCACCGGCACCGGCAAATCGCTGGCCTACCTGGTGCCGCTCATTGCCCATGCCCTGGAAAGCAACAAGCCGGCTCTGGTATCCACGGCCACGCTGGCATTGCAAACCCAGATTGTTGGCAGGGACCTGCCCCGGCTCCTGAAGAACATCACCCCGGCCCTGGAACGGCCGGTCAAGGTTGCCCTGGTGAAGGGGCGGTCCAACTACGTGTGCCGCCACAAACTCGAAGGCGGCTTCCCCTCCGAGGAGCCTTCCGAAGGGCAGCTCTTCTCCTTGGGCGAGGACACCAGCGTTCCGCATTTTGCCGCGGCAGTGGGCGGACCCTCCTCCCAGCTGGGCAAGGAAGTGGTGCGGCTCCGCGAATGGGCGGAGAAGACAGCCACCGGCGACCGGGACGAGCTGCTGCCCGGCGTGACTGACCGTGCCTGGCGCCAGGTCTCAGTGACCTCCATGGAGTGCCTCGGCGCCCAAAAATGCCCCATGGCCGCCGAGTGTTTCAGCGAGCTGGCCCGGCAGGACGCAGCCGAGGCAGATGTCGTGGTGACCAACCACGCCATGCTCGCCGTCAGCGCCTTCGAGGGACTCGCCGTCCTGCCCGAGTACGACGTCGTCGTGGTGGACGAAGCGCACGAATTGCAGGACCGGGTCACTGGAGCCGTGTCCGGGCAGTTGTCCGTAGCCATGGTCCACGCGGCCGCTTCCGGCGCACGGAAACATACCGCCATCACCGTTGATTCCCTGAATGCCGCAGCGGCCAACCTCGAACTGGCCCTCGCAGGCGCACCGAACGGCCTGCTTCCCAACGGCCTGAACGACGAACAGCTGGACTGCGTGGACCAGTTGCGGGAGGCCTGCCGGGCTGCGCTGTCCGATTCCAAGGGGGACAGCACCACCCCGGCCGACGGCGGCCGGCAGCTGGCCCGGTCCCGCCTCATGCTCATCCTGGAACTGTGCGAGCGGCTGATCGCTGCGCGGGAAAACCGGGAAGTAATCTGGTTTTCCCGCGCCAGCACGTTCGATCCCGGCCAGGGATACTCGCAGCCTGATGAGAATGCGCCGGTCCTGATCAACATCGCGCCGTTGTCCGTAGCCGGGAGGCTGCGGGAAGGGCTCTTCGCCGGGCACACCGTCGTCCTGACGTCCGCGACCCTGGCCATCGGCTCGGCGTTTGAACCAGCGGCCGGCGGACTCGGCCTTATTGGCGACGGTGCGCCCAGCTGGACAGGCGTGGACGTGGGCTCGCCCTTCGACTATCCAAAACAGGGCATCCTCTATGTGGCCGGCCACCTGCCAAAGCCCGGCCGCGGCGTTTCCCCGGAAGCGCTGGAGGAACTGGAAGCGCTGATCAAAGCATCAGGCGGGGGAGCCCTGTGCCTGTTTTCATCGCGCCGGGCTGCCGAAGAGGCTGCGGACGCCCTCCGGCCCAAGCTGGACGTGACTGTGCTCTGCCAGGGCGAATCGACCATGGCAGCGCTGGTCAAGCAGTTCGCCGATGAACCGGACACCTGCCTCTTTGGGACTATGTCCCTGTGGCAGGGGGTTGACGTCCCAGGAGGCTCCTGCCGCCTGGTGGTGATTGACCGCATACCGTTCCCCAGGCCGGATGATCCGCTGATGACCGCGCGTTCGCGTGCCGTGGCGCAGGCCGGGGGAAACGGCTTCATGTCCGTCTCGGCCACGCACGCGGCAATCCGGCTGGCACAGGGCGCGGGCCGGCTGATCCGGTCCACCGGAGACAAGGGCGTAGTGGCCGTTCTGGATTCGCGGTTGGCAACAGAGCGGTATGCGGGCTTCCTGCGGGGAGCACTGCCCCCGTTCTGGGCCACCACGGACCGCAGCAAGGCGCTGGCCGCACTGACCAGGCTGGGCGCGGACGCCGCCAGATGATGCCAGCCCCAGATAAGTCCGGGGATGGCAGCGGAGAGCCGGCTACAGGGAACGCAGAACTGAGACCACTTTGCCCATGATGGTGGCGTGGTCGCCAAGGATGGGTTCGTACTGCGTGTTTTGGGGAAGCAGCCACGTGTGGCCGTCGCGCTGCCGGAAGGTCTTGACCGTGGCTTCGTCGTCCAGCAGTGCAGCAACGATGTCCCCGTTGGCGGCGTCCGCCTGGCGCCGCACCACCACCCAGTCGCCGTCGCAGATGGCTGCGTCCACCATGGAATCGCCCGCCACCCTGAGCATGAAAAGTTCGCCCTGGCCAACCAGTTGGCGGGGGAGCGGCATGACATCTTCGACGAGTTGCTCGGCCAGGATGGGCCCGCCGGCAGCAATCCGGCCGACCAGCGGAACCATGGCAGTATCAAGCGCGGTGGGCAGTTCTGCCACGGTGGCACCGCCGCCGGCGGCCTGCGGGGCGGGAGACGTGCCGGCCGCTTTGCCGGTACCGCCGTCCAGCGTCAGGGGCATGAGCACTTCCATGGCGCGTGGCCGCTTGGGGTCGCGGCGCAGGTAACCCAGCTTCTCCAGCTGGGAGAGCTGGTGGGTCACGCTGGACAGGCTCGCCAGGCCAACGGTATCGCCGATCTCACGCATGGAGGGCGGGTACCCGTTCTCATTAACTGAGCGCTGGATGGTTTCCAGGATTTTCTTCTGCCTGGGCGTCAGGCCCTTGGTGGTCCTCTTGGATTGCGGGGCGGTCCTGCCCCCGACGGCTGCTGCTGCCATATTCGCCAATGCCTTTCGCTTGCCGCCGGATCTTCCGCTTGGCACTGTTCGGCAGCGCCCCGGGAGGACTTCCACTGTCATTGTCAGACCCTGCTGTTCAACTTCAGTGGTGGTTGTTCTTTGGTTTCAAAGCTAGGCCAGCCTCATGGCTTTTTCAAACATTTGTTCTAGCGAGTCTCGACATTATTCGTTGATAGGTGCTAAAACTTAACAAGCAAAGTTCGAACATGTGTTCTAACCAGTGCATGCCCTATTCGAAGACGTAGCCGGAAGAAGGTCCCGGCGGTCAATAGCTGGGGCAGCTGGCTGGGCGGACACCCGGGCAGCACGGCAGGTCCAGGAGGGCTCAGTTCATGTCAGCTATATCGCTTCACCATGTTTCACTTTCGGAACGCTTTTCCCTGCAGCGGCGGAATCCTGTGGACCGCCGGACGCCAACAGCCGCAACCTTGCGGCTGACCCGCCGGGGACGGATCGTCCTGATCGGGGTACCGCTTGTACTCCTCGCTGTACTTCTGATGTCGCTGTCCGGACTCTTCAACTCGCCGGCCAAGGCCTCCGATTCCGCTGCCGGTCTTGCAGTGACGCCCACGGTCACTGTGACGGTGCAGGCCGGACAGTCGCTGTGGGCCATCGCAGGTGCGGTTGCTCCGGACCGTGATGCCCGGGACGTAGTGGCGGACATCGTCCAGCTCAACAACCTTTCCGCGGGCGCTGTCCTGCCTGGCCAGCAACTGTTCGTCCCCACACGCTGAGCGGTCTGCCGGCGCAGCCTGCCGCAGGGAATGGCCAGGGCAGGGAACGGGTTGGCGCGGCACACCGCAGCGGCGGGGAATGAGCCGTGGCAGAAAAGGGCTCACGGCAGAGCATGCCGAGGGCGAACAGCGGCTGTCACATTTTCCGGTAGTTGCTGCGGCAACTAAACTGTTCAGGTGAACGACCAGCTAGAGCGTCTGAACCGGCTTCCCCTCCGCAGCAACCTTCGCGGGCTGACCCCTTACGGGGCGCCCCAACTGGACGTCCCCATCCTGCTGAATGTCAATGAGAACACCCATGGTGTTCCCGCAGACGTGCGTGCAGCCATCAGCGCCGCCGTCACGGAGGCTGCAGCGGGGCTCAACCGCTACCCGGACCGTGAGTTCACCAAGCTGCGGAAAGCCCTGGCGGAATACCTCGGTCACGGGCTTGACGAAACCAACCTTTGGGCAGCCAACGGCTCCAATGAAGTGCTGCAGCAGATCCTCCAGGCCTTTGGCGGTCCCGGCCGTACCGCCCTGGGCTTTCCGCCCACGTACTCCATGTACCCCCTGCTTGCCAGCGGAACCGACACCAGGTACATCACGGGGGAACGATCGGAAAGCTACGACCTGAGCGCTGAGTCCGCCGCCCGCCAGGTCAAGGAACTGCAGCCGAACATCGTCTTCCTCTGCTCGCCCAATAACCCCACCGGGACCGGCCTTGGACTGGACGTTGTGAAGGCCGTCTATGAGGCCGGCGAGGCCAGCCAGGCCATCGTGATCGTCGATGAGGCCTACCACGAGTTCGCGCACGACGGGACTCCCAGTGCACTGACCCTGCTGCCCGGCCGGGAGCGGCTGATCGTATCCCGCACCATGAGCAAGGCGTTCGCCCTGGCGGGCGCCCGGCTCGGCTACATGGCTGCAGCGCCGGAAGTCACCGATGCGCTGCGGCTGGTGCGCCTGCCGTACCACCTGTCCGCCATCACCCAGGCGACCGCCCTGGCCGCCCTCGATCACCGCGAAGCGCTGATGGCTGATGTCCAGGACATCAAGAAGCAGCGGGACCGGATCGTGGCGGAACTGACAAGGATGGGCCTCCAGCCGGCCGCGTCAGACTCCAACTACGTATTCTTCGGGGGCCTGGAAAATCCGCACCAGGTCTGGCAGGAGCTGCTGGATGCAGGTGTGCTCATCCGTGACGTAGGCATCCCCGGCCACCTCAGGGTCACGGCGGGCACTGAGTCGGAAACCACAACCTTCCTTACTTCCCTGGAGCGCATCCTTGCGGGCCAGGCCGCGCTTCCGGCCTAGACTTGATATTGCGGCGCTGGACGCCCGGAACCACTTCTTCTCCCACAAAGGATCCTTCACCATGAGTCCAACCGGATCGAATACGGCTGCGGACCGGACCGCCCGCATGGAGCGTGCCACCAGCGAGTCCTCCGTACTCGTGGAGATCAACCTCGACGGAACCGGCGTATCGGACATCGATACCTCGGTGCCGTTCTACGACCACATGCTCACGGCCCTGTGCAAACACTCCCTGATCGACATGACCGTCAAGGCCACCGGAGACACCCACATCGACGTCCACCACACCGTCGAGGACGTGGCCATCACGTTCGGTGAAGTGCTGCGCACGGCCCTGGGCAACAAGGCCGGAATCCGCCGCTTCGGCGAAGCCACGGTGCCGCTGGACGAGGCCCTTGCCAACGCGGTGGTGGACGTCTCCGGCCGCCCCTACCTGGTCCACGGCGGTGAGCCCGCCGGACAGGAGTACCACCTGATCGGGGGCCACTTCACGGGTTCCCTGACCCGCCACGTCTTCGAAGCGATCACGCTGCATGCCGGCATCTGCCTGCACATGAACGTGTTGGCCGGCCGGGACCCGCACCACATCGTCGAGGCGCAGTTCAAAGCCTTCGCTCGGGCACTCCGTGCCGCCGTCGAACCCGATCCGCGTGTCGAAGGCATCCCGTCCACCAAGGGTGCACTGTGAGCGGGCAGGTCCTGAAGGACGGGGCAATCATCGATCCGACAGCGTCCCGGAAGCTGCCGTCACCTGAGGGCAAACCCACGGTGACGGTCCTGGACTATGGTTCCGGGAACGTCAGGTCCGCCGTGCGCGCACTGGAACGTGCCGGCGCGGAAGTGATCCTGAGCGCCAAGCCGGAGGATGTGTTGAACGCAGACGGCCTGGTGGTGCCCGGCGTGGGTGCGTTCGAGACCGTGATGCGCGAACTCAAGGCCGTGGACGGTATCCGGCTCATCGGCAGGCGCGTGGCAGGCGGACGTCCCGTACTGGGCATCTGCGTGGGCCTCCAGGTCCTCTTCGAGGCCGGCGTGGAGCACGGCACCGAAGCCGAGGGCATCGGAGAATGGCCCGGCAAGGTGGAGGCCCTCCGCGCGGAGGTGGTCCCGCACATGGGCTGGAACACCGTCAAGGTGCCGCAAGGTTCGAAGCTTTTTGCCGGCGTCGAAAACGAACGGTTCTACTTCGTGCACTCCTACGGCGTGCAGGAATGGAACTTTGACGTCATCCAGCCGCGGATGGCGCCGCCCCTGGTCACCTGGTCCGAGCACGGCGGCCCGTTCATCGCCGCCGTCGAAAACGGCCCGCTCTGCGCCACCCAGTTCCACCCCGAAAAGTCCGGCGACGCCGGCGCGCGCCTCCTGCGCAACTGGGTGGAGGGCCTCCGCAAGCCCGCCGGCGGTGACCCCGGTGCAGGCGCAGCGGACGCCGGCAGTGTCGCCTAGATGTGGTCCGTACTCCTGATGGGTCTCGCAGGCATACTGATTGGTGGCGGCATCTCGTTCCGGCAGCAGCACAAACCCCTCTGGGCACAGGTGGCGTTCTACGTCCTGGCCGCCATGTCACTGCTTGCCGCCTACCTGCTGACGCTGCCGGCCAACTGACCACCAGCCGGGCGGCGACGCGAAGGACAGCCTCCCGCGCACTGCCCGAACCCCGTCTTTGCCCGAACCGAAGAATCAACACTGAGGATGAGTATGACCACCGCACATGACCTGCCGGTACTTGAACTGCTGCCAGCCGTCGACGTCGTCAACGGCCAGGCCGTCCGGCTGGTCCAGGGCGAGGCCGGCAGTGAGACCAGTTACGGCACGCCCCTCGAAGCGGCGCTGAACTGGCAGCAACAGGGCGCCGAGTGGGTGCACCTGGTTGATCTGGATGCGGCTTTCGGCCGGGGCTCCAACGCTGACCTGCTTCGCGAGGTCGTGGGCCGCCTGGACATCAAGGTGGAGCTCTCCGGCGGCCTCCGCGATGACGAGACCCTCGAAGCCGCCCTCGATCTGGGCGTGGCCCGGGTCAACCTGGGAACCGCTGCGCTGGAGGACCCCGAGTGGACCCGTCGTGCCATCGAGCGTTTCGGTGACAAGATCGCCGTCGGCCTTGACGTCCGCGGAACCACCCTTGCCGGCCGCGGCTGGACCAAGGAGGGCGGGGACCTTTGGGACGTGCTGGGCCGTCTCGAAGAGGCCGGCTGCTCCCGCTACGTGGTGACCGACGTGACCAAGGACGGCACGCTCCAGGGACCCAACGTCGAACTCCTGCGCCAGATGGTGGAGAAGACCGGAAAGCCGGTGGTTGCTTCCGGCGGCATCTCCAGCCTGGACGACCTGAAGGTCCTCCGGTCGCTGGTCCCCCTGGGCGTGGAAGGTGCCATTGTGGGCAAGGCTTTGTATGCCGGAGCCTTCACCTTGCCTGAAGCCCTCAACGTCGCCGGCCGGCGCTAGGCCCGGCAGCTTATTTCCCATGCCTGACGTCGAGGAACCGGGGCGCCCGGCAGCCCGCCAACTGCCCGGACATATCGCGGCGGCGCTGGCCGGTGCCGGCGGCGCCACGGATTCCGCGGGCCGTCCGTGGGCAGGCCGCAGCCTTGCCGGTGACGACGCGAAGATCCACAACTTCGACGACGACGACGGCACGGCCGACGCCGGCTACCTCGCCGCAGTCGCGGCGCTTCGCCAGGGGACAGGCGATGAAGCGGGTGTGGTTGCAGCCCTGGCAACGGCCCGGGTCTTCATCCCGATCGTGGCGCAGCTGGCAGAAGAGGTGGAAACGGACCACGGGCTGCACGCCGACAAGCAGGCAGACATGGCGCTGGTGACGCTGAAGGCGGCCGACGGCAGGATCGCGCTCCCTGCCTTCACCTCGGCCGCCGCGCTGGCGGCCTGGCATCCCGGGGCCCGGCCGGTAGCCGTGTACGCCGCACGGGCGGCCCTCTCGGCAGTCGCAGAAGGCGCAGAGCTCCTGGTCCTGGATCCCGGAGCCGACGTAACGTTCGTGGTACGCCGGCCCGGGGTCTGGGCACTGGCCAGGCAGCATGACTGGACCCCTTCCTACAACGACCCTGAGCTGGCCGGCGAAATGGCCCGGGCAGCCTCCGGATTCGCTGCCATCCGGGGCATCGAGCTTTTGCCGGGCAGGGGAGTAGCTGCCAGCGCTGCCGACGGCGCCGTCGTCCCCGGCGGCGGCGCCGGACCGGAACTTCAGGTGGTGCTGTACCTTGAGGACGGCCTGGACGCCGCGGGTGTCCAGGAACTGGTGGGCGGCCTGCAGGCGGAGTGGTCGCGGAATGTATTGTTTGGGGAGCGCGTCGATTCCGTCGAAATCAAACTGAGGCGCGCTCCCGACTAGCCGGCAGCCGGATGGGTGATCCCCGCCCGGGTGCGGCATACCCTGAAGGACCGCTTCGTGAATTTCGCTCTCTACCGGGAGTTGGTCGCCATCCGGCCTATCCGCCGGCTGCTGCTGGTCGGCATGATTGCCCGCATCCCGCACTCGGCCGCCGGCGTTCTTCTGACCCTGCACATCGTCCTCACCCTGGGCCAGGGCTATGCCGCCGCCGGTGCTGCCGCAGCCGTGATGACCATCGGTATTGCCTTGGGCGCTCCCTGGCGGGGCAGGCGCGTTGACACCGTGGGACTGCGGACCGCACTTATCCCGTCCGTGATCTCGGAAACGGTGATCTGGTCGGTGGTGCCGCACGTGTCCTACCAATGGCTCCTTCCACTCGTTTTCGTAGGCGGCCTTCTCACACTGCCCATTTTCAGCGTCATCCGGCAATCCCTGGGCGTCCTGGCGGAGGGAGACCAACGCCGCACCGCGTTCGCCCTCGATGCCATCACCACGGAAATGGTGTTCATGATCGGGCCGGCCGCCGGCGCGGTGGTGGCCACCAGTGGTTTCACCACTGCCGGGCTGACGGTGGTGGGCGTGACCACCTCCCTCGCCGGGCTGTTCCTCATGTGGTTCAACCCGCCCACCCGCAGCCCCGGCCAAACAGCCGAATGCGCCGAGGACGAGCAGCATGCCGCGGAAGCCGCCGTCGTCGCCACTGCTCCCGCCCATGTGCAGGAAGCGGCTGCGGAACTCGCACCCGCGGGGGCCGCCACAAACGCCGCGCAGGGTGGCCTGCGCGGAAGACTGGCAGGCGGGTTCTCCTGGTTCACTGCAACCGTGGCAGCACTCTTTGCCGTTGCCGCCGGCGCCGGAATGGTCCTGAGCGGCACCGACGTCGGCATCGTTGCAGCCCTGGAAACCGGCGGCCACCAGAGCGAAATTGGCATCGTCTTCGTCTTCTGGTGTGCCGCGTCAGTCGTAGGCGGCCTCATCTACGGCGCCATGCACCGGCCCATCCCGCCTGTCATCCTGCTGCTGGGCATGGCCGCGCTGACCCTGCCCATGGCTTTCGCCCACGACACCTGGACGCTGGCCTTCGTCTCCCTCCTGCCGGGCCTGCTCTGTGCTCCAGTCCTCTCCGCGGCCTCGGAAAAGGTCGCGTACCTGGTGTCGGAGGAGCGGCGCGGGGAGGCGATGGGCTGGTACGGCTCGGCCCTGACCGCCGGTGTTGCGTTCGGTTCCCCCCTGGCCGGGGTCTTCATCGACGTCATGGGCCCTTCCGGAGGCTTCGTGTCGGTCGGCGCCGCGGGCGTGGTGCTGTGCCTGGTGGGCCTGGCCCTCCAGCAGCACCGCCGGCGCCGCGCAGCCGCCTGACCCACCCTCGCACGGGAGTTTTTGTGCAGATACGAGGACTTCCGGGCCGGCCAAGTCGGCATATCTGCCCAAAAACTCGGGGAACGGCGGGATGTTAAGAGGAAGTTAAAGCGCGACGGCGGGACGACCTGCAAAGGCCGTCCCGCCGTCGGGCGCTGCTTATGTGCGTTCTTCCTTAGTTCACTGCACCGGTGTACTTCTCGCCCGGGCCCTTGCCCGGGGCGTCGGGAATCAGCGACTCTTCACGGAAGGCCAGCTGGAGGGAGCGCAGCCCGTCGCGCAAGGGTCCGGCGTGCTGCGAGCCGATTTCGGGGGCAGCCGCGGTGACCAGACCCGCCAGCGCGGTGATCAGCTTCCGGGCCTCGTCCAGGTCCTTCAACTCGGCTGCGTTGTCTTCCGCGGCGAGGCCAAGCTTCACGGCGGCGGCGCTCATCAGGTGCACGGCGGCCGTGGTGATGACCTCGATGGCGGGGACTTCCGAGATGTCCCGGATCTGTTGTGAAACGTCTGCGCCTGCGTCACCAGGCTCAAAGACGTACGAATTACTGTCTGAGGTGCTCATACTGGTAAGCTTGACACAGACCGACTGGATGTCGTTATTTCAGAGATTGTCCCAAACGATCAGGTTCCCAGCAGCGCTTTCCGGCGTTGACGGGAATTTTTTCTGTAGAATGGCATCCAGTTTGCAAGCGGAGTTCTCT
This sequence comes from Arthrobacter sp. B1I2, assembly GCF_030816485.1. NCBI lineage: Bacteria > Bacillati > Actinomycetota > Actinomycetes > Micrococcales > Micrococcaceae > Arthrobacter > Arthrobacter sp. B1I2. Next base: position 3,718,037 of record NZ_JAUSYC010000001.1, on the reverse strand, counting down.
CCCACCCGCGTCAGCCGCTGTCCCACGCGTTCCATTGGAACCTGCAGGGGATGCAAGGTTGCCGGGTACCTGGTTGGGCACGGGCCGGCATTTGCCGGGACTGTGCACATGCAGCCCTTTGCGGGGTTGCTGAGCCAACCTATCTGAGGCCTTCGATTGCTCCGGCAATTGGGGGCCTTCTCTATTTGCCGGACTCAACAACAAACACAGGAGCTTTAACATTAGCGAGCCAAGAATCAATGAGCGTATCCGCGTCCCCGAGGTGCGGCTGGTCGGCCCTGCAGGTGAACAGGTAGGAATCGTCCGTATTGAGGATGCCCTGCGCCTGGCTGCCGAGTCCGACCTTGATCTCGTTGAAGTTGCACCTCAGGCGAAGCCTCCGGTGTGCAAGCTGATGGACTTCGGCAAGTACAAGTACGAGGCTGCGGTCAAGGCACGCGAAGCCCGGAAGAACCAGACGAACACCGTTCTGAAGGAAATCCGCTTCCGCTTGAAGATCGACACCCACGACTACGAGACCAAGCGCGGCCACGCCCTGCGCTTCCTCGGTGCCGGGGACAAGGTCAAGGCCATGATCCAGTTCCGTGGCCGTGAGCAGCAGCGTCCGGAGATGGGCATCCGCCTGCTCCAGCGCTTCGCGGACGACGTCGCCGAAGTCGGCGTGGTGGAGTCCAGCCCCCGCATTGATGGCCGGAACATGGTCATGGTGGTTGGTCCGCTCAAGAACAAGGCCGAAGCCAAGGCTGAAGCACGGCGGGCCACTCAGCGCGCCGAAGCGAAGGCACAGAACGAAGCCAGGGCCGACGGACGCGTTGACACGTCCGGCGACGACCAGGCCCCCATGACGCAGTCACTGGCGGACCTCCTGCCGGAAGGCTTCACCGTCTCCACCGAGCCGGAGGCTGTTGCCGAGGACAAGGCACCCGCTGAGGAGCCCGCTGCCGCGGCGCCGAAGCAGGAAGCTCCGAAGCAGGAAGCCCCCAAGGCTGCCGCTCCGAAGCAGGAGGCTCCGAAGCAGGAAGCCCCCAAGGCTGCCGCGCCGAAGCAGGAAGCCCCTAAGGCTGCCGCGCCGAAGCAGGACGCCCCTAAGGCTGCCGCGCCGAAGCAGGAAGCCCCTAAGGCTGCCGCGCCGAAGGCCGCTGCGGCCCCAAGGCCTGCAGCTGCCGCCAAGCCGGAAGCCGCCGCTCCGGCAGCGCCGAAGCCGGCCGCTGTGCCTGCCCCGCCGAAGCCGGTGGCCAGGCCTGCTGCGCCTAAGCCTGCTGCACGCCCTGCCCCCAAGGCAGCGCCGAAGCCGGCCGGTAAGAAGACCAACTAGTTCACAGCTGCCGGGGGTACGCCCCCGGCAGTCAACAACCAGCATGCTGCCCGCAGGGGTGGCTGCGCGATAGAACTGCAGGCCCCCGGGCCCGCAGAAATTAAGGAGATCGGTTCCCATGCCGAAGATGAAGACCCACAGTGGTGCTAAGAAGCGCTTCAAGCTGACCGGCAGCGGCAAGCTGCGCCGCCAGCAGGCCAACCGCCGCCACTACCTGGAGCACAAGTCCTCCCGCCTGACCCGCCGCCTTGCCGGCGACCGGATCGTCTTCAAGGGCGACGCCAAGGTCATCCGGAAGATGCTCGGCATCTAATTTCCAAGTTCTATGAGGGGCCGCCGCCTGGTGGCCCGTCACCTGCCAAACAGCATTCTCAGGCCGCCGGAACACCGGCAGTAGATGCTTGGGATCAGATTTTCGAAGGAGTACGCACGTGGCACGTGTGAAGAGGGCGGTCAACGCCCACAAGAAGCGCCGGGTTATCCTTGAACGCGCAAAGGGCTACCGTGGACAGCGTTCGCGCCTGTACCGCAAGGCCAAAGAGCAGCTGCTGCACTCGTTTGTATACAGCTACGGCGACCGCAAGAAGAAGAAGGGCGACTTCCGCCGCCTGTGGATCCAGCGCATAAACGCTGCATCCCGCGCCAACGGCCTTACCTACAACCGTCTCATCCAGGGCCTGAAGGCTGCTGAGGTTGAGGTTGACCGCCGCATGCTGGCAGAGCTGGCTGTCTCTGACGCCAACGCTTTCGCCGCGCTGGTCCAGGTTGCCAAGGACTCGCTGCCGGCCGACACCTCCGCCAAGAAGGCAGCCGCAGCCTAGGCAAGCCGCTTCTTGCCCCTCGCTTGAGGGGCCCGTTCAGGAACACGTGGCAGCAGCTACTACAGTTCTTGTATGAACGAAACCGGGCGCCCGCAAGATCTTCCACTGTCCAACCCCCGAGCTGATCGGGTCAGGGACGTGGCGAAGCTTGCAGGGCGCCCGGCCCGTTTAAAGCGCGGCCAGTTCCTGGCCGAGGGTCCGCAGGCCGTCCGCGAAGCGCTCAAACTCCACCAGCAGCGCCTTGCGGCGGGAGCTCCCGGAATAGTCACTGAGGTATTCGCCAGCGAAAGCTGCCTTGACCGTTTTCCCGAATTCGAGGAGCTCGCCGAGGGCACCAACGCGCGGCTCGCCACTGATGAAGTCCTGGCAGCAATGGCCGACACCGTCAACCCGCAGGGCATCGTCGCCGTTTGCCGGTTCGTGGACGTGGCCCTGGCGGAGGTGCTGGATGCCGGGCCCCGCCTGGTTGCCGTGCTGTGCCAGGTGAGGGACCCCGGGAACGCGGGAACTGTCCTGCGTGCAGCCGACTCTGCCGGTGCCGATGCCGTGGTTTTCACAACCTCCAGCGTTGATATCTACAACCCCAAGGCGGTCCGCTCCACCGCAGGTTCACTGTTCCACGTTCCGGTCGTTCTGGCCGCGGATCCCGCAGAACTGGCGGCAGCCTGCAAGGCCCGGGGCATCGGCATCCTCGCCGCGGACGGCTACGGGCAGTTGGACCTGGATGTCCTGCAGGACGAGAACGCCCGGCGCAGGCTGACCGGAAGCGGGCCTGACTCGGTCTACGACCTCGCAGGGCCGACCGCCTGGTTTTTCGGGAACGAGGCGCAGGGACTCGCACCCGAGGAGTTGGAACTCGCGGACCACCGGGTGGCTGTTCCCGTCTACGGGGCCGCCGAGAGCCTCAACCTTGGGACGGCGGCCACGGTATGCCTGTACGCCAGTGCCCGCTCACAGCGCCGGGCCGGAGCTGCGGTGGAGCAGGAACGGACCGGATAAGGGAAGCGCGACGGCGGGCGGCACGGGCGGGCGCCGGCATGTGCCCGGTGCCAAGACATCTGAAGCACAAAGAAAGGCCCCGGAAGTCCGGGGCCCCTTGGTGATTGACAGACAGAGCGATCAGGGTGCGCGGGTGGCTTTTCCGCGTCCGGTGACTGCCCCGTAGATGCCGGCAACAACCAGGCCGCCGACGATAGCGAGAATCCAGGTACCAAGGTCGAAGAAGGCAAGATCACCCTTGTTGAACAGGAGGCTGCCAATCCAGCCGCCAACAATGGCACCAACGACCCCCAGGATAAGGCTGGTGACCCAGCCGCCGCCGACCCGTCCGGGCATAACGGCCTTAACGATGGCCCCGACTATCAGGCCCAAAATAATCCAAGCAAGAAAACCCATGTCTCCTCCTTATTGTGACCGGGATTAATAGTCCCGATGAGGCTCAAGCTAACATAAGCACCCTGCAAAGTCAGTAGCCCCAAAGGCGGTGTTGCTGCATCGTTAGGACTCCTCGGGCCGACAGTTTCCGGGCCCGGGACGCACCGGTAGGCGCTCAGGCGGCCAGTGGCCTCTTGCGTTCGAGCAGGCCGCTGACGAGGGCGACGCCGAAACCGAGGACCGCGAGGACGGCGCCGACCAGGGCCGGGGCAACAAAGCCCCACCCGAGGGCGATGACGAGACCCCCGAGGAACGCCCCGAGGGCGTTGGCGACGTTCAGTGCGGCGTGGTTGAGGGAGGATGCCAGCGAGGGGGCGTCCGGCGACGCGTCCAGCAGGCGGGTCTGCAGGGCGGGGATGAGCATGGAGCCGGAAGCACCCACCACAAACACCATGACCATTGCGCTCCACTGCCAGTGCGCGGCCAACGCGTAGACCACCAGGGCCACGGCGATGGCCGGGAGGACCCGGTACAGGGTGCCCATGACCGATTTATCGGCCAGCCTGCCGCCGACGATGTTCCCCGCCACCATGCCCAGCCCGTAGAGCGCCACCACCAGGGGAATCAGCGCGGAGGGGATGCCGGCCACCGCGGTCATGGTGTGCGCGATGTAGGTGTAGGTGGCGAAGAAGCCGCCGAAGCCCACGATGCCCACCAGGAGGGCCAACCACACCTGGAGCCGTTTGAGGGCTCCGAGCTCGCGCCGGATGCTCGCATCAGGGTGGGCATGCTGGAAGGGGACGAATTTCCACACCATAGCCAGCGCCAGCAGGCCGATCGCACCAACCAGGACAAACAGCAGGCGCCATCCGAAGGTCTGTCCCAGCCATGTGGCGAACGGTACTCCCACCACATTCGAGACACTGAGTCCGGCCATGACCATCGAGATGGCCCAACCCCGCCTTGTGGGTGGAACGAGGGACGCGGCGATGACGGCCGCAACCCCGAAAAACGCACCGTGCGGCAGGCCGGCGGCGAAGCGGGACACGAGCATCGATCCGTAGTCGGGCGCTATGAATGAGGCCAGGTTGGCCACGGTAAAGAACAGCAGGAGCCCCAGCGCGAGTTTCTTGCGGGGTAGCTTGGCGCCCACGGCAGCCAGGAGGGGAGCGCCTACCACCACTCCCAGTGCGTACGCGGAGATCAGATGGCCGGCCTGCGGAGTGGTGATCCCCAGACCCTGTTCCACTTCCTTCAGCAGTCCCATCATGGTGAACTCGGTGACGCCGATGCCCACCCCGCCCATGGCCAGGGCAAAGATTGCCATTCCGAGGCTGTGGGTCTTGACGGGGGTTGCCGTGGACGGGGAAAGAACGCTGCTCATATGCCTGCTTCTCGAAACGTGGACTTCAAGGGACGGATGCCACGGCAATGGGGCAGGAAAGTCCGGACAGTGTGGCCAACCCTGTGTGGGCAGGACCTATTCCCGCTGGAGGTAACGCCTGGGACGGAAATGCTGTTCCGCGACATTCCCATTGTGGCCCATAGAATGAGCCGGTGACTGGACTGATTCAGGTTGTTGGCGGAGCTGTAGTAGACCGGTTGGCCGATCCGGCGGCACTGCTGGTGGCAAGGCGAAGCGCGCCGGAGCATTTGGCAGGGCTGTGGGAGTTTCCGGGAGGCAAGGTTGAACCCGGGGAGGAACCCGAAACCGCGCTGCTCCGGGAACTGGCGGAGGAGCTCGGAATCGGCGTCCACCTGGGACCAGAGTTGCATGCGGAAACACCGGAAGGCTGGCCGCTCAATGACCGGGCCAGCATGCGGGTCTGGTTCGCGGAGGTGACCCACGGCGAACCGATGCCCCTTGAAGACCATGATGAACTGCGCTGGGTTGACCTGCATGACCGGGAAGCGGTCCTTGCCCTGCCGTGGATCCCGGCCGATTATCCGATTGTCCATGCGCTGCTGGACTCTGTGGTGTCGCCGCTCGGCGGGGCCAGCTAGAAGAGCGCGTCCTGCTGCGAAAGCCGGGACGCGGAAGAAACTTCAGCGGAGCCCTCCGGAACCGCGGCGGGAATGGTCCCGGCTGGATATTCCGCTTCCTCGGCCCGTGGGTCGTCCAGGTCATTGTTGTTCAGGTCCCGGTGGCTGAAGCCGGTGGAATACGAAAAGCCGTGGCGTGCCTTGAAGTAGCGGACCTTGCCGGCAAGCCACGTGCGGTACTCCTTTGAGGCATAGGAGCCTGTTCCGTACAGCCGCCGGTAGCGGCCGGCGAGTTCGGGGTGGTGTGCGGCGATCCACTTCATGAACCATTCCCGGGTACCCGGCTTCAGGTACAGGGCGCCGGCGCTGACTCCGGTTGCGCCGGCGGCAGCCAGTGAGCTGAACAGCGCATCCAGGGCCTCGTCACTGTCGGACAGCCACGGCAGGATGGGCATGGCCATGACGCCGCAGGGCAGTCCGGCCTCGCGGAGGCGGGAGACCAGTTTGAGTCGCGCCCTCGGTCCCGGGGTTCCAGGCTCGATGGCCTCCGAGAGGGCTTCGTCCGTCATGGCCAGGGAAATGCCCAGCCCTACGGGCACCTGCGTGGCGGCCCTTTTGAGCAGCGGAATGTCCCGGGCCAGCAGCGTTCCCTTGGTGAGGATGGACAGGGGAGTGCCGGACTCCGCCAAAGCGGTAATAATGCCAGGCATCAGCCGGTACCGGCCCTCGGCCCGCTGGTAGGGATCGGTGTTGGTGCCCAGCGCCACCTGCTGGCGCGTCCAGGATGCCTTCTTCAGTTCCTTCCGGAGGATCTCCGCGGCGTTCACCTTCACCACCACCTGGCTGTCAAAGTCCATGCCGGCGTCGAAGTCCAGGTAGGTGTGCGTCTTGCGGGCAAAGCAGTACACGCAGGCGTGGCTACAGCCGCGGTAGGGATTCACGGTCCATTCGAAGGGCATCTTTGACCCTGCAGGAACCCTGTTGAGCATCGATTTGGCAGTGACCTCGTGGAACGTGATTCCGGCGAACTCCGGAGTGGTGACAGAGCGGACCAGGCCTGCCAGGGGAAGCAGTGCCGGAACAGCCCCGCCCGTGGTATCCGGCGTGGGGACCAGTGTTTGCGCTTCCCATCTCATGCCTTCTATTCGAAAACATGTTCGAATAGAAGTCAAGGCGCCGCGCAGTGGGACAGCCTAATGCCGCAGCTCCCAGGTGACACTGACCGCTGCCTCCACCCGGTTCGCGCCCGGTTCGACCGCCGGCCCTTCGATGGCAGAGGCGCGCTGCAGCCCGGCGAGCGGAACCGGTCCCACCGGGGGGTGCTGGTCTGTCACAGACAGCACCCGGCCCAGGCTGGCCGAGGCCAGCGCGGCATACTGTTCGGCGGTGCGAAGCGCGTCCTGCCAGGCGGCATCCCGGGCCTCTGCCCGGACAGCGGACTCGTCGGAAAGAATCAGCTGCAGGTTGTTCAGCCGGACAACATCGCCGGCCGCGCCGACGGCCTCTGAAATGGTGGCGGCGGCGCTGCCGATGTCCCGGAGTCTTACCGTGAGGCTGGCGGACGCAACATAGCCCACGAGTTTCTGGCCTTCGCCGTCACGCCAGGCGAGGTCGGCCCGGACGGTCAGGCCGGTAGAGCGGAGATCACTGGGGGAAACGCCGCGGCTGCGGAGGACCGAGCCCACCGCGGCCAGGGCTTCTCCGGAAGCCGCGTATGCTTCCGCCACCGATGCGGCGCTGCATTCGATCCCCACCGAAACCAGCATCAGGTCAGGGACTGCTTCCGCCCATCCCGTCCCCGTTACGGTGACTGTTTGCGCCTGGGTATCCTGGTCCATCACACCTGCCTCCCCGCCGGAAGCGGGTAGCCGCCGGCGGCCAGCCCTGCCCGTCGTTCGAAGATGTTCGCCGTGCCCGGATTTCCGGTGCGCAGCACCGACCAGCCGGCGGCTGCCAGGTACAGCGGGATGAAGGGCAGTCCCAGGCACCAGGCGTACTGGCCGCAGTGCCGTTCCTCGTGTCCCAGGAGTGCGGGCCGGGACAGCAGGTCTTCGGCCGTGCTGCGGCACAGCACCACATTGCCCAGGGTGTAGGCGTGCGCAAAAGGCAACCGCCAGCGGTAGCCTGCAGCGATGACCAGTCCGCGCGGTCCGTGGCTGATCTGCGTCCGGGCGGCGAGGGCGACGGCGAGCCCGGCCAGGGTGCTCCCGTTGAGGAGGTTCGCTGCCCGTCTGAGCCGGTGGGCCGTCGTCGGGCGCGGAAGGGAAGCCGCGCGGTGCTGCCAATTCATGAGGCCATGGTAGCCGGAGGGTTCAACTAGACTGGAGGGCAGTGGCCGCCGGTCCTGCCGGCGAGCCCTGACCTGGTCATTGAATGACACTGACGTTCAGCGCATTCATCCATGACCTGCCAGCGACGGACGCGCCGGGCGGGAAACCGCGCACGGCTGCCCCGCCCGCCGGCAGCCACGACTCGTAGCTAAGAACAGTAGATGACTGAAACTTTGCCGGGCGCCGCCATCCCGAACCCCACGGATGAGGCCGCCATCAACGCCGCTGTAGATCAGGCCATCACCGCCATCGCCGGTGCGGCCACCCTGGACGAGCTGAAGGCGGTGCGGCTTGCCCACAGCGGTGAGAAGTCGCCGCTGAGCCTTGCCAACCGTGAAATTGGCCGGTTGCCCAAGGACCAGAAAGCGCTCGCCGGAAAGCTGATGGGCGCCTCCCGCGGCCGGGTCAACAAGGCGCTCGCCGACCGGACCGCGGTGCTGGAAGCCGAGAACGACGCCCGGATCCTGGTCGAGGAAACCGTTGACGTCACCGCCGCCCCGCGCCGTCGCCGCGCCGGTGCCCGCCATCCGCTCTCCACGCTGCAGGACCGCGTGGCCGACATCTTCGTGGGCATGGGCTGGGAAATCGCCGAAGGCCCCGAGGTGGAATCCGAGTGGTTCAACTTCGACGCCCTGAACTTCAAGCCGGACCACCCCGCCCGCGAAATGCAGGACACCTTCTTCGTGGAACCCCCCGAAGCCCACCTGCTGATGCGCACCCACACACCTCCCCGGTGCAGGTGCGTTCCATGCTGGAACGCGAGCTGCCCATCTACGTGCTGTGCCCGGGCAAGGTGTTCCGCACAGATGAGCTGGACGCCACCCACACCCCGGTGTTCCACCAGTTCGAGGGCCTTGCCATCGACAAGAACCTCAGCATGGCGGACCTCCGCGGCACCCTTGAGCACTTCGCACGCCAGATGTTCGGCGGCGAGGCCCAGATCCGGCTGCGCCCCAACTACTTCCCGTTCACCGAGCCCTCCGCCGAGCTGGACATCTTCCATCCCGGCGCCAAGGGCGGCCCGGCCTGGATCGAGTGGGGCGGCTGCGGCATGGTCAATCCCAACGTCCTGCGTGCCGCGGGCATCGACCCGGACGTCTACTCAGGTTTTGCCTTTGGCATGGGCATCGAGCGCACCCTCATGTTCCGCAATGAGGTGGGGGACATGCGCGACATGATCGAAGGCGATGTACGGTTCAGCGAGCACTTCGGGATGGAGATCTAACAGTGCGTATCCCCCTTTCCTGGTTGCGTGAATTCGCGGCCGTACCGGCCGATGCAACGGCCGAAGACGTCATGGCCGAGCTGGTCAAGGTCGGCTTTGAAGAAGAGGCCGTCCACCGTCCCACCGACACCCTGCGGGGTCCCATCGTGGTGGGCCAGGTCCTCAGCCTGGTGAAGGAACCGCAGACCAACGGCAAAACCATCAACTGGTGCCAGGTCCGCGTTGTCCCCGAAGGGCAGGAGCAGACCCTCACCGGAGACGGCATTGACCCGTCCGGTGTCCAGGGCATCATCTGCGGCGCCCACAACTTCGTTGAGGGCGACAAGGTGGTGGTCACCCTCCCGGGCGCCGTGCTGCCCGGGGACTTCCGTATCTCGGCCCGCAAGACCTACGGCCACCTCTCCGCCGGCATGATTGCCTCAGTCCGCGAACTGGGCATCGGCGAGGACCACGACGGCATCCTGGTGTTGTCCCGTATTGGGCTGGACCCCGAAATCGGCACTGATGCCATGGAGCTGCTGGGGCTCTACGACCAGGCTGCCGAAATCAATGTCACCCCCGACCGCGGCTACGCGTTCTCCATCCGCGGCGTGGCCCGGGAATACGCGCACGCCACCGGTACCTCCTTCACAGACCCGGCCGGCAAGGTCCACGCGCCCGCGGAACTGTCCGGCGGCTACGGCATCAAGCTCAACGATGACGCGCCCATCTACGGCAAGCCCGGCTGCGACCGCTTTGTGGCACGCACCGTGCGCGGCGTGGATGCCACCAGGCCCACCCCGCCGTGGATGGTGTCCCGGCTCCGGCTGGCAGGCGTCCGCTCCATCTCGCTGCCGGTGGACATTTCCAACTACGTCATGCTCGAACTCGGCCAGCCCACGCACTGCTACGACCTGGACAAGCTGTCCGGTGACATCGTAGTGCGGCGTGCGTCCGCCGGCGAGAAGATCACCACCCTGGACGGCAAGGAACGCACCCTTGACGCCGAGGACCTGCTCATCACCGACGAGTCCGGCGCCATCGGCATTGCCGGCGTCATGGGCGGCGCGACAACCGAGGTGAGTGACTCGACGTCGAACGTCCTGGTGGAATCGGCCCACTTTGACGAGGTGTCCATCGGGCGGTCGCGGCGCCGGCACAAGCTGCCGTCCGAGGCGTCCAAGCGCTTCGAACGCGGGGTTGACTGGCAGGTGGCGGGCCTCGCTGCCCAGCGTGTGGTGGATCTGCTGGTGGAACTGGCCGGTGGCACGGCGGATGAAGCGGGAACTGACGTGGGCACAGCCCCGGAGACCGTCACCATTGAGCTGCCCGCCGGCTTCCCCGCCGCCCTGATCGGGATCGATTTCACGGAAGAGCAGATCGTCACCTCCCTTGAGGACCTGGGCGCCGTGGTGGAGAAGAACGACGGCGGCTGGACCGTTACGCCGCCCAGTTGGCGCAGCGACCTGGAGGCCAAGGAAGACCTGACTGAGGAAATCGCCCGGCTGGTGGGCTACGACAAGATTCCCGCCACCCTGCCCGTGGCCCCTCCCGGCCGCGGCCTTACCCGGACCCAGCAGCAGCGCCGGCGCCTGATCCAGGCCCTGGCGGATGCCGGACTCACCGAGGTCCTGTCCTACCCGTTCGTTTCCAAGGCGGCCAACGACACCTTCGGCACGGCGGAAGAGGGTGCGGCCCGGAGTGCTGTCAAGCTCGCCAACCCGATCAGCGAGGAGCAGGGCTACCTGCGCACCTCCATCCTGCCCGGGCTGATCGAGGTGGCTAAGCGGAACCACTCCCGCGGCTTCCGTGACCTGGCCCTGTTCGAATCTGGCCTGGTGTTCCTGCCCGAAGGGACCGTGGGCACCGCGTCCATTCCGCCGCTGGGCGCCAAGCCTGCCACGGAGGTGCTCGACGCACTGTACGACGGCGTCCCGGACCAGCCGTTCCACCTGGCCGCCGTCCTGACGGGCCATGATTCCCCGGCCGCCGCCTCCCACACGCCGCGCGCGTGGGACTGGGCGGATGCGCTGGATGTTGCCCGCTTGGCGGGGGACGTCCTTGGCGTTGACCTCGTGGTCAGCCAGGGCAGCCACCAGGCGTTCCATCCCGGCCGCACCGCCCGGCTCGCGCTGCGGACAGGGGAGACCGTGGGGTACGCGGGCGAACTGCACCCGAAGCTGCTGGCAGCTTCGGACATGCCTGCGCGTTCGATGGCGCTGGAACTCAATGCTGACGCCCTGTTCGAGGCGGCACCGGACGTTATCGTGGCGCGCGATATTTCCACGTTCCCGGTGGCCACCCAGGACGTTGCCCTTGTGGTCCCCGCCGAGGTGCCCGCGGACGAGGTGCTTGCCACCCTGCGTGAAGGTGCGGGTGAGTTGCTGGAAGACGTGGCACTGTTCGACGTCTATGCAGGCAAGGGCATCGAGGAGGGCAAGAAGTCACTGGCCTTCGGCCTCCGGTTCCGGGCGGCTGACCGCACACTGACCGCTGATGAAGCCTCGGCGGCGCGTGAAGGCGCAGTTGCGCTGGCTGCCGAGCGCTTTGGAGCGGTCCAGCGCTGAGCTGGCCGCCCCTGCATGACAGAAATCCCCGCAACCTGGATTGGTTGCGGGGATTTCTGCATTACGCGGGAAAAGCGGTGGGCTAGGGAACCAGGATGACCTTGCCGGTGGTCTTGCGGCCTTCGAGGTCGCGGTGCGCCTGGGCCGCCTGGCTCAACGGGTAGCGGGCGCCGATCCGCACTTTCAGGCTGCCGTCGGCGGCGGCAGCAAAGACCTCGTCCGAGCGCCAGCGCCGCTCCGTCGCGTCCCGCAGGTAGTGGCCCATGGTGGGGCGGGTCAGGAACAGCGAGCCGCCGGCGTTGAGGCGCTGCGGGTCAAACGGCGGGACGGGGCCCGACGCGGCACCGAAAAGCACCAGCATTCCCCGGACCCGCAGCGTAGCAAGCGAGCCGTCGAAGGTATCCTTCCCCACGCCGTCGTAGACGACGTCCACGCCGGTCCCGCTGGTGATGTCCCTGACCCGCTCCGCAAAACCCTCGTAGCGCAGCACGTGGTCCGCGCCGGCGTCGGACGCCAACTGCTCCTTTTCATCCGTGGAGACCGTGGTGATGACTTCGGCGCCCCGGGCTTTAAGCAGCTGGATCAGGAGCAGCCCCACGCCGCCAGCACCGGCATGCAGCAGGACCTTGTGGCCAGGCTCCACCTTGAACGTTGAGTTCATCAGGTAATGGGCGGTGATGCCCTGCAGGGGGAGGGCGGCGGCGGTGAAGACGTCCAGGCCCTTCGGTACCGGCAGCGCGGCATCCTGGCCCACCAGTGCGTAGTCCGCGTAGCAGTTGATGCCCTCGGCCGTGGCGATCCGGTCACCGACGGAGAAGCCGGTGACACCTTCACCCACTGCCTCCACCGTTCCTGCGGCCTCCGTGCCGGGAACGAGGGGGTACGGAACTTTGTAGGTGCCGCTGCGCTTGTAGGTGTCGATGAAGTTGACGCCGGCCGCGCCCACTTTGAACAGCAGCTGGCCCGGCCCCGGAACGGGTGTTTCAACTTCGGTGTAGTCAAGGACTTCCGGTCCGCCTGCCTGCCGTGCGACGATTGCGTGCGTCATGGCTCTCCTTTCACGGGTCCCGGCGTCTCCGGCCCCGGCTGCCGGAACCATCCTAGGGACACCGCCGACCGGGACGACAAGCTGACGAGTCATCCAAGGCCACGATCTGTGCATAAATATCGGCTCCTATGCATAACTATTGCTGTATAGTCGGAGCATGACTATTTCTGTTGCGGTTTCCGGAGCCAGCGGGTACGCCGGGGGAGAGGTCCTCCGCCTCCTTGCCGGACACCCCGGGGTGACCATCGGCGCCATCACAGCCCACAGCAACGCAGGGTCCCGCTTGGGCGAACTGCAGCCGCACCTGCACGGACTGGCCAGCCGCATCCTCGAGGACACCACCGTGGAGAACCTGTCCGGCCACGATGTTGTCTTCCTCGCGCTGCCGCACGGTGCTTCCGCTGAGATCGCCGCCCAGCTGCCCGAAGGAACAATCGTCATCGACGCCGGCGCCGACCACCGCCTTGAGGACGCCGCAGCCTGGGAGAAGTTCTACGGCTCGGCACATGCCGGCACCTGGCCCTACGGACTTCCGGAACTGCCCGGCCAGCGCGAAGCCCTCAAGGGCGCCAAGCGCATCGCCGTGCCCGGGTGCTACCCCACGTCCGCCCTCCTGGCACTGACCCCCGGGTTCGCCGCGCACCTGTTGGAGCCCGACGACGTCGTGATCGTTTCCGCGTCCGGCACCTCGGGTGCCGGCAAGGCGGCCAAGGTCAACCTGATCGGCGCCGAAGTGATGGGCTCCATGAGCCCCTACGGCGTGGGCGGCGGCCACCGGCACACACCCGAGATCGAGCAGGGCCTTTCCAGCGCGGCGGGGGAGCAGGTCACCGTTTCCTTCACGCCCACCCTCGCTCCGATGAGCCGGGGCATCCTCACCACCGCCACGGCAAAGGTCAAGGCCGGCACCACCGCCGCGCAGCTGCGTTTGGCCTGGGCCGAGGCGTATGACGATGAGCCGTTCGTGCACGTGCTGCCCGAGGGCCAGTGGCCCGGAACCAAGTCGGTCCAGGGCTCCAACCACGCGGCCATGCAGCTGGCATTCGACGCCCACACCGGCCGGGTGATCGTCACCTGCGTGATTGACAACCTCACCAAGGGCACCGCCGGCGGCGCCGTGCAATCCATGAATATCGCACTCGGCCTGCCGGAAACCGCCGGCCTCAACCTGCAGGGAGTAGCCCCGTGACCGTCACCACACCCCGGGGATTCCGGGCAGCCGGCGTCACCGCCGGACTGAAGGCCTCCGGCAACCCGGACCTCGCCCTGGTCGTCAATGACGGCCCGTCCAAGGCTGCCGCCGCCGTCTTTACCAGCAACAGGGTGGCTGCAGCCCCCGTGCACTGGTCCCGCCAGGTGGTCTCCGACGGGCGCGTGGACGCGGTCATCCTTAACTCCGGCGGAGCGAACGCGTGTACCGGGCCCACCGGCTTCCAGAACACCCACAGCACCGCCGAAAAAGTGGCTGAGGTCCTGGGCATCTCTGCCACGGATGTCTTCGTCTGCTCCACCGGCCTGATCGGTGAACAGTTGCCCATGGACAAGATCCTGCCGGGTGTGGAAGCCGCCGCTGCGGCGCTCAGCACCGAGGGCGGCCCGGCTGCCGGCACGGCCATCATGACCACCGACAGCGTGCCCAAGTCCGCGCTGTTCATCGGCACCGACACCGACGGCCAGGAATTCAGCATCGGCGGCATCGCCAAGGGAGCAGGCATGCTGGCCCCCGGCCTGGCCACCATGCTGGTGGTGCTCACCACGGACGCCATGGTGCAGCCGGAACTGCTCGACGTCGTCCTCCGCGATGCCACCCGCGTCACCTTCGACCGTGCCGACTCCGACGGCTGCATGTCCACCAATGACACCGTGGTCCTGCTGGCCTCCGGCGCCTCTGGCGCAGTACCGTCAGCCGAGGCCTTCGGCACCGGTCTCACCCAGGTCTGCGCCGAGCTCGCACGGAAGCTGATCGCCGACGCCGAAGGCGCCAGCCACGACATCGCCATCCGCACCTTCAACGCCGCCAGCGAAGCGGATGCCGAAACGGTCAGCCGCTCGGTGGCCCGCTCCAACCTGTTCAAGGCCGCCATTTTCGGCAAGGACCCCAACTGGGGCCGTGTGCTCTCCGCCGTTGGCACCACGGACGCGGCGTTCGAACCGGACAAGCTCAATGTGGCCATGAACGGCGTCCAGATCTGCCGCAATGGCAGCATCGGCGACGACCGCAGCCTGGTGGACCTGGAACCGCGGGAGGTGCTGGTGGAGATCGACCTTCAGGCAGGCGATGCCGAAGCCACGATCTGGACCAACGACCTCACCCACGACTACGTGCACGAGAACAGCGCCTACTCCAGCTAGGAGCTCCTCCAGCCAGTGCCCGCGCACGGCAGAAACCGCTGCGGAAAGTGACAACATGAACACCCAGACGCGTGAAACCACCAGCATGTCCGACGCCCAGGACAAGGCAGCAACCCTGATCGAGGCGCTGCCCTGGATCCAGCGCTTCGCCGGCACCATCATGGTGGTCAAGTACGGCGGCAACGCCATGGTCAACGACGAACTCCGGCGCGCTTTCGCCGAAGACATCGTCTTCCTCCACCACGTGGGCATTCATCCCGTGGTGGTCCATGGCGGCGGCCCCCAGATCAACTCCATGCTCGCGCGGCTCGGCATTGAGTCAGAGTTCAAGGGCGGCCTGCGCGTCACCACGCCCGAGGCCATGGACGTGGTCCGCATGGTCCTCACCGGCCAGGTGGGACGCGAACTCGTGGGCCTGATCAACTCCCACGGCCCCTACGCCGTGGGGATGTCCGGCGAAGACGGCGGCCTCCTGCGCGCCGTCCGCACCGGCACCGTGGTGGACGGGGAAGAGGTCGACCTCGGCCTGGTGGGCGAGGTGGTGGGTGTCGACCCCGCGGGCATCGTGGACATCCTCGACGCCGGCCGCATCCCCGTGATCTCCACGGTGGCCCCGGAAATTGTCGACGGCGGCGACAGCGTGGCGGGGACCGCACGGTTCCAGCCCACGGGCCAGGTCCTGAACGTCAATGCGGATACGGCAGCGGCCGCGGTGGCCTCGGCCCTGGGCGCCTCCAAGCTGGTGATCCTGACCGACGTCGAAGGCCTCTACGCCAACTGGCCGGACAAGTCCTCCCTGATTTCCTCGCTCACGGCGTCGGAACTGCGGGAGATGCTGCCCAGGCTCGAATCCGGAATGATCCCCAAGATGGCCGCCTGCCTCAAGGCCGTTGACGAGGGCGTGGAACGGGCCCACATCGTGGACGGGCGCCTGGCCCATTCCATGCTTCTTGAAACATTTACGACGGCGGGCATTGGCACCCAGGTCGTCCCCGACGAGGAGATCAACGGATGAACACCGTCGAGAAGTCCCCAGTGACTGAGTTAGTGGAAACCACCGGCCACGCCGGCTCCGAGTGGCTCTCCCGCTACTCCAGCTCGCTCATGAACGTGTTCGGCACGCCGCAGCGGGTCCTGGTCCGCGGCGCCGGCTGCCTGGTGTGGGACGCCGACGGCAAGGAGTACCTGGACCTGCTGGGCGGCATCGCCGTCAACGCCCTGGGCCACGCCCACCCGTTCGTGACGTCAGTCATCGCCAGCCAGCTGGCAACGCTCGGCCACGTGTCCAACTTCTTCACCAGCCCCACCCAGATTGCTCTGGCCGAAAAGCTCCTGGCCCTCAGCGATGCGCCGGCCGGTTCCAAGGTGTTCTTCACCAACTCAGGAACCGAGGCCAACGAGGCCGCCTTCAAGCTGGCCCGCCGCAACACAGGCGGAGGGGATACCAAGCGGACCAAAATCATCGCCCTTGAGGGCGCGTTCCATGGCCGGACCATGGGCGCCCTGGCGCTCACGGCCAAGGAAGCCTACCGTGCTCCCTTCGAGCCGCTGCCCGGCGGCGTGGAGCACATTCCGTTCGGGGACATCGAGGCGCTCAAAGACGCAGTCGATGAAACCGTTGCGGCGGTCTTCCTTGAGCCAATCCAGGGTGAGGCGGGCGTACGCCCCCTGCCGCCCGGATACCTGAGGGCTGCACGCGAACTGACGGCCCGGGTCGGAGCATTGCTGATCCTGGACGAGGTCCAGACCGGCATCGGCCGCACGGGCAAGTGGTTCGCCAGCGAGGACGCCGGAATTGTCCCCGACGCCGTCACACTCGCCAAGGGCCTGGGCGGCGGATTCCCCGTCGGTGCCCTGGTCACCTTTGGCGAGCAGGTTTCGTCGCTGTTGTCCGCCGGTCAGCATGGCACCACCTTCGGCGGCAATCCAGTGGCGACCGCCGCCGCCCTCGCCACCCTCCACACCCTTGAAAGCCAGCACGTGCTCGCTAATGTGGTGGCCGTGGGGGAGCACCTGCGCTCCGGCCTGGCCGCCATCCAGGGAGTCACCGAGGTCAGGGGTGAGGGACTCCTGATCGGCTTCGACCTCGACGCCGATGTGGCCCCCGCCGTGGTGCAGGCCGGCCTTGAAGCAGGGTTCATCGTCAACAGCCCGGGCCCCCGCACCATCCGCCTGGCGCCGCCGCTGATCCTCACCACGGCACAGGCCGACTCCTTCCTCGCCGCCTTCCCGGCAATCCTCCAGACAGCTAAGGACGCCCAGTGACTACCGCAACCCGGCACTTCCTCAAGGACACCGACCTCAGCCCCGCCGAACAGGCGGAAGTCCTCGAACTTGCCGCCCGCATGAAGGCTGCCCCTTACAGTGTCCAGCCGTTCGCCGCGGAAGGCAGCGGACGCAAGACGGTGGCCGTGATCTTCGACAAGACCTCCACCCGGACCCGCGTCTCGTTCGCCGCCGGCATCGCGGACATGGGCGGCAACGCCCTGATCATCAACCCCGGCGAGGCGCAGATCGGACACAAGGAATCCGTGGAGGACACCGCCAAGGTGCTGGAACGGATGGTCTCCACCATCGTGTGGCGCACCGGCCCGCACGCCGGCCTGGTGGCCATGGCCGAGAACTCCAGGGTTCCGGTCATCAACGCCCTCTGCGATGACTACCACCCGTGCCAGCTCCTGGCCGACCTGCTCGCCGTCAAGGAACACAAGGGCAATCTCAAGGGCCTCACCATGAGCTACCTTGGGGATGCCGCCAACAACATGGCCAACTCCTACCTGCTGGCCGGAGTCACCGCCGGCATGCACGTCCGGATCGCCGGACCGGAGGGCTACCTGCCGGCCGCGGACATCGTGGCAGCCGCGAAGGGACGAGCTGCTGAAACCGGCGGTTCCGTGCTCATCACCACAGATGCGAAGGAAGCGCTGCAGGGGGCCGACGTCGTGGCCACCGATACCTGGGTTTCAATGGGCCAGGAAGCCGAAAAGGAAGCCCGGATGAAGCTCTTCCGGGACTACTCCGTCGACTCGGACGCCATGGCACTCGCCGCGGATGACGCCGTCGTGCTTCACTGCCTGCCTGCCTACCGCGGCTACGAGATCTCCGCCGATGTCATCGACGGCCCGCAGTCGATCGTCTGGGACGAGGCGGAAAACCGGCTGCACGCCCAGAAGGCGCTGATGGCCTGGCTGATGCACCGCTCGGGCCTGGCCTTCGTCGAGGGTCTTTCGCCCGTTGAAGGCACTGGGGAGAGCACGTTCTAGTGTCCGCCCAGCCGTCCACCCCGGGCACCAGCCCGGCCACCAAGACCGCCCGGCAGGCGCGCATCACGGCAATCCTTACCGGGCAGTCCGTGCGTTCCCAGGCTGAGCTGGCGGCGCTGCTGGCGGACGACGGCGTACAGGTCACCCAGGCCACGCTGTCCCGCGACCTCGTGGAACTGGGCGCCGTCCGCGTCCGCGGCAAGGAAGGCGTCCTGGTCTACGCAGTCCCCGGCGAAGGCGGTGAACGGGCCGCGAAGAGCGGTGTGACGCAGGAGATCCTCGACGCGCGGCTGGCCCGGCTGTGCAGCGAACTGCTGGTCACCGCCGAAGCCTCCGCCAACATCGCCGTCCTGCGCACTCCGCCCGGCGCGGCGAACTTTTTGGCCCTGGCCATCGACCACTCGGTGATGCCGTCCATCCTGGGCACCATCGCCGGCGACGACACCGTCCTGCTGGTCTCCCGCGACCCGCTGGGCGGCCCGGACCTCGCAGCCCGCTTCCTGCAAATGGCCGAGGAAGCCGGGCAATAAGCTTGAAGACAACGAACCAACCAACCCAACAAGGAGCATCTAAAGTGACTGAACGCATTGTGCTGGCCTACTCCGGCGGCCTGGACACCTCCGTCGCCATCGGCTGGATCGGTGAAGCCACCGGTGCCGAGGTCATCGCCGTGGCGGTGGACGTCGGACAGGGCGGGGAGTCCCTCGAGACCATCCGCCAGCGCGCCCTGGGCTGCGGCGCCGTTGAGGCTTATGTAGCCGACGCCTCGGACGAGTTCGCCAACGAGTACTGCATGCCCACCCTGAAGGCCAACGGCCTCTACCAGGGCCACTACCCGCTGGTGTCCGCCATCTCCCGTCCCGTCATCGTCAAGCACCTGGTCAAGGCCGCCCGCGAATTCGGCGCCACCACCGTTGCGCACGGCTGCACCGGCAAGGGCAACGACCAGGTCCGCTTCGAGGTCGGCATCCAGACCCTCGGCCCGGACCTGAAGTGCATCGCACCGGTCCGCGACCTCGCCCTGACCCGCGACAAGGCCATCGCCTTCGCCGAGGAAAAGGGCCTGCCCATCGAGACCACCAAGAAGAACCCGTACTCCATCGACCAGAACGTTTGGGGCCGCGCCGTGGAAACCGGCTACCTCGAGGACATCTGGAACGGCCCCACCAAGGACATCTACGACTACACCGCCACCCCGGAGTTCCCGCCGGCACCGGATGAGGTCATCATCTCCTTCGAAGCCGGCATTCCGGTAGCGATCGACGGCGTCAAGGTCACCCCGTTGCAGGCCATCAAGGAACTCAACCGCCGCGCCGGCGCCCAGGGCGTGGGCCGCATTGACGTCGTCGAGGACCGCCTGGTGGGCATCAAATCCCGCGAAATCTACGAAGCCCCGGGTGCCATGGCGCTCATCACCGCCCACAAGCACCTCGAGGACATCACCGTTGAGCGCGAGCAGGCCCGCTTCAAGGCCACCGTTGGCCAGCGCTGGTCCGAGCTGGTCTACGACGGCCAGTGGTTCTCTCCGCTCAAGCGTTCCCTGGAAGCGTTCATCGAAGACACCCAGAAGTACGTCTCCGGCGACATCCGCATGACCCTGCACGGCGGCCAGGCCGTCGTCAACGGCCGCCGCTCCGACACCTCGCTCTACGACTTCAACCTCGCCACCTACGACACCGGCGACACCTTCGACCAGTCCCAGGCCAAGGGCTTCATCGAGCTGTGGGGCATGTCCGCCAAGGTTGCCTCCGGCCGCGACATCCGGGTTGCGGGAAAGTAGCCCGCGTGGGTGAGCAGAATTCCAAACAGGGCCCACGAGCGCAGGGGTCCCCATCCGAGCGCAGCGAGGTTGGGGTGCGCTCGGGGACTAACACGGGCACGCTGTGGGGCGGCCGGTTCGCCGGCGGTCCCGCCGACGCCCTCGCGGCGCTCAGCAAGTCCACGCACTTCGACTGGCGGCTGGCACGTTACGACATCGCCGGCTCAAAGGCGCACGCCCGCGTGCTGCACAAGGCGGGTTTACTCGATGACGCCGAGCTGGAAGGCATGCTTGCTGCCCTGACGCAGCTTGATGAGGACGTGGCTTCCGGCGCCTACCTGCCCGCAGAGTCCGACGAGGACGTGCATGGTTCGCTGGAGCGGGGCCTGATTGAGCGGGCCGGAACCCAGCTGGGCGGCAAGCTCCGCGCGGGCCGGTCCCGCAATGACCAGGTGGCCACGCTGGGCCGGATGTTCCTGCGCGACCACGCAAAGATCATCGCGCGCGGCGTCCTTGCCACGGTGGATGCCCTGGTGGAGCAGGCCAAGGCGCACCACGGTGTGGCCATGCCGGGGCGGACGCACCTGCAGCACGCCCAGCCGGTCCTGCTAAGCCACCACCTGCTGGCCCATGCCTGGGCCCTGCTGCGTGACGTGCAGCGGCTCCAGGACTGGGACAAGCGCGCCGGCGTCTCGCCCTATGGCTCCGGCGCGCTGGCCGGGTCCTCGCTGGGACTGGACCCTGAGGCTGTGGCAGCGGACCTCGGCTTCTACTCCGCCGTGCACAACTCGATCGACGGCACCGCGTCCCGCGATGTCTTCGCCGAATTCGCCTGGGTCTGCTCCATGATCGGCGTGGACCTGTCCCGCATCTCCGAGGAAGTCATCTTCTGGGCCACCAAGGAGTTCTCCTTCGTCAAGCTGCATGATTCGTACTCCACGGGGTCCTCGATCATGCCGCAGAAGAAGAACCCGGACGTGGCGGAGCTGGCCCGCGGCAAGGCAGGGCGCCTGATCGGCAACCTCACCGGGTTGCTGGCCACGCTCAAGGGCCTGCCGCTGGCGTACAACCGCGACCTGCAGGAGGACAAGGAGCCGGTGTTCGACGCCGCGGACACCCTGGAGCTGCTGCTTCCGGCCGTCTCCGGCATGATCGCCACCCTGACGTTCAACACCGAGCGGATGGAGTCCCTGGCCCCGCAGGGTTTCGCGCTTGCCACGGACATTGCCGAATGGCTGGTCCGCCAGGGCGTCCCGTTCCGCGAGGCGCACGAACTCTCCGGAGCGGCGGTCAAGCAGGCCGAGTCGCGCGGCGTGGAGCTATGGGACCTCACGGACGAAGAATACGCGGCCATCTCGGAGCACCTGACTCCCGAGGTCCGCACCGTTCTCTCCACCGAGGGCTCCCTCAACAGCCGCAACTCCCAGGGCGGAACGGCACCGGCCGCCGTCGAACGCCAGCTTGCCGCGCTGGAAGCCGAGCTCTCCGGCGTCCGGGAGTACGCAGGGTAGTTGCCTGGGCTGCAAGGGGCCCCGTGGTACGCCGCGGGGCCCCTTTGCCGCATGTGGCTAGGCTGGGTCCATGAGCGAAACCTTCCGCAAGTTCCTTCGCACCCTGCCCGACTTCCCCTCCGACCTGCCCGGTTTCGACCCGGACAACGCCCCGCAGGAACCGGCACTGCTGTTTAAGCAGTGGCTGGACGAGGCGCTGGACGCAGGGCAGCAGCAGCCGCACGCGTTCAGCCTGGCCACAGTAGGTGCCGGGTCCGGGGGCGCGCCGCAGCCGTCCTCGCGGATGCTGATCCTGAAGAACATTGACGACGACGGCTGGCACTTCGCCACGTCGCGCACCTCCCGCAAGGGCCGCGAACTGGCGGCCGAGCCGCGTGCCGCCATGAACTTCTACTGGGCTGGCCTGGGCCGCCAGGTCCGGGTGGTTGGCACCGTGACTGAGCTCTCCGCCGAGGCCTCCGCCGTCGACTGGCACGAGCGGCCCCGGGCCGACGGCAGCGACAACCCGCACTGGCAGCTTTACGCTCTTCAGCCCGCCGAGATCGAGTTCTGGCAGGCCGGCAACGACGGCAACCACGTCCGCCACCGTGTCGGGCCGGACGGAACTCCGCTGGCTTGAGTGCTCCGCTAGGCTGGCCGCATGACCTCTCCTTCTCCTGCCGTGCTCCTGGCTGAACTGCACAAGGCCGGCGCCGCGCTGACTGCCGGGCTGGACCGCATCCCCGCCGGCGGCGAAACCGCTCCGTCCACCCTTCCCGGCTGGAGCCGCGGCCACCTCCTGGCCCATCTCGCCGGGATCTGCGATGCCCTGGCCCGGCAAGTGGAATACGGCCGACGCGGCGAAAAGGTGGAGCTTTACGACGGCGGCGTGGACGGCCGAAACCGCGCCATCGATCTCGCCGCCGGGCACAGCCTTGAGCGGCACCGGGAGGACGTCGATGCTGCGCTGCGCCGGGCGCTGGCTGCGTTTGATGCGCTGGGCGGGGACGAGTGGCAGACCCCCATCGCGTTCCGCGACGGGGTCATCTTCGATGCCGGGCTGGCGCTCTGGCGGGAGCTCGTCATTCACACCTCGGACCTGGATACCGGGACGGGACCCGAGACCTGGAACAGGGACTTCTGCTCCCACCTCTTCGACTTCCTGGCCGCCCGCATCCCGGCCGGAACCCGGCTTGTCCTGCAGCCGGTGGCACTTCCGCCGCTGGCCCTCGGTGCCGGCGGCAGCACCGTCGTCGTCAGCGGCATGGTCACGGACATCGCCGCGTGGCTCGCGGGGCGTAAGCCATCGCTGGACAGCCTGCGGGCCACCGCCGCCGGGGACAGTACCGACCTTCCCGGCCTGCTGCCCTGGCCTTCGGCGATGCCGGAACCCAAGAGTTGATTGCTCTATCACTTTTGGCACCTAAACCATGGGTTTAGCAACCAAAAGTGATAGCGCAAGAGGGCAGGGCAACCGTCGGGTCAGGCGGCCTCGCGGGCCAGCAGGCTCTCCTTGATGCGCAGGCCCCAGCGGAAGCCGCCCAGCGAGCCGTCGGTGCGGATCACGCGGTGGCAGGGAACGAACAGGGCTGCCGCATTGAAGGCGCAGGCGCTTGCCGCCGCCCGGACTGCGCGCGGGTTGCCGGCGAGCGCCGCGTACTCGCTGTAGGTGACCGGTGCGCCCGGTTTGACCTGGCGCAGTACATCCCAGGCGTGGGCACGGAACGGGCCGGACTGCTGGCGGACCGGGACTGCCATGGCCGGGCCGAGGTCGCCGCTGTAGAAGGCTTCGACGGCGGACGAGATGCCGCCAAGGTTTGTCACCTCTTCCACGGCGTCAGGGCGCAGCGCCGGATGGACCTGTCCGGCCAGTTCCGGAAGGCCGGCCGTCCAGCCCGAGGCAAGGACCACGCCGTCCCGGGCTAGGACCGTGAACGGTCCGTCCGGGGTGGACAGTTGCAGCAGCTGCGCTTTCATGGCATCCCTTTCGCGGGAACGGTTGGTGTCAGTGCGGGCCGGGCCGCGGCGCGCCACAGGTGCATGGTGGCGTAGGAGCGCCACGGACTGGTCTCCCGGAAGTCAGGACTAAGGGCGTTATCCCCATTATCAAGTGCGCGGATGCCGTTCCGCACGGCGGCGTCGTTCGCAAGGAAGACGTCCGGGGCGCCCAGGACCCGCATGGCCACGTACCCCACGGTCCACGGTCCCACTCCCGGCAAGGGCAGCAGTTTCGCGCGCAGGCCGGCCAGGTCGTCGCCATAACCGAAGTCCAGTTCCCCGCCGGCCATGGCTGAGGCTGCATGGAGGAGCGACCCGATCCTCCTTTTGGGGCCGCGCAGCAGATGTGCGGCCGCCGCGATTTCCGTGGGGGTGGGGAACAACCTGTCCAGGCCCCCGCCGGATGTACTGCTGGGACTGCCGGCCGTGGACAACTGGGTCAGTGCGGTGCGGGCTGCCGCCACCGTGATCTGCTGGCCAACCATGGCCCGGACCAGCAGTTCCTGCGGGTCCAGCGCCCCCGGCAGGCGCATCCCGGGAGTGTTGGCAACGGAGGCAGCAAGCCGGGGGTCGGCGGCGAGGGCGCCGTCAATTGACTCCGGGTCCGCGTCCAGGTCGAACAGCCGCCGCACGCGGCTGAGCAGCGCCGGAAGGTCGCGAAGGTCCACCGCACCCACGGTGAGCGTGAGCTGCCGTTCCCGCGCGCCGTCGTCGTACTCCACCCGGAACCGCGCGTCGCCGTGGGGGAGACGCAGCGTCCGGGCGTAGGAAGTGGGCGTGCCCTCCTCGATCCCGGGGATGGCGCGGACCGCCAGGAAGGAGAAGATGCCCGGATCGAACGGCGGGCGGTAGGGCAGGCCCAGCGTCAGGGCCGTGGTGCCGCCGCCCGGTGCCGGGTGCCGGACCGTCCTGCGAAGCGCAGTGGGCGTCATGTCGAACACCTCCGCGATGGTTTCGTTGAACTGCCGGACGCTGCTGAAGCCGGCGGCGAAGGCGATGTCGGCCAGCTTCATGGAGGTGGACACCAGCAGGGTGCGTGCGGTCTGGGCCCTTGCGGCGCGGGCCAGCGACAGGGGACCGGCGCCAAGCTCCTGGCCCAGGATCCGGTTGAGCTGGCGCGGCGAATAGCCCAGGCGCGAGGCAAGGCCTGCCACCCCGTCGCGGTTAATCACGCCGTCGTTGATCAGCCGCATCGCTCGGCCCGCCACGTCCTGGCGCATGTTCCAGGCCGGGGTGCCCGGCACCGCCTCCGGCAGGCAGCGTTTGCAGGCGCGGTAGCCGGCCTCATGTGCTGCGGCGGAGGTCTCGTAAAACGTCACGTTCGATGCCTTGGGAGTCCGGGCGGGGCAGGAGGGGCGGCAGTAGATCCCGGTGCTGCGGACCGCGGTGTAGAACTGGCCGTCGAACCGGGGATCACGGGTATCGATTGCCCGGTAGCGCTGCCAGAAGTCCATTCCTCCATCCTGCCAGCCGCCGCCTGCTGGTTCTAGCGGAAATCGGACATGGCCGTGGCGGGCTGAAATCCGGCGCCGGACCGCGTTCTGAACGCATCAAGCCAGCCGCCTCCGGGTAAGGTCAAGCAATGAACGAAAGCACTTCGGGCGCCGGGCAGCTTCGGAGTTTCCTGTCCGGGGATGCCCGCGAGCTCGCACCGCAACTGCTGGGCGCCGTGCTGACCCATGAGTCCCGCGACGGGAGCGTGTCCATCCGGCTCACCGAGGTGGAGGCCTACCTTGGGCCGGAGGATTCACTTCATCCGGACCCCGGCTCGCATACCTACCGCGGCCCGACGCCACGCAACGCACCGATGTTCGGGCCCGCCGGGCACCTCTATGTCTACTTCACCTACGGCATGCATCACTGCACCAACATCGTCTGCGGTCCGGCGGGCACCGCGTCCGCCCTGCTGCTCCGGGCCGGGGAGATCGTGGACGGGCTTGAGCTGGCACAGCGGCGCCGTCCCACGTCGAAAACTCCCGCCGATCTGGCCAGCGGCCCGGCCCGCCTCGCCAAAGCACTGGGATTGACGACGGCGGACAGCGGCCGGGATGCACTGGCTCCGCCTTTCGGGCTGGAGCTTCCCTCCGGCAGCAGCGGCCCGGTCAGTTCCGGTCCGCGGGTGGGCGTGGCCGGCGCCGGGGGCTTGGAGGAATACGCCTGGCGGTTCTGGCTCACCGGCGACCCCACAGTCTCCAGGTACAAGGCCGCGAAGCCCCGGATCCGGAAGCAGCCTGCAGGTGCGCCGCCGGCTGCAAGGTTTCACAAGCGTTAACGGAAATGGTTGTAGAATGGACGGTCTGTCTTTTGCGATAGGGGAACGTTGATGCTCGACGCCGAATTGGCCCACGAACGGGACTATGTAGCCGGCCTGTATGCCCGGCTGGAGGAGCTCCGGGAGGAAAAGCGCCGCCAGCTGGCGCAGGTCCGTCGTGCCGGAGCTGTGGGCACCATGCAGAACGTTTCGGAACGTGATGCGTTCGCCGCACTGTATGAGGACCGCCTGGCGCAGCTGGATGCGGTGGATGACCGGCTGGTCTTTGGCCGCCTGGACCTGGATTCCGGGGAAGCGCAATACATTGGCCGCATCGGCCTCACCACCGAGGACCTGCAGCGGTTGATGGTGGACTGGCGCGCCCCCGAGGCCGGCCACTTCTACCAGGCCACCGCCTTTGACCGGCAGGGCGTACGGCGCCGCAGGCACCTGATCCTGCAGGGCCGCGACGTCAAAGCCATCGAGGATGACGTTCTGGACGCCGGCATGCTCACGGACGCAGAATCGCTCCAGGGCGAAGGGGCCCTGCTTGCTGCCCTGAACTCCAAGCGAACCGGCCGCATGTCGGACATCGTCAGCACCATCCAGTCGGAGCAGGACCGCATCATCCGGTCCTCAATCTCCGGCGCCGTGGTAGTCCAGGGCGGCCCGGGCACGGGCAAGACCGCCGTGGCCCTGCACCGGGCCGCCTACCTGCTCTACACGCACCGCGACCGGCTCAAGACCGCCGGTGTGCTGCTGGTGGGACCGTCGTCGTCGTTCATGAACTACATCGAGCGGGTGCTGCCCTCGCTCGGCGAGACCGGCGTCGTCATGGCCAGCGTTGGCCGCCTGATGCCCGGCATCAACGCCGTCCCCGAAACCAATGCGGACGTGGCCGCCATCAAGGGGCGCCTGGACATGGCTGCCATTGTGGCCAACGCCGTGTCCAACCGCATGCGCGTCCCCGCACAGAACCGGATCCTTGAGGTGGACGGCCGCAAACTTACCCTGACACCGCGTCAGGTCCGGCGTGCCCGGGAACGTGCCCGTGCCACCGGAAAGCCGTACAACGAGGCACGCGTGACGTTCGTGAAGATCTTGCTGCGCGAGCTGACCGAACAAATGACCGAACTCGTTGAGGCCGGCAACATCGGAAACAACGCGGACCGCTCGTACCTGGCCGAGGACGTCCGGGCGGCCCGCGACGTGCGGATCGCGCTCAACCTGTGCTGGATGCCCATGACGCCGGAGAAACTGATCTCCGATCTGTTCAGCAAGCCGGAGGTGCTGGAATTCTGCACCCCCAACCTGACGCCGGCCCAACGGGCGCTGCTGCAGCGTCCCGCCGATGCCCCGTGGACCGAATCCGACGTACCGCTGCTGGACGAGGCCGCCGAACTGCTCGGTGAGCTGGATCCGGCGGCCGGGCGCGGGCTGGCGCAGCAGGAGCATGACCGTGCCCGCGACCTCGCCAACGCCAAGCAGACCCTCGTCAATATGCAGGTTGCCGGTGTGGACCCGTTGATGTCGGCGGAGGAACTCGCCGAGCAGAACCGGGAACAGGAAACCCGGCAGACGGCTGCCGAACGCGCAACGACCGACCGCACCTGGGCCTTCGGGCACATCGTGGTGGACGAAGCGCAGGAACTCTCACCCATGCAATGGCGGTTGCTGGTCCGGCGCTGCCCGCTGAAGTCCTTCACCATTGTGGGCGACATCGCGCAGACCAGTTCCGTGGCAGGTGCCAACTCCTGGCAAGGGGCGCTGGCCCCGATGTTCGGTGACCGCTGGCAGCTGGAGGAGCTGACCGTCAACTACCGCACGCCGTCGCAGATCGCCGAAGCCGCTGTCAGGATGGCCAACGCCGCCGGCCTTGTGGTTTCCGCGCCCAAGGCCGTGCGCGAAGGGCGCTGGGCGCCCATCATCGACGAAGTGGCGCCAGACGGGGTGGTCAGCCGGCTTGTCGAGGTCATCCCAGAGGAACTTAAGGCGCTCGACGGCGGCCTGCTCGCCGTGATTGCCGACGGTGACCTCCTGCCCGAGGCCACGTCCGCCCTGCGTGCCGCGTACGGGCGCCGGATCGGAACGGGTGCCGGCAGCTACGAACAGGACATCGTGGTGATCAGCCCGCGCGAGGCAAAGGGCCTGGAATTCGACGGCGTCGTGGTCCTGGAACCGTCCGTCATGCTCAACCACGAGCACGGCAAGGTGGGGGACCTGTACGTGGCCATGACCCGCGCCACGCAGCGGCTGCGGCTGATTGCGGCGCAACCCGTGCCGGCCGGCATTGCCGGCTGACCGGGCGTTGGGCGTTACTGCTAACTTAGGAAGCGTGCCAGAACTGAACAACCTCGAACCGCAGCGCAACGACCCCACTTTCCCCAACATTTGGCAGGAACTGAAGTGGCGTGGGCTGGTCCATGTCTCCACCGACGAAGGAGAGCTCGAAAAGCTCCTCGCCAATGGGCCGGTCACGTACTATTGCGGGTTCGATCCCACCGCGCCGAGCCTGCACCTGGGGAACCTTGTCCAGCTCCTGGTCATGCGGCGTCTTCAGCTGGCCGGGCATAAACCGCTTGGACTGGTGGGCGGCTCCACCGGCATGATCGGCGATCCCCGCCCCACAGCGGAGCGCACCCTCAACACCAAGGAAACGGTGGCTGAATGGGTGGGCTACCTTCAGGCCCAGGTCAGCCGGTTCCTCAGCTTCGAGGGGGATAACGCCGCCAGGATGGTAAACAACCTGGACTGGACCGCACCCCTGAGTGCCATCGACTTCCTGCGTGAAGTGGGCAAGCACTTCCGCGTTGGAACGATGTTGCGCAAGGACGCCGTGGCATCCCGCCTGAACTCGGACGAAGGCATCAGCTACACCGAGTTCAGCTACCAGATCCTGCAGGGCATGGACTACCTCCAGCTCTACCGCGACTACGGCTGCGTCCTGCAGACCGGCGGCTCGGACCAGTGGGGCAACCTCACCAGCGGTACGGAACTGATCCGCAAGGTGGAGGGCAAGAGCGTCCACGCCCTGGGAACGCCGCTCATCACCAACTCTGACGGAACCAAGTTCGGCAAGAGCGAGGGCAACGCCATCTGGCTGGACGCCGGCATGTGCAGCCCGTACGCCTTCTACCAGTTCTGGCTCAACACCGCCGATGCCGACGTGGTGGACCGGCTCAAGGTGTTCACGTTCCTGACACGCGCCGAAATTGAAGAGATTGCCGTCTCTGTGGCCGAGCGTCCGTTCGCCCGCGAGGGCCAGCGGAAGCTCGCCTTTGAAGTGACTTCACTGGTGCACGGGGTTGACGCCACCGAAAAGGTGATTGCTGCTTCCGCGGCACTTTTTGGGAACGGGGACCTGGCCGCATTGGACAAGGCAACCCTGCAGGCGGCGACGTCGGAACTTCCTTCCACAATGGTGCAGGTCGATGGGATGGGGATTATCGACCTGCTGGTGGCGTCCGGTCTTTCCGAAAGCAAGTCAGCCGCCCGGCGGACAGTGGGCGAAGGCGGCGCCTACGTCAACAACGAGAAGGTGTCCGATCCCGAGGCTGTGATCTCCGAGTCCGAACTTCTGCACGGTCAGTACCTGCTCCTGCGCAGGGGCAAGAAGAACCTGGCAACTGTTGAAGTGCTGGTTCCCTAGCACCTCCGGGTCCTGCATGCACGCCTTCCGGCAGCCGATTTGCACGGCTGTTGGGGGGCGTGTATTGTTTTCTGAGTCGCCGCCGCTGAGTGGCGACAAACCCCCAACTGATGAGAAGCAATTCTTGCCGCGCACAGCGTGGATTTGGAGAAATTGCTGCTTGTTTTGCTGGGCGGATTCATTCCACCAAGTGAATTCCGGGAAAATGACCGGATTTGCGAAAGTGAATATGAATGAAATAAGATTGAAACATCGCAGCGAAGAAATACGGAACAGAAATTCATTTGGTGAATTGTTCCGGGAATATTCGAATGTGTCTGTTGTTTGAGAACTCAATAGTGTGCCAAGTTTGTTGATACCAATTGTTTTATGAATTGGTTGATTGTGCTGTGCCGCCACCTCCGTGGTTGGCATGGTGTTTTTAGCTGGTTTCAAATTTTGTGCAGCCGTTTCCGCCGTTATTTCCGGTGGTTGCGGTTGTGTCTGTTTTACTTCAACGGAGAGTTTGATCCTGGCTCAGGATGAACGCTGGCGGCGTGCTTAACACATGCAAGTCGAACGATGATCCGGTGCTTGCACCGGGGATTAGTGGCGAACGGGTGAGTAACACGTGAGTAACCTGCCCTTGACTCTGGGATAAGCCTGGGAAACTGGGTCTAATACCGGATATGACCGGCCGCCGCATGGTGGTTGGTGGAAAGCTTTTGTGGTTTTGGATGGACTCGCGGCCTATCAGCTTGTTGGTGGGGTAATGGCCTACCAAGGCGACGACGGGTAGCCGGCCTGAGAGGGTGACCGGCCACACTGGGACTGAGACACGGCCCAGACTCCTACGGGAGGCAGCAGTGGGGAATATTGCACAATGGGCGCAAGCCTGATGCAGCGACGCCGCGTGAGGGATGACGGCCTTCGGGTTGTAAACCTCTTTCAGTAGGGAAGAAGCGAAAGTGACGGTACCTGCAGAAGAAGCGCCGGCTAACTACGTGCCAGCAGCCGCGGTAATACGTAGGGCGCAAGCGTTATCCGGAATTATTGGGCGTAAAGAGCTCGTAGGCGGTTTGTCGCGTCTGCCGTGAAAGTCCGGGGCTCAACTCCGGATCTGCGGTGGGTACGGGCAGACTAGAGTGATGTAGGGGAGACTGGAATTCCTGGTGTAGCGGTGAAATGCGCAGATATCAGGAGGAACACCGATGGCGAAGGCAGGTCTCTGGGCATTAACTGACGCTGAGGAGCGAAAGCATGGGGAGCGAACAGGATTAGATACCCTGGTAGTCCATGCCGTAAACGTTGGGCACTAGGTGTGGGGGACATTCCACGTTTTCCGCGCCGTAGCTAACGCATTAAGTGCCCCGCCTGGGGAGTACGGCCGCAAGGCTAAAACTCAAAGGAATTGACGGGGGCCCGCACAAGCGGCGGAGCATGCGGATTAATTCGATGCAACGCGAAGAACCTTACCAAGGCTTGACATGAACCAGTAAGGCGCAGAAATGCGTCCCCCACTTTGTGGCTGGTTTACAGGTGGTGCATGGTTGTCGTCAGCTCGTGTCGTGAGATGTTGGGTTAAGTCCCGCAACGAGCGCAACCCTCGTTCTATGTTGCCAGCACGTGATGGTGGGGACTCATAGGAGACTGCCGGGGTCAACTCGGAGGAAGGTGGGGACGACGTCAAATCATCATGCCCCTTATGTCTTGGGCTTCACGCATGCTACAATGGCCGGTACAAAGGGTTGCGATACTGTGAGGTGGAGCTAATCCCAAAAAGCCGGTCTCAGTTCGGATTGGGGTCTGCAACTCGACCCCATGAAGTCGGAGTCGCTAGTAATCGCAGATCAGCAACGCTGCGGTGAATACGTTCCCGGGCCTTGTACACACCGCCCGTCAAGTCACGAAAGTTGGTAACACCCGAAGCCGGTGGCCTAACCCCTTGTGGGAGGGAGCTGTCGAAGGTGGGACTGGCGATTGGGACTAAGTCGTAACAAGGTAGCCGTACCGGAAGGTGCGGCTGGATCACCTCCTTTCTAAGGAGCACCTACAACCGTTCCTGTCCTGGTGTATGCCGGGGTGTGGGGGTTGTCAGGAGTAAAGGCCCGTTGCATGGACGTTCGTTCCGTGGCGGGTGCTCAAGGGTGGAATATCAACAAATAGCGGCTGTGGTGTTGTTTCCTTGTCCCAGTACGAGCCAGTGATGGTTCTGGAACGGTGGGGGAGTGATGGCATGGTTTAGTGTTTGGCACACTGTTGGGTCCTGAGGCAACAGGACCGCGGGTTTCTTCCCTTTCCCTTTCGGGGGTGGGGGGCGGCTGTGCGGGACTTTGTTTCTGGTTTTCCTGGCCGCGCCGATCACACACGAGTGTGTGTGGGGTGTGTGGTTTGGGGTTGTTGTTTGAGAACTACATAGTGGACGCGAGCATCTTGTATAAGAAGCAATTTCCAAGATATATGAACCTGGATCTGTTGTTCTGCCTTTTGGGGTGGAGCAGTGGTTTCCGTGGTTCTCTCGAAATTAGTTTTTGATCTTTGTGGTCAAGTTTTTAAGAGCACACGGTGGATGCCTTGGCATTAGGAGCCGAAGAAGGACGTAGGAATCTGCGATAAGCCTGGGGGAGTCGATAACCGGACTGTGATCCCAGGGTGTCCGAATGGGGAAACCCCGCTGAGCGCGCGAGTGACTTGGTGACCCGTACCTGAACACATAGGGTGCGTGGGGGGAACGCGGGGAAGTGAAACATCTCAGTACCCGCAGGAAGAGAAAACAATAGTGATTCCGTTAGTAGTGGCGAGCGAACGCGGATCAGGCTAAACCGTTCCATGTGTGATAGCCGGCGGGCGTTGCATGGTCGGGGTTGTGGGACTTTCCGTACTGTCTCTGCCGGGACAGTGGGGTGTGATGTGCGCGCATAGGTGAACGGTTTTGAAAGGCCGGCCAGAGAGGGTGTTAGTCCCGTAACCGTAATGTGTTTGTACCGCCTGTGAGAGTATCCCAAGTAGTACGGGGCCCGAGAAATCCCGTGCGAATCTGTCAGGACCACCTGATAAGCCTAAATACTCCCTAATGACCGATAGCGGACCAGTACCGTGAGGGAAAGGTGAAAAGTACCCCGGGAGGGGAGTGAAACAGTACCTGAAACCGTGTGCTTACAATCCGTCGGAGCCAGTCTGATTCTGGTGACGGCGTGCCTTTTGAAGAATGAGCCTGCGAGTTAGTGTTACGTCGCGAGGTTAACCCGTGTGGGGCAGCCGTAGCGAAAGCGAGTCTGAACAGGGCGAGTGAGTGGCGTGATCTAGACCCGAAGCGAAGTGATCTACCCATGGCCAGGTTGAAGCGACGGTAAGACGTCGTGGAGGACCGAACCCACTTCAGTTGAAAATGGAGGGGATGAGCTGTGGGTAGGGGTGAAAGGCCAATCAAACTTCGTGATAGCTGGTTCTCCCCGAAATGCATTTAGGTGCAGCGTTGCGTGTTTCTTGCTGGAGGTAGAGCTACTGGATGGCTAATGGGCCCTACAAGGTTACTGACGTCAGCCAAACTCCGAATGCCGGTAAGTGAGAGCGCAGCAGTGAGACTGTGGGGGATAAGCTTCATAGTCGAGAGGGAAACAGCCCAGACCACCAACTAAGGCCCCTAAGCGTGTGCTAAGTGGGAAAGGATGTGGAGTTGCGAAGACAACCAGGAGGTTGGCTTAGAAGCAGCCACCCTTAAAAGAGTGCGTAATAGCTCACTGGTCAAGTGATTCCGCGCCGACAATGTAGCGGGGCTCAAGTACACCGCCGAAGTTGTGGATTTCAAATAGTAGCCAAGCCGCCCACTTGTTGGGCTGGTTCAGGCGTTTGGAGTGGTAGGGGAGCGTCGTGTGGGCGGTGAAGTCGCGGTGTAAACCAGCGGTGGAGCCTACACGAGTGAGAATGCAGGCATGAGTAGCGAAAGACGGGTGAGAAACCCGTCCGCCGAATGATCAAGGGTTCCAGGGTCAAGCTAATCTGCCCTGGGTAAGTCGGGACCTAAGGCGAGGCCGACAGGCGTAGTCGATGGACAACGGGTTGATATTCCCGTACCGGCGAAAAACCGCCCATGCTGAGCGGGGGATACTAACTGCCCGAAGCCTGCCCAATCACCCTTGTGGTGTGCGGGTTTTGGTGGAGCGCAGGACCTGATCCCGGGAGGCAAGCGTATTAACAGGTGTGACGCAGGAAGGTAGCCGAGCCGGGCGATGGTTGTCCCGGTCTAAGGATGTAGGGCGAGTGGTAGGCAAATCCGCCACTCATATAAGCCTGAGATCTGATGGGACCCCCGTTTGGGGGGATTTGGTGATCCTATGCTGCCGAGAAAAGCATCGACGCGAGGTTTTAGCCGCCCGTACCCCAAACCGACACAGGTGATCAGGTAGAGAATACCAAGGCGATCGAGAGAATTATGGTTAAGGAACTCGGCAAAATGCCCCCGTAACTTCGGGAGAAGGGGGGCCCCAACCTTGATGGACACTTGCTGTCCGGAGGGGATCGGGGCCGCAGAGACCAGGGGGAAGCGACTGTTTACTAAAAACACAGGTCCGTGCGAAGTCGCAAGACGATGTATACGGACTGACTCCTGCCCGGTGCTGGAAGGTTAAGAGGACCGGTTAGCCGCAAGGCGAAGCTGAGAATTTAAGCCCCAGTAAACGGCGGTGGTAACTATAACCATCCTAAGGTAGCGAAATTCCTTGTCGGGTAAGTTCCGACCTGCACGAATGGAGTAACGACTTCCCCGCTGTCTCAACCATAAACTCGGCGAAATTGCAGTACGAGTAAAGATGCTCGTTACGCGCAGCAGGACGGAAAGACCCCGAGACCTTTACTATAGTTTGGTATTGGTGTTCGGAGTGGCTTGTGTAGGATAGGTGGGAGACGTTGAAGCCCGGACGCCAGTTCGGGTGGAGTCATCGTTGAAATACCACTCTGGTCACTTTGGACATCTAACTTCGGCCCGTAATCCGGGTCAGGGACAGTGCCTGATGGGTAGTTTAACTGGGGCGGTTGCCTCCTAAAAAGTAACGGAGGCGCCCAAAGGTTCCCTCAGCCTGGTTGGCAATCAGGTGTCGAGTGTAAGTGCACAAGGGAGCTTGACTGTGAGAGAGACATCTCGAGCAGGGACGAAAGTCGGGACTAGTGATCCGGCGGTACATTGTGGAATGGCCGTCGCTCAACGGATAAAAGGTACCTCGGGGATAACAGGCTGATCTTGCCCAAGAGTCCATATCGACGGCATGGTTTGGCACCTCGATGTCGGCTCGTCGCATCCTGGGGCTGGAGTAGGTCCCAAGGGTTGGGCTGTTCGCCCATTAAAGCGGTACGCGAGCTGGGTTTAGAACGTCGTGAGACAGTTCGGTCCCTATCCGCTGCGCGCGCAGGAAATTTGAGAAGGGCTGTCCTTAGTACGAGAGGACCGGGACGGACGAACCTCTGGTGTGTCAGTTGTACTGCCAAGTGCACCGCTGATTAGCTACGTTCGGATGGGATAACCGCTGAAAGCATCTAAGCGGGAAGCTCGCTTCAAGATGAGATTTCCATACACATTCATGTGTGAGAGGCCCCCAGCCAGACCACTGGGTTGATAGGCCGGATGTGGAAGCGAGGACTAACGACTCGTGAAGCTGACCGGTACTAATAGGCCAACAACTTACACCACACAGAACATACAAATTCTGCTTGCGTCCACTATGTGGTTCCCAACCAACAACCCCGCCCAACGGGACAACTGTTGAACAGGAACCAACAACTGAATACACAACACCACAATGTTGTAACCACAGATTTCCCCCCACCCAGGCCAACACCACGGGTGCGCGGGAGCAAGGGTTACGGCGGTCATAGCGTGGGGGAAACGCCCGGTCCCATTCCGAACCCGGAAGCTAAGACCCACAGCGCCGATGGTACTGCACCCGGGAGGGTGTGGGAGAGTAGGTCACCGCCGGACAACCATTACGGTCGAGGCCCCAACCACACGGTTGGGGCCTCCCACATTTAAACAACCACCACCACCAAGAACAGACCCGCAGCCCCCGGACCCGCAGCCCCGTGCCCCGCCGCGCCACCCCAGTTGCTCCATCACCTATGGCCCCTAAACCCACCAGATAAGGACCACACCTGATAGAGCAACACAAAAACCCAGGCAGGACCTGCGCGGGCGCCGGCTGTGAAGATGGCCACGATACCGCTGCCAGGGGTCCCGCTGTCCCGGGAGATTTGGTGGCTCCACTAGAATTGATGAAGATGTACGGACTTCGAAGCGCTTGATTTCGGGTTGCGTAGGAAACGAAACGAGCGGCTGCAGTTGCGCCAGTGGCGGCTCACAACAGGAGGAATCCATATGGCCGAGCACAACGGCGGCAACCGCGGTAATGACCGTGGCGCGTTCCGCGGCAACAACAATTCCGGCGGGGATCCCCGCGGATTCCGGTCTCGGTCGGACCGCGACGGCAACAGCTCCACGCGTGGTGGCTCTGCCGGCGGCGGTGAGCGGAAGCCTTTTGGTGATCGTGATCGTAAGCCGTTTGGTGACCGTCCGCGCCGTGATGGCGAGGGTGCTGGCGCTGGCGGTGAGCGTCGGCAGTTCGGTGATCGTGACCGTAAGCCTTTTGGTGATCGTGATCGTAAGCCGTTTGGTGACCGTCCGCGCCGTGACGGCGAGGGTGGCGGCGCCGGTGGTGAGCGTCGGCAGTTCGGCGACCGTGACCGTAAGCCGTTTGGTGACCGTCCGCGCCGTGACGGCGAGGGTGGCGGCGCCGGTGGTGAGCGTCGGCAGTTCGGCGACCGCGACCGTAAGCCGTTTGGTGACCGTCCGCGCCGTGACGGCGAAGGTGACCGCCGCGGTTTTAGCGGCGGTGCCGGCGACCGTGACCGTAAGCCTTTCGGCGACCGTGACCGTAAGCCGTTTGGTGACCGTCCCCGTCGTGAGGGCGAAGGTGACCGACGCGGTTTCGGCGGCGAGAACCGCAAGCCGTTCGGGGACCGGCAAGAACGGGCACCGCGCGGCTTCGATCGCGGTGACCGTGCCGACTCCGGCCCCCGCGGCTTTGGCCGCGACCGCCAGGAGGAGCGCCCTGCCCGCGTTCCCAACGCCGCCGACCTTCGCAGCGCCAACCGTCCTGACCGTGAACGCTCGCCCGAGATCGATGAGGATGTCACGGGCAAGGAACTGGACCGCGCCACCGGGCACCAGATCAAGACCCTGGAGCCGAAGAGCGCCGAGTGGGTGGCCCGCCACCTGGTGATGGCCGGCCGCCTCATCGATGACGAGCCCGAGCTTGCCTTCCAGCATGCGCTTGCCGCCAGCCGTCGTGGTGGACGGCTCGCAGCCGTCCGCGAGGCCGTTGGTCTGACTGCCTACGCTGCCGGCCACTACGGTGAGGCACTCCGCGAGTTCCGCACCTTCCGCCGGATCAGCGGTTCGAACGTGCACCTGCCCGTGATGGCTGACTGCGAGCGTGGCCTGGGGCGCCCCGACCGTGCCCTCGATGTTGCGCGCTCCGAGGAAGCCCAGGACCTTGACGCTCCCGGCAAGGTGGAACTGGCAATCGTTGCAGCCGGTGCACGGACCGATCTCGGCCAGCTGGACGCGGCAGTAGCAGAACTTGAAATCCCGCAGCTGGACATCAACCGTGCCTTCTCCTACAGCCCGCGCCTTTTCCGCGCCTACGCCGATGCACTTGCAGCGGTGGGACGCCAGGAAGAGTCGGAAAAGTGGAGCCGCCAGGCCGTGGTGGCAGAGAACGCCCTGGGCCAAGGCGCTGACCAGGAGCCCGAAATCATCGACCTCGGCTGGGACGAGGAAGAAGAGGCACGGGAAGAGGCTGAACGTCGCAGGATGCTGGAGCGTTCCTCCAGGGCCGCCGAGACCGAAACCCCCGCCGAGACCGAAGAAACCCCCGCCGAAACCCTTGCCGGCGGTTCCCCAGCGGCTGAAGCGGAAAGTGGCAACGCCACCGAAGCGAACGCAGCCCAGGACAGCAACCTCGACGACCAGGACGCCGACTACTTCGTCTCGGACGACGCCGAATCGGACCAGGACTCGGTGGAACCTGACGAGCTCGATTCCGCAGCTGCCGGGGAGTCCGACGCGCAGGACAACGCAGACGTCCGGCACGACGAAGAACGCCGGGAAGACTGAGCAGGCATGAATGACGTTTCACTGGTCTCCCGCTTCGATGCGCTCCTCGCCGACCTGGACGGCGTGGTCTACGCCGGGCCGCATGCCATTCCCGGAGCCGTGGATTCGCTGAAGCAGCTCTCCGGCCTGGGTATCGGTCTGGGCTATGTGACCAACAACGCCTCCCGCTCCCCGGCAGAGGTTGCAGCCCATCTGCGTGAGCTCGGTGCGCCCGCCGAGGACAACCAGGTGGTCAGTTCCTCCCAGGCCGCGGCCGAGCTGCTCGCCTCGCTGCTGGCACCCGGCGCAAGGATCCTCATCACCGGCAGCCCGGCACTTGCCCGGGAAATTGAGCTGGTGGGCCTGGTGCCCGTGGGCAGCCAGGCCGAGGAACCGGTAGCGGTGGTCCAGGGCTTCAGCCCCGCCATCGGGTGGAAGGACCTGGCGGAAGCCACGTACGTGGTGTCCGCCGGTGCCCTCTGGGTGGCCACCAACACGGACATGTCCATTCCCCAGGCGCGCGGCATCGCCCCAGGGAACGGCACCCTTGTTGCCGCCGTTGCCGCCGCCACAGGTCATCAGCCCAGGGTAGCGGGCAAGCCCGAGGCACCGCTGTTCCATTCGGCAGCCAAGCGACTCGGTGCCGAGCGCCCCCTGGTGGTGGGTGACCGGCTGGACACGGACATCCTGGGCGGCAACAATGCCGGCTTCGCCACCGTGGCGGTCCTGACCGGCGTCGACACACGCGAAACCATCCTGGCCGCGCGGTCTGCCGAACGGCCCAACTACATCATCGAAAACCTGACGGGCCTGCACCGCCCCTACCCCGAAGTGACGAACGACGACGGCACCTACACGTGCGGCCAGTCGACGGCGCGCGTGGCCAACGGAGCGGTGGGCATCATTGGCAGGCAGGACGACCTTGACTCCTGGCGGGCTGCCTGTGCAGCCTGGTGGGCTGAGACGCCGGACACCGCAGCCCCGAAGTCGCCCAAGCTGGTGTGGCTGGATCACTAGACTGGTTCAATGACTGAGCTGACCGAACCGGACGACGCGACAGCACAGCCGGCCCCGGAATGGCCGCAGCCAGGTGCACAGGTCATCACCGATCCGCAGGTGGCGCAGGCCCTGGCCACGCTTCCCGACATACCAGGTCTGCCTGCCGCGGATCACGAAAGCGTCTATAACGGGCTCCACGATGAACTGCTGGCCGCCCTCAACAGCGATCCCCCAGACGGCGACCCCTCCGGGACCAATCCCGTCGGCGGTGCAGCCTGATGCCGGTGCGCCTCGACCAGGCACTGGTGGCGCGCGGGCTTGCGAGGTCGCGTACGCACGCCGCGTCGCTGATCGCCGACGGCAAGGTCAGTTCCGGCGGCCAGGTCCTCGCTAAAGCCTCCCTGCAGGTGGACGACAGCCGGGACCTCGCCGTCGAACACGATGACCAGGACACTTACGCCAGCCGGGCGGGCCACAAGCTGGCCGGGGCCCTCGACGCCTTCCCCGAGGTTTCGGCGCAGGGCAAAAGGTGCCTTGACGCCGGTGCCTCCACCGGGGGCTTCACCGACGTCCTGCTTCGGCGGGGTGCCGCGCACGTGGTGGCGGTCGACGTCGGTCACGGCCAGCTGGTGGCCCACCTCCGCGACGATCCGCGCGTGGCAGTCCACGAGGGCATGAACGTGCGGTACATGGCCCCGGAGGACATAGGCGGGCCGGCGGCACTGACGGTCGCAGACCTGTCGTTTATCTCCCTCACCCTCGTAGTGCAGCCGCTGGCGGACTGCACCGAACCCGGCGGCGATCTGGTGCTGATGGTCAAGCCGCAGTTCGAGATCGGCAAGGACCGCCTGGGCCGCACCGGCGTGGTCACGTCTGAGCGCGAGCGGCGGATGGCCGTGGAGAAAGTGGCCCGGGCAGCGCTCGAGGCAGGCCTCGACCTGCGCGGCCTCGCGCAGAGCCCGCTGCCGGGCCAGGACGGAAACGTCGAATACTTCCTGTGGATAAGACGCAGGATCAGCAAAGACTTGCCTAAGATCGAAGAGCGAGAGGCAGCAGCCGCTGCCTTGCTCGGACAAATCTGGCCGAACCACTAGAGAGCGGAACCTGATGAGCAGGCGTGTACTGGTCCTTGCCCACACCGGCCGCGAGGAGTCACTGAAAGCGGCCTGGGAAGCCTGCGCCCTGCTGCACGCTTCGGGCATGGTCCCCGTGATGCAGGAGTCCGAGCTGGGGGACATGGAACGGTTCTTCGGGCACCTTGCCCAGCCCGTGGAGGTCCTCCACGACCACGTCCAGCTGCCTGACGTCGAACTCGTCATGGTCCTCGGCGGCGACGGAACCATCCTGCGGGCCGCCGAACTGGTCCGCGAGGTGGATGTGCCGCTGCTGGGCGTCAATCTGGGCCACGTGGGTTTCCTTGCCGAAAGCGAGCGGGCGGACCTTGCCCAGACCGTCGAGTGGATCGCCAGCCGCGAGTACACGGTTGAAGAGCGGATGACCATCGATGTCCAGGTGTGGGTCCGCGGCCAGAAGATTTGGCACACATGGGCGCTCAACGAGGCCGCCATCGAGAAGGCCAACCGGGAACGGATGCTCGAAGTGGTCACCGAGGTGGACCAGCGCCCGTTGACGTCCTTCGGCTCCGATGGCATCGTGCTGGCCACCCCCACCGGGTCCACGGCCTATGCGTTCTCCGCGGGTGGACCGGTGGTCTGGCCGGAGGTGGAGGCCCTGGTGATTGTCCCCATCAGCGCCCATGCGCTCTTCGCCAAACCCCTCGTCGTGTCACCGCGGTCGAAGCTCGCCGTGGAGGTACTGAGCCGCACCGACGCCCAGGGCGTGCTGTGGTGCGATGGCCGGCGCTCCGTGGACCTGCCGCCCGGCGCCCGCGTGGAAGTGACCAAGTCCGCCACTCCCGTCCGGCTGGCCCGCACCCACCAGACGCCGTTCTCCGCCCGCCTGGTCCGCAAGTTCGAGCTGCCTATCCACGGCTGGCGCGGACCGGTACCCAAGTCCGATGCCGTGCACACCGGCCCCATCCCCATTGTGCGGACGCCACGGCCCATGCCGCCGTTGCCTGTACCGCATGCGGAAAATCCGG
The DNA here is from genome assembly GCF_030816485.1 of Arthrobacter sp. B1I2. Lineage (NCBI taxonomy): Bacteria > Bacillati > Actinomycetota > Actinomycetes > Micrococcales > Micrococcaceae > Arthrobacter > Arthrobacter sp. B1I2. Next base: position 3,677,411 of record NZ_JAUSYC010000001.1, on the reverse strand, counting down.
ACAGCGATCCCGATCCGTCGACTGCAAAGTGAATCCATGCTTGAAGAACTGAGAATCCGCGATCTCGGCGTCATCACCGACGCAACCCTTCCGCTCGGCCCGGGACTGAGCGTCGTGACCGGCGAAACCGGTGCGGGCAAGACCATGGTGGTGACCGCCGTCGGGCTGCTGCTGGGCGCCCGTTCGGATGCCGGGGCCGTCCGCACCGGCGCCAAGAGCGCCACCGCCGAGGCGGTGCTGAAGCTCGACGCCGGGCATCCCGCCATTGCCCGTGCCCTTGAGGCCGGCGCCGAAGCGGAGGAGGTCGACGGCGGCGCTGAGCTGATCCTGGCCCGGCGCCTGGGTGCGGATGGACGCAGCCGCGCGTTCCTGGGCGGCCGGGCGGCGCCGGTGGGCGTGCTGGCCGAGATCGGTGAGTCCCTGGTGGTGGTGCACGGCCAGTCCGACCAGATCCGGCTCAAGAGCGCTGCAGCGCAGCGCGAAGCCCTGGACAAGTTCGCCGGCGGCAACCTGGCCGGTCCGCTGGCCGCGTACCAGGAGCTGTACGGCCGATGGAAGTCCAGCCAGGCCGAACTGGACAACCTGCGCAACGCCGCCCGCGACAGGCTCCGCGAGGCCGAATCCCTGGAGGCAGCCCTCGCCGAGATCGATGAGGTTGATCCGCAGCCGGGGGAGGACGAGCTGCTGAAGGCCGAGGCCGTGAAGCTTGCCAACGTGGAGGAACTGCGGATCGCTGCGAGCACCGCACACCAGGCACTCATTGCCGAGGACTTCGGCGACACCGGGGACGCCACCACACTGGTGGATTCCGCCAAACGGACCCTGGAACATGTGGCGGAGCATGATGCGCAGCTGGGCTCCGCTGCCGCCCGGCTGGCCGAGGTGGGCTTCCTGCTCAATGACATCGCCACCGAGCTGGCCAGCTACCAGGCCAGCCTGGACTCCGAAGGCCCGGAACGCCTGGCCGAAATCGAGGACCGGCGCGCCGCCCTGGCCAGGCTGGTCCGCAAATACGCCCCCACCATCGACGAAGTGCTGGAGTGGGCGGACAAGGCCCGCGTCCGGTTCGACGAGCTGCAGGACGATTCCTCCCGCATCGAGGCCCTGGATGCAGATGTGGTGCGCGCCGAAGCAGAACTGAAGAAGCAGTCAGCGGCCATCAGCAAGATCCGCGCCAAGGCTGCGAAGGACCTGTCCGGCCGCGTCAGCGCGGAGCTCAAGGCCCTGGCCATGGCCGACGCCACGCTGGTGATCAACCTGGAGCCGGCTGGCCAGCTGGGCCCGCACGGTGCCGACGAGATCAGCTTCCTGCTGCGGCCGCATTCCGGTGCCCCGGCCCGGCCGCTGGGCAAGGGCGCGTCCGGCGGCGAACTGTCCCGCGTGATGCTGGCCATCGAAGTGGTGCTTGCCGCCGTCGATCCCGTCCCCACATTCGTCTTCGACGAGGTGGACGCGGGCGTTGGCGGCCGTGCCGCCGTCGAGATCGGCCGCAGGCTGGCCATGCTGGCACGCCACGTGCAGGTGCTGGTAGTCACGCACCTTCCGCAGGTGGCCGCCTTCGCGGACCAGCACATCACGGTGACCAAAACCTCCGTCAGGGGAGCCGACGGCGGCACCGCCACCGGGTTCACCTCCAGTGACGTCCGCCTCCTTGACGGCCCGGAACGGGTGCGTGAACTGGCCCGCATGCTGGCAGGCCAGGAAGACTCCGAATCGGCCCAGGCACACGCCCGGGAACTGCTGGATGACGCCAGGCTCCTGCCCCAGCGGGCCTGACGGGGACAACCACGGAAAGGCTGAATTGATGATAGGCTCGAATTCCGTGGTGCAGCGATCAAATTCCCGTGTAAATTCCCGGTTCCCGGGCTCCTCCAAGACGACGAAGCACATCTTTGTCACCGGCGGTGTGGCGTCCTCGCTCGGTAAGGGACTAACGGCCTCCAGCCTTGGTCATCTGCTCCGGGCACGCGGCCTGTCCGTGACGATGCAGAAGCTCGATCCCTACCTGAACGTGGATCCGGGCACAATGAACCCCTTCCAGCACGGTGAGGTCTTCGTCACCGACGACGGCGCCGAAACTGACCTCGACATCGGGCACTACGAGCGCTTCCTCGACGAGAACCTTGAAGGTTCCGCCAACGTGACCACCGGCCAGGTGTACTCCACGGTTATCGCGAAGGAACGCCGCGGCGAATACCTCGGTGACACGGTCCAGGTCATCCCGCACATCACGGATGAAATCAAGCGCCGCATGCGCCTGCCTGCCGAGGTCAAGAACGCCCCCGACGTCATCATCACCGAAATCGGCGGCACCGTAGGCGACATTGAGTCCCAGCCGTTCCTCGAATCCGCCCGCCAGGTCCGCCAGGACATTGGCCGCGGAAATGTCTTCTTCCTCCACGTCTCCCTGGTGCCGTACATCGGCCCGTCGCAGGAACTGAAGACCAAGCCCACGCAGCACTCCGTTGCCGCGCTGCGCTCCATCGGCATCCAGCCGGAGGCAATCGTCATCCGCTCGGACCGGGAAGTGCCCGAGGCCATGCGGGAAAAGATCGGCCGCATGTGCGACGTCGACATCGACGCGGTGGTCAACGCCGCCGACGCCCCCAGCATCTACGACATCCCCAAAACTCTGCATAGCCAGGGACTGGACTCCTACATCGTCCGGGCCCTGGACCTGCCCTTCAAGGACGTGGACTGGACCAGCTGGGACAAACTGCTTGAAGCCGTCCACAATCCCAAGCACCACGTCGAGATTGCCCTGGTGGGCAAATACATCGACCTTCCCGACGCCTACCTCTCGGTCACGGAAGCGCTGCGCGCCGGCGGCTTCGCCAACGACACCAAGGTCAAGATCCGCTGGGTCCCGTCCGACGATTGCGAGACCCGGGAAGGTGCCATCAAGGCGCTCGACGGCGTGGACTGGCATCTGCGTGCCCGGCGGTTTCGGCATCCGCGGACTCGAAGGCAAGCTCGGCGCACTGAAGTTTGCCCGCGAAACCAAACTGCCCGTGCTGGGCCTGTGCCTTGGCCTGCAGTGCATGGTCATCGAGTACGCCCGCAACGTAGTGGGCCTGGAGGGCGCTTCCTCCAGCGAGTTCGAGCCGGACTCCAAGTACCCGGTCATCGCCACCATGGAAGAGCAGCTGGAGTACGTTGAAGGCCGCGGCGACCTCGGCGGCACCATGCGCCTTGGACTCTACGAGGCCAAGCTTGATGAAGGCTCGGTTATCGCCGGAACCTACGGCAAGACCACCGTCAGCGAACGCCACCGGCACCGCTACGAGGTCAACAACAAGTACCGCCAGCAGATTGCCGACAAGGGCCTGGTCTTCTCCGGGACCTCCCCGGACGGCAAGCTGGTGGAATTCGTTGAGCTGCCCGCCGACGTCCACCCCTACTACGTGGCCACGCAGGCGCACCCCGAGCTGAGCTCGCGGCCCACCCGCCCGCACCCGCTGTTCGCCGGCCTGGTCAAAGCTGCCCTTGACCACCAGGGCGCAAACTACCAGGGCGCAGCCGACACGGCTGTACCCGCGGCCGGGGAGCCTGCAGCATCGGGTACCGTTACCGCTAAATAGTCAAGAGAACAAAAAGGACGGCGCGATGCCTGGTACACCTGAAGCCACCCCTGCAAAACAGGTTTCGGATGCACCAAGCCCGCGCCGTCTTTTGTCCACCGAGAAGGTCTACCAGGGCCGGATCTGGGACGTCGTCAGCGACACCTTCCAGCTTTCCGAGTCCGGTGACGCCCTCACCCGCGATTACATCGACCACCCCGGCGCGGTCGCGGTCCTGCCCATGAATGGAGAAGGCCAGGTCCTGCTCTTGAAGCAGTACCGGCACCCGGTGGGCATGGACCTCTGGGAGGTGCCCGCGGGCCTGCTGGACATCGAAGGCGAAGACTTTGTGGTGGGGGCAGCCCGTGAACTCGCCGAGGAAGCGGACCTGGCAGCCGGGACCTGGAACGTGCTGGCCGACGTCTTCAATTCCCCGGGATCCTCCAGCGAGGCCATCCGCATCTACCTGGCCCGCGACCTCACCGAGGTACCGCACCACGAACGCCACGAACGGACCGACGAGGAAGCGGAGATCGAGTTCCACTGGATAGGCCTGGATGATGCCGTGGCGTCTGTCCTGGCCGGCCGCCTGCACAACCCGTCCGCCGTCGTCGGGATCCTTGCCGCCGCGGCCGCCCGGGCCGCCAACTATGAAGGGCTCCGCCCCGCCGACGCCCCCTGGCCCGCACACCCCAGCCAGCGCTGATGGCCGGTCCTTCGGTAAGCGCGGGTCCTTCGGTAGGCGCGGGTCCTTCGGTAGGCGCGGGTCCTTCGACTGAAGCGGCACCGTCTGTCGAGCCGGCTCCGGGTGCGGTAGCGACTGTGCCTGTGGCTGCCCCGGCACACGTCCCTGCCGCCATCGAGCGTGCAATCACCGAATACCTCCAGCACATGGGCGTGGAGCGGGGACTGGCAGCGAACACGTTGGCAGCGTACCGGCGCGACCTCGCCCGCTACGCCCGCTACCTCGCCGCTGCCGGCTGCAGCCGGCCCGAGGACATCACCCGGCACCACGTCACGGGTTTCGTCCGCGCCCTTTCGGACGGTTCCGACGGCGGCTCCACGCTGGGTCTCCGGTCCGCGGCACGGACGGTGGTGGCGGTGCGCGGGCTGCACAAGTTCTGGGCCCTTGAGGGCTACACACCTGCCGATCCGGCCAGCGAGGTCCATCCGCCCATGGCCGGCAAGCGCCTGCCCAAGGCCATCAGCGTGGACGAGGTGACCCGCATCCTCGAAGCTGCAGGAACGGACACCGCCACGGGCTTGCGGGACCGCGCCCTGCTCGAGTTCCTGTACTCCACCGGCGCCAGGATCAGCGAAGCGGTGGGACTGGATGTTGACGACATCTCCCTTGCGGAACCGGAATCCGGGCCAGCCATTGTCCGTCTGTTCGGCAAGGGATCGAAGGAACGGCTGGTGCCGCTGGGCTCCTACGGGGCACGTGCGCTCGACGCGTACCTGGTCCGGGGCCGGCCGCTGCTCGCCGCCAAAGGCAAGGGCACGCCCGCGCTGTTCCTGAATGCCCGCGGCGGCAGGATCAGCCGGCAGAGCGCCTGGACCATCCTGAAGGCGGCGGCGGAGAAGGCCAACATCACCCGCGATGTGTCGCCCCACACCCTCCGGCATTCCTTCGCCACCCACCTGCTTGAAGGCGGCGCTGATGTCCGCGTGGTGCAGGAACTCCTGGGCCACGCCTCCGTGACCACCACTCAGGTGTACACCCTGGTCACGGCCGATACACTGCGCGAGATCTATGCCGCGGCCCATCCGAGGGCGCTGGGGTGAGCGCCGGGGCTCCTGCCGCTGGAGTTTGAACCACTCCGCGAATAGATTCTTCCCGCGACTGTAAGAATCGGCCCGGCCCGGGACACTTAGTCTTCAGGAAGAAGTCATCACGTGTCCGGGGGGAAATACTATGTTGGCACCCGAAGAGCAGGCATTCATCGATCTGCATTCCCAGCATTCGGGGCGGGTCTTCCGGTACATTGCGTGCCGCATCAGCGATACGTCCCGGGCCGAGGAGCTGGCCGCCGATGTGTTCCGGATCGCCTGGGAAAAACAACTGCCGGAGCCACCCGGCATCGGCTGGCTGCTCGCCACGGCCCGGCACTTGCTTGGCAACGAGTACAGGGGCCGCCGCCGCCGGCAGGAGCTTATCGACCGGCTTAAGGAAGAGGCAGCAGGCCAAACCCTCGAAGCGAACGCAGAGGAACAGGACGCCGTCGCTGCCGTGCTCGGGCGGCTGAGGGAGAGGGACCGGGAGGTCCTCATGCTCAGCTACTGGGACGATCTCACTATCCCCGAACTCGGCCAGGCCCTGGAGTGCTCTCCCTCCACGGCAGCGGTCCGGCTGCACCGGGCCCGCCGGGCCTTCGCGAAGGCGGCGCCCGCACACCTCATGACCGCAAGGAAGGACTAGCAATGGACCGCATCGAACAGCTGATGAAAGCCGCAAAGCCCCATGCCGGAGTGCCGGGGTTGGCTCCCGGCAGCAACGCCGCGCGCGGGATTGTCCATTCCCAGGACCCGGATATGGTCTTCTTGGCCGGGAGCACTCCGGCAGGACGCACTCCAGCACGACGAACCGCGGTACGGACCGCCGCCGCAACTGTCCTCGCTGCCGCGGCGGTGGCGGGAGCTGTGGTGGTAGGCGGCACCATCCTGCCGCATCCCGCGCCAGGACCTGCCCAAACCGGCACCGCGCCGGGCATGTCTGCTGGCCCCACAGACTCCTCCACCCCCAGCACGCCAGCCACAGAACCCGCCACCACAGCTCCTGCCGGCACGGCAGCGCCAGCGTTGAGCACGGGCGGTGTCGCCTGCTCCATGGCCAACGTCGACCTGCAGCGCAGCGACCAGCAACGTGCCATCCTGCCGATCCCCGCCGACCAACAGCAGTACTACACCGTTCTGGGCTGTGCCGGCGGCTGGCTCGCCTTTTCCATCTCCGAACAGGGAGCCAGAGCCCTCCAGCTCGACGGCGGCAACGCGTGGTACCAGCTTGCCAAATTGCAGGACGGGAGGTTTCTCTGCGACTTCCAGCAGGTCTACTCCAGCGTCTTCAACTGGGAGTTCCAGGCGATGAACAACCAGGGCCTGACACCCCAACAGGCGATGGACAAGGAATTCGAGCAGAAAGGACTTCCGGTGGAACTTCGTCCGGAACTTGTTGGCGATGGACCGGCCGCCGGATAGCAACGGCTGCCCGCAGCTATAGGGTGGAGCCCATGAGATCCCCGCACGTCACCCTCTGCTTCCTCCTCCGGGAAGGTGCCAACGGTGCGGAGGTCCTCCTTGGGCTGAAGCAAACCGGATTTGGCAAGGGCAAGATTGTGGGCATCGGCGGGCACGTGGAGCCGGGGGAGAGCGACGCGCAGGCCGTAGTCCGGGAAGTCCTGGAGGAAACCGGGGTGGTGCTTCAGGTGCAGGACCTGGCGGACGCCGGATCGGTCCATTTCGTCTTTCCCGCCCGCCCGGAATGGAATATGCGGACCAAGCTCTTCACTGCCCGGACCTGGCAAGGCGAGCCGGCGCCCAGCGAGGAGATCCTGCCTGAATGGTTCCGTGTGGACACGCTGCCTGTGGACCGGATGTGGCAGGACGCGGACCACTGGCTGCCCGTGGTACTGGAAGGTGGCAGGGTGAATGTCGTCGTCACCATGGACACGGACAACGAATCCGTGGCGTCGTCCGAAAGCCTCCTGCCCTAGCCCCGGAGTCAGAGCTCTTAGGCTGTGGTCGGCGGTCGCGGGGGCAATGGCGCAGGGCCGGACGAAATACTTGTCGAACCCGTGTAACCATCCCGGCGGTAACCGGAAACTATACAGTTAGCCTGCACGTCAGGACACTACGCATTCTTCGGGGGGAACCGTGCTTTCAGAGCGCGAGTTGGCGTTTATCGCCTTGTACAAAGACAGCTATCCGCGCATTCACAAATTCGTACATCGGCGCGTTGATGATTCGGAGCTGGCCCAGGAACTGGCTGCCGACGTATTCCGCATAGCCTGGCAGAAGTGGGACGGCGGCCCCAACGTGGAGATCGCGTGGTTGTTTGCGGTTGCCCGCAACGTGATTGGCAACGCCTACCGTGGGCTCGACAGGCGGCGCGCCCTTCAGCAGCGGCTCCAGGCTTTCCCAGCCGATGGCAGTGCCCCGGACAGCGACAACTCCCTGGTGGAGTCAGCCCTGTCGGCGCTGCGTGAGAAGGACCGCGACGTTCTGCAGCTGGCCTACTGGGATGAGCTGACCATCACGGAGATCGCCAAGGTTCTTCAGTGTTCCCAGTCGGCGGCAAAAGTGCGCCTGCACCGGGCCAGAGAAGCATTCCGTAGCCTCTTGCCAGCCCTCTGCACTTCAATCGACCAAAAAGTGGAGGCTTAGCCATGGATGCCATCAAGTATCTCGTCTCGGGCGTGGACCCGATCGGAAGGGACGCTGACGTTCCAGACGGAGCGAGGGTGCTGGCGGATGTTTTTTCGCGGCCGGAGGTCTTTGTGGATCGGGTGCACGTCAATGTACCCACCCTCACTGAACGGAGGGAACGCCGGGCCAGGATTGCGGGAGTCCTCGCAGTCGCAGCTGCGGCAGTGACGACCGGTGTCCTGCTCACCATGAACCTCGGCCCCCTGGCAACCGCGCCTTCCCCGGCCGCGACCTCCACCGCGGAGGCCACTCCCTTCTCCACAGCGAGCACGCGGCCTACCTCGGCTCCAAGCCCAACCGCAACGCCGGCTCCGGAACCACCGGCGTCTACCGCCGCCACTTCTGTTCCACTTGCCGACGAATGGCTAACGTACACCAGTGCCAACGGCAAGGTCAGCTTTGACCATCCCGGGGACTGGACGGTCCTGCGAAGGCCGGAGAACCCGGAGTACCCAGCGGTAGACCTGGATATCAACGATAAGGAGGGAAAGAGAATCGCATCACTCCACTATGGCGCCTCGGGGGGTATCGGCGGTGCATGTGCTTCGCCCGTGCCTTACGAGGTGCTGGATTCTGTGGAACTCCCGCTGCCATACAACGCTTCCGCATCCGATGTCATCCCGCCGAGATTTGCATACCGCGTCCTGCTTGAAGCAGACAGGGTTACGGCCTCCTTCGGTATTACCAGCAGCTCAGCCGGAAAGGACGGAAAGGCGTGCATGTTCTACAACGTAGTCAGCGGTCCCCCGGAGTCAACGTTGTATTCCTTTGCGGACAATTTCCAGGTCTCAGCCGGCGGTGCCCAGAGTACAAACAGCAAGATTTTCAGCTCGCTGAATGAAGCGCGTGCGTACATGCTGACGCCGGAGTACATCAAGGCCAAACGAATGCTGACGTCACTGCGGATCGTCCTAAGCAGGCAGTAGTCGAACGACGGCGGCCCGGCACCAAGGTGGAATTCGCACCAGGGTGCCGCGCCGCCGTCGGACGTTCCCGCCAAATGCTAGGGAAGGTGCCGTTCCTCCGGGCCGATGTACTCGCTCAGCGGCCTGATGAGCGAGTTCGCGTCCAATTGCTCCATGATGTGCGCCGTCCAGCCGGTGATCCGGCTGGCCACGAACAGGGGAGTGAATGTGGGCGTATCAAAACCCATCAGGTGGTAGGTGGGTCCGGCCGGGTAGTCGAGGTTGGGCTTGATCGCCTTTGCCTCGTCCATCGCCGTCTCGAGACCGTTGTAGAGCCCCAGCAGCTCGGGCCGGCCGTAGTGGGCGATCATCTTGTCCAGCGCGGCCTTCATGGTGGGGACCCGGGAGTCGCCGTGCTTATAGACCCGGTGGCCGAAGCCCATGACCTTCTTCTTCTGCGCCAGGGCATCCTCCATCCAGGCCTTTGCCCGGGCTGCCGCTTCTTCCAGGGACTCCTCCTGCCGGATGCCGATCTCGTCGAAGGTGTGCATCACGGCCTCGTTCGCGCCGCCGTGCAGCGGGCCCTTGAGGGCTCCGATGGCCCCGGTGACCGCCGAATGCAGGTCCGAGAGCGTGGAGGTGATCACCCGGGCGGTGAAGGTGGACGCGTTGAAGGAGTGCTCGGCGTAGAGGATCATCGAGACGTTGAAGGCATCCACCACCTCCGGGACCTGTTCCTCGCCGAAGGTCATCCACAGGAAGTTTGCCGAGTAGCCCAGGTCTTCGCGGGGCTCCACAAGCTCCTGTCCGTGGCGGCGGCGCTGGTCGTAGGCCACTACCGCGGGCATGGCAGCGAACAGGTCCACGGCCTTGGCCATGTTGGCTTCCCGGGTGGAGTCCCCGGCCAACGGGTGCCGGGCACCCATGACGGAGGCTGCGGTCCGGCACACATCCATGGGGTGCGCGGTCACGGGCAGGGCATCAATTACCTGCTTGACCACCGGATCGAGGGCGCGGCCGGCGCGCTCCTTCGCGGTGAACTCCGCCAGTTGCTCCCTGGTGGGAAGTTCGCCGTTCCAGAGGAGGTAGGCCACTTCCTCGAAGCTGCACCTCGCGGCGAGCTCCTGGACAGGGTAGCCGCGGTAGAGCAGGGAGTTGGTGTCCGGGTTGACCTTGGAGACGGCGGTGTAGTCCACCACGACGCCGGCAAGTCCCTTTTTGATCTCATTTTCAGCCATGCTGAAACTCCTTTGTTCCTAAAGCCTGTTTATCCGGCCGCGGCCGGCTTTCCGGTTGGATGGCAGGTGCCGGCTGTCACGTTCCGGGGATTTGGAAATTGAACACGCCAGTGTCAAAGCGGTTGTAGGCCTCATAGTCAACGAGGTCGTAGAGCCTGGCACGGGTCAGCATGCTTGGAACCTGTGCCTCCTGGGAGCCGTCGGATTTGATCGATTCCAGAGTACGCTCAGCAGCGCCCATGGCACTACGGAGCAGCGTCACCGGATAGATCACCATGTTCACCCCGACGTCGGCCAGCTCATCCACCGTGAAGAGGTCGCTTTTGCCGAATTCGGTCATGTTGGCCAGGATCGGCACGTCCACCGCGTCCCGGATGGCCTGAAATTCAGTGAGGTCCTTCATGGCTTCCGGGAAGATCGCGTCCGCGCCGGCTTCAACGAGGGCCTTGGCGCGCTGTTGCGCGGCTTCCAGCCCGTCCGTAGCGCGGATATCGGTGCGTGCCATGATCAGGAAGTTGGGGTCCCGCCGGGCGTCCGCTGCGGCGCGGATGCGTTTGGTGGCGGTGTCGAGGTCCACCACATTCTTGCCGTCCAGGTGGCCGCAGCGCTTGGGGTTGAACTGGTCCTCGATATGGCAGCCGGCAAGGCCCGCGTTTTCGAGCTCCTGGACGGTCCGCGCCACGTTCATGGGTTCACCGAAGCCGGTATCCGCGTCAACGATCGAGGGCAGGTCCGTCATGCGGGCGATCTGCCCGGCGCGGGTAGCCACCTCCGTGAGCGTGGTCAGGCCGATGTCCGGCAGGCCGAGGTCGTTGGCCAGGACGGCGCCGGAGATGTAGACGCCGGCGAAGCCTTTTTCCTCGATCAGCCGGGCCGAGAGCGGGTTGAACGCGCCGGGGAACTGCTGGATGGTCCCTGAGGACAGCAGTTCCCGGAATCGGATCCGCTTCTGCTCCGGTGTGGTCTTCGAGTACAGCATCAGAAGAGTCCCTTCGGTGCCGCCGCGGGGTCGATGACGCCGGGGGCGGCGGTGATGTTGAGCTGGTCCAGTTCCCCGGCGGCGAGGTGGGGGAGGCGTTCGACGGCGGCGAGGAACCGTTCGATTTCAGCTTCCTCCACGAGCCCCGCGGCCAGGGTACGGAACTTGTTGACGTACTGTTCGCGGGCGAAGGGCCGGGCGCCCAAGGGGTGGGCGTCCGCGACGGCGATCTGGTCGGTAATGACGGTGCCGTCCTTGAGCGTGATTTCCACCGAGCCGCCGAAGGCCTTCTCGGCGATGTCCACGGAGTGGTAGCGGCGGGTCCATTCCGGATCTTCCACGGTGCTCACCTTGTGCCACAGCTCGACGGTGTCCGGGCGTCCGGCGCGTGCCGGGGCGTAGGAGTCCACGTGGTGCCAGGCCCCGTCCTGCAGGGCCACGGTGAAGATGTACGGGATGGAGTGGTCCAGGGTCTCCCGGGAGGCGGTGGGGCTGTATTTCTGGGGGTCGTTGGCCCCGGAGCCGATCACGTAGTGCGTGTGGTGGCTGGTCTTGATCAACACGGATTCGACGTTGGCCGGGTTGGTGACCTCAGGGTGTTCGCGGTGCAGCTTGCGGGCCAGGTCGATCCAGGCCTGGGCCTGGTATTCGGCCGAGTGTTCCTTGGTGTACGTGTCCAGGATGGCGCGCTTGGCTTCGCCGGGCGTGGGGAGCGGGACCAGGTAGGACGCGTCCGGGCCGTCGAGCATCCAGGCGATGACGCCGTCTTCGCCCTCATAGATCGGCACCGGGGAGGTCTGCCCGCGCATGGCCCGGTCCGCGGATTCGATGGCCATCTTGCCGGCAAACGCCGGGGCATGGGCCTTCCAGGTGGAGATCTCGCCCTTGCGGGACTGCCGGGTGGCGGTGGTGGTGTGCAGCGCCTGACCCACGGACTGGAAGATGGTTTCGACGTCGAGGCCCAGCAGGGTGCCGATCCCGGCGGCGGCCGAGGGGCCCAGGTGCGCCACATGGTCGATCTTGTGCTTGTGCAGGCAGATGGCCTTGACCAGGTTGACCTGGATCTCGTACCCGGTGGCGATGCCGCGGACCAGGTCGTTGCCGCTGGCGCCGACGTGCTGGGCGACCGCCAGAATCGGGGGAATGTTGTCGCCGGGATGGGAGTAATCGGCGGCGAGGAAGGTGTCGTGGTAGTCGAGCTCGCGGACGGCCACGCCGTTGGCCCAGGCCGCCCATTCCGGTGCCACGCGTTCCTCGATGCCGAAGACCTTGGATCCCTTGCCCCCGGTGCTGGGACCATGGGTCAGTGCCTGGGCGCGGGCTGCGACGATGGGACCCCGGTTGAGGGAGGCGATGGCCACCGAGGCATTGTCGATGACGCGGTTGATCACCATGTCAGTCACTTCGTCAGACACAGCCACAGGGTCCGCCGCAACCTGCGCGATCTTGTAGGCGAGCTGGTCCTCACGGGCCAGGTTTTCTTCGCTCTTGTAAACGCGGACGTGGTGTTCCTTAACCATGGTGCTCCTTTTGGTGGGATTCGTGGGTTGCTTTGATGTGGGAGAGGCTTCGGTGCAGGTGGACGATGGTGGCCGCCTCGGCGAGCTTCGGATTGCCGGCCGCGATGGCCTCCGCGATGGCGGCATGCTCGGCGGCTGCGGCAGTGAGGCGGCAGGCGTCGTCGGCCGCAAGCCGGCGGATCCGGACCAGATGCACGCGCAGGCTCCGCATGGCCTGGGCGAGGTAGGAGTTGGAAATAGCGGCGTCGATGGCTGAGTCCAGCCGGCCCACCAGTTCGTAGTACTCATGGAGGGCTGGGTCGCCGCCGCTGATCAGTTCCGGAGCCCGGAGCAGTTCGCGCTGCAGGCACTCGAACGTGGCGGGGTCGCCGCGCCTGGCGGCCAACGCCGCCGCCCTGCCTTCGAGGGTTTCCCGGAGTTCGAACAGTTCGTCGATGTCGTCAAGGGAGATGCCGCTGACGACGACGCCGCGGCCGCCCGCCGTCGTGAGCCCTTCCGCGGTGAGGCGGCCCAGGGCTTCCCGGAGCGGCGTGCGAGAGACGCCGAGGCGCTCGGACTGTTCCACCTCCGCAAGGACCGTCCCGGGCGCCAGGCGCCATTCAATGATGTCGTCGCGCAGGGCGGCATATGCCTTGTCGCTGGCGCGCACGGCGGTCTCCTTCCTCGGCTGACTGCACCAGTGTATACATAGACTCGCCTACATAGGGAAGAATCGCAATGAGGGACGGTCCTGGTGCCTTTCTTGTATACATCCGCTCTTGTGGGCGGCTGCGGCTCCCGCTACCATGAGCTGCATCACAACGTCGTGGACGGGATCATGCTATGGCCAGCAACAGCTACCGGGACAGCTACCAGCGCAGTGTTGAACAGCCCGAGGGCTTTTGGCTGGAAGCGGCTGAAAAGATCCACTGGAGCTCGCCGCCGGGCCGGGCACTGGATTCCAGCCGGGCTCCGCTTTACAGCTGGTTTCCGGACGGGGTACTGAACACCTGCTACAACGCCCTGGACCGGCACGTCGCCGAAGGCCGGGGGGAGCAGGATGCCCTGATCCATGACTCCGCCATGCTGGGAACCCGGCAGCGCTACACGTACTCCCAGCTCACTGACATAGTGGCGCGCTTTGCCGGTGTGCTGCGCAGCCACGGCGTGGGCAAGGGGGACCGGGTGGTGATCTACATGCCGATGATCCCGGAAGCCGCGATCGCCATGTTGGCCACGGCCCGGCTCGGCGCCATCCATTCTGTGGTCTTCGGGGGCTTTGCGCCCAAGGAGCTCGCGGCCCGGATCCGGGACGCAGCACCCGCCGCGGTGGTCACCGCGTCCGGCGGAATCGAGCCCTCCCGCCGGATCGAGTACCTGCCCGCCGTCGCCGAGGCGCTCAAGCTGGCAGGCAGCCCGGACATCCCCGTGCTGGTCAAGGAGCGGGCCGGCTTCGCGTCGGGGGCGGCGGACCACCCCGGCTGGCTGGACTGGGACGCGGCAATAGCCGCCGCAGAGCCTGCAGCTCCTGTTGACGTGAAGGCCACGGACCCGCTCTACATCCTCTACACCTCCGGAACCACGGGCACGCCCAAAGGGGTGGTGCGGGACAACGGCGGCCACGCCGTCGCCCTGCGCTGGACGCTGGAGAACATCTACGACGTCGGTCCCGGGGACGTGATGTGGACCGCCTCGGACGTGGGCTGGGTGGTGGGACATTCGTACATCGTGTACGGGCCGCTGCTCGCCGGCGCCACTACGGTGATGTACGAAGGAAAACCCGTTGGCACGCCCGACGCCGGCGCGTTCTGGCGCGTGGTCCAGGACCACAAGGTGAACGTTCTGTTCACCGCCCCCACGGCGCTGCGGGCCATCCGCAAGGCTGATCCGGAGGCGTCGCATCTGGAAAACTACGACGTCTCCAGCCTGCGGACCCTGTTCACGGCAGGGGAGCGGCTGGACACGGACACGTTCCACTGGGCATCCCGGGTCCTCGGAGTGCCGGTGGTTGACCACTGGTGGCAGACCGAGACCGGCTGGGCCATCTGCGCCAACCCGCGCGGCCTGGAGCAGCTGCCCATCAAAGCCGGCTCCCCGACCGTTCCAATGCCCGGATACAGGCTGCAGATTCTCGACGGCGCGGGCGGGGAGGTGGCACCCGGCGCCGAGGGCAACATCGTGCTGGGACTGCCGCTGCCGCCCGGCACCCTCACCACGCTTTGGAGAAACGACGAACGCTTTATTTCCTCCTACCTGCAGGCCTTCGAGGGCTGCTACGCCACCGGCGACTCCGGATTCCGCGATGAGGACGGGTACCTGTTTGTCATGGGCCGCACCGACGACATCATCAACGTTGCAGGACACCGGCTCTCCACTGGCGCCATCGAACAGGTGATTGGCCAGCATCCGGCAGTGGCCGAGTGCGCGGTGGTCGGCCTCGCCGATTCCCTCAAGGGCCAGCGACCCAGCGGCTATGTGGTGCTCAAATCCGGCGTCGACATCCCCGAAGACCTCCTGGCCAAGGACCTGGTGGCATTGGTCCGGCGGGACATTGGTGCGGTTGCCGACTTCAAGCAGGTGACGGTGGTGGAGGCCCTGCCCAAGACACGTTCCGGCAAGATCCTCCGCAAGACCATGCGCCAGATAGCGGACGGCGAGGAGTACACGGTGCCCTCCACGATCGAAGATCCGGGGGTCATCGACCAGCTCATCGGAGCGCTTCGGGTCAGCAAAGCAGAAGCCGGCTGAGGGCACAGCCTGGGCGTTCAACCCCGCAGCGGCTCAGCGGGCGTTCCAGCGGTACTCGTTCTCGGGCCTGCCGGGGGTGCCGTAGCGGGCGGTCCGGGAGACAGTGCCGGCATCGGCAAGGTATTCGAGGTAGCGCCGCGCCGTTACCCGCGACATCCCCAGGGCGTCCATGACCTCGGTGGCGGACACGGCTTCGGGTTGCCGGCGGAGAAACTCCTGGACGGAATCGAGCGTCGAGGTGGAAAGGCCCTTGGGGAGCGGGAGTTCGGACGGTGCCCGGAGGCTGGCAAAGGCCCGGTCCACCTCGCTTTGGGATGCACCCCCCTTGCCTCCACCAGCACTCGAACCCGCCAGTTGCTGCCGGAACTGGCGGTAGTTTTCCAGCTTGTCGGAGAATGTGGCGAACGTGAAGGGCTTGATCAGGTACTGGACTACGCCGATCGCCACGGCGCTGCGGACGATTGCCAGTTCGCGCACGGCGGTGATGGCGATAATGTCCGCCAGGATCCCCGCCGAACGCATCCGCCGGGCTATGTCCAGCCCGTGCAGGTCGGGCAGGTTCATGTCCAGCAGGACCAGTTCCACCGGCTCTCCCGCAGCCATGAATTCATTCAGCAGCCGCAGCGCCGACTGGCCGTCGGGAGCTGTCCCGGCGAGCTCGAATCCGTCCAGCCGCGCCACGTACGCCGCATGGGCTGCCGAGGCGATGGCCTCGTCTTCGACGACGAGGACCCGGATGTTGCTCACTGTCTGTGCTCCTTCTCCGCGGACACCGCTGCGGGCAGGAATACTTCGAACTTGGCACCCCGCCGGCCATTGATGGCCAGCGTACCGCCCAAACGCTGCACGGCCTGCCGGACCAGTGCCAGGCCAATGCCGCGGCCCCCGGCCCCCGCAGGCTTGGTGCTGAATCCGTGCCGGAAGATCTTTTCTGCGTCGGCCGCGTCGATGGGTGTGCCGGAATCGGACACGGCGATGTCCAGTCCTTCCTCATCCGCCTCCAGCGCCAAAACCACATTCCGGGGAGGCGGGGCATCGGCGGCAGCGTCGATGGCGTTGTCCAGCAGGTTCCCCAGGATTGTCACCAGGTCCTGGACGGCCAACCCGGGCGCCGTGCCCGAGCCCAGGGTGGACACATCCAGCTGGACGCCGCGTTCGTGGGCCTCGGCCACCTTCCCCATCACCAGTGCGCCAACCACCGGTTCATCGATCGAGCTCACCATGTCATCCGTCAGCCGCTGGCTCAGCGCCAGGTCCTGGGTGGCAAAGTCGAGGGCTTCCCCGGTCCGGCCCAGTTCCAGCAGCGAAACCATCGTGTGCAGCCGGTTGGCGTGTTCGTGGGTCTGGGCACGCAGCGCGTCGGAAAGGGTCCGCATGGTCTGCAGTTCGTTGCCCAGCGCCTCGATCTCCGTCCGGTCCCGGAGGGTGGCCACCGTTCCGTATACAGGGACCTTCCCGCGCATCCCCGGGGACTCAGGACCCCTGGCCGGTCCCTGGTTGACCACCAGCACGCGGGAGCCGGTCAGGACCATCTCGTCCTTGGTGGTTCGTCCGGAATCGAACAGGCGGCGCAGTTCGGTGTCCAGGGGAAGGTCTGCCAGCGACGGTGGCCGGGTGGGATCATTGCTGCCGGTCTCGGGCAGGCCCAGCAGCTCGGCGGCCTGGTCGTTGTACATCACCACACGCTTCCTGGCATCGATGAGGATGAGGCCTTCCCGGACCGAGTGCAGCACCGATTCGTAGTAGGCGAACAATTGCGCCAGCTGTTCCGGACCCCACCCTCTGGTTACCCGCCGCAGGTACCTGCCGAGCAGCCACGACGCGAGGGACCCGCCCACCAGAAGGGCTATGCCGACGGCCAGCAGGACAGGGAGGCGTCCGGCGAATGCGATATCGATGCTGCGGACGGTGACACCTACCGCCACCAGCGCCTTCACCGTGCCCGCGGAATCCTTGACGGGGACTATGGTCCGGACGGAGGGGCCCAGGGTCCCTGCCGTGACTTCGGTGAAGGCATGGCCGCGCAGCGCTTCGTCGATGGAGCCTATATAGGGCCGGCCCAGCTCCTCACCCCGGGGATGCGTCCAGCGGGTCCGGTCGGGAGCCATGATGGTAATGAAGTCAACGCCGGCTGCGGCGGTGACATCCCTGGCGTAGGGCTGCAGGAGGGCGGACGGGTCCGGCGTGGCAGCTGCCTCCAGCACCAGGGGATTGGCGGCGATGGAGGCGGCCACCCCTTCCATCCGGCGGCCGGCCTCGTCATATGTCCTGTCCCGCGCATCCACATAGGCGGCGGTTCCCACGATGGCTATAAAGGACACGACGATCAGCAGGTTCGCCAGGAAGAGCCGGCGGGCGATACTCCAGCGGTGGATCATGGCTGCCTCCCTTTGACCCTGTATGTGCCGCGACCAATATGAACGCAACGGTGAGCTGGATCACGGCGTACCCAATGATGGATATCACACCGCAAGGACGTGATGAGCCCAGAGACTGTGCGCCAGCGTCTATCAGATTATCCATAAGGAGACACATCATGGCTTCTCAACGAGGAGAGTCCCTTGACACCGTGAAGACGCGGCGCAAAGGCCTGGACAAATCGCACTACCTTTACATTGCCGTCATCGTCGCCGTGATTCTGGGTGCGGCCGTTGGCCTGCTGTTCCCGGAGGTGGGCAAGTCCCTCAAGCCCCTGGGCGACGGCTTCATCAAACTCATCAAGATGATGATCGCGCCGGTCATCTTCTGCACCATCGTCCTGGGCATCGGCTCCATCGCCAAGGCGGCCACCGTCGGTAAGGTCGGCGGCCTGGCGCTCGGCTACTTCATCGTCATGTCAACCTTCGCCCTGGCCATCGGCCTTGTCGTGGGAAACATCATCCACCCGGGTGAGGGCCTGAAGCTGACTCCGTACGACCCGAACAAAAAGGCCGCCACGGACAGCACCGTGGACTTCCTGCTGGGAATCATCCCCGGTGACGTTCCCGTCCTGCCCACCCTGCTGGCAGCTATCCTGGTTGGCTTCGCGCTGCAGAAGATGGGCGCCCAGGGCGCGCCGATCCTCAAGGCCGTCGGCCACGGCCAGGCCCTCGTGTTCCGCATCCTGATCATGATCATGTGGCTGGCTCCGGTAGGCGCCTTCGGTGCCATCGCCGCCGTCGTGGGCGCAACCGGCTTCCAGGCAATCATCAGCATGTTCACCCTCATGATTGCCTTCTACATCACCTGCGCACTCTTCATCGTGGTTATCCTCGGCGGACTCCTGCAGGTGGTGGCCGGCGTCAACATCTTCAAGCTGATGAAGTACCTGGCCCGCGAATACCTCCTGATCTTCTCCACCTCGTCCTCCGAGGCCGCACTGCCGCGACTGATCGCAAAGATGGAACACCTGGGCGTCTCCAAGCCGGTCGTCGGCGTGACCGTTCCCACCGGCTACTCCTTCAACCTGGACGGCACGGCCATCTACCTGACCATGGCATCGCTCTTCGTGGCCAACGCCATGGGAACCCCGCTGGACCTCGGCGCCCAGATCTCCCTGCTGATCTTCATGATCATCGCTTCCAAGGGCGCCGCCGGCGTGACCGGCGCAGGCCTGGCCACCCTCGCAGCAGGCCTGCAGGCCCACAGGCCCGAACTGCTGGGCGGCGTGGGCATGATCGTTGGCATCGACCGCTTCATGTCCGAAGCCCGCGCGCTGACCAACTTCACCGGCAACGCCGTGGCAACGGTCCTGATCGGCACCTGGGTCAAGGAGATCGACGGCGGACAGGTCACCCGCGTTCTCTCCGGCGAAGTCCCCTTCGACGAGCAGACCATGATTCCCGGACACGGCGAGATGGCACCGAAGGAAGAGGGCGCACTCCAGGCCGCCAAGGCCTAGTCCTGATCGGTGCAACCCCGCTAAACCGCCCCTGCAGCCACGCTGCGGGGGCGGTTTCGCATTCCCCCTCGCTTCAACCTTCGACCTCAGCTAGAGGGTCAAGGCTCAACATTCGCGGAAAGTCAAGTTCCGTCGAATACCGTGTCGGGCGCTGTAACCTAGGGAGCAGAACGAACGGCGCTGGTGAGCCAGCGGCAGGAAATCACCGTCATCGAAAGTGTGGACAGATACGTGAGCAGCGAACAGGGTTCAGCAACTCTGGAGGGCACGGAATTCGACCTGGAAAACGCGGTGATGGGGCCCACCGGGCGCCCATACCGGGAGTTCCCGGAACCCGCGCCGCTGTCCTCCCACGGTCCGGCCCGGGTGATCGCCATGGTCAACCAGAAGGGTGGCGTGGGGAAGACCACTTCCACCATTAACCTTGCCGCCGCGCTCGCTGAGTACGGCCGCCGTGTCCTGCTGGTGGACTTCGATCCGCAGGGTGCGCTGTCTGCCGGCCTGGGCGTCAACCCGCATGAGCTGGACCTCACGGTGTACAACGTCCTGATGGACCGCAAGGTGAACATCCGCGACGCCATCCACCAGACCGGAGTCGAGAACGTCGACCTGCTGCCGGCTAACATCGACCTCTCCGCTGCCGAGGTGCAGCTAGTCAACGAGGTCGCGCGTGAACAGGTCCTGGACCGTGCGCTCAAGAAAGTCGAAGACGATTACGACGTCGTCCTCATCGACTGCCAGCCTTCCCTGGGCCTGCTGACCGTCAACGCACTGACAGCGGCCCACGGGGTCATCATCCCGCTTATTTGCGAGTTCTTCGCCCTCCGCGCCGTGGCGCTCCTGGTCGAAACCATCGACAAGGTCCAGGACCGGCTGAATCCCCGGTTGCAGGTGGACGGCGTGCTGGCCACCATGTATGACGCACGGACGCTGCACAGCCGCGAAGTGATCACCCGGCTGGTGGAGGCCTTCGGTGACAAGGTTTTCGAAACCGTCATCAAGCGCTCCATCAAGTTTGCAGATGCCACCGTGGCCGCGGAGCCCATCACCAGCTATGCCGGAAACCACGTGGGCGCGGACGCCTACCGCCGGCTGGCCAAGGAGCTGATTTCCCGCGGCGGCGCACCCTAACCACCCCGTGGCCGAATCCAAACCCGGCTTCGAGGTGCGGCTGGCCAACTTCACGGGTCCGTTCGACCTCCTCCTGGGACTGATCGCCAAGCACCAGCTGGATATCACCGAAGTGGCCATCGCCACGGTCACCGATGAGTTCATCAAGTACATCCGGAAGCTGCAGCAGCTCGGTGAAGAATGGGCCCTGGACGAGGCGAGCGAGTTCCTGGTGATTGCCGCCACGCTGCTTGACCTTAAGGCCGCGCGGCTCCTCCCCGCCGGTGAAGTGGAGAATGACGAGGACATTGCCCTGCTGGAGGCACGCGACCTCCTTTTTGCCCGGCTGCTCCAGTACAAGGCTTTCAAACAGGTGGCAGGCATCCTGGGTGAAACTTTGCACCAGGAAGGCCGGCGCTTTCCGCGCCAGGTGGCCCTGGAAGGGCACTTCGCAGCGATGCTTCCCGAACTGGTCTGGAAACACACACCCCAACAGTTCGCCGCGCTGGCCGAGGCCGCGCTCCGGCCCAAAGCACCGGCGCAGCCACCGCAGGTGGCGCTCGGCCACCTGCATGGCAGCAACGTCAGCGTCAAGGAACAGGCCAGGATGCTGGGGCTTCGCCTTCAGCAGGAGTCGCCGCAGACCTTCCGTTCCCTGATTGCCGACGCCGACTCAACCCTGGTGGTGGTGGCCCGGTTCCTGGCCCTCCTGGAACTTTTCCGGGACCGGGCCGTCTCATTCGACCAACTGTCCCCGCTGGCGGAGCTTGCCATCCACTGGACAGCCGAGGGCCGGGAATGGTCAGCGGAAGACCTGAGCGAAGAGTATGAGGAGCAACTGTGAATTCCACCCCGCAGGACACCGACCGGGAAGACAGGGTGCCGCAGGAGGAGGTCGATCACGGCGCCATCTTTGACCACCTGCCCGGCGGTGCCAAGGCTGCCCTTGAAGCGGTGCTCATGGTCCTGGACGAACCCGCCACGGAGGAGGAACTGGCCGCAGGGGTGGGCCTCACGGTCGATGCCGTCCGCTCCATGCTGGCAGAACTGCAGCGCGAGTATAACGGTTATACTGTTAAAGCCCCGGATATGGAGAGTGCCAGCCACGCTGGCCTTGGCTCCAGCCCCCGGGGTTTTGAATTGCGGAACATCGCCGGTGGCTGGCGGATCTACTCGCGCACGGAGTTTGCCGACATTGTTGGCAAGTATGTGCTTGAGGGCCAGACTGCCAGGCTTACCCAGGCGGCGTTGGAAACACTGGCAGTCATTGCGTACCGCCAGCCCGTTTCCCGGGCGCGTGTGTCTGCAATTCGCGGTGTCAATGTTGATTCCGTCGTACGGACGCTGGCCCAGCGCGGGCTGATCGAGGACGCGGGAACGGATCCCGAGTCCGGCGCGATCCTCTACCGGACCACCTCCTATTTCCTCGAACGGATGGGAATCGGTTCAGTGGAGGACCTGCCCCAGCTGTCGCCGCACCTTCCGGGGCTCGACGGGATCGCAGAGTTCTACGACGCCGGGACGATGTAGGCAGGACCCCTGCCGGCACCGTTCCCATCAGCAGGTTTATTTATCAGGTTTTTTATCAGGGCAGACGAAGTCTGCACGGCTGGCTAGGGTTGTCCTTGGACATCTCTGCCGGCCAAAACACATTGAAGGACGGGTCATGACACAGGCGGGACGCCAGGGTTCACCACGTAACGGTTCGGGACGCGGCGGCAACGAACGCAACAATTCCCAGCAGCGCAGCGCACAGGGCGGCGGCTTCAGCGGAGGCTCCCGCGGCGGAGCAGGCAAGCGGGGCGCAGGATTCGGCGGGGACCGGCCGCACCGCGCCCCCAAGCCGCGCGAGGAACGCTTCATCGACCCCGATCTCGCGGGGGACCAGCAGGGACGTGCAGCTGAGGGTGCCCGTGACGCCAAGCCGTCGTCGCGCAAGCCCGCTGCCCGCAAGCCCGGCGCCAAGAAGGCCCCCGGAACCCCCGGCGCCCCCAAGCCCAAGCCACGCACGGGCACTCCCGGTGCGGCCGCTTCCCGAGCATTCGGCAGCGAACGCTTCGGCCAGAACCTGGGTCCGGTCCGCAAGCCCGGCCGCAAGAAGGGCCCCCGCGGCAACGTTCCGCAGTCCGAACTCCACGATGCCGACGGCGTGCGCCTCCAGAAAGTGATGGCATCCGCAGGAGTCGCGTCCCGGCGCGTCTGCGAAGAGATGATCGCCGAAGGCCGCGTTGAGGTGGACGGCCAGGTGGTCACGGAACTCGGCATGCGCGTCGATCCCAAAACCGCCGTCATCCATGTTGACGGCCTCCGGATCCAGCTGGACGAGAACCTGGTCTACATGGTGTTCAACAAGCCCAAGGGCGTGGTGTCCACCATGGAGGATCCCGAGGGAAGGCCCTGCATCAGCGACTTCCTCAAGAGCAACAAGAACACCGGCGAACGGCTCTTCCACGTGGGCCGGCTGGACGTCGCCACCGAAGGCCTGCTGCTGCTCACTAACGACGGCGAACTCGCCAATCGGCTGACCCACCCGTCCTACGAGGTCCCCAAGACTTACCTGGTGCAGGTGCGCGGGCCGTTCCCGCAGGGTGTCGGCGCCCAGTTGAAGTCCGGAGTGGAACTGGAGGACGGCTTCGCATCCGTTGACTCCTTCCGCTTGGTGGACTCCACTCCGGGCCACGTGCTGATCGAGGTTGTGCTCCACTCGGGCAAGAACCGCATTGTCCGCCGCCTCTTTGATGCCGTCGGCTTCCCGGTCCAGCGGCTGGTCCGCGTCAAGGTGGGTCCCATCGGCCTCGGTGACCAGCGCCAGGGCAGCATCCGCAACCTGGGCAAGCAGGAAGTCGGCCACCTGCTGGCATCCGTAGGGCTCTGACGCATGTCCGCGTTCAAAAGCCAGGGCCGTGGCCACCTGGATGGCCCGGTAGTGGTGATTGGTACCGGACTGCTCGGCACCAGCATCGGGCTGGGCCTGCGGGGGCGTGGCGTACCGGTGTTCCTTTCCGATCCGTCGCCCACCAACCAGGCGGTGGCGGTGGACATTGGTGCCGGGCGGCCCTTGCCTGAACTGGCCGGCGGCGCGCCCCAACTCGTGGTGGTTGCCGCGCCGCCGGATGTTACGGCCGACGTCGTGTGCCAGGCGCTGGCTGACTACCCCGACGCCGTCGTGGTGGACATTGCCAGCGTCAAGGCGGGCATCCTGTCCCGGCTTCGCAGCCTCGGCGCCGACCTCTCGCGCTACGTGGGCACCCACCCCATGGCCGGACGGGAAAAATCAGGTCCCGTAGCGGCCCGCGGCGAGCTGTTCACCTCCATGCCATGGGTGCTCTGCCCGTCGGAGGAGACCTCGGGCGCTGCCTTGCAGGTGGCCCGTTCGCTCGCCTCGGACCTCGGAGCGGTGGTCTCTCAGTTCACAGCGGACGAACATGACGAGGCGGTTGCCCTGGTTTCGCACCTGCCGCAGGTCATGTCCTCCCTGCTGGCCAGCCGGCTGCAGGGAACGCCGCTGCACGCCCTGTCGCTGGCCGGAAACGGGCTGCGGGACGTGACCCGGATCGCGGCCAGCGATCCGACACTCTGGGTGCAGATCCTGGGCGGGAATGCGGCCAAAGTCGTGGCGATCCTTCACGGCGTCCGCGAGGACCTGAACCGACTCATCGGAACCCTGGAGCAGCCCACCGCCCCCGGAGCCCGGCTCGATCTGGCACAGCTCATCAGTGAGGGCAACGCCGGCCAGGCCCGGATTCCCGGCAAGCACGGCGGCCCGCCGCAGGCATACTCCTGGCTCACCGTCCTGGTGGATGACAAGCCCGGCCAGATCGCACAGCTGCTTACCGAGATCGGAGAAATCGGCGTGAACGTCGAGGATCTCCGGCTTGATCATTCCTCCGGACAGAACGTTGGCATGGTGGAATTGTCTGTGTTGCCGAACAAGCACGACCACCTGATCGAAGCTCTCAACGACCGCGGATGGCGGGTACTTCAGTAATGACACAGGAACTTCTCGAAACCATGCGCGCGCTGCGCATCGGCCGGCCGCTGGTGGTTGCCATCGACGGCCCGTCAGGCTCCGGTAAATCCAGTGTGAGCAAGGAGGTTGCCCGCAGGCTGCGGCTGGCCTACCTGGACACCGGAGCGATGTACCGCGCCCTGACCTGGTACTGCCTGAGCCAAGGGATAGACCTTGACGACGCACCGGCCGTGGAGCAGGCCTCCCGGGATTTTGTGCTGGAACTGAGTACCAGCCCACAGGAGGAATATGTGCGGGTTGGCGACGTGGACGTCACCGACGCCATCCGTGAGCCTTCAATTTCATCCGCGGTCAGTGCCGTGGCCACCACGCTCGGTGCGCGGACCGAACTGATCCGCCGGCAGCGGGACCTCATCGAAAAGCACCACCGCCGCATGGTGGTGGAAGGCAGGGACATCACCACCGTCGTCGCGCCCGGGGCAGAGGTGCGCATGCTCCTCACCGCAAGCGAGGAAGCCCGCCTGCGCCGGCGCGGCATCCAGCTGGGCGGGACGCAGAACGCCGAACAGCTGGCAGCCCAGGTGACCCGCCGGGATGCCAGGGACTCCACCGTGGTGAACTTCACCCAGGCCGCGTCCGGCGTAGTCACGCTGGACTCCTCGGACCTGGACTTCGAGCAGACCGTGAATGCCGCTCTCGTGATCGTCACCAAGGTCCTCAACCGTGACTGACGCCGGGACGGGCCTGCCGTCCGGCCTGACCACGGCGTGGAGCAGGCCGGTGGGCTGGATCCTGGACCACCTGGTGTACCGGACCACCGTGACCGGCCGGAGCAACGTCCCCACCGGCGGGCCCGTTATCTTCGCAGCCAACCACATCAGCTTCCTCGACGGCCCGGTGATGTTCGGCGCGGCACCGAGGCCCATGCACATCCTGGTGAAGCAGGAGATGTTCAAGGGTTTCCTGGGCCGGGTGCTCACCGCTTCCGGACAGCTCCCGGTGGACCGGCGGGGGGACCGGGCTGCGCTGCAGCGCTGCAAGGAGGTTCTCGACGCCGGACGTTGCGTTGGGATCCTTCCCGAGGGGACGCGGGGGAGCGGGGCAGCAGCGGACATCAACGGGGGCGTGGCCTGGCTGGCGCTGAACTCGGGGGCCCCGGTTGTTCCGGTCGCCATCCTGGGAACGCGCCGGGGCGATGAGCACCTGGACTTCGTTCCACGGCCCGGGCGGCGCTTCCACGTCAGCTTCGGATCAGCCCTGACCCTGGCCCGCCGGGCCGGCGAAAGCGGGCGTGCTTCAATGGACAGGGCGGCGCAGGACATCCGTACAGCGCTGGCGGGGCACGTCCAGGACGCCATACAAATCAGCGGGCAGCCCTTGCCCTTCGCTGACCATAAAGACTTGACAGCAGTAGCCGGGGACGCCGGCAGATGACCACTAAGGACAGTGCAATGAGCGACACCACCCAGACTTCCGGGCCCTCCGGCGCCGGCGACGACGAGTACACCCCGACGGGCAGCGACCAGGTTGCCGAACGCCTGGCAGCCATTGACGACGACGAAGCGGAGCTGCGTGCCGCCTCCCTCCGGGCCGGCCTGGCGGACTACGAGCTCGACGAGGATGACGCCGCCCTGCTGAGCGGGGAATACGGCGACGAGGACTTTGATGGTCCGGTCAAGCTCGATCCCGTCCTGGCCATCATCGGCCGGCCCAACGTGGGGAAATCCACGCTGGTAAACCGCATCCTGGGACGGCGGGAAGCCGTGGTGGAGGACACCCCCGGCGTCACCCGTGACCGTGTCATGTATTCGGCCAACTGGAACGGCCGCAACTTCACCCTGGTGGACACCGGCGGGTGGGAACACGACGCCCGCGGCATCCACGCCCGGGTTGCCGAACAGGCCGAGATGGCCGTGGAACTCGCCGACGCCGTGCTTTTTGTGGTGGACTCGGCGGTGGGCGCCACTGCCACGGATGAAGGCGTCATGAAGATGCTGCGCCGCAGCAAGAAGCCGGTCATCATGGTGGCCAACAAAGTGGACGACTTCGCGCAGGAAGCGGACAGTGCCGCGCTGTGGGGCCTCGGTTTCGGTGAACCGTACCCCGTCTCGGCACTGCACGGCCGTGGTGTCGCTGACCTCCTGGACCACGTCATGGACGTGCTGCCGGAGTTCTCCACCATTGAGGGAACGGACCGCTCCGGCGGCCCGCGCCGCATTGCCCTCATCGGCCGGCCCAACGTGGGCAAGTCTTCGCTGCTGAACAAGCTTGCAGGCTCCGAACGCGTAGTGGTGGACAACACCGCCGGAACCACCCGTGACCCCGTGGACGAATTCATTGAACTCGGCGGCCGCACCTGGCGCTTCGTCGACACCGCGGGCATCCGCCGCCGCCAGCACATGGCCCAGGGCGCGGACTACTACGCCTCGCTGCGGACGCAGGCCGCGCTCGAAAAGGCGGAGGTCGCCGTCGTGCTCCTTGCCGTGGATGAGGTTCTCAGCGAGCAGGATGTCCGCATCCTCCAGCTGGCCATCGAATCCGGCCGCGCCCTGGTCCTGGCCTTCAACAAGTGGGACCTGCTTGACGACGAACGCCGCCGTTACCTGGAGCGCGAGATCGAACAGGACCTGGCGCACGTCGAGTGGGCGCCACGCGTGAACATCTCGGCCAAGACCGGCTGGCATAAGGACCGCCTGGTGCCTGCGCTGGACCTGGCCCTGGAGAACTGGGACAAGCGCATCGCGACCGGCCGCCTCAACGCCTTCCTCGGCGAACTCGTGGCCGCCCACCCCCACCCGGTCCGCGGCGGCAAGCAGCCCCGCATCCTCTTCGGCACCCAGGCCTCCAGCCGGCCGCCGAAGTTCGTCCTGTTCACCACGGGCTTCCTGGACCCCGGATACCGCCGGTTCATCACCCGCCGGCTGCGCGAGACCTTCGGATTCGAGGGCACCCCGATCGAGGTCAGCATGCGCGTGCGTGAGAAGCGCGGCCGCAAGCGTTAATTGCGACACACCCTGGAGCTGATCACGGGAAAGCGTCACTGGCACCCCTCCGGATCGTGTAAGCTCTTCTAGGTGGTTCGGCCGGACTGCTGATGAAAACCTTCGGGTTTGGTTCAGCGGAGAACGGCGGAACCAGCGGGCTGTAGCGCAGCTTGGTAGCGCACTTGACTGGGGGTCAAGGGGTCGCAGGTTCAAATCCTGTCAGCCCGACCACAAAGCGGAAAGCGCCGGAGAACTTCTCCGGCGCTTTCCGCTTTTTTGGCTTGATCCCCATCGACGCGCATATGCATTTGCGCGGCGCATATATGCGAGTCGAATTGGATCATCAGTTGCGACATGGCATTTCCGCGTCTTCAGGTTGAATTCAGGGGCTTGCCTGTAATTTGGAATCAAACCCAAGGCTTACTTCAGGAACTTCGACGTCCTCCGGTCCGCCAGAGTCTTGCCCTTGGTCTGGCAGGTGGGGCAGTACTGCAGGGCCGTGTCCGCGAAGGAGACTTCCCGCACCGTGTCACCACAGACGGGGCAGGCCTGGCCGGTGCGAGCATGCACCCGCATGTGGCTGCGTTTGACGTCCTTCAGGTCCTTGGGCGGCTTGCCGGCCGCCTCCGCCAGCGCTTCGCCCAGCACACCGTGGATGGAGTCATACAGCACCTGCACGGTCTCCCGGTCCAGGGACTTCGCAATGGCGAACGGTGAGATCCGGGCGGCGTGCAGGATCTCGTCACTGTAGGCGTTGCCGATGCCGGCAATAACGCTCTGGCTGCGCAGGAGTCCCTTGATCTGCTGGGGACTGTTGGCAAGGATCTCCGCCAGCATGTCGGCGTCGAATGCCTCGGTGAAGGGATCCGGGCCCAGCGTGGCAATGCCCGGCACCTCCTGCGGATCACGCACCACGTAGACGGCCAGGCTTTTCTTGGTGCCCGCTTCCGTCAGGTCGAGGCCGCGTTGACCGTCCGGACCGGAGAAAGCAGCGCGGACCGCGATCAAGCCCTTGCCCATCCGGAGCTGGTTGCCGGCGGGGGAGTCCGTGAAGCGCATCCAGCCTGCGCGTGCCAAGTGGAACACCAGGGACAAGCCGTCCGTGTCAATGCTGATGAACTTCCCGAACCGGCGGACGCCGGACACGGTGCGGCCCTCGAGGGCGGTGAAGGGCGGGTCAGCCGTCTTGAGCACGGCGAAGGAGACAATCTGCAGTTTGGTGACCGCGCAGCCCCGCAGCTGTTCGTCAAGGAACGCGGCCAGGCCGGCGACTTCCGGCAGTTCCGGCATGGCTTACCTGCCCTGCCCCGTCAATGCTGCACCGGTGCTTGCACTCATGGGTCCCATCTTGTCAGAAAGGCCCGCGCCGGCCCCGGCAGTTGTGCCTATACTTTCAGCGGCGGCCCGATGTGCGGGCCCCTTTTGACATTGGCGCGTACCCCGATGAAAGGCCCCCCATGAGCAACATTCCCGAAGACCTGTCCTACACCGCCGAACATGAGTGGGTCACCGCCCCGAATGCCGACGGCGTGGTGCGCGTGGGAATCACCGACTTTGCCCAGGACGCGCTTGGGGATGTCGTTTACGCCCAGATGCCCGAGGTCGGCACGAAGATTACGGCAAACGAAGTGGTGGGCGAGGTTGAGTCCACCAAGAGCGTGAGCGACATCTACGCACCCGTTTCCGGCGAAGTGGTGGCCCGGAACGACTCCCTGGAGAGCGATTCGGCCCTGATCAACACGGACCCGTACGGCGACGGCTGGCTCATCGAGGTCAAACTCGCCGAACCTGACGCCGTTGAGTCCCTGCTCAGTGCATCCGAGTACGAACAACAGGTAGGCTAAAGCTAACCGGTAATTCCGGTCCGGCCCCGCCCTGCAGGCCAGGCGTCTTCGCACGTCAACGCCGGGATCGGGAGCCGGTGCCGGACCTGCCGGGCAGGGCCGGAGAGTAAACGTTGGTTGCGGGTTTAATGCCTGCAACGTCAAAGAGGAGGAATCCATGGCTGGCCACAGACACAACCCTGCCGAGGGGGAATACGGCACGGGTGCGGCTAAGGCGTCGGAGACCACCTCGATCCATCTCACTCCCATCACCGATGCACCCACCATCGCTCCCAAGCTGTCCTCCGAGGAACGCAACTGGGTGGAAGCACTGCCTGCCGGTTCGGCGCTCCTCGTGGCCCACAGCGGCCCGAACGCCGGTGCCCGGTTCCTGCTTGACTCGGACGTGACCACCGCGGGACGGCACCCGGATGCGGATATCTTCCTGGACGACGTCACGGTTTCACGCCGCCACGTCGAATTCCGGCGCACGGCCCGCAGCTTCGAGGTGGTGGACAAGAACAGCCTCAACGGCACCTACGTCAACCATGACCGGGTGGACCGCGTGGAGTTGAAGTCCGGCAGCGAAGTCCAGATCGGCAAGTTCCGCCTCACCTTCTACCTGAGCCCTGCCACGGCGGCAGGCCGCAGCTGAACCGGGGACCGCTGCCTGTGGCAATGGCACAACCGGAACGCCGGGGCCCCCAGGTCTTGAACATTGGCGAGGTCCTCGCCCAGCTGAGCGCCGACTTCCCGGGGATGACTGCCTCGAAGATACGGTTCCTTGAGGAAAAGGGACTCATCAACCCCCGGCGGACCCCGGCAGGCTACCGGCAGTATTCCGACGGCGACGTGGAGCGGCTGCGCTTCGTGCTGGCTCTGCAGCGGGACCAGTACCTGCCCCTGAAAGTCATCAAGGACTACCTTGACGCCATCGACAGGGGAGAGCGGCCGGAGAACCTGCCGCCCGGCGTCGTGGTTTCCCCGCGCATTGTCTCTGATGAACTGGCCGCCGAATTGCAGAACCGCGGCCGGAAACTGAGCGAGGAGCAGCTCCGCACCGAATCCGGTGCCAGCGTGCCCCTGCTGCAGTCACTCCTGAGCTTTGGCCTGATCAGCCACAGCAACGGCCAGTTCGACGAGCATGCCCTCCAGGTTGCGCGTGCCTGTGTGCAGTTGGAGAGCCACGGCCTGGAACCCCGGCACCTGCGGCCCTTCCAGGCAGCGGCCGAACGGGAATTCGGCCTGGTGGAACGCGCCGTTGCGCCGCTCGCCTCGCGCAAGGACTCGGCTTCACAAGCACGCGCGGCGGAGGCCGCCCGCGAGATCAGTGACCTCTGCCTCACCCTGCACCGGGCCCTGGTGCAGGACCACATCTCACGCATGGACATCTGATGATCGAAGTCGAGATTGTAGGCGTTCGGATCGAACTGCCTTCCAACCAGCCGCTGGTCCTGCTCAAGGAGATGCACGGCGAACGCCATGTCCCCATTTGGATCGGCACCCCGGAAGCCAGCGCCATCGCCCTCGCCCAGCAGGGCGTGGTCCCGCCCCGGCCCATGACGCATGATCTCCTGGTGGACGTTGTGGAGTCCCTGGGCCACTCCGTGGTCAGTGTCAACATTGTCGCCGTGGAGGACAACATCTTCTACGGGCAGCTGCAGTTCGAAAACGGAACCACGGTGAGCTCCCGGGCGTCCGACGCCCTTGCCGTCGCCCTCCGCGCAAAATGCCGGATCTGGTGCGCCGATTCGGTGATGGATGAGGCCGGTGTCCGCATCACTGAGCACGACGAGGGTGAAGACGCCGAGCCCGGCCCCACCGTGGATGAGGAACGCGAACTGCGCCGCTTCCGTGAGTTCCTTGACGACGTGGAACCCGAGGATTTCGACGGCTAAGGTCACGTTAAGGTTAAAGTTAAGCCTGAAAGTTTCGACACGCCTTCTCCAAGCCCCGTAGGTCTTTGACCTGGGGACCCGCCAGGCCTAACGTCGAAGTATCAAGTTCCCTTGCTTACGGCAGCCGCGCAGGTCACACTGGAAAGTGCGCCCCGCGGAATAATTACACGCATGGTCTTCATGCCAAGGCTGCCGTATCAGTTCCCGGGAGCGTACGACAAGGAGGATCCAGGTGAGTCCCAAAGGCGAAGCAGGCGGGCTGAAGCAGCCCACGGCTGGTGTTGCTGTGCCAGCGAGCGGTGCCCAGGGCCTCCTGTTCACCGAGGATCTTCCAGTACTGGACGAGGACGCCGGCTACCGTGGTCCGACGGCCTGCAAGGCAGCAGGGATTACCTACCGCCAGCTTGATTACTGGGCCCGCACGGGCCTGGTGGAGCCGGCCGTCCGCGGCGCCGCAGGATCCGGCTCGCAGCGGCTGTACGGGTTCCGCGACATCCTGGTGCTCAAGGTGGTCAAACGGCTCCTCGACACCGGGGTATCCCTCCAGCAGATCCGCACCGCTGTCGAACACCTGCGGGAGCGCGGCGTTGAGGATCTGGCCCAGATCACACTCATGAGCGACGGCGCCAGCGTCTACGAGTGCACGTCCGCCGATGAGGTCATTGACCTGGTCCAGGGCGGCCAGGGCGTTTTCGGCATCGCCGTGGGACGCGTCTGGCGTGAGGTGGAAGGCAGCCTCGCCTCCCTGCCCAGCGAGCACGCCGCCGAGCAGTCCTTTCCCGACGACGAATTGAGCAAGCGGCGGGCAGCCCGGAAGATCAGCTGACCCGTACACATACTTAACACAAAAGGGCCGCCCTCCAGTTGGAGGGCGGCCCTTTTGTGTCCTGCCTTGTTGAAGCGGGCTCAGCGCGCGCGGCTGCGCAGGCCCTTGCCGGCTGCCATCAGGTTGGACAGCAGGTCGTCAAACAGCCCGGCCGCGGACTTGGCCGAGTCCCCGGGCCAGTGGTGGACCGGGTGGGCCGCGCCCTGGATCTGTTGCCAGTTGGCCTGCTCGGGAATGCGGGGGCTGAGCAGGAGGTCGCCGAACATGGATTCCATCTCCGCCAGGCGGTAGGTGTGTTCGGAGGAGCCGCTCCGGACGCGGTTGGCCACGATGCCTGCGGGTGACAGATTGGGCGCAAACTCCTGCCTAAACAGCTGGATGGCCCGCATGGTGCGTTCGGTGCCGGCTACCGAGAACAGGCCCGGTTCGGCGACCAGGGCCACCTTGTCGCTGGCCGCCCACGCCATGCGCGTCAGGCCGTTGAGCGACGGCGGGCAATCGATCAGGACAAGCTGGTAATCACCGGTGGCGGCAAGCACGGTGGAAAGCCTGCGCAGGTCACGGCGGCCAAGGTCCGGCCGGTCGTAGATTCCGGTGTAGGCAGAGCCGACGGCGACATCCAGCACGGCGGGCCCGGAGCCGTTGGATGGGGTGCGGTCGGCCCAGCTGCTGCGCACCACGTTCTCCGCCAGTTTCGCCCTGCGCGGACTCTTGAGCATCCGGCCAATATCCAGCTGGTCGCCGGGCTGTACGCCGAGGGCCGTGGTGGCGTCGGCGTGCGGATCCAGGTCCACCACGAGCGTGCGTACTCCCGCGGCCAGCGCCGCAGACGCCAATCCTGTGGTGACGGAAGTCTTGCCGACTCCACCCTTGAGGCTGCTGATGCTGACTACTTGCACTTGAGAGACCAAAACCTAACGCCGGATGCCGTGTTGGGGGTAATGTTTGCCTCGGCAGAGCCGAAGCCGGACGGTCCTGCCGCCCTACTCATCATATGTTGATGCGTCGGCGAATCCTGCCTTCCCGGGCGTCGGCATGGCACCGACTGTGCTCCCGGGGCGGTTTCAGCCAGCCAGGCTGAAAAGCGATCGGGACATGACGGGAAAATCTGTGACTGTTGCCACAAAGATTTGTGTTTGCCCTTGTGGCTCCTAGACACTGTGACCACTCATCGATCCACCCGCAAAGATGCAGGAGAAGCATGTTTTCCAAAATTCTGGTGGCCAACCGCGGTGAAATCGCGATCAGGGCCTTCCGCGCCGGCTACGAGCTGGGCGCCAAGACCGTAGCCGTTTTTCCCCAAGAGGACCGAAACTCGATCCACCGCCAGAAAGCGGACGAGGCGTACCTGATTGGCGAGGAAGGGCATCCCGTCCGGGCGTACCTGGACGTGGCGGAGGTGGTACGGGTTGCCAGGGAGTCCGGCGCGGACGCCATCTACCCGGGCTACGGCTTCCTGTCCGAAAACCCGGAGCTGGCCCGTGCGGCAAAGGAAGCCGGCATTACTTTTGTGGGCCCGCCGGCCGAGGTGCTGGAGCTTGCAGGCAACAAAGTCGCCGCCCTGAAGGCGGCCCGCGAGGCCGGCGTCCCGGTCCTGAAGTCCAGTGAGCCGTCCAAGGACCTGGACGAGCTCCTGGCTGCTGCCGATGAGATCGGTTTCCCCATCTTTGCCAAGGCTGTGGCAGGCGGCGGCGGCCGCGGCATGCGCCGGGTGGATACCCGCGAGGCTCTGCCCGAGGCCCTGAAATCGGCCATGCGCGAAGCGGACGCGGCCTTCGGTGACCCCACCATGTTCCTGGAACAGGCGGTCCTCCGCCCGCGGCACATCGAAGTGCAGATCCTTGCGGACGCCGAAGGCAACGTCATGCACCTTTTCGAGCGTGACTGTTCCATCCAGCGGCGGCACCAGAAGGTCATCGAGATCGCCCCGGCCCCCAACCTGGACGAGGGGATCCGCCAGGCGCTTTACCGCGATGCGGTGAAGTTCGCCAAGGCATTGAATTACGTCAACGCCGGTACGGTCGAGTTCCTGGTGGATACCGAGGGCGAACGGGCAGGCCAGCACGTCTTCATCGAAATGAACCCGCGTATCCAGGTGGAGCACACGGTCACCGAGGAAGTCACGGACGTGGACCTGGTCCAGGCCCAGATGCGGATCGCCTCCGGCGAGACCCTCGCCGACCTTGGACTCTCACAGGACACCGTCAAGCTTCGCGGCGCCGCGCTGCAGAGCCGCATCACCACGGAAGATCCGGCCAACGGTTTCCGCCCCGACGTCGGAAAGATCACCGGTTACCGCTCGGCCGGCGGCGCCGGCGTGCGGCTGGACGGCGGCACGGTCTACTCCGGCGCAGAAATCAGCCCCCATTTCGACTCCATGCTGGTCAAGCTCACCTGCCGCGGCAGGGACTACCCGGCCGCTGTTGCCCGCGCCCGCCGGGCCCTGGCCGAATTCCGCATCCGCGGAGTCTCCACGAACATCGCCTTCCTCCAGGCTGTGCTGGATGACCCGGACTTTATCGCCGGGGACGTGGCCACCAACTTCATTGACCAGCGCCCGGAACTGCTCAAGGCGCGCGTCTCGGCCGACCGCGGCACCAAGCTCCTGACCTGGCTGGCTGACATCACTGTTAACAAGCCCAACGGTGAACTGACCGTGCACTCCGATCCCTCCAACAAGCTGCCTGACGTCAAGGGCATGCAGGTAGCGCCGGGTTCACGCCAGAGACTCCTGGAGCTGGGTCCGGAAGGCTTCGCGAGGGCGCTGCGCGAGCAGAACCCCGTCGCCGTCACCGACACCACCTTCCGTGACGCGCACCAGTCCCTGCTGGCCACCCGTGTCCGCACCCGCGACCTGGTTGCCGCGGGCCCTGCCGTCACGGCACTCCTTCCGCAGCTGCTCTCCGTCGAGGCGTGGGGTGGAGCCACCTACGACGTCGCATTGCGCTTCCTGGGGGAGGACCCCTGGGACAGGCTCGCTTCCCTGCGCAAGGCCATGCCGAACGTCTGCATCCAGATGCTGCTGCGGGGCCGGAACACCGTGGGCTACACGCCCTACCCGGAAGAGGTCACCGAGGCCTTCGTGAACGAGGCCGCAGCCACGGGCATCGACATCTTCCGTATCTTCGACGCCTTGAACGACGTCAGCCAGATGGCCCCCGCCATCCGCGCGGTCCGGGCCACCGGCACCGCGGTCGCCGAAGTGGCGCTCTGCTACACAGGGGACATGCTGGACCCGGAAGAGAAGCTCTACACCCTGGACTACTACCTGGGGCTGGCGCAGAAGATCGTCGACGCCGGAGCCCACATCCTGGCTATTAAGGACATGGCGGGCCTGCTGCGGCCGGCCGCTGCGGCCAAGCTGGTGGCGGCCCTGCGGGAGCGCTTCGACCTGCCGGTCCACCTGCATACCCATGACACCGCGGGCGGGCAGTTGGCCACCCTGCTGGCGGCCGTCGACGCAGGTGTTGACGCTGTGGACGTCGCGTCCGCCTCGCTGGCCGGCACCACCAGCCAGCCCTCGGCGTCGGCCCTTGTTGCAGCCCTGGCCCACACGCCACGGGACACCGGCCTCAGCCTGGACGCTGTCAGCTCGCTCGAGCCGTACTGGGAGGCCGTCCGCCGCGTCTACGCGCCGTTCGAGTCCGGCCTGCCGGGCCCCACCGGCCGCGTCTACAAGCACGAGATCCCCGGCGGCCAGCTGTCCAACCTGCGCCAGCAGGCCATGGCCCTGGGACTGGGGGAGCGCTTCGAAGCCATCGAGGATATGTACACGGCAGCGGACCGCATCCTGGGCCACCTGGTGAAAGTGACACCGTCCTCCAAGGTGGTGGGCGACCTCGCCCTGCACCTGGTGGGCCTCAATGCCGATCCCGCCGATTTCGAGGCGAACCCGCAAAACTACGACATCCCGGACTCCGTGATCGGGTTCCTTTCCGGCGAGCTCGGTGATCCTCCCGGCGGCTGGCCCGAGCCCTTCCGCACCAAGGCCCTGCAGGGCCGGAGCGTAAAGGTCCGTGACGTGGAGCTCAGCGCCGAGGACAGCGCCGCACTGAAGTCCGACTCCAAGACCCGCCAGCATACGCTTAACCGGCTGCTCTTCGACGGGCCCACCAAGGACTACCTGAAGAGCGTGGAGACGTACGGCAACATTTCCGTCCTGGATACCCGCGACTACCTTTACGGGCTGCAGCGCGGCACCGAGCACGAGATCCAGCTGGAGCGCGGTGTCCGGCTGATCGCGTCCCTGGAGGCCGTCTCGGAGCCGGATGAAAAGGGCATGCGCACCGTCATGTGCACCCTCAATGGCCAGTCCCGGCCCGTGATGGTGCGCGACCGTTCGGTGGTCAGCAACGTCAAGGCCGCTGAGAAAGCCGATCCCGCCCAGCCCGGCCAGGTGGCCGCCCCGTTCGCAGGCGCCGTCACCGTCACGGTCAAGCCCGGCGATACGGTCAAGGCAGGAGACACCGTGGCAACCATTGAGGCCA
Organism: Arthrobacter sp. B1I2; assembly: GCF_030816485.1. Lineage (NCBI taxonomy): Bacteria > Bacillati > Actinomycetota > Actinomycetes > Micrococcales > Micrococcaceae > Arthrobacter > Arthrobacter sp. B1I2. The sequence continues at coordinate 3,641,082 of NZ_JAUSYC010000001.1, read as the reverse complement.
TGAAGATGGAGGCGTCCATTACGACGCCGGTAGGCGGCAAGGTTTCCCGCCTCGCCATCTCCGCCGTGGAGCAGGTCCAGGGCGGGGACCTGCTGCTGGTCATCGAGCAGTAACAGCCGGCAAGACGACGAAAGGGTCCTTCACATCGTGAAGGACCCTTTCGTCGTTGCGGGCGTCAGGAACGCGGGGCGGAGTACATCTCCTCGATCACGGTTTCGAAGTCCTTCATCACCTGTGCCCGCTTCACCTTCATGGAGGGGGTCAGATGCCCGGAGGCTTCGGTGAAGTCTGCCGGAACGATACGGAAGGACTTGATGGCCTCGGCCTGGGAAACGGACGTATTTGCTGCGGTGACCAGGTCCTGGACCGCCGCCTTCACTACTGGATTCGCCGCTGCGTCGTCCAGGCTCGTGTTGGCTGGAAGGCCGTGCCGCTGGAGCCAGCCCGGCAGCGCTTCCTGGTCGAGGGTCACCAGGGCCCCGATGAAGGGCCTGTTGTCGCCTACTACCAGGACCTGCGACACCAGGGCGTCGGCGCGGATCTGGTCCTCAAGCAACGCGGGAATGACGTTCTTGCCGCCGGCGGTGACGATGATCTCCTTCTTGCGCCCGGTGATCCAGACAAAACCTTCGTCGTCCAGCCGGCCGATGTCCCCGGTGTGGAACCAGCCGTCCGTGAATGCTTCTGCTGAGAGGTCGTCCCGCCTGTAGTAGCCGCGCATGACGCAGACTCCCTTGGCCAGGATCTCGCCGTCGTCGGCAATCTTCACGGCGTTTCCCGGAAGGGGCTTGCCCACCGAGCCGATCTTGATCCGTGACGGGGTGTTGACCGTGATGGGGGCCGTGGTTTCGGTGAGGCCGTACCCCTCCAGCACCTGCAGCCCGATGCCCTGGAAGAAGTGCCCCAGCCGCTCGCCCAGCGGGCCGCCGCCGGACACCGCGTGGGCAACGTGTCCACCCATGGCCGCGCGCAGCTTGCCGTAGACCAGCTTGTCGAACAAGGCGTGCCGGAGTTTCAGGCCCAGTCCCACCTTGCCGTCCTGGCGCGCCTTGGAAAATGCAATGGCAGTGTCGGCAGCCCGGTGGAAAATGGCGCCCTTCCCGCCGTCCTCAGCCTTGGTCAGCGCAGAGTTGTAGACCTTTTCGAAGACGCGGGGCACCGCAAGAATGAAGGTGGGCTCGTAGCTTTGCAGGTCCGCCAGGAGGTTCTTGATGTCCGGGGTGTGGGCAACGGTGGTGCCGGCAGCCATGGCAAGGACCGAGATGAAGCGGGCGAACACATGCGCCAGCGGCAGGAACATGATGGTCTTGGCGTTCTCGTGGACGATGTCGCCGATGATTGCCAGCGCATTGTCCGAGAGTTCCACGAAGTTGCCGTGCGTGAGTTCGCAGCCTTTGGGGCGTCCCGTGGTGCCCGAGGTGTAGATGATGGTGGCAACGTCGTGGAGTCCGGCTGCACTGCGGCGGGACTCCAGTTCTTCGTCGCTGACATCGCGGCCCGCCTCGCGAAGGCCGTCAAGGCCCTGGCCGTCGAGCTGCCACACGTGTTGCACTGCCGTGAGCCCTTCGGCTGTGACGGCCTGGCGGATGACGTTCTCGTGGTGGGCGGACTCGCCGAACGCGGCCACCGCACCGGAGTCCCCCAGGTTCCAGGCAACCTGGGAAGGGGAGGAGGTTTCGTAAATGGGAACGGAAACCCCTCCGGCGAACCAGATGGAGAAGTCCACGAGTGCCCACTCGTAACGGGTGCGGGACATGATGCCAACACGGTCACCTGCGCCCACTCCACTGGCGATGAGTCCCTTGGCGAGGACCTTCACGTCTGCAAGGAAGTCTGTGGCGGACACGTCGCGCCAGGAACCTGCGGAGTCCAGGCGGGAAAACAGTGCAGGGTTGCTGGCCTTGCCCGCCTGCCGCAACACCAGATCCGTGATGTTGGTTTCCGGTGGGACAACAACCAGGGGCGGAACACTGAATTCGCGCACTATAGCTCCTTTGATATCTGAAGTCCCGCGCAGGGGTTTGCCTAAAGACTAGTACCACCGGCGGAACCGTGCAGTACATAAACCTACTGGCGAGTAACTTAGACGTCAACGGGCGCGGCATGGGCCCCTGTATGTCAAGACAATCCTTCCGCCCGCCTAGAATGGTGCACTATGTACGGACCGTTGCCCGGCGACCAGGCCGGCCCCCTCAGAAGACCGGCCCCTTGGCGCCGCCGTCCCGCCTCGCACCGCGCGGGTCAACTGCACGGGGGTGTCGGCGGGCACCTGCGCCTGGGCCGCAAGGGACTTGCCATCGGGATAGACATTGGGGGAACCAAGGTAGCCGCCGGCGTGGTGGACGCTGAAGGCAGGATCCTCAGCGAGGCACGCCGATCCACCCCGGGAACCGATCCCCGGGCCGTGGAGCAGGTCATCGTGGAGCTGGTGGAGGAGTTGGGCCGGGGGCACCGCATCTGGTCAGTCGGCATCGGTGCTGCAGGCTGGATGGACCTGGCCGGTGGAACCGTGCTTTTCAGCCCGCACCTGGCCTGGCGCAACGAGCCGTTGCGTGAGAACCTCCAGCGGCTGCTCCGCCGCCCGGTGCTGCTGACCAACGACGCCGACGCCGCGGCCTGGGCTGAGTGGCGCTTCGGTGCCGGCCAGGGGGAAGACCGGCTGGTCTGCATCACGCTGGGCACCGGCATCGGCGGTGCCATGGTGTTGGACGGCAGGGTGGAACGCGGCCGGTTCGGCGTGGCAGGGGAGTTCGGCCACCAGATCATCATGCCGGGCGGACACCGGTGCGAATGCGGCAACCGGGGATGCTGGGAACAGTACGCTTCCGGCAACGCACTGGGCCGGGAGGCCAGGCTCCTGGCCCGGTCCAATTCTCCGGTGGCCCAGGACCTGCTGGCAGCCGTGGGCGGACATCCCGAGGACATCACCGGAGCCATTGTGACGGAACTGGCCCTGGCCGGCGACCGCGCCTCGCGGGAACTGATCGAGGAAGTCGGCGAGTGGCTCGGCCTTGGGCTTGCCAACCTGGCAGCAGCGCTGGACCCCGGTCTTTTCGTTATCGGCGGGGGATTGTGCTCAGCGGGGGACCTGCTGGTGGAGCCGGCCCGCAAGGCGTTCGCACGGAACCTGACGGGCCGCGGCTTCCGCCCCGCCGCCGGGATTGAGTTGGCGGCCCTTGGTCCCAATGCGGGCCTCATCGGCGCCGCGGATCTTTCGCGCGTCAGCAGCCGCGTCCGCAGTTGACGACGCCGGAACAAGGGGCGGCAGGGCTGCGGCCAGGAAGCTAGACCCTGGCGCCGTCGTCGTCACCGTTCTTGTCCTGGGGGAGCTTCATGATCAGGAACACCGTCCCCAGGACGAACGCTGCAACAATGCCGATGATGGCCAGCAGGGGTGCCGAGCGCCAGAACATCGCCGACATCAGCAGCGCCACAGGTCCCCCCACGGCCCCAAGCCAGGCCAGCATCGTCAGGGGATCGGTGCCGGCCAGGCTGGGGGGTTCCTCCGGCACGAACTCCGCATCGCCGTCGTCCACCTCATAATCCCGCGGTCCCTCCGGGGAATAGTCCCGCGGATCCTCCGGAGATTCGCCCGCACCAAGGTTGTCCTGACCGCCTGCCGCCCCCTGGCGCTCCGCCGCAGAGAGTTCGGCGGGCGGCGCCCCCGCCAGTCCCAGGGGATCGAAGTCGCGGAAGGAGGAGCGCTCCGGCGCCTCCGGCGCAGCGGCTGCCGTCCCGGTGGGCAGTTGTTCCCCGGGTGCCGGGGACTCGGGGCGGATCGCCACGGTGTCCGATTCGAGCCGTGCCACCAGGTCCAGCCACACGGCGTCGTCCTGGTTGGCGCCCTGGTCCGGCTGCCCGGAGTCAGGCCTGTTCACTGCGGACCTCCTCCTGTCCCGGTGCTGTGGGGCTGTCCGGGCCTGCCGCCAGCACCCGCCGGATAAAGTCCACCGACCCCTCGAAGATACGGTCGGCGTCGTTATCCAGGGTGGCCACGTGGTAGCTGTTCTCCAGCCGGACCACTTCGAGGGGCGCGTGTGCCAGCCCGCGCCGCAGGACGTCCATGCTCGCATCGGACACCACGTGGTCCACGGTGGAGCGGTACACCTGGACGGGTGCGGTGATCCGGGGGAGGAGCCGGACCGTGTCCTTGAACATCTTATTAAGTTCATGGGCCGCGGCCACGGGCGTGCGGGCATACGCGCCCTCGTCCACGCCTGCCTTGAGGATGTCATTGCCAATGGACGGGGTGCTCTTCAGCACCAGCTTGAGGATTCCGGCCAGCGGCGCCCGGGGATCGTCTACCACCAGGCCGGGGTTGACCAGCAGCACTCCGGAGACGGGACGGGTGGCGGCGAGGCGCAGGGCCAGGGCGCCGCCCATGCTCAGGCCTGCCACAAAGACCTGGTCGCACTCGGCGTCCAGTTCCTGGAAGGCATCGTCCAGGGCGCCGTGCCATTGCTGCCAGCGGGTCCGGGCAAGGTCCTGCCATGTGGTCCCATGCCCCGGCAGCAGCGGCATCCGGACGGCGAAACCGGCCGCGGCGAATGCCGTAGCCCAGGCACGCAGGCCATGGGGGCTTCCCGTGAAGCCGTGGGACAGTACCACCCCCGTGCGGGCGCCTTCACCGCTGAAGGCGCTGGTGAACGGGCTGTGGTCCGGACCGGACGTCATGGCGTCTCCAAAGTGCTGATGCGGCGGGTGTGGGCGGCGACGAACTCTCCCGACCTGGCGAAAATCGCGGGCGCGTCAACGTCCAGAGTAGCCACATGACCGCTGCTGGCAAGGTCCGTCACTTCCGTGAGGTGGCCGCCCAGCCCTTTACGCAGCAGCGCCAGCGACGTAGGCGGGACTACAGCATCGGTGCGCGACTTGAAGACCTGGACGGGGGCGTCCACCCGGGGCAGGCCGCGCACGGCTGCGCCGAACAGTTTCTTGAGTTCATGCACAGCAGCCAGGGGGGTCAGTGAGTAGTCGCCGTCATCCGTCGCTGGCGCCGTGGGCTGGTCCTCCTGGATGGGAACAGTGGTCCGCTGGAAGTATTTGAGCAGGCCGATGATCCGCACCCGCCGGTCATAGAAGCTCAGCCCCGGGTTAACCACGCTGACCCCTGCCACCTGATGGCGGGATGCCGCGAGCAGTGCGATGGCACCGCCCATCGACAGGCCCGCGGTGAAACAGGCGTCCGTCCGCCCGGCGAGGTCGAGGAAAGCCTTTTCGTAGCTGCCGTACCAGTCCTGCCAGCCTGTCTGCGCAAGCTGGCGCCAGTCTGTTCCATGCCCCGGCAGCAGGGGGACGGACACCGCGTACCCCAGCTCTGCCAGGTGCCGGGCCCACGGCATGACGCTCAGCGGGCTGCCCGTGAATCCGTGGCAAATTGCCACTCCGGTGCGGGCGTTGGCGCCGTGGCCTGGATAGCTGAAAGCGGCCGGACGGGACGGAATGCTGCTTTCAGTCATGTCTCCATCGTGTCACTGTTCCAGCCAAATCTCACTAGAGTAGGGTTGCATTGAATCGCTGGCCAGGCCCGATGCAGGGCCTGGGGGCTGCCTTCCGGAGAGGTTCACCACGTGTTCTATTGGGTCATGAAAAGGATCTTCCTCGGTCCGGTGCTCAAGCTGCTGTTCCGGCCCTGGGTGAAGGGCCTGGACAACATTCCGGCGCAGGGGGCGGCCATCATCGCCTCCAACCATCTTTCATTTTCTGATTCCATTTTCATGCCGCTCATGGTGCGGCGGCCCGTGGTCTTCCTGGCCAAGTCCGAATACTTCACGGGCACGGGAGTCAAAGGCAGGCTGACGGCCGCGTTCTTCCGGCTCACCAACCAGTTGCCCATGGACCGGTCCGGTGGTGCTGCATCGGCCGCGTCCCTCACCGCCGGGATGGACGTGCTGAACGCAGGCGGCCTGCTGGGCATCTACCCGGAGGGCACGCGAAGTCCCGACGGGCGCTTGTACCGGGGCAAGGTGGGCGTTGCCAGACTCGCTCTGCAGGCTGGCGTCCCCGTGATTCCGGTTGCCATGATCGGCACTGACAAGGTCCAGCCCATCGGCAAGCGGCTGCCAAACATCCGCAGGATCGGGATGATCTTTGGTGAGCCGCTGGACTTCAGCCAGTACCGGGAGCAGGCAGAGGACAGGACGGTCCAGCGCAAGGTCACGGACGAGATCATGTCCCAACTGCTGCGGCTCTCCGGGCAGGAATATGTGGACGAATACGCCGCCGTCGTGAAGCTCCGGCTCGCCGGCGGTCCCGGGGAACCGGATGCCGCGGCCGAGCCGCTTGCCTCCCACGGCGGATTTGTCCAGGACAGTGGTTCCGGCCCCGGCAGTCCGGCGTCCGGGCGCCCCGATGTAACTGACGACGCCGGCACATCAGCGGCGGGGTAGCGGAACCTTCCGGCGCAACGCACAGCGGTTGTGACGGGGCAAGCAGGCAGCGTGACGGCCCGGTGTCCACCGCTCTTGGACTGCCGTTAGTCTTAGAGGGTGACTGAGCTATCTGCAAAACCCGCCTTTTCGCTGTCCAGCACCGCCCAGAGCGGCGCGGCCAATTATCCCGGACTGGACCACTGGCGGGACCTTCCCATCTCCCAGCAGCCCAGCTGGCAGGACCCGAAGGTTTTCGAGGCTTCGGTGAAGGAATTGTCCGTCCTCCCGCCGCTGGTGTTCGCCGGCGAAGTGGACGTGCTGCGTGAGCGGCTGGCTGCTGCCGCCCAGGGCAAAGCGTTCCTGCTGCAGGGCGGCGATTGCGCCGAAACCTTCGAGGCCGCCACGGCGGACAAGATCAGCGCCCGGGTCAAGACCATCCTCCAGATGGCGGTGGTGCTCACCTACGGCGCCGCGATGCCCGTGATCAAGATGGGCCGGATGGCAGGCCAGTTCGCCAAGCCGCGCTCCTCCAACGACGAAACCCGTGACGGGGTTACCCTCCCCGCCTACCGCGGCGACATTGTCAACGGCTACGACTTCACCCCCGAGTCACGCGGCCACGACGCCGCGCGCATGCTGCGGGCGTACCACACCTCTGCTTCCACGTTGAACCTCATCCGGGCCTTTACCCAGGGCGGCTTCGCAGACCTGCGCTCGGTGCACCAGTGGAACAAGGGGTTCACCGAGAACCCGGCCCACGCCCGCTACGAGTCGCTGGCCCGGGACATCGACCGTGCCATCAAGTTCATGGCTTCCTGCGGCGCCGATTTCGAAGCACTCAAGCGGGTGGAGTTCTTCGCAAGCCACGAGGCCCTGCTGCTGGACTACGAACGCGCCCTGACCCGCATCGACTCCCGGACCGGTTTCCCCTACGACACCTCCGCCCACTTCCTCTGGATTGGGGAGCGCACCCGGGAGCTGGACCACGCCCACGTCGACTTCCTCTCACGCGTGCGCAACCCCATCGGCGTCAAGCTCGGCCCGTCCACCACCGGTGATGACGCGCTGCGCCTGATCGACAAGCTGGACCCGGACCGCGAGCCCGGCCGCCTTACTTTCATCACCCGCATGGGCGCCGGCAACATCCGCGAAAAGCTGCCGGCCGTCGTCGAAAAGGTGACCGCGTCCGGGGCCCAGGTCCTGTGGGTCACGGATCCCATGCACGGCAATACCGTCACGTCGCCCAACGGCTACAAGACGCGCAATTTCGATGATGTCATCGACGAGGTGCGCGGCTTCTTCGAGGTACACCACGGACTGGGAACGGTGCCGGGCGGCCTGCATGTTGAGATGACCGGCGACGACGTGGCCGAGTGCCTGGGCGGCGCGGACCCGATCGACCAGGAGGCCTTCCTGGACCGTTACGAGTCTGTCTGCGATCCCCGCCTCAACCACATGCAGTCACTCGAAATGGCTTTCCTGGTGGCCGGCGCCCTCGCCAAACACTAGGACTGGCGGTGGGCCGGCACGGCCGGCCCACCTTCGGCTACACCACCGTGATGGTGATGACCGAGCCCTCCGGGACCTCCTTGTTCACCGGTGACTGGTCGCGGACCGTACCGAAGAAGCCGCCCAAAATGTTGTTCACCTTTACCTGGAACCCCAGGGCCTCCAGCGCCTTGCGCGCGTCTGATGCCTGCTTGCCGACGTAGCTGGGGACCTTGACCATTTTGGGGCCCTTGGAAATGGTCAACGTGACAGTGCCGCCCCGGGTCAGCGTGCCACTGGCGGGGGATTGACTGACGACAGCCCCCTCCGGAATGTTCCGGTCGAACACCTCATCACGGGCTACTTCTGCTGTGAGGCCTGCTGCCTTCACCGCGGCGACTGCCTCCTTCTCGGTCTTCCCCACTACCGAAGGAACGGGAATCGGCTGCGGGCCCTTTGAAACGACAACCGTGACCGGAGTGCCGTGACGGGCGGGGGTGCCGGCAGCGGGATCCTGTGCCAGGACAGTTCCGGCTGCCGCTTGTTCATCGAACCGTTCGGTAACAGTGCCCAGAGCCATTTCGCCGGCGTTGAGGGAGTTCTTCGCCTCGGCCAGGGTTCCGCCTGTTAGTTTCGGCAGAGGGAAGAGCTGGGGACCTTTTGAAACCAGAAGGGAAACCGGCTGGAACTTCCGGATTTCCGTCCCTGCGGCGGGCTCGCTGCCTACCACCAGTCCCGTCGGCACTTCATCGTCGAAGACGTCGCTCGTGGTGGACCGGAAGCCCACTGCGCCCAGCAGTTGCTGGGCCTGCGCCACTGTCTTGTTGGCGACGGCCGGCACGGCGGCCGCAGCGCCCGGGCCCATTCCGAAAAACCAGCCCGCGCCCGTTGCCAGGAGTGCAGCGATGACCAGCACCAGGACCCAAAGAATGCCGCGGCGGCGCGGATTACCTTCCCGAAGCGTACGTACCGGAGTGGCGGCAGCCAGCGCGCGAAGTTTCTCGTTTTCCTTGTCCGCCCGGCGCTGGGCCCGCTTGCCCAGCCGCGGCGGCGGGGGAGACCAACCGCTGTCGGCATCGTCGTCGTCGGGCAGTGCAAGTCCGGGACGCTGTTGGTATGCCACCTGGGCAGCTGGGGCCGCCTGTCCCGCCCGGTCCTGCACCCGCTCCTGAGCCCGGAGGCTATGTCCGGGCGGGTGGCCGGGCGCAGCCGGCCGGGACGGAGGCATCAGGGTTGTTGGGTTGCTGCCGCGGGCCAGGACCTCGGTCTGGTGCCGGGACGCCGCGGCAGCGGCCGCGGGAGGCTGCAGGTCCAGCTCGGCATCGCTGAGGTTGGTCCGGATGTGCCGCAGTTCCTGGAGCAGGGCGTTGCCGTCCACCGGCCGGTTCTCCGGATCGTTGGCTGTACACCACTGCACCAGTTCGTCCACTTCGGCGGCCAGCCGCGGCACCAGGTCCGACGGCGGCCCCACCGTTCCGTTGACGTGCTGGTAGGCCACCTGGATGGGCACTTCGCCCTCGAACGGCTGCCTGCCGGTCAGCATTTCGTACAGCATGATGCCCACGGAATACACGTCGCTGCGTGCGTCCGCCGGCCTGCCCAGCACCAGCTCCGGAGAGATGTAGGCCACCGTCCCGATCAGCGCCCCGGTACTGGTTGAGCTGGTGACGGCACGGGCCAGTCCAAAGTCGCCGATCTTGATCCTGCCATCATCGGCGATCAGGACGTTTTCGGGCTTCACGTCCCGGTGGATAAAACCGGCAGCGTGTGCCGCGCCCAGCCCCTCCACTACTGGATCGATCAGCGCCAGCGCCAGCCGGGGCGGCAGGGCGCCCCTGTCCCTGAGGACATCCCTCAGCGTGTGGCCCTTGATGTACTCCATCACGAGATAAGCGGTATTGCCGTCGTTTCCCTGGTCCAGGACACCCACCACGTGCGGATGCGAGAGCCGGGCAGCCGCTTTTGCTTCGCGGCCCAGCCTGCCCAGGAAGTTTTCGTCAGCAGCGAGGTGGGGGTGCAGCACCTTCAGTGCCACCTCACGGTCCAGTCTTTGGTCTACGGCCAGGTAGACAGTGGACATTCCGCCACGGGCAAGCCTGGAGGTGACTGCGTAGCGGTTGTCCACCAGCGTTCCTACAACTGGGTCTGACACGTGTTCCTGCACCTTACGATCCTAATCCCGCAGAGAAACGCGTCCGAAACGAAAACGGGTCCGAACCGGTAACGGTTCGGACCCGCGCTGATGCACCGGCCAGTGGCCGGGGACTCAGCGGAAGTTTTTCTGGTGCGCCCTGATGGCAGCCACGTACGCCTTGGTGTCGTCATACATGCCGTATTTGCTCACCGAGTACTGGCCCTGGTAGTAACCGGCGATAGCGGTGTCCTGGTCCTTGCTGGTAGCCAGCAGCTGGCGGATGATGGCCACACCGGCTGCGGCGTTGTCATACGGATCCAGCAGGTTCAGCTTCCGTCCCACCAAGTCGGACGCCCACTGCCCCGAGCTGGGAATGACCTGCATGGTGCCGATGGCGTTGGCCGGTGACACAGCGCGCTGGTTGAAGCCGGATTCCTGGAATGCGAAAGCAAGGGCCAGGGAGGGGTCCACACCCATGCGGCGTGCAGTGTCCGCAACGATGTTCTTCATTTCGTCCCGGGAGGGAACGGGCGAAGCATTCAGCAGGGCCTTGTTTTCGTTCGCGGAGCTGACGACGGCGGCCGGGTAGCTGAAACCCAGGAAGGAACTGGGCACCAGGGGAGCGGCACCGGGCTGCGGCGCTGCCGCCGCGGGCTGCGGAGCCGGCTGGCCTGAGCTGCCGGGAATGACCAGTTTGCTGCCGGGGTAGATAACAGAGTTCATGCCCAGCTTGTTCGTGGAGAGGAGGTCTGACAACTTCACCCCGTGCCGGGACGCAATGGCCGACAACGTATCTCCGGCTTTGATGGTGTACGAACCGGTTGCCGGCGCTGAGGTGGCTGCCAGCGCAGGTGCAGGTGCCGGAGCGGCCGGGGCCGGGGCAGGGGCCGCAGGGGCGGGCGCGGAGCCGCCGCCACCCACCTTGACCTTCTGGCCGGGGTAGATGATGGAACGCATGGAGAGGTTGTTCCAGGCGAAGACATCGGAAAGGGCCACGTTGTGCTTTGCTGCGATGGCACCCAGGGTGTCACCCGGCTTCACCGTGTAGGTTGCCCCACCGGCGGGGGCGGGCGCTGCCGGGGCGGCGGCCGGTGCAGCAGCGGCTGGCTGGGCTGTGCCGGACAGCTTGAGTTTCTGTCCCGGGTAAATGATGGTGCTGGCCTGCAGGTTGTTCAGCTTGAGGATTTCCCCCGTGTCCAGGCCGAAGCGGCCGGCGATCGCGCTGACGGTATCGCCGCGGGCAATCGTGTACTCGGCCGGTGCCGCCGGCTGCGCGGGTTGGAAAGCCGCCGGAACGGTGGTGGAGACAACAGCAGCGGGAATGACCGTGCCGGCCGCCTTCGCAGCGGCCTGGGCCTTCATGGCCGCTGCCAGGCTGTTGGGGATGTTCCGAGCAGGCTGCTGGGCGGCGGCGGGCTGCGCGAGGGCCAAGGATGACAATATGACCGCTGGCAGGGCCGCAGTGGTGGCGGCAATCATTGGCAGACTCGGCTTGGGGGGCTGCTTGGGCGAGCGGGACATCGTCATCGGAAGGAATCCTCTTCTCAACTGCGGGTGCGGACGCGGACGGGGATGCCGCTGTCAATCTTGATACTACTGTGACTCAAGTTATTAGTGTTACAACTGTTATAAATGTGAATCTCTCACGGATTTGCGTTTAGCACAAGAAATTTGGGATTCCATGCAATGGCGGCTTTTTGGGAGTGTCCGCAAGCCAGGAGCCGAACGAATTGCCTCGACTAGGCGCCGGGGCGGGCAGCGTGGCAACCTTGATCCGTGAATAACGTAGAAAACCTGGTGGGCGAGTGGCTGCCGCTGCCCGACGTCGCCCGTTTGTTGGATGTTTCAGTAACCAAGGTCCACAGCCTGATCGACGAGCACGCCCTGGCCGCATTGCGCGTGGGAGAGCGGAAGATCCGGTCCGTTCCCGCGGAATTTATCCAGGACGGCCAGGTAGTGGACAGCCTTAAGGGGACCATCGTGGTGCTGGCGGATGCCGGTTACTCGGACGAAGACCTTATTAGGTGGCTGTTTACGGCCGACGAGTCACTGCGCGGCCGCCCTATTGATGCCCTGCGGGAAGGCCGCAAGACCGAAATCAGGCGCAGGGCCCAGACTCTGGCCTGGTGATTGCCGCTTTTAGGAGGCTCGGCTGACGGTCGCTTCAGCCAGCCTCCGCAGGGCGGTCTTGGGCAACTCGTCCAACGGAAGCCCGTCAAGGGCGTCGAATGCTGCAGCCCCGAATTCAGAAATAAGGACCTCGGTGGCCTGCAGCGCTCCGGAATCTTCAATAATCCGTCGAATTTCGACGATGTCAGATTCAGACAGGTCGGGCGTGCCCAGCCTGGCGTCGATAAACGCGGACTCCTCCGGCGAGGCCTGGTCCAGAGCAAGGGCCACCAGAACGGTCCGCTTTCCTTCGCGCAAATCGTCGCCCGCCGGCTTGCCCGTGGTGAGCGGATCACCGAACACGCCCAGGACGTCATCGCGGAGCTGGAAGGCTTCCCCGAGCGGAAGGGCGAACGCGGAATAGCCGCGGAGCAATTCATTGGAAGCCCCAGCAAGGGCTCCGCCCAGGGCGAGCGGGTGTTCGGTCGAGTACTTGGCGCTCTTGAACCTGATAATCGACTGTGCCCTGCCCACGGCGCCGGCGCGGTCCCGGACCGGACCCGCCACTTCTTCCAGGATGTCCAGGTACTGGCCGGCCATTACCTCTGCGCGCATGAGGTTGAAGATGAGCCTGGCCCTGCTCCCTGACGCAGCCCGGTCGCCGATATCGGTGAACGCCTCCTCGCTGAAGGACAGGCAAAGGTCGCCAGCAAGGATGGCTGCCGCCTGGCCAAACCGTTCGCTGTCCAGTGCCCAGCCCTGGGAGGTGTGCAGCTGGCTGAAGCGGCGGTGCACGCTGGGACCGCCCCGCCGGGTATCCGAACGGTCGATGATGTCGTCGTGGATCAGGGCGGCCGCCTGGAACAGCTCAAGCGCAGCACCGGCCGTGACCACCTGGCCCGCTCCGGCCTCGCCGCCTGCACCCCGCCAGCCCCAGTAGCACATCAGGGCACGGAGGCGCTTGCCGCCGGTGACCAGATTGGAGATCGAACCCATGATGGGCTCAATATCGGGCGAAATGCCGGACATCACGGCCTGCCGTTCGGTCAGGAAACCAGTCAGCTCGCCGGCAACCCCTGCCACAAAGTCGGCCTGCTCATTCCTCAACTGTTCGGCGGCCGTCACTTGGCCGACTCAGCTGCCACATTGGCACCGATGGTGAAGGTGGAAACGCCTGCGGCTTCGACCACCGAGAGGTTAACGGTCTCGTTGTCACCGCGGACGAAATCCTTGGAAGCCACCCCGCCCACGTTGTCACCGGGAACGGCCTTGAAACCCTGGCCTTCCAAAGCCTTGGTATAGAAGTCGATAACGGAAGCAGTGGGGGCGGTGACAGTCCCCACGAGTGCGGCCGTTGCGGGCGCAGAGGCCTTGTCAATGCTGCTGGAAACTACCGTTGCCCCCGTCATCAGGGGCAGAAGTTGCTGCGGGAAACCCGCCACCACGGCCCCCACCGTTGCGGAGGTGTTGGGCGACGCCGAGGGGCTGGGGGAGGCCGTCAGGGTGGCTTGGGAAGCAGCAACGGAGGCGGACTGGGATGGCTCTGCCTGCCCGGACGGGGTTTGGCTGCATGCCGCCAGGGCCAGCACCCCAATGGCGGCAAGTGCGGCCAGGCCAGCTTGCTTGAAGTTTCCAATAGCCGTCACAGAGACTTTCCTCCTGGTGTTGTTGGCGGAACCAGCCTCCAGTTTAGCCAGCCCGCCAGGCACTCCTGACAAACTGGGCACTCCTGGCAAGCTGCGCGGTCCCCACAGAGTGTGCAGTCCAGGAAACTCTGCAGCGCAGACAAACCGCTAGGATTGCATCCGTGGGGCCCGCAGCTATGAACCAGCCATCCGCCGCGCGCCTGCCGGGCCGTCGGCCCACCTGCATCATGCACGTGGACATGGACGCATTCTTTGTCTCGGTGGAGCTCCGGACGCGCCCTGAACTTCGCGGCAAACCCGTGATCGTCGGCTTCCCGGGCGAACGTTCGGTGGTCCTCTCGGGGTCCTACGAGGCCCGCGCCTTTGGCGTAAAGTCCGCAATGCCCATGGCCGTCGCAATGCGTATGTGTCCGCAGGCCGCGGTGATCGAACCGCGGCACAAGCTGTACTACGAGGTGTCCGGCCAGCTCATGGCCATCTTCGAATCCATCACAGGACTCGTTGAGCCGCTCAGCGTTGACGAGGCCTTCCTGGACGTCACCGGAGCACTGCGCCGGCTGGGGCCGCCCAGGGGAATCGGAGAGCTTATCCGGCGGCGGGTGGCAGCGGAGCTGGGCATCACTGCCTCGGTCGGAATCGCGGAAACCAAGTTCGTAGCCAAGATCGCGTCCACCCGGTGCAAGCCCGACGGCCTGCTGCTCATTGGGCCGGATGAAACCGTGCCTTATCTTCACAGCCTCCCTGTGGGTGCCCTTTGGGGTGTCGGCGCCAAGACCGGCGAGGTCCTGGCGAAGATGGGAATCAGGACTGTGGCGGACGTGGCGGCGACCCCCGTGTCCTCCCTGAAGAAGGTCCTGGGCGCCACGGGGGAGCACGTGCACCAGCTTTCCTGGGGTATCGATCCGCGCCCCGTTACCCCGGTGCGGCTTGAAAAGAGCATTGGCGCAGAAGAGACATTTGCTGCTGATACCGCCGATGAAGCCCTGCTTCGCCGGGAACTGCTGCGGCTCTCCCACCGCACAGCGGCCCGCCTCCGGAGCTCCGGGATGGTGGCCCGGACCGTGGCACTGAAGCTGCGCTTCGCCGACTTCTCCACCATCACCCGCAGCAGGACAGTCCAGACCCCGGTGGACAGTGCCCAGCTCATCTACGCAGTGGCACTCCAGCTCCTGGAGTCGCTCGGGACCAGGGCCATGGCCGTGCGGCTGGTGGGGGTCAGGGCCGAGCAGCTGGAGGAAGCGGCCCGTACATCGCTCCAGCTAAGCATTGACCGCAGGGATGAGAACTGGCGGGCGGCCGAGCAGGCGCTGGACGAGGTGACGCGCAAATTCGGCAACAAGTCCGTCCTGCCGGCCCGCCTGATGGAGCCGGAGAGCCGGCCCGCGGACGGTTCGCAGCGGCCCGCCTGAGGGCCAGCCCAAAGTCGTTGCCGTCTTTCAGATCAGCCTTCAACAATCTATCCTTGGAGATACATAGTTTTCGAGTGAATGGACTTACTGCCGGACCCTCTTGGACATGCTCCCGCTCCCGCGTACGCATGCTGAATTCCTGTTCCCGCCACTGCCGGCGGGACGGGAACTTTCCAGCAACAGCAGGCGTTCTAGGGGAGTAGAAGTAGTGGCTGGGATCAGCCCGGACGTTGGCCTACAAAAGGAGGTCGTGATGCCGCTGTCGGAGCACGAACAGAAGCTGCTTGAGCAGCTTGAGAAGCAGCTTCACGAGGACGACCCGAAGTTCGCGAACTCAATGGGTTCGGACCCGGGGCGTTCCTGGTCCACAAGGCATGTTGTCATTGGGGTCCTCAGCGCACTTGCCGGCGTCTTCCTGTTGCTGGTCGGTGTCACCCTCCAGAACATCTTTGTCGGCGTATTGGGCTTCGTGGTCATGGGCGGTGGAGTGTACTTCGCTACTATGCGAAGTTCCCGCGGGACGCCCGGATCCAAGTCCGGCGGGGGAAAGCCCGGCAAGCAGAGGAGTTCGTTCATGAGCAGCCTCGAAGAGCGCTGGGACGAACGCCGCAGGGGTGAACCGTAAGCGGTTCCGCCCCCCTTCGGTGCCAGGCTCCTCCACTTGGCTCCCCTGGCAGTAGGGGACCGCACCAAAAGACCCGCTTCGGCGGGTCTTTTGGCGTTTAAGGGCAATTCACTTCTGCCCTTCCGTACCAGGCACGTTTGGTGGAACTGGATGGGCCGCCACCAGAAGGAAAAATCCTCCACTTTCCACCACGGGCGGGAATCCGCCGAATTTCAAGGGTCGTTTCCCATAACTAGGCTGCTCAGGAGGCCGCTTTGCGTTGACTGTGGTGGAAAGTGGAGTAATGTGGAGGACATAAGAGGGTGGTTGCAACATAGGGGATGTGCAGTTCCTGAAAGCGGACAGGCGGTGGGCCAGTGTTTCTGGGCACTCACTCGCCGCGTCTGGATGAAAAGGGACGGATCATTCTCCCCGCCAAGTTCCGTGAGGAGCTTGCCAGCGGTCTGGTGCTCACAAGGGGCCAGGAACGTTGCATCTACGTCTTCAGTGAGAAGGAATTTGCACGGGTCCACGAGCAAATGCGGGAGGCGCCAATCTCCTCCAAGCAGGCACGTGACTACATCCGCGTATTTCTCTCTGGAGCCTCGGACGAGGTACCTGACAAGCAGGGGCGCGTGACCATTCCACCGGCGCTCCGGGAGTATGCAGGACTCGGGAGGGAACTTGCCGTCATCGGCGCCGGAACCCGCGCCGAGATCTGGGACGCCCAGGCTTGGAATGAATACCTTGCGGAGAAGGAGACGGCCTTCTCCGAAACTGACGATCCCATTCCGGGCATTCTCTGAATCCCGGAGCGGGGCAGCAGGTGGTTTCTTGGATGAGATCTCCAGCCGGCCCACCGGCTGCCAACCTGGCTCACCTTCCCCGGAGCCAGGCGGGCGGAACGGTAGGCGCGGATGGGGATCTGGTCCCAGAAGCAGCAGGTGACAACGACGGCGGGAAAGGACCAGGCATGACCGATCAACCCAAGCCCACGTCCGAACGCCATGTGCCGGTCCTTCGCGACCGGTGCATCAATTTGTTGGCACCGGGATTTGAAGCAGCAAGACTCCGAGGCGAAATCCCCATTGCAGTGGACGCAACCCTGGGCATGGGCGGTCACTCCGAGGCAATGCTCCAGCGGTTCCCCGACCTCCACCTCATCGGCATTGACCGTGACGAGGAGGCGTTGGCCCTGGCGGGTGAACGGCTGGCTCCCTTCGCAGCCCGGACGGATCTGGTCCACGCGGTGTACGACGAGATCCAGGACGTCCTGGAAGACCTCGGAGTGGCTGAGGTGCACGGGATCCTGATGGACCTCGGCGTCTCCTCCCTGCAGCTGGACGAGCGTGAGCGCGGCTTCGCCTACTCTTTTGATGCGCCACTGGACATGCGGATGGACACCAGCCGGGGCCAGACCGCGGCCGACGTGGTCAATACCTACAGCGAAGAAGACCTGGTCCGGATCATCCGCAAGTGGGGCGAGGAAAAATTCGCCGGACGGATTGCCAACAGGATCGTCGCAGCCCGTGCGGTCAAGAAATTCACCACCACCGGCGAACTCGTGGAGCAGATCCGCTCGGTGGTTCCCGCCACTGCCGCCAGGTCCGGTGGACATCCTGCCAAGCGGACTTTCCAGGCCTTGAGGATCGAGGTCAACGAGGAGCTCGACGTCCTGGAACGGGCCGTACCGGCAGCCGTCGATTCCCTGGCGCTCGGCGGCCGCATCGTGGTCATGTCCTATCACTCCCTGGAGGACAAGATCGTCAAAAGCGTGCTCCAGTCCCGGTCCAAATCTTCTGCTCCCCTTGGCTTCCCCGTTGAGCTGGAAGAGCACAAGCCCGAACTTAAGACCCTGACCAAAGGCACTGAGGTGCCCACCGCCGTCGAAATTGCCGAAAATCCTCGCGCCGCCTCCGCCAGGCTCCGCGCGGCAGAACGAATCAGAGCCAGGAGAGCTGCATGAGTACCGCCGCCGTCAAGAATTTTCCCATTGTTTCCGGCAGTTCGGCGGCCGACACCAGGCCGGCAGGTGAACCGGGGCCGGGCCGGAAGGGCCGTACCCCGCTTTCCGTGGTCCGCACGGAGCCGCGTAAGCGCCGGGCCCCCTTCGTGGTCATGTGCTTTGCCATGCTCGCCGTGGCGTTGATTGCCGTGCTGGTCCTGAACATCTCGGTGTCCACCGCGCAGTACGAGCTGGTGGAGCTGCGCGCCAAGCAGAGCACCCTGACCAAGACGAACCAGGACCTTACCCAGCAGGTGCAGAATTTCGAGGCCCCGCAGAACCTGGCGGCCAAGGCCAGCGAGCTGGGCATGGTGGCCTCCACCGTGAAAGGCCAGATCGACCTGTCCACGCTGTCGGTAACGGGGAAGGCCACCCCCGCAGTCAAGGGCGCAGCGGCAGGAGCCGTTATCCCGTCGCCTGCGGTGGCAGGCCAGTTCATCGTTCCGCCCGCGTCCAAGGATGCAGCTGCGGATAAGGCCACGGCTCCGGACGCCGGCAAGGCTGCTGCTGCGGCACCCGCCGCCGACGCCGCGCAGGCCGCTGCGGCCCAGGCTGCAGCTGCCGCGACTCCGGCCCCCGAGCTTCACGGCGGTTCGGTTCCTGCACCCCAGCAGAAGGCCCCCGGACAGTAGACGGCAGGCAGTACAGGCAGCAGCGTCGAGCAGCAAGGAATATCACGGTGGCGGAGACGACCGGCAAGGCAGGAAAAGGCAAGGCACCCAACGCCACCAAGCGCTTGCGCCTGGGACTGGGCGTCATGCTCACGCTCCTGCTGGTGGTGGGCGGTAAGCTCTTCCTGGTCCAGGGGCTCGACGTCGGCGGCATGGCCGAAGCAGCGCTGAACAGCCGGATGACGTCAGCAGTCCTGCCGGCCGAGCGGGGGAGTATCCTGGATTCCCGCGGCACCGTCCTGGCCAACAGCGTGATCCGCTACAACATCGTGGTTGACCAGCGCGTCAACACCAAAACCGAGACCTACAAACGGCTCGAGCCCCACGCTGACGGGCACGACAAGCTGGTGGATGTCAGCCGCGACCAGGCAATCTCCGAACTTGCCGCGGCCCTGGGCATGGACACCAGTGCCGTCCGGGACGCCGTGACCGGGGAACAGCCCTACTACATTGTGGCCAAGGACGTAAAGCCCGACGTCGAGGACCGCATCTCCAAGCTCCAGGTCCCCGGCATTGTTGCCGAGGGCGTCAGCAAACGCGTCTACCCCAACGGAGCAGTGGCCGGCGGAGTGGTGGGTTTCCTCCAGGACGGCACCACCGGACAGGCCGGCATCGAGCAGACGCAGGACGACCAGCTCAAGGGCAAGGACGGCAAGCGCCTGTTCGAGATCGGCGCGGACGGGCTCCGCATCCCGGTGGGTCTCGACCAGCTGACCCCGCCGCAAAACGGCAAGGACGTCAAACTTACGCTCAACTCGGATCTTCAGTACTTTGCCCAGCAGGCCATCCAGAGCCAGGCGGACAAGCTCAGCGCTGAATGGGGCGTCATCATCGTGATGGACGCCAAGACCGGGAACCTGCTCGCACTGGCCGACACCAACTCCCCGGATCCCAACAACCCGGGGTTGGTGGCAGCCAAGGACCGGGGCGTCCGCTCGGTGACGGCTGCCTATGAGCCCGGGTCGGTGGAGAAGATGATGACGGCCGCAGCCGTGATCGAGGAAGGCCTTGCCAGTCCGCTGGACCGCTTCACCATTCCGCCCACCTACACCGTTGATGGCCAGACGTTCAGCGACGCGTTTACCCACGGCACCGAGGAACGGACGCTGGCGGGGATCATCGGCTACTCGATGAACACCGGAACGGTCATGGCAGGCCAGCGGCTCAGCAAGGAACAGCGCTATGACTGGCTGAAGAAGTTCGGTATCGGCGAGGCGCCGGACATCGGGCTTCCCGCCATGGCATCGGGCATCCTCACGCCCCCGGACCAGTGGGACGGACGCCAGCAGTACACGGTCCTGTTCGGGCAGGGTGTTTCCCAGTCCACGCTTCAGACGGTCCGTGCCTACCAAAGCATCGCCAATAACGGCGTCATGCTGCAGCCGCGGCTGATTGATTCGTACATTTCCCCCGACGGGGCGGAAGAGAAAGTACCCGCCCAGCCATCGCAGCAGATCGTCTCTGAGAGTACGGCCCAGCAGGTCCAGGACATCCTTGAAAGTGCCGTCACCGAAGGCGAAATCAAGGATGCCGGCATTGACGGCTACCGGGTGGGGGCCAAGACCGGCACGTCCGAATCACCGTGCGACGACGGCAAGTCGGGCTACTGCGGCTACACCGCCTCCATCGTGGGAATGGCGCCGATGGATGATCCGCGGTTTATTGTGGAGGTGGTGCTCCAGCGGCCGAAGGGCAGCATTTACGGCATCACCAACGGACCGGTGTTCCGGTCCGTCATGAGCCAGACGCTGCGGACCTACAACGTCCAGCCTTCAACCGGCCAGCCGGCCAGAATGCCGCAGTACGCCAAGTAGCCGCTGCGGCGTGCCGGCAGTACCAGCAGCATCCAGCGCCTTACAGTGCCCGGCGCGAACCATGGCGGGCACGCACTAGCACCATCGGAGATCCCCTTGTCAGAGTTCACCACGCCCGGCCCCGACACGGCCCGGGATGAAAGTCCGGCCCGTTTCCGGCCCGCGGCCGTAGCGGCCGTCCCGCTGGCCGCCGTCGGGCAGGCCCTTGGCGTAGCTGTACCGGCTCCTGCCGCCGACGTGGAAATCACGGGTATCTCGATCAATTCGCGCACCGTGGAGTCCGGCGACCTGTATGTGGCCCTGCCCGGGGCCAGCAGGCACGGGGCTGACTTCGCCGCGGACGCCATCCTGGCCGGGGCGGCAGCCGTTCTCACGGACGACGCCGGCGCGCGCCTGCTTGCGCTGTCCGCGGACACGCCCGTGCCCGTGCTCGTCGTCGACAAGCCGCGCAATGAGGTGGGACCGCTCTCCGCCATGATCTACCGGAGCCAGTCTGCCGGCGGCCGCCCGATGCGGCTTTTCGGCGTCACCGGGACCAACGGGAAAACCACCACCACCTACTTCATCACCTCGCTGCTGCGCGCGCTGGAACAGCGGACCGGCCTGATCGGGACCATCGAAATCCTGGCCGGCGGGGAGCCGATCCCCAGCCTCCTCACCACGCCGGAATCGCCCGAGGTCCACGGCCTCCTCGCCCTCATGCACGAGCGCGGGCTCGACGCCGCAGCCATGGAAGTGTCCTCCCACGCCATCTCCTACCAGCGGGTGGACGGCCTGCTTTTCGACGTCGCGGGATTCACCAACCTCACCCAGGACCACCTGGACCTGCACCACACCATGGATGGCTACTTCGCCACCAAGGCAGAACTTTTCACAGCGGGGCGGGCCCGCAGGGCCGTTGTCACGGTCGACGACGAGTGGGGACTCCGCCTGGCCGGCAGCACGCAGGTGCCGGTCACCACGCTCAGCACGAGCGGCCGGACCCCCGCGGACTGGACCGTGACCACGGCCTCCCCGCGCGGGCTCGGTACCGACTTCACCCTGACTGGACCCGCCGGTGCCGTCCTTAACATCCACACCGGGCTGCCCGGAAGCTTCAACGTCGCCAACGCCGCCCTGGCGGCGCTCATGGTCCTCACGTCCGGGGTGGACGCGACCGACCTGCAGGCCGCCCTGGACAGCGCCGACCCGTTCACCGTGGCCGTGCCCGGACGGATGCAGCTGATCGCTGAACAGCCCGCCGCCGTGGTGGACTTCGCCCACAACACCGACGCCCTCGCGCGGGCCCTGGAAGCAGTCCGGTCGCCGGAACCCGACTCCCGCCTGATCGTCGTTTTCGGCGCCACGGGACAGCGGGACCAGGGCAAACGTCCGGCGATGGGTGCCATCGCCGCCCGGCTCGCTGACACCGTGATCATCACCGACGACGACCCGCACGACGAGGACCCGGCAGCGATCCGCGCCGGTGTGCTTGCCGGCGCCCGGGAGGCCCTGGAAAAGGAGTCCCTGCACGCCGACCTGCTGGAGGTCTTCCCCCGGGACGAAGCCATCCGGCACGCCGTGGCCCTGGCACGCCCGCAGGACACCATCCTCGTGGCGGGCCGCGGCCACGAGGTCTGGCAGGAGGTGAAAGGCGTCAACCTTGCCCTGGACGACAGGGTGGAGCTGCGCAACGCCTTGACAGCCAGGGGATTCAACGTTCTCCATGACGACCGGATAGAGTCCTAGACCGAGATGATTGCATTTACTGCGGCGGAAATCGCCGAAATCACCAGCGGGCGCCTGGACGCCGATCCCGGAATTACGCCCCTCTCGGTGGTGACGGATTCACGCGAAGCCACCCCCGGTTCGCTTTACGTCGCAAAGCCGGGCGAGCACGCCGACGGCCACGACTTCATTGACGCCGCCTTTGCCTCCGGGGCCGTCCTGGCACTCGTTGAGCGTCCGGTGACAGCCCCGGAAGGCTCCGCCTACCCGTCGATCGTGGTTCCGGACGCCGTCCTGGCAATGGGCGCCCTTGCCGCCGAGGCCGTCCGCCGGATCCGCGCGGTCCGTGCAGAAGCGGGCGACCACCTGACGGTCGTTGGCATCACCGGGTCAGCCGGCAAGACCACCACCAAGGACCTGCTCGCGGGCATCCTGTCCACCCAAGGCAACACCGTCGCGCCCCAGGGTTCCTACAACGGCGAGGTGGGTGTTCCGCTGACCGTCTTCGGTGCAGGCGCCGACACCCGCTACCTAATCATTGAGATGGGGGCAACGGGCATTGGCCACATCCGCTACCTGGCGGAGATGGTCAAGCCGGACATCGGGGTGGTCCTGGCCGTGGGAACCGCCCATGCCGGCGAGTTCGGGGGCGTGGAGAACATTGCAGTGGCCAAGGGCGAGATGGTCGAAGGCCTTTCCGCTGCCGGTACCGCCGTCATCAATCTCGACGACGAACGCGTCGCCGCCATGCGCAGCCGTACCACGGCAAAGGTCCTGGGCTTTTCCGCAGATGCACGCCAGGACGCCCGGGTGCAGGCACTCAACGTTGACACCAATGCCGGGGGCAGCCCCGAATTCGACCTCCAGCTGCCCGACGGCGATGCCCCCCGGCATGTAAGCAGCCGGCTCATTGGAGCCCACCACGTGGGAAACCTCCTGGCGGCCGCGGCAGCCGCATGGGCTGCGGGCGTGCCGGGGGAGCACATTGCGGCTTCGCTCAGCAGCCAGGCCGCTGCCAGCCGCTGGCGCATGGAACGCAGCGAGCGGCCGGACGGCGTCACCATCATCAACGATGCCTACAACGCCAACCCCGAGTCCATGCGGGCTGCCCTCCGCACGCTGGCGGACCTTGGCCGCGGCCGCCGCACGTGGGCGGTCCTCGGGGCCATGCTGGAACTGGGCGGGGACTCCATCCGGGAGCACACCGCCGTGGGCACCCAGGTGGTCCGCCTCAACATCTCCCGGCTGCTGGTGGTGGGCCGGGAAGCGCGCGCCCTGTACGTCTCCGCGGTGCAGGAAGGTTCCTGGGGGGACGAGTGCCTCTTTGCCGAGACCGTGGATGAGGCCTACGACATCCTGGACACCGAGCTCCAGCCGGGCGACCTGGTGCTGTTCAAGTCCTCCAACAGCGTGGGGCTTCGCCATTTGGGCGATCGGATAGCATTACCCCCAACCCCGACCCCTGCCGACGAAAGGAGCACTCTGCTGTGATTGCTCTGCTGATCGGCGCAGGCCTGGCCCTGCTGTGCGCCCTGGTGGGCACCCCGCTTTTCATCCGTCTCCTGGTTCACCGCGGCTACGGCCAGTTCATCCGTGACGACGGACCGACGTCGCACCACACTAAACGCGGAACGCCCACCATGGGCGGAACCGTCGTCGTGGCCGCCGTCCTGCTGAGCTACGGTCTCACGCACCTCATCATGCTGATGATGAACCCCGACTCTCCCGGGCCTTCCGCCTCAGCCCTCATCCTGCTGTTCCTCATGGTCGGCATGGGCCTGGTGGGCTTCCTGGACGACTTCATCAAAATCTCGCGGCAGCGGAGCCTGGGCCTCAATGCCAAAGCCAAGCTCATCCTCCAGGCAGCGGTCGGCATTATCTTCGCCGTCCTGGCCTTGAACTTCCCCAACAGTGCCGGGCTGACGCCCGCCTCAACGAAGATTTCCCTGGTCCGCGACCTGCCCTGGCTCGACCTCGCCTTCGGCGGCACGGTCCTCGGCGCGATCCTGTTCGTGATCTGGTCCAACCTGATCGTCACCGCCGCCACCAACGGTGTTAACCTCACCGACGGCCTGGACGGCCTCGCCGCGGGGGCAGCCATCATGGTGTTCGGCGCGTACACACTCATGGGCATCTGGCAGAGCAACCAGGCCTGCGGTTCCCCCCGGGAAACCGGCAGCGGCTGCTACTCGGTCCGGGATCCCCTGGACCTGGCGCTGCTCGCGGCGATCCTGAGTGCCGCGCTGGTGGGCTTCCTGTGGTGGAACACCTCGCCGGCCAAGATCTTCATGGGCGACACCGGTTCACTGGCCATTGGGGGTGCGGTGGCTGGTTTTGCCATCCTCTCCCGGACCGAGCTTTTGCTGGGCATCGTGGGCGGCCTCTTCGTGCTGATCACCCTGTCCGTCATCATCCAGGTGGGTTACTTTAAAGCCACCGGCGGAAAGCGCGTCTTCAAGATGGCGCCGCTGCAGCACCACTTCGAGCTGAAGGGGTGGGCCGAAGTGACCGTCGTCGTCCGGTTCTGGATCCTGGGCGGTCTCTTCGTCGCCGTGGGCCTTGGCATCTTCTACGCTGAATGGGTCGTACTGCTGTGACCGTTTCCCCCCGCCTGGCAAACCTCGTCTCCTGGGACTCCGACTGGGCCGGCCTGCGCGTGGTCGTGACCGGCATCGGAGTGTCCGGCTTCGCCGCGGCAGACACCCTGGTCGAACTCGGTGCCCGCGTGGTGGTGGTCGATGCTGCCACCAGTGACACCGCGCGGGCGCATGCCGACACCCTCAAGATCGTGGGCGCCGCCGACGTGCTCCTGGGACCGGACGCCGTCACGCACATCCCGCGCATCGACGGCGAGCTCCCGGAACTGATCGTGACCTCACCCGGATGGCGCCCGGACCAGGCCCTGCTCGCTGCAGCGGCCCGGGCACACCTTCCCGTCTGGGGCGACGTCGAACTTGCCTGGCGGGTACGAATCAGGGAAGGCCGGAAGACGGCCGACTGGCTTGCCATCACGGGCACCAACGGAAAAACCACCACGGTGGGGCTCACCGAATCGATGCTGCGTGCCGCCGGACTCAAGGCGGTCGCCGTCGGAAACGTAGGCACCCCCATCCTGGACGCCCTTCGCGACCCGGTGGAGTACGACGTCTTCGCCGTCGAGCTCTCCAGCTTCCAGCTGCACTGGGCGGAGTCCGTCTCGCCTGTGGCCAGCGTCTGCCTCAATGTGGCCGAGGACCACGTCGACTGGCACGGTTCCTACGACTCCTATCTGGCGGACAAAGCCAAGGTTTACGAGCGAACCCAGAAGGCCTGCATCTATAACGCGGAGCAGGTGGAAACCGAGCGGATGGTGGAAAACGCCGATGTAGTGGAGGGCTGCCGCGCCGTCGGCTTCACCACCGTCACACCCGCGGTCAGCATGCTCGGAGTGGTGGAAGGGCTGCTGGTGGACCGGGCGTTCATTGAGGAACGCCGGAACAGCGCCGCGGAACTGGCCTCGATGGCAGATCTTGGCCCGCTTGCTCCGCGCCACATGGTGGCCAACGCCCTCGCCGCCGCCGGCCTGGTGCGCGCCTACGGAGTGGAGGCCAAGGCTGTCCGCCAAGGCATCCTGGATTACGTTCCAGGCGACCACCGCATCCAGCCTGTGGCCCGGCTGGACGGCGTCCTGTGGGTCAATGACTCCAAAGCTACCAACCCGCACGCCGCCTCCGCTTCCCTGTCGGCGTTCACGAACGTGGTCTGGATTGCCGGCGGCCTGTCAAAGGGCGTGAGCTACGAGGACCTGGTCAGGGAACACGCGGCGCGGCTCAAGGCCGTGGTACTGATCGGCACGGACACCTCCCCGCTCCGGGACGCCCTCCGGCGACACGCGCCCGATGTCCCGGTGATCGAGCCGGAGGCAGGTGACACTGAAGGAGTGCAGACTGCTTCGGCGCCCGGTGGCACGCCCGCCGGTTCCCCCGGCAACGGAGAACTGGTGATGTCCCGGGCCGTAGCGTCAGCAGCACAGCTTGCCGGACCCGGCGATACCGTGCTGATGGCGCCGGCAGCTGCTTCCATGGATCAGTTCTCTTCCTACGCTCACCGTGGTGGTACTTTCATCGACGCTGTCCGCGAGCTGGTGGAAGGGCAGGCCCAGACCGGCGAGGAGTAACAATGGTCAGCACGCCTACCCGGCCCCAGGGTGGCAAACCGCAGGGCAAGCCGCGCCCCGGCTCCACGGCCACCCGGCAGCCTGCTTCGGCGGGTGCGAAACTGCGGACCATCTATCACCGGTTCTGGTCCGCCCTGGAGGGCACGGGCACGTCCCGCAACGGCTCCACCTACTACCTCATCCTTGGCGCCACGCTGGCTTTGACGGCTATCGGAATCATGATGGTCCTCTCGGCCTCCAGCGTCGAATCGATCGCTGCCGGGAAGTCCCCTTACGGCGACGCCCTGAAGCAGGGCGTGTTCGCCGCGCTCGGCATCTTCACCATGTTCGTGCTCTCCCGCATCAACGTCGTGTGGCTGAAGCGCCTCGCATGGCCCGCTGTTGGGGTTGCCGTGGTGCTCCTGGTCCTGGTGCAGGTGGTGGGAGACGAGATCAACGGCAATCGGAACTGGATCGACCTGGGCGGAATCACCTTCCAGCCTTCCGAGGCGGCCAAGCTGGCGCTTGCCCTGTGGCTGGCCACGGTGCTGGCCAGGAAAGGCAGGCTGCTCAGCCGGTGGCAGCACGTGCTGGTCCCGGCCGTGCCCATGGCGGCCATCATCATCGTGCTGATCCTCGTGGGCAACGACCTCGGCACCGCCATGATCATCATGATGATCATGGCCGCGGCCCTGTTCTTCGCCGGCGTGCCGCTCTACCTCTTCGGCATCGCAGGCATCCTCGCCGCTGCCGGCACCGCTGTCATGGCCGTCACCAGTTCCAACCGCATGTGCCGGATCACCTCCTGGTGGACAGGGCAGTCCTGCGCCGACGGCATCGATGCCAACTACCAGGCCACCAACGGCATGTACGGCCTTGCCTCCGGAGGCTGGCTTGGGGTGGGCCTGGGGCAGAGCCGGCAGAAGTACAGCTGGATCCCCGAAGCCCACAACGACTTCATCTTCGCCATCATTGGCGAGGAACTCGGCCTGGTGGGGACCGTCGTCGTCCTGGTCCTTTTCGCCATCCTTGGCGCTGCCATTTACCGCGTGGTGGTGGCACAGGAGGACATGTTCCACCGGGTCCTGGCCGGCACCATCATGGTCTGGCTGCTGGGCCAGGCGACCGTAAACATGTCCGTGGTCACCGGCCTGATGCCCGTCATCGGCGTGCCGCTGCCGTTCATTTCCTACGGCGGCTCCGCGCTGCTGATGTCACTGTGTGCCGTCGGGGTGGTCCTCTCGCTGGCCCGGGAACAGATGGCTCCGGCCATACGGCCCAAGCGGATGCTGAAGTTCAAGGCCCGGCCCGGGCGGGACAAGAAACAACCAAAGAATTCCAGAAAGCGTGCCTGAACCCGAGATGACTTCGACAAAACCTTCCATCGTCCTGGCCGGCGGCGGAACAGCAGGCCATATCAGCCCGTTGCTCGCCATCGCCGCCGCCCTCCGGAGCGAAGCCCCGGACGCCTCAATCCTGGCGGTCGGAACGCCCTCGGGCATGGAAACCCGGCTGGTTCCCGCAGCCGGCGTCGAGCTTGCCACGATCGACCGCGTGCCGCTTCCGCGCAGGCCGTCCGCAGACCTGCTCCGCCTGCCCGCCAGGCTGGCCGGCGCGGTCCGCCAGGCCGGCGCCATCCTCGACCAGGCGCAGGCCGATGTGCTGGTGGGCGTGGGCGGGTACGTCTGCACTCCCATGTACCTGGCGGCCCGGAAGCGCGGCACCCCCATAGTGATCCATGAGGCGAACGCCCGCCCGGGACTGGCCAACCGCGTAGGGGCCTTCCTCAAAGGCCGGGTTGCTGTGGCTTTCGAGGGCACCCCGCTGCGCGATGCCGTGCATGTGGGCATGCCCATGCGCAAGGAGATTTCCGGCCTGGACCGGAAGTCCGCGCGCACGGCCGCCCGGGAGGCACTTGGACTCGATCCCCACCAGCCAACCCTGATCGTCACCGGCGGTTCCTCCGGCGCGCAGAGCATCAACCGGACCATCGCCGGGGCTGTTGCCCAGCTTGCGGAAGCCGGCATCCAGACCCTCCACATCACCGGCCGCGGCAAGACCGTCCTGGACCAGGCCGGCCGGCCCCTCATTGCTGAGGGCTACCGGCAGGTGGAGTACATCGACGGCATGGAGCTTGCCTATGCTGCGGCGGACCTGATTCTGGCGCGGTCGGGGGCGGCCACGGTATGCGAGGTGGCCGCCGTCGGCGTCCCTGCGGTCCTGGTGCCCCTGCCTATCGGAAACGGGGAACAGGCGCTGAACGCAGCCGGCCTGGTCGCCGCAGGCGGAGCACTGCTGGTGGCTGACCGCGATTTCACTGCGGAATGGGTTGCCCGCGAGCTGATTCCCCTGATCACCGACAAAGCCCGGCTTGCGGCCATGGAAGCCAAGTCCTACCGGCTCGGAATCCGAAACGCCGACCAGCGCATGGCTGGTCTTGTCCTGGAAGCGGTATCCGCATGAGCCCCCACAACATCCACCAGCTGGAATCCCTTGGCAAGGTGCACTTCATCGGCATCGGGGGAGTGGGCATGTCCGCCGTGGCCCGCATCATGGTGGCCCGGGGCGTCCCGGTCAGCGGCTCCGACGCCAAGGACCTCCCCGTCATGGCCGACCTTGCGGCGGCCGGTGCGCGCATCGCTGTCGGCTACTCGGCCGGCAACCTGGCGGACGCGCAGACCGTTGTTGCGGGCTCGGCGATCCGGGAGGACAACCCCGAACTGGCGGCGGCGCGGGAGGCAGGGCTGCCGGTGCTCCACCGGTCCCAGGCGCTGGCAGCCACCATGGGCGGTGACACGGTGGTGACGGTGGCCGGAACGCACGGCAAGTCCACCACGACCTCGATGGTCACGGTGCTGCTCCGTGAGGCGGGCCTGGATCCCTCGTTCGCCGTCGGGGCCAACATTCCCGCACTCGGCGTGAACGCCGCGAACGGGACATCCGGCATCTTCATTGCCGAGGCGGACGAATCCGACGGCTCCTTCCTGAACTACCGGCCCCGCATCGCCGTCGTCACCAACGTGGAGCCTGACCACCTTGACTACTATGGCACTGCCGAAGCCGTCTACGAGTCGTTCGACCGCTTCACCGCCCTGCTGCCCGCGGACGGACTCCTGGTGGCCTGCGCCGACGACGCCGGTGCGCTGGCCCTGGCGGAGCGGACCAGGGCGCGGGGAAACACGCGGGTGGTCCTCTACGGCACCGGCGAGGCGGCGGACATCAGGCTTGACGACGGCGGCCCGGGACAGGCTGCCATATCCACCGGCGGTGCACGGTACGGATTGTCCCTGCAGGTACCCGGACGGCACAACGCCCTGAACGCCGCAGCCGCCTTCGCGGTGGCCCTGGAGCTCGGCGTGGAAGCGGACGCGGCGGCCACCGGCCTGGCCCGCTTCGCCGGCGCATCCCGCCGCTTCGAACTCAAAGGCGAAGCGGGGGGAGTGCGGGTGTTCGACGACTACGCCCACCACCCCACGGAGGTCCGCGCGGCCCTCACCGCAGCCCGTTCAGTGGCAGGCGGCCACCGGGTCCATGTCCTGTTCCAGCCGCACCTGTTCTCCCGCACGCGCGAATTCGCGGCGGACTTCGCCGATGCCCTCAACCTGGCCGATACCGCCCTGGTCCTGGACATCTACCCCGCCAGGGAGGACCCCATTCCCGGCGTCACGAGCCAGCTGATCGCCGACCACCTCACAGGAGGCGGGCGGCTGGTCAGTGCCGCAGACGCCGTGGACACCCTGGCCGGAGTTGCTGCGGACGGGGACGTTGTCCTTACCGTGGGCGCCGGCGATGTCACAGCGTACGGCCCAAGGATCGTGGAGGCCCTGCGTGCCTAGCTCCCGCCGCCCCACCTACGCCCCGGCCGGCCGGAACAGGCGCCCTGACACCGGATCCGGAGGGGGCGCTGACAAGCGCGCCGAAAAGGGAACCCACTCCCCAGGAGCGCCGGGCACCGGCAGTAGTGACGTCATTACGGCATCGCGCAGCTTGCCGGACCAGGCCTCGCCGAAGCCGGCGAAGGAGGAGAAGCCCACCGGCGCGACGGTCCTTGCCTTCCCTGAGCCGAAAGGCCGGCGCCGCCGGAAGAAGGTCCTGCTCGTGGCGGGAACGGTGCTCGTGCTGGTGGCCGGGCTGCTGGCGGCCGCCGTCTACTCTCCTGTCCTTGCCCTGCAGACCATCTCGGTCACGGGCACGAAGCTCATTACGCCCGCCCAGGTGCAGGCCCAGCTGGAACCCCTGCGGGGCAAGCCGCTGCCCCAGATCAGCGACGACGAGGTACGGGGGCTCCTCGGCTCCCTGGTGCAGGTCAAATCCGTTTCCGTGGAGGCACGGCCGCCGTCCACCCTTGCCGTCGCCGTGCATGAGCGGGTGCCGGTGGCCCTGGTCAAGCAGGGGGAGCAGTACCAGCTGGTGGACGTCGACGGCGTGCAACTGGCAACCACCGATGATCCGGCCTCGGCGTCACTGCCGGTCATCGACGGCGGTGCCGGTGCGATCGGCCAGGACCTGTTCCGCGCCACCGCCGCGGTCCTGGGTGCCCTGCCGGCCGACGTGCTGGCGAAGCTGTCGAACGCATCCGCGCAGTCCGTGGATGCGGTGGAACTCAAGCTGGTGGACGGCCAGACGATCGTGTGGGGCAACGCCTCGGAGAAGGAGCTCAAGGCCAAGGTGCTGGCCGCACTCCTTAAGGTTCCGGCGGATCCCAAGAATCCGGTCAGGGTCTACGATGTCAGTGTGCCCCGGCACCCCGTGACGCGCTGAGCGCTTTCTTTTCCGGTATTAATCCGACACGCGGACCCGGTTATTGAATGTCGGAACCAGAGGAAATACCGTCACAGACAAGAGTTACTTGACATAACTATAACCTTCAACTCGAAGGTTAAGGTTTCAGGCTTCAAGCTCTCCATCAGTTTTCGCAATAAGACACGAACAAGGGACACGTAACGTGGCAGCTCCGCAGAATTACTTGGCCGTCATCAAAGTCGTCGGCATCGGCGGCGGTGGCGTGAACGCAGTCAACCGCATGATCGAGGTCGGCCTCAGGGGTGTCGAATTCATCGCCATCAACACCGACGCCCAGGCCCTGCTCATGAGCGACGCCGACGTGAAGCTCGACGTCGGACGCGAGCTGACCAGGGGCCTGGGCGCCGGCGCGAACCCCGAGGTGGGCAAGCAGGCTGCCGAGGACCACGCGGACGAAATCGAGGAAGTCCTGCGTGGCGCCGACATGGTCTTCGTCACCGCAGGCGAAGGCGGCGGCACCGGTACCGGCGGCGCGCCCGTCGTCGCCCGGATCGCCCGCTCGCTCGGTGCCCTGACCATCGGCGTGGTCACCCGCCCGTTCACCTTCGAGGGCCGCCGCCGTGCCGGATCCGCCGAGGCCGGCATCGACGCGCTGCGCGACGAAGTGGACACCCTCATTGTGATCCCCAACGACCGCTTGCTCTCCATCAGCGACCGCAACGTGTCTGTCCTCGACGCCTTCCGCTCCGCCGACCAGGTCCTGCTGTCCGGTGTCCAGGGCATCACCGACCTCATCACCACGCCGGGCCTGATCAACCTGGACTTCGCGGACGTCAAATCCGTCATGCAGGGTGCCGGCTCGGCCCTCATGGGCATCGGTTCCGCCCGGGGTGAAGACCGC
Organism: Arthrobacter sp. B1I2; assembly: GCF_030816485.1. Classification (NCBI taxonomy): domain Bacteria; kingdom Bacillati; phylum Actinomycetota; class Actinomycetes; order Micrococcales; family Micrococcaceae; genus Arthrobacter; species Arthrobacter sp. B1I2. The sequence continues at coordinate 3,609,345 of NZ_JAUSYC010000001.1, read as the reverse complement.
GCCGTCAAGGCGGCCGAACTGGCCATCGCCTCGCCGCTGCTGGAAGCATCCATCGACGGCGCCCACGGCGTGCTGCTGTCCATCCAGGGCGGCTCGGACCTCGGCCTGTTCGAGATCAACGAAGCCGCGCGGCTGGTCCAGGAAGTGGCCCACCCCGAGGCGAATATCATCTTCGGTGCCGTCATCGACGACGCCCTGGGTGATGAAGCACGCGTAACGGTGATCGCCGCCGGATTTGACGACGTCAAGGCCACCTCGCCCTCCATGGACCAGTCCCAGCCGCAGACAGCCCCGCAGCGGCCCGCGGCCCCTGCCGCCGCACCCGCCTCGGCACACCCCCAGGGCGGAAACCACCAGGGCAACGGAAACCACCAGCAGAACGTCCAGCCGATCCACGCCGGCGTCGGCGCTGCGGGACTGAGCAACTGGGGGCAGCAGCGCCCCACGGCCGTCCCTGCCGACTCAGGCTTCGACGTCGACCTGCCCTCCGTCGTGGAGCCGGACCTGACCGGCAGCCACCCGGATGACCTGGATGTCCCCGACTTCCTGAAGTAGGCATCGGTTTGTTCCATTGGCGCGCCGACATCCTGCCCGGGGTGTCGGCCGCGTTCACCGATGCCCGTGCGGGAAACCTGGCCCTTCATGTGGGTGACGATCCCCTTGCGGTCCAGGAGCGCCGGGCACGCCTGGAGCAGTCCATCGGCGTCGGTCCGCAGTCATTGCGCTTCATGAACCAGGTCCACGGCACCACCGTGGCCATGATGGACGCTGGGTCGCCTGCCCCTGAGGCCGACGCCATGGTGTCCCGCGGGCTTCCCCTGGCCGTCATGGTTGCGGACTGCATTCCGGTGCTGCTCGCGGGGGAGTCCGGGACCGGGCCGGTGCTTGCCGCCGTGCATGCCGGCCGCCCCGGCGTCGCAAACGGTGTCCTTCCAGCGGCCGTGGACACTATGTTGTCCCTGGGCGCGTCCCGGATCCGGGCCTGGCTGGGGCCCTCGATCTGCGGGTCCTGCTACGAAGTCCCCGCGGCGCTGCGCGACGAGGTGGCCGCCGTGGTCCCGTCCGCCCGGAGCACAACGTCCTGGGGAACTCCCGCCCTGGACCTTCCCGCCGGGGCCCGGAGCCAGCTTGAGGCTGCGGGCGTTTCAGTGGAATACGCCGGTGCCTGCACCCTGGAAACGGAAACGCTTTATTCGTACCGCCGGGACCGGAACACCGGCCGGTTCGCCGGATTGGTCTGGATCCATGATTGAGTGCCATGACTGAGCGGGCAGGCACCGGGCCGGGCCAGCGGGATGATCCCCGCAGCGCCGAACTTGCCGCGCGGCTTGCCGCGGTGCGGAAACGGATCGCAGCGGCGGCAGGGGAGGCCGGCCGCGGCGGTCGGCTGCCGGTCCTGATCGTGGTCACCAAGTTCCACCCCGCCGAGGACATCCGGCGCCTGGCCGCCCTTGGAATTACGGACGTGGGCGAGAACCGGGACCAGGAGGCCGCCGCGAAGGCCCTCGAGCTCGCGGACCTTGCCCTGACCTGGCATTTCGTTGGCCAGCTGCAGACCAAGAAGGCCAAGTCTGTGGCGCGCTACGCCTCCGCGGTCCATTCAGTAGACCGGCCCCAGCTCGTGGATGCCCTGGCCAAGGCGGTGCGCCATGAGATGGACGGCAGCGGGCGGGCGCCGCTGGACTGCTTCATCCAGGTCAGCCTTGAGGAGGGCAACCATAACGACGGCGGCACGCACCGCGGCGGGGCGGTCCCCGGCGATGTGCCCCTTCTGGCAGAGCGGATCGCCGGGTCGGAGGGCCTGAACCTGGCCGGCGTGATGGCGGTTGCACCGCTGGGCGCCCCACCGGAACCGGCGTTCGAAAAACTTGCAGGGATTTCCGCCCGGCTTGTCGCGGCCCACCCTGCCGCCACCGCCATCTCCGCGGGAATGAGCCAGGACCTCGAGGCCGCGATCAAGTTCGGAGCGACACACCTGCGAATCGGTTCCGATGTACTCGGTTCCCGTCCCGCGGTGGGGTAGCGTCGGACCTGTTGGAAGTGATGGGCGGGGGACTCCAGTGCTGTCAAATCATTGGGCGGCCCGCTTACGGGACACGATTAGGAGTCGACCATGGCCGGCGCTCTGCGCAAGACAATGATCTATCTTGGGCTCGCCGACGGCGATGAGCATTACGAGTCCGAGCAACAGACCACACGTAAGGATGAGGACGAACCGATGGAAGTTGACCGCGAGGAACGCCGCGCTCCGGCGCCGGTGCGCGAAGTCAGCCGCGAGGCGTCCTACGCCCCTGAAGAGGAATACCGCGCCCCTGTGACCCCCATTAAGCGTGCGGCTTCGAGCCGCGAAGAGAACACCGGTCTCCGCCAGATCACTACCATCCACCCGCGCTCCTACAACGATGCCAAGCTCATCGGTGAGAGCTTCCGGGACGGTATTCCGGTGATCATGAACGTTACGGACATGGGCGAGGCTGATGCCAAACGCCTGGTCGACTTCTCGGCCGGCCTGGTCTTTGGCCTTCGGGGGAGCATCGAGCGGGTGACCAATAAGGTGTTCCTGCTCTCACCGTCCTACGTCGAAGTGATTGGTGACGACAAGAAGGCCAGCGAAACCACGGCCAGTTTTTTCAACCAAAGCTGAGCACCAAGGCTGCATCCGGATGCCAGGCAGGGACACCTGTCTGGCATCTGTGCTGAAATAGACAAGACAACGGCAGTACGACAGTGGCCTCCGTAATGGATGTGCCCACGAATATGGAGATATGGAATAGTCATGGGAATTGTTTTCGGACTTCTCTATCTCGCGCTGCTGCTGTTCTTCGTCGCCCTCATCATCCGCCTGGTGTTCGACTGGGTGCAGATGTTTGCGAGGGAGTGGCGGCCCCGGGGCGCGGCCCTGGTGGTGGCGCACGCCGTGTACTCCATCACCGATCCGCCGCTCAATGGACTGCGGCGGATGATTCCGCCGCTCCGGCTCGGCGGCATCTCCCTGGACCTGGGCTTCCTGATCCTGTTCATCGGCGTCAGTATCGCCATGAACGTCACCAGGGGCCTTGCCTGATTTACCGACTAGACCCAGCAGTGCAGTCTGATCCCTCCCGGAACAGCTACTGTAAAGCGAAGAAACCTCCCGTTTGACACCGCAGTGTTGAATTAGAGGAAGCAGACCAAATTTAGGTACCGTAGTTTTGACGGCCGGAAGGCCTACTGACTAACCAGACCAGTGAGGTGACCAGATGGCTTTGACGCCAGAAGACGTTGTCAACAAGCGCTTTCAGCCCACCAAGTTCCGCGAGGGCTATGACCAGGACGAGGTTGACGACTTCCTGGACGAAATCGTCGTTGAACTCCGCCGCCTGAACCAGGAAAACGATGAGCTCCGCAAGAAGCTCGCCGAAGCAGGTTCCAGCGTTCCGGCAAGCTCCGCTGCCGCCCCCGTGGTGGAGAAGGTCCCCGCGCCGGTTAAGGCCGACAAGGACGAGGCCCGCGAGAAAGCTGAGGCCGAGGCGAAGGCTGCCGAAGCCAACAAGAAGAAGGACGTCCAGCCGGCTGCCCCGGCTGCCGCCGCACCGGCTGCGCCCGCAGCTGTCGCCACTCCTTCCGCCGAATCCGCTGCCGGCCTGCTGGCCATGGCGCAGCAGATGCACGACCGCCACGTCGCGGACGGCCAGGCCCAGAAGGACAAGATCATCGCCGAAGCGCAGATCGAAGCCAGCAGCCTCGTCAACGACGCCCAGGAGAAGTCCCGCAAGATCCTCGGCGCCCTGGAGCAGCAGCGCTCCGTCCTGGAACGCAAGGTGGAGCAGCTTCGCGGCTTCGAACGCGACTACCGTTCACGCCTGAAGGCCTACATCGAAGGCCAGCTCCGCGACCTGGATGCCCGCGGCTCCGTTGCGACGCCGGAAGTCAGCGAAGCCAACTAAGTCTGGCAGCACGTATTCTGAAAGCCGGTGGCTGAGGATTCCTCGGCCACCGGCTTTTGGCATTGAGACCCAGCTCCACGAATTGAAAGCACCATGACTGACGAACTTGCCGCCGACGCGGCACGCCCTGTCCCACCCTCACCGCGCCCCCGCCGGGCAGCGCTGCTGTCCCTGTTCGCCGGGTTCGCGGTTTTCGCCTATGTCCTGGACCAGCTGACGAAACTCTGGGTCACGGCCACCATGGTGGAGGGGGAGCGGATCCCCGTTCTGCCGCCGATCCTGCACTGGTACTTCATCCGGAACTCGGGTGCGGCGTTCTCGATTGGCGAGAACGTCACCTGGGTGTTCTCCATCATCATGGCCGCTGTCGCCGTCGCGATCCTTTTCCAGGTGCGCAGGCTGGGCTCGGCCTGGTGGTCCCTTGCCTTGGGCCTGCTGCTCGGCGGGGCCCTGGGAAACCTCACCGACCGGCTCTTCCGTGAGCCCTCCTTCGGCATGGGGCATGTGGTGGATTTCATCCAGCTTCCCAACTTCGCGATCTTCAACATTGCAGACTCGGCCGTGGTGTCCGCCGTCGCCATTATCTGCATCCTGACCATCCGGGGGATCGCCCTGGACGGCACGCGGCTGGGCAACGGGCCCAAGGACAAGCCCGGCCATGACTGAGCGCATCGTCGTCGCCGAAGAGTACGGCGGGACGCGGGCCGACGCCGGCCTGGCCGGCATCCTGGGGGTGTCCCGCTCCATCGCCGCGTCCCTGCTCGCCGAGGGCCACGTCCTGAACCGGGGCAAAGCATTGGGCAAGTCGGCGAAACTCGCGGCCGGGGACGTCCTCGATGTCACCGTCCCGGAACGGCGGGACCCGCTGGAAGTCGTGGAGGAAGTTGTGGAAGGCCTGAATATCCTGCTCGACGATGACGATTTCGTCGTCGTCGACAAACCCGTTGGCGTTGCGGCCCACCCCTCGCCCGGCTGGGTGGGGCCCACCGTAGTGGGCGGCCTGGCCGCCGCCGGCTACCGCATCTCCACCTCGGGTGCGCCCGAGCGGGCGGGAATCGTCCACCGGCTCGACGTAGGCACCTCCGGCGTGATGGTAGTGGCGAAGTCCGAACGGGCTTACACGTCCCTCAAACGGGCCTTCAAGGAGCGCACGGTGGATAAGGTCTACCATGCGGTGGTGCAGGGCCTTCCCGATCCCCTGACGGGGACCATTGACGCTCCCATCGGGCGCCACCCGGGGCACGACTGGCGTTTTGCCGTCATCGAGGACGGCCGCCCCTCAGTGACCCATTATGAAGTCCTGGAGGCGTTCGGCAAGGCCAGCCTGGTGGAAGTGCACCTGGAAACCGGCCGTACGCACCAGATCCGGGTCCACTTCTCCGCCCTCCGCCACCCCTGCGCCGGCGACCTGACCTACGGCGCCGATCCGCGCCTTGCCGCCAATTTGGGACTCACCCGGCAGTGGCTGCACGCCCGCGAACTGGCCTTTGACCACCCTGTGACGGGCGAACGCGTCACGGTCACCAGCGACTACCCGCAGGACCTGGCGTACGCCCTGGAAGTGCTCGAATCGGGCCAGGCCTGACACGGACCTCCTGGCAGGGCAGCAGGGCGGCAACGCATAGAATGGTGCGGTGAGTTCCAGCAAAGATTCGTTTGTCCACCTGCACACCCACACCGAATATTCCATGCTGGATGGAGCTGCCCGGCTGGGGGAGCTGTTCGATGAAACCGAGCGCCTGGGCATGCCGGCCCTCGCCACGACCGACCACGGCTACCTGTTCGGTGCCTTTGATTTTTGGCGCAAGGCCACAGACAAGGGCATCAAGCCGATCATCGGCGTTGAAGCCTATGTGACTCCCGGCACCGCCCGGACGGACAAGGAACGCGTCCGGTGGGGCGATGAATCCCAGCGCAAGGACGACGTCTCCGGCGGTGGGTCCTACACCCACATGACGCTCCTGAGCTACAACAACGTGGGCATGCGGAACCTCTTCCGCGCCTCGTCCATCGCTTCCCTTGATTCCGTGTTCGGCAAATGGCCGCGGCTGGACCGCGAACTGCTCAACACCTACTCTGAAGGGCTCATTGCCACCACCGGCTGCCCCTCGGGCGAGGTCCAGACCCGGCTCCGGCTTGGCCAGTACCGCGAAGCCCTGGAAGCAGCGGCAGAGTTCCGGGACATCTTCGGCGCGGACAACTACTTCTGTGAACTGATGGACCATGGGCTGGACATTGAACGGCGGGTCACCGGTGACCTGCTGCGGCTTGCCAAGGACCTGAACCTGCCGCTGGTTGCCACCAACGACCTCCACTACACGCACGAGCATGACGCCAAGGCACACGAGGCCCTGCTGGCCATCCAGTCCGGCTCCACGCTGCTGGAACCCACCTATGACAACGGCGGCTCGCGGTTTGCGTTCTCCGGCAGCGGCTATTACCTCAAATCCCCGCAGGAGATGCGGGAGTTGTTCCGTGACCACCCGGAGGCCTGCGACAACACCCTGCTCATCGCCGAGCGCTGCGAGGTGTCCTTCAACACGGACGCCAACTTCATGCCACGGTTCCCCTGCCCGCCCGGCGAGGACGAAACTTCCTGGCTGGTCAAGGAAGTGGACAAGGGCCTGAAGTACCGGTACCCCGGCGGCATCCCGGACGAGGTCCGCAAGCAGGCCGACTACGAGCTTGGCGTCATCACCTCCATGGGCTTCCCGGGCTACTTCCTGGTGGTTGCCGACTTCATCAACTGGGCCAAGAACAACGGCATCCGCGTAGGCCCCGGCCGTGGCTCGGGTGCAGGCTCCATGGTGGCCTACGCCATGCGCATCACCGACCTCGACCCCCTGCGCCACGGGCTGATCTTCGAACGGTTCCTCAACCCGGACCGCGTCTCCATGCCCGACTTCGACGTCGACTTCGATGACCGGCGCCGCCTCCGAGGTCATCGATTATGTGACGCGGAAATACGGCGACGAGCGCGTTGCCATGATCGTCACCTACGGCACCATCAAGACCAAGCAGGCCCTCAAGGACTCCTCCCGCGTCCTCGGCTACCCCTTCAGCATGGGTGAGCAGCTGACAAAGGCCCTGCCGCCAGCGGTGATGGCCAAGGACATTCCGCTGGCAGACATCCAAAACCCGGAAGCCAAGCGCTACAGCGAGGCGGGTGACTTCCGGCAGCTGATCGCCACAGACCCGGAGGCCGCCAAGGTCTTCGAGACCGCGCTGGGCATCGAAGGCCTGAAGCGCCAGTGGGGCGTGCACGCCGCCGGCGTCATCATGTCCTCGGACCCGATCATCGACGTCATCCCGATCATGCGCCGCTTCCAGGACGGCCAGGTGATCACCCAGTTCGATTACCCCACGTCCGAGGGCCTTGGCCTGATCAAGATGGACTTCCTGGGCCTGCGGAACCTGACCATCATTTCCGATGCCCTTGAGAACATCAAGATGAACCGGGGCGTCGACCTGGACCTGGAAAACCTTGAGCTGGACGATGCAGCGTCCTACGAACTCCTGGCCCGCGGCGACACCCTGGGTGTCTTCCAGCTCGACGGCGGTCCCATGCGGTCGCTGCTCAAGCTCATGAAGCCTGACAACTTCGAAGACATCTCCGCCGTGCTGGCGCTTTACCGTCCGGGTCCCATGGGCGCCAACGCCCACACCGATTACGCGCTGCGCAAGAACGGGATCCAGGAAGTCATTCCGATCCACCCGGAGCTGGAAGAACCCCTCAAGGAGATCCTCGGCGGCACGTATGGCCTGATCGTGTACCAGGAGCAGGTCATGGCCGTGGCGCAGAAGCTGGCCGGCTACTCGCTGGGCCAGGCAGACATCCTGCGGCGCGCCATGGGCAAGAAGAAGAAGTCGGAGCTGGACAAACAGTTCGCCGGCTTCTCCCAGGGAATGCAGGACAACGGCTACTCCATGGAGGCCGTCAAAACGCTCTGGGACATCCTGCTGCCCTTCTCCGACTACGCCTTCAACAAAGCCCACTCGGCCGCCTATGGTGTCATCTCCTACTGGACTGCCTACCTCAAGGCGCACTACGCCCCCGAATACATGGCGGCGCTGCTGACCTCGGTGGGCGACGACAAGGACAAGTCCGCCATCTACCTCAACGAGTGCCGGCGCATGGGCATCACGGTGCTTCCGCCGGACGTCAATGAGTCCGCGCTGAACTTCACCCCTGTGGGGAACGACATCCGCTTTGGCATGGGTGCCATCCGCAACGTGGGTGCCAACGCGGTGGAGGCCATGGTGGCCGCCCGCGAAAGCGAGGGCGCGTTCACGTCCTTCAAGGACTATCTGATGAAGGTCCCTGCCGTGGTCTGCAACAAGCGGACCATCGAGTCCCTCATCAAGTCGGGCGCCTTCGACTCACTGGGCCACCACCGCCGGGCCCTGGCCATGATCCACGAAGAGGCCATCGACTCCGTCATCACGCTCAAGCGGAACGAGGCGATCGGCCAGTTCGACCTCTTCGCCGGTTTCGAGGAGGCCGAATCCGAGGCGTCCCTCAGCATCGAGATCCCCGACCTGCCTGAGTGGGAGAAGAAGGACAAGCTCTCCTTCGAACGGGACATGCTCGGCCTGTACGTCTCGGACCACCCGCTGCAGGGCCTTGAAGGCCTCCTGAGCCAGCACGCGGAAATGAGCATCACCTCCATCCTGGGCGAGGACGGCCCGCAGGACGGCGCCATCATCACCATCGCCGGCATGATCACCTCGCTGAGCCGCCGCATCGCCAAAGCCAGCGGCAATGCTTATGCCCGCGCCGAAGTGGAGGATTTGGGCGGTTCCATCGAAGTCATGTTCTTCGGCCAGGTCTACGGGCCCATCGCCTCCGTTCTTGCGGAGGACCTGATCGTGGTGGTCAAGGGCCGGCTGCAGAAGCGCGACGACGGCGCCATCACCCTGAACTGCATGGAGCTGTCCGTTCCGGACCTCAGCGAAGGGCTGCACGGACCCCTGGTGATCACCATGCCCACCCACAAGGCCACCGAGGCCGTGGTCACCGAGCTGGGCGATGTGCTGCGCACCCACCGGGGCAACTCGGAAGTCCGGCTGCACCTGCAGGGCGACACCCGCACGGAAATCATGGGCCTGCCGGTCCACCTCCGCGTGAACCCCAGCCCGTCGCTGTTTGGCGACCTGAAAGTCCTGCTGGGCCCGGCCTGCCTGGACGCCTAGCAATACCCGGGCGCCTGACACGGACTGGATGACTTAATAAGGAGCGGCCGACGGCGGGAAGCACCTCCCGCCGTTGGCCGCCGCTTTTGAGGCCACCGGCTTCGTGCCTGGCTAGATCTCGTAGTCCAGCGGCACGGGCTGCCCGTAGGCACCGCCATGGTAGAGCAGGGGTGCTCCGTCGCCGCCCACCTGGCCGTCCACCACCTGGACCACCACCACCGCGTTGTTCTCGAAAGACAGCCGCATCTGCACCTCGCCGACCAGCCACCCGGCAACATCTTTCAGGATGGGCACACCGTGCGGCCCGACCTCCCAGTGGTTGCCTTCGAAGCGGTTGCCCGGGCGGGCAAAACGGGCGGCCAGCTCCTGGTTCTCCAGGCCCAGCATGTGGACGCCCAGGTACTGCGTATTGGCCACAGCGGGCCAGGACCTGGAACTGCGCGCCATGTTGAACGTGAACCGGGGCGGCTTGGCGGACAGCGACGCCACCGAGGTGGCGGTGAAGCCGTAGGGCTCGTCCTGGTAGTTCACGGTGATGATGGCGACGCCGGCGGCGTGCCGGCGGAACATCTCCCTGAACGTCTGCTCGAACGGCTCGCTGTAGTCGGTCACCGGAACTCCTGCACTAAGTGGTCTAACTCTTTCCCCAAGCGTATTGGCCCGCGGTCGTGGCGGGAAAACAGGCAGCGGCGACACCAGGCCGGATGACCTCGCAGGAACCTTTGTTAAGGTGTGTTGCATGACAAACTCTGCCCGCCCCGCCAGGCGGCTGCTGCCCTGGTCCCTGGTGCTGGTCCCCGCGGCGGGAATTCCGGCAGGCATCCTGTGGTGGCTCCTGGCGCCGGGCGGGTTGAACCTGATCACGCGGGATCCCGCCCTGGCGTCGGGTACTGTCCCGCTGGTGTGGCTGCCGCGCGACCTCACCCTCGCGGGCATCCTGGTCCTGGCCGGCTGCCTGCTGGCCGTTTTCCTGGCCGACGGCAAACGTCCGGATCCGCAGGCGGCACTGCTGGCGGGGCTGGCCGGAGCGCTGGCGGGAAGCGTCGTGGCCTGGGGGACAGGGATCCTGGCGGCCCGGCTGTTCGGTCCTGCTGTGGATGCCTCGGCCAACGCCAGCATCGCATTTTCCCTTCGGGCGTGGCCGGTCCTGCTGCTCTGGCCCGCCGCCACGGCCGTGTCGGTCTTCGTGCTGGAGCTGGTGGGCATGACCGGCAGAAGGCCCGACGCCCGCGGCGCCGGAACGTCCGGCGGGTTCAGCGCCGTAAAATAGTCCGGTGACCACTTTCCCGGAGTTCCCCGCCCCTGCGACAGCCGCCGTCGATTTCCGCACCGTGGACCTTCGTGGCCGCAACCTGACGCTCGCGGCCCTGCGCGCCGCCGTTCCCCGCGCCCAAGGCCAGACCGTGGCCGACGCCGAGGAAAAGGTCCTGGAGATTATCTCCACTGTCCGGCAGCGCGGCTTTGCGGCGCTGGCGGAGCTGGCCGCAAAGTTCGATGGCGTAGCCCAGGACCACCCGCTGGTCCCCAGGGAAGCGATTGACGCAGCGCTGGACCAGCTGGACCCGGCGGTGCGGGCCGCGCTGGAGGAATCCATCAGCCGGGCCCGGAAATTCGCTGACGCCCAGCGCCCGCGCAACGTGGACGTTGAACTCGGCGACGGCGCTGTGGTCAGCCAGAACTGGGTACCTGTGGCGCGCGTGGGGCTGTACGTTCCCGGCGGCCTTGCCGTGTACCCGTCATCGGTGATCATGAACGTTGTGCCCGCACTCGCGGCCGGCGTGGAGTCCATTGCCTTGGCCTCACCGCCGCAGAAGGAGTTCGGCGGACTGCCGCACCCCACCATCCTCGCGGCAGCAGCCCTGCTGGGCATCACCGAGGTTTATGCCATTGGCGGGGCCCAGGCCATCGCCGCCTTCGCCTATGGCATCGAGGCCACCCCGGCCGGTCCCGCGCTGGAGCCCGTGGACGTGGTGACCGGGCCCGGGAACATTTTCGTTGCCACGGCCAAACGGCTGGTCAAGGGTGTTGTGGGCATTGACTCCGAGGCGGGAACCACGGAGATTGCCATCCTGGCCGACGACTCCGCCCAGCCGGCGCTGGTTGCCGCCGACCTGCTCAGCCAGGCCGAGCACGACCCCAAGGCGGCATCGGTGCTGATTACTGATTCCGAAGACCTGGCCACTGCCGTCCGGGCTGAACTGGAACTGCAGGCCGCGGCAACCAAGCACTCAACCAGGGTGCAGGAGGCGCTGTCGGGCCCGCAGTCCGGCGTCGTGCTGGTGGACGGCCTGGAGCAGGGGATTGCCGCCTGTGACGCCTACGCGGCCGAGCACCTGGAGATCATGACCCGGGACGCGGCAGCAGTGGCCGCACGGATCCGGAATGCGGGCGCGATTTTCGTTGGCGACTACAGCCCGGTGAGCCTTGGCGACTACTGCGCCGGCTCCAACCACGTGCTGCCCACCAGTGGCACGGCGGCTTTTTCGTCGGGCCTGAATGTCACTACCTTCCTGCGTGCCATCCAAGTGGTCAATTACAGCCGGGAAGCCCTGGCGGCGGTCAGCGGACACATCGTGAGCCTGTCCCGGGCCGAGGACCTTCCGGCCCACGGGGACGCCGTTACGGTCCGTTTCCCCGGCTGAGGGCGACACCACTACATGTAGTAATTACAGGATTGTTATTACCCCACATATGCCCGTAAACTGGGAGGCGCCACGGCATCGCCCCCCGGCGGTGCTGCTGGCTTCCAAGCCCGTGCACACCACAAGCGAAAAGGGGGAACGCCATGTACTGTCCGTTCTGCCGCAACCCCGATTCCCGTGTGGTGGACAGCAGGATGGCGGATGACGGTTCGGCCATCCGCCGGCGCCGGCAGTGCCCTGAATGCGGCCGCCGGTTCACTACGGTGGAAACCACCAGCCTCTCCGTGATCAAGCGTTCCGGCGTGGGCGAGCCCTTCAGCCGCAGCAAAGTCATCAACGGGGTGCGCAAGGCCTGCCAGGGCCGGCCGGTGAGCGAGGATGACCTCGCCCTGCTGGCCCAGGAAGTGGAAGAGCAGATCCGGTCGTCCGGTGCAGCCGAAATCGACGCCCACGAGGTGGGCCTGGTGATCCTCGGGCCGCTGCAGAAACTGGACAAGGTGGCGTACCTGCGCTTTGCCAGCGTCTACCAGGCGTTCGAGTCCCTCGAGGATTTTGAAACCGCTATTGCCCTGCTCCGCCACGAGGCCGAGGAAGACGCCAAGGGCGCGGCCGGCAGCGCCAAGAGCTCCGAGAAGAGCCCCCTCTAGACTCCGGTGGCGGCAGCGGAGGGGAAGCCGCGGCCGCCACCGGCACCAATGCCTACTTGGCCAGCTTGTGCTGCAGGGCGATTTCCAGCGCCGCGCCCACAATACCTGCCTCGTTGCGCAGGACAGCCGGCACAATCGGGGTGCGGAGCTTGAGGTTGGGAAGGTACTCGTCCGCGCGTTTCGAGATCCCGCCGCCCACGATGAACAACTCCGGCGAGAACAGGAACTCCACATGGGAGAAGTAGCGCTGCAGCAGCACGCTGTACTCGGCCCATGACAAACCGTCCCGCTCGCGGGCCACGGCGGATGCCTTCGATTCGGCGTCAAAGCCGTCAATTTCCAGGTGGCCCAGTTCCGCGTTGGGAACCAGCTTGCCGTCGAAGATGAAAGCGGAACCGATCCCGGTGCCCAGGGTGATGACCAGGACGGTGCCGGAGACGCCGGCGCCGGCACCGTAACGGGCTTCGGCCAGGCCGGCGGCGTCGGCGTCGTTGATGACCTCCACGGGACGGCCCAGCCGGGCGGTCAGGAGGGCGTCGATGTCGGTCTCCAGCCAGCTCTTGTCCACGTTCGCCGCGGAGTGGACCACACCGTGCTGGATGATCCCCGGGAAGGTCACACCCACGGGGGAGCCGGCTTCCGGGGCCTCGGGGCGAGCGGACAGTTCGGCCACCACCAGGGCCACGGCCTCGGCGACGGCCTCCGGGGTGGCAGGCTGCGGGGTGGGCACCCGGAAGCGATCACCGAGGAGCTTGCCCTTCTTCAGGTCGACGATGCCGCCCTTGATGCCCGTACCACCGATGTCGATGCCGATCAGCGGTGCGTTCTTGTGCGGTTTTTCGTCCTTCTTGGCCAATGGGATTCCGTTCTTGACAGGGGCGGGCAGGAAAAGGGGCAGCTTTCGGCGGCCTGTAACAGGTGTCCGGTCTGCACCGGCACATGCCCTGGGCGGGCATGTGGCAGGCTACGGCAGGGTGAGGATTTCGGCGCCGGTCTCGGTGACCAGCAGGGTGTGCTCGAACTGGGCGCTGCGTTTGTGGTCCCTGGTGACCACTGTCCAGTCGTCGCTCCACATGTCCCACTCCACGGTGCCCAGGGTGAGCATCGGCTCGATGGTGAACACCATCCCGGTCTCGATCACCGTGTTGTATGCCGGAGCGGCATCGTAGTGCGGAATGATGAGCCCGGTGTGGAATGCCTCGCCGACCCCGTGGCCCGTGAAGTCGCGGACCACTCCGTAGCCAAAACGCTTGGCATAGGACTGGATGGCCCGGCCAATGACGTTGATTTCGCGTCCCGGCGCCACCGCCTTGATGGCCCGGTTCAGCGACTCCCGGGTTCGCTCCACCAGCAGCCGGGAGTCCTCGTCCACGTCCCCCACCAGGAAGGTGTGGTTGGTGTCTCCATGGACTCCATTGATGTAGGCCGTGATGTCGATGTTCAGGATGTCGCCGTCCTGGACCACCGTGCTGTCCGGGATGCCGTGGCAGATGACCTCGTTCAACGAGGAGCACAGCGATTTGGGAAACCCGCGGTATCCGAGGGTGGACGGGTAGGCCTGGTGGTCCAGCAGGAATTCGTGGCCCACCTGGTCCAGTTCATCAGTGGTGACGCCCGGCCGGATGTGCCTGCCTACTTCCACGATGGCCTGGGCGGCGATCTTCCCGGCGATCCGGATCTTCTCGATGGTCTCCGCGGACTTGACCTCGGAGCCGGTGAATTTGGCCGGCGCAGGCTTGCCGACGTACTCCGGGCGGGGGATGGACGCCGGGACGGGACGCTGCGGACTCACGGTACCCGGGGTGAGGGTGCCAATGGGTGCAGTCGAGGCAAGGGAAGGCATAGATTGATCATATAAGGCCGCGCAGAACGCCCAACAACCGACAAGCGGCGGAGGACACGCGTAAGGGTTTGTGTTACGTGGATCACCCCCGGCTTTCGCTGTCGCCGGAGCAAGGAGCAATGATGACTGAATACTGGTTCAACATCAAGACCCACGAGGTGGAAGAGGACCGGCTGTCGGACTGGAGCCAGCTCATTGGCCCGTACAAGACACGGGCCGAAGCCGAACATGCCCTGGAGAAGGTCCAGGCGCGCAACGAGGCCTGGGAAAAGGACGACGACGACTGAACAGTTGGGTGCTTCGGCCGCCTGTCGGTGCTCCGGAAGCGGACGTCAAGGTGAGGCGCCGCCCGCGGCCGAGGCAGTCCGCTGAGGAGTGCCGGTAGGCGGCTCCGCAGTTGCTGGCCGGGCCTAGAAGGAATGTTCCGGCCCGGGGAACTGCCCGGAGCGGACGTCCTCACCGTAGGCGGTGGCGGCGTCACGCAACGTGCTGCGCAGGTCCGCGTACTGCTTGACGAACTTCGCCATCCGGCCACCCCGCAGGCCGGCCATGTCCTGCCACACCAGCACTTGGCCCGTGGTCGCCTTCCCGGCGCCGATGCCCACCGTGGGAACGCTGACGGCCGCATCCACTGCCGCCGCCGTCTCCGCCGGAACCATTTCCATCAGCACACTGAAGGCGCCCGCATCAGCCAGCGCCACGGCGTCGTCAATCAATCTCCGGGCGTCATCGCCGCGGCCCTGGACGCGGTACCCGCCCAGGGCGTGTTCGCTCTGCGGGGTGAAGCCGATGTGGGCCATGACCGGAATGCCTGCCTGGACCATGGCCCGGACCGTCGGTGCGTAGTACTGCCCGCCCTCGATCTTCACCGCGTGGGCCAGCCCCTCCTTGAGGAAACGGACCCCCGTGGCGACGGCCTGCTCCGCGCTGACCTCGTAGCTGCCGAACGGAAGATCCGCCACCACCAGGGCGCGCTTGGCGGACCTGGCTACGGCCCGGCACAGCGGGAGCAGTTCGTCCACGGTCACCGGAAGGCTGGTCTCATTGCCAAAGACGTTGTTGGATGCCGAATCCCCAACCAGGAGCACCTCGATGCCGGCGGCGTCAAAAATCTCCGCCGTGTACTGCTCGTACGCGGTGAGCATGGCGAACCTGGTGCCGTCGCGCTTGGCCTGCTGCAGGTGGTGGATCCGGACCTTCGCCGGCTTCCGTTCGGCCGCAGCGGGTGTGCCGGGGCCGTTGCCGTAGGGGGCGGGTACTTCTGCGGACGCGCTGGAGTCGGAGCTGTTGCTGGTGGCCATGGGATGAGCGTAGTGCGGTACCCGCCGTACTAGCTACCGCGGGTATCCCGGGTCAAAGGTGATTAGGGTCATAGCGGCTGGCCTGGAAGTGCGGCAGGGGGCACGAAAAACCCCATCCGGGGCCGGCCTGGGTGGCCCGCCAGGTTAATGCTGCGTTACGCACGGCGCAGGCTCAAGCATCGGCGCCGAATGATTAGTACAGTGTTGATGAACTGCTGCCGGCTTTCCCCTTTGCGCGGACCCCGGAGCATGACGTTGATCGGAGAAGAGGCCATCATGGACCGCCAGCAAGAGTTTGTCCTGCGCACAATCGAAGAGCGTGACGTACGTTTCGTGCGCCTGTGGTTCACCGACGTCGTGGGTTCGCTGAAGTCCGTGGCGCTGGCACCGGCAGAGGTCGAGGGAGCGTTCGAGGAAGGCCTCGGCTTTGATGGTTCCTCCATCGAAGGCCTGGCCCGGGTCTTTGAATCGGACATGCTGGCCCAGCCCGATCCTGCCACCTTCCAGATCCTGCCGTGGCGGGGCGAAACCGAACAGACCTCGCGGATGTTCTGCGACATCCTTACCCCCGACGGTGAGCCCTCTGCCGCTGACCCGCGGAACGTGCTCAAGCGGACCCTCGCCAAGGCCGCGGACATGGGCTTCACCTGCTACACGCACCCGGAGATCGAGTTCTACCTGCTCAAGTCGCACGAGCCGGGTCCGGACGGCGCGCCGGTGCCGGTTGACGAAGGCGGCTACTTCGACCATGTTCCCGGCGGCGTGGCGCAGGACTTCCGCCGCACGGCCGTGACCATGCTGGAATCCGTGGGCATTTCCGTGGAGTTCAGCCACCACGAGGCCGGTCCCGGCCAGAACGAGATCGACCTCCGCTACGCTGACGCGCTGCAGACAGCCGACAACATCATGACGTTCCGGACCGTCATCAAGGAGGTGGCGCTGCAGCAGGGCACGTACGCCACGTTCATGCCCAAGCCGTTCACCGACCACCCCGGGTCCGGCATGCACACGCACTTCTCACTGTTCGAGGGCGACAGCAACGCGTTCTTCGAGGCAGGCGCAGAGTTCCAGCTGTCCAGGACGGCCAGGCAGTTCATTGCCGGCATCCTCAAGCACGCCCCTGAATTCACGGCAGTCACCAACCAGTTCGTCAACTCCTACAAGCGCCTGTGGGGCGGCGGCGAGGCACCCAGCTACCTGAGCTGGGGGCACAACAACCGCTCCGCCCTGGTCCGGGTGCCGCTGTACAAGCCGGGCAAGGGCCAGTCCGCCCGCATCGAATACCGCGGCATCGACTCCGCGGCCAATCCCTACCTGGCCTACGCCGTCCTGCTCGGTGCCGGTTTGAAGGGCATCGAGGAAGGATACGACCTGCCGGCGGCCGCCGAGGACGACGTCTGGTCGCTGAGCTCGGCCGAACGGCGCGCCATGGGCCACGATCCGCTCCCGGCAAGCCTGCACGACGCCATCCGCTCCATGGAGGACTCTGAGCTGATGCCCCAGATCCTGGGCGAACAGGTCTACGAGCACTTCCTGCGCAACAAGCGTGCCGAATGGCAGGACTACCGGCTGCAGGTGACGCCCTACGAGCTGCAGCGCAACCTCGGCATTCTCTAGGTGCCCGGCGTGAGCCTGGCACGCCGCCTCATCGCGGCCGGATTCAGCGACCTTGAGAAGGGCGAACGGTTCCTGGCCGCGCGCGAGCTCGAGGGGCTGGACCAGGACAGGCTCTTTGCCGGGCTGCAGCTGGCAGCCAGCCCGGACACCGCACTCCAGTCACTGGTCCGGCTGATTGAAAAGTACCCGCAGTTGCGGGAGCTGGCAGGCGCGGACCCGGAGGCCAGTGAGCCGATGTACCGGGTCCTGGGCGCCTCGGAGGCGCTGGGGGAGTTCCTTATCCGTCACCCCGGGCACCTGGAGGCCTTCCGGGTGCGGCCCAGTCCCGAGCCCCTGCCTGCGGACCCCGGCCGATTGCGTGCCACGCTCCTGCAGTCCGTCGGCGCCGACCCCCGTGCCGCACGTCCCGTTGCCGCCGCCACGGGTGTGGAGGCCTATGCCGCACTGCGGACCGCCTACCGTCGCGGACTGGTGGACCTCGCCGTCAAGGACCTCTGTGCCGCGGATCCGCTGGACTTCCTGCCATCGGTGGGCGGCGAACTGGCAGACTTGGCCGCCGCTGCCATCGAGGCTGCCCTCGCCGTCTCCCGTGCCGAGGCGGCGGAGCAGCACAGCGCTGCCGACGTGGCCGACGTCGGCCTGGCAGTGATCGGCATGGGCAAATGCGGAGCCCGGGAACTGAACTACATCTCCGACGTCGACGTCATCTACGTGGTGGACGCCGGCAGCCTGGAGGACGCGCAGGCCAACACCATCGGCACGGCCCTGGCGAGTGGCATTTCGCGTGCCATCTCGTCGGTGGCCAGGGAACCGGGCCTGTGGGAGGTGGACGCCAACCTGCGGCCGGAGGGCAAGTCGGGGCCGCTGGTGCGCACCCTCGCTTCCCATGAGACGTACTACGCCAGGTGGGCTGAAAGCTGGGAATTCCAGGCGCTCCTCAAGGCCCGGGCCATCGCCGGCGATGCCGCGCTGGGCCGCGCTTACGAGGAAGCCGTGGCACCGCTGATCTGGAGCTCGGCCGGACGCGAAGGCTTTGTTGAGTCCGTGCAGGCCATGCGCCGCCGGGTAACCGAACATATCCCTGCCGCCGAGGAGCAGCGCCAGATCAAGCTGGGGCGCGGCGGACTGCGCGACGTAGAATTCACCGTGCAGCTGCTCCAGCTGGTGCATGGCAAGGCGGATGAGTCATTACGACGGCGGGACACCACGTCGGCGATCGCCGCGCTGTCAGCAGGGGGTTACATTGGCCGTTCGGACGCCGCCGCGTTCGATAACGCCTACCGGTACCTGCGGCTCCTGGAACACCGGATCCAGCTGTTCCAGCTGCGCCGCACCCACCTGATGCCGGTGGCGGAGCCGGCGCTGCGCTCACTGGCCAAAGCCGTGCTGGGACCGTTCTCCAATGAGCGGCCCAGCCCGGATTCGCTGCTCTCCGCCTGGCACCGGACCAAGCGCTCAGTCCGTGAGCTGCACGAGCGGATCTTCTACCGGCCGCTGCTGAACACGGCGGCCAAGCTCAGCAGCGAGGATGCAAAGCTGACCCCGGAGGCAGCGCAGGGGCGGCTTGCGGCCCTGGGATACCGGGACCCGCAGGGTGCCATGCGCCACATCGAGGCGCTCACTGCCGGGGTGAGCCGCCGCGCCGCCCTGCAAAGGCAGCTCCTGCCCATCCTGTTGGACTGGCTCGCCGAAGGCGTGGACCCGGATGCCGGCCTCCTCGCGTTCCGGCGCGTCAGCGAGGCGCTGGGCACCACGCACTGGTACCTGGGCCTGCTCCGTGACTCCAACGCCGCCGCGGAACGCCTGTGCCACATGCTCTCCAACTCCCGGCTGATCTCCGACCTCCTGGAAGTCTCGCCGGAGTCCGTGGCCTGGCTGGGACAGGACAAGGACCTGGCACCAGTGGACTTCGAAGCCCAGTGGCAGGAAATCACTGCCAAGATGTCCCGGCATGCGGACCCGGAGAGCGCCATGCGCCTGATCCGGCTGATCCGGCGACGGGAAATACTGCGCATCGCCATCGCCGATTCCGCCGGCCTGCTGGACCAGGACCAGGTGGGCAGGGCTCTGGCGGACACGGACCGCGCCGCCGTTTTGGGTGCCCTGCGGGTGGCGGAGGGAGTCGTTTCCGCGGGCGGACCCCTCAAGACCACGGTGCTGGTGGTGGCGATGGGCCGCCAGGGCGGCCGGGAAATCGGCTACGGCTCTGACGCCGACGTCATGTACGTCCACCGCGCACTTCCGGGCTTCTCCGAAGCGGAGGCGCAGGAGCAGGCCTCCCGCATGGTGGCCAAGGTCTCCAGCCTGCTCACCCAGCCGCTGAAACCGGCCATCATGGCCGAACGCGTCCTCCAAATGGACGCCGACCTCCGGCCCGAGGGAAAGAACGGGGCCATGGTGCGCTCCCTGGATTCCTTCGCCGAGTATTACCGCCGGTGGTCTCTGATCTGGGAAGCGCAGGCCCTGCTGCGGGCCCGGCCCATGGCAGGCGACGACACCCTGGCCGCCGACTTCCTGACGCTCATCGACCCCATCCGGTACCCGGAGTCCGTCCCGGAACAGGACGTGCGCGAGATCAGGCGGATCAAGGCGCGGGTGGAATCCGAGCGGCTGCCCCGCGGCGCCGACCCCGCACGCCACCTCAAACTGGGCCGCGGAGGGCTCAGCGACGTCGAGTGGCTGGTGCAGCTGCTGCAGCTCCAGCACGCCGGGAAACATCCGGAGCTCCGGACCACCTCCACGCTGGAGGCCCTGGCGGCCGCTTCGGAGCTGGGTCTGCTGGATCAGGCGGACGCCGGACTCCTTGCCGAGGCCTGGCGGCTGGCCAGCCGGATCCGGTCCGCCAATGTCATCTGGAACGGCAAAGCCTCGGACCTGCTGCCCTCCTCGCGCCGGGACCTCGAGGCTGTGGCGCGCTGGTGCGGCTACGAGCCGGGGCACGCCGCCGCGCTGGAGGAGGACTACCTGAGGGTGAGCCGCCGGGCCAGGGCGGTCTTTGAGCGTGTCTTCTATGGCCACTAGGAATGAAGGGTGGGTCTGGCTCATTCCGCTGCGCGACCTGGACCCCGACGCCCGCGCCATCCAGCTCGGCGCCATCGCAAACATGTCGCTGGTGCCTGGCCAGGATCGTTTTGTGGGCGACCCGCTGCGGATGGCCCTCGCAGGACTGGCAGAAGAATCGCGTCGGCCGTACGTGGTCGAAGCGGGAGGCAACGCCGTTGGCATGTTGACCCTGCAGGAGGGCGCGGCAGGGCTTGCCGGCTGGCCTGACGACCAGTCAGCCTGGCTGTTGCGCGGGTTCCTCGTCGACCGGGAGCACCAGGGCAGGGGGCTGGGCACCCTCGCGGCTGCCGCCGCCGTGGAAGCAGCGCGCAAGCTGACCGCGCGGCACCAAAGTGGCGAGTCCGGCGTCGTACTGTCCGTCAACCAGGAAAACTCTGCCGGCCTGTCCGCCTACCGCCGAGCGGGTTTCATCGATTCGGGGCCTTATCTTGGCGGCTCCGCCGGTCCGCAGCGGACCATGTTCCGCAGCTTCTCCGCCAAGGCGTCGGCGTAAAGCGGCGGACCGCCATTGCGCTTGGCAGGCGTTTGCCCGATCATGTGGAATGGCGGTGTTCTCCAACCTTGTTGGGGGGAAGGCTGGACAGTCTTCGTCTCGGGGGGCATTCGTCAGGGGGTCCGGCTCCCGGTCTCAGCACGTCTGGAGGCGGGCCCCCACCTTGCTAACGGAGTTTGGGAAGTCATGAAGCGAATCAGGATCGTCCTGCCGGCCTTTGCCTTAATGCTCGCGGCCTGCTCAGGGCCTGCGCCCGCGCAGGACGTCCCGACAGCGGGCGCCACGGGCCCAAGCGCCGATTCGCCCTCAGCCACGGCAGCGCGGGAAGTAATGCCCGCAGGACGCTACAAGCTCACTACAGCGTCGGGTGCCGGAATAACCTTCACGTTGCCCACGCCTCCGGCCGACGCTGCAGTGGCGGCCATCGAGGCATACAGGGTCAAGGTCGGAGCGGCGCCTGTCTCATATCTCGTAGCGGACGTAGACAACCGCAAGGGCGCGGTGCCAGTCAACATGTACATGGTTACCGCCTTCAGTGAAGAAGGACGTCAGTTCACGTTCTCCACTGTTGCCGATGCCATCCAGAGCTGGGCACCCACCTACAGTTACGATTACAAATGGTCCATGGACGGCAGAGCTTTGGACGAGGCGTCAGGTGCCGCGCTGAAGCGTGAGGCCGATGATTTGATCAACGCGGAGATAAATGACGTGGACATAGCGGAGCGCACCACTGTCATCCTCGCGTCCTCCGACGCCGAACTGCCCGTGGAGTTCACCCGGGTCGCCGTACAGCCATCGGGTATGGGTGATGAACAAGAAGCACGGCCGGCACGTTGAGGCCGCGCTGCCGGGACAGGCAGCAGCCGTCCTGGCGGATCCGGACAGCAGTAAGGCCGGCCTCAAAGCGTGAGGCCGGCCTTTCCTGTATTAAAATTCCCGCGGACTGCTGGCGGACTATGCCCGCTTCTGCCGCATGATCCAGCTAGACGCCGTAGTAGAGCTCGAACTCGTAGGGGTTCGGGCGCAGGGACAGCGGGCGGATCTCGTTTTCGTACTTGTACTCGATCCAGGTGTCGATCAGGTCCTGGGTGAAGACGCCACCGGCCTGCAGGAACTCGTTGTCCTCGCGCAGGGCCTCCAGTGCTTCCTCCAGGGTGCCCGGAGCCTTGGGGATGTCCTTGGCTTCCTCCGCCGGGAGCTCGTAGAGGTCCTTGTCGATCGGAGCCGGGGGCTCGATGCGGTTGCGGATGCCGTCGATGCCGGCCATCAGTTGGGCAGCGAACGCCAGGTACGGGTTGGAGGAGGGGTCCGGAGCGCGGAATTCAATGCGCTTGGCCTTCGGGTTGGAACCGGTGATGGGGATGCGGATACCGGCGGAGCGGTTGCCCTGCGAGTAAACCATGTTGACCGGAGCTTCGAAGCCCTTGACCAGGCGGCGGTAGGAGTTCACCGTGGGGTTGGTGAAGGCCAGGACGGCGGAAGAGTGCGTGAGCAGGCCGCCGATGTACCAACGGGCGGTGTCGGACAGGCCGGCGTAGCCCTTCTCGTCGTAGAACAGCGGCTCGCCGCCATTCCACAGCGACTGGTGGCAGTGCATGCCGGAGCCGTTGTCGCCGAAGACCGGCTTGGGCATGAAGGTCACGGACTTGCCCCAGGCGTCAGCGGTGTTCTTGATGACGTACTTGAACTTCTGCAGGTCATCGGCAGCGTGGGTCAGGGTGGTGAACTTGTAGTTGATCTCGGCCTGGCCGGCGGATCCAACTTCGTGGTGGCTGCGTTCGACCTCGAGGCCGGCTTCGTCCAGGGCAACACACATGGCGTCGCGCAGGTCAGCCTGCTTGTCGGTGGGGGAGACCGGGAAGTAACCGCCCTTGACGGGGGTCTTGTAGCCCAGGTTGCCGCCTTCTTCCTCGCGCCCGGTGTTCCAGTGCGCTTCCTCGGAGTCGATCTTGTAGAAGCTGCCCTGCGGGGAGGACTGGTACTGGACGTTGTCGAACACGAAGAACTCGGCTTCGGGAGCGAAGAACGCGGTGTCGGCGATGCCCGTGGAGGCCAGGTAGGCTTCGGCCTTCTCGGCCACGCCGCGGGGGTCGCGGTGGTAGGGGTCACCCGTGCGGGGGTTGACGATCGAGAAGTTCAGCGCGAGGGTCTTCTCCATGCGGAAGGTGTCCAGGAACGCGGTGGTGACGTCCGGGATCAGCTGCATGTCAGACTCTGCGATGCCCTGGAAGCCACGGATGGAGGAACCGTCGAAGAGCTGGCCGTTGACGAAGAAATCAGCGTCAACACTCTTGGCGGGGACGTTGAAGTGCTGCTGGACGCCCGGAAGATCGGTGAAGCGGATATCGACGAACTTTACATCTTCGTCCTTGATGAACTTGAGGACTTCGTCCGCAGTCTTGAACATCTATGCTCCTAACGCATATGTGAATATCTGGCATGGAAGCCATCTGATCCAGCGCAATCCAAAAGCAGGGAGAACGCACGGTTTTCCCTGCTGGGTACCTGCCGGGGATTGCTGAAACTGCTAACAGACTATGGATGCGGCATTTCCCGTCCGTGTCCGCATTGTTTCGGGCAGGTTACAGAATGCCCTGCTATGAACACGGTATCGTCCGTCCACACTGTGGTCGAGTCCTATCCACAGTGTGGGCGCGCCGCCGCGCCGGGGATCGGTAAGCTTGGACGGTGGTAGATCGCAAAGATATTGGGTCCTGGCTCAGCGGACCGGACACCTCCGGCATCTCCAAGTATCCGGGGGAGCGCCTGGGCCTGCCGGAGTCCGGACCGGGCTCCATTGCCCGGGCGGGCCGGCGCATCGCGGCCATATGCATCGATTGGGGGATCGCACTGCTGATCAGCAACTTCGCGTTCGGCGGCGACTCCTGGGCCACGTTGGCGGTCTTCGCAGTGGAGCAGATCCTGCTGGTGGGGACCCTGGGATACAGTATTGGCCACCGCGTTATGGGCATCGCCGTGGTGAAGCCCGGTGGCGGCACGCCGGGACCGCTCGCGGCCCTGGTGAGGGCCGTGCTGCTCTGCCTGGTGGTGCCCGCCGTGATCTTCGATCCGGACCAGCGCGGCCTTCACGACAAGGCCATGAACACCCTCCTCGTCCGCCGCTGAGCGCCGTCCACCGCTGACCGCTGTCTACTGCAGCGCTATCCGCCGTCAAGCGCTGGAGGTCCCGTTCCGCGCGTCGGACATTTCCCGGGCCTGGCGCTGCCGCCGGAAGGATGGCGCATTGGTGATGACCACGCCGCCGATCACAATGGCGCCGCCCATCAGTTGCGCGGTTGTATGCACGTGCCCCGCAAGGATCGTCAGGACCGCGGTGAAGACGGTGATGAGGTTGAGGAAGACCCCTGCACCACCGGCGGGCAGGACCGTCAGGGCGCGGTTCCACAGCAGGTAGGACAGCACCGACGGGAAGATGGCGATGAACAGCAGTGACGCCAGTGCACTGCCCGTTGACGGAAGGGCCAGCCCGCCGGTGGCGAAGCGGACCGGGGCCAGCAGGGCCACTGCCACCGCTGCCTGGACCGCCGTGGCTGTGATCGGCGGGATTTTTGGGGCCAGTCGGCCGATGACCGTGTACGCCGTCCAGACAATCACGGCACCAACCATCAGCACCTCGCCGGTGCCGAACCCGGTGGTGACCAGCCTGCCGGCATCCCCTCCGCTGATGACGATGAGGACGCCCGCCAGGGCCGTCAGCACCCCGGCGATCGACAATGGCGTCAGCCGTTCCCGCAGGAAGAGCGCGGCAGCCAGCGTGATGAGGGCAGGATTGAAAGCGTTGATCAGGGACGCGTTGAAGGCATCGGTGTGCTCCAGGGCGAAGTACAGCAAAAGGTTGTAGCCGAGCAGCCCGCACACGCTCAACGCGAGCAGCCACGGCCACGCGGCGAGGACCGACCGCCAGCAGGGCCGCTCCACCAGCTGGGCTATCACCAGCAGCGGCACCAGCGCGATGGCCCACCGCAGGACCACCAGGCTCAGCGGATCGATGCTTTGGACAGCGCCCGCGCCCACGACATAGTTGCCGGCCCAGAACAGCGTTGCCCCCAGCAGGGAAAGGAGCGCGACCATCCGTTTGCGGCCCTGGGCACGTCCGGCTGACGGTTGTTCCTTGAATGACGTCTGCGATGTCGGGTCTGCATCAACGGATTCCACGGTTACTGACGTTCGCCTATGCCCGGCTGGACTCAAGTTCACCGGCAGGCACTTCTACCTTCGGGGCGCTAAGGTAGCCGCGCCGCCCTGCCCACCGCTCGAACAGGAGGGTGGCGAACGGGAACACGGCGGAGAAACCGGCCAGCACGGCCACCAGGAACGGCCAGCGCTGCACGCGCCACAGCATGAGCGCGGCCACCCCGTAGCCGACGAACAGCGCACCGTGCGCAGGTCCCGCCACTTGGACGCCGAGCTCCGTGGTGCCGGCAATCCACTTGAAGTACATCCCGGCCAGGAGCGCCGCCCAACTGAAGGCTTCGGCCACGGCAAGGATGCGGAAGGCGCGGATCACTGTTGTCCTGAGGGGCATGGTCATCTCCTGACGCAGGTTTGAGGCACGGGTCCGGTGGTTGTTGTCAGCCATTGCGGATGCCGTTCGGGGGCGAGCGGTTCAGGCGCAAGAAAAAACGCCCCGGCCGGCAGGGCCGGTACCGGGGCGTTCCACCAGCTAGCGTCCGCGGTTGGGACGGGCCTTGTAGGGGTCGATGCCCTTGGGAATGGGGAGCCTCGTGCCCATCGAGGCAATGCGCTTGGATACGGTGCTGACCTCCAGCTTGGTCAGCTCGTTCTTCATCTTGCCCATCTTCTTGGCCACCTGGCCCAGCGGCACCTGGCCTTCGCCGCGCCCGGTCTGGATGGTGTGGACGGGAACGTTGGGCAGGATGCGCGCCAGGCGCTTGCGCTCAGCATCGAGCAGCGGCTTCACGCGGTGGGAGGGGCCTTCACTGACAAGGACGACGCCGGGACGCCCAACAGCGCGGAACACGGCATCCTGCGTGCGCGGGTTGACAGCCACAGGCTGTTCCTCGGTGATCCAGCCACGGCGGAGCGTGCCCAGGGCAGCGCCGGAGGCGCCCGGCTGGTTTTCAATCTGGGCGAACGCAGCACGTTCGGCACGGCGGGACAGGATGAAGGTGGCCGCCAGCAGGCCAAGCGGAATGCCGATGATCAGGCCCGTGATCCAGTTGTCCAGCCAAAAGCCCACCAGGAAGCTCACGGCTACAACGCCCAGGAACACCAGCAGCATCAGCCACGGAACCATGGGGTCATGGCGGCGGGTCATGGTGAAGACCTCGCCGATCTGCTTAAGCCTGCTGGGCTTCTTGGCCTTTGCTTCCTTCGGCTTGCGCGTGAACAGGCCGCGCTTCACCGCGCTTGAGCCCGCCGGGGTGGAGTTGCTGGAGTCAGGGGATTTAGCCATAGTGCCTCAATTCTACGTGACTTAAAGCCAAAGGCCGGACGCTGGAATCTTCCGGCGTCCGGCCTTTGGGCACTTCACGAAGGGGAGGTCAGGAATGGGCTGCGAGGAGGGTGGCGGCTTCCTGGCGGGTGGTGCCGGAGTCCTGGATGCCGTCGGCGATGTGGGCGAGTTCGGCGGGGATGTCGCGGCCCTTTTTGCGCATGGCGGTGGCCCAGAGGCGGCCGGCGCGGTAGGAGGAGCGGACCAGGGGTCCGCTCATGACGCCGAGGAAGCCGATCTCCTGGGCTTCGTGCTGGAGGTCCACGAATTCCTGGGGTTTGACCCAGCGGTCCACGGGCAGGTGCCGTTCGGAGGGGCGCAGGTACTGGGTGATGGTGATCAGGTCGCAGCCTGCTTCGTGGAGGTCGCGGAGGGCTTCGGAAATTTCTTCGCGGGTTTCGCCCATGCCCAGGATGAGGTTGGACTTGGTGACCATGCCCAGGTTCCGGCCCTGGGTGATGACGTCCAGGGAGCGTTCGTAGCGGAACGCGGGGCGGATCCGCTTGAAGATCCTGGGGACGGTTTCGACGTTGTGCGCGAAGACTTCGGGGGCGGAGTCGCAGATCGCCTTGATGTGGTCGGGTTTGCCGGAGAAGTCCGGGATCAGCAGTTCCACGCCGGTGCCGGGGTTCAGTTCGTGGATCTTGCGGACCGTTTCGGCGTAGAGCCAGACGCCCTCGTCTTCGAGGTCGTCGCGGGCCACACCGGTGACGGTGGCGTAGCGCAGCTGCATCGCTTGGACGGAGCGGGCCACCTTCGTGGGTTCGAACCGGTCCAGGGGTGAGGGCTTGCCGGTGTCGATCTGGCAGAAGTCGCACCGGCGGGTGCATTCGGAGCCGCCGATCAGGAACGTGGCTTCCTTGTCTTCCCAGCACTCAAAGATGTTGGGGCAGCCGGCTTCTTCGCAGACGGTGTGCAGGCCTTCCTTTTTCACCAGGTTCTTCAGCCCGACGAACTCCGGGCCCATCTGGACCTTGGCCTTGATCCATTCCGGTTTGCGCTCCACCGGGACCGCAGCGTTGCGCTGCTCGATCCGCAGCATCTTCCGGCCTTCAGGTGCCAATGTCACAGTAGAGCTCCTTCAGGGCTCGAAACCAATGCTTCTTCATGTTTGCGGAATTCCTCCACGACCCGGTCCGCGATATCCGCGGGCCGGATCTCCCGGCCCGTCTCCAGGGACATGCTGGTCACTCCCGCGTCGGTGATGCCGCAGGCAATGATCTGGCCGTAGGGCGCCAGGTCATTGCTGCAGTTAATGGCGATGCCGTGCATGGTGACGCCGTTCAGGACGCGGATGCCGATAGCAGCGATCTTGCGGTCGGGCCCTTTGGAGTCAGCCTTGATCCACACGCCTGCGCGCCCCTTGATGCGTTCGGCCTTGATGCCGTAGTCCGCCATGACGGTGATCATGATCTCTTCAAGGCGATCCACGTAATCCCGGATTCCGGCGCGGTTCTTCAGCTTCAGGATGGGGTAGGCAACCAGCTGGCCGGGCCCATGCCAGGTGAGCTTGCCCCCGCGGTCCACCGGGACGACCGGCGTACCGTCAGAGGGCCGCTCATGGTCCTCGGTAAGCTTGCCTGCCGTGTAGACGGCGGCGTGCTCCAGGAGCAGGACAGTGCTGGGGGCATCCCCGGCGACAACCTTCTCATGGAGTTCGCGCTGGGCATCCCAGCCTTCCATGTAACCAATGAAGTCAGGGGCAAGACCCAGCTGTGAAAACTCAAGAGTCATGGCATCCAGCTTAGACCCCGCAGCCGCGCCGCCCTGTTTTAGTGTCCAATCTCACCGGGGCCACCGTTAATGACCGCAGCAGCCAAGGCTGTGGATAACTTCTGCAGCGCAGCCCGATCTCGGCTAGACATGGACTATGGATGTTGCACAGGTGCCGGAGGTTGCCGGCTACGACATCGGCCGGTTGCTTGGCCGGGGCGGCAGCGCCGACGTGTGGCTGGCCAGGGACCAACGGACCGGCAGGGAATTCGCGCTCAAGTGCTTCCGCACCCCGGGCAGCACGACGGCCGGCGGCGCAGTCATAAGTGACGCAGTCATCAGTGAGGAGGACGTGCGGCGGGAGATCCGGATCCTGTCCGTCCTGGACCACCAGCACCTCATCAGGGCCCACGACGCGGTGCGCGTGGCGGGCTCCGGCAGCGGGGCAGCCTTGACCATGGACTACGCCGCCGGCGGCTCCCTGGCACAGCTGGTGGCGGTACGGGGCAGGCTCAGCGTGGGGGAGACAGTCACAGTCCTGACGCCCATCGCCCAGGCCCTGGGCTACCTGCACGGGAAAGGGTTCACGCACTCGGATGTCTCCCCGGGGAACGTGCTGTTCACCGGGCAGGGGAAACCCATGTTGTCCGACCTTGGTGTTGCGAGGATGCTCGGCGACCCGGATGGCGCGGGCACCGCCGGAACGGGCGGTTTCCTGGATCCGTCACCGGTTGATGCCGTCCGCGCCGGCCTCCAGCCGGGACGCGACGTTTACTCGGCAGCTGCCCTGGGCTGGTTCTGCCTCACAGGGGAAGCGCCCGGGCGCACCTCCGACCGACCGCCGTTGTCCCTCCTGGTTCCCGGCGTCCCCAAAGAGCTCGCGGCCGCCCTGGAAGCAGGACTGAACGAGGACCGGCGGCTGCGCCCTGACGCGCTGGCGCTGGCCCGCAGCCGTTTATCGCAGCGCGGAACCGCAGCCCGTGGACCTCTCCGATGCCGTCCATCCCACCGTCATGCCCGAGCTGTTGACGCGGCGTCACGTTCCCGCTGCGTCGAAAGGCAACGGCGTCAGGATGAGACTCCAAAGCCTGCGCCGCCGGGCGGCAACGTCCCGCTGGTCCCAGCAGCCGGCACCAGCGTGGAAAAGAACCCTGCCGCAAGCAGAAACCACGGCGGCGTCCCGCGGGAAACACGTGGACGGGCCTGCTGTTACCTACGGGAGGAGGGTGCTGCTTCATGCCGTCCTGCCGGCCGTTGCCGCAGCCGCAGCCGGAATTTGGTGGCTCTCGGCGGCCCCCGGGCAGGGGCTGTGGCCCGGGAACGCTGCAACCGGGTCGCCGCCGGTTTCCATCGACCCATCGGTGGCCGTTGCCGGCGGTGGGACGGGAGGGGAGGTTCCTGTTGACGAAGCACGAAAGCGGGCGCGGGCAGCTGATCCCGTCGTAGCCGTACAAGGCCTGGCGGCCTTGCGGGATCATGCCTTCAGCAGCGGCAGCCTGGAGCTGCTGGCGGACGTGAACGCCCCCGGTTCCTCTGCAGCTGCCGCTGACGAGCGCACCGCCGGCCCGCTCCGCCCCTCCGGGCACCGCCTTGCCGGATTCCGCAGCACCCTGTCCGAGGTGGCAGTGGAGGAAGGCGCAACGCCGGTCAACGCGGTGGTACGGGTAGTGTCAGCCACCACCGGCTACCAGATGGTAGACACGGACGGTGCTGTGCTGGGTGCCGGGGCTCCCAGCCGGCCACAGCCGCTTCGGCTGGTCCTGGTGTCGGTGGATGGCCAGTGGCGGGTCAGCGACATCCTTGCGGTCCACGGGTCCGGCTAAGCGGAGCCTTCCTTGCGGGTTACCCAGCGGACAGCGTCTGCCAAGCGTCCGTGCTGCCACTGGAACCCGGCAGATGACAGGATCGCCGGCTCCATCCGCTGGCTTGAAAGCAGAAGCTCCTCGGCGAGGCCGGGCATCAGGGTGCGCAGCACAGGCGCCGGCACCCGCAGTACCGCGGGGCGGTGCACGGCGTGGCCCAGTGCTGAAACGATGGTGTTGACGTCCGACTGCTCCAGCGCAGCCACGTTGACCGGGCCGGAGACCGGGGACTCGAGGAGGAACAGGAAGGCGGCGGAAACGTCCGGAAGCGTCACCCAGGGCCAGAACTGGCGGCCGTTGCCGAACGGACCGCCAACGCCCAGGCGCAGCAGCGGGAGCAGCTTTCCCAGTGCGCCACCGGAACGGCTGAACACCACTCCGGTCCGGGGTGTCACAACGCGTACCCCTGCCGGCGCCATCAGGGCAGTCTGCTCCCACTCAACGCAGATCTGCGCCAGGGTTCCGGTGCCTCGCGGTGCGTCCTCCCGCAGGACCGTATTGCCCGCATCGCCGTAGTAGTTTGAACCTGACTGGCTGATGAACGTTGCCGGCGGCGTATCCAGTTGCTCCATGGCCTGCACCAGCGTCCTGGTCGGTCCCAGCCGGGAACTGAACAGCTCCTCCACCCGCTTCCGCGTCCAGGGTTTGTCCCCGATGCCGGCACCGGAAAGGTTGACGACGGCGTCGGCGCCGGCAAGCGCGCCGGGATCCAGGACGCCGGCCGCCGGGTCCCAGCGGATTTCGGCGGCGTTGGCGGGCGGCCGGCGGACCAGGGTCACCACCGAGTGGCCGGCGCTGCGGAAGGCTGCGGACATGGAGGTGCCGAGGAGCCCGGAGGCGCCGGCCATGACGATATGCATGGTCCATCTCACCATGGCAGCGCGGGTTGTGTGCCTCCCGCGGCGCAGGGAAGGGGTTGACTATGATCGAACGATGACCTCTTCGAGCTACTTCCGTTTCCCGCATTTGCACGGCGATCTGGTCACTTTCGTGGCCGAGGATGACGTGTGGATTGCGCCCCTGGACGGCGGCCGGGCCTGGCGTGTCTCGTCGCTCCAGCTTCCTGCCCGCAACCCGCGTTTCACCCCGGACGGCAAGCGCCTGGTGTGGACAGTGGTGCAGGGAACGGCTCCGGAAGTTGTGTCGGCACAGGTCGACGGCGGCGGGTACCGGCAGCTCACCTACTTTGGCCACGGCACCACAAAGGTCAAGGGATTCACCAGCGGCGGATCCGTGCTGGTCACCAGCGCCTTCCGCCAGGCCGAAAGCCGGCACACCCACGCCTACAGCGTCCCCCTCGAAGGTGGCTGGGCGCAGGAGCTCCCCTACGGACCGGTGGAGTCCGTTGCCTTCGGTCCCGAAGTGGGCGATGAACGCCCCGTGGTGCTGGCGAGCGTGTTGTCCCGCGAACCGGCGTGGTGGAAGCGGTACCGCGGCGGTACCGCCGGAAAGCTGTGGATCGACCGCGACGGCAACGGTGAGTTTGAGCGCCTGCTGCCGGACCTGGACGGCAACCTCACCGATCCCCTGTGGGTGGACGGGCGGATCGCCTTCCTGTCCGATCACGAGGGCTACGGCAACCTGTACTCGGTCCTTCCCAACGGAAAGGACCTGCGCCGCCACACCGACCACCAGGACTTCTACATCCGGCATGCCGCCACGGACGGCAAGCGGGTCATCTTCGAATCCGCCGGCGGACTCTGGGTCCTCCATGACCTTGGCTCGGATGCCGTCAAGCTGGACATCACCCTTGGCTCCGCCTCGCAGACCAGGCGTCCCGCGCTCCTTGATGCCGTCAAGCACCTCGGTTCGGTGGCGCCGGATGTGGCAGGTGCCGCCAGTGCCGTGGAGTCGCACGGGACCATCCACTGGCTGCGGCACAAGGACGGCCCGTCCCGCATCATCGAGGCTACGCCGGGGGTTCGCGGCCGGCTGCCCAGGCCCCTGGGGGACGGCCGTATCGCCTACATCGCCGACCACGACGGTGTCGAAGCACTGCACATCAAGGACATCGCCGCACCTGTTGCGCACAGCGGTGAAGTGAAGCCGCCGGCCGGCAAGGACACAGGAGCGGGCAGGCTGTCGGATGAGGCACCTCCGGCCGCCGCCGCGGCGGGGCCGGAAACGGTCACCCTGCCGCAGCCTGTTCCCGCATCCGGCGCGGCAGTGCTGGCTGGCGCGTCCCACGTTGCCGCAGACGACGAGCAGCAGGCAGACGTTGCACCGTCGGCCGCACCTCCCGCAGCTGACGCCCAGGCACCCGCGGCACAGGCAGGCATCAGCGTCGCGACGCCGTCACGCGCCAGTTCACTGGAAGCAAGCCCCGACGGCCGCTGGATTGCCTTGGGGACCTCCTTTGGCGACGTGCACGTCGTGGATACCCGCAGCGGAGACCTCTCGCAGGTGGCCAGCATCGGCGAAGGCAGCATCTCGGAACTGGCGTGGTCCGCGGACTCGCGCTGGCTGGCATGGTCGGAGCCGGTCACGTCCTTTGGTTCGCGCAGCCGGCTGCGGCTGGCCACCGTGGACAAGCTCGACGCCGAGCCGGTGGACGTTACCGACGGCCGCTTCCGCGACGCATCTCCGGCCTTCACTCCGGACGGCAAGTTCCTTGCCTTCCTGTCCAACCGCAGTTTCGACCCTGTGTACGACGGACATTCATTCGACCTCTCCTTCCCCAGCCCCATCAAGCCGTACCTGGTGGCACTCGCGGCCGAGACGCCGTCGCCCTTTGGCCCTTCCGTTGATCCGGCGGGCGGTGAGCCGGAGGCCCACACAGACCTGGAGGCCACGGCCACCGGTGATGCCCGCGACAATGCCGTGCCGGCCGTGCGTGTGGATGCGGAGGGCCTGGCGCACCGAGTGATCGCTGTTCCCGTCCCGCAGGGTAACTACAGCGCACTGGAAGCCGTAGACGGCGCGCTCCTCTGGCTCGATTCGGCCCTGGCCGGCGTGACCGGCGACGGAAAGGCCAGCCAGGAGGACAAGGACGCCCGTCCGAGCCTGGTCCGTTATGACATCGCGCGGCGCAAGCAGGCCACCCTGGTGGATGCGGTGGACAGCTACCGCTTGTCCGGTGACCGCAGCAAAGTCGTGCTGGTTTCTGACAAGCAGGTTACGGTGGTGCCGTCGGACGCCAAGGCGGACGAGGACTCCGGCAAGGTGGTCAAGGTGGATCTTGGCCGCATCCGCGTCCTGATGGACCCGCTCAGCGTCTGGGGACAGGCGTTCGACGAAGCGTGGCGCCTGCAGCGTGACTTCTTCTGGACCGAGGACATGGCGGGGCAGGACTGGGACTCCATCCATGCCCGCTACCGTCCGCTGGTTGAACGGCTCGGTTCGCATGATGACCTGGTGGACCTTCTGTGGGAACTGCACGGCGAGCTGGGGACGTCCCACGCCTACGTGCGACCCGCGCCTGTCGCCGAACGCGGCAGCCGTGGGCAGGGCAGGCTCGGCGCGGACCTCGCGCACACCGCCCGGGGCTGGGAAATCACCCGCATCCTGGCCGGCGAGTCTTCCGACCCCCTGGCCACCTCCCCGCTCACCAGGCCGGGCGTCGGTGCCAAGGCCGGAGACATCCTGCTTGCCATCGACGGCGTCGTGCTTTCCGAAGGCGTCACCCCGGCCATGCAGCTGGTGGGGGCAGCAGGCCGCGCCGTGGAGCTGACGCTGCTCAACGGCCCCGGACACGGTGGTGCTGAAGGCACCCAGCGCCGTGTCGCCGTCGTGCCCGTCAAGGATGAGGAGCGCCTGCGCTACCAGGAATGGGTCGCCGGTAACCGGCGGACCGTCCGGGAGGCCTCGAACGGAACGTTCGGTTACCTGCACATTCCGGACATGATGGCCAACGGCTGGGCGCAGCTGCACCGCGACCTTGACACGGAAACAGCCCTTGACGGCCTGATTGTCGATGTGCGCCGCAACCGTGGGGGACACACTTCGCAGCTTGTCGCGGAACTGATCGGCCGCAAGGTCACCGGATGGAGCATGCCGCGGGGGGAGAAGCCGCGAACGTACCCGCACCACGCCCCGAGGGGGCCGGTGATCATCCTCGCGGACGAGTTTGCCGGGTCCGACGGCGACATCATCACGCAGGTGTCCAAGCTGCGGGGCATCGGCCCGGTGATCGGAACGCGTACGTGGGGTGGCGTGGTGGGCATCGACAACCGCTTTTCCCTGGCGGACGGTACCGGCGTCACCCAGCCGCGCTATGCCAACTGGTTTGGCGGCGGCGTGGGCTGGAGTGTGGAAAACTACGGTGTTGATCCGGACATCGAGGTGGCCTACCCCCCGCACGCCTACGCGGCCGGCCGCGATCCCCAGTTGGAGTACGGCATCGGGGCGCTGAAGGAAATGATCCAGGAACTGCCCACGGACCGGCCGCCGGCCCGCGAAGGTTACCGCCGGCTCAAGCCCGCACCCCTGCCCGCGCGCCGGCGGACGGAAGCGTAGCCAAGCGAAAGGCCCTGCCTCACCGGAGCATTCCCGGTGAGGCAGGGCCTTTTTTGTCGTTTGCTGTCCGGGCCGGTCAGGACTCCAGCGTGGCATCCAGGGTGATGTCGATGCTGGCGAGGGCGCCGGACACCGGGCAGCCGACCTTGGCGTTCGCTGCGATCTTCTGGAATTCATCCTCCGAAATGCCGGGGACCCGCGCTGACATCGTCAGGTGGCTGCCAGTGATACCTGTGCCAGGGACGAACGTGACATCGGCCTTGGTGCGGACTTCCTCCGGTGTGTGGCCTGCATTTGCAAGTTCGTTGCTGAAGGCCATGGAGAAGCAGGCGGCGTGGGCAGCAGCGATGAGCTCCTCGGGGCTCGTTTTGCCGTTGGCCGCTTCCGTGCGGGCCTTCCACGTGACGTCGAAGGTGCCGAGGCCGGAGGTGGCCAGGCTGGTGGTGCCGGAACCCTCCGTCAGGTTGCCGTTCCATACTGCATTCGCTGAACGTGTTGCTGCCATGTTCACTCCTCAGATTGATCCGTACCGGGGCAGGCTGCTGCCTGGACCCCGCCGTTCCCCATCCTAGGGACTTCGATCCGGCGGTGCATCAGCTGTCCGCTCTCAGAGGATTATGA
The DNA here is from genome assembly GCF_030816485.1 of Arthrobacter sp. B1I2. NCBI lineage: Bacteria > Bacillati > Actinomycetota > Actinomycetes > Micrococcales > Micrococcaceae > Arthrobacter > Arthrobacter sp. B1I2. Next base: position 3,574,493 of record NZ_JAUSYC010000001.1, on the reverse strand, counting down.
CCGGTTACCCGAAGCGGTTACTGCCAGAGCGTGGCAATGGCGATGTTGACCAGGGCCAGGCCGCCCACGCCATGGGCGAGTCCGGTGGAGACGGACTGTCCGTTCTTGACCTTGCGGGCGCCAATGACGGCGAGGACCGCAACCACGATGGCGATGACGAACTTGATGCCCAGCTTGGCGTAGTTCGGGTCCGAGTCCGGCAGGAACGGCAGGATGCCCATCATGGCGATGCCGGTGAGGAGCTGCAGGAAGGCGCCGTCACGCTGGCGCGGGTGCACGGTGGGGGTCCGCATCGTGGCGATCCAGTAGCCCACGATCATGGCCGCTCCCACCACGTGCAGGAAAACCAGGATGTTGAAGAGAATAGTCATGGCTTTAGCTTAGCCAGTCAGTTCTACAGCCCGTAGCAAAGCCACGCGGGCCTGCCCGGGCCATTGCCGGGCTGCTCCTTGTTAAACCGCGACGGCGGTACCGGCTGAAGGAGGTTTCCCACCCTTGCCGGCACCGCCGTCGTTGGACTTCCGCGAAGGCTACAGCCCCAGGTCCGCTTCGAAGGCGCCCTCTTCGAGGCGTGCCTTCAGGGTCTGGAGGAACCTGCCGGCGTCAGCGCCGTCCACCAGGCGGTGGTCGTACGTGAGCGACAGGTACATCATGGAGCGGATGGCGATCGAGTCGTCACCGTTTTCGTCAGCGACCACGACGGGCCGCTTGACGATGGCACCGGTACCCAGGATGCCCACCTGCGGCTGGTTGATGATCGGGGTGTCGAACAGCGCTCCCACCGAACCGATGTTGGTGATGCTGAACGTGCCGCCGGACAGCTCGTCCGGGCCGATCTTGCCGTCGCGGGTGCGGGAAGCAACGTCGGCGATCTTGCCGGCGAGTCCGGCAAGGTTCAGGTTGCCGGCGTCAGCGATGACCGGAACCAGCAGGCCCTTGTCCGTGTCGACGGCAATCGCAAGGTGCTCGGCGTTGTGGTAGGTGATTTCCTGCTTTTCCTCGTCGTACGCAGCGTTGAGCTTGGGGTGCTGCTTGAGGGCCTCGGCCACGGCCTTGGCGATGAAGGGCAGGAACGTCAGCTTGGTGCCGTTCTGGGCCTGGAACGAGTTCTTGGCACGGGCGCGCAGCTTGGCGACCTTGGTCATGTCCACTTCGTGGACCTGGGTCAGCTGGGTGGAGATTTCCAGGGACTCGCGCATGCGCCGGGCGATGACCTGGCGGATGCGGGGGGCCTTCTGGGAGGTGCCGCGCAGCGACGAGGCAGCTCCAGCCGAAGCGGCAGGTGCGGACGCGGCAGGGGCTGCGGCCGGAGCCGCAGCGGGAGCGGCCTTGGCTTCAGCGGCGGCAATGACATCCTGCTTGCGGATGCGGCCGCCAACACCGGTGCCCGAGAGCGAGGAGATGTCCACGCCGTGCTGGTTGGCCAGCTTGCGGACCAGGGGAGTGACGTAACCGGACTCGGAACCACCGGCCGGGGCCGCCTCCTGGGCTGCCGGAGCAGCAGGGGCCGGAGCTGCAGCAGGAGCAGCCTGCGGTGCGGGGGCCGGGGCGGGTGCTGCTGCGGGAGCGGGAGCTTCCTGCTTGGGGGCTTCCTGCTGCGGAGCCGCGGCCGGGGCAGGGGCCGCCTGGGGGGCGGCCGCCGGAGCAGCGGCAGCGCCGGAGCCGATCACAGCCAGCACGGAACCGACCTCAGCGGTCTCGTCCTCATTGACCCGGATTTCCTGCAGCGTGCCGGCAACCGGGGACGGGATTTCGGTGTCTACCTTGTCGGTGGAGACCTCCAGCAGGGGCTCGTCGACCTCCACCGAGTCGCCTACGGCCTTGAGCCAGCGGGTGACGGTGCCTTCAGTGACGCTCTCGCCCAATGCGGGCAGGGTGACCTCGTGGCTTTCGCCGCCGCCATCAGCCGGGGCTTCCTGGGCGGGGGCGGCTTCAGCCGGGGCTTCCTGGGCGGGGGCGGCTTCAGCCGGTGCCTCCTGGGCGGGAGCTGCTTCAGCCGGTGCGGCAGCGGGAGCTTCTTCGGCGGGGGCGGAACCGCCGCCTGAGCCGTCACCGATGCGCACCAGGGGTGCGCCTACCTCAGCGGTCTCGTCTTCAGCGACCAGGATTTCTTCAATCACGCCAGCTACAGGAGAGGGGATTTCAGTGTCTACTTTGTCGGTGGAGACTTCGAGCAGCGGCTCGTCCACCTCTACCCGGTCACCTACCTGCTTGAGCCAGCGGGTGACGGTTCCCTCGGTGACACTCTCACCGAGCGCGGGCAAGTTAACGGATTCAGACATGTCGTCCCCGTTCTCCTTATTGATCTGTAGTGCGAATGATTGCTGCCTTGTTGGAAGCCTAGTGCACCCGGTCTTGGTGGCCGGGTGCACCGGGCCTGGTAATACTGGGGAAAACTAGCCGTGCAGGGCCTTGCCGGCCAGCGCCAGGTGGGCTTCGCCGAGGGCCTCGTTCTGGGTGGGGTGGGCGTGCAGCAGCTGCGCCACATCCTCCGGGTAGGCTTCCCAGTTCACGATCAGCTGGGCCTCGCCCACCTGCTCGCCCATGCGCGCACCGATCATGTGGACGCCCACTACGGGGCCGTCCTTCTGGCGGACCAGCTTGACCAGGCCGGAGGTACCCAGGATGGAGCTCTTGCCGTTGCCGGCCAGGTTGTATTCCTGGGTCTGCACCTGGTCTTCGCCGAACTTTTCCTTGGCAGCCTTCTCGGTGTAGCCAACGGTGGCGATTTCCGGTTCGGAGTAGGTGACCTTGGGGATGTTGATGTCCTCGACCACCACGGGCTTCAGGCCGGCGATTTCCTCGGCCACGAAGATGCCCTGCTGGTACCCGCGGTGGGCCAGCTGCACACCGGGCACAATGTCGCCCACAGCGTAGATGTTGCCCACGCCGGTGTGCAGGCGCTCGTTGGTGATGACGAAGCCGCGGTCGATGGTGACTCCGGCTTCCTCGTAGCCCAGGTTGGCCGTGACGGGGCCGCGGCCGACGGCAACCAGCAGCAGGTCGGCTTCGAAGGTCTTGCCGTCCACCAGGGTGACCTTGACGCCGTCGTCATTCTGCTCGACGCCCTGGAAGAAGATGCCGGTGGAGAACTTGATGCCGCGCTTCTTGAAGGCGCGTTCGAAGTTCTTGACGATCGTGGCGTCCTCGTTGGGAACGAGGGAGGGCAGGCCCTCCACGATGGTGACGTCCACGCCGAACGACTTCCAGACCGAGGCGAACTCGACGCCGATGACGCCGCCGCCCAGGATGATGGCGCTCTTGGGGATGAAGTCCATGGTCAGGGCCTGGTCGGAGGTGATGACCTTGCCGCCGATTTCCAGGCCGGGGAGCGTGCGCGAGTAGGAGCCGGTGGCCAGGACGATGTTCTTGCCCTTGTACGCGGTGCCGTTCACCACGACGGTGTCGGTGCCCTGGAGCTTGCCTTCGCCTTCGATGACGGTGATGCCCTTGGACTTGATGAGTCCCTGCAGGCCCTTGTACTTGCCGGCGACGATGCCGTCCTTGTACGCATTGACGGCGTTGATGTCGATGCTGTCCAGGGTGACGTTCACGCCGTACTTGGCGGAGTCACGGGCGTGGTCGGCCAGCTCTGCGGAGTGCAGCAGGGCCTTGGTGGGGATGCAGCCGTTGTGGAGGCAGGTGCCGCCCAGCTTGCCCTTCTCCACGAGGCCGACGGTGAGGCCGAGCTGTACCGCACGCAGCGCCGCAGCGTATCCGCCGCTGCCGCCACCGAGTACCAGGATGTCGAATTCTTGCGCAGTTGCCTGATCGGCCACTAAAACGCTCCCTCGCGTGAACGATGACGCGTTCTGCGCGCATCATCTGGTCTTGGAACTTGCACTGCCGTGATTATGCCAGCAGGGCAACTCTCTTGCATTTGTGACTACCGTGGTTCACCTTAGCGAACCACCTATCCATGCTCCACCTTGGCAGCGCGTTTGTGGAGCGCTTGTGTCCAGTGTCACGCGGCTCTGTGGCACAGGGATCACCTGCATCCAAAGCCGCGTGACAGCGGGACCGCAGCCCCCATCCAAGCGGATGCCCGGGCAGTTGCCCGGGCTGTTGCTCAGGCGGCGGCCAGGATGTCCTCAACATAGGCAACCAGGGTACGGACGGTGCATCCGGTGCCCTGCTTGTGGGTGTAGCCGTAGGGGCTGCCGTTGTTAAAGGACGGTCCAGCGATGTCGATGTGCGCCCAGGGGATCTGTTCGCCCGCTTTGTCCTTACCCACGAACTCGCGCAGGAACACGGCAGCGGTCATCATGCCGCCGTGGCGTTCGCCGATATTGGCCAGGTCCGCCACCTGGGAATCCAGGCTGGGGCGCAGCTCCTCCGGCAGGGGCATGGGCCAGACCAGTTCGCCGGCGCGGTCTGCCGCTGCCTTGAGCGCACCCGTGACGCCGTCCGAGCCCATGACGCCGGCGGTGCGGTTGCCGAGTGCGATAAGCTGCGCGCCCGTCAGCGTTGCCACGTCAATGATGGCGTCCGGGTACTCGCGGCTGGCTGCGACGATGCCGTCCGCCATCACCAGACGTCCCTCGGCGTCGGTATTAAGGACTTCAACTGTCTTGCCGCCGAACATGGTCAGGACATCGGCCGGGCGCGAAGCGCCACCGCCGGGCATGTTCTCTGCGATGCACAGCCAGGCGGTCGCCTTCACCGGCAGGCCCAGGCCGGCGAGGGCAAGGACAGTGTTAAGTACGACGGCGGCACCCGCCATGTCGCTCTTCATGTCGCCCATGTTCAGGGCCGGCTTGAGGGAGATTCCGCCGGTGTCGAAGGTGATGCCCTTGCCGACGAGGGCAATGCTGGCAGTGGCCTTGGCAGGGGAGTACTCGACCTTGACCAGCCGTGGCTGCCGGGTGGAGCCCTTGCCCACACCCATGATGCCGCCGAAGCCTTCCTTCTCAAGGCGCTTCTCGTCCCAGACGGTGACCTTGACCGGCAGGCCCTTGGCCAGGTCCTTTGCTGCCTCCGCGAACGATTCCGGGTAGAGGTGGCTCGGCGGGGTGTTGACCAGGGAGCGGGTGGCGTTGACAGCCTTGGCCACCAGTCCGGCGCGCTTCAGCGCGGCACCCAGGTCCGTGCTGCCTGCCAGTTCCGTGAAGATGACGGCATTGCGGACAGGATCCTTGAGACCGTCAGTGGAAGACCTGAATCCGGTGAAGGAGTAAGCGCCCAGCGCGGCGCCCTCGGCGACTGCCGTGACGTCCTCCACCGTCGCCGTCGGGAATGCCAGGGTGACCGTGGCCAGGCCGGCAAGCTGCCGCACGGCGGATCCTGCTGCCCGGCGGAGCGATTCGCCCGCCAGCGTGCTGGCTGCGGAGACCTTTCCCACTCCGGCGAGGACCAGGATCCCGGCCCCGGTTTCGGGCAGGCCAGGGAGGCGGACCAGCTGGTCCGCGGCGCCGGTCACCCCGAGCGCCTTGAGGGAGTCGGCGAGGGCCTCCGCGGATTTCGCCGTCAGCGGGTTGTCCAACAGGACGGGCCCGTCGATTCCCTGCCCCACCCCGATAACCACTGCATCGCTGGGGTTCCTCTTAAGGTCCCGCGCGACGGTACTAAGGTTGACTTCAGTATTCTTGACCACAGGGATGAGTCCTCGATTCTCGAAACGTTCGGGCAGGGATGCATGTTGGGCGCTCTGCCATGGTGGCCCGGATCCGGCCGATTCTGGACGGCGTCCGGGTGCGTGCAAGCCCGCCTGGCAGGCCAGTTCCGATCGTAGCCCTTCCCCGGCGCAGCGGGAGAATTTCCTGAGATGTGCGCCACACCGCGCCGCGGAATGCCGGGTGCCCCTGCCGCGTTGTAAATGATGTCCACCCGTACCCCTGAAAGGAACATGCCGTGCTTGAACGGATTTCCGGCTCCCTGCTGGACCCTGACGCGCTCTATGCCAGCAACATCGAGCTGTTCCACAGCCCCGGGCTGCAGGGGCTGAACCTGGTCATGGGATTCACCGGCTTCGCCGACGCCGGCCACGTGGTGAAGCAGATTAACGCCGAACTGCTGAACAACCTCGATGCCCAGCCTGTGGCGGTTTTCGATGCGGACCAGCTGATCGACTACAGGTCCCGCCGGCCGCACCTGAGTTTCGTGGAAGACCATATCCAGGATTACCAGGAGCCACGGCTGGCCCTCTACCGGCTGGTGGACGGGCTGGGAAAGCCCTTCCTGCTCCTGGCCGGCTTCGAACCCGACCTGCAGTGGGAACGGTTCGCCCGCGCCGTGGTGAACATCGTGGAAAAACTGGACATCAACCTGGTCACCTGGATCCACTCCATCCCCATGCCAGTGCCGCACACCCGGCCCGTGGGTGTGACGGTGCACGGAAACCGGCCTGAGCTGATCGAGGGCATTTCCGTGTGGAAGCCCACCGTTGAAGTTCCCGCCGCCGTGGGACACATCCTGGAGCTGCGCCTCGTGGAGGCGGGGCGCAATGTTGCCGGTTACGTCATCCACGTGCCGCACTACCTTGCTGAGGCCGAGTACCCCACCGCCGCCGTCGCCGGGCTGGAATACCTGGGCGCCGCGACCTCCCTGATGCTGCCCACCGACCGCCTGCGTGAGTCCGGCCGCGAGGTCAGCCGCCAGATCGCGGAACAGATCGAGGCGTCCGAGGAGGTCCAGCAGGTGGTCTCCCGCCTTGAAACGCGCTACGACGAGAAATCGGACGGCATCGTGCGCCGGTCGCTCCTCGCGAATGAGAATGACGAGCTTCCGGACGCGGACGACCTCGGGGCCGCCGTGGAGGCCTACCTGGCCAGGGAGAACCCGGGGCAGTAGCGCCGGGCAGTCACCGGGGCGGCAGGACCGGGCAGGAGTTCCGCGTCACAGCTTGGGGGGCTGCGGACGCGCGCCGGGCATAATGAAACAGTGACTGCTCCCCGCGCCTGGCTTATCTGGACCATTGGAATTTTCGGGTACCTGGTGGCCGTGGCGCAGCGGACTTCGTTCGGCGTGGTGGGGCTCGAGGCCACGGAGCGGTTCCATGCTTCCGCGTCCGCCATCTCCTTTTTCACCGTCCTGCAGCTGCTGGTCTACGCCGGGCTCCAGATCCCGGTCGGGGTGCTGGTGGACAGGTTCGGCTCCCGCGCCATGATCGCCGGTGGCGCAGTCCTGATGGGACTCGGACAGCTGCAGCTGGCCTTCGCTGACAGCATCCCCGGGGGAGTCCTGGGCCGTGTCCTGGTGGGTGCCGGGGACGCCATGACGTTTATCTCGGTGATCCGGCTCATCCCGCTGTGGTTCGCTCCTGCCCGCGTCCCCCTGGTCACCCAGCTGACCGGCATGTCCGGGCAGTTGGGGCAGCTGTTCAGTGTCCTGCCCTTCGCGCTGGTCCTGCACCTGTCCGGCTGGACCCCCGCCTTCCTGATGCTGGCAGGGATGTCCGGACTCGCCGTCGTGCTGGTAGTCCTGTTCCTGCAGGACGCTCCGCCGGGGACTGAGCGTCCGCACGCCCGGCAGGGGCTAAGGGCCACAGGTGCCTCGCTGGCCCGGGCCTGGAGGCAGCCCGGCACCCGGCTGGGGATGTGGAGCCATTTCACCATCCAGTTCAGCGGCACCGTGTTCGCGATGACGTGGGGCTACCCGTTCCTGATCTCGGGCCAAGGCCTGGATGCCGGCACCGTGGCCGCCCTCATGGCCCTGTACGTCGCCGCCGCCATGGCCGTGGGCCCGTTCATCGGGCGCTTCGTTTCACGCCACCCGCTGCGGCGGTCCACCATGGTGCTGCTGATCGCGGGGACCACCGCCGCCGCTTGGGCCGCGGTACTGCTGCTTCCCGGGCGCGCCCCGCTGTGGCTGCTGGCCGGCCTGGTGGTGGTGCTCGCAATCGGCGGCCCCGGGTCGATGATCGGCTTCGACTTCGCGCGGACCTTCAACCCCGCGCACCGGATCGGCACTGCCACGGGCATCGTCAACGTTGGGGGCTTCCTGGCGGCCCTGGTGTCCATCTTCCTGATTGGCCTGGTACTCGACGTCCTTTACGCCACCGGGTTCTCACAGGGGGTGCTGTACGGCCTGGATCCCTTCCGGCTGGCCCTGAGCGTCCAGTTCCTGCTGCTGGCCGTCGGCGCCACGGCCATCCTGGCCTCGCGGCGGAAGGTGCGCCGGCAAATGGCCGCCCAGGGGATTGTGGTGCCGCCACTGCGCAGCGCCCTGGCCCGGCAGCGCCGGGAAAGCCTGGCGCGCCGCCGCCAGCCGGCGCACACTGACGACTGAGCCTGCCCGGTTCGTCCCGTTTCTCTCCTTGATGTTCCTCCCTGCACTGTTCCTCCACTGCGCCGGTTACCCACATAGCTGAACTGACCTCTGCCCGCGGCGCCGGCGGCGGCGAAAGCTGGAGCCATGACAGCTTCAGAACGATTAACAGTCCGCGGGCCGGAAGACATTCTTGGCTTCATTCCACACTCCCTCGGGTACTGGCCGGCATCCAGCCTGGTGGCCATGACACTGCACGGCACCAGGCTCGGAGCCACGCTGCGGCTTGATCTCCCCGGCCCGGGAACGCAGGCAGATCCTTCCGGGTTTGCCCGTGCCGTCCGCCGCTACCTGGAGTCGGACCAGCAGGCTGACGGCGCTTTGCTGGCTGTCTTCACCAGCGACGCCGGAATGGTCCCGCCGTCCGGCTACGACCTTCTGATCTCCGTGCTCCAGTCCGTCCTGGACCAGGCAGGGATGCCCGTCCGGGATGCCTGGTTTGTGGGCGACGAGTACTGGCGGGACGCCCTTTGCGGCGATACCTCGTGCTGTCCGCTTCCGGGACGTCCCGTGCGGGAGATCAGGGACAGCATGTTGAACGCCGAAATGGTGTACCGGGGCAGCAGCGTCGGCCCCGCGCCAAGGGCGGGCAGCGGGCCGGAAGCGCCGGTCCCCGCCATGCATCTGGCAGCTGTCCTTGAAGCGGAGGCCGGCTGGGAGGACGAGCTCGGCGGGCGGTCGCGGAGCAGGGCCCAGTTCAATGCCGTGCTCGACTTCTGGGAGCTGCTGCTGGACCGTTCCCAGGCCGGCCCGTGGATCCCGGACGTCGAGCGGGACGCCTTCCTGCGCGCAACGCTGCTCGTTCCCACCTGGCGCGACGCCGTGCTGGTCATGGCAGCGGCCGGGAGGGACGCCGCGGAGGCCGGCGCCGAACGGTTCCGCGTCCTGGCGGACGAAAGTGAGGACGGCAGCGACGTGTCCGTGGTGGCAGTGCCAATGCTGCCTCCGGCGGACGTCGCCGGCCGGCAGCGGCGGGTGAAGGAACCGGTGGTGGAGGCGGCACGGGCAACAGCAAGCCCGCCGGGGCTGCGGCGCCGGACGCGCAGCGCCGCTTCCGGCTCTGCTCCTGCCGGCTACGGAGAGGTGCTCATGGGCGTGGCGCCGGACGTGCCCAACTGGGACGGTCTGGACGCACTGGACCGGATTCTCGGGCAGTTGGCTGTGCTGGGCGGGCACCCGGCCGCTGCGGCGCTGACGCTCCGTGGCTGGGTGGCTTGGTGCCGCGGCCGCGGCTCCTACGCGGCTGTCTACCTGGGCCAGGCCCTTGAACTCGATCCGGAATACCGGCTGGCGGAACTTCTGCTGGATCTCGTGGGCAGGGGAACGCTTTGCGGCTGGGCCGCACGGAAGGAAGCGGCCTGGCAAAAATTCGGTGCGGATCCTGCGGGGGAAAAGGAGACGCTGTGATCGGAGACCACGCGGCCTGAAGCCTGGCGGGCATAGGTGGGTCGGGGGCAGCCCGAACTGTTGGCGGCAGGGGAGGCCGGATCCGGGCAAATCATGAGACAATAGATGCCGAGACCCGGTTGGGTCCGTGTATCAAGTGCTTGTAACCGTCCCGCAAGGGAACATTACAGCCGCTCCGGGAGTTGTCTTAAGGGACTCTGCCGGCCGTGGTGGCACCTGGTTTTCAACACGGACTTGACAGGGTCATAGTGGTGTTGCCCGTATGGTGATTCCACAGACCACCGCTAGAAAGGTTTTCTGTGACCCCGTCTTCCACGAAGAAGGATTCCGCCGCCCAGGATGTCTTGTCCCCTGAGGAGAAGCAGGCCGCGACCAATGCCAAGCGGGCAGCTACGCGGGCAGCCAACAAGGCTTCAGCCGGCGAGGCTGCGGGCGAAGGCAAGCGCGAGCCCAAGAAGCGTGGGCCCAAGCCCGGCGCCAAGGCTGCAGCAGCGGCTGCGGGAAAGTCCGCCGGTGACGCTGACCCGGACGAGGTCGAAGAAGTAGAGGAAGACCTCGACGACATCGTCCTTGAAGGTCCGGACACGCCGGAGGACGCCGATCCCGTCAAGGCTGCCGCCGGCAGCGGAAAGGGCTTCGTCTACTCTGACGCAGACGACGATGACGCCCCCGTGCAGCAGGTCATGTCAGCCGGCGCCACGGCCGACCCCGTCAAGGACTACCTGAAGCAAATCGGTAAGGTGGCACTGCTCAACGCCGAGCAGGAAGTCGACCTTGCGCTGCGGATCGAGGCCGGGCTGTTCGCCGAGGAGAAGATCGCCGCCGACGACGGCTCCATGGACCCGAAGTACAAGCGCGAACTCGAATTCATCATCCACGACGGCAAGCGCGCCAAGAACCACCTGCTGGAAGCCAACCTCCGCCTGGTGGTCTCGCTGGCAAAGCGCTACACCGGCCGCGGCATGCTGTTCCTGGACCTGATCCAGGAAGGCAACCTGGGCCTGATCCGCGCCGTGGAGAAGTTCGACTACACCAAGGGCTTCAAGTTCTCCACCTACGCCACCTGGTGGATCCGCCAGGCCATCACCCGTGCCATGGCTGACCAGGCCCGCACCATCCGTATCCCGGTGCACATGGTCGAGGTCATCAACAAGCTGGCACGCGTCCAGCGCCAGATGCTCCAGGACCTGGGCCGCGAGCCCACACCCGAAGAACTGGCACTGGAACTGGACATGACCCCGGAGAAGGTGGTCGAGGTCCAGAAGTACGGCCGTGAGCCGATTTCGCTGCACACCCCCCTGGGCGAGGACGGCGATTCCGAGTTCGGTGACCTGATCGAGGACTCCGAGGCTGTTGTTCCGGCTGACGCCGTGAGCTTCACCCTCCTGCAGGAGCAGCTGCACTCGGTTCTGGACACCCTTTCCGAACGCGAGGCCGGCGTGGTTGCCATGCGGTTCGGCCTGACCGACGGACAGCCGAAGACCTTAGACGAAATCGGCAAGGTCTACGGCGTCACCCGCGAGCGGATCCGCCAGATCGAATCGAAGACCATGTCCAAGCTCCGCCACCCCTCCCGGTCGCAGGTGCTGCGGGACTACCTGGACTAGGTCCTCCGCACTGCCCAGGCAGGGGCCGTTCCAAATCCACTTCAGGGTGGGTTTGGAACGGCCCCTGCTTTTGTTTCAACTGCCCGGAAGCGGCGTATGCCTCCCGTGCCGTTGAACGCCTGCGGGTTAAACGGCTGCGGGACCCTTCCGTGGTGGAAGGGTCCCGCAGGGATCGTTGTTACCGATGCCTCATCTAGTCGATTTCCACGGCAGCTTTCTCGTGAAGCTTTCCCGTCTCGTCGTGCCAGTCGGAGCTCAACGGCTTGAGCGTCGCCTCGACTGCACGGGCGTGGTGGCCGCAGAACAACAGCTCACCGCCGGAGGACTCGAGTACAACCCGGACATATGCCTGAGCTCCGCAACGGTCGCACCGGTCGAGTGCGTTTAGCGTGCGGTCTGCCACTGCTGTTGTCATGTCGGCCTCCTTAGTAGATCAGTACATCTATATAACCAGTATTCGTATCCAAACCGTCGCAAGGATGGGGCAAGTTCGCTGTCCGCGTATCCGCAAGGTTGGGTCAAGAATTGCCCAGTTCCGCCCATCACGGGGGCTGGTGGCACGCCGCACACCTGCCGGCGGGTGTGGCAGACACCTGTGGCCGCTGCCGCCGACTACCCTAGAAGGAGCGGTCCCAGCGCCGCTTCCACGTCCCTGAAGGAGTTCATCACCAGTGGCACCAAGCTCTGAGTACACCGCCCGGCACCTCTCCGTACTGGAAGGCCTCGAAGCCGTTCGCAAGCGTCCGGGCATGTACATCGGCTCAACCGACTCACGTGGCCTCATGCACTGCCTCTGGGAAATCATCGATAACTCTGTGGACGAGGCCCTGGCCGGCTTCGGCCATGACATCCGCATCATCCTCCACGCGGACAACTCGGTTGAGATCCACGACGACGGCCGCGGCATCCCCATCGACAAGGAACCCAAGACCGGACTCACCGGCGTCGAAGTGGTTTTCACCAAGCTGCACGCCGGCGGCAAGTTCGGCGGCGGCTCCTACACCGCCTCCGGTGGCCTGCACGGCGTCGGCGCGTCAGTGGTCAACGCCCTGTCCTCGCGGCTGGACGTCGAGGTGGACCGCGGCGGAAAGACGTACCGGATGTCCTTCCGGCGCGGCGAACCGGGACGCTTCAAGGACACCGGGTCCCGGCTGGACCCGGCAGCGCCGTTCACCCCGTTCGTCGATGATTCTGTGCTGGACATCGTGGGCAAGGCCAAGCGCGGAGTTACCGGGACACGGATCCGCTACTGGGCGGACCGGCAAATCTTCACCCCGGATGCCAAGTTCTCCTATGAGGACCTTGCTGCCCGTGCACGCCAGACCTCCTTCCTGGTGCCCGGCCTCAAGCTCACCGTGCGGGACGAGCGCAAGCTCCCCGGAACCCCGGGCGAGGCCGGCCCGCATGAGGAGGTCTTCCACCACGACGGCGGCATCTCCGAGTTTGCCGAGTTCCTCGCCGCTGATCCCGCCGTCACCGACGTATGGCGGCTGCATGGATCCGGGAAGTTCAAGGAGACGGTCCCCGTCCTTGACGAACGGGGGCACAGCCAGCTGGCTGAGGTTGAGCGTGACTGCGAAGTGGACGTGGCGCTGCGCTGGGGGATCGGCTACGACAGCACCGTGCGCAGCTTCGTGAACATCATCGCCACCCCAAAGGGCGGCACGCACCAGTCCGGGTTCGAACAGGCGCTGGTCAAGACCTTCCGGAAAGCCGTGGAGACCAACGCCCGCAAGCTCAAGGCGGGGAACGACAAGATCGAAAAGGACGACATCTTCGCCGGCCTCACGGCAGTCCTGACCGTGCGGCTCGCGGAACCGCAGTTCGAGGGCCAGACCAAGGAGATCCTCGGCACCAGCGCCGTGCGCGCCATCGTGGCCCGGGTGGTGGAGCGCGAAATCTCCGCCAAGCTGTCCTCAAGCAACCGGAACGACAAGGCCCAGTCGGCGCTGCTGCTGGAAAAGATCGTCAGCGAGATGAAGTCCCGCATCTCGGCCCGCGTGCACAAGGAGACCCAACGGCGTAAGAACGCCCTGGAAACCTCCTCGATGCCCACCAAGCTCGCTGACTGCCGGACGGACGACGTCGGACGTTCCGAGCTGTTCATCGTGGAAGGTGACTCCGCGCTGGGGACAGCCAAGCTGGCCCGCTCCTCAGACTTCCAGGCCCTGCTGCCCATCCGCGGAAAGATCCTCAACGTCCAAAAGGCGTCGGTGGGGGACATGCTGTCCAATGCCGAGTGCGCGGCCCTCATCCAGGTGGTGGGCGCAGGCTCGGGCCGAAGCTTCGACATCAGCGCTGCCCGGTACGGCAAGGTCATCCTGATGACGGACGCCGACGTGGACGGCGCCCATATCCGGACCCTTCTGCTAACCCTTTTCTTCCGGTACATGCGGCCCATGATCGTGGAGGGCAGGGTGTTCGCCGCGGTTCCGCCGCTGCACCGGGTGGAGGTTATTAACGCCGGCCAGAAGGCCAACGAGATGATCTACACCTACTCGGAGGCCGAACTCCACGTGCTGCTGGCCCGCCTGGCCAAGGAGGGCAAGCGGTACAAGGAACCGATCCAGCGGTACAAGGGCCTGGGGGAGATGGACGCCGAGCAGCTGGCGGAAACCACCATGGACCCGCGGCACCGCACCCTGCGCAAGGTGGGGATCGAGAACGCGCAGCAGGCAGAGGAGATCTTCGACCTGCTGATGGGTTCGGATGTGTCCCCGCGCAAGGACTTCATCATTGCCGGCGCATCCAGTTTGGACCGGGAACGCATCGACGCCTGATTGCAGGCAGTCTCTGCTTGGCGTCAGCCGAGCAGCCCGGGAACCACCAGCAGCGCCGTAGGCAACGCCAGCAGCAGGACGGAGCCGGCCAGGACGGCGCTGCGGACGGCGGCGGGAAGCTGGGGCTGCGGCGTCAGGAGGCGGCTGACCCGGGAGGCTGCGGTCCGGACGGCGTCCGAGCCCGGGCCGCCCGAGGCCGCCTCCAGGCCGGACAGGGCCAGGCTGGGTGAGGATGGCCGGATATCGCCGGCACTCCCGTTTCCTGCCGAACCGCTGGCAACGATCGCGATCGCCTTGATGAGGGTCGCCTTGCTCTCGGTCCGCAATGCGACGTCGTCGGCCAGCATCTCGATCAGCGAGTTGACCGACTCCTGGGCAAGCCGGGTGGTGGGGAGCCATGGCAGGGCCTGCCGCCAGGCGGCGAAGGCCCAGAGCAGAAGGTGGTGCCGCTGGCTCAGGTGCGCGTTCTCGTGAATCAGGACGGCGCGCAGTTCGGCCGGCTCCAGGGCGGCCATCAGGCCGTCCGACAGGACGGTCACGGACCGGGCGCCCCCTGGAAGGCAGTACGCGACGGGGGAGTCGTGGCTGATGACCAGGGTTCCCGCGTCCTGGCCCGACGGCGAGGCCAGCAGCGCGAGGAGTTCACGGTGGCGGCGCCGCTGCCGCTGGATCTTGTAGTACGTCAGCAGCAGCGTGAAGACCAGGTGGGCCGTGAGCAGGGCAGCGGTGGACAATGCAAAGATGTGCCAAAACCCCAGCGCCGTGGTGGGGGCATTGAAAAGCACCATGCCGGCAAGGGCGCGGAGCCCCGCAAGGAGGTTGTCACCGATCGGCTCGAGGCCGTAGACCAGCATGGCGCCGATCATGGACAGTCCACCTGCCAGTGCGATCGCCTGCCACAGGAGCATCGCCGTGAACGGCGACCTGGCCGGCCATTGTGCCCGTGACAGGAGGATCGGCACCGGCCAGGCCAGGATTATCGCAAGGACCGCCAGCAGGTATGAGGCCCAGAACATGGTGGGCTAGAGGTGACCCAGCAGTTTGCGCAGCGTCTCGGCTTCACCTTCGGACACGGACCCGATAAAGCGGGCCAGGACGGCTTCCCGGTCCGGGGCTGAACCCAGGACCTCATGCATAAGTTCGGCGGTGTGGTCGGCGCGGCTGGACACTGCCTGGTACCGGTGCGGACGGGTTCCGCGTTCGCGTTCCACCAGCCCTTTCTTTTCCAGCCGGGAGAGAACGGTAAGAACCGTGGTGACGGCCAGTTCCTTGCCCTCGTGGCCCGGCCCGCCCTGTGCCGCCGACGTGCGCGCCAGCTGGTCCCTCAGGGTATTGGCCGTGGCGGCTTCCTGGCCCGCCCAGAGCAGATCCATAACTGCCCGTTCCAGTTCACCAAGACTAGCCATTTCACTTTTCCTTAAATTCCCCGCACCGGCCGCCCTTGCGGCACCCGGTGACGTTGCTGCTGTTCAACTACAAAACTAAATTTACCCCGAAACCGCCATACGTTCTACATCGGGTAGAACATATGGCGCCGCGCGGTGTTCCGGGCCATCCCAGGGGAGGGCGACCAGTTTTCGTTCACCGCCGCCGATGTTCTACACTGTGTAGAAGTTGCAGTTCTACGGGGTGTAGAAAACTGCATTGGCTAACAGTAGGGACTGCCATGGACGCCTTGGAAATCGCACGCTGGCAATTCGGTATCACCACCGTCTACCACTTCATGATGGTGCCGCTGACCATAGGCCTGGGCCTTGTAGTGGCCGTCATCCAGACGGCCTGGTACCGCACCGGCAAGCCTGAGTACCTGCGGATGACCAAGTTCTGGGGAAAGCTGTTCCTCATCAACTTCATCATGGGCGTGGCCACCGGCATCGTGCAGGAGTTCCAGTTCGGCATGGCCTGGAGCGAATACAGCCGCTTCGTGGGTGACGTCTTCGGCGCGCCGCTGGCGCTGGAAGCCCTGCTGGCCTTCTTCGTCGAATCCACCTTCCTGGGCCTCTGGATCTTTGGCTGGAAGCAGCTCAAGCCCGCCATCCACCTTGCCTGCCTCTGGGTGGCCGTCATCGGATCGGCACTCTCCGCCTACTTCATCATCGTGGCCAACAGCTGGATGCAGCACCCGGTGGGTGTTGAGATGATCAACGGCCGGCCCGTCATGACCGACGCGTGGGCTGTCTTCACGAACAACACGGCCCTGGTGGCCGTCCCGCACGCGCTTTTCGGCGCCCTCGCCGTGGCAGGCGGCTTCCTCCTGGGCATCGCCTGGTACCACCTGTGGCGGCGGCGGCACGACGGCGTCGACACGGTGGGTGCCGACGGCCGGGTTATCCCCGGTGAAGACCCCCGGATCCCCGGCCGCGACCATGCGGACCACAGCGTATGGATCCGGTCCCTGCGGATCGGTGCCGTGGTGGCCATGATCTCCTTCGCCGGCACTGCCGTGACCGGCGATCTGCAGGGCAAACTGATGTTCCAGCAGCAGCCCATGAAGATGGCCGCCGCGGAGGCGGCCTGCCACGACGGCACCGGCTTCTCCGTCCTGAGCGTCGGAAACGTCGGATCCAGGAACTGCGACGATGTCGTGGCCGTGATCGAAGTTCCGGGCATCCTGTCCTTCCTGGCCAAGGGTGACTTCACCACCGAGGTCAAGGGGGTCAACAGCCTGCTGCCCGAGTACAAGGCCAACTACGGAACCCACCTGCCGGAGAACCCCATCTACGGTGACCGGGCCGGCCAGGAGATCGAGTACGTGCCCGTCATGGAGGTCACCTACTGGGGATTCAGGATGATGATTGGCTTCGGCGGGCTGGCCGCCCTGGCCGCCTTCGTGGCCCTCTGGCTCACCCGCAAGGGAACGGTACCGGAGTCCCTGTGGCTGATGCGGCTGGCAGTCTTCGGCATCCTGGCCCCCTTCGGTGCCAATGCCGCCGGCTGGATCTTCACCGAGATGGGCCGGCAGCCATTCGTCGTGGCGCCCAATCCGGATCCAAGTGGTATCGACCAGGTGTTCATGTTCACCGCCGCCGCCGTGTCTCCGGGTGTCTCCGCAGGGGAACTCATCGCCTCGCTGGTGGCCCTGACCGCCGTCTACGCCGTCCTGCTGGTGGTGGAAGTGAAACTGCTGGTCAAGTACATCCGCGGCGGCGTGGTCTCCGCGATGCCTGAACTCGTACACGCACCGGCGGACGAGAACGAGGACGAAACGCCTGGCTCCGGCGGCACCGGGGACACCAAACCCGCCGACGACGTCCTGGCCTTCGCCTACTAGCAGAGGAAACGAACAATGGAACTGCTTCCCACCATATGGTTCATCGCCATCGCGGTGCTGTGGACCGGCTACCTCTTCCTGGAGGGCTTCGACCTGGGCGTAGGGATGCTGATGAAGCTCTTCGCCCGCAACAACACGGAGCGCCGGGTGCTGCTGAACACCGTTGGGCCTGTCTGGGACGGCAACGAGGTGTGGCTGTTGACCGCCGGCGGCGCCACTTTCGCCGCCTTCCCGCTCTGGTACGCGTCGCTGTTTTCCGCGCTCTATCTCCCCCTGCTGGTGGTCCTGCTGGCACTGATCTTCCGTGCTGTGGCGTTCGAATACCGCGGCAAGGTAGACACGGACAGCTGGCGTAACCGGTGGGACTGGGCCATCGTGCTGGGCTCCTTCTTCGCCGCCTTCGGCGTGGGCGCCGCACTGGCCCTCACAACCACCGGCCTTCCGCTGAACGCCAACGGCGACCGCGAAGGCGGCCCCATGGCCTGGTTCAGCGGCTACGCCCTGCTGGGCGGTATCGCCGTGGTGGGGTTCGCACTGCTCCACGCCCTGGCGTTCCTGGCCCTCAAGACCGACGGCGACGTAAGGCACCGCGCCCGCCAGTGGTTCGTGCGGCTCCTGCCGGTCCTGCTCCTGCCCATCGCGGCGTGGGCACTCGCCATCCAGTTCATGGAGGGCAAACCCTGGACCTGGGCCGCCGTCGTCCTGGCCGTTGCTGCTGCCGTTACTGCCTGGCTGCTGGCCCGGAAGGGATCCGAAGGCCGGTCCTTCCTGGCCCTGGGCGCCTTCCTGGTGCTGGGCACGGCGTCCATCTTCGGCGCCGTCTTCCCGGTGGTGCTGCCCTCTACGCTGGACAGTGCCTTTGACCTCACCATCTCCAACGCTTCCTCCTCGGACTACACCCTGGGGCTGATGAGCATCGTGGCGGCTTTTGGCCTTCCCCTGGTGATCGCCTACCAGGCCTGGACCTACTGGGTTTTCCGCCACCGTGTCAGCGCCGCCCACATCCCGGAAGCCCACAGCTTCCTTCCCGCGGTGGCCGCCAAGGCATTCACCACCAAGGGCTGACGTGCGGCCAACTTTTCCTGCCGGTCCGGCAACCCGTTCGGCAATCTACTGGCTGGGAGTCCTTGCCGCGCTCAAGGCCCTGTCCCTGGTCCTGATCGGCCAGGCGGTGGCCTCCGCCCTGGCCGGACTGGTTGCCGGGAACCCTGCCTGGCCGGCCCAGCTCGTGGCCGGCCTCGCCGGCGTCGTCCTCCGCTCCCTGACCGTCTGGGGCCAGGCCGTCGCTGCACGCCGCGCGGCACTCGGGGTCAAGGAAGAGCTCCGCGCGCAGCTGCTGGAGCGCGCCCTGCGCACGGGCGTCCGGTCCTCAGGCCCGGGCGACGGCGGCCTGGCAGTGCTGGCGACCCGCGGCCTGGACGCCCTGGACAGCTACTACACCCAGTTCCTGCCCGCGCTGGTCAACTGCGCCACTGTGCCGCTCCTGCTGGGGGCCCGGATCCTCTTCGCGGACTGGGTGAGCGCGCTGGTCATTGTGCTTACCGTGCCCCTGATCCCGTTGTTCATGGTGTTGATCGGCCGGTACACCGAGGACAGCGTACGCGAGGCACAGGCTTCGCTGGCCCGGCTGTCCGCGCACATGCTCGAGCTCGCCAAGGGCCTGCCGGTCCTGGTGGGACTGGGCCGGGCCACCGCCCAGCGCAAGGCCCTGGAGGAGATCTCGGAGGAATACCGCTCCCGCACCATGGGCACCCTGCGGACTGCGTTCCTGTCCGCACTGGCCCTGGAACTCATCGCCACCATTTCGGTGGCCGTGGTGGCCGTTTTCATTGGTGTCCGGCTGGTCCACGGCGACATGCCACTCGAAGCCGGCCTGCTGGCACTGCTCCTGGCACCGGACTGCTACCTTCCGCTGCGGGAGCTGGGCACCGCCCACCATGCCAGCGACGACGGCCGGGTGGCGCTCGCCGAAACAGCCGCCGTGACCGGTGCACCCGAAGCAACCCCCCTGCCGGCGGCCAAGGCCGGCCGGCCCGGCGCTCCCCTTGAGGCCACCGGACTCACCGTGACGTACGCCGGCCGGTCCGGAGCCGCCGTCGGGCCCCTCACCTTCACCGCACCGCAGGACAGGATCACCGCCCTGGACGGCCCCAGCGGTGCGGGCAAGAGTACCGTCCTGGCCGTGCTCGCGGGGACGATCGGTGATGGCGACGGGACCAGCATCACTGGGACCATCAGCGGCCTCGACCGCAGCGCGGTGGCCTGGGTGCCGCAGCACCCCGTTATGGTGGCCGGGACCGTCCTGGACGAGGTGCTGCTGTACCTCTCGCCGGATCCCGGCCGCGGCCCGGACCGGTTTGCCGCCGAAGAGAGTGCCCGCCGCTGCCTTGAGCGCGCCGGGGCCGCCCACCTGGCAGGAAAGCACCAGGCTGAACTGAGCCCGGGCGAGCTGCGCCGCGTGGCGCTGGCCCGCGGGCTGGCAAGGATCGACGCCGGGGCCACCCTCCTGCTGCTGGACGAGCCCACGGCGCACCTGGACGATGCTTCCGCGCTCATCGTGGAGGACGCCATCCGGCGGCTCCGCGGCCAGGCCACCGTGATCCTGGTGGCCCACAACCAGCGCACCCGGCAGCTTGCGGACGTGCTGGTGCCGGTGGTGCCCGCGGACCGGGCCGCCGCAGCCACGCACCACGATGGCAGCGCTGCCAGCGTCCTGCCGGGCTTCAGCGCCACCGACTCAACAGCGAACCCCATTACGAGCAGCCCTGCAACTGACAACAACGTCCCCGGCAATGCCGCGACGAGCCGCCCCGTCCAGCCTGCACCAGGCGCGGCCCGCCTCCTGGCGGCACTGCTGGCACCGGTCCGGGGCAAGTTCGCGGCCGCGGCTTTCGTCGGCACCCTGGCGGCCGTCTTCGCCGTCGCGCTTTCCGGACTTTCGGGCTGGCTCATCATCCGGGCCAGCGAGCAGCCGCCCATCCTGTACCTCCTGACCGCCATCGTTGGCGTCCGGTTCTTCGGCATTGGCAGGGCGGTCTTCCGCTACTGGGAGCGGCTGCTGCTGCACGATGCCGTCTTTGCCGCCCTCACCCGCCTGCGCGGCCGGCTCTGGGAGTCGCTGAGCCGCAGGGCGCTGTCGCTGCGCCGGCTCCTGCAGGGCGGCAACGTGCTGGGTACCGTCGTTGACGACGTCGACACGGTCCGCGACCTCCTTCCACGCGTGGTCCTGCCGCCCCTGACAGCGGTCGCGGTGTCCGTCCTGGCGCTGGCCGCCACCGGCGTCCTGGTTCCGGCCGCCCTTCCCGCAGTGGCCGGCGCAGCCATCAGCGGCCTGCTGCTGGCGCCCGCTGCCGCGCTCCGGGGCGACCGCAAATCCGCCAGCGCCGAACAGTCCCTGCGCTCCGGCGTCCTTCGCCGCGTCACTGCAGCCCTGGACGCCCGGGCCGAACTGCACGCCAACGGCGTGGCCCCCCGCGTGCTTGAGGCGCTGCTCGCGGAGGACCGCGACGCCACGCGCGCCTCCCAGCGCTCCGCCTGGGCCGACGGGCTGGGGCACGCTCTTGCCACCGCCGCCTGCGGCACCGCCGCGCTGGCTGCGGCATGGCTGGCGGCTCCCGGGGTCCTCGCGGCCCAGGTTGCCCCGGCCACCGCCGCCGTGGTGGTGCTCCTGCTGCTGGCGCTGGTGGAACCGTACGCAGCCATGACGACGGCGGTCCGCCAGTTCCCCGCGCTCCGTGCCGTGATGCGCCGGGTGGGGGAGTCGGGGGCCCTTGACGGCGGTTCATCCTCCGCCGGCGAACCGGCCGACGGCCTGCAGCCGGTTCCCGACAGGGAAGGCGGGGCGCCAGGCGTTGAGCTGGTGGACCTCGCCGCGGCATGGCCTGGCGGCTCCCCGGTCTTCTCGGGCGTGGACGCGGTGGCAGGGCCGGGGCGCTGGCTGGCGGTCACCGGACCGTCGGGTTCGGGAAAGTCCACCCTGCTCTCGGTGCTGCTGGGCTTCCTGCCGCCGGTGGCAGGCCAGGCGCGGGTCACCGGCCGGGCGGCGTGGTGCCCGCAGGAGGCGCACCTTTTCGACTCCACGATCCGGGGAAACCTGCTGCTGGGCCGGCCGTCCGGGAACGGCGCACGGGCTTTGGCGGACGACGAGGTGGAGGCGGTCCTGGCCGCCGTCGGACTTACCGGGCTGGTACGCCGGCTCCCGGCGGGGCTGGACACGCGGATCGGCCCCGGCGGTGCCTTCCTGAGCGGCGGCGAGCGCCAGCGGCTGGCCGTGGCGCGGACCCTGCTGACAGGTGCGGAGGTGATCCTGCTGGATGAGCCCACCGCCCACCTCGACGCGGAGTCCGCGGCCGCCATGCTGGCGGACCTGCGCGCGGGACTGCGGGACCGCACGGTGGTGCTGGTGACCCACAACCCCGCAGACATCCAGGCCGGCGATGCCAGGCTGGATCTTTCGACCTCCTCCGGGCAGCCCTCGCTGGCCAGGTCCCGCTAAGCGCTTCCCGCCGGGCCCCTCCCGCACAAAGGCCGGGACGGGCCCCAATGGCCAGCGGCTTCAGCCGTTGACGTCGTGAAGGTGATGAACGACGTCGTGCAGGAAGTACTGCGAGAGCGTGAGGACGGTGAACTCCGAGCCGTTGCTGCGCAGCCCCTTGCGTCCCCAGTCCTCTTCGCGGACGCGGGCGAAGGATGCGGCGGCCTGGTGTCCTTCCGCCGCCAGTTCAGCGCCCACCACCGAGGGGTCGGCGTTGGCATAGTCCTTTTCCTCCGCGGTCCGGTCCTGGTCCCAGTTCTCGAACCGCGCGTCCCCGGAGGCCAGCATCAGGTTCAGCCGCTGGTCGAAGAGCGCGAAGACGTCCCGCACGTGGCACGCGTACTCCAGCGCAGACCACGTGTGGTCATTGGGGCGCTGCGCTGCGTCCGGCCGCCGGAGGACGGCCCGCCACCGGGGGAGCATGCTTTCGATGCTCCCCGGAACCGTTGCCGGCGTGGCGGTTGAGGCGGTGAAAGAGCATTCCGGGCAGGGGCGGGACAGGACCCAGGTCCAGTCCTTTTCATCAGGAACGATAGGCATGGGAGCAGTCTAAGCGGTGCGGGCGCGCTCGAAGCTAGGCCTCTGCCGCCGGTCCGTCCGTCCATGCCATGGCCGGGCCCACCGCTTCGATGGCCTGGGAGAGCGGGACGCCCGAGCCGTCGCGGCGGCCATGCTCCTGCGGCAGGGACCGCGCCACGCCGGCGGCGGATGAAGCCTTGGCCGGACCGTGCCCGGCCCAGGCCAGAAGCAGCGTGTCCTCACCCTTGAGGAACCGGTGCGACCGGACCCCTGCGGTGGCACGTCCCTTGGCCGGGTACTCGGAAATCGCTGTTACCTTCGCCGTGCCCGGCGCGGTGCCGGGAAGGGCTCCGTTGGTACCGGCGATGGTCACCACGACGGCGGCCTCGTCCTTGGGCTGGACGACGCCGAAGAAGATCACCTGGTCACCCGCGGCGAGTTTGATGCCGGCCATGCCGCCGGCGGTACGTCCCTGTGGGCGGACGACAGCGGCGGGGAACTTCAGCAGTTGGGCTTCCCGGGTGAGGAACACCAGTTCAGCGTCGTCGTCACCGGCGGGAGCTACCCCCACCACGACGTCCTTGTCCTTGAGGGTGATGACTTCCCAGTCTTCGCGGTTCAGCGGGTAGTCCGGCTGGACACGCTTCACCACGCCCTGGGCCGTGCCGATGGCCAGGACTTCATCCAGGCGCACGAACGCCACCAGCGTTTCGCCCTTCACCAGGGTGAGGAAATCCTTGGCCGGAACACCTCCAGCCAGGTTGGGCAGCCCGCTCACCGGCGGCAGCACCGGCATGTCCATCACCTGGAGGCGCAGCATGCGGCCCAGCGAGGTGATGGCCGCGATCTCGCCGCGGGCCGAGGTCTTAACCACCGAGGTGTAGACATCATGCTTGCTCCGGGCACCGGCCTCGGCCAGCGGCTCCTGGTTGCTGGTGCGGGCCACCTGCCCGGAGGCGGTGAGGATGGCCCAGCAGGGGTCGTCAGCGATCTCCAGTGCCAGCGGTGCGGTCTTGCCTTTCTTTCCGTTGGCTCCCACAAGCTCGGCGGACGCCACCGTGGGGGAGACCGCCTCGGATTCCAGCAGCACGGTGCGGCGCGGGGTTCCGTGGTCCTCGGCGATGGCGCCGAGTTCGTCGGAGACCACGGTGCGGAGCAGCTCCTCAGAATCCAGGATGGCCTGCAGTTCCGCGATCTCGCGGCGGAGCTCGTCCTGCTCCTTCTCCAGTTCGATCCGGGAGTACTTGGTGAGCTGGCGGAGGCGCAGTTCCAGGATGTAGTTGGCCTGGACCTCGGTGAGGTCGTAAATCGACATCAGCCGTTCGCGGGCCGCCGCGGCCTCGTCCGAGGACCGGATGATCTGGATGACCTCGTCAATGTCCACGATGGCGATGAGGAGGCCCTCCACCAGGTGCAGGCGGTCCTTCTTCTTCCCCAGCCGGAAGACGGTCCGGCGCCGGACCACGTTGATGCGGTGGTTGACGTAGACGGACAGCAGGTCCACCAGGCCCAGCGTCTGCGGCTGGCCGTCCACCAGGGTGACGTTGTTGATGCCGAAGGAGTCCTCCATCGGCGTGTACCGGTAAAGCTGCTGCAGGACCGCGTTCGGGTTGAAGCCGTTCTTGAGTTCGATGACCAGCCGCAGCCCGTGCTTGCGGTCCGTCAGGTCCACGATGTCGCTGATGCCGGTCAGCTTCTTGGCGTTGACAGCGTCCTTGATCTTCTCGATCACCTTTTCCGGGCCCACCATGTACGGCAGTTCGGTGACCACCAGGCCGGTGCGGCGCGCGGAGAGCTGCTCCACCTCCACCTTGGCGCGGGTCTTGAAGGATCCCCGGCCGGTGGCGTAGGCGTCGCGGATGCCGTCCAGGCCAACAATCCGGCCGCCGCTGGGCAGGTCCGGGCCCGGGACGAACCGCATGAGGTCATCCAGGGTGGCATCCGGGTTGGCGATCAGGTGCCGGGCTGCGGAGATGACTTCCACCAGGTTGTGCGGTGCCATGTTGGTGGCCATGCCGACGGCGATGCCGGTGGCGCCGTTGACCAGCAGGTTGGGGAATGCGGCGGGAAGGACGTCCGGCTGGGTCAGCTGGTTGTCGTAGTTGGGGACGAAGTCCACCACGTCTTCGTCGAGGTGGTTGGTGAGCGTGAGCGCGGCCGCAGCCAGCCGCGCCTCCGTGTACCGCGGCGCTGCCGGGCCGTCGTCGAGGGAGCCAAAGTTGCCGTGCCCGTCGATCAGCGGCAGCCGCAGCGAGAAGTCCTGCGCCATGCGCACCATGGCGTCGTAGATGGCGGCGTCGCCGTGCGGGTGCAGCTTGCCCATGACCTCGCCCACCACGCGGGCACTCTTCACATGGCCGCGGTCCGGGCGCAGGCCCATATCGCTCATCATGTACAGGATGCGGCGCTGTACCGGCTTGAGCCCGTCACGGGCGTCCGGAAGGGCCCGGGAATAGATCACCGAGTACGCGTACTCCAGGAAGGAGCCCTGCATTTCGGACGTGACATCGATATCGACGATGTTTTCCGTGTAGTTGTCATCCACGATGGGGTTTGAACTTTGGCGGCGGGCCATGGGGTTTGGTAAATCCTTCTGGGGTTACTGCGCAGCCTTTGGGGTGTGCTGCGATAGTTTTTGGCTAGGCTAAGCCTATGGTGGATCAGCCCGGGGACGGCGAATATCCGGAACATTGGGAAGCCGATGTCGTCCTGCGTGATGGCGGGACGGCGCATCTTCGGCCCATCCACCCGTCGGACGCGGACGCGGTGCAGGCCTTCCACACCGGACAGTCGCAGAATTCAATCTACATGCGCTTCTTTGCGTTCAAGGCCAGGTTGTCAGCCAAGGAGCTCAAGCGCTTCACGGAAGTGGACTACAAGGACCGGGTGGCGTTCGTCATCACCATCCACGGCGAAATCATCGGCATCGGCCGCTATGACCGGCTTGCCGATCCCACCGAGGCCGAGGTCGCCTTCAACATCGCGGACGCCCATCAGGGCAGGGGAATCGGTTCCATCCTGCTGGAGCACCTGGCCGCCGCCGCGCACGAAAACGGGATTAGGAAGTTCACCGCGGAGGTGCTGCCGGAAAACCGCAAGATGCTGATGGTCTTCTCCGACGCCGGGTACGACGTCAAGCGGCACTTCGACGATGGCGTCGTCAGCCTCGAGTTCAACATCGACCCCACCGAAAAATCACGCGCGGTGATGGAATCCCGCGAGCACCGCGCGGAGGCGAGGAGCGTCCGGGACCTGCTGGCGCCGTCGTCCGTTGCCGTGATCGGTGCCAGCCGCAAATGGGGGACCGTGGGGTACCAGCTGCTGGAGCACATCATCGAGGGCGGCTTCCACGGCTCCGTCTACGCCATCAACCCCGAGGCGCTGGAGCTGGCCGGCATGATGTCCTACGGCAAGCTCTCCGAAGTTCCCGAACCCGTCCAGCTGGCCATCGTCGCAGTGCCCTACGAGGAAGTGCCGGGCGTGGTGGCAGAATGTGCGGCGGCGGGCGTCAAAGGCGTCGTGATCGCCTCGGCAGGCTTCGCGGACGACGGCGAGCGCGGCCTGCTGCGGCAGCGCGCCCTGGTGCGCCAGGCCCGGGCCAACGGGATGCGGGTGATTGGCCCGGCGTCGCTGGGCATCGCCAACACCCACCCGGACGTGTCCTTGAACGCCTCGATGGCACCCACCATGCCGCTGCGCGGCGGCCTGGGCCTGTTCAGCCAGTCCGCGGCCATCGGCGTCTCGCTGTACGCCGCCTCCAGCCGGCGCCGGCTGGGACTGTCCAGCCTCCTCTCGGCCGGCAACAGGGCCGATGTCTCCGGCAACGACATGATGCAGTACTGGGAGGACGACGCCGACACCGCCGCCGTGGGCCTCTACCTGGAATCGATCGGCAACCCCCGCAAGTTCTCCCGGATCGCGCGGCGCCTGGCCCGGACCAAGCCGGTCATCGTGGCCAAGTCGGACACCATGGGCCTCCGCCTGCCGCC
The DNA here is from genome assembly GCF_030816485.1 of Arthrobacter sp. B1I2. Taxonomy (NCBI): domain Bacteria; kingdom Bacillati; phylum Actinomycetota; class Actinomycetes; order Micrococcales; family Micrococcaceae; genus Arthrobacter; species Arthrobacter sp. B1I2. The sequence continues at coordinate 3,548,121 of NZ_JAUSYC010000001.1, read as the reverse complement.
CGGACATGCCGTCCGGACCACCCAGGCGCCCGCCGGTGCACTGGACGCCATGCTGCGCCAGTCCGGGGTGATCCGCGTGGAAACAGTGGAACAGCTGGTGGATGTGGCCCAGGTGGTCTCAGGCCAGCCGCTTCCTGCCGGGCCCGACGTCGCCATCTTCAGCAACTCCCAGGCGCTGGGCAACGTGGTGGCGGACAGCGCTGCCGCCCACGGGCTGGGAGTGGCCCAGGTGGTTTCCGGACTGGACCTCGATGCCGGCCAGTCGGTGGCCCTGCCCGCACTGCGGAAGGCCCTCCTTGAGGCCTTGGCGTCGGATGCAGTGCACGCCGCCGTCGCGGCACTGCTGCCTGCCCGCGGGCTGACCGCCGACGCCGTGGCGCAGGTCCTGGCGGAATGTTCGGCCAGTGCCGGGAAACCCGTGGTGGCGGCCTTCACCGGCATCCTGGACCCCGCCATCAACGTGGAGGGCCTGGTGGGAGCGGAGGGCTGTACCGTCCCCTGCTTTTCCAACCCCGGGGCAGCCGTGGCCGCGCTTGCGGCCGTGGTCCGGTACGCGGAGTGGGCCGCCCGAGACCACGGGCAGTTCGTCGAACCCGCCGGCTGCGACCCCCGGCAGGCGGAGTCCGAGCTCGACGCCCTGCTACGCGACGTCCAGGGGGAACAGCTTAAGCAGCTGGACCCCGCGGCGGCTGCGTCCCTGCTGGGGCATTACGGCATCTCCGTCCTGCCCTCTGCTGCCTTCACCACCCCGGATGAGGCCGTGGCCGCAGCGGACGCCCTGGGCTGGCCGGTGGTGCTGAAAACCACCGACCCCGCCCTCCGGCACCGGCTGGACCTGGGCGGGGTGCGCCTTGGCATCGAGGACGCCTCGTCGCTGCGCCAGAACGTGGTGCAGATGCGCCGGGCGCTCGCAGCCTACGGCGACCCCGCCCTGGAAGTGCAGGCGATGGCGCCGGTGGGGCAAGCCTGTACCTTCCGCGCCATCGAGGATCCATTGCTGGGGCCGGTTATCTCCTTTGGCCTCGCCGGCGACGCCGTCAATCTCCTGGACGACTGGGCCCACCGGGTTCCGCCGCTCTCCGCGGTGGACGTACATGACTTCGTCCGTGCTCCGCGGGCGTCCCGGAAGCTCTTCGGCTACCAGGGCCTGCCGGCCGTTGATGTGCAGGCGCTGGAGGACCTCGCCGGCAGGCTGGCCTGGATGAAGGACAACCACCCAGAGATCGCGCTGGTGGAATTCAACCCCGTCCTGTGCGGCACCGCGGGGGTTACCATCCTGGCCGCCGACGTGCGGATCGGCAATGCCGCGCAGCGCACGGACAGTGCCCGCCGGGCGATGCTGGGCTGACGCGGTTAGCAAGTGACCGGGCGATCTGTGAAAATGGGGGCATGAGCTTCCAGCCTCCCGCGTCGGCGCCCGAAACGCCCGGCAATGAAAACCAGGCAGTCCGCCAGCACAGCTCACACAACCACGGAGTACAGGGCCAAAGCTTGGAAGACGCGCTGCAGAAGGCCGGGTTCTACCCGCGCCTGGTCTCTGACGTCGTCGACGATGCATTGGACGGCCGCGACTGCGTGGCCCACCTGGTGCACCTGGAAACCCACTTTGACCGGGCAGAAGTTCGCCGCCACATCACCGTGCTGGTCCTTACCGCGGACATGCTGGTGATCACCCACGTGGACGACCAGCAGTTGGACGAGGCGGGGGAGCAGATCGTCGCGCAGATCTCTACCGAGTCCGTTCCCGTGGCACAGATCCGGTCGGTGGTTTTGAGCTACATGTACGCCCAGCCGCAGAACTACAAGCCCTCGGACCCCGTCCGGGAACTCACCTTGTCCATCGCGTGGTCCGGTGGCCAGCGGCTGGACATGGGTCCTGCCAGCTGCGGCGATCCGCAGTGCGAAGCGGACCACGGCTACACCGGAACCATCGCGCAGGAAGACATCGTGCTCCGCATCAGCGCCGAGGCTGACGGCCTGCAGGCAGTGCAGGACGCCAAGCTCTTTGCCAGGGCCTTGCGGGCGGTCAACACCGGTTCCACAGCTCCCGTTCCGCACGCCCAGTCCATGGCGCCGCGGCCGCGTGCCGGGGTGTTCGGCAACCGGCTCAGCCGCGGGCACCAGCAGCGCTGAGATGCCGGAAGACCGCCTCCACGCCGCACAAGCCACCACAGCCTCCGAGCGCACTCCCGACCTTCCCGCCGCACCCGCTTACGGGCACCGGTCAATCGCCGAAGTCCTCACCAGCGCCGCAGCCAGCCTTGGCATGGAGGGCTTCACCAATACTTTGGGACTTCCGGCCGCCTCACGGGTCTGCGTGGTCCTCGCCGACGGTCTGGGCAGGAACCTGCTGAAGCAAAAGGCGGCCCACACGCCCTTCCTGCGCTCGGTGATGCAGGCCGGGCAGGGTGACGTCCCTGTGTGGCTGGATTCCGCCTTCCCTTCCACCACCGCGGCCGCATTGTCCAGCTTCGGGACCGGACTGCCTGCGGGCCAGCACGGCATGGTGGGCTACGACGTCCTGGACCCTGACCAGGACAAGGTGGTCAACCTGCTGGGCAACTGGGATCCGGGCGTGGACCCGTCCCTCTGGCAGCCGTTCCCCACGGTGTTCGAACGGATCGCCGGACACGTGGATGTGAGCACCGTCAGCCTCCCCCAGTTCGACGGCTCGCCCATGACCCGGGCTGCCCTCCGCGGCGGCAGGTTCATCGCCGGAACCACCGCCCACGCGCGGACTGCCGCGGCTGCCGAGGCAATGGCGGCCGCCGGCCCGTCCCTCATGTACTTCTACATGAACGAGCTGGACAAGGCGGGCCATCGCTACGGCTGCCGTTCCGAGCAATGGGAACACCAGCTGGAAGAGCTCGATGCCACGGTGAAGCGGCTCAACTCCTCCCTTCCGGCCGGCACCACGATTCTGCTCACCGCAGACCACGGAATGCTGGACGTCCCTGGACCGCAGCGGATCGATTTCTCCGCCCACCCGGAGCTGGTGGACGGCGTCCGCCATACTGCCGGCGAGCCGCGGATGGTGCACCTGTACCTGGAAGAGACGCACCTGGAGGCCACTGCAGGAGGCCGGGAACGGCTGCTCGCTGCCTGGAAGGCGCGGTTCGGTGGCCGGGTGTGGGCCTTCACGCGCGAGGAAGCCGTTGCCGGGGGACTCTTTGGCGACGTCCGGCCCGCTGTTGAAGGCAGGATCGGCGACGTGATGATTGCGGCCCGTGACGCCGTCGCGCTGTACGACGGCCGGAGGATGCGCCCTACCGCCATGGAGGTGGTGGGCCAGCACGGCTCGCTGACGAAATCCGAGCGGGAGGTCCCGCTGCTCTGCTTCGCGGCCGAAGGAAGGAACCGCCGGCGTGGCTGAACTCATCTTCTTCTCCGGCACCATGGACTGCGGAAAATCCACCCTGGCCCTGCAGATGGACTACAACCACCGGGTCCGCGGCCGTGGTGGCGTGCGCTTCAGCCGCAACGACCGCGCCGGTGAATCCCGGATCTCAAGCCGCCTGGGCCTGGAGACGGACGCGGTGGAGGTGCTGGACAGCACCGACTTCTGGGAGGAAGTCATGTTCCGCCGCACCCAGGGCCTGCGTGTCGACTACCTGATCTGCGACGAGGCCCAGTTCTACACTCCCGGGCAGGTGGAACAGCTGGCCAAAGTGGTGGACGAAATCGACGTCGACGTCTTCGCCTTCGGCATTACCGCCGACTTCCGCACCCGGCTGTTCCCGGGTTCACAACGGCTCATCGAGCTTGCCGACCGGGTACAGGTGCTCCAGGTGGAGGCGCTGTGCTGGTGCGGGCGCCGCGCCACGCACAACGCCAGGACGGTCGACGGCGTCATGGTCACCGAGGGCGCCCAGGTGGTGGTTGGCGACGTGGACATGGTGGTTGAGGCTGCCGCCGCCCCAGAGGCCGGCCACGTGCCCGTGGTGGGTTACGAGACGTTGTGCCGGCGCCACTTCATGCGGCGGGTGACGGCACACGGCGCAAGCCTGATGGCCCAGCAGGACCAGTTGCTGCCGTTCGAGGTGGATGCCTGCCTCTGGCGGGGTTCAGGCGGGCCCGGCGACGGCCGAGGGACATAGGCGAAAAGCGAAGGAGCCCCTGGACACGGTCTTTCGCGTGGCCGACTCTACCCACCATGGCACTTCGGGAGAATGTCAGACCCCCTTGTCATGATGGGTTTATGGGGAAAGCGGCGGTGGCGAAGGCGTTTGGGGATATTCGTGCTGCTCTTGCTGTGTTGAATGCGGAGGCGGACGGGGCGGGTGAGGCGTTTTCGGAGGCTGATCCGTTGGCGGGGTTGGCGGATGGGTGCCTGGATATTCTTGCCGGTGCGCGGCAGGTGGAGGCCGGGTTCGCGGGGTTGAAGGCGAAGACTGCGGTGAAGTACGCGGACACTGCTTCTGCTGTGGCCCCTTTGGATGTGCCGGTGGTGGCGCAGGAGATGGCGGTCGCGGCGGAGATCGGGTGCGTGTTGGCTCTCGGGCCAAGGGCTGCGGGTTCGTTTCTGGCCACCTCCCACGCCCTGACGTCCGGTTTGCCGCGGACCCTGGCTGCCTTGTTTGCCGGGGACCTGTCGTGGCAGCACGCGGTGGTCATGGCCGATGAGGCCGCCACCCTGGACCCGGCCGGGGCGGCGGCGTTGGAGGCGCACTTTTTGGACCCGGACGCGCCGGATCCTGCGCGGGGGTGCCCGGTGGGGGAGATGCCGGCGCACCGGTTCAGGGCCAAGGCCCGGATCTGGCGGGAACGCCATCACGCCGGGAGCATCGAAAAACGCCACGCCAAAGGACTCGCGGACCGGCGGGTGGAGTACCGGCCGGACCAGGACGGGATGGCCTGGCTCTCGGCGTACCTGCCCGCGGACCAGGCCCTGGCCGGCTGGAACCGGCTCACCGCTATCGCCCGCGGCCTGCAAGGCCCTGACGAACCGCGCACCATGCCCCAACTCAGGGCCGATAAGTTCGCTGCAGCGATTCTCAGCAGCGGCACCACCCACGGAAGCGGTACCTGCAGCACCGCTGCCCCTGCCGGTGCCGGGCCCGGTGGAAGCGGCGCCACCGCCGGTGCCGGGCAGGATTACCCGTCGTCGCCGGTCCGGGCCCAGGTGCTGGTTACGGTTCCGGTGTTTTCCCTGCTGGGGTTGACGGATGAACCGGCGGTGCTGGATGGGTTCGGTCCGATCCCGCCGTCGATGGCGCGGGCGCTGGTGGCGGACGGGGCGGGGTCGTTCTACCGGGTGCTGGTGGACCCGCGGGACGGGGCGCCGCTGGAGATCGGCCGGAAAAGCTACCGGGTCACGGGCGCGATGCGGGCGTGGCTGCGGATGCGGGACGGCAAGTGCCCGTTCCCCGGCTGCAGCAACACCTCCCTGGACAACCACGCCGACCACATTCTCGCCTGGCACCACGGCGGGAGCACCGGGATCTCGAACCTGGGACAACCCTGCCCCAAGCACCACAGACTCCGGCACACCACCGGCTGGAAACCCACCCCGGCCACCAAGAACGAACCACCCGGCTGGATCTCACCCACCGGGCGGCACTACACAAGCGAACACCAGGACTGGGAACCAACCCACTGGCCACCCGGGTCCCTGCCCGGCGCACGAAGCCTCCTCGAAGAAGCACTCCTTCAGCACCTCGCTTCCTGACTCTGGTCGGTGCTTTCCCGTGCGCGTCACAACCTCTGATTGAAGGTGGCTTTTATGGGGCGTTCCTGGCGAGGCACCAGCAAGAGTGGCCCACTGAGCGTTTGTCCTTGTTTCTCGAAGATCACTTGACAATCGAAAGAGCTCGAGGGCAAGACCGGGACTGATCGACAGCGTAGGCTCCCGCTATGGAGCGTCGAAAAGTACTTCTGCTTGGATTGGCTGCGGCTGCCGCCTTGCTGGTAAGTACCCTCGTCGTCGGCAGCATGGCAGGTGAAAACCGAGCATGTCCAGCAATGGGTTGGGCATTTGTCGGTGATGTAGAACTGTCCTTTTCCACCCCGCCGGAATCGGTGTCGGCCTGTTTCGGCGAGGGCTGCACTCCTCAGCCGCTGACCAAAAACGCGGAGGGTAAATGGCTGGTGCCGCAATCCCCGCCCTACCTGACTCCGCCAGTCAGCATCACCTCGATCTATGTGGACGCCCGCACTTCTTCTGGGAAACGACTAACCAGAGCCCTGGCTATAGAAGCGGAATCAACCGGGGAATACCCCTTCGGACGTGAGTGCGGGGGACCTTTTAGGTTCAAGCCAGTACAAGTGGTCCCCGCCTAACACTTGAGGTCCCCCGGGGGTTCCCTAAACGGGACTACCCGCCGCCCTCACTTCCGCTGTCCGCAGTTGGGCTCCAATTCGGTGTGACTCCCAGCGACAAGTGGCGTTCTTATCACGGCGCTATTTGTCACCTCGGCGGCATTGGTGTTGCTCGTTGGATGGCGCGGTAGACCGTAGAGCGAGCGATGCCGAATAACCAAAGCTCTCAAAATCCCAGGAGTCGCCAGCCCCGGGGGGAAGAGCTTGCCTACAGGATCATGAGGATCGTAGATCCTGCCGCCAAGGTTGAGGGCAACGCCCATGCGGGTGAGCTCGTCCGCGATGTCTCTGGCGTCGGGCAGTGATCGGGCAGGCGACCACGTTCACCACGAGCGTGTCACCCTTGCGGCAAACGGTCAGGGCCTTGCCAAGGCCGGCGCGTTCGCCCTGGGTGCCGGTGAATCCGTGGTCGACGTAGATAGTGTCGGGATCCACGCCGGCGGCCGCGGGAGCGTTCCGCTGGGCAGTGAGATCCTGAGTGCTGGCGGAGACTCGGACTGTGACTTTCAGCGATAAATGGCGGCATTTTTGCAGCGCTATTTGGCGCACTGTGCAGTTCGCAAGGGGATCCTTATCCGGGCGTTGAATCAGCCCGGTGATTCGTCGCGGCGGCAGTGCCTTCCGCGTCCTTTGATCCCAAAGCATCGAAGAACAGCGGCTACGCTTGGCGGGTGAAAATTCGAGCCGTCCTATTCGATCTGGACAACACTCTCTTCGATCATCCAGCATCTGCCCGTGCCGGATTGGACGCTTTCCTTCAATATCTTGAAACGGAGCGTTCCGACGAACTGACACGTTGGTGGTTTGAAATCGAGGAAGTCAATTACAACCGGTTTCTCACCAAGGAACTCTCTTTCCAGGAACAGCGCCGTGAGCGGCTCCGCCATTTTCTCCCGTTAGCCGGGCTTACAGTCCCCCAAACGAACACGCGAATAGACGAACTATTCACCACCTACCTCCAGAACTACGAGGAAGCCTGGACGGCGTTTCCAGACGCGGCACCCGCGCTGCAGGGCCTCCGGGCCATCGGCATGCCGGTGGGCGTCATCACCAACGGGAACCACGACCAGCAAACGTCGAAGATCAACAGAATAGGACTCGAACCACTCCTAGACCGGATTTTCACCTCCGAACTCACAAACCACGCCAAACCGGCACAAGAAGCCTTCATGGAGCCCTGCCGAAGCATGAACGTATCGCCGGCCGAGACCCTTTACGTCGGAGACAGCTACAGGGTCGATATCGAAGGAGCCCGGAACGCGGGGCTACAAGCCCTCCACCTCAACCGCGAAGGCACAAGGCGTCAGGGGACTATCCAAAGCCTCGCGGAATTGCCTCCACGCCTTATCGAAGGCACCCTCTAGGGTGGCCGGTGCGTAGGCGCAATCATTCCGAGGAAACACGACTCCCGGCCTTACTTTGCGGACCATAGGACTCCCTGGAAACGCCCGTACGCCGATCCTTCTACGGGACGTCTGTGTGCCCCGATGGTGCCTTCGATGGTTCGGGCGACTTGGTGGACCAGTGGAATGGGTTGCAACAATGGGGCATGCCTTCGCACAATTTTCCAATCAGGCGAGTGGCCGAAGACCCTGCCCACCATCTCGACCGCCGCCGGTGGCCGGGTGTCCTGGCCCCTGTCGCGCAGGTTCTGGACCACGGACTCGACCTAACGTCGGCAACGATCTTCGTTGGCGAAAACGGGTCGGGTAAATCCACGCTCGTGGAAGCTATCGCGCTGGCCTATGGCTTATCTCCGGAAGGCGGATCGACAGGCGCCCGGCACAGCACCAGATCTACCGAATCCGTTCTCGCCGATCACCTGCAACTCGTCCGAAACGCTGGCGCCTCACGACGGGGTTATTTCCTGCGTGCGGAAACCATGCACGGTTTTTTCACCTACCTTGAGAAGAACCCGAGCACATCGGGTCCGGACATCTCATTCCACGACATGTCACACGGAGAATCGTTCCTGGAACTGGCCGTGGGTCGTTTCCGGGGACGCAGATTATGGGTTCTCGACGAACCGGAGTCGGCGCTCTCCTTCGCGGGATGCCTTAGCCTCCTGGCGGTCCTGAAAGACCTCCTTGCCGAAGGCTCCCAAGTCATCATGTCCACCCACTCCCCGGTCCTCGCAGCCCTCCCGGGTGCGCAGATTCTCGAAGTCGGCCCGTGGGGACTCCGCCAGCGGACTTGGTCCGACCTCGACCTGATTTCCAACTGGCGATCGTTCTTGGACTCGCCAGAGAGATACCTGCGTCATCTGTAGGGACTTCGTGAACTGCGGGAGGCTTTTGCCCTGTTCTGGTAGCGATGAGATGACAGTTGGCGCTGATGTCGTTTTCTTTCCAGAACTGGATCAGGTGCTGCTCTGTGGGTGCTTCCACAACAGGGTCGACAGTTGCGTCCTGGCCGTTTGCGTGGAGCCGCGCACGGTAGATGCCCTTCTCGTCACCAGCTATGCTGCCCACGACTTGTGTCTTCCAATCCATTGGTGTGTTGAAGTACGCCTGCCCGGCGGGCAACGTTAGGGAAACTTCGTGGATGTCCTCCCAACCAAGAGACGCTGCTTCCGGACGTTCTTTCAAGACCTCCACCGTCGGCTCAATCGGTCCTGAATGCACCCCGGTGAGAACCAGAGGCAGCCTCAGCGGTTTCGGTCCCTCGGCCCGCATTGGAGCTTGCAGTGCCCGCTGCAGGATCTGCCGGAGGAGGAGGCTCGACAACGAAATCCACCGCGTGGCCAGATGCATGCATGAGAAGAATGGCTGACTGGATCACCAACTCGGCCTAACCTGGCGCGTGAGCGTCCCGTTGCAGAATCCTTCACCGGGCGGCCGTCTGTCGTGATGGCCGTGGCCGGCCATCTGAATCCCGTCCTAGGGAAGTATCGTGATGGGCTCCTGCGGCATTGCGCAGGAAGAGAGTGTGAAGGCAGGGGCTTCTGCATGGGCTCGGTTGTTCCGGCCCGTGTCGTCGCACCAGTCGATGTCATATGGGTATGCGGCAATGGAGCCCTCTCCTGCCGCGGCTTCGGCGGGTATTTTGAAGGTAAACGCGAAACCGCCGGCATTGTTCATCGGGGCTGTCGCATCGATGACTTTGCCACCGCTGAAGTCTGTCACGGTGATTTTGATGCGGGCGTTCTCCCCATAGCGTGGATTGCACTGCGCGTCGGAGGCCGACACAGTCACCACCTCACCAGTCCTGGCACTGGAAGGATTGGCCGAGAACTTAGGGGGAAAGCATGGCGGCTCGCCTTGGGAAGAGGAGCTGCAGCTTGCTACGGCAACCGCCGGGAGCACGGCAATCAGACTGATCGTCAAGAATGATCGGACCATGGATATTCGCTGCCATACCCGGCGCATGCCTACCCCCTTGTTCGCGGACAAGTACCCCAACGCTGGCGAGCCCGAACACTACGCCGCATATCTCCTGAATTCCGATGGCCTCGAACGACAGCTCGTTGCCACCGCCTAGGAATGCCGTCTCAGTCCGAACGCCCGCTCAGGGGGATTCGGGGTCGGTGAATTGCTGTTAGGCCACTCGACGGTAGCGGATGTGCGTTGCCAGCGGCGAGTGGAGCACCTCAACAGGTTCGAAACCGAAGGATTCAATTCCGTCAAAGATGCGCTCACCTGAACCGAGCAGGACCGGTGCAATATCGAGGGTGAGTTCGTCGATCACGCCGGCGGTCAGCGCCTGCCGGACAGTGGAGGCTCCACCGGCTATATCCACACCGTTGTCCCCGGCGGCCTCCCGGGCTGCGGCGTAGGCGGCATCGAAGCCATCGGTGATGAAGTGGAAGGTTGTCCCGCCCTCCATCTCGATCGGGTCATGGGCATGATGGGTCAGAACGAACACAGGGGCGTGATACGGAGGCTCGGGCCCCCACCATCCGCTCCATTCCTCGTTCCACTCCCCGCGGATGGGGCCATACATGTTCCGACCCATTACGTAGGCGCCCCGCGGGCGCATGAGCCATCCGGTCGCCACGTTGTTGGCGTCGTTGGCCCGGGGATCGCCAATATGCCAACGGTGCAGCTCCAGCCCGCGAATACCTAGAGGGTTGTCCCGGCTCTGGTCCGGCCCGGCAACGAAGCCGTCCAGTGAGATCGACATATGGCAGGTTGTGTCCGGCACTGCGAACCTCCCGGGTAGTTGCGACGTGCCCGCGGCGGTGCGGGCATCCAGGCAGCTGACCAACCGGCCGAAGACCTGTAGGGAGGACACTAATGGAGTCTGACCCGACTAACAACGGTTGAGCCGCCAGGCCTGCCGCTGCCCGGAGCGGGTCACAGTCCTCCCGCGCGGGCCAGGCCGCTTCTAGTCGCTCCGAGTGCCGAAAACGATCTCGTCCCAGGACGGCACGCTGGACCGTTTAGGCCTTGCAGGCCGTTCCGGCGCCTCGGTTTCGGGAAGCTGTCCGGTCGAGGGGGATGAATCGTCCTGCTTGGATGCCGGGCGGCGGGGATTGCTGCCCAGAAGCTCATCCAACCCGGCGTTGCCGGAATTTCCGGACCCTGCCCCCGGAGCGGAACCGGAGGGTTTCTGCGGGGACGCCGCAATGGTGATTTCCCTCGTGTCGGTGCTGACGCCGTCGTGAAGCCGCAGCGCATCGTCATTGCTGTCCCGGTGCGGCGGAAGGATGCTGAGCCCTGAAAGCATGGACGGCCTTGCATCCTTTCGCCTGATGAAGGAACCGCCCTGCGCCGCCGGTGCATCCGGCTGGTCATCCTGCGGTTCAGGCTCCCCGGCCTCCGTTTCAGCGGTCACCTCGGAGGGGCGGGGGTGGGCAGCCGGCACGCCATGCGTGAGCAGCAGCGCCAGTGCGTCGTCCGAATCCTCGTCCAAGCCCAGCCGCTGGCCGCGTCGTGACCGGAGCATGTCCAGGAGGCCGTCGGATTCCTTGCCGGCATCCTGGCCAGGTCCTCCCGGGCCGCCGGAGGAAGTCTTGGATGCATCCGCGTCAGTCTCGAAATCAAAGGGGCGGTCCGATACCGCGGTGAGCCGGCGGGCAGGAACGGGCCCGTCCAGCGGCTCAAGTTCGCTCAGCTGCTGCGCCCAGCGGTTGGTGTTCTGCAGTGACTTTCGTCCGGGGTTGAAGGTCCAGAGCGCGGGAGGTTCTTCTCCGATCCCGGAGGTGCCGCCGGGCTTGGCCTCGAAACTTGCCGAGACAGTCCACGTTCCGTCCTGGCGCCGCCACGAGTCCCATTCCACCGTTGTGGGGTCGATCCCGTGGGCGGACAGGCGGTGGGCCACCATGTCGGCCAGCGTTGCCGGGTTGTCACCGAAAGCGGACCGGTAGACGTCATGGCCGGGGGAGGGCGCCGCGACTTCAACTTTCCGCGCCTGCTGGGCAACGTATTCACGCTCCGCCAGGACGGGTCCCTCGTAGCGCTCCACCTTGGCCAGCGGCATTCCGGACAACTCGGCGACGTCCGCAGCAGTGGCGCCGGCACGAATCCGTGCCTGGATGTCCCTTGGGGACATCGGAACGGCAGGCCTTTCCGCCCGCGGCCTAGCCGTGGACCGGCTGGCCGTCCTGAGGGCCTCGTCGATCGGCAGCTGGAACATCTCGCCGCCGGCCCCGCTCAACAGGAGATGCGTCCCGTCGTCGTGCACGCCTACAAGCCGTAGATCCTGCATACAAATCCTCCACCCTGGCATTACTATCAACCGAAACTCTGCCACTCGACGCCGGGGATTTGGCTCAAGGAACAGGGCGCGCCGTGATTTTCCGCCGGAACCGGGCCGAAAGATGGGTGAGCGGGCCCCGCGCCGGTAACCAGTCAGTGCTATCTGCGGCCGCAGGGCAGGACTGCGCGGCCCAAGGCCAGGCGCAGCGGCAGTGTCAGCGCCGGGCCAGGGCAGCCGTCAGCTGGTCCGGATGGCGGGTGGAGGCAAGCCAGTAGGGGGTTCGGTCAGCCGGGTCCGTGATCTCGATCTTCACGACGGGATCGATCCAGCCGCGGATGCAAAGGTAGGCGAGCCCGTTGAGCCGGGTGCCCCGCTCCGCCGTCGCTTCGCCTGAACTGAAGTGCTGCACGGCGCCGACGAAACGGCGTTCAATGGTGGCCCTTCCAACGGTAAGGGTGTCCGGCGTCACCGTGATGGCCGGCGTGGAAAGAATTAGCAGGACAGCCATGATGGCGAAGAGGACCAACGCTGCCGTGTAGCCAGCCGCCATGCTGATAGGGGCGAAAACCAGGATGCCCGCTGCGGAGACGCCGGCCGCGATGATCCAGATCCAGGCGTTGGGCCACAGCTTCTCCCTGTAGATAACAGGTGCCCCGGCAGGGGGCGTGCTGGGAACGGACGCGGGCGAGCTTGATTCGGGCATAAGGCCAAGCTTTCCACCTTTGGCCGGCTATTTCACCTTGGGACCGGCTCGCTCTCCGGGCCTCCCTAGGACTGATTTGGGCGCGCGGGTTAGAGTGAGTGACTGTGACTGATCATCCCGCCACGGTAGACCTCGTCCCGGACGCAGCATCGCCCGCCCCTACCCTCCAGGTCCAGTTGAAGATGCTGGATCCGGAGCTCGAGGCGCCTTCCTACGCACACCCGGGCGACGCCGGCGCAGACCTCCGTGCCCGCGAGGACGTGGTCCTGTTGCCCGGTGAGCGCAGACTGGTCCCCACAGGCGTCGCCATCGCACTTCCCGACGGGTTCGTGGCGCTGATCCACCCCCGGTCCGGCCTGGCCACCAAGCACGGACTGACGATCGTCAATGCTCCCGGCACCGTTGATGCGGGCTACCGGGGCGAGATCTCCGTAACCCTGCTGAACACCGATTCGTCCCAGCCGATAGAGCTGCGGCGCGGCGATAGAATTGCCCAAATGGTCATCCAGCGGGTGGAGTATGCCCAATTCATTCCCGTCAGCGAACTGGACGGATCCGTGCGCGGCACGGGCGGCTTCGGCTCCACCGGCGGGTTCAACATCCCCGGAGCCTGACCCCGGGCTGCACCCGCTGCCACGCCAGCACGCACGACGGCGGGACCTCCAAGGTTCCACCGGCAGGTTCCAGAACTGGCATCTTTCAGAATTAAGGAGTCACCCATGGCCTTTGGGTTCGGCAGGAAAGCAAAGAAGGACGAGCCGGCGGAGCCGGCCGAAGAACTCACGCTGGTGGAGGGCGAAGAAAGCGGCTCCGCCACTGCCGCCCGCCGCCAGGACGGCCCCTTTGACGAGGCCGAGATCAGCAGCCGCGACGGCTTTGTGGACCTGGGCGCCTTGCTTATCACGCCGAGCGAGGGCCTTCAGCTCCGCCTCGAAGTGGAAGAGGCAACACAGCGGGTAGTGGCAGTAACCCTGGACCTGAACGGCTCCAGCCTTCAGTTGCAGGCCTTCGCGGCCCCCAAGACTGAGACGCTGTGGGGCCAGATCCGCGAACAGATCGGCCAGTCGGTCGGCGCGCAGGGCGGCCAGGTTGAAGAGGTGGAAGGGGCCTTCGGTACCGAACTGGTGGCCAAGCTGCCCGCCGGGCTTCCGGACGGGAGCCAGGGCTACCGTGTGGCCCGCTTCATCGGTGTGGACGGTCCCCGCTGGTTCCTGCGCGGCGTCCTGGGCGGACCCGCGGCGCTGGAACGCCCCGCCGCTGAACCGCTCGAGGCCCTGTTCCGGCAGGTTGTCGTGGTCCGCGGCGACAGCCCGATGCCGCCGCGCGACCTTTTGCAGCTGAGGCTGCCCAAGGACGCCTCCGCCACTCCTCCGCCCGCCGCGCCCACTTTGGAGGAGCCCGAACGTGGTCCCGAAATTACCCAGCTCGGCTGAGGCCCCCGACAACAATCCTGTGCGTGCGTCCGCTGGAATCACCCCACTGGGGCAACTGCCGGACCGGGGAAGGGTCAGGTGCCAGGGGCACGTTGAATCAGTGACCTTCGTTCCCGCCGATCGGACCCCTGAATTCAGCGCCATCGTTTCCGCGGACGACGCCGAACGTCCCGCTCCGGGGCCCGGCCGGGTCAGGCGGCCGCGGCTCCGCGTCGTCTGGCTGGGCCGCCACCGGGTACCGGGCATCGAAGCCGGCGCGCGGATCCGGGTCGAGGGGATGCTGGCCCGCGGCAAAGACATGCCCACCATATTCAATCCGCGCTACGAGATACTGTCCCGCCAGGAGAACGAATGACCGCCCAAGAGCCCGAACAGCCATCCGGCCCTGCAGATTCCGGCGGACAGCAGCAGGGCGGGCGGCAGGCTGCCGGCCAGAGCCCGGTTGCCGGCCTCGCCGCCCAATACGCCGCAAAGGCCGGGCTCCACCGCCGGCATGACGGGCAGGTGGACGTCCTGCGGAGCGCCGGGGGAGTGCAGGGCATTGCCGAGAGCATCGTGCCCGGCCTCGTATTCCTGGTGGCGTTCACCATCACCCGCGAGCTCACACTGTCCCTGGTGGCCGCCCTGGCATCGGCAGCCGTGTTCACCGTTGTCCGCCTGATGCAGCGGCGGCCCCTGACGCAGGCCCTGGCGGGTGTGGCCGGCGTCGGCATTTCCGCCTGGCTGGCCAATACCACCGGCAAAGCGGAAGACTTCTATCTTCCCGGCTTCTTCACCAACGCGGCCTACATTCTGGCGATGGTCCTCTCAATTGCCGTCAAGTGGCCCGTAGCCGGGCTCCTCTTCGGCTTTATCCGCAACGAGGGCCTGGAGTGGCGCAAGGAACCGGACCGGGTCAAGGCGTACCGCCTGGGTACCTGGATCATCGTGGCCGTCCTGGCGCTCCGGCTCATCGTGCAGGTGCCCCTCTACCTGATGGGCACCGACGGCCTGGCCGCCCTCGCCACCACCCGCCTCATCATGGGCGCACCGCTGTACATCCTCGGCGTCTGGGTGGCCTGGCTCCTGACCCGGCCTGCTCCGGCGGAACCTGTGGCCGGCACAAACCAGGCCACCTGAACCAAGCTTCCTGACAGCCGGGCCGCCTGACGCCCAAGCCGCGCGAAGCCCGGGCCACCTTATCCCAAGGGTGCGGCGGCGGACCTAGCCGTCGAAGCCGTCGTCGTCCTGAGCATGCCCGTGGCCGCCCGCGGTGGCCGGCTGGCCGCTGCCCGAAGGCTCCCCGCCGGTGTCGATGCTCCCCGGGGCCGAAGAGAGCAGCTCCCGAAGTCCGTCCTCAGCGGCGATGGTCGTGACGAAGAAAAGTTCGTCGCCGCCATCGATCACGTCGTCCCGGCTGGGGGCGATGGGCGCCTGGTCACGGAGGATCGCCACCAGTGTGGCGTCCTCCGGCCAGTGGATCTCGCCCACGGTCATGCCGATGACGTGGGAGTCATGGGGAACGGTGAACTCCACCAGTGATGCCACGCCGGTCTGCAGCGTCAGGAGCCGGACCAGATCGCCGATCTCCACTGCCTCTTCCACCAGGGCGGTCATCAGCTGCGGGGTGTTAACGGCGACGTCGACGCCCCATGAATCATTGAACATCCAGTCGTTCTTGGGGTTGTTCACCCGGCCCACGGTCCGGCCAACTCCAAACTCGGTCTTGGCCAGCAGTGACACCACCAGGTTGACTTTGTCATCACCCGTGGCGGAGACCACGACGTCGGCGTCCTCCACCTTGGCGCCCTGCAGCGTGGAGAGCTCGCACGCGTCACCCACCAGCCAATGCGCGCCCCGCAGGCCGCTGCGGCCGATCACCTCTGGTTTGAGGTCGATCAGGAGGATTTCGTGCTTATGCGCCAGCAGTTCCCGGGCGATGGACGATCCGACACTGCCGGCGCCGACGATAACGACTTTCACTGATACTCCTTGGCGGGGGCTTTGGCGAGGATCTGGGCCACCTGGGCGCTGCGGTCCACCGGCAGCATGGCGTGCACGGTGTCGCCGTCCTGGTAGGCGGTCCCTGCGTCAGGCAGCAGGCCCTCGCCGAACCGGGTGAGGTATGCGACGCGGACGTCGGCCGCTTTTTCGATGCTGCTGATGGTGTGTCCGATCCAGCCGGTGTCGAGGTCCAGTTCGGCCAGGACCAGGCGGCCGGAGGGTTCGCGGAAGTCCCCTGCGAGGTGCTGTTCGGGAAGGATGCGGCGCAGCACCTGGTCTGCGCTCCAACGGACGGCGGCCACCGTGGGAATGCCCAGGCGCTGGTAGATCTCCGCGCGGCCCGGGTCGTAGATCCTGGCGACGACATGCGGGACGTGAAAGGTTTCGCGGGCCACCCGGGTGGCCAGGATGTTGGAGTTGTCGCCGCTCGAGACGGCGGCGAAGGCGTAGGCCTCTCCGACCCCTGCCTGCTTGAGGGTTTCCCGGTCAAAGCCAACGCCGGTGACCTTCCGCCCGGTAAAGCCCTGGCGGAGCCGGCGGAACGCGCGGTCGTCCTGGTCGATGATGGCCACGGAATGCCCGGCATCCTCCAGCGTGTGCGCCAGCGTTGCCCCCACCCGGCCACATCCCATGATCACGAAATGCGCCACCGTATCTCCTCTATATGTAAGTCAGGATCGTGCAGCTAGAACTCTACCGGCATGGCCCCTGTGAGGCCTGGCCGCTGCCCGTCATGACATCGTCCGGGATTCAGACTAGCTTTGTGGGGTGTTGACAATACTGAACGCCGTCAAACGCGTGCTGGTGGGCAGGCCGTTCCGGAACGACCGTCTGGCCCATACCCTGCTTCCCAAGAAGATCGCACTGCCGATCTTCGCGTCCGACGCCCTTTCCTCCGTAGCCTACGCTCCGGACGAGATCCTCCTGACCCTTGCCCTGGCAGGCGTCAGCGCCGTGGCGATCTCGCCCCTGGTGGGCCTGGCCGTGATGGTGGTCCTGCTGACCGTCGTCGCCTCCTACCGGCAAAACGTCCACGCGTACCCGTCGGGCGGCGGCGACTACGAGATCGCCAACGTAAACCTCGGAAAGTACGCCGGCCTGACCGTGGCGTCAGCCCTCCTGGTGGACTACGTCCTGACGGTGGCCGTGTCCATGTCCTCGGCGGCCGCCTACCTGACCACCGCTGTACCGTCACTGCACGGTGAGCAGGCCGTCATCGCCACGATCGGCGTCGTCATCCTTGCCCTGGTCAACCTGCGGGGCATCAAGGAAGCGGGCAGCGTATTCGCTGTCCCCACGTATATCTTCATGGCGTCCATCCTGGGAATGACCGCGGTGGGCGTTTTCCAAGCCGCAACGGGGCAACTGGGGGAGGCACCGTCGGCGGCCTTCACCATCGTCCCGGCGGAGGGCTTCGACCAGGGCCTGGTGGGCCTGGCCGGTGCGTTCCTGCTGCTCCGGGCCTTCTCCTCCGGCGCCGCAGCGCTCACCGGCGTCGAAGCGATCAGCAACGGCGTCCCCAACTTCCGGCACCCCAAGAGCAGGAATGCGGCCACCACCCTGTTGCTCCTGGGCGTCATCGGCGCCGCGATGCTGGCCGGCATCATCTACTTGGCCAACGCCACCAAGGTCCACATCGTGCTGGATCCGGCCACGGAATTCCTGCTGAACGGCGAGCCGCTGCCGGAGGGCTACGTCCAAAACCCCGCCATCAGCCAGATCGCCCAGACCATCTTCGGTGCGGGATCCATTCCCTTCTATGTCGTGGTGGCCGCCACCGGCGTCATCCTGGTGTTCGCCTCCAACACGGCATTCAACGGGTTCCCGGTCCTGGGCTCCATCCTGGCCCAGGACGGCTACCTGCCCCGCCAGCTCCGGACCCGCGGCGACAGGCTCGCGTTCAGCAACGGTGTGCTTGCCCTCGCGGCGGGCGCCCTGGTGCTCATCATTTCGTTCGACGCGGACGTCACCAAGCTCATCCAGCTCTACATCGTGGGCGTCTTCATCTCCTTCACCCTCAGCCAGCTGGGCATGATCCGGCACTGGGGACGCGAACTGAAGCTCGCCAAGGACAAGGCCGTCCGGCGCCGGATGATGAAGTCGCGCACCATCAACAGCATCGGCTTCGGCATGACGGGGCTGGTGCTGGTCATCGTCCTCATCACCAAGTTCGAGCAGGGCGCCTGGATCGCCCTGCTGGCCATGTTCATCCTCTTCCTGATCATGTGGAGCATCCGGGCGCATTACGACAACGTGGCCAAGGAACTCGCTGTGGACGAGGACTCCTCACCCCGGGCCCTGCCTACCCGGGTGCACGCCGTCCTGCTGGTGTCGCACGTCCGCAAGCCTGTCCTGCGGGCGCTTGCCTATGCCCGCGCGTCGCGGCCTTCCAGGCTGGATGCCATCACGGTGGACATCGACGCGGAGGAAACGGCCCACACCATCGCCGACTGGGAGAAGCTCGAAATCCCGGTCCCGCTGACCGTCCTTGCCAGCCCCTACCGCGAGACGGTCACGCCCATCATGGACTACGTCAAGCAGATGCGCCTCGACTCCCCGCGGGACCTCATCGTGGTCTACATCCCGGAATACGTCGTGGGCAAGTGGTGGGAGCAGCTGGTGCACAACCAGACCGCCCTGCGGATCAAGACCCGCCTGCACTTCGAACCCGGAGTCATGGTGGCCAGCGTTCCCTGGCAGCTCAAATCATCCGAAGAAGCAAAGAACCTCCAGGACGTCCAGTGACCGCAAGAACTTCCACCACCCAGGCACCCGGTGCTGCCGGCCACGCCGGCGAAGAGGCCGTGCTCGACGTCGGGCCCGTAGCCCACGGCGGGCACTGCGTGGCGCGCCATGAAGGCCGGGTGGTCTTTGTCCGGCACGCCATTCCGGGAGAGAAGGTCCGGGTCAGGCTGACCGACGCAGGAGATGACGCCAAGTTCTGGCGGGCGGATGTCATCGAGGTGCTGGAGGCTTCCCCGGACCGCGTGGAGCACTTTTGGCGGCCCGCGGATTCCCTCCGGGCATGGAGCCACGGCCACCCGCCGGTAGGCGGTGCCGAGTTCGGCCACATGACGCTCACCAGGCAGCGCAGCCTGAAGTCGGACGTCCTCACCGAACAGCTCACCCGGCTGGCCGGCTTTGAGCAGGCGCCGCCTGCCTGGACCGGGAGCGTGGAAGCGGTGGGGGAAACGTACGACGGCGGCAGCGGCCTTGGGTGGCGTACGCGGGCCAGCTTTTCGGTCACCCCGGGCGGCAGGCTCGGGATGCACGCCCACCGCTCCAACCACATCGTTCCCGTGCGGGAGATGCCCCTGGCCAGCGACGCCATCAACGCCCTGCGCCTGTGGGACCTGGACCTGCAGGGCATCGACCGCGTGGAGGTGGCCGCTCCGGCCAACGGTTCCCGGCCCCTGGTGCTCCTGGCCCCGGCGCCCAACACCAAGGAGAAACGGCTGAGGGCAATCGCCGCTGAACTGCCGGGGGACGCCTCGGTGGCGGCCTTTGATCCGCTGACCGGCAACGTGACGCAGCTTCGGGGACGCACCTGGGTGCAGGAATCCGCCGTGGGCCATGATTACCGGGTCACAGGCGACGGCTTCTGGCAGATCCACCGCGACGCGCCCGGGACCCTTGTGGGGGCTGTCACAAAATTCCTGCAGCAGGGGGACTTCCTCCGTCCCGGTGCCGTGGTTGCCGACCTCTACGCGGGCGCGGGGCTCTTCACCGCGGTCCTGGCCGACGCCGTGGGGGAGACGGGGTCCGTGCTCTCCGTGGAAGGGGCGCCGGGGACCAGCCGCGACGCCCGGAAGAACCTGCACGCAGCAGCCCAGGTGGAGGTGGTCCAGGGCCGCGTGGAGCGGATCCTGCGCCAGAAACCGCGGGATTTCGACGCCCTTGTCCTTGACCCGCCGCGCGCCGGAGCCGGGAAAGCCGTCGTCGGCCAACTCGTTGCGTCGACGCCCCGGGCCATCGCGTACGTGTCCTGCGACCCGGCGTCGTTTGCCCGTGACCTGGGTTACTTCCGCCGCTCAGGATGGGACCTCGCCGGCCTGCGGGCCTTCGACCTGTACCCCCACACCCACCACCTCGAGACGGTGGCACTGCTGGTTCCGGGTCCATGATGCCGCCGGGGTTTTCGACTACGATGGCCGTAGTAGTCCCACGTCGCGCCCGAATTCTCGGCCGGCCGTGTGCAAATTTTCGGGCCCTGGAGCTACTTAGGGCTTCCTAACTAGCAGGCGGTCAACCGCGCGACAAAGATGAAACTGTTGCGAGAGGAGTCCTGCGATGAGCACTGTGGACAGCTTCGGTTCAAAAGGCAAACTTAATGTAGCCGGAACCGAATACGAAATTTTCCGGTTGAACTCCGTTGAAGGTGCAGAAAACCTTCCGTTCAGCCTCAAGGTATTGCTTGAAAACCTGCTGAGGACCGAGGACGGCGCGAACATCACTGCCGATCACGTTCGCGCCTTGGCAGGCTGGGATCCGAATGCGGAGCCCGATACAGAAATCCAGTTCACGCCGGCGCGCGTGATCATGCAGGACTTCACCGGCGTTCCCTGCGTGGTGGACCTTGCCACCATGCGTGAAGCGGTGAAGGAACTGGGCGGCGACCCGAAGCGGGTGAACCCGCTGGCACCGGCCGAAATGGTCATCGACCACTCGGTCCAGATCGACGCCTTCGGCAACTCCGGCGCACTGGAGCGCAACATGGAGATCGAATACCAGCGCAACGGTGAGCGCTACCAGTTCCTGCGCTGGGGCCAGACCGCGTTCGACGACTTCAAGGTGGTCCCCCCGGGAACCGGCATCGTGCACCAGGTCAACATCGAATACCTGGCCCGCACCGTGATGACCCGCGAAGTGGATGGTGCGCTCCGCGCCTACCCCGACACCTGCGTCGGCACCGACTCGCACACCACCATGGTCAACGGCATGGGCGTGCTGGGCTGGGGCGTGGGCGGCATCGAGGCGGAGGCAGCAATGCTCGGCCAGCCCGTCTCCATGCTCATCCCGCGCGTGGTGGGCTTCAAGCTCAGCGGCAGCATCCCTGCCGGTGCCACCGCAACCGACGTGGTGCTGACCATCACCGAAATGCTGCGCAAGCACGGCGTGGTGGGCAAGTTCGTGGAATTCTACGGCGAAGGCGTTGCCGCTGTGCCGCTGGCCAACCGCGCCACCATCGGCAACATGAGCCCCGAGTTCGGTTCCACCGCCGCGATGTTCCCCATCGACGACGTCACCCTGGAGTACCTGCGCCTCACCGGCCGGTCCGACCAGAACGTCGCCCTGGTGGAGGCATACGCGAAGGAACAGGGCCTGTGGCATGACCCGTCCCGCGACATCAAGTTCTCCGAGTACCTGGAACTTGACTTGTCCACCGTTGTTCCGTCGATCGCCGGGCCCAAGCGCCCGCAGGACCGCATTGAGCTGACCGAGGCCAAGGACGAGTTCCGCCACGACCTGCTCAACTACGTCTCCCACGACGCCAACGCCGGCACCCTGGACGAGTCCCTCGAGGAAAGCTTCCCGGCCTCCGACGCCCCGTCCTTCACAGGCGGAGCAACCCACATCTCGGACACCGACCGCGAACCGCCGAAGTACTCGGCTGCCCACGGCGGCGCCGGGAGGATCTCCAGCCCGGTTCCCGTGAAGATGGCTGACGGACGCGAGTTCGAGCTGGACCACGGCGCGGTGACCATCGCGTCCATCACGTCCTGCACCAACACGTCCAACCCCTCGGTCATGCTGGCCGCCGCCGTCCTGGCGCGGAACGCCGTCGAAAAGGGCCTCACCGCCAAGCCGTGGGTCAAGACTTCCGTCGCCCCCGGCTCGAAGGTTGTCACGGACTACTACGAGAAGTCCGGCCTGACGCCTTACCTGGAGAAGCTCGGCTTCTACATTGTGGGCTACGGCTGCGCCACCTGCATCGGAAACTCCGGCCCGCTGGAACCCGAGATCTCCGAGGCCATCCAGGCCAACGACCTCGCCGTCAGCGCCGTCCTTTCCGGCAACCGCAACTTCGAAGGCCGGATCAACCCGGACGTGAAGATGAACTACCTGGCCTCCCCGCCGCTGGTCATCGCCTACGCCCTGGCCGGTTCCATGGACTTCGACTTCGAATCGGACGCGCTGGGCAAGGACGAGGCCGGCAACGACGTCTTCCTGAAGGACATCTGGCCCAACCCGGTTGAGGTCCAGCAGGTCATCGATTCCTCGATCGACAAGGAAATGTTCGCCAAGGGCTACGAGGGCGTCTTCGACGGCGACGACCGTTGGAAGGCACTGGACACCCCGGCGGGCGACACCTTCGCCTGGGATCCGAACTCCACCTACGTCCGGAAGCCCCCGTACTTCGAAGGCATGCAGGCACAGCCGGAACCGGTCAAGGACATCACCGGCGCCCGCGTGCTCCTGAAGCTCGGCGACTCCGTCACCACCGACCACATCTCCCCGGCCGGTTCCTTCAAGTCCGACACCCCGGCCGGCCAGTACCTGCTGGCCAACGGTGTGGAGCGCAAGGACTTCAACTCCTACGGCTCACGCCGTGGCAACCATGAGGTGATGATCCGCGGCACGTTCGCGAACATCCGCATCAAGAACCAGCTCCTGGACGGTGTCGAGGGTGGCTTTACCCGCGACTTCACGCAGGCTGACGGCCCGCAGGCCTACGTCTACGACGCCGCGCAGAACTACCAGGCAGCCGGCACCCCGCTGGTGGTCCTGGCCGGCAAGGAGTACGGTTCCGGTTCGTCCCGCGACTGGGCAGCAAAGGGTACCGCCCTGCTGGGCGTCAAGGCCGTCATCGCCGAGAGCTACGAGCGCATCCACCGCTCCAACCTGATCGGCATGGGCGTCCTCCCGCTGCAGTTCCCGGCCGGCGAGAACGCTGCCAGCCTGGGCCTGACCGGCACGGAAACCTTCTCGGTGGAGGGCGTCACCGCCCTGAACGAGGGCACCACGCCCAGGACCCTGAAGGTCACCGCCACGGACGAGGACGGCTCCTCGAAGTCGTTCGACGCCGTACTGCGCATCGATACCCCGGGTGAAGCGGACTACTACCGCAACGGCGGCATCCTGCAGTACGTGCTGCGCCAGATCTCTGCGCACTAGCGGGAACTGCTGCGCAGGCATCATCCTCCCCGAAGCCCCGGCCGGTCAGCGACCAGCCGGGGCTTCGGCTTTTCTGGTGCGTCTGGTCCTGCGGACCAAGGCGTTAGAGTTAAACGGCACGTCTACCACCCGAAGGAGGGGTCATTGGGAATCTTGGACACCATCCGGAATCCGCAGGACCTGAACGAGTTGACCGAGGAACAGCTGGAACAGCTGGCCTCGGAGATCAGGGACTTCCTGATCACAAACGTCTCCCAGACGGGCGGCCACCTCGGGCCCAACCTCGGCGTCGTGGAACTGACGCTGGCCGTGCACCGCATCTTCGAATCCCCCCGCGACAGCATCGTCTTTGACACTGGGCACCAGTCCTACGTCCACAAGCTGCTCACCGGACGCCAGGACTTCAGCACCCTCCGCCAGGAAGGCGGCCTGTCGGGCTACCCGGCCAGGGCCGAGTCCGAGCATGACATCGTCGAAAGCTCGCACGCGTCCTCGTCCCTGTCCTGGGCGGACGGCATCTCCCGCGCCCGCCAGCTCACAGGGGAAGGTGACCGCCACGTCGTCGCCGTAGTGGGCGATGGCGCCCTCACCGGGGGAATGGCATGGGAAGCCATCAACAACATCGCGGCGGACAAGAAGCGCCGCGTGGTCATCGTGGTCAATGACAACGGCCGGTCCTACGCACCTACCGTAGGCGGATTCGCGGACTACCTGGCCTCGCTGCGCCCCACCATAGACTCCTTCCGCGCCGCGCCCGCCTATGAGGTCGCGCTGGACTGGTGGAAGAAGAAGCTGCAGAACGGCGGCCCCATGGGCCAGTTCACGTACAAGAGCCTGCATGCCATGAAAAAGGGCATCAAGGACTGGTGGGCGCCGCAGGGCATGTTCGAGGACCTCGGCATGAAGTACATCGGGCCGGTTGACGGCCACAACCTCCAGGCCATGGAACACGCACTCTCCACCGCCAGGAATTATGGCGGGCCGGTCATCGTCCACGCCATGACGGAGAAGGGCCACGGCTACGCCCCCGCCCGCGCGCATGAAGCCGACCAGTTCCACGCCGTGGGCATCATCGACCCCGAAACCGGCGAACCAACCGGCAGCGGCGGCGCACAGTCCTGGACCTCCGTGTTCGCCGACGAGATCGCCGCCATCGCCGATGAGCGCGATGACATCGTCGGCATTACCGGGGCCATGCTGATCCCGGTTGGCCTGCACAAGTTCGCCGCCAGGCACCCCGAGCGCGTCATCGACGTCGGCATCGCCGAACAGCATGCCCTCACGGCCGCAGCAGGCATGGCCTTCGGCGGGCTGCACCCCGTCGTCGCCGTCTACGCCACCTTCCTGAACCGGGCATTCGACCAGCTGCTCATGGACGTCGCCCTCCACAAAGCCGGCGTTACCATCGTCCTGGACCGTGCCGGCGTCACCGGCCCGGACGGCGCCAGCCACCACGGTATGTGGGACATGGCCATGGTCCAGATCGTTCCCGGCCTCCACCTGGCCGCACCCCGCGACGCCAGCCGGCTCCGGGAGGAACTGCGCGAGGCGGTGGCCATCAGCGACGCCCCCAGCGTTGTCCGCTTCTCCAAGGGATCCGTTGGTCCGGCGGTCGAGGCACTGGAACGGCTGGGCGACGGCGTGGACATCCTTGCCCGCCGCCCCTCCGGCTCCACCGAAAATGACGTGTTGATCGTCAGCGTCGGCGCCATGTCCGAGCTGGCCCTGGATGTCTCCAACCGGCTCGGGGCGCAGGGCATCAGCACCACCGTGGTGGATCCCCGCTGGGTCCTGCCCGTCCGCCGCTCCATCATTGCGCTGGCCTCGCACCACAGGCTGGTGGTCTGCATCGAAGACGGCGTCCGCGCGGGCGGCGTGGGCTCGCGCATCCGGCAGGAGATGCGTGCCGCAGGTGTGGACACGGCCCTGAACGAGGTGGGCTTGCCCGTGGAGTTCCTGGACCACGGCACCCGCAACCAGGTGCTTGAGCGGGTAGGGCTGACCGCCCAGCAGATCACGCACGACGTCGTGGCGCAGGTCCTGGGAACCAAGGTTCCGTTCGCGCGTCCCTTGCCTGGACAGCAGCACCCCACCACCGGCAGCCTTCCGATCCTGTGAGGGACGAGGACGAACTGAAGTACCCCGGCGCCGTAGGGGAGTCCGGACCGGTTCTGCACACCACCACCACCCGCGTTCCCAACGGACTGCAGCCGGGCCAGCTGGTGGTCTCCCGGAACCGGAAATGGAACGGGAAGGCCCACTGGGTGGTGCCGGGCCGGTACCTTGGCGAAGACCAGCACGGGTGGTGGATCTTCCAGGGCACCAACGAGTTCTGTTCCCGCCCCGGCGCCGCGTTCTACACGCGGTCCGACGCCGTACTGCTGGTGCCGCGCCAGGGTGACTGGGTGGCCACATTCTACGACTCCGCCCACCCCGGCGGAGTACGGGTGTACATCGACCTGGCGGTCGGCCATGAGTGGACGCAGATCCGGCCCTCAGTGACCGAGTTCCACGTGATTGACATGGACCTGGACGTCATCCGGACCGCCTCCCGTGGCGTCTTCATCGACGACCAGGACGAATTCGCGGAGCACAGCGTCTCCATGCGCTACCCGCAGCAACTGATCGAGGACATCCAGACCTCCGCTGACACTCTGTACCACGCGGTGAAGGCACAGCAATCTCCATTCGACGGCACCGACGTCGAATGGTTTACAAAAGGACGCACATGAGCGGCATTGTCAGGGTCTACAAGCGCGACGACGAGGGCACCCTCCACTTCCGGGAGGCCTGGTTCGATGAGGACTACTCGCAGTTCGTCATGAACTTCGGCGTGGTGGGGCACCAGAGCAAGACCGAGGAAACCGACGTTCCCGACGATGCCGCGGCCGACGGCCTCCTGGACGCCTTCGCAGCCCAGTGCGCCGAGGACGGATTCGCCGAGATCCCCACCGAGGAGCAGTTCTGGGTGGTGGCGCAGTTCGCGCTCAAGACGCGGGAAGGCACCGACCGTGACCGCTACCTGGAGCAGAAGGCCACCGACGCCCTGATCAGCCACCTCGCCTGGCGGGGCCTGGGCACGGTGGAGCGTTCCGAATTCACGGACTACAAGCTCAACATCTTCTGCCTCTGCCCGGACGTGAACAAGGCCGTCAACGCCATCAAAGTCTGCGCCCGCGGCGAGGACCTGGACTTCACCAAGCTCAGCATCGGCGCCGCCCCGTACAGCGACCCGGAGCATTACAAACTCAAGCACTCAGCCAAGCCCGCCAACAGCTTCAGCCTTTAGGAGGCGTCCTTGACCAGTTACCGCCGCGTTGGAAAGTCAGGCCTGACCGTCTCCACCGTGGGCCTGGGCTGCAACAACCTTGGCCGCGCCAATACCGCCACCGAGTCGCAGGACGCCACGGACGCCGTCGTCCACGCGGCGGTCGACGCCGGCATCACCCTCTTCGACGTGGCGGACACGTACGGCCGGGAGCCCGGGCTGAGCGAGACCATGCTCGGCAAGGCCCTCGGAAACCGGCGTTCCGGCGTGGTCCTGGCTACCAAGTTCGGCATGGACATGAAGGGCGGCAGCGGGCCGGACTTCGGCGCCCGCGGATCGCGGCGGTACATCATCCAGGCGGTGGAGGCTTCGCTCCGGCGGCTCGGCACCGACTGGATCGACCTCTACCAGTTCCACACCCCGGATCCGCTGACTCCCATCGATGAGACCCTCGCGGCGCTGGACACCCTGGTCCGCAGCGGCAAGGTCCGCTACATCGGCCACTCCAACCGGTCCGGCTGGCAGATTGCCCAGGCGGAGTACGTGGCGCGCGAACTGGGCACGGCCCGCTTTATCTCCACCCAGAACCACTACAACCTGCTGGACAGGCGTGCCGAGCTTGAGGTGACGCCGGCCGCGGAAGAGTTCGGCCTGGGTGTCCTGCCGTACTTCCCGCTGGCCAACGGCTTACTGACCGGCAAGTACTCGCCGGGCCACGCTCCGGAGGGGTCGCGGCTCAGCCACACCCGCACCAACATGGTGGACGACGCCGACTGGGACCAGCTGGGCCGGTTCAGCGCCTTTGCGAAGGAACGGGGCCTCACGGAGATCGAGGTGGCCTTCTCCTGGCTCGCCGCCCAGCCTTCCGTGGCCAGCGTCATCGCCGGCGCCACCCGGCCGGAGCAGGTCAGGCAGAACGCGGAAGCGGCAAACTGGGTCCCTGCAGCCGAGGACCTTGCTGAGCTGGACGCGATCTTCCCCGCGGTGCCCAAGGTCGCGCTCTTCTAGGCAACCATGCCCGCCTACCTCCTGGACGTAGACACCGGGATCGACGACGCCCTGGCCCTTGCCTACCTCGCCGCCCTCCCGGACACCGAATTCGTGGCGGTCACGGCCACCCCCGGCAACGTGGACGCCGATCAGGTGGCCCGCAATACACTGGCACTGCTGGAACTGTGCGGCCGGCCCGGCGTCCAGGTGGCGGTGGGCGCGCGGAAGCCCTTGTCCATCCCGCTGCTCACCACCCCTGAGACCCACGGACCGCAAGGCATCGGGTACGCCGTCCTGCCCGAACCCGCCGGCCGGTTCAGCCCCCGGAACGCCGTGGACCTCTGGGTCGAACATGCCCGGGCCAGGCCGGGGGAGCTCACCGCGCTCATCACCGCCCCGCTGACCAACTTCGCCCTGGCACTGCGCAAGGAACCGGCGCTTCCCGACCTCCTGGCCAAGGTGGTGATCATGGGCGGGGCGTTCTACCACCAGGGCAACACCACCCCCACCGCCGAGTGGAACACCCACGTGGACCCCCACGCAGCCAAGGAGGTCTACGCCGCCTACCGGGGACGGCCCCTGGAGAAACTCCCCATCGTCTGCTCGCTGGACACCACCGAACGCATGGAGCTGCACCCGGCCCACGTCACGGCGCTGGCCCAGGCTGCAGGCGCCGCCGTGCCCGAACTGGTGCTCCCCGAACAGCCCGAGGGCCTGCGGAGCACCTCCGACAACACACTCATCCGGCACCTGTCAGATGCCCTGCGCTTCTATTTCGAGTTCCACCGGCTCTATGACCAGGGGTACCTGGCCCACGTCCACGACTTCTTCGCCGCAGGAGTCGCCGCCGGCACCCTCGAGTACACGGCCCGCACCGCCACCGTGGACGTCGAAACGGATTCTCCGCTCCTGGCGGGAACCACCGTGGCCGACTTCCGCGGGCTCTGGGGCACACCCCCCAACGCCAGAGTGGTTTCCGGCAACAAACCGGAGCAGGCTTTCCGCGAACTGGTGTCCGCCGTGGGGCGCCTGGCCCGCCGGGTGGGATAAGGCGGGCGGGATTAAGCAGGTGGGATAAAGGCGGGTGAGGCAAAGAAGTCCACTGCCGGAGGGTGGGCCGTGGGAGGTGGATGGCCGGTAGAATGGGCCACGTCCGGCCCGGCGCAGTTGCCGCCGGCTGCTGCCGAGGTGACATAGGCAGCCATCCTTCGTCCCGGTACTGCCGGGCAACCTGCCTGCCCCCAAAGGAACATTCCCCATGTCATCGTCCTCTTTGACGCTTCCGTCCCAGGAACGCCCCGCAGCCCGCCGCCGGGTGCTGGAGATCCTTGGCGCCCTGGCCATCGCCGCAACCTACGTCTACCTGGTGCTCAACCAGCCGGCAGACATTACCGGAGGCCCGGGCAGCGCATCGGCCCTGATCGCCCTCACCGGCTTCCTGGCAGGCGCGGTCCTGCTGATCATCGCCGTCCTGCCCACGCTGCCGGCATCCACCCTGGTGCTGATCCCGGTGGCACTGGTCCTGAACATCGTGCTCGGCCAGTTCGTCGGCAGCACCCTGGTTCCCTTCTACCTCGACGCCATCGGCACGGTGCTGATCGCCGTCCTGGCAGGACCGGCCGCCGGTGCCGCCACGGGCGCGCTCAGCAGCATTGTCTGGTCCTTCTTCAACCCCACGGTGCTTCCGTTCGCCGCGGGCGCCGCGCTCATCGGGTGCCTGGCAGGGCTGGCAGCACGCTACGGCCTCTTCCGCCGCTTCTACCTGGCCCCCGTCGCCGGCTTCGTCACCGGGATCATCGCCGGCGTGGTTTCCGCCCCCGTGGCCGCCTTCGTCTTCGGCGGAACCTCGGGCGTGGCCACCGGGGCAATCGTCAGTGCGTTCCGGGCCATGGGTGACACCCTCCTGGCCGCCATCACCAAGCAGGCGCTGCTCTCCGACCCCATGGACAAGGCCATCGTGTTCACCATCGTGGCCATCCTGGTCTACGCGCTGCCCCGCCGGTCCCGCGGACAGTTCCCCTTCCTCCGGCGCCACCGGGTCCTGGCCGGCCAGACCCCGGCGGGCGGTCCGGTGCAAAGTTCGGCCCAAGGCCCGGTACAGGGCAATGCCCAGGATTCAGCACGGAACGGCTGACCGGAAACCTGTGGCAGCATCACCGGCAGGCAGGACCGCAGAGCCCGCCAGGCGGGAACGCCTTAACCCGCTGACGTCGCTGGCGGCGGCCGTGGCCACGGCGGCCATCACGACGGCGGCCGGCAGCTGGCTGCTGTCCCTCGCCGTGGTTGCCGCGTGCCTTGGCCTGTCCATGGCGGGCGGCACGGCCCGCCGCGTCCTGCCGGCGGCCGCGGCAGTCCTCGTCCCGCTTGGCCTGTCACTGCTCTGGCTGCACGGGCTGTTCTTTCCCGAGGGCAGGACGGTCCTGGCAGAGTGGGGACCCGCCCGCATCACGGCAGAGGGCCTGGACTTCGCCGGGCAGCGGATCCTGCAGCTGGCCGCCGTGGTCCTGGCCCTGCTGCTGTTCTCTTTCAGCGTCCGCGTTCCCGACCTCGTGGCGGCCTTGTCCGCACGGGGAGTACAGGGCCGCTTTGCCTTCGTCCTGGCGTCCACCCTGACCCTGCTGCCCGCCATCGCGGCCCGGGCACAGCGGATCCGGCAGGCCCAGGAGTCGCGAGGCCTGGTGGTTTCCCGCAGCCTGGTGTCCAGGGCGGGCGCGTTCCGGCTGCAAGCCGTTCCGCTGGTCCTCTCCCTGATCGATGACGCCGGCACCCGCGCCGCGGCCCTGGAAGCCCGGGGACTCAGCAACACAGGGCCCCGGACCAGCTACCGCGAAGTGGCTGATTCGGCCCTTCAGCGGGCAACACGCGTAGTCCTGGTGCTGTCGGCCCTGGCGGCAGTTGTTCTCCGGGTGGCAGGTGCAGGTGGCTGAGGGCAGGGCAGCTGTCCGGCCGGCTGCTCACACGAACCCCCCGGTCCTGGCAGCCGGCATCCGGGACTTCACCTTCCACGACGGGCACGCCCCGGTTCTGCAGGATGTGGCTGTTTCCTTTGCCCGGGGCTCCTTCACGGCCATCCTCGGCGCCTCAGGGAGTGGCAAGTCCACCCTGGGCCGCCTGCTGGCCGGCTGGCTGCCCCCGGGCGGCCACGGAACTCTGGCAGGGTTCCTTGAGTTGTCCGGCACCCGGCTGGAGTTCGACGGCGGCACGGGGGACCCGCGGATCGATCCCGCCCAGTGGGGCCGGCACGTGGGATTTGTACCGCAGGACCCCGGCGCCGTCCTGTCCACCGTCCGGTCCACGGTGGCCGAGGAACTCGCGTTCGGTCTGGAAAATGCCGGCACGGACCGCGGCGCCATGCAGGTTGCGGTGGAGCGCACAGCCGCGCTGCTGGGACTTGAAGACCAGCTGGACCAGGATCCTGCCCGGCTCTCCGGTGGCCAGCTGCGCCGCCTGGCCATCGGCTGCGCCATGATCGCCGGACCCCCGGTGCTGGTCATGGACGAGCCTCTCGCCTCGCTGGACGCGGCAGGGGCCAACCGGCTTGCCGCCCTGGTCCGGGACCTGCTGACGCGGGGTACCGCCGTCGTGATCCTCAGCCAACTGGTCGATCCGCTGCTTATGGAAGCCGACACCTGGGTGGTGCTGCGGGGCGGCACGGTCACGGCATGCGGGCCCCCAGCCGGCATGGGTCCCGGTTCGGGCCTGTTGCCGCCGGCCCTCCGGCGCGCCGATGGAGCGGAGGCTGCAGCCCCGTCAAAGCCCCGGCCCGCGGCGCAGCGGACAGTGCCGGCGGCACTGCAGCTCCGGGGTGTGTCCTTCGCGTACCCGGAATCACCGGCCCGCGGCAAAAGACGGCGAAGGGCCACGCAAACGGGGGAGCGGAACGGTCATTCCCCGGTGCTGCAGGACGTCCACCTGGCGGTCCAGCCAGGGGAAATCGTGGCGGTCACCGGGCCCAACGGTACCGGAAAATCAACGCTCCTGCGGCACTTCAACGGCCTGCTGCGCCCCACCGCTGGCACTGTCCTGGTCCGCGGCAGCGACATTGCCCGGGCGCCCGTGGGGCAAACCGCCGCGTCCGTGGGCTTGTTGTTCCAGCAGCCGCGCGACCAGCTGTTCGAACGCACCGTCCTCCGGGAGGTCAGCTTTGGGCTGGAACGGTTGGCGGGACCGGATGCTGCCCGGCGGGCCGCCGAAGCGCTGGAAGCCGTGGGGCTGGCGGCGGCCGCCAACGAACATCCCGCGGAGCTGCCGGCCTCCGCCCAGCGCCTCCTGGCACTGGCCACCGTCCTGGCCCGCCAGCCCGCCGTCCTGGCACTGGACGAACCCACGGTGGCACTGGACGGCGACGGACTGGCCCTGCTGGACGCCGCCGTCGGCTCGGCAGCAGCGGGGGGCGCCGCCGTCGTGCTGGTCACCCATGACCTGGGCTACGCACGGACGGCGGCGCACCGCATCCTGACGCTCGACGGCGGCCGGCTGGCACCGGCCTGACCGCTGGAAACGCCGGGCGTGCGGAGACTAACCCGCGGCGGGTGACGCGACGCCCGGCGCCAGGAAGCGCTTGCCATTGACCCGCACGGAGGCGCCCACCCGGTCCAGGTAGGGAGTGATGCCGCCCAGGAACATGGGCCAGCCCGCACCGAGGATCATGCAGAGGTCCACGTCCTCCGGGCCGGCGACAACGCCCTCGTCCAGCATCAAACCGATTTCCTCGGCCAGGGCATCCTGGACGCGGCGCAGCACCTGCTCTCCCGTGGACGGGCTCGAGCCAAAGGACATCAACTTAAGTGTGGAGTCGGGGATGGCCCGGGACCCGTCCGGGGCGGTCTCCCACAGTGCCTTGACGTTGTTGTCGATGAGTTTCTTGAGGTTGGTGGAAACCGGGAAGCGGTCGCCGAAGGCGGCGTGCAGTGATTCCTGGACGTGCTGGGCCACGGGCAGGCCCACCATGGCCAGCAGCGTGAAGGGAGTCATGGGCAGCCCCATGGGGCGCAGCGCATTGTCCGCCACTTCTGCAGGGGTGCCCTCATCGAGGGCGGCCGTGACTTCCCCCATGAGCCGGAGCAGGATGCGGTTGACCACGAACGCTGCGGCGTCCTTGACCAACACACCGGTCTTCTTCAGCGACCTGGCCAGTTCAAAGGCGGTGGCCAGCACGGCGTCGTCGGTCCGCGGGGCGCGGACAATTTCCAGGAGCGGCATCACGGCCACGGGGTTGAAGAAGTGGAAACCGACCAGCCGCTCAGGGTACTGCAGGTCCGCGGCCATCTCCGTCACCGAGAGCGAGGACGTGTTCGTGGCCAGGATGCACTCCGGCGCCACGATGCCTTCCAGCTCGGCGAAGACCTGCTTCTTGATGTGCAGTTCTTCAAAGACCGCCTCGATTACGAAGTCGGCGTCCGCGAAGGCTTCCTTTGACACCGAGCCCGTCACCAGCGCCTTGGTGCGGTTGGCGGCGTCCTGGCTGACGCGCTGCTTCGCCAGCAGCTTGTCCACCTCGGCATGGACGTAGGCCACGCCTTTGTCCACGCGGGCCTGGTCGATATCGGTCAGCACCACGGGCACCTTCAGCTGGCGGGCAAAGAGCAGGGCCAGCTGGCCGGCCATCAGTCCGGCGCCCACCACGCCCACCTTGGTGACGGGGCGGGCCAGCTTGCGGTCAGGGGCGCCCGCCGGGCGCTTGGCACGCTTCTGGACCAGGTCGAGGAAGGCGTAGACGGTGGAGCGGAACTCATCCGTCTGCATCAGCTCGGCCAGCGTTTCGCATTCCAGCGCCGCGGACTCCGCTGCGGTCATGGTGCGGTTCGCCTCGAGGATGTCCAGGACCTTGGCGGGTGCAGGGGAGGCGTTGGAGGTCTTGGCTTCGACGAAGGCCCGGCCGGCATCCACCGCGGCAGCCCAGCGGGCTGCCGCGCCAGGGGAGGAAGGGTCGACGGCGTTGGCCCGCTCCGGGACGATCCCGCCGGAGATGACACCGGCGGCCCAGGCCAGTGACTGCTCCAGGAAGTCGGCCGGCTCGAAGAGGGCGTCGGCGATGCCCATGCCGAAGGCCTGGGCGCCGGAGAGGGTCCGGTTGTTGCTGAGCGGGTTCTCGATCATGACCTTTACGGCATTTTCCGGCCCCACCAGGCGGGGGAGGATGTAGACACCGCCCCAGCCCGGCACCAGGCCAAGGAACGCTTCCGGAAGCGCCAGGGCGCCGGCGCCCGTGGATACCGTGCGGTACGTGGACTGCAGGGCGATTTCCAGGCCGCCGCCCAGCGCCGCGCCGTTGATGAAGGCGAAGCTGGGAACACCAAGGTTGGCAAGGGTGGCGTAGACGTCGTGGCCCAGCTGTGCCATCCACAGCCCGTGCTCGCGCTTTTCCAGGGACTTCACGGCGGAAAGGTCCGCGCCCGCCACCAGGTAATGCGGCTTGCCGGTAACGCCGACGCCCACGATTTCGCCGCGGGCGGCCCGGTCGCGCAGGCCTTCCAGCACCGTACCGAGCTCCTCCAGGGTATTGGGGCCCAGGGTGGTGGGCTTGGTGTGGTCCAGGTCGTTGTCCAGGGTGACCAGGGCGAAGGT
This sequence comes from Arthrobacter sp. B1I2, assembly GCF_030816485.1. Taxonomy (NCBI): domain Bacteria; kingdom Bacillati; phylum Actinomycetota; class Actinomycetes; order Micrococcales; family Micrococcaceae; genus Arthrobacter; species Arthrobacter sp. B1I2. Next base: position 3,514,103 of record NZ_JAUSYC010000001.1, on the reverse strand, counting down.
GCCCGGGCCCGGCTTGCCCGCAGTGCCGGGCAGGATGATGTCCTGCACGTAGGAGTGGGTGACGGTCTCGTTGGGGAAAAGGTCCGCCAGCTTGCGGAAATCTGCGGCGCTCATGCCAGGGCTCCTTCGGAATCGGTAGCGGCGGTTTGCCTTGAGGGGGTTCCACTGTAATCGGGGTGGTGGGGGTTCTCCCAGATCACGGTGCCGCCCATGCCAAGGCCCACGCACATGGTGGTAATCCCGTACCGCACCGAGGGGTCTTCCTCGAACTGGCTGGCCAGCTGGATCATCAACCTGACGCCGGAGGAGGCAAGCGGGTGGCCCACGGCGATCGCGCCGCCGTACCGGTTAACCCGGGGATCGTCGTCGGCAATGCCGTAGTGGTCAAGGAAGCTCAGGACCTGGACGGCAAAGGCCTCGTTGATTTCGAACAGGCCGATGTCATCGATGGTCAGCCCTGCGTTCTTCAGTGCTTTTTCGGTTGCCGGTACGGGGCCGATGCCCATGACCTCCGGCTCCACCCCGGCGTACGCGTAGCTGACCAGCCGCATCTTCACGGGCAGGCCCAGCTCCGCGGCGGCGTCGGAGGAGGCAAGGACGGCAGCGGTTGCGCCGTCGTTCAGGCCGGCGGCGTTTCCGGCCGTGACCCGGCCGTGGGCGCGGAACGGCGTGCGCAGGGCGGCGAGATCGGCCATGGTGGTGCCGGGACGGGGCGGTTCGTCCTTGCTGTGGACGGTCCAACCCTCGCCGGGCTTGCGGGCGGCAACCGGAACCAGGTCCGGCTGGATCCTGCCATCCCGGTAGGCGGCGGCCAGTCTGTCCTGCGAGGCCACCGCATAGGCGTCAGTGCGCTGCTTGGTGATGGCCGGGAAGCGGTCGTGCAGGTTCTCGGCCGTGTTACCCATGTTCAGGGCTGCCGGGTCCACCAGCCGCTCGGACATGAACCGCGGGTTGGGGTCGGCGCCGGAGCCCATGGGATGGTGGCCCATGTGTTCCACGCCGCCGGCAACCACCACGTCATAGGCGCCAAAGCCGATGCCGCCGGCCGTCGTGGTGACTGCGGTCATGGCGCCGGCGCACATGCGGTCGATGGCGAAGCCCGGGACCGTGCGCGGGAGGCCTGCCAGCAGGGCGGCGGTGCGGCCGAGGGTGAGGCCCTGGTCGCCGGTCTGGGTGGTGGCGGCGATGGCCACCTCGTCGATCCGCTCGGCGGGCAGCGACGGATTGCGCCGCAGCAGCCCGCGGATGCATTTCACGATCAGGTCGTCGGCCCGGGTTCCGGCGTAGATTCCTTTCTCGCCGGCCCTGCCGAAGGGTGTGCGGATGCCGTCCACAAAGACGACGTCGCGGACAGTGCGCGGGGATGCGCCGCTTCCGTGCTGGCTCACGTGTAACTCCTCATCGAGACGTAGCGCGCCGGGTGCATGCCGGAGGGCGGCAGCAGCCTGACGTCGGTCACCCCGATGTTACTCGTGAGTAACTTAGCCCGCAAGGGCTGACGCGAACCGCTTACTGGTTGCCGGCGGCAGCGAGGGGTTTGGCTTCCTTGGGCGGCAGCGGCTGCGGGTTCAGGAAGGCGCCGGCAATCAGCGGAGCCGTAATTTCCACCTGCCACTGCCGGGCCCCCAACGCCCGCAGTTCAGCGGAAATGGAGTCTTCGGTGATTTCAGCCGGCGGCCGCCACGCCACGCGCCGCAGGTAGTCGGGCGTCAGGAGGTTTTCCAGCGGGAGGTTCAGCTCCTCGGCCTTCCCCTGAAGCAGGGGACGGGCCGTGGCCAGGCGGGCGGCGGCTTCCGGATCGCGGTCTGCCCAGACCCGCGGCGGCGGCGGGGCGTTGGTGGCCAGGTGCAGGGGCGGCAGTTCTTCCAGGTCCCGGGCCCCGGCGATGCAGCGCAGCCAGCGCGGAGCTTCGCGCTGGGCGGCCCGCCCATGGAACCCCTTGGTGCTGAGCAGCTGGGGGACCGTGGCGGGCATGGCCTTCGCCGCGGCAACGAGGGCTGAGTCCGGGAGTAGCCGGCCGGGCGCCACGTCGCGTTTCTGCGCCAGTGAGTCACGTTCCAGCCACAGCTCGCGGACGGCGGCCAGTTGGCGGCGGTCCCGGATCTGGTGCAGGCCCGAGGTCTTCCGCCACGGGTCCACGCGAGGGGGAGCGATGCCCGCTTCGAGGATGGCCGCAAATTCCTGTTCGGCGAACTCCAGTTTCCCGTCCGCCTGCAGCAGTTCGATGAGTTCCTCGCGCAGTTCGGTGAGGACTTCCACGTCCAGGGCGGCGTAGCGCAGCCAGGGCTCCGGGAGGGGGCGGGTGGACCAGTCGGCCGCGGAGTGTTCCTTGGCAAGGCCGAATCCCAGCAGCTGTTCGATGACCGCGGCCAGGCCCACGCGGGGCAGCCCGGCAAGGCGGGCAGCCAGTTCTGTGTCGAAGAGCTTGTCCGGCCACATCCCCAGCTCGGAAAGGCAGGGCAGGTCCTGGGTGGCGGCGTGCAGGATCCATTCGACGCCGCGCAGGGCGTCGTTGATGATATCCAGGTTCTCGAACGGCTCGGGATCGATCAGCCAGGTTCCGGCGCCCTCGCGGCGGATCTGGACCAGGAAGGCGCGCTGTCCGTAGCGGAAGCCGGAGGCGCGCTCGGCGTCCACGCCGGCGGGTCCGGTGCCGGCGGCAATGGCAGCGGCACAGCGCGCCAGGCCGGATTGGGTTTCAATGACCAGCGGAACGCCGTCCCGGGGCGAGTCGAGGTCGATGATTTCGGGGATGGGGCTGTCAAAGCCCTCCACCGTGATGTGGGGTGCGGCAACAGCAGCCGGGACGCCGGCCGTGGTGTTTTCCGGAATGTTTGGGGTCATGATGCCCCCAGTTTACCGGGCTGCCCCATAACCGTTCTGCTGGCTTCGCCGCCGGGGCGGGAGTGCGGTGACGCCGTCGGGCAGCGGCGGGAGTCCGGCGAACGTGCATACCATGTCGGACCAGGCCTCAAGGTGGGCCTGGACGTCGGAGGAATCGGGTGTCCAGGAGGCCCGGAGCTCGATGTCGATGGACCCGGGCCGGCCGGCCAGGGTCCCGAAGCTTTCGGAGAGAACGCGGGTTGCGGTGCCGCCCGCTGCCCGGTACGCCGCCTGGTGGTTCTCCAGCGCCTCCACGAGCCAGGTCCACGCCACGGTTCCCAGCATCTGGTCGTTGCCCATTTCCGGTTCCAGTTCGGCGCGGATGTAGGTGACGATCCGGAACTCGCCGTCCCAAACCGCCGAGCCGTCCGGATCATGCAGCAGGATAAAGCGTCCGGTGGCGAGTTCCGTTTCGTCCTCGTCCGCCGGTCCCGAAGCGGCTGTTCCGGATGCGGCGGCAAGGGCCATGGCCGCAGGTCCGTGCACGGGCGTGGCGGGCGCGCCGGCGCCGGGCGCCAGCACTTCGGCACCCAGCGCGACGGCGAAAGGTGCCAGCCGTGCGGGGGCAGGGATCTCCGCGAGGCGCAGTTCCTTGCGGCACCGGGCTTTCCTGAGGGTTCCCAAGGCGTGGCGGAAATCCGGGGGAACCTGGTCAAGTGCGTTCACCTTCGCAGATTACGGGGCGGGACGGGCGGGGGCAGGAAGGCTCGCCGTCAACGGGCGGTCAGCCCGCCTGGCTGTCCCGGTAATCCCGGAGTTCATGGCGGATCGCGGCAGCAAAGGTATCGACGTCCTCCTCGGTGGTGTCAAAGGAACACATCCACCGGACTTCCCCTGCCGCCTCATCCCAGTCGTAGAACCGGAATGACTTCCGCAGCCTGTCTGCTGTGCCGGGGGGAAGGATGGCGAAGACGCCGTTGGATTCGGTCTTCTGCGTGGCCCGGACACCCTCGATGGCATCGACGGCGGCGCGCAGCCGGGCGGCCATGGCGTTGGCGTGCGAGGCCGAGCGCAGCCACAGGTCGCCTTCCAGCAGGGCGATGAACTGGGCGGACATAAACCGCATTTTCGAGGCCAGCTGCATGTCCATCTTGCGCAGGTAGACCAGGCCGTGGGCCGCCTCCGGGTTCAGCGCCACCACCACTTCGCCGAAGAGCAGCCCGTTCTTGGTGCCCCCAAAGGACAGGATGTCCACGCCCGCATCCCGGGTGAAGGCCCGCAGCGGCACTCCCAGATGGGCAGCCGCATTGGCCAGCCGCGCCCCGTCCATGTGCAGCTTCATGCCCTTGGCGTGGGCGTGGTCGGCAATGGCACGGACCTCTTCCGGGGTGTAGCAGGTGCCCAGTTCCGTGGTCTGGGTGATGGAGACGGCGAGCGGCTGGGCGCGGTGTTCATCGCCCCAGCCCCAGGCCTCCCGGTCGATCAGTTCAGGGGTCAGCTTGCCGTCCGGCGTGGGGACGTGCAGGAGCTTGAGGCCGCCGATGCGTTCCGGAGCCCCGTTTTCGTCCATGTTGATGTGGGCGGAGGAGGCACACACCACGGCACCCCAGCGGGGGAGCAGGGACTGCAGTGACAGGACGTTTGCGCCGGTGCCGTTGAAGACGGGGAAGCATTCGATGCCGGGACCGAAGTGGCCAACCATCAGTTCCTGCAGCCGCGCGGTGTAGTCGTCCTCGCCGTAGGAAACCTGGTGCCCGTCATTGGCCGCCGCCAGTGCTGCGAGGACTTCGGGGTGGACGCCGGAGTAGTTGTCCGAGGCGAACCCCCGCACGTTTGGATCGTGCAGCCGCAGCGCTGCGCCTGTTTCTGCTGTTGTCGTCATAGGGTTGCTCACGTTTCCAGTGTAGGTACAGTCACATCGGGTGCAGTCACATCAGGTACCGCCCCGGTGGCGGTCAGTCCGCCAGCCGGAGCCGGGCACCGTTGAGTTCGCCGGACGGAGTGCCGAAAAGCCGTACGACGGCGGCAGCCAGGTCAGCCACGTCCGTCGCCCCCGGGAATGTGCGCTCCGGGTAGGTGCGGCGCAGCTCATCGTCCACCAGCGCCTTGACCACCAGGATGGTCGCCGCAGCTGTGCTTCCGCCGTCCCCGGAAGCCCGGCGGAAGCCGTCCGCCATGGCCATGGTCCACGCTTCCGCGGCCGCCTTCGCTGCCACGTAGCTGGCCACGGCTGCGGCGGGTTTGTCCAGGGCCGTGGATGACACCATCGCAAACCTGCCGGCGGCGGATGCGGCGATGTCGTCGAAAAAGACGCGTGACACATTGCGCAGCGTGGTGACGGCGCCGCGTTCCAGGAAGTCCCAGTCGTCATCGGACTGGTCCGCTATGCCTTTGGCTCCGCGCCAGCCGCCCACCAGGTGGATGACGCCGTCCACCGTCCCGAGTGCGCCGGCGACGTCGTCGCGCAGCTGACGGACGTCGTCCAGTGCCGCCAGGTCGCACGTGAAGGGCCTGACGCCGTGGCCCGCTTTCTGCGCTGCCTCTTTGATCCGGGCCTGGTCTGACCCCGCCGTTGCCACGCGGTGCCCTGCAGCGGCGAGGGCCCGCGCAACGGCCGTTCCGGACGCACCGCTGCCACCGGCCACCAGGACAGTGAGGGGCTGGGCGCCCTGAACGGCCCCCGCGGCGCCGGCGCTGGTCAAAGCGCGGTGCGGCCGGTGATCCCGGCGGTGGACTCAATGATGGGCCGCATCTTCTTCTCCAGTGCCTCGTAAAACATGGACAGCGGGAATTCGTCGTCCAGCACCTGGTCCGTGAGGCCGCGGGGCGTTCCAGCCAACGGCAGCGCGTCCGGACCCTTGGCCCATACGGAGGCCGGGTTGGGGGTGACGGTTGCCGACACCAGCTGGTACGCCGCCAGCCAGTGCGCGGTCTTGGGGCGGTCGATGGAGCGCCAGTACAGTTCGTCGATGCTGGCACCCAGGGCGATCACGGCGTCCGCCACCTCGTCCCAGTCGATGGTAAGCCGCGTATCCGTCCAGTGCAGCACGTGCTGCTGGTGCAGCCAGGCGAAGAGGAGCTGGCCGCCCAGGCCGTCGTAGTTCCGGACCCGGCTGCCCGTGATGGCGAAGCGGAAGATGCGGTCGAAGATGATGGCGTACTGCACGAGCTTGGCGTGCCGCCGTGCGTCAGGGTCGGCGTCGTCGTCCTGTTCGATCCGGACCGACTCCCGGAACGCCGTGAGGTCGCAGCGCAGTTCTTCCAGTGAATACAGGAAGTAGGGCATCCGCTGCTTGATCATGAACGGATCGAATGGCAGGTCGCCGCGCATGTGCGTCCGGTCGTGGATCAGGTCCCACATCACGAAGGTGGCCTCGGTGAGGTCCTGGTCGGCGAGCAGTTCCGCGGCGCCCTCCGGCAGCTCCAGGGACGTGATGTCCGCGGCAGCCTTCAGGACGCGGCGGAACCGTGCGGCTTCACGGTCGGCGAAGATGGCGCCCCATGTGAAGGTGGGGGTCTGGCTGACGGCCACGGTTTCGGGGAAGAGGACGGCCGAGTTGGTGTCGTAGCCTGGGGTGAAGTCGACGAAACGGATGGGGACGAACAGCTTGTTCGAGTAGTTCCCGGCCTCCAGGCCTGCGATGAATTCGGGCCAGATGACCTCAACCAGCACGGCCTCCACCAGCCGGTTGCTGCTGCCGTTCTGGGTGTACATGGGGAAGACCACAAGGTGCTGCAGCCCGTCGCGGCGCTGCTCCTGCGGCTGGAACGCCAGGAGCGAGGACAGGAAATCGGGGACAGCGAAACCGCCGGCCGCCCATGCCTCGAAATCTGCGCAGACGGCCTCCAGGTAGGCGGCGTCGTGCGGAAAGGCGGGGGCGAGGGCCCGAATGGCGGCCACGATGGCACCCACGTACTGCGCTGACTCCGCATGGTCCGCGGGCTCGGGGACCGAGCCGTCCTGGACCTGGAGCGCCTGCAGCCCCGTGGCGGCGGCCTTAAGCCGGAGCCAGTCCTGGTTCTGCGCGGAAATCCCGGTGACGGCGGTGGTCAGGGTCTCTGTCATCGTCGGCTGCCTTTCTGGTTGCTTGCTTCTCTGGTGAGCGTAACAAGCAATCAGCAGGACTTATGCCAAAAGGGGTCTTTCGTAAGAAGGGCTTAGCCTCGATGCTCTCCCCGGCGTACCGAGACCGGCCCCCCGCTGTGGGATCCGCGCCGGCGCCTCTATCCCTTGGTGCCTTAGCCCTGGGGCTTCGCCTCCTGGGCATCATTCCGGGCTTCGTCCTTGGCGACCAGCCGCAGGGACACCGAGTTGATGCAGTAACGCTGGTCAGTGGGCGTGCCGTAGCCTTCGCCCTCGAAGACGTGGCCCAGGTGCGAGTCGCAGGAGGCGCACCGCACCTCGATCCTGTCCATGCCCAGGGTCCTGTCATGGATGTAGCGCACGTTGCCCTCAGCCAACGGAGACCAGAAGGAAGGCCAGCCGCAGTGGGAGTCAAACTTCTCGTTGCTGGTGAACAGTTCGGCGCCACAAGCACGGCACTGGTACACACCCTCAGTATGGGTATCCCAATATTCGCCGGTGTACGGCCGTTCGGTCCCGGCCTGCCGGAGAACCTGGTATTCCTCCGGGGTCAGTTCTTCCCGCCACTGGGCATCGCTCTTTTGGACAGTGACCTCCTGGGCCGCGTCCTCCTGGGCGCTGTCGTGCTGCGTTCCGCCACGGATGCCCGCTGCCTTGTTACCGAAAATGCTGTTTCCAAAGATGCTCATAGCATTCCCAACGCTCAGGAGGTCGCCGATAAATCCCGAGCCCGCATACAGATGGAGCACGGGGACGCCGAGCTGGTCCTGGGCTTTGTTGGCCCAGTCAGTGTGGAAGGTGTCGGCCACGGCATGCGGCCTGGTGATTACCACGGCCTGGGAGGCGCCGGTTTCCCGGACCTTCGCCACCAGTCCGTCCACTGCCTTGCCGTCCACCACCTGGCCGGTAACACCTGAGCCCAGCCCCTCCAGCGCAGCGAGCGAGGCCGCGAGGATTTCATCCGCGTGCGCCCGCTCGGCCACGGCATCCGGGTTGCGGTCCACGAGTTCCCGGAACGCTTTGGCAACGTCCAGCATGGAGAGGTTTTCGAGGAAGTCCACCAGCAGGTGCCGTTCGGTGTTTGCCGGCACCAGGACCAGCAGCCGGCTGTCCGCCCCATCCACCAGCCGTTCAATGTTCACGCGGTCGTCCGCGCCCAGGGGTTCTTCGGTCAGGATGATGATGGGATCACTCATGGCCTTAGCCTAGCGCCGCCCGGGGACGCCCGCACTGCACTTCCGGAACAGCCCGGGAAGCCGCGCTGCGCCGGGCCGCTCCTGCCCGGGAATGCGGGTATCTGCGGCAACGCCGGTAAGAATAGTCCCATGGCACCTTTCCGGCGAGCGCGCCCTGCAATGACTGCATCCACCAGGGGTTCCGGCGGAATGTCGCCGGGGGCAAAGTGGGCCATTGGCGGTGCCATCGCCGGCGGATCGGTGGCAAGCCTGCTGGGAGCGGGTTCTTCCGCGCTCGCCGTGTACTTCGCGCGCCGCGTGATTACGCCCGCGCGGCAACGGGCGGCCGACAAGGAACTGCTGGCAGTGATCCGGGACGGGCAGAAGCAGCAGGTGATCCTGGCCGCCGACGACGACACCACGGTGGATGGGGTCTACGGATTCTTTTTCGACGACGGCGGCGGCCATGCGCGTATCGGCCGCATTGTTTCCTACTCACCCGCCGAACGGACGGTCCTGCGCGAGGTCGAAGCCGTTTACAGCGGTGACCTGTCCACTGCCCGCTGGGGATGGTGGAGCGGCGCTACGTACCCGGACCCTGCCGCCGTCGGGATTCCGGCCGAGGACGTGCTGATCCCGGTGGAGCGCGGCGAAGCGCCCGCCTGGCTGGTCCGCGCAAAGGGAACCGCACGGACGTGGGCCATCATGGTGCACGGGCGCGGCGCCACCCGGCAGGAAGCGCTGCGGGCAGTGGGGCCGGCGCTGGAACTGGGCCTGACCAGCCTGCTGGTGTCCTACCGCAACGACGGACTGGCGCCGTCCGCCGATGACGGACGCTATGGTCTGGGCTCAACGGAATGGCAGGACATCGAGGCCGCCATTGAGTACGCGCTGGCCCATGGTGCCGAAGAAATTGTCCTGTTCGGATGGTCCATGGGGGGGGCCATTTGCCTGCAGACCGCGGACCTTTCCCGGTACCGGCACCTGATCCGGGCCATGGTGCTCGACGCTCCCGTGATCGACTGGGTCACCGTGCTGGCGCACCATGCACAGCTGAACCGGATTCCGTCGCTGGTGGGCCGGTACGGGCAGTTGATGCTGGGCCACCCGCTGGGGCGCCGGCTCACCGGCCTTTCGGCGCCCGTGGACCTGAAAGTCATGGACTGGGTGTCCCGGGCCGTGGAACTGCGGACACCCACGCTGATCATCCACAGCGTTGACGACGAGTACGTTCCCTACGGACCCTCCGCGCAGCTGGCCGAGCGGAACCCGGACATGGTCACGTTCGAAACGTTCAGCCACGCACGGCACACCAAGGAATGGAACGTCGACCCCGGGCGCTGGGAACGGCTGGTGAAGGCATGGCTCCGGCAGCAGCTCGCGCCGCGCCTCAACCCGGGATCAGGGCCCACCCCGGGTTCGCTGGCCGGGCAGGCCCCGGCGGGGCTGTGACATGGTGAATCAACGCCGCACAGGAACCGTCATGGACCGCGGCAGGGACCTGGCCGCGGGGCTTTCGGGACTTGTGGCGGCAGCCCCGGGCGGGCTAACCCAGGCCTCGCACGCACCCTTTGACGGCACAGTGGTGGGTCACGTGCCCGTTTGCAACGCACACGACGTCGCTGCCGCCGTCGACACTGCCCGCCAGGCCCAGCGGCACTGGGCCGCTGTCCCGGTCGCGGAGCGCCGCGCCGTGCTCAGGCGCTTCCGGGGGCTGGTGCTGGATCTGGAGCAGGACATCCTGGACCTGGTGCAGGCTGAGAGCGGCAAGTCCCGGCTGAGTGCCTTCGAGGAGCTCGCGGACGTTGTCCTGACGGCGGACTATTATGAGCGGACCGCCGAAAGGTACCTTGGGCCACGCCGCCGGAAGGGCGCCGCCCCGGTCCTGACCCGCACCACCGAATACCGCATTCCCAAGGGAGTGGTGGGTGTCATCAGCCCCTGGAACTACCCGCTTACCCTTGCGGCCTCGGACGCAATCCCGGCACTGCTGGCCGGGAACGGCATTGTCCTGAAGCCGGATTCACAGACACCCTTCACCGCGCTGCTGATGCTCAAGCTGCTCCGGCAGGCGGGCCTTCCCGCGGACTTGTTCCAGATCATCACCGGGCCCGGCACTGCCATTGGCCCCGCCTTGATTGAGCGGGTCGATTTCCTGATGTTCACCGGATCCTCAAAGACCGGCAAGACCGTGGCCCGGCAATGCGCTGAGCGGCTGATCGGCTTCTCCGCCGAACTCGGCGGCAAGAACCCCATGCTGGTGCTGGCCGACGCCGATGTCGGCAAAGCCGCCGCCGGCGCGCTGCACGCCTGCTTTTCCAACTCCGGACAGCTCTGCGTCAGCATCGAACGGATCTACGTGCACGATGACGTCCATGACAGCTTCCTGGCCGCGTTCGTGGCCGGGGCGAAGGGCATCCGCATGGGTCCCGGAGCGGAATGGCACATCGGCATGGGATCCCTCATCAGCGCGGCGCAGCTTGAGCGGGTGGACCGCCACGTCCAGGATGCGCTCGCCAAAGGCGCGCAACTGCTCACCGGCGGACGGCGGCGGCCGGACCTGGGGCCGTTGTTCTACGAGCCAACGGTTCTGACGGGAGTCACGGAGGATATGCTGCTCGCCCGGGAAGAGACGTTCGGGCCGGTGGTGGCGGTTTACCGGGCGGGGGACGACGACGAAGCCGTCGCCCTGGCCAACGATTCCGACTTCGGACTGAACGCCAGCGTCTGGTCCGCCCGGCACGGCGAGGCGGTGGCCCGCAGGCTCCTGACGGGCACCGTCAACGTCAACGAAGGCTATGCAACCACCTGGGCATCCCATGATGCGCCGATCGGGGGCATGAAGGACTCCGGCGCCGGCCGCCGCCACGGACGGGAAGGCATCCTCAAATACACCGAGCCGCAGACCATCGCCGTGCAGCGGCTGCTCCGCGTCGCGCCCGTGCCCGGCATGTCCAACCAGGCTTACGCACGAATCATGAAGGGGGCCATCACGTTGATGGGCGGCTTTCCCCGGACCGGCAGGACGACGGCCGTGCTGCCGGAACACGTGCCCCGGAAACCCCAGGAGAACTGACATGCCCAAAGGAACGCGGCTTTCCGGCGCAACAGTGTTGATCACGGGAGGTGGAAGCGGTCTGGGCCGGCGCATGGCGCTCGGAGCCGCCCGGAGGGGCAGCCGGGTGGTCATCTGGGATGTGGATGCCGAACGGTGCGCAGCAGTGCGCGACGAAATCCGTGCTGCCGGCGGCTCGGCGGAGGCCCAAACGGTGGACGTCACGGACCGGGAGGCGGTGAAGGCTGCCGCGGTTGTTGCCGGACCGGTGGATGTCCTGGTCAACAACGCCGGCGTGGTCAGCGGCCGCCAACTCCTCGACGCCACGGACGAAGCCATCGAACGGACCATGAAGGTCAACGTCATGGCCCTGTACTGGGTCACCCGCGCCTTCCTCGGCGGCATGGCGAGCCGACGGCGGGGAACAGTGGTCACGGTTGCCAGTGCTGCCGGCCTGGTGGGCGTCGCCCGCCAGACCGACTATTCCGCCAGCAAGTTTGCCGCCTTCGGATTCAACGAGTCACTCCGCGCCGAGCTCCGCGCCGGAAAAACCGGGGTCAACACGCTGGTGGTGTGCCCCTATTACATCGATACCGGGATGTTCGACGGCGTCCGGACGCGCTGGCCGCGGCTCCTTCCCATCCTCCAGGAAGAGCAGGTGGCAACCAAGGTCCTGGACGCCATCGCGGCCGGGCGCCGGAAGCTGGTCCTGCCGCCCATTGTGAACCTGCTTCCGGCCCTGCGGATCCTTCCGGTGGGCGTCTTTGACCGGCTCATGGACGTGCTGGGAGTCAACCGGACCATGGACCACTTCACCGGCCGCCCGGCAGGCACGCGGGGGAGGCCGCCCGCTGGTCCTGGCACCTGAAGGGGACCGTTGGCCCTACCGGTTGCCGGGAAGCTGCCCTAGCGTCAGGTGCAAGGGGGGACCAGCCGGGAAAGAGAAACGGGGCCCCAAATGCGTTTGACAAGGCGACAACTTCTGCAGGCCGGCGCCGCAGCCGGCGCAGGTGTCCTGACCCAGGGTTATGGACCAGGCACAGGCCGGGCATTGGCAGCTCCGTCAGCCGGCATTTTTACCGAGCAGCTTCCCACCCTGGCCGACCTGGGCGTCATGGATATGCGGGCCGGCGGCAACCTTCAGCTGTTTGTCCGCAATGCCCGCCACAGTTTTGGAGCGCAACTGGGCCGGACCGACACGCTGGCATATCAGGAAGCCACCTCGTCCCGGAGCTACCTCGGCCCGGTCATCATCGCCCAAAAGGGCACACCCCTCAGCCTCACTGTGCACAATGACATGAAACGGCATCCCCTTGCCTTTGCCATCGACCCCGAACTGGTTCCGCACGGCAGCAACGACGCCAAATCTCCCAGGACGGCCCTCCACCTGCATGGCGGCAACACCAGCCCAACGTCCGACGGCGGCCCGGGGCAGGCCTTCCGTCCCCGCACTTCGTACACCTATCACTACGGCAACATCCAGGACGCCGCCGGCCTCTGGTACCACGACCATGCGCTGGGTATCACCCGCCTGAATGTCTACGCCGGGCTGGCCGGCGGCTACTTGCTCCGGGACACCCCGGGCCCCGGCGGTACGGGCATCGACACGGGCGACGGGACGCACCTGCCGCCGCCGCCCTACGAGGTTCCCCTGGTCATCCAGGACAGGATGTTCAACCCGGATGGCTCGTTTGCCTACCCGCCGAACCCGGACCTCAAGGGACCGGACGGCCGCCCGCGCCCCTGGGCGCCCGAATTCTTCGGTGATGTGGCCACCGTCAACGGTAAATGTTGGCCCAACCTTGACGTGGCCCGCGGGAAGTACCGCTTCCGGATGTTCAACGGCTCCAACGCCCGGTTCTACGACTTCAAGTTCGCCGCCGACGGGTCCGCACTGGCCTTCCACCAGATTGGGTCCGACGGCGGCCTGCTCGACGCTCCGGTCCGGCTCGACAGGCTGGTGATGGGACCCGGTGAACGGGCAGACATCGTGGTGGACTTCGCCCGGCTCAAGGCCGGTTCCCGCGTGGTTCTGCGCAACAGCGCCCGGGTGCCCTATCCTGACGGCCTTGGCGGCCTCCCCCTCCCGCAGATCATGCAGTTCACCGTGCTGGCGGAGCGCGGCTACACGGCACCTTTGCCTGCCCGGCTCCGGTCCCGGCCCCTGACCAGGCTCCTGGACCTGCCCACCGAGGCCACGAGGTCCATGGCCCTGGTGGAAGTAGCGAATGCCGACGGCGTGCCCGTGATGGCCCTGCTGAACAACAGGAGGTTCGACAGCCCGGACATCACGGTGGTGCAGAGCGACACCCTGGAACAGTGGGAGCTCATCAACACCACCGTGGACGCCCACCCCATCCACCTGCATTTCACCCAGTTCCAGGTCCTGGACCGGCAAGGGTTTGACGTTGACGGCTATCTTGGAGCCACGGGTTACGTGGATGGCGGAACCGGGCTCGTCACGCCTGGCCGGGGGAACGCGGTACCGGTCGGGCCATTCCTGATTGGCAGGCCCAAGGGTGCGCCTCCAAATGAGCAGGGATGGAAGGACACCGTGGTGGCGATGCCGGGCGAAGTCACACGGATCCGCGTCCCCTTCGGCGCAGACGCGGCAGGAGGAGCCCCCCTGGCCATCGGCTCGTCCTTCAAGGGCGAATACGTTTGGCACTGCCACATCCTCGAGCATGAGGACAACGACATGATGCAGCGTTACGTCATCGGGTAGCGGCGCCTGCAGCCGGACAGCTGATGGGCGCGGCCACAGCGTTTGTCAGCCGCACCAGATCGGCCGGGGCGAGCTCAATGTCCAGTCCGCGCCGGCCCCCGGATACCAGCAGCGTGTCCAGGGCCAAAGCGGTGGAATCCAGCACCGTGGGGGAGGGTTGCCGCTGCCCGATCGGGGAGATGCCGCCCAGGACGTAACCGGTGCGGCGCTGGGCCGCGGCGGGATCGGCCATTGCGGCTTTCTTGGCCCCCAGTGCTGCCGCGAATGCCTTCAGGTCCAGGGTTCCGCTGACCGGAACAACGCCCACCGCGAGCCGGCCCTCCACTTCCACCATCAACGTCTTGAAGACCCGGGACGGATGGATGCCGAGGGCTTCGGCTGCTTCCGCGCCGTAGCTCGGGGCGGAAGGATCGTGGGTGTAGGGATGAACCACAAAGGGAACCCCGGCCGCGGTCAAGGCCGCTGTGGCCGGGGTTCCCTGGGAGTTGTTCCTGCGTGCCATGGGGGTGTTCAGGCGTTGGCGCGGGAGGCGGCGGCCACCTTGCGCTTGATCCTTCCCAGCATGGCGGTCATGCCCCTCATGCGCAGCGGCGTGATGGCCCGGGTGAGTCCCAGCAGTTCGGGCATGTCGTCCGGCACGGACAGGATCTCTTCGGCGGAGAGGCCGTCCAGGCCCTCGTGCAGGACGCCGGCAAAACCCCGTGTGGTGGGAGCCTCGGCCGGGGCCTTGAAGTAGAGCCGGACGCCGGCGGCAGCACCGGCGTCGTTGTTCTCCGTCTCAATGGTGAGGAAAAGCGGCGACTGGCACTCCACCACCTGCTCAAGGAGTTCGGGGTGGTCCTTGAGCCGGTCGGGGAGTTCGGGCAGGCCTTCCGAGAACTCCAGCAGCAGCTGCAGCCTCTCGGGTTCGGACAGGGCCTGGAAATCATCCACGATCGCCGCCAGGGCGGAAGGCAAAGCTTGAGTAGTCATCGTTCCAAGTCTACGCGGGCGGGCCGTAGGTCAGGCTCCGACGGCGACGGGAACGGAACCGCGCTCGGCACCCTTCACGATCGGTACGCGCACGGCGTTGCCCCACTCGGTCCAGGATCCGTCGTAGTTGCGGACGGAATCAAAGCCCAGGAGGTACTTCAGGGCGAACCAGGTGTGGCTGGAACGCTCGCCGATGCGGCAGTACGCCACCACGTCGTCGCCCTCGGACAGTCCGGCCTCGCCCAGGTAGATGGCCTCCAGTTCCTTCCTGCTGCGGAAGGTACCGTCCGCGGCTGCAGCACGGGCCCACGGGATGGACGCGGCGGTGGGGATGTGGCCGCCGCGCAGCGCACCTTCCTCGGGGTACGCGGGCATGTGGGTGCGCTGGCCGGTGTATTCCTCGGGGGAGCGGACATCGATGAGGGGCTTGCCCAGGTGCGCAAGGACGTCCTCCTTGAACGCACGGATGGGGGCGTCTTCACGCTCAACCACCGGGTAGTTGCCGGGCGCGGGCGCGGGCCTGTCCCTGGTCAGTTCCCGGCCTTCGGCAATCCACTTGTCCCGGCCGCCGTCGAGCAGCCGGACGTCCTGGTGGCCGAAGAGCGTGAAGACCCACAGGGCATAGGCGGCCCACCAGTTGGACTTGTCACCGTAGATGACCACGGTGCTGTCGCGGGAGATGCCCTTCGACGCCGCGAGCTCCGCGAAGGCGGTGCCGCTCACGTAGTCCCGGGTGACGTCATCGTTCAGGTCGGTGTGCCAGTCAATCTTGACGGATCCCGGAATGTGGCCGGTTTCGTACAGGAGCACGTCCTCGTCGGATTCCACCACGATGAGCTCGCCGTTTGCCACTGCGCCGCTTTCGATGGCGGCCGCGAGCCATTCGGTGGAAACGAGCCGCTCCGGGTGGGCGTAGGCTGCGAACATTTCATTCTGTTCAACCGGGTAGGGCATGAGGTTGGCCTTTCAGTAAGAGCGCGGGAGACCGCGGGACCGGCAATGGAACCTGTTCCCACCCTAGCCAGCGCCCCGGACGTTGTCCGTATTCCGTTAATAGGACGAAATGTTGCCTTGGTCACGCGAAGGCGCCGCGGAAGGGCGGTGCGCCCGGGTCCGGCCCGGGTTGCCGGTATCCTTTCTGGGGACCAACCACCAGCAGAACGGACCACCCTTGGTACAGATCGAACAGCTTGCCGCCCGCACTCCGGCAGTTTCGGTGGACGAACTCCTCAAGGGCTTCTACCCGTCGCCGCGGTTCGGCGAGGTGTCCTTTTCGAGCTACCGCCCCGATCCCAAGCAGCCCAGCCAGGCCGCGGCCGTGCGCGCCCTCCAGGGATTTGCCGACGGCGTGGGGTCGGGTAACGGAGGCGGGCTGTTCAAGAAGCTGTTCGGCAAGAAGGACGAATCCCGGGCAGGCATCTACCTGGACGGCGGCTTCGGCGTGGGCAAGACCCACCTGCTCGCGTCCCTGTGGCACGCAGCGCCGGGCCCGAAAGCCTTCGGCACGTTCGTGGAGTACACCAACCTGGTGGGGGCGCTGTCCTTCCGTAAAACAGTGGAGGCGCTGAGCAGCTACCAGCTCGTCTGCATTGACGAGTTCGAGCTGGATGACCCGGGCGACACCGTCCTGATGTCCCGGCTCATGCGCGAACTGGCCGACGCCGGCGTCAAGCTTGCGGCCACCTCCAACACGTTGCCCGGCTCCCTGGGCGATGGCCGCTTTGCCGCAGTGGACTTCCAGCGCGAAATCCAGGTCCTGGCCGACCAGTTCGACGTCGTCCGCATCGACGGCGAGGATTTCCGGCACCGTGGGCTCCCGGCCGCACCCGCCCCGCTCCGGAACAGCGAGCTCAATGCCCACATGAAGGCCGAGTTCGACGGCAAGACCGTGGCCCAGGACGAGTTCTCCACCCTGATCCACCACCTGGCCGGCGTGCACCCCAGCCGCTACCGGCAGCTGATCGACGGTATCGACGGCGTGGTGTGGCGCAACGTGGACACCATCAAGGAGCAGGCCGTCGCGCTGCGGTTCGTGGTCCTGGCGGACAGGCTTTACGACAAAGACGTTCCCATCCTGGCCAGCGGCGTCCCCTTCGACAAGCTGTTCACGGAGGAGATGATGACCGGCGGGTACATGAAGAAGTACTTCCGCGCCGTCTCCCGCCTCACCGCGCTGGCGCGGGAAGGCCAGAACCACGAACCCTCCTAGCGGGAGTTCTTCCGGGACGCCGGGCTGCGCCGCGGCTTCAGTGCCCACCGGACCGTGAGCCCGGCAACCAGCGCCCAGAACGCGGATCCTATGCCGGCAAAGGCCAGTCCCGAGGCTGCCATCAGGAACGTGACTGCCGGGGCTATGCGGTCTTCCGGGTCCGCCAGGGCAGCCGAAATTGCCGAAGCGAGGGTTCCAAGCAGGGCCAACCCGGCCACGGCTTCGAGCATCCCCGCCGGCGCCCGGCTCACCACCGACACCAGGGCAGCGGAAAAAGCAGCCAGCACCAGGTAGGCCAGCCCGGATGTGAAGCCGGCGACCCACCGTCTGCTCCGGCCGCTGCCCGCTTCCGCGCCCGCGGCAAGCGCCGCGCTGAGGGCTGCCAGATTGATGGCGTGGCCGCCGAACGGCGCTGCCGCAACAGTCCCCGCTCCCGTAACCAGCATCGCCGGCCGCCACGGGGTCTCATACCCGAATGACCGCAGGACGGCGACTCCGGGAACGTTTTGCGACGCCATGGTCACCACGAACAACGGGACAGCGATCCCCGCCAGGGCCTGCAGGCTGAACACGGGCGCAGTCCACGCGAGGGCGGGCATGAGGGCATCCGGGTCCACTGATGTCCCGGCCGACGCCAGGGAAATTCCGATCACGCCCAGGGCCGCAAGCAACGCTGCGGGCACCGCCCAGCGTGGGGCATACTTCATCATCGCCAGCCAGCAAAGGATCACCGGCGCCACGAACACAGGGACCGTGCCCAAGGCTTTGAAAGGCGCCAGGCAGAGTTGCAGCAGGACCCCGGCCAGCATGGCCTGCGCCAGGGAGGACGGGATGCGCGCCATCAGCCTGCCGAGCGATGGCACCAGACCGGTGAGGGACAGCAGCACACCCGCCGCGATGAAGGCCCCGACGGCGGCCGGCCACCCGCCGTCGGGCGTTCCCGATGCAGCAAGCAGCGCCGCGCCCGGCGTGGACCAGGCCAGTGTGACCGGCACCCTGGAGCGCCAGGCGAGAACCAGGACGCCAAGGCCGACCGCGAGGGTCAGGGCCAGCAGGCCGGACGCGGCCTGGGCGGGATCAGCACCCACCGCTTTGAGGCCGGCCAGGACCACGGCGAAGGATGAAGTGAAGCCCACCAGTGCGGTGACGATCCCGGCAACGATGGGCCGGGAGTCGATCCGGGCCTGGCCGGTCTTCGTTGCCTTGGAAGGTGCGGGGGACTTGGCCATACCGGCAGGGTACCGTCGCGGGTTCGGGAACCGGCAATCGGGGCTGCGAAGGCGCCGTTATCCGCCGGTGCCTGCTTTAGAAGCCGTCTTAAGACGCCAAAGGCGCGGGCGCCGCCTCGCGGCGGGACCCGCGCCCCGGTGACGTGCTAGGGCAAGGCCCTGGCCAAATCCTTTACGGAGCCCTGTCAACCGGCGGAACCGGATTTCCAGGAGCTGCCGGCGGAACCTGCCCGGCGGCAGGTGCCTGACCCGGGGTTCCGTTCTTGTCAATGAGCTTGGAAGCGCCATCCTGGACCTTGTCGACGTGGCCTGCGTACTTGCCGCCGGTCTTCGTGTCGACGAAATCGCCGGCCTTGCTGATGCCGTTCTTGATGGCCTGCTCGTTGCCGCGGATGAGACCCTGAGCCTTGCCCTTTAGATCGTCAATCAAACCCACGAGCACCTCCCTTCGATCGCGGAGCCAGATTGCTCCTCGCGCCTTCGATCCTATCGGGGCGCAGAAGGTGTGCCAAGGGAGTTCGCCTGCAGCGGATGCCGGAAACGAAAAAAGCAGCTCCGCAGAGCTGCTGTTCGTGTGGGCGATACTGGGATCGAACCAGTGACCTCTTCCGTGTCAGGGAAGCGCGCTACCGCTGCGCCAATCGCCCGGGACCGGAAGACCGGCTGATGGGATATAAGAGAGCGGACGACGAGATTCGAACTCGCGACATCCACCTTGGCAAGGTGGTGCTCTACCAGCTGAGCTACGTCCGCGTGTGCAGGATGTTCCGGTAAACCGGCTCTACTGCGGGCAAGTTGCCTTGCCAGTGGGCGATACTGGGATCGAACCAGTGACCTCTTCCGTGTCAGGGAAGCGCGCTACCGCTGCGCCAATCGCCCATTGAATCCGAAACATCCGGAAACCATGGTTTTCACCGAGGTGGGTACGGGATTCGAACCCGTGTATACGGCTTTGCAGGCCGCTGCCTCGCCTCTCGGCCAACCCACCGTGTTAGCGTCAATTCCGAAGAACCTTTGCTGTGACAGTGTCCTGCGAGCGGACGACGAGATTCGAACTCGCGACATCCACCTTGGCAAGGTGGTGCTCTACCAGCTGAGCTACGTCCGCATTTTGGAGGGCTGATTCCTTGCCGTTTCCGGCATTTCCTCGCGTTCCAACGAGTAAAAACAATATAGGAGGTTCGGGGATTCTCCAAATCGCCACGGCAGGTGACGGAGCGGCGGGCCCGCTTCCCTGCAACGGCGGGGATCTCAGGAGTTACAACTGTGTAATTTCCGACGGCGGAAGGCCGCCTCCCCGGCATGGCTGCAGTCCGCCGTGCTGCTTTTGACCGGTGCGGGCGAAAGAGCGGCGAGGGCGTGAAGCAGTTGCCCGCCCGTTTTTGGCGTGGCGTTTGCCGTAGCGCCGCCGATTTTTGAAATGGGGCAGAGGTGGGCTAGCATTCAAATGCATCGGGGCGATTGGCGCAGTGGTAGCGCGCTTCGTTCACACCGAAGAGGTCACTGGTTCGAACCCAGTATCGCCCACCGCAGAGGTCCGTTTCCGCTCATCAGCAGCGGAAACGGGCCTTTTTTGTGTGCGGCTCCTGCCCCGGAGCTTTTGTCGGCCCCCTGTGAAAGAGTCTTTTGTATGACTGATCCGCTTCTCGCCCACGCTACCGACTACGGCCGGATGTACGCACGGTCAACGTCTGAGCAGTTTTCGGTACCTTCCATCACCACCGTCATCAGCCAGCAGCCGCACGGCCTTGACGGCTGGTTCGGCTACATGGGTGCCAGCAGCCTTGCGAAGGATCCACTGCTCTCGGACTGCCTGGGGAGCCCTGCCAAGATCAAGCAGGCCATCAACCGCGCGGCCAAGGCTGCCGAAACCTATCGGGACGATGCCGCCAGGCGCGGGGACCGCGTCCACAACTACTGCGAGCAGGTGGCACTCCGCGCGCTGGGCCGCCCCCACGGCATGAAGGAAGCCCGGGAGGCGTTGGCCGCGAACGGTGAGGAGGCCTTCGCCGTCCGGTTCGACGAGTGGTGGGAGCTGTACCGGGTGGAACCCATTGCCCCGGAAATCACGGTCTGGAACAACTCGGTGGGATACGCGGGGACCCTTGACCTCGTGGCCCGGATCAACGGACGTATTTGCCTGATCGATTACAAGACCAAGGGCACAACCCGGGACGGGCAGGTCAAACCGCTGGATGACAAAGTGGTGATGCAGCTGGTGGCCGGCATGAAGGCGGAGGAAAGCCTGGTTGATCCGGAGGCTGGAACCTGGGAGCCCTGGAAGTATGGCGAAAACCCGGTCCTGCTGGCCGTCGCGATCGGCGAGACCGAGGTCCGGCCCGTGCGCGCCAACCCCGAGGTCCTCAAGCACCACTGGTGGAAGTTCTGCGCCCTGCGCCGGGTCTGGGAACTGAACGCGGACACCATCAGCGCAGGCACCGCGCTGCTGCCCATCGCGCCCCCGCCGCTGGCCCAGGCCCGGACCGCCTGACGGCGGATCGACCTGAAGAGACTGCACCTAAACTGGATAGGTTCCCTTTGCCGCCAACCGTGAGGACAAACAGAGCATGGCTATTCTGAATATCCGCATCATTGGGGATCCTGTGCTGCGCACAGTTGCCGATCCCGTGACGGAATTCGGACCCGAGCTTGCCAAACTGGTCGCCGACATGACCGAAACCATGGAGGACGTGGACGGCGCCGGTCTTGCCGCTCCGCAGATCGGCATCAGCAAGCGTGTTTTCACCTATCGCATCGACGGCGTTGAAGGGCACATCATCAACCCGGTCCTGGAAAACAGCGCGGACTACCAGCCGGACCAGGTGGAAGGCTGCCTGTCCATTCCGGGCCTCGGTTTCCCCGTGCGCCGTTTCCGCGCCACCCGGGTCACCGGCGTGGACATGCACGGCAACCCGGTGTCCGTCGAGGGCGAGGGGATGCTGGCGCGCTGCTTCCAGCATGAAAATGACCACCTGGACGGCATCCTCTATACCGATCGACTTGAGGGGGAGGACCGGAAGGCCGCGCTGCGGTCCATCCGCAACGCCAATTACGACGCCGTGACCGAGCGCACCACAGCCAAGCGCGCCAAGAGTGTCGGGTCGAGTTTTGGCGGGGCCAGCTTTGGCGGAACCAGCACCCCCGGCTCCAGTTTCGGCGCAGCCGGGTGAGGGTCCTTTTCGCGGGAACACCCGCCGTCGCTGTGCCCTCCCTGGACGCCCTCGTTGGTGCCGGCTTCGACGTCGTGGCGGTCCTGACCCGTCCCGATGCTCCGATAGGCCGGAAACGCGTGCTGACGCCGTCGCCCGTTGCGCAACGGGCCGCGGAACTGGGTATTGATGTCATCCGTGCCGCACGCGTCGACGATGCCGCCATTGCCGGCATCTCCGCCGTGCAGCCGGACGTCGCCGCCATCGTTGCCTACGGCGGGCTGGTTCCCCCTGCCGCCTTGGGCATCCCCCGGCACGGCTGGGTCAACCTGCATTTCTCCCTGCTGCCCGCCTGGCGCGGGGCGGCGCCCGTCCAGCGGTCCGTCATGGCCGGAGACGACGTCACCGGTGCCGTTACTTTCCGGCTCGAGGAAGGCCTCGACACCGGTCCCGTCTACGGCACCCTGACCGAAGCCGTCAGGCCCCAGGACACCGCAGGAGACCTGCTTGAGCGGCTGTCCCGCAGCGGCGCGGTCCTGCTGGCCCAGACGCTCTCAGCCATCGACGCCGGAAAAGCGTCGCCGCAGCCGCAGGTTGGCGAGGTTTCGCTCGCCCCGAAACTGACCTTGCAGGACGGCCGCCTTAACTGGGCACATCCGGCCCTTGCCATCAGCAGGCAGGCACGCGGCGTCACCCCTGAACCCGGCGCCTGGACCCTGCTGGACGGGCAGCGGGTCAAGCTCGAGCCGGTCCGGCTCCGGCCGGATATTCCAGGACTTGCCCCGGGCTCTTTGGCATTGCAGGGGAAAGCCGTGCTGGTGGGAACAGGTTCGCACGCCGTGGAACTCACCCGGATCCAGCCGGCAGGGAAAAAGATGATGGCTGCAGCCGACTGGGCACGTGGCATGGCTTCACTGGAGAGTGTGGTGTTCGAATGAGCGGGTCCGGCGGCAATACAGGTGGACGGAATACAGGCGGAGCGGGAAGCGCCGGCGGGCGCGGCAGCACCGGGAAAAGCGGACAGGGCGGCAGCGGCGGAGCTGCCGGCGGCCGCGGCGGGAGTGGATCCCCTGGGGCCGGCAGGCGGGACGCCAAGGGGCGGGAACGCAACCGCGGGCCGCAGCGGAGCTTTACCGGGCAGGCGCCGTCGCAGCGGACCAGGCGCGCCGATCCCGCCCGCCTGGTTGCCTTCGAAGTGCTTCGCGCCGTGGCCGAGGAGGATGCCTACGCCAACCTGGTGCTGCCCGCACGGATCCGGCACCACCGCCTGGACAGGCGGGATGCCGGCTTCGCCACTGAACTCAGCTACGGCGCCCTGCGCAGCCAGGGCACCTACGACGCCATCCTCGCCCGGTGCGTGGACCGGCCTCTGGCGAAGCTTGACCCGGCCATCCTCGACGCCCTCCGCATCGGTGCCCACCAGCTGTTGGCCATGCGGGTCCCGGCCCACGCCGCACTGGACCAGACCGTGGGGCTCGCCCGTGCCGTCATCGGAGCGGGCCCTTCGGCACTGATCAATGCCGTCCTCCGCAAGGTCAACGCCCACCCCCTTGAAGAATGGCTGGACCTGCTGGTGGACGGCGAAACCGACGAGACCAGGATCGCCTCGCTCAGGTACGCCCACCCGGAGTGGATTGTCCGGGCCATGCGCCAGTCGCTTGTGGCGCACGGCCGGCCCGCGGCAGAGATCAACGAACTGCTGGAAGCGGACAACGCCGCCCCGGTGGTCAATCTCGTGGCCCTGCCGGGGCTGGGCAGCCTGGACGAGGCGCTGGAAAACGGTGCCGCCCCCGGGGAACTGGTGGAAGGCTCCGCACTCTCCAGCGGTGGCGACCTGGGCCGCCTGGCGTCCGTGCGCGCGGGCACCACGCGGGTGCAGGATGTGGGCTCCCAGCTGGTGGCCAGGGCCTTGGCCGCGGTGGACCTCGGCCAGGCAGTGGGCGGTTCCGGCTACGGTGCCGGCACGGAAATTCCGGCATCGGCCGGTGCCGGCACGGGCGCTGACGGTGCAGCGTATGCTGCTGACGCTGAAGCGTGGCTCGATCTCTGCGCGGGCCCCGGGGGGAAAGCCGCGCTCCTTGGCGCGCTGGCGCACCAGCGCGGCGCCACGCTTCTTGCGAACGAGCCTGCCCCGCACCGTGCAAAGCTGGTCAGCCAGGCATTGTCCGCCATACCGCACGGCAGTTGGCAGGTCCGGACCGGGGACGGCCGCGAAGTGGGGGCCGAACAGCCGGAACAGTACACCCGCGTACTGGTGGACGTTCCCTGCACCGGCCTGGGAGCTCTTCGCCGCAGGCCGGAGTCCCGGTGGCGGCGCTCGCCCAAGGACATCACGGACCTGGGCCCGCTGCAGCGGGAACTGCTGGCCTCCGCCCTGGCGGCGGTTCGGCCCGGGGGAGTGGTGGCCTATGTGACCTGCTCCCCGCATCCGGCAGAAACCACGGCAGTTGTGGCTGATGTCCTCCGGAAGCGCACCGACCTGGAACTCCTTGACGCCGGGGCGGCCCTAGACGCAGTCAGCCTTACCGGAAACCTCGGTGCGGGCCATGAGCTGACCGCCCAGCTTTGGCCGCACATCCACCACACCGATGCCATGTTCCTGGCCCTGATCAGGAAGAAAGCCTGATCCGGAAGAAAGCCCGGCTTTCCAACCTGTGGGCAACGAGTCCGCCCTGCCATCGGCGGCCCGGAACAGCTCCACGAGACCAACGCACCTTCAGCGAAAGGCAACCCTGTGACGCAATGCTGCATCAACCCGAGCATCCTCTCCGCCGATTTCGTCAACCTTGAGGCCGAACTGCAGCGGATCAGCAATGCCGACGCCGTGCACGTGGACGTCATGGACAACCACTTCGTGCCCAACCTGACCCTCGGGCTGCCGGTGGTGCAGCGGATCCAGGCCGTCAGCCCGGTTCCGCTCGACGCCCACCTGATGATTGCCGACGCAGACCGCTGGGCGCCGGGGTTCGCCGATGCCGGCCTGGCATCGGTCACCTTCCACGCCGAGGCATCCATTGCGCCCATCAAGCTGGCGCGGGAACTGCGCAGCAGGGGATCCAAAGCGGGCATGGCCCTCCGGCCCGCCACCCCCGTGGAACCGTACCTGGACATGCTGCCGGAACTGGACATGCTGCTCATCATGACGGTGGAACCGGGCTTCGGTGGCCAGGCGTTCCTGGACCTCACCCTGCCGAAAATCCGCCGGGCCCGCGCCGCCGTGGAAGGTTCCGGACTGGGAGTGGCCATCCAGGTGGATGGCGGGATCACCGAAGAAACCATCGCCCGTGCCGCTGAAGCCGGCGCCAATGTCTTTGTTGCCGGTTCAGCCGTCTATGGCGCCGACGATCCTGCCGCAGCCATCGACCTGCTGCGCAGCAAGGGCAGCCGGACATTACGCGCGGCGACGGAATAAGCGGGAGCCCCTGCCGGTTATGGCACAATAACAACACACATACGTGCTCCGGGGTCGGTGTAAGTCCGAACCGGCGGTTACAGTCCGCGACCCGCGAGCCGGCGTCCTCCACGGAGGATTCCGGCAGACGGTTGAACCGGTGGAATTCCGGTACCGACAGTTAAAGTCTGGATGAGAGAAGCACGTACAGCTGTATTTGCGCAGCCCTCGGCCGCGCAACGTTCTGCTGTCGTATATCCCCGGAGCCATCGCGGTTCGACAGGGAAGGAACGACACGAATGAACCCCCAGCGATGGCTCTTTGACGCCGAAAGTCCTGCCGCTTCAAAGGCAGGCCCCAACTCCGCCACGGCCGCCGCATGACGGGCGCCGTGGAACTGCATCCCGCCGCCGGGGTGGTCACCGCCTTCAGCGCAGACGAAACCCGCGCCATGGAGCACGCCTTGCAGGCGGCCCTCCAGGGTCCGCGCGGTGCGAACCCCCTGGTGGGCGCCGTTGTCGTCAGTCCTGACGGCCGCCAGCTCGTCACCGGCTACCACCGCGGTGCCGGCACGGCACACGCCGAGGCGGACGCAATTGCCCAGGCAGCCGCCGTCGGCCTGGACCTATCCGGCTGCACCATGGTGGTCACGCTGGAACCCTGCAACCACGTGGGCCGCACCGGCCCGTGCGCGGAAGCGATCATCGCAGCCGGGATCACGGACGTGGTGTACGCGGTCGACGACCCCCACGACCCCGCTGCCGGGGGCGCTGCAACACTGCGCACGGCCGGCGTGCGGGTCCGCAGCGGCCTCGGCGCCGACGAAGCCCTTGACCTGAACCGCCAATGGTTTGAGGCAGTAGCCGAGAAACGCCCGTTCGTCACCCTCCACATCGCGCAGACCCTGGACGCCCGCATAGCTGCCGAGGACGGCACCAGCCAGTGGATTTCCAGCCCTGAGTCGCTGGCGGACAACCACGGCATCCGCAGCCGTATCGACGCCATCCTGGTGGGCACCCAGACCGTGCTGGTGGACAACCCCCGCCTGACCGCCCGGGAACCCTCCGGCGGTACTGCACCCAAACAGCCGGTACGGGCCGTCATGGGACTCCGCGGGATTCCGGACGGAGCCGCGATCCTTGGCGATGACGGACTGGCCGTCCACCTTCCCACCCGCGACCCCCGGGAAGCGTTGACCATGCTGTACAAAGCCGGCACCCGGCACGTCATGGTTGAAGGCGGCTCAAGGATCCTCAGTTCCTTCCTCACGGCGGGCCTGGTTGATGAACTCATCGTGTACCTGGCCCCCACGCTGCTGGGATCCGGCACCCCCGCCCTGAACGGGCTGGGCATCACGAGCCTCCCGGACGCCCAGCAATGGGAATGGGACGCGGCCGACGGCGGCGCCGTCCGAACGCTCGGCCGGGACCTCAGGCTTCACCTCAGACCGCAACGAAAAGTTGCACTCGACCACCCACCAACCCGCGGTACCGCGGAGCAAGCCCAGGGAGGCTACTGATGTTCACCGGAATTATTGCCGAGCAGGGGCAGGTGCTGTCCGTAGAGCGCGACGGGAACACCAGCGCCACAGTCCGGCTGCACGCCCCCGCCTCCACCGATGGCCTTGCACTCGGCGGCTCCATCGCCGTGAACGGGGTCTGCCTCACGGCAACCGCAATCGACGGCAAAGAGTTCAGCGTGGACGTCATGGGGGAAACCCTTGTCCGCAGCACCATCGGCGAACTCGTTGCCGGGGATTCGGTCAACCTGGAGCGCTGTGTTCCCGCAGGCGGCCGCCTCGACGGGCACGTGGTGCAAGGCCATGTGGATGGTGTGGGAGTCCTGCTGGAACGGGAACCCCAGGGCAACTGGGAGCGGCTGCGCTTCGGCGTTCCCACCAACCTGGCCCGGTACATTGCCGAGAAGGGCTCCATCGCCATCGACGGCGTCTCCCTCACGGTGACGGCTGTCAGCCCGGCCCCCGAGCCGGAACCCTGGTTCGAAGTAGGGCTGATCCCCACCACCCTGGCCGAAACCGGCCTGGGCACCAGGACCACCGGCAGCCGCGTGAACCTGGAGGTCGATGTCCTGGCCAAGTACACCGAACGGCTGCTTGCCTTCCGCGACGCCGGCGCAGCAGCCGGCACCGGCGAAGCCGCGGTTGCCGGAGGTGCCCGGTGAACGCCGCGGTACGCCTGGAACCGGCCGTTGCCGCTGGTCCCGCCACCAGCGAGCCTGGATCACCTGGACGCCCGGCCGCACCTGCTGCCAGGGGACTGGACTCCATCGAGGACGCAGTGCGTGCCATGGCCGCAGGCCGCCCCGTGCTCGTCGTCGACAATGAGGACCGCGAAAACGAAGGCGACATCATCTTCGCCGCCCAGCATGCCACGCCGGCCCTGATGGGCTGGACCATCCGGTACAGCTCCGGCGTGATCTGCGTGCCGCTGACCGGAGACCGTGCCGACGCCTTGGCGCTGCCTCCCATGACGGCCATCAACGAGGACGCCAAAAGCACGGCGTACACCGTGTCCTGCGACGCCGCCATCGGGGTCAGCACGGGAATCTCCGCCACGGACCGGGCCTTGACCGCCCGCGTACTGGCGGACCCTCAGGCCGGTCCTGCCTCCGTGACCCGCCCGGGGCATATTTTCCCGCTCCGTGCAGTTGACGGTGGTGTGCGGGAACGCCAGGGCCACACCGAGGCCGCGGTGGACCTGTGCCGCCTTGCGGGCCTGGAGCCCGTGGGAGTGATCGCGGAAGTGGTGTACGACGACGGCGAAATGATGCGCCTGGACGGGCTCCGTTCGTTCGCGGCGGAACATGGATGCCCCCTGATCTCCATTGAGGACCTGGTGGCGTATCTTGAAGCCGGGGCCGGGGGAGCCCTGCGTGAGGATGTCCGGGTAACCCCGGGCGAAGAGAAGGAGAAACGATGACGGCAGCGGCAGGCAGCGACGACAGCCACCAGAACGGCCATCGGAAGCACCATGCGGTGTCCGCCGAGGCGCCCCATCCCGTCAGCGCAGGTCCCGTCGTGCAGCTGCCCACCGCCTTCGGCGAGTTCGTGGCGCAGGCATGGACGGACCTGGTGACCGGTGTGGAACACCTGGCCGTCAGTTCCCCCAACGCCCCCAGTGACGGTAAAGCCCCCCTGGTGCGGCTGCACTCCGAATGCCTCACCGGAGATGTCTTCGGTTCCTACCGCTGTGACTGTGGCGAACAGCTTGCCTACGCGCTGGAACTGATCCGGGACAACGGCGGCACCCTGCTCTACCTGCGCGGCCAGGAGGGCCGCGGGATCGGCCTTGCCAACAAGATCAAGGCCTACGCCCTGCAGGAAGCAGGCTTCGACACCGTGGAAGCCAACGAGCAGCTCGGCCTGCCCGTCGACGCCCGGTGCTACAAGGCTGCGGCACAAATCCTCGCCGAAATGGGCCTGCACGAAGTGCGGCTGCTGAGCAACAACCCGGATAAGCAGAACCGGCTGGCCAGGGCAGGAGTAAAGGTCGTGGAGATGGTCCCCACCGAGGTCCCGTCCCGCGAACAGAACATCCGGTACCTCCGCACCAAAAAGGACCGGATGGAACACCGGCTGCTCCTGGACACCCAGGTGGCTCCGGTACCCGTCCCAGCCCCCGAAATACCTTTCGACCACGAACAAGACTGAACTCCCCAAGACTGAACTACCCAAGACTGAACTACCCGAGACTGAACGGAACAGAAGAACCCATGAGCGGACACGGCGCCCCCGACATTGACCTCAGCACCCTCAACCCGGCCGGGACCTCGCAGCTGAAGCTGGCGATCGTCGCCGCCAGCTGGCACACGCAGATCATGGACGGGCTCCTGGACGGTGCGCTCCGGGCCGCCAAGGACGCCGGCATCGCAGAGCCCACCGTGCTGCGCGTTCCGGGCAGCTTCGAGCTTCCGGTTGCTGCTGCGCGACTGGCGCCGCACTTTGACGCCGTCGTTGCCCTCGGCGTCGTGATCCGCGGCGGAACCCCGCACTTTGACTACGTATGCCAGGCCGCGACGTCGGGCCTCACCGACGTCAGCGTACGCACCGGCGTGCCGGTGGGCTTCGGCGTGCTCACCTGCGACAACGAACAGCAGGGCCTGGACCGCGCCGGCCTGCCCGGCTCCAAGGAAGACAAGGGCCATGAGGCCGTAACCGCCGCCCTGGCCACCGCCGTGGTCCTCAAGCAGTACAGGAGCTAGGCACCCTGCTGCGTACGGGCGCGGTGTGTATTCGCTCACATCGCGCCCGTCATGCAAGCGCCCGGGAAGCGCCGCTGCGGCCGCAGCAAGTAGGCTGGAGGGCGTGAAGAATTTCGAGACGCTGTTCGCTGAGCTCAGCGAGAAGGCAGCCACCCGCCCGGAAGGCTCCCGCACCGTCGCTGAATTGGAGTCCGGTGTTCACGGCATCGGCAAAAAAGTCGTTGAGGAAGCAGCCGAAGTGTGGATGGCTGCCGAATATGAATCCGATGAAGCGGCGGCCGAGGAAATCTCCCAGCTGCTGTACCACCTGCAGGTTCTGATGCTCGCCAAAGGCCTGACCCTGGAAGACGTCTACAAGCATCTGTAGCCACCGGTCCGGCGCGTGCCCGCCCGACCCACTGTGGCCTGACTGCCTGAAATTTTAGACCTTCCACCCCAGAAAGAATTCCCCATGCTGCGAGTAGCCGTCCCCAACAAGGGCTCCCTGTCCGAAGCCGCCTCCGCCATGCTCTCCGAAGCCGGATACCGCCAGCGCCGCGACAGCCGCGAACTGGTCATGGTGGACCCCGACAACGACATCGAGTTCTTCTTCCTGCGCCCCCGCGACATCGCGGTGTACGTCGGCCAGGGAACGCTCGACGTCGGCATCACCGGCCGTGACCTGCTGCTGGACGCAGGGGTGGAAGCCGAAGAGCTGCTGCCGTTGGGGTTCGCCGCTTCCACCTTCCGCTTTGCCGGACCGGTGGGCGACTTCAGCTCCGCTGCCGAGCTGGACGGCAAGCGCCTTGCCACCAGCTACGACGGCCTGCTGCGCAACTACCTCGCCGAACGCGGCATCAACGCCAAAGTGGTCCGGCTCGACGGGGCAGTTGAATCCTCGGTTCGCCTCGGCGTCGCGGACGCCATCGCCGACGTCGTGGAAACCGGCAACACCCTCAAGGCCGCCGGCATGGAAATCTTCGGCGACCCCATCCTCAAATCCGAGGCCGTCCTGATCCGCCGCACGGGCAACGGGGGCGCGGCCAACGGCACGGCCAGGGAAATCGACGTCCTCATCCGCCGACTCCAGGGAGTCCTGGTGGCCCGTCAGTACGTGCTGATGGACTACGACATCCGCAAGGAGCTCGTGGAGAAGGCAGCCGGCCTGACACCGGGCCTCGAATCGCCCACGGTCTCGCCGTTGCGTGACTCCGACTGGGTAGCCGTCCGGTCCATGGTGCCCCAGAAGGAAACCAACCGGATCATGGATGAACTGTACGACCTCGGCGCCCGCGCCATCCTGGTCAGCAGCATCCACGCCTGCCGCATCTAACGCGGCGCGCAGCAACCACCAAAGACTTCAGGAGTTCCCATGGCAGTAGCAGTACGGGTCATTCCCTGCCTTGACGTCGACGCCGGGCGCGTCGTCAAGGGCGTCAACTTCGAGGGCCTCCGCGATGCCGGCGACCCCGTGGAACTCGCCCACCGCTACGATAACGCCGGCGCCGACGAACTGACGTTCCTTGACGTCACGGCGTCCTCGGGCAACCGCGAGACCACGTTCGACGTTGTCCGCCGCACCGCCGAGGAAGTCTTCATTCCGCTGACTGTGGGCGGTGGCGTCCGCGGTGTGGCCGAGGTGGACAAGCTCCTGCGCTACGGCGCGGACAAGGCGTCCATCAACACCGCGGCTGTTGCCCGGCCGGACGTCATCGACGAAATCACCCGGCACTTCGGTTCCCAGGTGCTCGTCCTGTCCGTTGACGCCAGGCGGACCCGCCCCGGGTCCCAGCCCACGCCGTCGGGATTCGAAGTGACCACACACGGCGGGCGCACCGGCACCGGGATCGACGCCATCGAATGGGCCAGGGAAGCAGCCGGGCGCGGGGTGGGCGAGATCCTGCTGAACTCCATTGACGCTGATGGCACCAAGGACGGCTTCGACCTCGAACTCATCAAACTGGTTCGCGCGGCAGTCAAGGTCCCCATCATCGCCTCCGGCGGCGCGGGGGAGCCGGCGCACTTCCCCGCGGCCGTCGCAGCCGGTGCGGACGCTGTCCTGGCGGCCTCGATTTTCCACTGGGGACCGGACAACATGATGACCCAGGTCAAGGACGCCATCCGCGCGGCAGGCTTCGAGGTCCGCTAAGTTCAGAGCCCTACTTCAGCTGACTGGAGGAGGGCGACGGCGTCGGGCTGGCCTTCGAAGGTGACCAGGGCGTGGCGGGTGCGGCCGTGGGCGTGCATCAGCAGTTCACCCGGCTCGCCAACGATTGCCACCGAGACGGGTGCGCGCTTGGCAACATGGCGCGGCCCGGACGGACGGACCAGGACGATGCCCAGATCCACGCCGCGGTACAGGATGGCAGCACGCTTGACCAGTTCGTCCCACAGTGCGTCCGAGTAAGCCTCATCAAGTGCCCTGGGTGCCCACCGGTCCACGGCCCGCCGGACGTCCTCGGTGTGCACGAAGTACTCGATCAGGTTGGCACTCTCGTCCAGTGCCTTGATGTTCATCGGCGAGAGCGCCGGCGGACCGGCGCGGAAGGTGTTCACCAGCCGCGCGTAGTCCTCGTTGCTGGTCAGCTTCGCCGCGAGCTTGGCGGTTGCCTGGTCGGATGCCTTGGCCAGGCGCTTGATGATCAGTCCGAGCCCGACTGCCGCCTTCCGCTCGCGCAGGTACAGGTGCGCGGCAAGGTCCCTGGTGCGCCAGCCCTTGCACAGCGTGGGCGCATCAGGGCCGGCCGCCAGCAGGGTTTCGGCCAGGACTTCTCGGGACGGTTCGACGAAATGCATCACTTGGAAAACTAGCACGAGAGGCGCGGAGTTGGGCAGCACTGCAGGGGCCGGTGGTGTGCCGTTGTTCACAACAGGAGGACGGGCACGTGAAGGCACTAGACTTGACCCGATGTCTGAGCAGCCAACCCCCGTCCCAGCCGCAGGATCCGCCGTGTCCGCGTCCGTGAAGTCCGTGCCGTCGTCGTCCGCGGAATCCGGCCCCGCAGCACCGCTTGCCGGCCCGCTTCCTGGGGAGGTGGCCGCGGCGCTCAAGCGCGACGGCGCAGGCCTGGTGGCCGCGGTGGTGCAGCAGTACGACACCAACGAAGTCCTGATGCTCGGCTGGATGGACGACGAGGCCCTGCACCGCACCATGACCACCGGCCGCGTGACGTTCTATTCCCGCTCACGCCAGGAGTACTGGCGCAAGGGTGACACCTCCGGGCACGTCCAGTGGGTCAAATCCGTGGCCATGGACTGCGACGGCGACGCACTGCTGGTACGCGTGGACCAGGTGGGTGCCGCCTGCCATACGGGTACCCGCACCTGCTTCGACGGCAGGGACCTGGACGTGGTGGCAGGCCAGGCAGGCTAAGCCGAATAGGCTGCCCGGCCGGCGTCCCCATCCGGCCGTGGCCAACCCAGCAAGCACACTCAAGGTGTCCGGCACGGCCGGCCCTTTCGAAGAACAGGCGGACAAGCATAGCCATGCAGGACCTTGGAACCATCAGCCCAAGCCTCGAGGAATTCCGGGAACTCGCCGGCCACAGCCGTGTCATCCCCGTCAGGCTCAAGGTCCTCGCCGACGCCGAGACCCCGATCGGCCTGTACCGGAAGCTGGCCCAGGGGCAGCCCGGCACCTTCCTGATGGAATCGGCGGCGGTAGGCGGAGCCTGGTCCCGCTACTCCTTCATCGGCGCCAGGTCCCGCGCCACCTTGACCACCAAGGATGGCCAGGCGCACTGGCTGGGCGAACCGCCTGCAGGCGTTCCGGTGGGCGGCAGCCCCGTTGATGCCGTCCGCGACACCATTGACGCCCTGCGCACCGACCGGTTCGACGGGCTGCCGCCCTTCACGTCCGGCCTGGTGGGGTTTCTGGGCTGGGAAACCGTCCGGCATTGGGAACGGTTGGTCAGCCCGCCGGAGGACGACCTGCAGCTGCCGGAAATGGCCTTGAACCTCGTCACCGACATGGCCGTGCATGACAACGTGGACGGCACGGTCCTGCTCATTGCCAACGCCATCAACTTCGACAACAGCTCCGAGCGCGTGGACGAGGCCTGGCACGACGCCGTGGCCCGGGTCAAGGAGCTCCTGGCACAGATCAGCACCCCCGTGGTGCAGCCGGTCTCCGTTCTTGCACCGGCGGCCCTGGACTTCGCGTCCAGCGTCCAGGAACGCTGGGACGAGGCCGAGTACCTCGCCGCACTGGACCGCGGCAAGGAAGCCATCGTGGACGGCGAGGTCTTCCAGGTGGTCATTTCCCGGCGTTTCGAGATGGAGTGCCAGGCCTCGGCCCTGGACGTGTACCGCGTCCTGCGCAACACCAACCCCAGCCCGTACATGTACATCTTCAGTCTGGCCGATGCCGACGGCCGGGAATACTCCATCGTGGGATCCTCGCCCGAAGCCCTCGTCACCGTGACGGGCGAGGAAGTCATCACCCACCCCATCGCGGGTTCCCGTCCGCGCGGGAAGACCGTGGAAGCGGACAAGGCCCTTGCCGAGGAGCTGCTCGCGGACCAGAAGGAACGCGCCGAGCACCTGATGCTGGTGGACTTGTCCCGCAACGACCTCTCCAAGGTCTGTGTGGCCGGCACCGTGGATGTCACCCAGTTCATGGAGGTGGAGCGCTTCAGCCACATCATGCACCTGGTGTCCACCGTGGTGGGCCGGCTCTCCCCGCAGGCCAAAGCCTATGACGTGCTGAAGGCAACCTTCCCGGCCGGCACCCTTTCGGGTGCCCCCAAGCCCAGGGCGCTGCGCCTCCTCGACGAGCTGGAACCGCACCGCCGCGGCATTTACGGCGGCGTGGTGGGCTACCTGGACTTCGCCGGTGACATGGACATGGCCATCGCCATCCGGTCGGCCCTGATCCGGGAGGGACGCGCCTACGTGCAGGCCGGCGGCGGCATCGTGGCTGACTCGGTGAACCCCACCGAGGCCCTGGAAACCGTCAACAAGGCCGCCGCTCCGCTGCGCGCAGTGCACACGGCCGGATCGTTGCACAACATCTCCGCGGAATCGCTCCCCGGCGGGACGGCTTCCTGATGTCGGATGCCGGGGTTGCGGCAGGGCAGGCAGGAAAGGCCGAAAAGGCCAGGGCCACGCCGGTCTGGGCGCGCAGGTCGACGCTGGTGCTGTTGATCACCCTCCTGGCGCTGGCTGCGTTCGGCACCACCACCCAGACCTGGATGACGGCCACGCTGGATCCCAATCAGATGGGCCAGGCGGGAGCCGGCCAGAGCGCCATCCAGGTCCAGGGCAGCAAGGCCGCCACCACCGTCACGGCCCTGGCCCTGGTGGCCCTGGCCGGCGGGCTCGCGGCGGCCATTGCCGGCAGGATCGCCCGGTGGGTCATCACCGCCATCATTGTCTTTGCCTCAGCAGGCGTGGTGACGGCCGCAGCCACCGTCCTGGCCGACCCGCTCGCGGCCGCGCAGGGGTCCATTGCAGCTGCCACGGGTGTGTCGGGCAGCCAGGCGCGCGTGGACCTCACGCCCTTCCCGGTGCTCGCCGTCGTCGCCGGCTGCGTCCTCGCCCTGGCAGCCCTGCTGATCCTGCCTGCGTCCCGTTACTGGAAGACACGCACCAAATATGACGCGGCCGGCGCCGCGGGGACTGCGCCGGCGGCTGGCCCGGTGGACGAGATTGACAGCTGGGACCGGCTTTCCCGCGGCGAGGACCCCACCTAACGCCATCGGGAGGCAGCGCCGGCACGGGGCGGCAAGCCTGGCGGTACGCGGGCGGCGGCCAAAAAATGGCAGAATGTAAGCAGTATCCATCCTGAGGAGATTTCCATGAGCAAAGCACCTGCGTCCGTTTCCAAGTCAGGCAGCCGCACGGTGGCCCCCGGCGCTATTGACCACAGCCAGGAACTGGGCCACGGCAACAGCCCGGCCGCCTGGACCTGCGTCATCGTCATGCTCGTAGGCGCGCTCATCGCAGCCATCGCCTTCGTCATTGCCAGCACCCCCATCTTCATTGGCGGCATCGCCGTCATGGTCGTCGGCCTGATCCTCGGTTTCATCATGCGCAAGGCAGGCTACGGCGTTGAGGGCAGCAAGCTGAAAAACTCCGGCCACTGATGGCGACTGTTCTCGACGACATCAACGCCGGTGTCAGGGAGGATATGGCGGCCAGGAAACGGCTCGTTTCCCTGGCCGAGCTGAAGGACCTGGCCCGGGCCGCGGCACCTGCCCGTGACGCCTGGGCCGCCCTCGGCGGAACCTCCCCAACCCGGGAACAGCTGAAAGTCATTGCCGAAATCAAGCGCCGCAGCCCCTCCAAGGGTGATCTCGCCAGCATCGGCGATCCGGCCTCGCTCGCCAGGCAGTATGCCGACGGCGGTGCCGCCGTCATCAGCGTCCTCACCGAGCAGCGCCGCTTCAACGGGTCCCTGGCCGACCTCGACGCCGTCCGCGCCGCCGTCGACATCCCGCTGCTGCGGAAGGACTTCACGCTCGACGAGTACCAGATCTGGGAGGCCCGTGCCCACGGCGCCGACCTTATCCTGCTCATCGTGGCGGCCCTTTCGGACGCGCAGCTCTCCGAATTCAGCGCCCTCAGCGCCGAACTTGGCATGAACGTGCTCGTGGAAACCCACACCGAAGAGGAAATCGAGCGTGCCGTCGCGGCCAACGCGCGGATCATCGGCGTCAACGTCCGCAACCTGAAGACGCTCGACGTCGACCGTTCTGTCTTTGCCTCACTGGCGGGGCTGATTCCAGCCGAGGCAGTGGTGGTTGCCGAGTCCGGGGTCCGCGACGCCGGCGACGTCACGCATTACGCCGGCAGCGGCGCCAACGCGATACTGGTGGGCGAGGCCCTGGTAAGCCATGCCACGCCCCGGGAACGCATCGCTGAGTTCACTGCCGCGGGTGCCGCCGCCATCGCCGCCCGCGGCTGAGGCTGAGGCACACCTCCACGCCTTCCTGCGGGTGCCGGCGCACGCCGGCCCCGCAGCACAGGCACACCATCCGGCCCAGCCGGAACAGCACACTTTTGACCAACCAACATGGAACAGGACAGGACTGATGGCTGACGCACCCTCAGGAAACGCTGACAACAACACCGCGGAAGCATTCCTGCAGGGCGGATCCCTCCGCCACGCCCCGGGGCCGTACTTCGGCAACTACGGCGGGCGATGGATGCCGGAGTCCCTCATTGCCGCCCTGGACGAACTTGAAGAGACCTTCAACAAGGCCAAGGACGATCCCGAATTCCGGGCGCAGATTACGGACCTGAACAAGAACTACTCCGGCCGGCCGTCCCTGCTGACAGAAGCCAAGCGGTTCTCCCAGCACGCCGGGGGAGTGCGGGTGTTCCTCAAGCGCGAGGACCTCAACCACACCGGATCCCACAAGATCAACAACGTCCTGGGCCAGGCCCTGCTGGCTAAGCGGATGGGGAAGACGCGCGTCATCGCCGAGACCGGTGCCGGCCAGCACGGTGTGGCCAGCGCCACCGCCGCCGCCCTGATGGGCCTCGAATGCGTGGTCTACATGGGAGCCGAGGACTGCCGCCGCCAGGCGCTCAACGTGGCCCGGATGGAACTGCTCGGCGCCACCGTCATTCCGGTGACCAGCGGATCCCAGACGCTCAAGGACGCCATCAACGAGGCCCTGCGCGACTGGGTGGCGAACGTTGAAAACACCCACTACCTGCTGGGCACCGCCGCCGGTGCCCACCCGTTCCCGGCCATGGTCCGGTATTTCCACGAGGTCATCGGCGAGGAGGCCCGCGCCCAGATCCTGGAGCAGGAAGGCCGGCTCCCGGACGCTGTCTGCGCCTGCATCGGCGGCGGCTCCAACGCCATCGGCATCTTCCACGGGTTCCTGGACGACCCCTCCGTGAAGATCTACGGCTTCGAGGCGGGCGGCGAGGGCGTGGAGACCGGCCGGCATGCCGCCACGATCACCCTGGGCAAGCCCGGTGTCCTGCACGGCGCCCGCTCCTACCTGATGCAGGACGACGACGGGCAGACCATCGAGTCGCACTCCATTTCCGCGGGCCTGGACTACCCCGGTGTTGGCCCGGAGCACTCCTACCTGTCCGACATCGGACGGGTCAGCTACGAGCCCATCACGGACGCCGAAGCCATGGAGGCCTTCCGCCTCCTGTGCCGCACGGAGGGCATCATTCCAGCCATCGAGTCCTCGCACGCGCTGGCCGGCGCCATCAAGGTGGGCCAGCGGATGGCCGCGGAGGACCCGGCCTCGGCCGCCGAAAGGATCGTGATCGTCAACCTGTCCGGACGCGGTGACAAGGATGTGGCCACCGCCGCCGAATGGTTTGACCTGTTGGACAAGAATTCCGCCGAATCCGAGATCGGCAAAGAGGGGGAGCAGCTGTGAGCAGCGCAGAGATGGCCGGCAAGGCAGAGACGACCAGCAAGTCGGCAGCAGCGATTGACAGGGCACGGTCCCAGGGACGCTCCGCCCTCATCGGCTATCTCCCCGCAGGCTACCCAAGCGTGGAAGACACCATTGCCGCAGGCATAGCCCTGGCGCAGAACGGTGCCGACCTGATCGAAATCGGCATTCCGTACTCGGACCCCGTCATGGACGGCCAGGTCATCCAGGCCGCCACCACCGAGGCACTGGCCAAGGGCTTCCATGTCAGCCAGGTGTTCGACGTCGTCGCCGGCATCACCAGCAAGACCGACGCCGCCGTCCTGGTCATGACCTACTGGAACCCGGTGGTCCGCATGGGCGTGGATGAGTTCTCGCGCCGGCTGGCAGAGGCCGGGGGAGCCGGGCTCATTACCCCGGACCTGATCCCGGACGAGGCCGCCGAGTGGATGGCAGCCTCGGACAAGTACGGCCTGGACCGCGTGTTCCTCGTGGCGCCGTCCTCCACCGGGGAGCGCATGCAGCGGACCGTGGACGCGAGCCGCGGGTTCGTGTACGCCGTCTCCATCATGGGTGTTACCGGCGCCCGTACGTCCGTCAGCACCGCAGCCAAGGGCGTCGTGGCCGCCGCGCACGGTGCCGGCGCCGAACGCGTCTGCGTCGGACTGGGTGTCTCCACGGCAGACCAGGTCCGGGAAATCGCAGCCTACGCCGAAGGCGTCATCGTTGGCACCGCCCTGGTCGCGGCCCTCCGCGACGGGGGAGTGGACGCGGTCGGCGCCCTCACCAAGGACCTGAGCACCGGCCTGGCCCGGGAAACGGGCATGGCACAGGGAACCGGGGCCTAGGACATGCAGCCACTCCTTCAGGCAGCCACACTGGCCCCTGCTTTGGTGCCAGCCGGCATCCCCAGCCCGGACTGGTCCGGTTTCGACATTCCCCTGCCGTGGGGCAGCCTGCGGATCCACGCCTATGCTCTGTGCATCCTGGCGGGCATCGTGGTGGGCCTCTGGCTGACGTCCGTCCGCTGGGCCAGGCGCGGCGCCCCTGAAGGCAGCGTCTGGGACATCGTCATTTGGGCCATCCCCTTCGGCATCATCGGGGGCCGGCTCTACCACGTGGTGTCATCACCGGATGCCTACTTCGGTCCGGGCTTCGACGGCACCGGAGACCTCTCACTTATCCCGCAGATCCAGCGCGGCGGCCTGGGAATCTGGGGTGCCGTCGTCCTTGGCGCCCTTGGTGCGTGGATCGGCTGCCGCCGCAGCGGCGTGAAGCTGAGCGCTTTCGCCGACGCCGCGGCACCCGGCCTGCTCCTGGCACAGGCCATCGGGCGGTGGGGCAACTACTTCAACCAGGAACTCTTCGGCGGTCCCACCACGTTGCCGTGGGGCCTGCAGGTTGACGCCGACAACCCCAACTTTCCCGCCGGCATGCCCGCGGACACCCTGTTCCACCCCACCTTCCTCTACGAGTCGCTGTGGAACCTTGCCGGCGTCCTGATCCTGCTGGCCCTGGACCGGCGCTTCAACTTCCGCCGGAGCCGGCTCTTCTGGCTGTACGCCATGTACTACACCCTGGGGCGCGTCTGGATCGAGGCGATGCGGATCGACGACGCCGAGCAGATCAGCATCTTCGGCATCACCACCCGTCTCAACGTGTGGACCAGCATCTTCGTCTTCGTGCTGGCCCTGGCCGCCTTCATCCTCCTGGGCCTGAAGGGCCGCCCGGAGCCGGACACCGTGTACCTTCCGGGCCGGGAACCGGAGAAACCGGCGGTGCCGGGAGGGGATGCCCCGGCCAGTCATGACGTCCGTGATCCGGACGATGTTGTCTCAAATAGTGATTCGCGTGGTAATCTCCCTGATAACCACAGCGGTTCCAGGCATGCTTCCGACCCCACGGAAGAAGCCGCGGCAGCACCGGCCGGCTCAAAGCCCGGAACGGATGCAACGGCTGCCGGACACTCCGGCAGCACAGCCACAGGACCCGCACCGGAGGCCGGCACCGGTAAGTAAGGCGCCGGCCGGGCAGGGCAGCAGAGCCACCGCTCGAAGCGCCCGGAAACCACAATGTCGTGGCATGGGGCACCGTCCGGCCAGCAGAGACATGCTGGGTGGCGATGCCTCGGGCAGGGGCCTGCGTAACCGTTAGTTCAGCAGGCTGCGCTGACCTACAATTTCCAGTAATCAACACTTTGTTGTGCCCACCGCAGCGGCGCCCGACGAGTGGGGCCAACGGTGTCCCTTCCATACGCACGATCAGGAGGAAGGACGTCTCCCATGACCCAAACTCTTAACACGCCCAGCTGGTCCGAACCGGACCAGCCTGAGACTGCAATGTCGCCGTTCAAGCGCTTCGCAGCCATGCCGGAGGCCGCCGGGCTCTACAACCCGGAACAGGAGAAGGACGCCTGCGGACTCGCGATCATCGCGACCCTTCGCGGCGAACCCGGGTACGACATCGTCGACGCCGCCCTGACTGCCCTGCGCAACCTCGAGCACCGCGGTGCCGTGGGTGCCGATGAGGGCACGGGCGACGGCGCGGGCCTCCTCATGCAGATCCCGGACGAGTTCTTCCGCGCGGTTACCGAGTTCGAACTGCCCGCTCCCGGCCAGTACGTTGCGGGTACGGCCTTCCTGCCTGCGGAGCAGCGCGAAGCCGACGCCGCCAAGGCAGGCATCGAAGGCCTGGCCGCCGACGAGGGCCTCAAGGTCCTCGGCTGGCGTGAAGTGCCGGTGGTTGCCGACCTCGTGGGCGCCATGGCCCGTGCCTGCATGCCCTACTTCTCCCAGCCTTTCCTGGCATCCGCCAACGGGGAGGAACTGGACCGCAACGAGCTGGACTCCCGCGCCTGGCGTATCCGGAAGCGTGCCCAGAACAAGTTCGGTGTGTACTTCCCCTCGCTGTCCTCCCGCACCATCGTCTACAAGGGCATGCTCACCACCGCCCAGCTTGAGCCGTTCTACCCGGACCTCTCCGACAAGCGGTTCAAGACCAAGCTCGCGATCGTGCACTCGCGCTTCTCCACCAACACCTTCCCGTCCTGGCCGCTCGCGCAGCCGTTCCGGACCATCGCCCACAACGGTGAAATCAACACCGTCAAGGGCAACCGGAACTGGATGCGGGCCCGCCAGTCCCAGCTGGCCAACCCGCTGCTGGGTGACTCGCCGGAAGAGCTGTACCCCATCTGCACCCCCGGCGCTTCGGACTCCGCGTCCTTCGACGAGGTAGCCGAGCTCCTGTGGCTGTCCGGCCGGCCCATCACGCACTCGAT
Source organism: Arthrobacter sp. B1I2 (assembly GCF_030816485.1). Classification (NCBI taxonomy): domain Bacteria; kingdom Bacillati; phylum Actinomycetota; class Actinomycetes; order Micrococcales; family Micrococcaceae; genus Arthrobacter; species Arthrobacter sp. B1I2. The sequence continues at coordinate 3,473,463 of NZ_JAUSYC010000001.1, read as the reverse complement.
CATGATGATGATCCCGGAGGCCTGGGAAAACCACGCCACCATGGATCCGGCCCGGCATGCCTTCTATGAGTACCACTCCCTGCTGATGGAACCGTGGGACGGCCCCGCCGCCGTCTCCTTCACCGACGGCAACCTGGTGGGTGCCACCCTTGACCGCAACGGGCTGCGCCCGGGCCGGTTCTGGATCACCGAGGACGGCCTGATCGTCTTCGCTTCCGAGGTGGGCGTGATCGACGTCGAGCCCTCCAAGGTGGTCAAGAAAGGCCGCGTGTCCCCGGGCAAGATGTTCCTTGTGGACACCGACGCCGGCCGCATTATCGACGACGAAGAGGTCAAGGCAGAGGTTGCCGCCGCCAACCCGTGGGCGGAGTGGGTCAAGGACAACCTGATCGACCTCAACGACCTGCCCGAGCGTGAGCACGTGGTCCACACGGCCGCGTCCGTGAACATCCGCCAGCGCACGTTCGGCTACACCACCGAGGAACTGAAGATCCTGCTGGGCCCCATGGCCCGCACCGGCGCCGAGCCGCTGGGCGCCATGGGCTCCGACACCCCGGTGGCCGTGCTGTCCAAGCGCCCGCGCCTGCTCTTCGACTACTTCGTGCAGTCCTTCGCGCAGGTCACCAACCCGCCGCTGGACGCCATCCGTGAAGAACTTGTCACGTCGCTGACCTGCGCCATCGGACCCAACGGCAACCTGCTGGACACCAAGCAGGTCCGCCAGCCCCAGGTCCAGCTGCCGTTCCCCGTGATCAACAACGACCAGCTCGCCAAGATCGCCAACATCGAGGACGCCGATGGCTTCCGCGTCGCAATGAAGGTCCGCGGGCTGTACCGCCCTGAAGGCGGCGAGAACGCGCTCCGCGCCAGGCTCACGGAAATCTGCGAGCAGGTGTCCGGCGCCATCAACCGCGGCGTGCAGTACGTCGTGCTGTCTGACCGCGACTCCAATGCCCAGTGGGCGCCCATCCCGTCCCTGCTGCTGGTCAGCGCCGTGCACCACCACCTGCTGCGCAGCGCCAACCGCACCAAGACCGCCTTGGTGGTCGAGGCCGGGGACGTCCGCGAGACGCACCACGTCGCCGTCCTCATTGGCTACGGCGCGTCCGCGGTCAACCCCTACCTCGCCATGGAATCCGTGGAGCAGCTCATCGCTGCCGGCGACGTCACCGGCGTCACCCCGCAGGACGGCGTCTACAACCTGATCAAGGGCCTGGGCAAGGGCGTCCTGAAGATCATGTCGAAGATGGGCATCTCCACGGTGGCCTCCTACACGGGCGCCCAGACCTTCGAGGCGCTTGGCCTGGGCCAGGAACTGGTTGACGAATTCTTCGCCGGCACGCACTCCCAGCTGGGCGGCGTGGGCCTGGACGTCATCGCGGCTGAGGTTTCGGCGCGCCACCAGATGGCGTACCCGGACGGCGGCATCGAGCAGCCGCACCGCCCCCTGCTGGGCGGCGGCGAGTACCAGTGGCGCCGCGACGGCGAGCCGCACCTGTTCAATCCGGAGACCGTCTTCCGGCTGCAGCATGCCACGCGTGAGCGCCGCTACGACATCTTCAAGGCCTACACCAAGGGTGTGGACGACCAGTCCACCAACCTGATGACGCTCCGCGGCCTGCTCAAGTTCAAGAACGAGCGGCCGCCGGTTCCCCTTGAGGAAGTGGAGCCGGTCTCCAGCATCGTCAAGCGGTTCTCCACGGGAGCCATGAGCTACGGCTCCATCTCCCAGGAGGCGCACGAGACGCTGGCCATCGCCATGAACCAGCTGGGCGGCAAGTCCAACACCGGTGAAGGCGGCGAAGACGTGGAGCGCCTGCTTGACCCCAAGCGCCGCTCTGCGGTCAAGCAGATCGCGTCCGGCCGTTTCGGCGTGACCAGCCTTTACCTGACCAACGCCGATGACATCCAGATCAAGATGGCCCAGGGCGCCAAGCCCGGCGAAGGCGGCCAGCTGATGGCGCAGAAGGTCTACCCGTGGGTGGCCCGTACCCGCCACTCGACGCCCGGCGTCGGACTGATCTCCCCGCCCCCGCACCACGACATCTACTCCATCGAGGACCTCGCGCAGCTCATCTACGATGCCAAGCGCGCCAACCCTTCGGCCAGGGTGCACGTCAAGCTCGTCTCCGAAGTGGGGATCGGCACCGTGGCGTCCGGCGTGACCAAGGCCAAGGCCGACGTCGTGCTCGTTTCCGGCCACGACGGCGGGACCGGCGCGTCGCCGCTGAACTCGCTCAAGCACGCCGGTGTCCCGTGGGAGCTCGGCCTGGCCGAGACCCAGCAGACGCTGATGCTCAACGGCCTGCGCGACCGCGTTGTGGTGCAGGTGGACGGCCAGCTCAAGACCGGCCGCGACGTTGTTATCGCCGCACTGCTGGGCGGCGAGGAGTTTGGCTTCGCCACCGCTCCGCTGGTGGTGGAAGGCTGCATCATGATGCGCGTCTGCCACCTGGACACCTGCCCGGTGGGCGTTGCCACGCAGAACCCCGAATTGCGGGCGCGCTTCAGCGGCAAGCCGGAGTTCGTGGTCAACTTCTTCGAGTTCCTGGCCGAGGAAGTCCGCGAGATCCTGGCGGAGCTTGGCTTCCGCAGCCTCGAAGAGGCCATCGGCCATGCCGAGGTCCTGGACGCCCGCGAAGCGGTCAACCACTGGAAAGCCGACGGCCTGGACCTGGACCCCATCCTGCACGGCCTGGAGTTCGACGACGACGCGCCGCTGCGCAACATGACCGGCCAGAACCACGAGCTGGACAAGCACTTCGACCAGCGCCTGATCACCATGGCCACCGAGGCCCTGACCGACCGCAGCCCGGTGAAGATCACCGTCGACGTCATCAACACCGACCGTTCGGTGGGCACCATGCTGGGGCACGTCGTGACCAAGACCTTTGGCACCGATGTACTGGCCACGGATACGATCGACATCACGCTGAACGGCACCGCCGGCCAGTCCCTGGGCGCCTTCCTGCCCGCAGGCATCACCCTGCGGCTGTTCGGCGATTCGAACGACTATGTGGGCAAGGGCCTCTCCGGCGGCCGCATCATCGTCCGGCCGGACCGGACCAACGTGTTCAAGGCCGAAACGAACGTCATCGCCGGCAACGTGATCGGCTACGGCGCCACCAGCGGTGAGATGTTCCTGCGCGGCCAGGTGGGCGAACGCTTCCTGGTCCGCAACTCGGGTGCCACCGCCGTCGTCGAAGGCATCGGCGATCATGGCTGCGAGTACATGACCGGTGGCCAGACGCTGATCATCGGCCGGACCGGCCGGAACTTCGGCGCCGGCATGTCCGGCGGCACCGCCTACGTCCTGGACCTTGACACTGCCAAGGTCAACAAGGACGCCCTGCAGTCCGGCGAACTCCAGCTCCGCGAGCTGGACGCCGAGGACCGCGACATCGTGCACGGCCTGCTGGTCAAGCACGTGGAAGAAACTGACTCCCAGCTGGCGGCGCGCCTCCTCGAGAACTTCGATGACACCGCCGCCCGCATCACCAAGGTACTGCCGCGCGACTACGCGGCCGTGCTGCAAACCCGTCTCGACGCCATCGAAGAGGGCCTTGACCCGGACGGCGAAGAAGTATGGTCTCGAATCCTGGAGGTGACCGGTGGCTGATCCACGCGGATTTCTGAAAGTACGCCAGCGTGAAACCCAGCCACGCCGTCCCGTTCCCGTTCGCATCATGGACTGGAAAGAGGTCTATGAGGCGCAGGAAAAGGGCACGCTGAAGGCCCAGGCTGGGCGCTGCATGGACTGCGGCATCCCGTTCTGCCACCAGGGCTGCCCGCTGGGCAACCTCATTCCCGAGTGGAACGACCTCATGTGGCGGGACAAGGGCGAGGAAGCAATCGAGCGCCTGCACGCCACGAACAACTTCCCCGAGTTCACCGGCCGGCTATGCCCCGCGCCCTGCGAGGCGTCCTGCGTCCTGGGCATCAACCAGCCCGCCGTCACCATCAAGCAGGTGGAAGTCTCGATCATCGACGAGGCCTGGGACAACGGCTGGGTCAACCCGCTGCCGCCCGCCCGCCTGACCGGCAAGACCGTTGCGGTGGTCGGTTCCGGGCCGGCCGGCCTGGCCGTCGCCCAGCAGCTCACCCGCGTGGGCCACACCGTTGCCGTCTATGAACGGGACGACAAGATCGGCGGCCTGCTGCGCTACGGCATCCCCGACTTCAAGATGGAAAAGGAGCAGGTGGACCGCCGCGTCGAGCAGATGAAGGCGGAAGGCACCCGCTTCCGGACCGGCGTCTCCGTGGGCACCGACGTCACCTGGGAGCAGCTGCGCCGGCGCTACGACGCCGTTGTGGTCTGCACGGGTGCCACCGTTCCGCGTGACCTGCCCATCCCGGGCCGCAACCTGGACGGCGTCCACTTCGCCATGGACTACCTGGTGCCCGCCAACCGCGTGGTTGCGGGGGAGACCCTCGAGAACCAGATCAACGCCCACGGCAAGCACGTGGTGATCCTGGGCGGTGGCGATACCGGAGCGGACTGCCTGGGCACGGCGCACCGTCACGGCGCCGCGTCCGTCACCACCCTGGCCATTGGCAAGCAGCCGCCGTCGGAGCGTGCCAGCCACCAGCCTTGGCCCACGTTCCCCAACCTGTTCGAGGTGGCCAGCGCGCACGAAGAAGGCGGCGAACGCACCTACCTCGCCTCCACCGTCGAGTTCGTTGGCGAAAACGGCAAGCTGACCGGCGTGAAGGTGGCCGAGACCGAGTTCGTCGATGGCAAGCGCCTCCCGAAGGCCGGCACCGAGCGGATCATCCCGGCCGACCTGGTGTTCCTCTCGCTCGGCTTCACCGGCGCTGAACCTGCCGGCATCAACGAGCAGGTGCACGCCGAGTTCGACGGCCGCGGCAACGTGGCCCGCGACGGCTACTACATGACCAACACCGAAGGTGTCTTTGTTGCCGGTGACGCCGGCCGAGGGCAGTCCCTGATCGTGTGGGCCATCGCCGAAGGACGCGCCGCTGCTGCCGCCGTGGACAAGTACCTGATGGGAAGCACCATCCTTCCCGCTCCCGTAGCGCCGACGGACCGCGCCATCGCCGTCCTCTAACCGCAGCCCCGGGGGATGCACCGAGGGTTCACCTCGCAGACAACTTAACCAATGCAAGAGACCAATAGGGTAGGTATATGAGACGCGCAAAAATTGTGGCTACATTTGGGCCGGCAATCGCCAGCTACGAAAACACCCTCGCGGTGCTGGAGGCCGGCGTTGACGTCGCCCGCATGAACATGAGCCACGGCGACTACACCGTGCATGACAACACGTACGAGAACGTCCGCAAGGCCGCCGCCGATCTTGGCAAGGCCGTCGCCATCATGGCTGACCTGCAGGGCCCCAAAATCCGCCTGGGCCGCTTCGTGGATGGCCCGCACGCCCTCGCCGTGGGTGACATTTTCACCATCACCACCGAGGATGTTCCCGGCACCCAGGAGATCTGCTCCACCACCCTGAAGAGCCTCACCGACGACGTCAAGGTGGGCGACGCGCTGCTGATCGACGACGGCAAGGTGGCACTTCGCGCCATTGAGGTCGACGACGTCAAGGTAGTCGCCGAGGTGACCGTCGGCGGCATGGTGTCCAACAACAAGGGCATCAACCTTCCCGGCGTGGCCGTGAACGTCCCCGCGCTGAGCGAAAAGGACGAGGACGACCTCCGCTGGGCCATGCGCCGCGGCGTTGACCTGGTGGCATTGTCCTTCGTGCGTGACGCCTCCGACATCAGCCGCGTGCACGAGATCATGGATGAGGAAGGCCGCCGTGTGCCGGTCATCGCCAAGATCGAAAAGCCGCAGGCCGTGGAGCAGCTGCCCGAGATCATCGACGCGTTCGACGCCATCATGGTGGCCCGTGGCGACCTGGGTGTGGAGCTTCCGCTGGAGGAAGTGCCGATCGTGCAGAAGCGCGCCATCGAACTGGCCCGCCGCTGGGCCAAGCCGGTCATCGTGGCAACCCAGGTCCTGGAATCCATGATCGACAACCCACGCCCCACACGTGCAGAGGCTTCCGACTGCGCCAACGCCGTCCTTGACGGTGCGGACGCCGTGATGCTCTCCGGCGAGACCAGCGTGGGCAAGTACCCGATCGAGACCGTCAAGGTTATGGCCCGGATCATCGAGTCCACCGAGGTCCACGGCCTGGAGCGCGTCCCCCCGCTGGGGACCAAGCCCAAGACCCGCGGTGGCGCCATCACCCGTGCCGCCGTCGAAATCGCCGACCAGCTGGACGCCAAGTACATCTGTGCTTTCACCCAGTCCGGCGACTCCGCACGCCGCCTGTCCCGCCTGCGTCCCATCAAGCCCGTCTTCGCGTTCACTCCGGTGGAGCAGGTCTGGAACCAGCTGGCGCTGACGTGGGGCATCCAGCCGGTGCTCGTCCAGATGGTGGACCACACCGATGCCATGACCGCCCAGGTTGACCGCAGCCTCATGGAGATGGGCCTGGTCCAGGACGGTGACCTGGTGGTCATCGCCGCCGGGTCCCCTCCCGGAAAGGCCGGTTCCACCAACTCCCTGAAGGTGCACAAGGTGGGTGACCTCGCCGACTCCACTTATGCGGGTGAAGTCAGCAGCAACAAGGAAAAGCTCGGCCCCTGGCCGGAACGGAAGAAGAAGGCCTAGTCCTTTAAGGCTGAAAAAGGGAGGATCCCCACCGGTTGGTGGGGATCCTCCCTTTTGTTTGTTTCGCTTTTGTTTGTTGTGCTGGGACTTAGTTGACCTGGTTGATGATGGTCTCGGCAACCTCGCGCATGCTGAGGCGGCGGTCCATGGAGGTCTTCTGGATCCAGCGGAAGGCTTCCGGTTCGGTGAGGCCCATCTTGGTGGTCAGGAGGCTCTTGGCGCGTTCCACGAGCTTGCGGGTGGCGAACTGCTCCTGCAGGTCGGAAACCTCGCCCTCGAGGGCCTTGATTTCCTCGTGGCGGGAGAGGGCGATCTCCAGGGCGGGGATGAGGTCCGCCGGGGTGAACGGCTTCACCACGTACGCCATGGCGCCGGCGTCGCGGGCACGCTCCACCAGTTCCTTCTGGCTGAAGGCGGTCAGCAGCACCACGGGAGCAATGCGGGCCTTGACGATCTTCTCGGCGGCGGAGATGCCGTCCATGACAGGCATCTTGACGTCCATGAGGACCAGGTCGGGCTTGAGTTCCTCGGCGAGCTGGACGGCTTTCTCACCGTTGTCCGCCTCACCCACGACGTCATATCCTTCGCCGCGCAGGATCTCGATGATATCGAGGCGGATGAGGGTTTCATCCTCAGCCACAATGACGCGGCGCGCCGGCTGGGACGTGGGCTTGGAATCCGTCTGTTCAGTCACGGGATCTCCTTGAAAAGGTACGGCGGGACATCACTATCTTAGGTGCCACCGCGGCTGTACTTGGCTTGCAGGGTTTGTTTGCGGCGACGGCGGCGCGATTCTGGAATTCAGCCTATCTGCATGTAGAGTGATTCCGCGTACGTGAAGCGATCGCGTTGCTCACAGTCAGCTGTGGGCGTACTTTCCTCCACGTAATCCGCGCCCGAGTGGCGGAATTGGCAGACGCGCCGCACTCAAAATGCGGTATCGAAAGGTGTGTGGGTTCGAGTCCCACCTCGGGCACAGCATATCCCCTCGTCAGAGGGGTTTTTGCTTTAACGTGTGTACAAAGCTTGTGGTGGCGTCCCTCTGACGCTAGATGCGCGGGCTGTGGCCTGGCCGCCGCGGAGCCTGTTCAGGTGTGTGGGGTGGCGGGTTCAAGTCCCTGGCTGGTGGGCCTTCCGCCTGCTGAAGTGGCTTATATGGTTCCTCGTTCCGGTTCTTTCGGGTTGGCCGGGGGTGGCCTACACCTGTTCAGGTGTCAGGGAAGCGGGGACGACATGACTTCGGCGATCTCGCTAATGGGCGCCCCTGGGAGGCGGTCTTAGGGCGTGCCCGCGAGAGGCGCGGCCCGAGGTTTGTCCTGCCAAAGAGGGTGTGGACAGTGTCCACACTTACGTCTGCTTTGTTTGATCGCCGGGCGGAAGACTGACGTAGCGATTTTAGGGGTTGCTGGCGGTGCCTGGTGTCCTGACAGCGCAGGCAAGCCGCCTAACAGCCGGCAGAAGGACAACAGCGAAGCCGGCTCCTCAAGAGCGCGGGGGAGGAGCGCTCCATGACCAACGGGCAGGAGCGGACCGATAACTGGCACCTTGAGTGTTTGGACGGCGGGCAGTTACTCCCGGTGCTGCCGCCCTCTAACCTGGCACTTCGCCGGGCTGTTCCGCCGATTGGTCCGCTCTGATACTCGACGACCTGATATGGACCAAATGAAGAACAGGCTTAACAGATGTGTTCCAGTTCTAACATTCTGGAACATCCCATAGATGGGTTGCAAGGTGGTCTACCTGTGCGGCATCGCGAGCAGGCCGGCCGTTTCGTTGTTCCTAACCAGGTCGTGCAGGGCGATGTATCAGGGTGTGCCGGGGCATCAAAGGTCACTTTCCCTTTAGTTGAGATAGTCCCAAGTGAGACAGGTTGTTGAGACGCCATCGTTCTCTGGAACCGCTCCGTGTGACTCGCAGGGATAAATGGCGGTGTTTTGTTAGCGATCTGTGTCGTACCGCTGCCGGTGGGTTAGGTCGTCTCGTAGCATTCGTGCGCGGACGTGGTCAGCTTCGATGCGGGTTCAACTCGGGTGATTCTTCGAACCTGTATCCCTGTCCGGCTGCTGTGATGAGGTGTTTGGGGTGTGCGGGGTCGGTTTCGAGTTTGCGGCGCAGTTGGGCCATGTAGACGCGCAGGTATTGCGTTTCTTCCTTGTAGGCCGGTCCCCATACTGTCTGAAGGAGTTGGCGCTGGGTGATGAGTTTGCCGCGGTTGGCGACAAGCAGTTGCAGGACGTCCCATTCGCGTGGGGTGAGGTGGACGCGTTCGCCAGCGCGGGTGACGGTGGCCGCGCCGAGGTCGATGAGGAGGTTGCCTGTTTCGATCACCCCGCCTGGCGAGGAGTGGGCGGAGCGTCGTTCGACGGCGCGGAGCCGGGCGAGGAGTTCGTCGAGGCCAAAGGGCTTGGTCACGTAGTCATCAGCGCCGGCGTCAAGAGCCTCGACCTTGTCCGTTGATCCCTGTCGAGCCGAGAGAACGACGATCGGCAGTTCAGACCAGCCCCGGATGCCCCGGATGACGTCGGCGCCGTCCATGTCTGGCAGTCCAAGGTCGAGGACGATGACGTCCGGCGGGTTGGACGCGGCCAGGCGCAAGGCTTCGGTGCCGTTGGATGCGACGGAGACGGCGTAGCCTTCGGCGCGGAGGTTGATCTGCATTGCACGCAGGAGTTGTGGCTCGTCGTCGACCACGAGGATGCGCTTCATCGTCCCTTTCTTGTCCTGCCCTTGCAGGGTTAGTCCTGGGGTCCAACGTACAGTGGCACGCGCAGGACCATTGTGAGCCCGCCGCCGGGTGTCTGCTCGGCGGTTAGTTCGCCGCCCATGGCTTCGAGGAAGCCCTTCGCAACGGCCAGGCCGAGCCCGATCCCGGCCCTGTTGCTTTCGTCTCCGAGACGCTGAAAGGGCTGGAACATGGCCAGGACACGCTCGGCGGGCACGCCGGTGCCGTGGTCGATGACGCGCAGCTCGCTCACGGGCCGGTCGCTGGCGCCGGGGGCGAGGAGGCCGCCGGTGGTTGCGACGATGACGATATCGCTTCCCGGCGCGTACTTGACGGCGTTCTCGACGATGTTGGCCAGTGCCCTTTCGAGGAGTCCACGGTCGCCGTCGAGCGCCGGGAGGTTCGGGGCGAGATCGACGCGCACGGAGTTCGGTGGGAGTTCCCGGACAACTTCGGAGACGACATCGAGCCAGGTCACGGGCTCATGGAGGATTGAGAGGGCTTCGCTGTCGATGCGGGACATGTCCAGGAGGTTGCCCACGAGGTTCTCGAGCCGGGACGAGTAGTCGTCGATGGTGTCGATCATTTCTGCCTGCTCTTCGGCCGTGGTTTTGTTGCGCTGCCGTCGGAGTGCGGTCACGGCGAGACGGATGCCGGCAAGCGGAGTGCGCAGGTCGTGGGAGACGGCGCGCAGGATGGAGGTGCGGATCCGGTTGGCCTCGCCGAGCTTAACGGTCTCGCGCAGGCTGAAGGTGAGCTGCTGCCGTTCGATCAGTGCTGCGAGGTGGGCTTCGAAGGCCGCGAGCAGCCGGCGTTCCCCGCCGCTGAGCGGCTTGCCCTTCCATGCGAGCGTGAGGCCGCCACCCAACCGGTCGGAGCCGTCGGCCTCGTCGTTGGTCCCTGGGGCATCGGTTCCGGTCTGTGCCAGGACCCTCGACGTTCCGGCGTCGTCGGCGAGGACGCTCACGGCGGACAGTTGGAACTCTTCCCGGAGCTGGTCGAGGAACTCCTCAGGACCCTGGTCGCGTGCGAGAGAGCCGCGGGCCAGGTCGCTGAGGGTACCGGCTTCAGCGCGGGCGGTGGAGGCGTCCTGGGACCGTCGGGTGGAGACGCCGATGACGAGGGAGAAGGCGACGGCGACGGCGAGGAAGACGAGGAGGGCGAAGACGTTTTGGGGATCGCTGATGGTCAGGGTTCCCACCGGCGGAGTGAAGAAGTAGTTCAGAAGGAGGGAGTCGAGAACGGCGGCGACGGCTGCCGGCCACAGGCCACCAACAAATGCGACGGCAACGACCGCGCACAGGTGGGCAAGGGCTTGGGTCGTGAGGTTCAGACCCGGGAAAGGCAGCAGCGCCGCGGTCATGAGGACCGGGGCGATGACCGCGAGGGTGTACCCGATCAGGGTGCGGGTGCGCCCGAGCACCGGTGTGAGCCGGAACTTGGGGCTCCGGCCGGCAAGAGGGTGGGTGACCATGTGCACGTCGATCTCGCCGGAGTCCCGCACCACAGACACGCCCACGCTTCCTGCCCCGAGGAGCTGCTGGAGGCGGGTATGACGGGAGACGCCGACCACAATCTGGGTGGCGTTGACGCTCCGGGCGAAGTCGAGCAGGCTGCCGGCGACATCGTCCCCGGCGAGCTGGTGATAGCTTCCGCCAAGATCCTCGACGAGCTTACGCTGCAGGGCCAGGGACTGCTCTGAGCCTTCGGCCAGTCCGTCCGGCCTCCGGACATGGACGGCGAGCAGGTCGCCGCCACTAACCCGGGAGAGGATGCGTGCAGCACGCCGCAGCAGAGCCTCGCCTTCAGGGCCGCCGGTGAGCGCGACGACGACGCGTTCCCGGGCGGGCCAGGTTTCATCGATCTTGTGCTGCTGCCGGTACTGGGCAAGTCCTTCCTCAACGCGGTCGGCGAGCCAGATCAGCGCCATCTCGCGCAGCGCGGAGAGGTTGCCGAGCCGGAAGTAGTTGGCGAGGGCCGCATCAATTTTTTCCGGCGCATAAACGAGCCCGGAGCTCAGTCGCTGCCGGAGGACCTCGGGCGGAATGTCCACCAGTTCGATCTGGTCGGCTTTGCGCACGATCGCGTCGGGGATGACTTCCTGCTGGCGCGCTCCGGTGATGGACGCGACGACGTCGTTGAGTGACGCGAGATGCTGGACGTTGACAGTGGTCAGCACGTTGATCCCGGCGGCGAGGAGCTCGTCGACGTCTTCCCAGCGCTTGGGATGCCGACTACCCGGGGCGTTCGTGTGGGCGTACTCGTCCACGAGGGCCGTGTGCGGTTTCCGGGCCAGCACGGCGTCGACATCCATCTCCGGCAGCTGCGTGCCGCGGTACTCAATGCTGCGCAGCGGGATCTGCTCAAGCCCTTGGGTGAGTGCCGCCGTCTGGGCCCGCCCGTGGTCCATCACGACGGCGATGACGAGGTCGTCGCCCGCCGCAGCCATCCGGTGCGCTTCCTCGAGCATGGCGTAGGTTTTGCCGACGCCGGGGGCGGCGCCGAGGAAAATGCGCAGAGTTCCGCGGTCCATGGTCCCGATTCTTCCAGCCTCCGTCTCTCCGGGGTTCTATTGGACGCGTGCGCCGATGGCGAGGTTGAGCCTGGTCGTGTTGACTGCGGGCTGGCCGAGCAGGCCCGCAACCGGTGTGCTGGTGGCGTCCGTAATGAGCTTGTCGATCTCGGCGGAGCTCAGGCCGGTGGCCCGGGCGACGCGCGGCGCTTGGAGCTGGGCGTAGGCGGCGGAGATGTCCGGGTCCAGGCCCGAGGCGGAGGCGGTGGCGGCGTCGACCGGCACGGACGCCGCCGGGACGCCCTCCCGCGCCGCGACCATCGCGCGTTCTTCCTCTGCGGCCTTGGCTCGGGCTGGGTCCGATGGGCCAAGGTTGCTCGCCCCCGATGCCGAGGGGTCCCACTTGACCGCGGACGGGCGCGGGTGGAAGAACCGGTCCTCGCCGTCCGGCACGGACTGGGCCATGAGCGTCGACGCGGCCGGGCGGTCGTTGAGCCGGGCGATTGACCCGTTGGCCTGGCCCGGGGCCATGCCTTGGCCGGCGCCGAAGATCACCAGCGGGTAGAGCACTCCGAGGAGGACTGTGGCTACGGCAAGGAAGCGCAGTGAGGTGCCGAGTTGGCGGAGGTAGGCGTTCATGGGGTCCCTTTAGTGCAGGCCGGGCACGATGGCCAGGAGCAGGTCGATGAGCTTGATGCCGATGAACGGGATGATGATTCCGCCGACACCGTAGATCAGCAGGTTTCGGCGCAGGGCCTGCTGCGCCGTCACGGGCCGGTAGCGCACGCCGCGCAGGGCGAGCGGGACGAGCAGCACGATGATGACCGCATTGAAGATGACCGCGGAGAGCACCGCGCTTTTGGGGCTGGTGAGACCCATGACGTTGAGCACGGCCAGCCCCGGGTAGGCCGCGACGAACAGGGCCGGAATGATCGCGAAGTACTTGGCGATGTCGTTCGCGACGGAGAACGTGGTGAGCGAACCGCGGGTGATCAGCAGCTGCTTGCCGATTGCGACGACGTCGATGAGCTTCGTGGGATCGGAGTCGAGGTCGACCATGTTGGCGGCTTCCTTGGCGGCCTGGGTGCCGGAGTTCATCGCGACGCCGACGTCCGCGGCGGCGAGGGCCGGTGCGTCGTTGGTGCCGTCGCCGGTCATGGCTACGAGCTGCCCGGCGTCCTGCTCCTGCCGGATGCGGGCGAGTTTGTCCTCGGGTGTGGCTTCGGCGAGGTAGTCGTCCACCCCGGCTTCGCGGGCGATCGCTGCCGCTGTGAGTTTGTTGTCGCCGGTGATCATGACGGTCCGGATGCCCATGCGGCGCAGTGCCGCGAAGCGGTCGGCGATGCCCGGTTTGACCACGTCCGCGAGGTGCACCGTCCCCAGTACCCGCGGCCGGCCGGCGTCGTCGAGCGCGACGACCAGGGGGGTGCCGCCGTCGCGGGCGATGCGGTCGACGTCGTCGTTGACTTCCTCAGGCAGGACGCCGTCGAGGTCGTACACCCAGCGGCCCACGGCCGAGGCTGCGCCCTTGCGGTAGCGGCGGGGGCCATCGTCGAGTCCGCTCATCCGGGTTACCGCGGTGAATTCGACGGCCGTGACGGCCCCGGGCCGCAGGCGGGCGAGCTCGTCGAGTCCCGGGCCCGTGGCGCCGCGGTCGATGGCAAGGTCCACGATGGAGCGGCCTTCGGGGGTTTCGTCGGCGAGGGAGGACAGCCGTGCCGCTTCGATGAACTCGTCCCCGGGTATCCCCGGTGCGGGGAGGAAGTCCACGGCGCGGCGGTTGCCGAAGGTGATGGTGCCGGTCTTGTCGAGCAGCAGCGTGGTGATGTCCCCGGCGGTTTCGACGGCGCGGCCGCTGGTTGCGAGGACGTTGTGCCTCACGAGCCGGTCCATACCGGCGATTCCGATGGCCGGGACGAGCGCGCCGATCGTGGTGGGGATGAGGCATACCAGCAGGGCCACGAGCACGACCGGCGAGGGGACGCCGCCGGCGAGGTTGGCGAACGGCACCAGGGCGACAGTGACGGCGAGGAAGACGATGGTGAGGGCCACGAGCAGAACGTGGAGGGCGATCTCGTTGGGGGTTTTCTGCCGCTGGGATCCTTCGACGAGGGCGATCATCCGGTCAATGAACGTCGAGCCCGGTTCTGCGGTGATGCGTACGACGATCCGGTCCGAGATGACCTTCGTTCCGCCGGTGACCGCGGAACGGTCGCCACCGGATTCGCGGATCACCGGCGCCGATTCACCGGTGATCGCGGACTCGTCGACCATTGCCAGGCCTTCGACGATTTCACCGTCGGATGGGATGACGTCACCGGTCTCGCAGATGACGAGGTCGCCCTTCCTCAGGTCCGGGGCCGGGACCTGTTCTTCGGCCTCTCCGCGGAGCCGGCGGGCTGTGAGGCCTTCACGCCCTGCGCGCAGGCTGTCTGCCTGGGCCTTGCCGCGTCCTTCGGCGAGGGCTTCGGAGAAGTTGGCGAACAGGACGGTCAATAGCAGCCACGCCGTGATGACGATGCTGAAGACGGCGGCCGGGCTGCCTTGGGCGATCTGAAAGCCGCAGGCCACGGCAGAGACTGCCGTGCCGACCAGGACGGTAAACATGACCGGGGATCCGGCCATCTGCCGCGGGTCGAGCTTGGTGAACGACTGGGGGATGGCGGCGAGGATGAGCCGGCGGTCGAAGGCCTTGCGGCGTTTGTAGGCATGGCCGGAGAGCTCGGTCACGCGGGGGGCCGGGACATGGCCCGGTGCACCGTGCGGCGGCGGGGTGGGGACGTCCCGCTGCGGATTATGGGTGGTGGTCATCGGAAGGTTCCTTCGGCGATGGGTCCCAGCGCGAGTGCCGGGAAGTAGTTCAGGGCGGTGAGGAGGAACGTGACAGTGCCGAGGAGCCCGGCGAACAGCGGCCCGTAGGTCGCCAGTGTCCCGGGCGAGGGCGGGATGGGCTCCTGTGCTGCGAAGCAGCCGGCCAGGGCGAGGACCAGCAGAATCGGCACAATGCGGCCCAGCCACATCGCGGCCGCCATCAGGGATGACAGCAGGGGCCCGGAGGTGGTGATCCCGCCGAAGGCGGATCCGTTGTTGTTGGCGCCGGAAGTGAACGCGTAAAGGAGTTCGCTGAACTGGTGCGGCCCCTGGGCCGGGGCCTGTGCCACGGCGTCCGGGATCAGGGCGGCGGCGCCGGTGAGCACCAGCACCAGGACCGGGGTCACCAGCAGGTACAGGGCAGCCAGTGTCATGTGCCGGGTCTGGACCTTCTTGCCCAGATACTCCGGTGTCCGCCCGACCATGAGCCCGCCGAGGAACACCGCCACGATCGCAAGGACAAGCATGCCGTACAGGCCAGAGCCGACCCCGCCCGGTGCGACCTCACCGAGCATCATGTTGAACATCGCCATGCCGCCGGCCAGGGGTGGCAGCGAGTCGTGCGCCGCGTTGACCGCGCCGGTGGACGTGAGGGTGGTCGCCGTCGCGAAGATGCCGCTGGCCGCCGGCCCGAAACGCTGCTCCATGCCCTCGCCCGTGTTCGGGGCAGCTGAAAGCGTCCAGGCCATGACCGTCATGGAGAGCAGCCACAGCGCACCCATCACCGTCAGGACCGTGTAACCCTGCTTCCGGTCACCCACCATGCGCCCGAACGTATAGGGCAGGGCCGAGGGGATCAGCAGAAGCAGGAAGACTTCGAAGAGGTTCGTGAACGGCGTCGGGTTCTCGAACGGGTGCGCCGAGTTCGCGTTGAAGTACCCGCCGCCGTTCGTGCCGAGCTCCTTGATGGCCTCCTGGCTCGCGACCGGGCCGCCCGGAATCGTCTGGGAAACCCCGGTGACAGCGTTATGCACCTCGGTCGGCCAGAAGTTCTGGACAACACCACCGACCATGAGAAGGACGGCTGCAACCGCCGACAGCGGCAGCAGGACACGGAACATCAGGCGCGTCAGGTCCACCCAGAAATTGCCCAGTGAACCGGAGCCACGGCGGGCAATCCCGCGGATAAGCGCGAACGACACCGCGATACCGGCCGCAGCCGACACGAAATTCTGGACCGAGAGGAAAGCCATCTGCACCACGAACCCCAGAGTCGTCTCGGGCACGTAGACCTGCCAGTTGGTGTTGGTCACAAAGGACACGGCGGTGTTCATCGCCACCCACGGGTCCACGCCCGCGGCCTGCCCCCCGGACAGCAGCGGCTGGATCCGCTGCGCTACGTAGAGCAACAGGACGCCTGCGATCGAAAACGCCAGGACACTGCGGGCGTAGGCCTTCCAGGTCTGCGAACTGTCAGCCCCCACACCGGTTGCGCGATAGACCCAGCGCTCCAGGCGCAGATGACCGGTGTCGTCAGCGACCCTGGCAAGGTACGCACCGAGCGGGCGGTGCACGGCTCCGAGCGCCACGATCAGGATCGCTATCTGGGTGATGAACGAGAGGACGTTGAACTGCATGGCTCAGCGGCCTCCCGGGCGGAACAGCTGGTCCACGAGATACACGCACAAGGCCAGGGCCACCAGGCCCAGAACCGTCCACGCAATGACTTCGCCATTCATTTCCCGTCCACCAGCCCCGACAGCGCGGACAAGCACCATACGGCCAAGCCCGCCAGCACAAACAAGATCGCCACGACGGCCACATCGGCCATGACACACCCCTTCCACGGCAGCACCCTGCCGCCATGGAATCAGTGAACACCGGCCCCGTGGGCCCGGACAGGTCCTTAATACCTCCCTAACGGTTCGGGCCCCGATCCTTACGCATCCTTAACACCGTCTGCCTTTACTGGCGATATCCCCGGGAGCGACACTGATTCCGTGAAGATCCAAGAGTGGCGGCCCCTGGTCACCGACGAAACCAGGAACTGGCTAATTGCCCACAACGGGGAACCCCTCAACCCGCAGGTCAGCGCGGACATCCTTGTTGCCACACGCGGTGCCACAGAACCCGAATGGTGGGCAGGTGACTCGGCTGATGGACACCAACTGACCGACGCCGCCACGGACTGGATCGAAACCATCGCCAACGGTGAGGACCCCGCGCCGATCATCTAGGCAGTACCGAGTCTTGCACCACGAATTGCTGTCTCATCTAAGTACAGTTTTTCGAGACACGGCCGTCACGTCGATGAGGATCGAAGGAACCGGCGTCCTGCCGGGCCGCCGCGTGTCTTGGAAAGATGTCTCACCGTGGATCGTCTCAGGCGGGTGCCGACCGGGGGTTTCTGAGGCACAATGACCGGGTGAGAGAACTTGGGTATACGTGTGACTTTCGGCGATAAATGGCGGCTTTTTCGCGGCGCTATTTGGCGCTTGGTGCAGCCCGCAAGGGGATCCTCTACCGGCCGGATCGAGTCTCATCAGGCAGAATCCTGGGTTAGCTCCCGTGATCTCGGTCGCGCCCGTCAAAGAATGAGTTTCATCCGCGGAGCAGACGTCAAAACGAACCCCTCCTTGTCGTAGAGGCCCTGTCCCACCTCCGTTGAACTGAGGTCCACCCGATCTGCATCGATCGACCTGGCCCATTCGATTACGTCGCGGACCAGAAGGGTTCCGTACCCGCAGCCACGGTGCTCGGGAAGAGTGATGACATTCGCGAGCCGGACGGTTCGCCCGTGGACACACATATGATTGGGAACGCCCAGTTCAAGTGTGCCGATTGCGGTTGCGACGATTTCGCCACCGATGTCGACGACCGGGAACCGAGCAGCGCTGGAGTCGCCGACGTGGCGGGCGAACCACTCTTGAGCGTGGCTCCTCCACGGCTCGTCGGCAGCAGTCGCGGCCTCATCAAAGAGCAGCGCCCACAGCCGTAAGAGTTGTGGGCCGTCACGGGCGGTTGCGATTCGGAGGGAACGACGCGAACTGTTCATTGAAGAGAATCCTAAGTGCCCGACAGACGGGCTTGCCTATATCCGGTTCCGCCCCGATGAGTGCGCCCCCGCGTGTCATCAACGTGAAGGTGCACCTCTAGTCGCGCTCTATTGTGACGAACCGGTATAGCGTTACGATGCGAAGCGACGAGACTCGCTGGCCTCTGTGTTTGAGGTTGTTTTCGACTTTGGTCCGTTTAGCCATCCTTCACCGGACGGTGGCCTACGTCGAGTCTCAGCCCGGATCGGCTTGGTATCAGTTCGGTTCCAGTAAAAAGCAACTGGGGCATTCCGCAGGAGGCGGGATTATGCTTCGGCAATGGGGAACATGGAAGAACGGAAAGTCCAGCCGCGCTGGATGAATTGGTTATGGCTGATTGCAGCGATCCCGGTTGGTTCGGGTGTCGCATGGATAGTCAGAAACTTCAGCCCGATAGCTCCCGATGCGTTGGCCGTGCCTGTAGCCTGCGTCGTGGTCTTTGCTATGGCGATAGCTGTTTCCTCTCGGAAGAGCCACAAAAGGTTGAACGGCAACGAGCCCTCCCACCCGTCAGGGTCGCGGCTCGAGTGAATCGCTAGACGGCCTATCCGCCTGGTACACAGTGGCGCTCGGTAGACGATCGTCTACCGGGCGGCTTTAGCTGTGGAGGCTTAGCTATCGAGTATGCGACGTTTGGCCGCGGAAAATTCTTCTGCGCTGAGGGCACCCCTCGAATAGAGGTCTGCTAGAAGGGCAAGATCCGCTGCAACCGAATCCCGTCCGGTGCTTCCGTTCTTTACATGGCGCTTGCCAGCCCGGCCAGGAGCAGCCGCCACATCCTTCGTTCGGCTCTTTGTCATTGAGTACAAGACGAGCATGATGGCGCCAAGAACCGCTACTGCAATCCCAAGCGGCATGGATAAGTAGGAATGGAAGACGTTCCCTATGATCGCGATGGATACTCCCGCGCAAACCAGACCGACGCCAGATACCCAGCGGGCGGTCTCACGAAGGGGGTGCTTTCCCTTGAACTCAAACAAGTACCCGTCGGCAGGACCGGGTACCGCGTGCTCGTTCATGTGCTGAAGCGTAGCCCCAACTTAGATTATTGAACATCCCAGTTTTCGTGGGAGTCCCACAGCCACCCGGTAAGGGATCGCTTAACGGCCGGTGGGAGAGGTCTCAAGAAAGTTCCCTAGTTCCTATGGAACCGAAACGGGCTTGCCGGACACTTATGGGTATGGGGAACCAAGGAAAGGCGCATACGGACAGTGACCTGTGGTTGCGCGTCTTAGAAGGTGACGGTCCCGCGTTCGCTTCACTCTTTGTTCTCCACAGGGACAGAGTCTTTGGTCATAGCCTGCGCCTTGTCGGGACTCCCCATGAGGCTGAAGACGTCACCGCGATGGTGTTCCTCGAAGCTTGGCGTTGCAGGTCGAAGGTTCGACTGGTTAACGATTCCATAGTCGGCTGGCTACTGGTAACAACTACCAACGTTGCTAGGAACCGACGGCGGTCCGCTCTTCGGTATGAAAAGCTCATCCGGAAACTGCCCCAGCCAGAGATGGCACCGGATCACGGAGACTACGTAGCCGAGGCCGTTGACCAGGACCGACTATCCCAGCTCCTTCATCGGGCCTACCGCACTCTTGGCCGAAAGGACCAGGAGATCGTTGCCCTTTGCGTTCTGGAGGAGATGAGTACCGCCGAGGTAAGCCAGTTGCTGAATATCCCACCAGGGACAGTGAAGTCTCGGCTCTCGCGAGCCAAACACAAACTGTCCCAGCTGCTCAATCCACACGACGGCCTGCTGCCGGCAACTTCACTGACTCCTGAAGAGGGCACACCATGAATGAGATCACAGGGTCACCGCACTTCACCGTGGAACGCAGCAAAGCTATTGAAGAGCTCCTGACTAAAGTTGCCCAAGATGGAACCCCGGAAAACCGCAGCTTCCAGCACACCAAAGGCAAAAAGATCCTTCTGTCCGGCGTGGCGGTCGCCCTGGCGGTCAGCGGAGCAGCCATAGCACTGCAACAGCCCGCCACGGATAAAAGTTCCGTTGCCTGTTGCGCGGCTGCCGAGCCCCCCAACAATGCAGCAGCGAATTCTCATGACGCATACGCCACCATCCCAAGTGACGAAATTCAGCAGACTGAAACCGCCTCTGACTTTATTTGGGACCTGAAGGACCCATATTACGGATTCAACACGGTTCCCGTCGTGGCCCGCGTGCACATCGACTCAATCGACGGTGGACGCACCTACAGCCCCATCTTCGATCAATACACCTTCCCCCAGACCATCGGAAAAATGACCATCCAAACGGTATACAAGGGAGACGTGAAACCGGGTGCTCAGCTGACCTACAACAAGGGTGGTGGAATCGTCTCCTTCGATGAGTACTGGAAGAGCCTCAATCCCCAACAGCAGGACAAGTTCACGAACCTCAACGGCGGTCAGAAGCCAACCGGAATCGAGTACGTCAAAAAAATGTATTCCGAGGATGCTGAGATCAAGGTCGGAAAGGATTACATCGCACTCCTGTTGCCCCAGCAGTACAGGGATGGAACAGCCGAAGAATATTCCATCCAAGGGTTCCAGTATGGCTTCCGAGAAGTAAGAGGATCCGGCACCGGGACGACCGTTCTCAACAACGTGACCAAAGAGTGGGAGGGCCTTGGGAGTATCGTCCCCTGACCGCAATATCCCAGCTGTCGACCGGGTCAGCAGCAGAGCCCAGCCGCTTGCCCCAACCCAATTGAACGCAGGCCTTGAAAATGTCCAGGTGCAACACGGGTAACTCCCTGTGCGTCTACCTCGCAAGTAGCTTTTCGCCGTCGGGTCGCAACTCCCCGCTGGGCGGCACGTGCGGGTAGAGGGTCTGGCGGGTGATTCCAAGTTCGGTACATGGTTGGATCTGGCCCCCTGAAGCAGGAGGTACTCGTAGTACGAGCCCGGGCGGCCGCGTTCTATTCACGGGTCTTGTTCCACCACCCGGGGGGACGGTCAGCATAACGTCCCGTAAGCCGGTCCCTAACTGCGACAATCCGGTTCTGACGTGCGGCTTTGCGAGGACGGATTTCGAGGTGTCCCGTATACCCCGCCCGCATAAATGCCCGGTGAAGGTGCCCTAAACGCTACACACCCCGACTGTCTCGAAACCCTTGCGTGGCGAGTTCAGGTGGTGAGTGCAACACCCTGAATTCTGTGGGGTGTCATCGATGGGCAGACCGTGGTCGCGGTTGAGTGTTCGTTTAGCGTTCTGGGAAGGGCTGGATGCCGGGCTGGCGGTAGCCGTAGCGGCGCGGGCGGCCGGGGTGTCGCGTCCGACCGCGTACCGGTGGTTGAGCGACCATCAGAAGGTGTTGCCATCGCCGCTTCCGGATTTCAGTGTGCCCCGTGCAGGGCTTTTGTCGTTGCGTGAGCGGGAAGAGATCGGCTTCCAGCTTGCCCAGGGCCATGGAGTACGTCGTATCGCCGCCTTCCTGGGCCGGGCTCCGTCGACAATCAGCCGGGAGATCGCGAGGAACCGCGTCAGTGACCGGTATTCGCCATCGCTCGCGCAGGAGCAGACGTGGGCTCGTGCGCGCAGGCCGAAGCCACGGAAGCTGGACGGGTTAGCGTTACGTGAACAGGTCACCACGATGCTCACCGACCGGTTCAGCCCGGAACAGGTCGCGGGCCGACTCAAGGTGGAGCATCCGGAGAATCCGGAGATGCAGGTGTCACACGAAACGATCTATCAGGCCCTCTACGTCCAGGGCCGCGGATCCTTGCGCCTGGAAGTTGCGACGGCGCTACGGTCCGGGCGGGTGCGTCGGCGCCCGCAAAGGTCGGAGGGTCCTCGCCCGCAACGGTTCCAGGAGATGGTGATGATCTCTGACCGGCCGGCCGAGGTCGAGGACCGCGCCGTTCCCGGCCATTGGGAAGGGGACTTAATCATCGGTTCAACGGCATCGAAATCCGCGATCGGGACCCTTGTCGAACGCACAACCGGATATGTGATGTTGCTGCATCTGCCAGAGGACCACACCGCCCGCACCGTCGCCGATGCCATGATCACCGCGATGAACAGCCTGCCCGAGCAATTGCGCCGTTCGACGACCTGGGATCAAGGAGCGGAGATGTCCCGGCATCAGGAGATCACGATGGCGACCGGTATGCCGATCTATTTCTGCGACCCACACTCGCCCTGGCAACGCGGCAGCAACGAAAACACCAACGGGCTCCTCCGCGAGTACTTCCCGAAAAGCACCGACCTGTCGTTCCACGGGCCCGGAATCCTCGAAAACGTCGCCGCGGAACTCAACCGCCGGCCACGGAAACGACACGGCTACCGAACGCCCGCAGAAGTCCTCTCCGAGCTAGTCTCGAACCCAGTCAACTAAGTCCGGTGTTGCAGGCACCACTGGAATTCGCCTCGAGTACTCATCCTTAGTTATGAGACAGGCGAGCGGGCGTCGGCCGGAGCTGATTGGAGCGAGGCGCGGAAACAAACACACTGCTTTAGGTGTGCCCGTGCTGGCACCGGCGACGGGTATCTCCGTAACGCGCGGCGCGTGACTTCCGGGTTGGACAGGACCGCGGGACCCTTGAGGCAGCGTGACAAACAGTGCGGATGCCCTATTGCGATCAAGCGTCGGGGAGCGCGGCACCATGACGGGCGGGAGCCTCAATTACTGTATCGATCGCACGTACCAACGGGCGACCTGGCCCAGATGAAGCCGGGCGCTTGCGCTGGCGGTCGGCGGAGTCAGGGCTGCCAGTTTCCGATCTAAGAGTATTCGCAAGGCATTGTCAGAATAGAAGGATCAATTTCTACTCCGACCACCCCTTTGAACCTGATTGACGTCAGATTGGGGCGTGGATTGACTGGACAATTTCGCTTGAGTTGGCTCTGGACCTGCGTCCAATCACATAGGGGTCGCGTACGGCTGTGAACGTAGTTGCCCTGCACGGCGCTTACTGGGAGGGGGAGGCTACTGGCCGCCGACCTGGTGCGGCGGTGGATTCTCTTTCCAAAAGTTGGGGTCGGACCGTTGAGTCAGCAATTTCCTCCGCTCCGGACAGCTGCTGTTGGAGCAAACGGAAGGCTCTAATGCCGAGGTCCTTGAAGTCGGGGGCGACTGTGCTCAGGGCGGGCCATGTGAACTCGCTGAAGGGCTGGTTGTCCCAGCCGATGATGGATACCTCGTCGGGAACCGTTACTCCCTTCTCGGTGAGTGCGCGGAGGGCTGCGAGAGCGAGTCCGTCATTTGAGCAAAAGACAGCTGTTATTCCTGGATCGGCGGCGATTCGAAGTCCTTGCTCGTAGCCCGATCTCGGGGCGCGGGAGGCTTCGAGTACAGGGGGCGGCTTGATGCCGGCATCCGAGAGTGCATCGTGCCATCCTTGGTATCGCCCCGAGAACTGGGTCAGAGGATAAAGGCCCAGGTGATGGACTGTTGAGTGTCCCAGGTCGAGCAGGTGTTGCGTGGCCTCGCGTCCGGCTGCGTACTCATCAATGAACGCGTAGGGAAAGCCGGGCTGGCCAGCTGAGAACCCGGATGCAGCGACAGTGGGTATGCTCTTCGGCAGTTGCTTTAGCACCTCTGCGCCTGATGGATCGAAGTCGAGGACGATGATCCCTGCAAGCTGCTGTTGCAGGGCTATTTCGAGCGCGGCTTTCACATCCTGGTCTTCGGAAGATTTCACAGCCGATATCACGACGGAGTAGCCTGCTCCTTGCGCCACCTCCTCGATGCCGGCCAGCGTGTTGGCGTAGCCATAGGTGGAGGTGCTGGCAGCAAAGATCGCGATCATCGATCTTTCGCCGCTTTTGAGCGCTCTGGCTAGTGAGCTCGGTCGGTAATTCAGCTCTTCGATTGCAGCCAACACTCTCTGCCGACGCTCCTCGCTAACCGGGATGTTTCCGGTTAAAACGCGCGAGACTGTTGGTACGGAGACACCCGCAAGGCGGGCCACGTCGGCGATCACCGGTTGGCGGGAATCTTTCGTAATTCTCATGTCCGTCCTTGCCGTTCCAATTGAAGCTCTATGGGGAAGGTTATCCCGTGGCGCTGTTGCGGGCGCCCATTTGTTGGCGGACGAGCAGCCAGGCGAGAAAGGCAGGGACTAATCCGCTGCCTAGCGGAATCAAGGTCGGCAGGCGGAAGGCCAGAAGCAGCCAGGTGCTCAAGACAACCATGCAGCCGGCAAGGGGCAGGGACTTAGCCAGCATCAGACCCCGAGTCGATCTCAAAAGCTCCGGGCCGGTGACGTCATCCTCGGCAACCATGGACACGGCCAACAGTGCCACGTAAGCCGCGGCCCCTATGCCACAGATCGGGATGATTACGCACAGTGCCAGCACGCCGGCAACTCCTGGTGTTGCCAGCCAGAACAGTATGGAAAAGGCAGCTGCAGCCATGGCTACCGGCAGGGCCAAGCCCACATATCCAGCACGGGACCAGGCCCAGCAGAACTCCCTCAAGAAAAATCGGGCCACCCCGGGGCACTCTTCGATGACCGTTTTGCGCAGTGCGCGCTGCAAAGCGACGGCCGCAGGAACCACAGTAAACATCGGAAGGCTGGCGAGCAGGAACAGGACCTGCAGAAGGAGGGTGTCCCCGACAGTTTCAAAAGCAGCCATGACTGCCGCACTTCGGGGTCTGCGCCTTTGCTGTTCCATAACTTCCATTCAGTGTCTGCAGCATCATTGCCGGGGGACCGGAGCCGCTTCACGTCTCATCATCCTATGGAATGACCGCTGTGACTTGCGCCTCTGATATCGATATCATACACTCGATGCAGCGCCATCCAACGCCGGGTGGCTACATCAGGAGGATTTGATATGGCACGTCGACGTGCAGGATTTCTCGCGCTGGCAGTCGCCGGCACCCTGGCTCTGGGAGCCTGCGGCTCCGGCGGTGCATCTACTGCCCCCGCTTCGAACCCCGCGGAAGTGACAGGAACTCTTCGGGTCCTGGTTCCGAGCTACCCCGCCAGCAACGAAGGCAAAGCCGAGCTTGAGAAGGTGGTGGCTTCCTTTAAGACCAAATATCCGCAAGTAGCTGTCGAACCTGACTTCGCAACCTTCGACACCCTGAACCAGAAAATTTCCACTTCCATTGCTGGAGGCCAGGGTTACGACGTCCTGGTGACCGGGATCGGCTGGGTGCCTCCGTTCGCCGCCAAGAACGTCTTTGAGGACCTCTCAACGTTCGGTGCCACCGCCGAATCGCTTGGCAAGTCGACGAACCCCGCCCTCGTCCCGGCTTCGGAATACAAGGGCAAGGTCTACGCCGTTCCGTTGATCGCAGGGCCCAAGCCTTTGGCCCTGCGCAAATCACTCTTCGAGAAGGCGGGTCTTGATCCGTCAAAGCCGCCGACAACCATGGCCGAAATCAAGACCGCTGCCGAGAAGCTCACCGTCAAGGATGCCGTCGGGAACATCACCCAGGCAGGATTTGACTTCTGGGCGGCGCCGGGTGGCTACCGCCAGGACTTCGTTGCTCTGCTCGGGTCACTGGGCAAGCCCCTGTACAACACCGACGGCGAAGCAGAGTTCTCCGGTTCCGAGGGCGTGCAGACCCTTGAATGGATGAAGAGCATGGTGAACAACGTGCAGAAGTACGGTGCACAGAACGCCGCGAAATCCCCCCTGGTCAACACGGGCGAAGCTGCCATAGGATTCACCGGCGGTTACATTGACTGCTCCGACAAGGGCGTAGGCAAGGCCGTCTGTGATGACCTCGTCTACTTCAACGTCAAAGACAAGGAAGGCTCCATGTTCACCGGCGGCCAGCTTGCCTCAGTAGGTAAGAGCAGCAAGCTTAAGGCAGCGGCGTGGGACTTCATCCAGGAGCTCAGCAAGCCGGAGGCTGAGGCCGGCATCGCGACCCTGAACTTCGCGGTCCCGGCAGGCAAGGACGCCGCGGATTCGCCGGTCGTAAAGTCCAACCCCGCGAGCACGTTCGTGGCCGCAAACCTTGGCGACGCCAAGTTTGAGGGCGGAGCCGCCAATTGGCTCGAATTGCGTGGGACGTTTGGAACAAGCCTTGATGATGCCCTTCTGGGTAAGAAGTCAGTCGAGGAAACGCTCAAGGCTCTGGAGCAGCAGTCAAAGTGAGCACTCTCAAAGAGGCCAAACCAGCGGTGCGTGCGGCGGGGGCGGTTAGCACCCGCGCCGCACGCCCTGCGGGGCGGAAGTCACGTCTTACCCGACAGCAGTCCCGTGCCGGTTGGCTGCTCCTGGCACCGGCCCTGTTGCACTCGACATTCTTTCTCGCCGTGCCCGCCCTCGCCGCAATCTTTCTGAGCTTCACGAACTACGATTTTTCCGGCGCCTGGCAGATGATCGGCACGGAAAACTACGTCGAGCTGTTCCAGGACGCCCGCTTCCAAGCGGCGTTCCGCAACACCATCCTTTACACGCTCGCCGTCGTTCCCCTGTCCATGGTTTTGGCGCTGATCATCGCGCTGGGACTAAACCAAAAGATCCGAGGCCTTGGTTTCTTCAGGACTGTCTACTACCTGCCGGTCGTGACCGCGACCGTGGCGGTCGCCTCGGTATGGCTCTGGATCTACCACCCCAGCGCCGGCCTGGCCAACGCCGTAGGGAGCCTTTTCGGGCTGACCCGCTCCGAGTGGCTGAACGACCCCGCCACGGCCCTGCCTGCTCTGATGGCCGTCGGCATCTGGCAAGGACTGGGTGCCAAGATGATCGTCTACTTGGCGGCTCTTCAGGGCGTCTCCAACGAACTGCTTGAGGCTGCGAACCTGGATGGCGCCAATCGCTGGCAGGTTTTCCGCAGCGTCATCTGGCCCGCCCTCGGCCCGGCCCACTATTTCGTGCTGATCACTGCCATCGTTCAGACGTTCCAGGTCTTCGACCTTGTCTTCGTCATGACCAAGGGCGGTCCGGTCAATTCCACCACCGTGCTGACCTTCGACATCTACAACAATGCCTTTGAAGGCCTCCGCCTCGGTTATGCCTCGGCCGAAACGGTGATCATGCTCATACTCGTCGCTGCCTTCATCTACCTGGGTGGTCGTTCGCAAAGGAAAAACCAGGATGCGCAGTAAGAATCTCACGCCGGGGCGCGTAGTCCTCTATGTCGTACTCGCACTGGGCAGTCTGCTCATGGTCGGTCCGTTCATCTGGATGATCCTCACCGCGCTCAAATCAAACGGCGAAGTTGGTACGTTCTCCTGGCTGCCCACGGAATTCCATTGGTCCAACTTTGTGGAGGCAATGGACGCAGCACCATTCCTCCGCTATTTCTGGAACAGCCTGGTCCTTACCCTTGGGGAAACCGCGCTGACGCTGGTTTTCTGCACCATGGCCGGATACGCGTTGGCAAAAGCTCCGATCCGCGGAGCAAAGGGAATCCTGAACTATTTCATCGCCTTGATGATGGTTCCCTTCCAGATCATTCTGGTGCCGTTGTTCCTGCTGGTGAAGTCCATTCCCTTCTTTGGCGGCAATGACATCCTCGGGATGGGCGGGACCGGGTGGCTCAACACCTGGTGGGCTCTGATCATTCCCTTGGCGATCGCACCGCTCTATACCTTCCTGGCCCGCCAGTTCTACGTCACGCTTCCTTCCGAGCTGGCCGACGCAGCGCGGGTGGACGGACTTGGAGAGTTCGGGATCTTCTTCCGGATCATGACGCCCCTGGTCAAGCCGGCTCTGGTCACCATCGGTGTCTTCCAGATTGAAGCGGCGTGGAACAGCTTCCTGTGGCCCCTCATCGTCACCAACTCAGATGAGCTCCGGCCCCTGCAGGTAGGGCTTGCGATCTTCTCGCAGGATCCTCTGAACGTGCAATGGCCCTACCTCATGGCCGGCGCCACGCTCGCCACGCTGCCCATGATCATCCTGTTCATCTTTGCCCAGAAGCGCTTCGTTGAGGGCATGGCCAGCGCAGGCCTCAAGGGCTGATCCCTTCCAAACCAGAGGAACAACATGATCACGCCGTCCGCCTCAACGCTGGGCGCACCAGGGACACCCCTGGACGTCGTCCTGACCTGGCTGCAACAACACCGCATCCGGGGCATCGAACTGCGGCTCGCGCCGGGGGAAATCGCCGACCCACAGATGGGCACACCGGCCCGGGGCGACCTGCGACGCCGGATTGAGGCTGCAGGTGTGCAGGTAACCGCCATCGCGAGCTACGTGAAGGTAGCGGCTCCGGGGCCCGATGAAGCGGTCCTCGCCGAGCTCACCCAGGCAATAGCCTTCGCCAGGGACCTCAGGGCACCCATGGTCCGGGTATTTCCCGGAGCAGATACCGGACCTGCCGCCTTCATCGACGTCCCGCCCTTGATGGAATCACGTGAAGAAGTAGATGACCGGGCGGCACGAAGGCTCAGTGCCATCACCTCATACGCCGCTGACCTCGGCGTCCTGCCAGTGCTGGAGACTCACGATTCGCATCCCACGGGCAAGGACATCGCCGCGATCCTCCACAGAGTGGACGGACCCGTGGGGGTGGTATGGGATGTCCTGCATCCCTGGCGTGTAGGCGAACAGCTGGAAGAGACGTGGGAAACCCTCGCCCCCTGGCTGGCGACCGGCCGCGGCTGCGTCCAAATCAAAGACGCCAACATGCCCGCCAGCAGTACACCCCTGCCGATCGGCAAGGGCTCCTTGCCCACCGAGGAGTTTGGCCAACTGCTGGTCCGCCACGAATACTGCGGTCCGGTGACTCTTGAGTGGGAAAAAGCCTGGTATCCGCAGGCGGCTCAGCTGGACGTCGCACTGGAGTCCGTCCGGACATGGCTCGACAGACATTGGGATGAGGACATCAATTGAGTGCAGCACTGCACAGCACCACCGCGTCAGGAACGCCTGTGCTCAGGCCCAAAGTGGCTCTGGCAATGCAGGATGCCGACCTGCGGGACGCCCTGTTTTCCAAACGTCTCCGCAGCCGGCTCGAATCGATCTGCGACTGCGACTTCAGCATGGTCATCCAGGACTTCGACACGACGCCCGACGAAGCCATCCGAGACGTGGATGTTCTCCTCACCGGTTGGTTCTCTCCCCGCATCGACGCAACCGTTCTTGCCCGCATGCCCCGGCTCAAGCTCATTGCCCACGCGGGCGGAAGCGTCAAGGGCCATGTCCTGCCCGAATGCTGGGAGCAAGGCATCATCGTGACAACGGCTGCAGAAGCCAACGCGTTGCCCGTTGCCGAATACACCCTCGGGCTCATCCTCCTGGCCGGAAAGTCAGCGATCACTGCCAGCCACCTCTACACGCAGCGCCAAACCAAAATTGACCGGGAGTTGGAGTTCCCGGACACCGGTAACTACGAGCGGGCCATCGGAATCGTCGGAGCATCCACCATCGGAAGGCTGGTCCTTGAACGTCTCCGGCCCTTTGATTTTGATGTCACCGTGTATGACCCAACGATCAGCGACGCGGAGGCGCTGCGGCTGGGCGCCCGCCGGGTAAGTCTGGATGAGCTTTTGAGCTGCAGCGACATGGTGTCGTTACACGCGCCGGTTCTGCCAGAGACCCTGCTCATGATTGGACCGGCGCAGCTTGCCGCCATGAAGGACGGCTCGACCCTGATCAACACGGCCCGGGGGGAACTCGTGGACCACAACGCACTGGTTGCTGAGCTGGAATCAGGCCGGCTCAATGCCTTCCTGGACGTCACCAGCCCGGAACCCCTGCCCGTCGGCCACCGGTTGTTCACGCTTCCCAATGTACTGCTCACACCCCATATTGCTGGTTCGATGGGTAACGAGCTGCACCGGCTGGCAGCCTACGCGATGGATGAAATTGAACGTTACGCCGCAGCCGCACCCCAGCGGTTCCCGGTTAGCCAAAGCGACCTGACAAGGATGGCATAACGATGGAACCCCGTTTTATTTCATGGTCAAACGACACCCTGCAACTGGTGCTTCGTGCCGACAGCGAAAGCCCTGTCGGTGTCGCCTACCTGCATCCGGCCGAAGCCCCTTCTGCACCGCTGGCGTCCGGTCCTGCCCTGGTGGAAATCCTCACCGTTGAGGAGGGCAGGGCCAGAACCAGCCAACGCTACGCTGAATCCGCCATTGGCAAGCGGCTTAGATACATCGGGCACACAATCACAACGGATGGCGACTGGCACATCCTCACCGTGCTCCAGCGTGACGAGGAAACCCGATTGGAAGCAGAAGTTGTCCTCCGCGCCGCCACCGGTACCGCAACCGTCCAGGCCGTCACGTCCGTCCGCAACAGCGGAAGCAAACCCGTCGCGCTTCAGGCCGTCTCGACACTGGCCCTCCCGCTCCTGGCCGGACACCACCCCGTCGACGCCGCCACCCTGCAACTGGCCTCGGCCACCTCGCAATGGCTGGGTGAAAACCAATGGACCGTGGAAGACGTACGCCGGAACCTGCCTGATTTGAACCTGGGCCTTCACGAACAGGACCAACGGGGGCACCTGCTGCGCGCTTCGACCTCATCCTGGTCCACCGGGGGGCCTCTACCCACCGCTGCAGTTGTCGATGCCGATGACCAGTGGTGCTGGATGTGGCAGGTTGAACACAACGGGGGATGGGCCTGGGAACTGAGCGAGACCCGCGACGCCCTCGGCCTCGCCCTGCTCGGTCCCACAGATGATCAACACAACTGGCTTCATGCCCTGCAGCCCGGCGAGGAGTTCTCTACCGTGCCGGCAGCCCTGGCCATCAGCCGGGCCGGTCTGCAGGGTGCGCTTGCCCAGATGACCGCACACCGCCGGGCGCTCCGGGGCCCCATTTTTTCGCGCCAGCCGCCCGTGATCTACAACGACTTCATGAACACCCTGATGGGGGACCCCAGCACCGAAAGGCTCCTTCCGCTGGTCACAGCTGCCGCTGACGCCGGTGCTGACATCTTCTGCATCGACGCCGGCTGGTACGACGACACAACCGACTGGTGGGACGCTGTGGGGGAGTGGCAACCCTCAACTGCACGGTTCCCCAACGGTCTCTCAGAGGTCACCGACGCCATCAGCTCCTCCGGCATGGGCGTCGGGCTCTGGCTGGAACCGGAAGTGGTGGGCGTCCGGAGCCCCGTGGCCGCATCTCTGCCCGAAGAGGCATTCCTTCAGCGCCGTGATGTCCGGATAGTAGAACACGGTCGGTACCACTTGGACTTCAGGCATCCGGCAGCGAGAGCGCACCTTGATGAGACGGTGGACCGGCTCGTGGCCGACTTCAACACGGTGTATTTCAAGCTCGACTACAACATCACCGCCGGTACCGGAACTGATCTCGGCGCCAGCTCCTCCGGCGCCGGTCTGCTCGGGCATAACCGGGGCTACCTTGACTGGCTGGACGGCGTGAAGGCCCGCCATCCCCAGGTAATCATCGAAAACTGTGCCTCCGGTGCGATGCGGCAGGACTATGCGCTGCTGGCACGCCTTGACCTTCAGTCAACCTCGGACCAGCAGGATCCGCTGCTGTATCCGCCCATCGCGGCCAACGCCTTCCTCAGCGTCCTCCCCGAGCAGGCAGCCAACTGGTCCTACCCCCAGCCCGAAATGGACGACGAGGAAATACGGTTCACCTTGGCAACCGGGATGCTCGGCCGGATGTGCCTCTCGGGCTTCCTCGACAGGATGACAACCGGCCAGTTGGCGTTAGTCCGCGAAGCGGTATCAGTGCACAAGGAAATACTGCCGGAAATCCAGGCGTCCACCGCGTTCTATCCGTCAGGAATACCCCTGTGGAAGGACCAGTGGTTGTCCGTGGGACTCCGGGCGTCCGAAAGGGACCTGATAACGGTCTGGCACCGCGGGCATACACAAAACGAACTGACACTGCACCTGCCCCGCTGGGCCGGCCAGGAAGTCACCTTCAACCGGCTGGGATCAGGCAAGGGCTTCAAGACAAAGTGGGACCCATCCGGCTACCTATTCCTCACCGCCACCACGCCCAATGGACGTCCCTCCGCAGTGACCTTCACCGTAGAAGCTGCGTTGGGCACGACTGAACGGGTGAAACCCAATAGTTGACGACTCCCTCCCACCGCTGATACGTCCGAGCCATTTGCGGTTCCTGGTTCCGAGAGAAGAAGCCATGTACAAACTGAACAACCGGATCAGGGATAGCGCCTGGAGTTCCACGACACTCATCGCTGACTACCTTGGCCGCACACCCTCAGGTGCCCCTGAGGCGGAGATGTGGATCGGCGCCCATCCAGGAGCGCCGTCAGTGGCAGTCCTGGACACCGGCCGCGAACGCTTGAATGAGTTGATTGGTGCCGATCCGGAAGGCCTGCTGGGGCCGGACAGGCACGCCGCTTTCGGGAGCACACTGCCGTTCCTGATGAAGGTGCTGGCTGCTGAATCTGCACTGTCACTTCAGGTACACCCGACACGGGAACAAACCGCGTCCGGCTTCGCAGCTGAAGATGCTCTCGGCGTCCCGAAAGATGCCCAGGCACGCAACTATAAGGACCCTAACCACAAGCCCGAGATGATTCTGGCCCTCACGGACTTCGAAGCTTTGTGCGGGTTCCGTCCTGCAACTGAGACCAAAGCGATTTTCGACGCGCTCGTGACCTCTTTCAGGGAGACAGGGCCAGAAATCCACGAGGTCCTGCAACAGGCCAGCTCCACTCTTGCCGCCGCCAACGACCCAACTGCTGTCCGCCGAACCTTCACCGGACTGATCAGGGGCGGCGATGAAGTCTCCCGTGCGGTTGACGCCGCGGCGGCGCTGCTGGGCTCGACGATCCCCGAGGGTCCCCATACCGCCGCTTTGAAAACCGCACTGGAGCTCAGCGACATGTCAGGCGTGATATGACCAACTCAACAAACTCCGTGTTCACAGCCGAGGGGATTCATACGGCCAGTGTCGCAACGGGAGCCTTGATCGGTTTGGATATTGGTGGGACCAAGACCCACGGCGTACGGTTCGAAAATGGCGTGCCTGTCGCTGACAGTATCGCCGGCAGTGCCAACGTCCAGAACGTCAGCCGGGAAGGTGCCCGCGCCCACCTCGCAGAGCTTTTCGCGGAGATTGGCTACGGCGACGTCCGGCAGGTATACGCCGGTGCCGGCGGAATCGACTCGGACGCCGATGCCGAAGCCCTAAAAGCTCTGATTGCACCTTTCGCACCGAAAGCCCTGACCACCGTCGTCCACGACTCGCGGCTGCTGCTGGCAGCAGGCCGAGTCAGCAGCGGAGTCGCCGTCATCGCCGGGACGGGGTCAGCGGCCTGGGGACGCAATCCGCGCGGAGTCGATGCACGTGCAGGGGGCTGGGGATACCTGCTGGGAGACGAAGGAAGCGGATACTGGCTCGGCCGGGAAGCTGTCCGCCACAGCCTGCGCAGAATGAACCAAGGCTACGAAGCGGACGCCCTCACCCGGAGTCTCCTCCGCGCATGCGATCTGGATCATCCGAATCAACTGATCGCGCTGTTCCATTCGGCGGGCACAGGACGCCGGTACTGGGCGCAGCAGGCACGTCTGGTAGTAGAGGGCGCCGACGCTGGACACGTTCCCAGTCAGAAGATGCTTGACCGTGCCGGGCAGGATCTCGCTGATATGACAGCGCAGACACTGTCTCAATTGGGCATCGCGGGACCCGTTGTCCTGGGAGGAGGGCTCGGCATGCACGTACTGCGGCTTCAATCAGCCTTCCGTGAAGCCTTGGCCAGGGACGGAATAACCGATGTCCGCCCGGTTACCCAAGACCCCGTCTACGGTGTCCCCCAGCTCGCCGCGGAACATCCGGCGCGACCGGCCTAGCCATACCGAAGTTTCTCTCTCCTCAAACATTGTCGAAAATCCAGCCCGCCGCCTTGCGGCGGCATATGGAGGCCCAATGAAATCCGTTTACGTCCCCGCAGCAAAGACTTTTCCAGTCGCCCCCTCGACTGGTGTTCTTTCGCCATTGCCCCTGCCGGCTGTATCCCTGTCGGGTGGCTTCTGGGGGGAACGCCAAGAACTGAACCGTGCCGCCATCATTCCTCATGGCGTCTCCTGGGTCACCCGGCTTGACTGGTTGGGCAACCTTGAGAAGGCGGCTGGGAAGGAAAAGTACGAGCACCGAGGACGGGAATTCGCCGACTCGGAAATCTACAAGCTGATCGAAGCCATGTCTTGGGAACACGCCCGCTCCGGCGAAACGGAACTCAGTGAGGTCATGGATGCCTTCATCGACAAGTTGGCCGCAGCCCAGGAGCCGGACGGCTACCTGCACACGCTTTTTGGCCGGCCCTGGCAGCAGCCCCGCTACTCCGATTTCAAGTGGGGCCATGAGCTGTACTGCTTCGGCCACCTGATCCAGGCTGCAGTAGCCAACCACCGCGCCACCGGGGCGGTAAAGCTCCTGGACGTTGCCCGAAAACTTGCTGACCACGTCTGCATCATGTTCGGGCCCCGCGGGCTGGATAAAGTATGCGGGCACGCCGAGATCGAGGTAGCCCTCGTGGAGCTGTACCGGGTCACCGACGAACGGCGCTACCTGGACCAGGCCAGGACCTTCATCGAGCGCAGAGGCACCGGAACACTGCCCCTCTTTGAATTCGGCCAGGCCTACTGGCAGGACGACATGCCCGTCCGCGCGGCCAAGGTCCTGCGCGGCCATGCCGTTCGCGCCCTGTACCTCGCCGCCGGCGCCGTCGACGTTGCGGTTGAAACCAACGACACCGAACTCCTCGATGCCCTGAAGCTCCAATGGCGGAACACCGTTGCCTGCCGCACCTACATCACCGGCGGAATGGGCTCACATCACATGGACGAAGCCTACGGCGAAGACTTCGTGCTCCCGCCGGATCGATCGTACTGTGAAACATGCGCCGGAGTCGCTTCCAACATGTTCAGCTGGCGCCTGCTGCTGGCCACGGGGGACCCACAATACGCGGACCTGATCGAGCGGACGCTTTACAACATTGTGGCCACATCGCCCTCCGCCGACGGGAAGTCCTTTTTCTACGCCAACACCCTGCATCAGCGCACTACCGCCGGGGAGGCGCCACTGAACGAAGACGGCGTCTGCATCCGGGGAGGCTCCAGCGGCCGTGAGGCGTGGTTCGAAGTGTCCTGCTGCCCGCCCAACGTCGCCCGGACCCTGGCAAGCCTCAGCTCCTATGTAGCAACCACGGACGCAGACGGAGTACAGATTCACCAGTACGCGGCTGGACGCATCCGCGCCGAACTGGCCACCGGCGCCCTGATCCTGGACGTCGAAACCGACTACCCAGCCACAGGACGGATCAAGCTGACCGTGGCCGAAGCGCCCGGTACGCCCGTCAGCATCAGTCTGCGGGTCCCCGCCTGGGCCACCGGCGCGACGCTGAATGCCGGCGAAGGGCCGAAGCCTGCCGGCCCCGGAACAATCACAGTCACAGAGGCTTTCCGGCCCGGGCAGGAAATCATCCTCGACCTTCCGATGGCTCCCCGATTCTCCTGGCCCGATGACCGGATTGACGCTGTCCGCGGCTGCGTGGCCATCGAGCGCGGTCCCGAAGTCTTCGCCCTGGAATCTGTTGACCTACCGGCCGGATGGGAGCTCGCCGACGCCCACATAGACACAGCGGCAGGCCTCACCGAAAAGGACGGCACCATCACCGTACAGCTGGGCGGACTGCACCGGGGACCGGCCGGGGGCGCCTGGCCCTTCGCAAACCAAAATGACACGGTGACCGCCGGCAGCGCCCAAGCGGCGCTGGTCCCGTACCACTCCTGGGCCGAACGCGGCAGCTCGACCATGAGGATATGGATCCCGGTACACACCCCGGTCATTTCTTAACGCTTAAAGCAGGCCGGTGTGAAGGGCCTCGCCCTTAGCAAGCTCGATGACTAAGGCCGCCAGGTCCGGCGGATGCCTTACGGTCCCCACTATTACGGGCTGAGCCTGGCCGGCCTCACCCGTGAAAATGGGTACGTGGGAGTATACGGGGAAGCCACAAACTACTTCCCCTGTTGGTTCTTCCGGACACTCACGCCCGCGGGTTTACCCGGTATCAGGGGCAAACGGCTGCCGGGCACCGTGCCATGTTCCTGCAGCAGGTCATCGATCCACAGGAACAGCGATTATCCGGGACGCCCCCTCCGCACGGACGAGGAATCCAGCGCCGCCCTCCTGCTGGGAATTCCCGACGGATCGGACCGGGGTGCACGCCGAGGGACATGATCTTCCTGGGATGCCGGAAGGCCGGTGGAGATGGCTGATGATGCCATTTCCACCGGCCTTTTGTGCGCCGTGCCAATTTTCAGTTCTGCAGGTTAGCTGAGGCGGGACCGTCTTGGGCCGCCTCAGCTAATCCTTCCGCATTCTTGGCCCTACGAGGCCTTCATGAGGACCAGAGCCTGATGAGCGCTGACGTTAACGGCGGTGCCGTTGATGGAGCCGTTTGCCTCGGGGGTAGCGCCCGTCCAGTCTCCTGTCAGTCCGAGCTCGGTACTGGCGGTCGCGTCCCCGCTATTGAGGACAACCAGGGCACGCTCTCCGTTGGCAGCGACAAACTCGAACGCTTTGAGGGTACCGGAGCCGGTTGCGCGTTCGATGGTTTCGATTGGCTTTGCGTCCTTCGCCCGTGGCTGGAGCATAACCGTGTGGTCTGTTCCGGCAGGTTGGCCAAGCTGCAGCCACTGCTGGTTCTCCTGTGGCCAATCACCGGAGACTTTGCCCTTGTCGAGGCCAACCGAGGGCTGCGCCGATCCGAGGAGGTGAACATCCAGATCCACTCCCTGATAACCGTGGGCCGTGAGCAACCCGGGGGCCTGGTCTATTGACGTGGTCAGCGTGTGCAGGTTGAACCGGCTCGGTACGGAGGATTTGATGCGGTCCCACATGAGGAAGGCGTTGAATCCGCCCTTGAGCTGGATCATGTTCCGTTGGTAGTCCGTGGCACCCGGCGTGGCACCGCCGGTTTGGACCAGGTCAAGCTTGTCTGAGTAGTAGCGGACAGGCGTTTCCACAGATGGGGCCGTGCCCTGCCAGGCACCGTCGGACTGGAACTGGACAACGTTGTGGGCCGCTGCACTGTTGAACCAGACATTGTCCCCGTTGAAGTAGCCGCCCACACCCGAATCCAGGGCCAGGGGAACGGACTTGCCCCAGAGGGAGAAGCCGCTGCGGTCATCGTGGTTGTGGCCCAGGGGCCGCGGCGTGTCCGACATGATCAGGTAGTTTTCGTCGGGCGTTCCCACCTTGTCTCGCAGGATGTCGTACCCAACGCTCTTGACCGCTGTCGAGGACAAGGCCGGGTCCTTGGAGGGCAGTGCCGGGTCAGTGTTTAGCAGCGGCGGCAGTGCCCATGGGTTGGCGCCGGTGTCGGCTATCGGTGACCCTGCCCGATTCCAGGTCCACTGCATAGCGGCGGAAAGCTCTGGGTCGGAATGCTCGTACAGCGGGGCGTTCCAGCCGAGGATCCGGTAGGGCTTTTCGTTGTAGTCAGCGTCACCGATGGCAGGCATTAGGACTGTTCCCGGCGCCTTGGTGTTGGTTGAATCGACAGGAGTCTGGATGTTCACAAGGAAGGAGAACATTTTTTTCAGCTTGTCGTTGTTGACCAGATCCGGCCCACCGGCCCGCCGAAGCGCCTGCGCAAACGGCACGAGACGCACCAGCGGGGCGGCGTGATACCTGATGGTTTCGGGGAATGCCCCGTCGTCGCCGACGACGTTTTGCAGGGTCCATTCGACTTCCCCCTGGGCGTGGGCGCGGTAGGTGCCCGATGACGTCAGGTTCGGGAGGGCCATGCTGACAAGACCGACGCCGATGGCCCGGTCAAGATTCCAGTTCGAGATCCGGCCCGCATCGGTGGAGCGGTCGTAGTAGGCCAGGTTCATCTGGGTGTCCTGCATCCAGCCGAGCCGGTCGATGAGCCATGCTTGGTCGGTAGGATTGATGGATTTTGAGTTGATGACGAGGTCCAGAGCCTGGGCGAAGCCTCCCATCGCGCGGCCGAAATGCACAGCCCCGTAGCCGTCCTCACCGTTGGGCTTGCCCCCGGTGGTGAGGGCGTAGTTCATACCCCACACCGACTCACCAATGAGGTACTTGAGTCCTAGGATCGCCTTTTGGGCAGCTTCTTCGTCCCCGGTCACGAGGTACACGTTGGCACTCGCCTGTGTGGCCTCAAATAGCGGTGAATCCCACCGGGTGTGCGTGTCCCAGTTGTAGGCAGGGGCTCTGTACGCTGCGCCTACCGGTGTCCCGGCGTCATTTGTATACGTGACGCTCCAGGTGAGGCCGGCCCCCTCAATGAGTCCACGCTGGCTGATGGTGGCTCCGAGGGAGTAGCGGGCGCCTGCCGTTGCCGGAAGGTCCTGGTTCAAGGTCACCGTGGCCTTGCCGGCGGGGGAGCCGGCGGCGTACTTAAGGGAGGCGGCGCCGGCTGCGGCCCAATCGGTGGTCCTGCTGACCGCGGCACCCGCCGTGTTGGCAGTCCAGGGGCTCGTGCCGGAGCCAAACTCCTCGAAGCTATTGTCCGGAATGGTAACGGGCTGGCCGTTGGCCAGGGACGTGAGGGTGATGGCGTCGATCATGGTCGAACCTTTACCTTCGACGTCGAAAGACAGGCGCATCCTGGTGGCGCCGGCCGGGACCGTATAGATGTTGCTCTGTGCCCTGTAGGGGTTGACCAGGTAGGCGGGGTCCTTCAGTTGGTCGACAGTCCATTTTTGGGATAACGCGAGCTGGCGCTGGTACTCCTCACCTACAACGCCCGTCTTGACGCGGTCCTGCAGACTCTTGACCTCGGAGCTGTTGAGCAGCAGTGACGGCCGGGCGATTGCCTTGGCGTTCGGGTCGACGACGGTGCTCCGAACGAGCGAGACGTCGTCGAACCATGCCTGGCCTTTGCCGGTGAGGCGGACGAAGGCCCGGGCCTCGGTTGCTGCCGCGGGGGGAAACCCCTGCAGCCTGCTGGCATGCCATCCGGTAGCGCCGCTTACAGGCTCAGTCAGCTGTTCGCTGAGGGTGACTCCGTTGGCGTCCAGGTACTTCAGCCCTGCAGCCGCCGAGCCGCTGGCCAGATCCGTTTTCAGCGCGGCTGAGAAGTCGTAGCCTGCCAGCCGCTCGGCGGGAATAGGGGCAGACTCCAGGACTGACTGGTCGCCGTCGGATCTATTGGTAAGGGTCAGGGAATTCTGCCCGGTTTGGGCGGTTCCGGAGTCCGTGCCGGCCGTGTTTCCTTCGGCCACGCCGGATACGGTGGTCTGCTTCGCGATGGTGATGTCATCGAACCATGCAGTTCCGCCATTGTAGAGCCGGTAGTCGATCCGGACCGAGACGGCCCCGGCAGGTGCCGCCAGTATGGACTCAGCGTAGGTCCAGTCCGACGTGGACACCGTGTTTTGGATGATCCGGTCGCCGCCGACCGTTTGGCCGTTGGCATTGCGGAAAATCACCAAGGGCCGGATGTCACCAGGGGCGGCGTTCTGTCCTTTAATCCAAAACCCGAACTTGTAGGTGCCTGGAGAGATCGGGACATAGTTGACTTGCTGCCAGTCACCGATGCCCCCGGGGACACCGTCAATGCGCAGTGATTTTGTGCCAGTGTGCGCAACCGCGTTATCCCAAACCATCATGGCTTTAGCTGCGGAGTAGTTGAACGTCTTCCAGTTTTCCGGGGTTGTTGTCCCTGATTCCGCCGAGGGGTTCGGGACTGTGACAGGGGTCCACTGTACGGAGGCCGGGGACCACCCGGCCGGCCCTGGTTGGCCGGTGTCGCTAGCAGTTTCTGCCCCTCCATTTGGCACGAGTTCCCGCTGTTGACGGACGTCGGGGGAGATGTCATCGACATCCACAGCTGTGGCTCCCAGGACGTGTATCGAGACTTGGACGTTTTTTGCGTCAGCTGGGGTGGCGGCCGTCAGGGACAGTTCGGACCAGGAGCCCGGCTTCATCGCCGTAAGGGTGGAAACCTGCTGGCCTACTTCGCTGCCGTCGGCTGCGGTGAACTTCACCCGAAGTTCAACCCTTGGTGACCCTTCCGCTGGCCGCACCAGGGCGCGGTAGTAAACAACGTCGGTGGTCTTCTTCAACTTAACGGCGGGGGAGCTGAGCACCGTCGCGTCGGTCTCAGAGACGGAGTTGATTCTTGCGCCGGATTTTCCGGTCCGTGCTGAAGCCGTGCCGGTAGAGGTCGTTCCCGGTCCGCTCTGGCTCCAGCCCTCGGGCAGGGACGGCTGTGCACCTTCTTCGAAGGTCGCTCCTGGAATAGAGAAGCCTTGGGAAGTATCTGTCGCAGGTGCTTGGGGGAACGCCGCGATTGCGCCCCCGGCAGTTACAGTCGCGACAAGCAGGGAAAGTGCCAGGGCAGCCCCCAGTGGGCGGCAAATTGCTGGGTCTTTCAAAGGTGAACCCCTTCGTTCGTCATATTCGAAGCAGCAATTGAGCAGGGGCAAAGGCAGCAGCCAATACGAGACCTGTATCGCTGATATCGATATCAGACTAGGGGAATCGCAGCCTTCGTGCAATAGATTTTCAGTGCTCTTCTCTGTTCAGGTGTGCGGGGTGGTGGGCTCAGGGTCCTGGCGGGTGGGCCCTCCGCCTGCTCTGGTGTGGGGTTGTGCGGTTCCTCGTTCCCGGTTCTGTTGGGTTGGGCGTGCGTGTCCAACACCAGTTCATGGTTAGGCGTTACGGGGACTACTTGACCTCGCCAATTTCCGTGCGGAGCGTCTTCTGGAAGCGCTTCTTGTGGGCAGCTAATTCAGTCTTTTGTCCTGCCCAATCGGTGTTGACAGTGTCCACACTTACGTCTTCCTTAAGGGTGTGCCGGTAGGGGAAGCGCCGACGGGCATCTCGGGTAGTGCGCCGCGCGTAACGTCCGGTTGGAGCACGGCACTTTCGGGCGTTACTGAGGGGCAGCATGTACGACCTTCGCAACGAACAGTCTCAAGCAGCAAGGCCCTGCAGTGATTCCTCGAATGGGCCGTGCATCAGCGG
This sequence comes from Arthrobacter sp. B1I2, assembly GCF_030816485.1. Taxonomy (NCBI): domain Bacteria; kingdom Bacillati; phylum Actinomycetota; class Actinomycetes; order Micrococcales; family Micrococcaceae; genus Arthrobacter; species Arthrobacter sp. B1I2. Next base: position 3,432,871 of record NZ_JAUSYC010000001.1, on the reverse strand, counting down.
GCCAAGATGGCATGAAACCTCGCCCAAGCCGACCAGTTCATTGAAAGGCTTAGCGGGATGCTTCGGTTTCCCCGCTCGGAAGACCGCGCGATGTATCGCAAACAGAACAACGCCAAACACCGCTACTAATCACACTCATTCACAGTCAGGCGAACCACCGGCAAGTGTGTTCCGTGAAGGGCCGTTCATATACCGGTCCGCTTGAGCCTCACCTCGGCCGGCGCCGTGGTGCTGGTGCAGGACGACGCATCCGGCCGGCTTTTCATCGCCGGTAGCACTGCAAGGATTCCGAGTATCCCGGCGACTGTGAAGGCCAGGCCCGGAGAATCGGGGGTGAACAGAACTCCCAGTGTTGCCGAACCGACCGCCTGGCCGATGGCGAGGGCGATGAACAGCGCGGCTGTGCCTTCAGCTGCGCGATTGGGAACCAGGCGGACGGCCCAGATGATGAGAACACCGCACAATGCGGTGTAGCTGGCCGCGAACAGCGCCATGGAGGTATAGGCCGCGAAGGGGGCACTTGGTGCAGCACCTAGGACGGTCGTCGCGCCTGCCATGGCCAACGAGGTCAGGATCCAAGCCGTCCGCAGGCTCCACACCTTAACGATCTTTCCGGCGGTGGCGCCGAGCACGCCGGAAGCTCCCAGGACGATCCACGCAACGATGGAGTATGACTCCTCACCCGGACGGGAAGCGTCCATGACCGTGCGGCCGAAAGTCCAGATCGCAGCACTGGAGGCCCCGGCCAGAGCAGCCGCGACGATAGGCCAGGCCAGTAGCGTCAGGTCACGGGCGCGCACCCGTGGCGGGGGGTCAGCGGCCCTACCCCGGTGGGCGGATCGATCGGCACGGAGGGTGGCAACGGCAGCGATGGAAACCAGGACTGCGATGGCGAGCCAGCCCAAGCGCCATTGACCGATTGTGAGGAGCATGAGGATGCCCGCGACGACGATGCCTGCTCCGGTGCCCGCATTGACAATCGTCTGCGCGCTTTCCTGGAGTGGCGGGACGATATCGCGTTCGATGAGCGTGACCAGACCCGGGGTCGCGAATCCGGCACCGGCACCCGCCAGAACCACGCTAATCGCGAGGACAACGACATTAGGGGCGACCGCCACACCCACAGATCCCAGGGCAGCCGTTGCCCCCGCGCACAGCACGACCAGGGTCGGGCGGGCAGCAATGCGCGAAGCGAGAAATGCCGCGAAACAGAAAGAGAGGAAGCTTCCGGCCTGGATAAGCCCGGCAGTGGCCGAGTCCATGTGGAAGGTCTCGGTGAACCTGGGCAGGAAAAGCCCGTAACCGAAGCGTGCCAGCCCGTAGGTGGCCGCGATTAAGGCCATGCCGCTGACCACCAAAGCCCGCATCGTATCCTCCTGGGACCATCAACGTAAGAACGAGCGTTACGCTACAGCAGAACTGTCGTTCTGCGATAGTGGCCGTTACAGTGGAGTGGTGATCACCGGTCAGCGCCTTCCCGCCCGCGCGAGGCTGCTTCAGGCAGCCGATCAAGTGCTGTTCGACCGTGGCATCCGCGTCACGCCTGTTGATGATCTGCTGCGTCAGGCGGATGTCTCCACCGCCACGTTGTACACGCATTTCGGCAGCAAGGACGCACTGATAGCAGAGGCTTTGAGAGTTCGGCTGGCGGACTGGCAGGCAGTGTGGGATGAACACATTGTCGCTGCCGACGACGACATGGAGCGGTTGCTAGCGCTGTTCGACGCCCTTGCCGCCTACCGGCGCGACCGTAACCACCCTTCACGCTGGTGCGCCTTTCTGGCCGCCGCCACCGAGCTTCCCGCCGCTGCGGACGAGATCAGCACCGTCCTGGCCGCGGACACCGACCTGCTCGCGACCCGCCTCCTGCATTTCTCGCACCCGATTGCCGGGCCGCGCGCTCAAGACCTGGCTGATGAAGTGCTCTTGGCCTACAGCGGAACCCTGGCTGCCTTCCTGCGGGGCCACCCCCGCTCACCCATCGAGGTCGGCCGCCGCCTAGCCCGCTCAGCAGCTCGAGCCCACAGCCGCCACTGACACGTCTGTCAGCAGCACGCCACTGGGCAGGACAAGCCCAAGACCCTGCCAACCGGCAACCACCGCATGCAAACATGCCCGAATGGCGCCCATTGCTGAGCAGAACACAGCGACTTGTCAGTCAGACACTCGCGCGTCTCCACGAAGAGCAAGACCTCACCGTCCTACTCGTTAGGCCTTATTGGCCTTGGCGTCATACCCAGAATATTCATGGCGACCAGCGACTCGCAGGCACAACAGGAGCCCGCCAAGGCTCCGTGAAGCGATGGCCCAAACTTGGCCGCCTGGCACGCTCTCTTCCATACGCCCGCGAGGGACTGTCCGATAGACGGTGTGTGGGTCCGGCCGGTTTTCATTAGTGAGTGGTTCTATCGAACCGCCCGGCGAAGGTAATAGCGAACGCGTTCAGCGCGAGCTTCCACCTCGTTACCCATCGTGCCCGACCGCCACGAACTCAGCCCAGACGCAGACCAGCATCTCGGGCTCGGGCTCGGGCTTTCGCGAAGGCGAACGGGTCAATATTAGCGCCTCGCAGAAGGGTCGAATCTGGTCCGCGATCTTGGTTCCTGCACGTCGGCTCTGATGGCCACAGCCTTGCGAAGATCATTGGCTGCCTTCTGGACGTTGTCATAGGTTTGGAGATGAGGTCGCTGTTCAAGGCGGACTGGCAATGAAAAGCACCCGCCCGTGTGACTCCTCGGACGGGTGCTTCAGTTTCCCACGCTAACGGGAGCTGAACTCCAGGAGGCTTTTGCCGATGTCTTCGCCAATTTTTCGCAGCAGCGACGCGGAGAGTTCGGGATCCTTTGATGAGTCCCGGTCGGTGTATTCACCCAGGGTGAACACATTGGTCAGATCCAGGTCTGGCCAGCGCTCTTTGGGAAGCATGGAGCGGCCGGCAACGGCGATAATGGGGCGATTTCCGGATCGTCGGGCCACCGCCGCCGGTAGTTTCCCGGCAAGGGTTTGCTCGTCAATGCTGCCTTCGCCGGTGATCACCACGTCGCAGTTGTCCTTGCGGGTGTTGAAGTCGAGCAGGTCCAGGAAGTAGTCCGCGCCGGAGACCTGCCGGGCGCCGAGCAGGAGGCAGGCGTAGCCGATGCCGCCTGCGCTGCCTGCTCCGTCGTTTTCTGCCAGCACCGCGGCGTCCTTGAATCCTGCTTCGGACATTTTCGCCACGAAGTTCGCCAGGGCCGCGTCGAGCGCGGCAACATCAGGGGGCGTGGCGCCCTTCTGCGGTGCAAACACCGCTGGTGCGCCCTGCGGGCCGCGGAGCGGATTATGGACGTCGCTGGCCACGACCAGTTCAGTCTCGCCCAGCTCGGGACGGTCAGTCCGCTCAACGGTGTGAATCTGGGCCAGCGCCCGGCCGCTACCGTAGAGTTGCCGGCCCTCTGCGTCGCGGAAGCGGTAGCCGAGGGCCGTGAGCATTCCCATCCCGCCGTCGGTGCTGGCGCTGCCGCCCAGGGCCAGGATGATCCTGGCGGGGTTGAGGCTGATAGCGAAAAGGACTGCTTCGCCGAAGCCGTGACTGGAGGCCTCCAGCGGTTCGAACTTTCCGCCGGGGAGCAGCCCGAGCCCGCAAGTATTCGCCACCTCCACCACTGCCGTGGTGCCGTCGAACGCGATGCTTGCCTGCACCGGTTGGCCGGTGGGTCCCGCGACGGTGTAGCTGCGGCGGCCGAACCCGGAGGTGACGGCGGCATCGACACTGCCGTCACCTCCGTCCGCCAGCGGCAGCAGTTCGCAGTGGACCTGGCCGCCAGGAAAAGCGACTGAGCGGAGGCCCGAGGCCAGGGCGTCCGCCACTTCGCTGGCGGTGAGGCTGCCTTTGAACTTGTCCGGCGCGATGAGGGCGCGGACGCTTTGCGGGGCGGTTTCTGCGGTCATGTCAGACAGTTTCCGACAAGGCGGGGCGGCGGTCGGTGGAGGGTTCGACGGCGGCCGGTCCCGTGGATGTCATGTCTTCGGTTCCAGCATGCTTGGGGGCGTGATGGCCGTACCCGGCGATGTCGTCGTCGATGTCGGTGACGTCGTCGAGGTGGATCGGGTCTTCGGCGGGCATGGGCTCGACGGTTTCGCCGGCGAAGACGCGGCGGGCGCGGTCCACGTCCAGGGTACGGTCCCACCAGGCGATGAAGAGGGTGGCCACGGCGTTGCCGGTGAAGTTCACCAAGGCCCGGCATTCGGACATGAACTTGTCGATGCCGAAGATGAGCATGATGCCGGCGGCCGGGATAGTGCCGATGGTGGTGAGGGTGGCGGTCAGGGCGATGAAGCCGCCGCCGGCCACTCCGGCTGCGCCCTTGGAGGTCAGGAGCATGACGGCGAGCAGGCCGAGCTGCTGGCCGATGGTCAGGTCGGTATTTGTGGCCTGGGCGATGTAGAGGGCGGCGAGGGACAGGTAGATCGCCGCGCCGTCCAGATTGAAGCTGTAGCCGGTGGGGACAACCAGGCCCACGGTTTCCTTCTTGACTCCGGCGTGCTCGAGCTTGCGCATCAGGCCGGGCAGGGCGGGTTCGGCGGTGGAGGTGCCCAGGATGAGCATGTACTCCTCTTTGAGATGGCGGATCATCGTGAAGATGTTCAGCTTCAGGAAGGCCATCACGGAGCCGAGGACCACCACCACAAAAAGGATGGAGGTGACGTAGAAGAGCGCGATAAGCCCGCCCATGCTGGTCAGCGACGAGACGCCGTACTTGCCAACAGCGAAGGCCATGGCGCCGAAGGCACCCAGCGGGGCGGCCTTCATGATGAAGCCCAGGATCTTGAACATCACGCCGGTGAGCCGCTGCACGCCGTCGAGAACGGGTGCGCCCACCTTGCCCATGGAGTTCAGGGCGATGCCGAAGACCACGGCGATGAAGATGACCTGGAGGATGTCGCCGTCAACGAAGGGGCCCACGATGCTGTTCGGGATGATGTGCGTGATGAACTGCCACCACTCCTGGTGTGCACCGGCTTCGATCAGCTTGGCTGCGGAATCGGACGTTTTGATGGTGCTCGCATCAGCATTCACGCCTTCACCGAGGCGGAAGACGTTGATGGCCACAAGCCCGAATGCCAGGGCGCAGATGGTGCCGACCTGGAAGTAGGTCAGAGCTTTCAGGCCGGTCATGCCGACCTTTTTCAGATCCGCGACGCTGGCGATTCCGCCAACGATGGTGAGGAACACGATGGGGCCGATGAGCATCTTCATCGAGTTCACGAAGGTAGTGCCAATGGGCTCCATGGCGATGCCGGCGGTCGGGGCGAGCCAGCCGACGAGGATGCCGATAAGAATTGCTGTCAGTACCCAGAAGTAGAGCTGGCGGTACCAGCGTGTTTTGGTGGCCGGTGTCGCTTTGCCGGCGGCGGTGGTGTGGTCCATGTCCTACCTCATTGTGGAATGTCGCTGGAGGATGTTCTGAAAAAGGTGGTGAGGGGCGGGCGGCGGTGCTGCTTTACCACCCGCCCCGGAGTGGCATCGGCAACCGCACGGCCGCGCCGGGGGAACTGCTTTGCTTAGACGGCTGCCGGAGTGAGCGTGAGGGCCTTGATGATGGCTTCGGTGACGTCCTCTGTGGTGGCGTCGCCTCCGACGTCGCGGGTCAGGTGGCCCGAGCCGGTGGCGGCTTCGATGGCGGCCTCCACCCGGCGTGCTTCGTCAGGCAGGCCGAAATGATCCAGCATGAGGGCGGCGCTGGCGATGGCACCGATCGGGTTGCTGATTCCCTGGCCGGCGATGTCCGGAGCGGATCCGTGGACCGGTTCGAACATGGACGGGAAGCGGCGCTCCGGGTTCAGGTTCGCGCTGGCGGCCAGGCCCAGGCTGCCGGCAAGCGCGGAACCCAGGTCGGAGAGGATGTCGGCGTTCAGGTTGGACGCCACCACAACGGACAGGTCTTCGGGCTTGAGGATGAACTTGGCGCTCATGGCGTCCACCAGGACGCTTTCGGTCTGCACGTCCGGGTAGTCCAGCGCCACGCGGTTGAAGACTTCGTCCCACAGGACCATGCCGTACTGCTGGGCATTGGACTTGGTAACGGAGGAAACCTTCTTCACGGTGCGGGTCCGGGCCAGGTCGAAGGCGAAGCGCATGATGCGTTCGCAGCCCTTTTCGGTAAACAGGGCGGTCTGCAGGGCTACCTCGTTGCCGGGGCCGCGGCCACTCAGGTTGCGGCCGCCCAGGCCTGCGTACTCGCCTTCACTGTTTTCGCGGACCACAACCCAGTCGAGTTCCGTGGTGTCGGCCTTGCGGAGCGGGGACTGGACGCCTGGCAGGAACTTGACGGGGCGGATGTTGGCCCACTGGTCGAAGTTCTGGGTGATGTTCAGGCGCAGGCCCCAGAGGCTGATGTGGTCCGGAACGTTTTCCCAGCCGACCGCGCCGAAGTAGATGGCGTCGAAGTCCTTCAGGGCTTCCAAGCCTTTGGGGTCCATCATTTGGCCGGTCTTTTCGTAGTAGCCGCAGCCCCAGGGGAACTCGGTCCAATCGAATGCAAACTTGCCGTTGGAGTTTTCGGACAGGGCGTCCAGGACGCGGCGGCCGGCTGCAACGACTTCCTTGCCCACGCCGTCGGCGGGGATTGAAGCGATGCTGAATGTCTGGGTGGTACTCATGTTGATGTGTCTCCTCGTTGAGTCTGAGGTGCTTGCCTGTTAGCAGGGTCACACCGTTCCTTCCTCTTCAAGTAGACGGGCTGCAGTCCAACTGCGTCCAAGACCAAGATCCAATGCGCTATATAGGATCCGCCTATGATTTCTCCTGAGAAGTCTCTGGCCGGGTTACGTGCAGCTTGGCAATTTTCAAAAATGCCCTGGCAGCTGGGGTGAGGTCTTGTTTGCGGCTCAGGATTGCAACGTCGAGGTCGGATACGGGCTCGATGAGAAGGGTGCGAAGCCCGGACTTGTGCGCCAGCGGGGCCCAGGACGAAGGCATAACGGCGTGCCCGACGCCCGCCAGTACCAGCGGCAGGATGGATGTCCGGTGGGCCACCTCAACCACGATCTCAAGATCCACACCGCGGGCCAGAGCGTCATCTACGAGCCATCGCATCAGCGATCCGCGCTGGCTTGCAATCAGCCGGTGTCCGGCCAGATCTTCCCGTTGGACTGCGGTTCCAGGCCGAAAGGTGTCGGTCTGCGGGTTCACGATCAGGATCAGTGGCTGGCGCTCCAGCTCGAGCACGTGGACTCCGGGGACCCGGATGGGATTGGGTGATCCAGCCAGTCCGATCTCCGTGCTGCCACTGCGGACGGATTCGATGACTTCCTCCGGAGTGAAGGCGGCTATCACGTTCAATCGAACCGAGGGGTGCGAGCGGGTGAACCCGGCGATCATGGAAGTCAAAGGTTCAATCCCCGGTGACGGCATCGTGATGATGTCCAGCTGACCGCTGCGGACACCTCGAAGAGCCTGTATTGCGGATTGCGCCGCATCGAGGTCCCGCATGACCAACCGGGCAGGACCAACCAGCTCCTGACCGGCTTCGCTCAGAACCGCCCGACGTCCGATCCTATGGAACAGTGGAACCCCCAAATCCTTTTCAAGACTGGCAATGGTTTGGGACAACGAAGGCTGCGCTATCAGCAAGTGCTCTGCAGCCCGATTAAAGCCACCATGATCCACAACGGCCAGGAAATACTTTAGCTTCCGTGTATCCACGCAGTTTTCCTTAGGGAGTTGATCGGGAGGCGGCTCGGACAGTGACCGCTCAAAGGTTCAGGACGGCAAGAGCTCAGATAGCTCACGCCTATCAACCATATTGATCCGTGGTCGTGGACGCACCCCGCAACGCAGCCGCTTTCCTGCAATCCCAGCGATGGCGGGCATCATGAACAGGGACTGTAAGAAAGACGGTGTGTGAGGTTCCGGCCTGATCCGAAAGGAGACGCCCGTGTCGGAGTCCACGACCGAGATGACAGGGGTGATGATCGATCCTGTGACGGGAGAGATCATCGAGCAGAAGGAACTTGCGAAGCGGCTGCTCGCGCAGGCCAAGGAACAGGGGGTGAGCCTGGTAGGCCCGGGCGGACTGCTGAACCAGCTGACGAGGAATGTGCTGGAGACCGCGCTGGAAGCGGAACTGACCGAGCACCTGGGCCACGAGCATGGCCAGACGCCGATCGCAGCCAACATGAGCAACGGCACCAGATCCCAGACCGTGCTGACCGAGATCGGCCGGGTCGAGATTGAGGTGCGTGCACGACGGACGCGATCGAGTCGATCAATGCCCGCTACCGAAGGGCCGTGAGGGTCCGCGGGCACTTTTCGAACGAGGCCGCTGCCCTGAAATGTCTGTATTCAGTGACCAGGTCTCTTGATCCGACCGGCCGCGGTCGGGCACGCTGGGTGATGAGGTGAACGCGTTCGCTATTACCTTCGCCGGACAGTTCGAAGGAACCACTTACTAATGAAAACCGGCCGGACCCACACACCGCTTATCGGACAGGCCGTGACCAGGCGGTGGATCGCGCCTGCTGGATGGGCATTCATTGCATGTAGTGGGATTAGAAGTTGAATTCCTCTTGGTGGATTTGTCTGCGTGGCAGGCCCGCCTGGATCAGCGCCGCTGTCAGGGCGGCGGAGAATCTTGGGGATGCGCAGATGTAGACGTCACGGGAGGCAAGACCCGGGACCATCTGCTGGAGGCTTTGGGCGGTTATCGCGTTTCGGGGGTCTGAGGATCTCCCCGTCAGGAAGATCAGTTGGGCGCCCCGTCGTTGAGCGATGTGTTCGAGCTCGTCGCGGAACAGGATCTCTCCTGGAGCGGACGAGCGGTAGAGCAGGGTGAGGGTGCTTCCGGGGACCGGCAGTGTTTCAAAGAGTGCACGCATGGGGGTGATGCCTACCCCGCCGCCGATCAGGAGGACCCCTCGTCCTAAGCGGCGGTCGTTCGTCATGGCGCCGTATGGGCCGGCGGCGAGGACTCTTGTGCCGGGTTTCACGGCATGGATCAGCCGCGTGCCGTCACCGATCGCTTTGACGGTTATCCGCAGGAACTGCTCGTGGGGCGGTGCTGAAAGTGAGAAGGGGTGGGACGATCTCCACAGCGTTTCCGTCAGGAATCGCCAGCGGAAGAATTGTCCGGATTCGGCGTGGAGTTCGTGGAGGTGGCGGCCGCGAAGGATGATGCTGGCCGCTCCGCCTCCTTCATTGATCACGTGATCAACGCGCAGCCCGTGGCGCCATAACTGTGTGAGCGGTGCCAGGACCCGGTACCGGAGTACCAGCCCGAAGCTGAAGGTGTAGAGCAGGCTCCACGCGACCTGTACGAGGGGTAGTCCTGCCAGATCGGGGCCTGCCAGTTCGTGGGAGAAGGACAGTGCGATCGCCAGATAGGTCAGCAGGTGGAGGAAGTGCCAGGTCTCGTACTTCAGCTTGCGGCGCACGTTCCGCGCAGAGATGTAGCCAACAGACAGGAAAAGCAATGTCCCGGCTGTGGCAGCGACAAGTCCTGGCATGTGGAGAACTTCCACGGTGGCAGCCCATATTGGAATCCGTTGACCCGTTGACCATGCCGCGGTCGCGGCGACGCCATGGATGAGGATGAGGGCGAAGATTGCCCTGCCGCCCAAGCCATGCCATCGGGCCAGCCGATCTGCACCGACTCCACGTTCCAGGGCAGGCGCGCGTGACATCAGTGCCACCATGACGGTTACACCGTAGCCGGCAAGCAGACCGGATGTGTGTGCCAGGAGGGGAAGGTTGAAAAACACCGGGAGGGGAGCCTTGATGACCGCCAGGGCGACGACGGCGCCGGCCCCTGCCATGACCAGCCAGAGCACCATAGCCGGTGAAACACTCATGGCAGTCCCTGCCGGCGCATCGGATCGCGCAAATCCGGAACGGCGGTAGGCTTTTGTACTCATGGTCTTCTTCCTTTGACGCGCGCAAGCGGCACTGTCGGATTTTAGGATTGTTTAGAGCTGTCTTAGCGCCTTCCCCGGCCGTCTGCGCGGGCCGTCCCGCCCCGTGCAGGCGCGGGACGCACCTGTTGAATCGGGGCGGTCGCTATACCGGAGCCAGCCGTGACTGCCCCCGCGATGACCGGGGGTTGAACAGGAGAAACGGTGGGGCCGGTCAGGCCCAGCTGCACGCCAACGACGACGGCAGCGGCCACGACCGTGACGGACAATGCCCTCTGGAACCAAGCCCACACATAAGCGCGGCCCCCTGCCGGACGCCGTGCTGTGACCAGGTGAGGACCGGCGGCGGCCGTGGTAGTTCTCATAGTCAGTTACCCGCAGGGTGTGCGTTTGCTGGTTTTTTTGCGCTTTCATCCGGTGCTGCTGACGGCATTTTGCGCGTCCGCCAGTTGGTTCCCGGCAACGCGCTCACTGGCCTGGTCGCCAGGGCAGAGATGGAGTGCGGACGGTCTGCAATCAGCAGGACCGGGGAGTGGTAGACGATGATCATCAGCGTCCTTCTTGAGCGGGTGGCAGGCAGGAAGACCTCTGTCAGGGTGCGGTCCCAACCGGGCCTTGAGGTCGATTGATCACGTTCTTAGTGGCAAGAGAAATCCGGGCGGACGCCGATGTGTAGTGTCCGCGCGGGGGAGCCAGGGCATCGGCTCAGTGCCCGCCGGTTGCGGTGGCGGTGATGGTGAAGTTGGTGTCGAGCTTGACGGTGGCGTGGGTGTTGTCGGATTTGGTGATGTGCGCTTCGTACGCGGCAGAGCCGTCGTCCTCAGTGGTCATGGAATCGACCGTGGCGCCGGCGTTGGCAGCCAGGACGGCGGCCTTGACCTTGTCAGCTGTATCACCGGTGAGGTCCGTCTCGCTGCCGTTATGCCCGTGACCTCCGCGACTGCCACCGTGGCAGCCGGTTTCGGTGGCGGTGATGGTGAAGTTGGTGTCGAGCTTGACCGTTGCGTGAGTGTTGTCGGATTTGGTGATGTGCGCTTCGTACGCGGCAGAGCCGTCATCCTCAGTGGTCATGGAATCGACCGTGGCGCCGGCGTTGGCAACCAGGACGGCCGCCTTGACCTTGTCAGCGGTGTCGCCCGTGAGGGGTGTTTCGCTGCCATGGCCCGCACCGGGCTGAGATGCGCTGGATAGGTGGGGCGTTGTGGTGCCGGCGTTTGCTGGCAGGGCGGCGGCGGTGAGGGCCCCGCCCCAATGAGTGCTCCCATCAGGGTGGCACCTGCCGCGATTTTCCGGACGTTATTCACAGTTGTTCTCCTTGCTGGTTCCACTCCGGATTTCGAAGCTGTTCCTATCCTGCGGGGGCACGCTGTCCGGGTACTTTCGCCCTGCTGTGGAGGAGCTGTGACTGATTCGGTTGGCCAGGAAGCTTCCCTGACCCAAGCAAGACTTACTGGCAGTTACCCGGCTAAGGCCCAGCTGCCGAGCACGCGTTGAACGCAGGCAGCAGTGGCACGGGCGACTTCCGGCCGGATGGGAGTTCGGGGCGCCGCCCGAGATGCTCCCGGAACCCTGTCTTTCGGAACCCGAAGGAGCCCTCTCCGCATGGCACAAAGAGCCGGTAGTGGACGGCGCCGGCAGGGGCTGGTTCACTCCAGCTTGGAGTGGCGCAGGTACTGGTGGACGGATTCGCGGCATATTCCGTAGTCACGGGCGAGGAGAGCTCTTGGAACAGCGTTTGTGGCGCGCTGGGCCAGCTCCGCTGCCCGCTCCGGTGTGAGGGTCTTCTTCCGCCCTTTGTAGGCGCGGCGCTGCTTAGCAAGGGCGATGCCTTCCGTTGGAAGTTCCCTGATGAGGGAGCCTTCGAATTCGACAAAGGCAGCCATGACCCGCACGCCCTTGCGGGTCAGGCCTTGGACAAGGGCGCGGTATTGGGGTTTTGCCGGCCGAAGTCTTTTTCCGCCGGAAGGTCCGAGGTACGCGTTCCAGGGGTAGGGTTTGCCGTAGCCGACGAAGGGGTCACCATGAGCTATAAATATCGAACCGTCCGTGTTCGCGGTACCGATCTCCTGGGGACAATCGCCCGGAAACACGGAGGTGCGCCTGAGATCTATGAAACGTCCAAGGACGCGAGCACTTCAGTGGTTCCGGTGTTCTTCGAGGCCACGGGCGAGGTCCGCTTTTTCGACAGGTCGGTACTGGAGGATGTGGTGGCACCTGCAAGCCACGGCGTCGAGGGGCAATAATAAACATCGACATCGGGATCTGCAGCCGTTGCATGCCGGCGCCCAGGTCGCATGGCTGACCCAGCGGGAACCAGCCGTCCCGGTACATGAGCCTCGACCCGTGAGGAAGAACCTAGCCGCGTCCTCAACGTCTTGTCTCGGGCACCGAGTTCATTCCTAACAGCCTTCCACATATCCGCGGAGTCGGTTCGGTCTCCTTTCGGAAGGCCTGCCAGTTCGCGAGGTGTAGGGCTGTCGTACCCCAGGAAAATGTATCCCTCGTGAGAGACGCTACTTAGTTTCGCGGTGAGAGATCCTTCACAGGACACCTTGTTCGGATGATTCGCAACCAATCAGCATGTCAGGTCCGCACTCGGCCCGATGTTGCAACCCGCCGCCCCGATCGGTGGACCAGTTGTGTCCAAGCCTCTCCATGCCGGGCGGTCACTCGAGCAGATTGACAATGAACCGGATGCCGTAATCGAGGAGACGTTGCGAGGCCAGATTGATGAGTTTCTGTGCCTCCGCAGTGGGTGGGGTCGCACAATCCAGTTGGACGCATAGTGGATGTCCGGCGGTCTCGGGGTACGCGCGCAGCAGACCCTCATTGAGGACGAACATGGCGTAGTTGTTGATCTTCTCGCTCAGCTGTGCGAGTTGTTCGGGTGCATCCGACCACGGCCGCCCCTCAACCATGACCAGCTTGTACTCGTCACGGGAGGGGTCGTGTGTCACGAGATCGATCACGTTCGGTTCATGGACTCCGGCCAAGTCAGCGCTCCTATCGAGTGAAAGCGGAAGGTGTTGGCGCAATCGCTCTGGATCCCATCGATCGGCCACCCGAATCCTACTGCCGATGCGCGCAACTCCTTGCGTTGCACCCAGGGTATGACCGGGCGCGGAACAACCTGCTGAAGTCGGGCAGTTTACGACGTCGCGCGGGCGTTGGGGTGGAGCTGGTCTTTCACTCCTATATAAAGGGATGACAACCGGGGGAGTGGCGGCCACTTCTACTCGGTCTCGCAAACTGGCTCTTTTTCGGGGCCTCGATCTAGGCCATGCCGGACGCAGCCGGCGTTGCTGCTCGTGCTAATGCAGCCATGACCTGGCTCGATCTGATAAGGCTGGGCAGTCCTCGGTTGATCGGGGTTTCAGCGAATGAAGCAAGAAGGCGCCTCTTGAGTTAACCGCACAGCCGATTGTCGCAACCCCGCAGGGCTCCTACCATGGTTTCACCGTTTCCGGTGACGGAGCTACCAGCACCGTCCCGTTCCTGGCCCCTGGACCAGCTGGACAACCAGCCGCTGCTCCACGACGCACTGGCTGCCTTCGCTGACAGGTACCGGCCGGTGGAGAAGCGCCACTGACGCGCGAGTTCGCTGTTCTCGTCGGTCGGGCGGACTTGTTTCATGCTCGTCAGCTGGTCTTGTGTGCCGATCCTAAGCAGAGCCGCGTGAAGCACGACTCTCTTACAGCAAAGAGGGAATAGGGGAGCCTGCCAGCACCTTGTGCATAGTGGGGCCGCCGGACGCTGGCTGGCTCATTCGAAAGGACCCTCTTGCCCACAACGTTTATTCCCTTCACAATGCGCGCGTCAGCCCGTAACGACCACCGCGGCAGCTTCCGCACTGACATCGAACGCTTGAGCGCCAGACACCTGCATTGGGCACCCCTTGATGTGCTCAGGTCCACAAGTACCCAAGCTGTTTTTCGCGGTGCTGTCCCGATGGGCACACATACTTCGACTGATGAGCGGCTCGCCCGCTTCCTGGAGGACCGTCTCGCCACCGCTGGCATCCACCTGGATCTCAGCGTCACGATCGAGCGATAGCAGGCCGTGAAGCCCTGGACCCCTGAACCGACCAGTTCACACGTCCGGGGCTTTCTTGTGTCCGCGAAACAGGATTTCACCTCGGCCGGAAAACGCCTCGCTGGCCCACCACCTCAGGTTGCCGCGACGATGACGGCCAACGACGTAAGAGCGACAGCGAACGGCCTCTCGTCCAGCGCATCAGCGCTCAATGGTCCCATTATTCTGTGCAATCATCATGAATCTGGAAACCGACAGACGGCCGGAAGGGAGCGAGTCTCCGCCGCCTGGTGCAAAAGGAAGGGCGGCTTTGGGCGGTAACAACCTGCCCGGGCCTTCACCTTACGGGGTGACTCCATCGCATCGTTACAGGATGGGCAGATGAGCGGGCCCATTGGCGCCCGCGCCTGTCCTCGCAGGTACGGTCAACGCGGTTGAGCTGCAGGAGAGGCCGACGGGGACGCCGCTGCCCCTATTTCCCGGCTTCTCGTCTCCCTGCTACTGCTTGGCGGGAGGATCGCGTACTCGGTACTCGTGCGTTTCAACCCGCAGTAACTTGTACTGGTATCTGTACTAGAGCGCTGCCCGCACTGCGTTGCGAACACAAGGTGATGAAGTGGGGGAATCCATATGAAGCGGCATCGCACCCAGCCGAGAGCCCTTGCTGCGGCCCCTACGCCTCCGCGCAGTGGCAAGACAACTTAAAGGAGAAAGGTCAGTATGCCCCCTCGCGAAGCACGGACCCCCGACTTAAGGGTCGCGGAGCACGTCTACGAGCCGACGCCGTACGAAGCTGGAGGGCGGTTGAGGCCGCGCCCCTGGCCCGTTGGCCCGAGTGAGAGCTACGGGAAAGTGGACTTTGATGACGGCGAGGGAAAGACCGTCCTCACCATCTACGTACAGCGCGGGCCCGAAGAAGGTTACGTCCTGCACGTCGAGCACCTAGCCGCGCCGCTGCTGGTGGATGGTACGCTCCTTCGCCTGAGCCCGGCGCCTCACGTTAACAGGGACGCCGCGGACTTCCGCCGGATCACCGCTGCCCGTACGGCCGCCGCGAAGGCCGAGGCCGAGCTAGACGCCGCTGTCAGCTCCGCCCGCGCTAACGGAGACTCATGGGAGACTATCGGTCACGCCCTCGGCACGTCCGCTCGGACCGCCCGGGAGCGGTTCGGACACCACTGAGAGGCCTGTGAAATGGGCTGTTGACGAGGTGATGAACGTGCACATGATTGCGTTACGCCGTCGTTCGGGAAGATATCGGGCACGGGGCTCCAGGCAACCGGGATGTCGATGTTTGCAACTGGTAATTGTTTGGTAGGCGCAAACGGAGCGAAGCAACCACGACCTGAGGCGACCGCTTTACGTCTGCCTTGTGGAAGTCATCGTGGCGGCGTAGTGGGATGCGCGCTCGGCAGGGACTCCACATGCTTCGAGAAGTGGCTGGCGCCTCGCTTGACATGGGTACGTGTCAAGCGGCACGCGCTCATCGAGTCGGGCGGCCCTTCTGGTCAGTAGTGTGGTTGGCTGCATGCGCAGAAGACACCTCTACCCCGGATTCCGTGAGCTGATTCCCCGGGTCATCTTGCGGATTTCGTCGTGCTTGAGTCCGCTGGCGCAGGCCAGCTGATAGTCGTCCAGGAGGCCGGATTTTCTTGCGAGGGCTAACACCTCCGTGCGCTTTCGCTCGATGGCGTCGCGGACGCTTTCCACCTCTGCCACTTCTGCCGCCAGGGCCGCGATGCAGCGGAGCTGTTCGGTGCGGCTTTGGCCTGACGGGAAAAGGTCATCCCTGGCCAGCACGGTGGTGCGGACACTGGCTGTCGGCAGGCCGGACGCCAGCGCGACCGCAGCCACTTTGACGCCGTCGCAGATGGCCTGTGCGATCAGCTCATTGAGTTCGCAGGAGAGTGCCCGCAGTCGGCTGTTCCGAAGGGCAATCATCTTTCGCTGCTGTACGAGAAGGCCGAGAAGCTCCTCCGTCCGGGATGCGGCCGCGTCTTGCCTTGGCACGCCGCGGTATCGGTAACCGCGAGGGGAGTGGCTGCCCGTCGGGAGGGCCCCCGAAGTCGTGATCATCTGTGCGTAGGTCTGTGTGCCGGGCACCTTTACTCCTTGGTGGCATGGCGATTGGTGTTCTTGAGGGAGTTGGCGGAGCCGCGTGTCCGGAAGGCTGCGCCAAGGGCCGCCGTCGTCCCTTGGCGCAGCGCCATGGTTAACCTGCACGCTACGCCGTATCCCGGCCCGGGAGGCAATACCGATAGTGCGTGGTGCGATAGGTAAAACTTCTGGCTGCCGGTCATAAGGACCGCTTATCCGTCCACGCACATTAGGTCTTATCCAACCCCGGCCTCCCTTACCTAGGCTCGAATGAACCAAACTCGTCCGTTCTGGAACCCCTGGAAGAGAACATGCCTGAATTCGTGCCCGCATCGCGTGTAACCCGTATAAAATCCTCGCCCAGTGTTGCTGCCGCGGCCCGCGTGCGGGAACTGAAGGCCGAAGGCCGGCGCATCCTCGACCTGACCGTCGGCGAACCGGATTTCGATACCCCGCAGTACATCAAGGACGCGGCCATTGCCGCGATCGCCCGGGGCGAAACGAAGTACACGTCGGTCAATGGCACACCCGAACTCCAGAAGGCGATTCTGCAATCCCTGGAAAAGAAGACGGGGCTGCGGTACTCAACCAGTGAACTCACCATCGGGGGAGGGGGCAAGCCGGTTATCTTCACCGCGTTCATGGCATCCCTGGACGCAGGGGACGAAGTCGTCATTCCGGCCCCTTACTGGGTGTCGTACCCGGACATGGTGCTGGCCAACGAAGGGACTCCTGTCATTGTCCCGTGCTCCGAGGACGACGGCTTCAAACTCACTCCTGCAGCACTGGCCGGGGCCCTGACTGAGCGCACCAAGTGGCTCATCCTGAACACGCCGTCGAACCCCACCGGCGCCGTGTACTCCAGCCGGGAACTGGCCGGACTGGCGGAGGTTCTCAAGGAACACCCGTGGGTCTACGTCATGACCGATGAGATCTACGACGAGATCCATTTCGGTGCTGACCCCATCTCCAGCCTGGTGGCGGTGGCCCCGGAACTGAAGGACCGCGTGCTGATCACTAACGGTGTATCCAAGGCATACGCCATGACCGGTTGGCGGTTGGGCTATGGTGCAGGACCGGCGCCTTTGGTGGGAGCCATCAACAAACTGCAGTCCCAGATCTCCTCCTGCCCGTCCTCCGTGAGCCAAGCTGCTGCCGCCGCCGCGCTCACTGGAGACCAGTCCTTCGTCCGCGAGAGCGTTGCAACATACCGTGAACGCCGCGACGTGGCAGTCGCGGGACTGAACGCGGTCGAGGGATTGAAGTGTTCGACGCCGGACGGCGCCTTTTACGCCTACGTGAACTGCGGCGGTGTCATGGGAAAGTCCACGCCCGACGGCAAGACCATTACCAACGACGAGGACTTCACCCTCTACCTGCTGGAAGCGGCTTCAGTCGCTGTCATCCAGGGATCGGCCTACGGCCTGGGCCCCTACTTCCGAATCTCCTACGCCACCGGGCTCCCAGTCATCGAGGAATCCATTGCCGCCATCGACAAGGCCGTCCAGGCGCTCGCCTGAGCATCCGCCCATTGAATCCCCCGCAAGGAGCAACACCATGATCCACGTCAAGACTAAGTTCGACCGGCCCTCTGAGGACGCCATCGAGCGGCTTTCCAAGTTCTCTTCGGCCACCGTCCACGAAGCGCAGGGGCGTAAAGGCGCCCTGAGCTCCAAGATCAAGCCCATCGACCGCAGCATGTCCTTCTGCGGGCCCGCAGTCACCGTGGTGTGTGCGCCCCGGGACAACCTGATGCTCCAGGTGGCAATCCACTACGCGCAACAGGGCGACGTTGTCCTGGTCTCGGCCGGAGAATACGAGGAGGCCGGCACATTCGGCGACGTGCTGGGAAACGCCATGAAGGCGAAGGGCCTGGCCGGCATGGTCACCGATTCCGGGGTCCGGGACACGAAGGACCTCATTGAACTTGGACTTCCCGTGTTCTCCGGCAGCATCTGCATCAAGGGGACTGTCAAGGAAACCATCGGCCCGATCAACCACCCGGTAGTGTTTGGCGACGAAATCGTCCACCCCGGTGACGTCCTCCTGGGGGATGCGGACGGTGTGGTGGTGGTCCGCAAGGAAGAGATCGAGGAAGTGATCCGGCTGTCGCAGGAACGCGTCGACGCCGAGGACGACCTCATCCGCCGCTACAAGGAAGGCGGCACCACCATCGAGCTGTGCAAATTGACCGACGTGCTCAAGGCCAAAGGACTACTCGTCGAGGACGCCGAACTGGAGCCGTCCCTGTAGCTCCCCCTGCTCACCCCCAACGCTGCTCCCCACAGGACGCCCTAGCTCGACAAGCCAGGGCGTCCTGCCGGCGTGCGCCCGCCCCAAGCAAAGCAACTGCCGTCCGGGCACCCATAACGGCAGTTGCGGGGGCTCGATTAATGCAAGAGGCCCGGGAAATGCAAGAAGCCCGGGTTCCGTTCGGAACTCCGGGCTTTGCCTGCTGTCGATCAGTTCATACCGGGCAAAAGGTGGGAGGGCGGCCCGACTTGTGCGTCGTCCAGATACCACATCGTGGAGCCCCGCTTTCCCGGCGGCATCATGCTTCCCTCGAATACGAAAACCGGCTCTGCCGGCCGGTCTTCCGCTCGCCAAAAGCCGTTCGTAGGGCAGTGCGAACCAGTGCTGGCCTTCAGTTGTATTTTTCTTTCCGATGATTTCCGGTACTGCGGGTTTATCTTTTTCACGGCTGGCTCCAGGGACATTATTATCAGGCGAAGGTATTGGTGAACCTTTCTGATTTCATCCTAGAACTATGTGGGTTATCCGGATAAGACTAAAGCTGAGTGCCATGATAAGGCGGTCTTATGAAGCGCCGCCCTGTTGGGCGTATTTTGTGCTCAGCATTTCCTGGAGCATTTCCTTGAGCACCAGCAGCACGGCGGAAGCCGCCTCTGACAAGGGTTCGTGGTCCGGTGTGCACAGCGCAATTTTGCACTGCAATGCGGGGTCGACAATCCGAAGCACGCGGAAGTCTTCTTCATGGAACAGAGCGTCCGCGGCGGACTTGGGCAGGATGGTGGCGCCCAGGTCCGAACGCAGCAGCCGCGTCAGCGACGGTACCGACTCCACCTCGCCCACCAGCCGCAGCTTCATGCCCTTACCCTCAATCCCGGCTTGGACTACCTGGCGCAGCGTATGGTTTTGCTCCGGAAGGAACATGCCCAGAGTTGCCGCCGCTTCCAGGCCTATGGTTCCTTCGCCGGGCTCCACTCCTATGTCCCGCCGCGCGTTCACCACCAAGTGGAGGTCCTCCACGATGAGGGTAGTGAACTGCACCCCGCGGATGGGCCCCGGCTCATAAATCAGGGCCATGTCCAGGCGTCCGTTCTTGATGGCCTCGCTCAGCACGCCGCCATAGATCTCGGTGATATGCAGGACGATATCCGGATACCGCCGCCCCACTTCACTAATAATCCGGGGCGTGAGGCTGGAAGCCATGCTGTAGGGAGCGATCGCGATGGAGACCCGGCCGGAGGGGGCCGCACCCGAGGCGGCGACGTCCAGGCGTGCCTGCTCCACCAGGCGCAGGATGGTCTGGGCATGCCGGTACAACGTGTGCCCGGCCGCCGTCGGCTCCACACCCTGCTTGCTGCGGATCAACAGCCGCTGTTTCAGCTCGGTTTCGAGGGCCGAAACCTGCTGGCTGAGGGCCGGCTGGGCCACGTGCAGGGCAGCGGCCGCCTTGGTGATACTTCCCGAATCGACGATCTTTACGAAGTACGCCAGCTTTCGAGTGTCCATGCGCTCCATCTTCCTGCAGAACCGGCAAGGCCGGGGTCATATCCGAATGCTATGGCGGGACATGCAATCGGTCTTTGTGTGATCCAGGTCTCCGACCTAGCTTTAATGTCAGATGACATTTAGATGACAGCATTCTAGCCCCCGCCCTCCATAACTGTTGGCAATGACGGCATACCGGTTTTGCATAAAGCGGCCCGGCGGCGGAAAGTCGTCCTCTATATACATTTCGGAAACAAGCAATCCCTAGCTTTGCTATGTTTCTGAATCACCTGCCAAACCGAATTTTTCTCTAATGGAAAGAGCTTCAGATGAAAATTGCAATAAAAGGAAAGCTGGCGGCCGTTGCAGCCATTTCCGTGTCGGCGATGGTTCTGTCCGGCTGCGGAGGTTCCCCGTCATCGTCGGGATCCGGCAGTGCAACGTCCGGCGAGGTCAATCTGATCGCTTACTCGGGCGTGTGGCAGGACCAGTACACGGCAGCCGTCATTGAACCCTTCAAGGCCAAGTACCCGGACATCAAGATCAACTTCTCGTCGAAGCGGTCCTCCGCGGAGATGCTGAGCGCCCTCCAGGGCCAGAAGAGCAACCCCGCCACAGACGTGGCCATCATGGACAACTCCGTCTCCACCACGGGCAACAAGCAGGGCCTCTTCGACAAGGTTGACCAGGCGGCCGTACCTAACCTGGCCAATGTCCCGGAGAAGTTCCGTGACAAAGACGGCTACGGCCCCGTCGCCATGCTCGATGCCGTCGGTTTGCTCTACGACACAACGACCTTCCCCCAGGCCCCCGACAGCTGGAAGGTCCTGTGGGACCCCGCCTATGCAGGCAAGATCAACGTCAACGCACCGCCATCACTCCTGGGACTCTCGCTGACTGCGATCACCGCAAAAATGGAGGGCGAGGACTACACCAAGAGCATCGACAAGGCCGTGGCCAAGCTCAAGGAGATGGCACCAGGCGTGCAGACCTTCGCGCCGAACCCTGACGAGTACCAGAACGTCATTACGGGGCAGACAGTCCTGGGACTGGGCCAGAACGCCCGCGGCCAGTTCTACAGCGACCAAAGCAACAAGAAGATGGGTGTCACCTTCCCGAAGGAAGGCACCGTCTACCAAATCAACACGGTCAACCTGGTCAAGGCCGCCCCGCACTCTGCCGCAGCAAAGACCTTCATGAACTACGCCCTCTCGCCTGAAGCTCAGACCGCCTTCGCCAAGGCTCTCTTCTACGCCCCCTCGGTAACGAACGCGGAACTTCCGGCCGACGTCAAGAGCCGGGTGGTACCCACGGATGGATCACTGAACATCATCCCCCTCGATGTCGACTTCCTGTCCTCGGCCCGCGACAAGTGGACCGACACCTGGAAGCGCGAAATCATCACCAAATAGCCGCCCCCAACAGGCGCCCCTCCCTCCCTTTGCATCAGGAGAACTGAACCGTGAGTCAAACAAAACTGTCGATCGTTGATCTGACCAAGCGATACGCCGCTGGCTTGGAACCGGCCGTCGACCGCCTGAACATGCAGGTGGAGGAGGGGCACCTTGTGGCGCTCCTGGGCCCTTCGGGCTGCGGCAAGACCACCACGCTTCGGATGGTGGCCGGCCTCATGGACCCCACCGCGGGGTCCATCGTGGTGGATGGGAAGGAGATCACCCACACCCCCGTCAACAAACGCGGGATGGGCATGGTCTTCCAGTCCTATGCCCTGTTCCCGCACATGAACGTGGAGCAAAACGTCGCCTTCGGCCTGCAAATGCGGCAGACACCCAAGGCAGAGCAAAAGAAGCGCGTCGCCGCGGCCCTGGAGATGGTCCAGCTCGGCCATCTCGGCAAGCGCCAGACACGTGAACTGTCCGGCGGACAGCAGCAGCGCATCGCGCTTGCCCGGGCACTGGTGGTGGAACCCACTCTGCTCCTCCTCGATGAGCCTCTCTCCAACCTGGACGCGAAACTCCGCGAAACCATGCGCACCGAGATCAGGTCCATCCAGCAGCGCACCCGTGCCACAACGCTCTTCGTCACCCACGACCAGGACGAGGCACTCGACATGGCCGACCGGATCGCCGTCATGAACGGCGGCCTGATTGAACAATTTGGCTCACCCACCGACGTCTACGAACGTCCCCGCACTCACTTCGTGGCCAACTTCATCGGCCAGGCCAACTTCCTGCAGGCCACGGTCGTCTCCGAAGCGGGGCCTGCCGCCGCGGGCGAGTCCTACTACAAGGTGGATATCGAGGGCCTTGGAGGGTTCGGCGCTGTTGGTTCTTCCGGGCTCGCCGGAACCCATGAACTGGTGATCCGTCCACACCGGCTCAAAGTGACCCTCTCCCATGGCGAACGTGACGCCATCGAAGGGACCATCGAACGTGTCAGCTACACGGGGGACGCGCTGTCCGTCGCGGTCAAGGTCGGCCAAAAGAGCTTCAATGCACAGCTGCTCACCTCCAGCGGGGAGCTGCCCCGCGTCGGCGACAAAGCCTACCTGTCCTGGTCGGCTGAAGATGCCTACATCCTGCCGCCATTGGCGAAAGGGCAGGCATCATGACCATGCTCCAGGCACGCGGACGGTCAGCCCTGCGGCCGGCGGAAACCGGAGAACTGGAGCGGGCAACAGCGAAACGAAACCGCCGCACCTACCTCGCGCTGCTCATCCCGGGGCTGCTGGGCCTCCTGGTCAGCTTCGTCTTCCCGCTGGCCTATATGGTCCGGATGTCGTTCAACCGGGGCGCCCCGGACGGGGTCATTGAAGAGACCTTTACGTTCGACACCTATCTCCAGCCCCTCACCGATCCGTATTACTGGAAAGTCACGCTGGACACCTTCCAAATGGGCCTCACCGTCGGCGTCCTGTGCATCCTGGTCTCTTATCCAGTGGCGCTGTTCCTGGCCAGGAGCCGGAGCAAATACCGCAGCCTGCTCCTGGCCATCGCCATCGCACCCCTCCTGACCTCCGCCGTCGTCCGAACCTACGGCTGGATGGTCATCCTGGGCACCAACGGCCTGGTCAACTCTTCATTGACCGGCCTGGGCGTGATCCATACCCCGCTCAAGCTCACCAACAACATGACCGGCGTCACCATCGGCCTGGTGGAAATCTTCATGCCGTACGCCATCCTGGCTATGATCTCCGGCTTTGGGCGGCTCAGCCCGCAACTTGAAGAAGCTGCCGGATCGCTGGGAGCCAGCAAGCTCAACGTGTTCACGCGGGTAACCCTGCCGCTGAGCCTGCCAGGCATCCTCACAGCGTTCCTGCTCGTCTTCGTCCTGTCCATCAGCACCTTCATCACCCCGCGGCTGCTTGGCGGCGGCAGTGTCCAGGTGCTCGCCACGGAAATCTACGACCAGACCACCGGCCTGTTGAACTGGCCCTTCGCCGCGGCGCTATCCGTCATCCTGCTGGTCCTGTTCGGCCTCATCATCGCCGTCTACCAGCGGCTCACCCGAAAGATCGGAGGTTAGCCATGAGCGAAGCACCCTTGTTCAAGCCGCGCTTCAATGCAGCGAAACCCGCATTCGGCCTCCTGGTATTCCTGCTCTACCTGTTCCTGCTGGCCCCGCTGCTGATCGTGTTCGTGGTCTCCTTTGCCTCCAACCAGTACCTGTCCTTCCCTCCGGAAGGCTTCACCCTGAAGTGGTACGGGATGCTGCCGGAGGAAAGCACCTTCATGAACGGCATGCGGGTCAGCGTGATCGTCGCCGTCGTGGTGACGATCGTTGTCCTGGCCCTGGGCGTACCGGCCGCACTGGCCCTGGACCGGTACCAGTTCAAGGCGAAAGCCGCCGTCCAGTCGTTCTTCCTCTCACCCCTGCTGATCCCCAGCATTGTCCTGGCCCTCGGCATGGTCCTGCTGTTCGGGCCACTGAAGCTGACCAACACATACGCCGGCATCATCATCGGCCACGTTGCCATCACCATCCCGTTCGTCATCAGGACCACCCTGATGAGCCTGACCACCACGGACACTTCCTGTGAGGCAGCGGCCCGCATCCTGGGAGCGAACTCCTGGACCGTCTTCCGTCGAGTGACCCTGCCGATCATCCAGCCGGGCGTCATTGCCGGCGGGGTCATCGCCTTCATTGTCTCCTTCGATGAAGCGGTCATCTCCCTCTTCGTTGCGGAGTCAGGGTTGCCCACGCTGCCCGTTCAGGTGTTGCGCTACGTCGAGAACTCCGCGGATGCGGCGGTCGCCGCACTCTCCGTGATCCTGATCCTGATCTCCCTCGCAGTGGTGGTCGTTGTCGAACGTGTCATGGGTCTGCGAAAAGCGCTCTGACAAGCCGCGCCAGGCAGCCCAACACCAGCTGAGGATAGGGCCCGGGGTCATAACCGGGCCCTATCCCGTGACACCGATTACGTCTTTGTGTGGCTCAGCTCTCGGTGACAGACTTTTTATGTCCCCCGGAGTGCCCGCCAGGGCGTTCAGCAGGGACCACCAGCTCACTCCGTCCGGTCCGCACCAACACGGTGCAACGGGCAACAACAGCAACCAGCAGAGGAAGGCCCAGAATGCCAACAGTTGATCTCGTAGCGGATCTCGGTGAGGGCTTTGGTGCCTACTCAATCGGTGACGACAACGCGCTGCTGGACATCGTTTCCAGTGCCAACATCGCCTGCGGGTTCCACGCCGGAGACCCCGACATCATGAATGCGACCGTGGCGGCGTGCGTCAGCAGGGGAGTGGGCATCGGTGCCCACCCCAGCTTCCCGGACCTGCGCGGTTTTGGCCGGCGCACCATGGATCTCACCGCAGACGAGGTCCGCAACGACGTCATCTACCAGCTTGGTGCCCTGAAGGCCTTCGCCGCCTATCATGGTGGCTCCGTGGCGCACCTGGCGCCGCACGGCCGTCTGGGCAACCTCGTCGCGACCCGGCCGGACTACGCGGACGCGGTGGCGGACGCAGCCCTGCGCGTCGATCCGGACCTCATCGTGCTGGCCCAGGACGGAGAGCTGGCCGACGCCGCTGCCGAACGCGGGCTCCGCGTGGCCATCGTGGGAATCGCAGACCGCGCCTACGAGGACGACGGGACGCTGGTACCGCGCACCAAGCCCGGCGCCGTTATCCACGACCCCGACGTCATCGTTGAGCGGACCGTTCGCATGGTGCGCGAAGGCCTGATCCAGGCAGTATCCGGCCGTGATTTGCCGATCAAGGCAGATACCGTGCTGCTGCACGGCGACAACCCGGGGGCAGTTGAACTCGCCCGGCTGATCAAGACCGAGCTCGTGGCGGCCGGAGTGGCCATCGCGCCGCTGGCCAAGGTGCTGCCGACGAGCCAGAAAGTCTCCTGAGATGTCAGCTCCTACCCTCGAAATCTTTGAAGCCGGTGACGCGGCCCTTCGGGCCGTCGCCACCTCATCGGATGTGGAAGCCAATTGGACAGCGGTCCACTCGCTCGCAGCCTGGCTGCGGACAGCAGCCGTCGAAGGCATTTACGGCGCCGTCCCGACCTACGACTCCGTCCTGGTCGAATTCGATCCCTACGTGACATCCGCCAGGCAGGTCCGGGCCTTCGTCCAGCTGGGCATGAGGCAGCTGGAATATGCCGGAACCGCGCTGCGGCGGCCGCGACGATTCGACGTGCCGGTGGTATACGGCGGTGATTGCGGACCCGACCTGGAACGCGTGGCGGAGCACCAGGGCCTGGAGGTGGCAGACGTCATCGCCCGGCACACCGAAAAGACCTACATCATCCGTTGCCTGGGTGCGCCCGCCGGCTCGCCCATGATGGACGGTCCGGATTTCCCGCTCCCGGTGCCCAGGCTCAAGGATCCGCGGCTTTCAGTTCCCGCCGGGGCCGTGTCCGTCGCCGGACGCCAAGCCGTGATTGCCCCCGCCGTTGCACCGGGCGGATGGTGCGTCATCGGCCAGACACCCCTGACCGTTCTGGACGCATCCCGCGAACCGCTGGTTCCCTACGTTCCCGGTGACGAGCTGCGCTTCCACCAGATCCCTGAGGAGGACTTCACCCGTTTTGCCGGGCAGTTCCTGGAGGCACGGCCATGACCGGTTCACTCGTCATCCTGCAGCCCGGCCACTGCGTGGTCACCGACCTGGGACGAACCAAAGGGCCTGCGTTCGGGCTTCCCGTGAACGGTGCGCTGGACCAGTTTTCGGCCAAGGCCGCGAACATCCTGGCCGGCAACCTGGACAATGATCCACTCCTGGAAATCACGGCACTGGACTTCCGCATGCGGGCGGTGACGGACCTGCTGATCGCCGTCACCGGCGCCCCCCTGGACCTTACCGTGGGTGGCAGGGAATGCCCGCAGTGGGAACCGGTCTCCGTCCGGGCAGGAGAAACAGTGGCTATCCGTCGAATCCGGACAGGACTGCGCGCCTACATTGCAGTCCACGGGTCCTTTGACGTTCCCACCCTGCTCGGCAGTTGTGCGCCCGACACGGTAGTGGGCTTCGGCCTGAAGCTCGTGGAGGGCAGCGAGATCGCGACGCAGAAGACCACCGCTCCCATCACCCAGCCCCACTTTGGCCTGCCGCTGTTCCGGCTGGGCTTCGCCGCGCCGGACTTCAGCACCCACCAAGTCATAGAGGTGACCGACGGCCCTGACGTGGAAGAGTTCGGCAGCACCGCAGAACTGCTGTTCACGAGCACATACACGGTCAGCCCCAGAAGCAACCACATCGGGCTCCGCCTTGGCGGCGCCTTGCCGGAGCGGCAGACGACGGCGGAAGTACTTTCGCGCGGCGTCCCCGTAGGCGCCATCGAAATACCGTCCCGGGACGAACTGCTCCTGCTGCTCCGGGGGCGCGGTGTGACGGCCGGCTACCCGGTGCTCGCTGTGGCCACCACCCGTTCCCTGGACCTGCTCGGGCAGGCCCGGCCCGGGCATACCATCAACTTCTGCAGGACGACTGTTGCAGAAGCCACCGCCACGCATCGGGCAGCGTGCATGGAGCTGGAAAGGCTCCGAACCCGAGTCAACACGGTCTTTAGCCTCCTCGGCATCGGAACGAGCGCCGGCTGGCGGGAACTCCCCGCCGCTGCAGGAATCTAAGCGCATGCGCGGCGTGCCAGAAACCCTTAAGGAACCCAAAGTGACAACACCAACGCGTGCGGCCAGTCCGCAACAGCATGACCGCCTCGATGCGCGACAAGCCCGGAAAGTAGTAACGGCCGGCTGCGTCGGGATCTTCGTGGAACTCTACGACAATGGCATCTTCGCCTTCATGGCAGGTACCCTGGCCCTTGTCTTCCTGGCCCCGGGCAACCCGGACAACGCCTTGCTTTTCGTTTTTGCCGGATATGCCGTCTCGTTCTTCGTGCGGCCCCTGGGTGCGGTGGTCTGCGGCTACCTCGGGGACATCATCGGCCGGCAAAAGCTGCTGGTCTTCGTGATTATGTTGATCAGCGCTGCCACGGCCGGTATCGGACTGCTCCCGGACTACGCCGCGATCGGCATCGCTGCGCCGGTACTGCTGGTCCTCCTCCGGCTCCTGCAGGGCTTCTCCGTGGGCGGTGAAGCTGCCGGTGCCATGACCTTCCTGGCCGAACACGCCCCCGAAGGCAAGCGCGGCGTCATCACGTCCTACGCACAGATTGCATCCTTCGCAGCACTGCTCACCGGCACCCTCGTGGCCTACTCGATGTCCCCGTGGCTCACGCAGGCAGCCATTGAGGGCGGTGGCTTTGGGTCCTTCGCCTGGCGAATCCCGTTCCTGGTTGCCATCCCCATGGGCATCATCGGCTGGTACATCCGCAAGGCCATCAGCGACACCCCCAACTTCCAGAAGCTCAAGGAAGAGGGCGGTCTCTCCAAGAACCCCCTCAAAGAGGCCTTCCAGTCCGCTGAGCACCGGCGCGCCATGCTCCTGGCGCTCTTCATCCCGCTCATGAACGGCTCCGGCTACTACGTCCTGTTCTCCTACATGCCCACGTTCCTCAAGGGCAAGCAGCTCAACTTCACCATCGGCGAAGCCCTGCTGGTGACGGCATGCAGCCTGGTGGTTATCTGCTTTGCCATCCCGTTCATGGGGGCTCTTTCTGACCGTATCGGCCGCAAGAAGGTCATCGCCGGCTCCGCAATCGCCATGGCCGTCCTCGGCGTTCCGTCCTACGCGCTGATTGCCACCGGCAACATGGGCCTGGCCATACTCGGCGCGTCCATCATGGCCGTCGTCTTCGCCGGCCATACCGCCGTCATCCATATCCTGATTGTTGAGCTGTTTCCCACCCGCGTCCGCTACTCCGCCTACGGCCTGGGCTACAACATCTCCTCGGCCCTCTTTGGCGGAACGGCCCCATTGCTGATGACCTGGCTCATCTCCGAAACGGGCAACATCTACATGCCGGCTTTCTACGCGGTCATTACCGCCCTCGGCACCCTTGCAGCGGTAAGCCGCGTCAAGGACCGCGCCCACCTGCCCCTTCGCGACGCATAAAAAACGGCCACAAGGCCCCACCGCTTCCAAACCGGGTACCTTCGCCCACCTTCACAGGAGACTTTCATGCCATTTTCAGACTATTCAACTGCCCTCGTGACAGGCGCTTCCACAGGGATGGGCGCCGCCATCGCCGAACGCCTCACCAAGAGGGGCCTTACCGTCCATGCAGTAGCCCGCAACGAGGAACGGCTCAAAGAGCTGGCGGACAAGACGGGCGCAGTTCCCCACGTCGTCGACTTGACCGACACGACAGCCCTGACCGCCGCGGTCCAGGACCTGGAGATCGACGTCCTGGTCAACTGCGCCGGCGTCTCCCGGCCGGGCAACATCCTTGATTCATCCGAGCAGGACATCGACGAACTCGTGGACGTCAACCTCCGCGGGCTGCTGCAGCTGACCCGGCTGGTCCTGCCCGGCATGGTGGAGCGCGACCTGGGCCATGTGGTCAACATCAGCTCGATTGCCGGCCTGTACAACTTCTATGGCCACACTGTTTACCACGCCACCAAGGCCGCGGTGCACCAGGTCTCCCGGCAGCTCCGGAACGATACCGTGGGCAAACGGATCCGCGTCACGGAAATCTGCCCGGGGCGGGTGGAAACGGAGATCTTCGGCCGGAACATGGGCGGCAGTCCCGAGGCCATGCTTGAGGCCTGGGAAACCTACTATGAGGGCTACGAGTCCCTGACCACGGACGACATCGTCAACGCCCTGGACTACGCGATCGATACCCCACGCCACGTGAACGTCGGCATGCTCGAGCTCATGCCTACTTTCCAGGTTCCGGGCGGTCTGACGTTCAACCGGCGCGGGCAGGCCGCCTGACCAGCGGCTTGCAGCCAACCCCTTTCACCACCAACCGATAGGCTTCACCGATGCAGCACGTGCACAGCGTCAGTTTCCCGGATTCCCAGCTCCTGGCCAACCTGTCCCCGCTTCCGGGCAGCCTCCAGGGGGTGGTCTGGGACATGAAGGAAGCGCCGGCAGAGGACAAGGACGGGATCGACGCCGTCATCTTGCCCTACATTGACGCTTCCGCTGTCCTGGGCTCGCTTGCGCACGTACCCAACCTAAAGTTCGTGCAGACCCAGTCAACAGGCTACGACGGCGTCTGCGAGGCCGCAGGTCCGGCCGCCGGAGTTGCCACCGCCTCGGGCGTCCACGCCGCTGCCACTGCCGAGTTGGCCGTCGGCCTCATCCTCGCCAAGTTGCGTGGGATCGACCAGGCCGTAAAAGACCAGCAGACCGAAAGCTGGAAGCCGCAGCGCCGCCAGTCGCTGGCCGACCGGAAGATTCTGTTGTTGGGAATCGGCGGGATCGGCAAGGAACTTGCCCGCCGCCTTGAGCCCTTCGAGGTCACCATCACCCGAGTGGGAAGCAAAGCGCGCACCGATGAAGAAGGACAGGTCCACGGACCGGAAGAGCTGGCGGCCCTTGCCGCCGGTCATGACATCCTGGTCTCCGTCCTGCCCTTGACTGATGACACCCACCACCTCGTGGGCCACGAAGTCCTGGCCGCCCTGCCGGACGGCGCGCTGGTGGTGAACGTGGGCCGCGGCGCCGTGGTGGACACGGACGCACTGACCCGGGAAGTCGTGTCCGGCCGCCTGCAGTGCGCCATCGACGTCGTCGATCCCGAACCGCTGCCTGCCGGCCATCCGCTGTGGTCAGCGGAGAACGCGCTCATCACACCGCACGTGGGCGGCAACGCGTCAGCCTTTGAACCACGGATCCTGAAGCTCCTGAAGCGCCAGCTTGAAGCCCTCGCGGCCGGTGAAACCCCGGCCAACCTCGTCCAGCAGGGGCCGTTCGCATGAGCGCGCTCTTTGATCTGTCGGGCAGGGTTGCCCTGGTGACCGGCTCCAGCCGGGGCATCGGCTCCTCCCTGGCGCGGGCGCTGGCCGATGCCGGTGCCACGGTGGTGCTGAACGGAGTCAACCCGGAACGGCTCAAGGCGGCCGCAAGTGCGCTGGCACGGGACTTTCCGCCGGGCCGGGTGCACAGCATCGCCTTCGACGTCACGGATGACGACGCCGCCGCCCGGAGTATCCAGTGGATCGAAGAAAACGTGGGTCCGCTGGAGATCCTGGTGAACAATGCCGGGATCCAGCACCGGGTGCCGATGCTGGAGTTGGATGTGGCGGACTGGGAGCGGGTGCTCGCCACGGATCTGACGAGTGCTTTCCTGGTGGGCCGGGAAGCTGCCCGGCACATGATTGGCCGGGGGCGGGGCAAGATCATCAACATCTGCTCGGTGCAGGCGGACCTGGCCCGGCCCACGATTGCACCGTATGTCGCGGCGAAGGGCGGGCTGCGGAACCTGACCCGGGCGATGACGGCGGAGTGGGCAGGGTCCGGGCTGCAGATCAATGCGGTTGCGCCGGGCTATATCCATACGGAGATGACGCAGAACCTGGTGGATGATGGGGAGTTCAATTCCTGGATCCTGGGCAGGACGCCCGCGCACCGGTGGGGCACGGTGCAGGATTTGGCGGGGCCGGTGGTGTGGCTGGCCTCGGACGGGTCGGACTTCGTGAACGGACAGACCATCTTTATTGATGGCGGAATGACGGTGGTGGTCTGATGGCAGCAACATCCCTTAGCGTGGCGGAACTCCCGGCGTCCGGCCCGGCTCTGGTGGCGCATGCCGCAGGGGACCTTCGTGTTGATGAGGTGCCGTTGGCCCGGCCGGCACCGGATGAAGCGGTGGTCGAGGTGATGTACGGGGGGATCTGCGGGTCGGACCTGCATTACTGGCTGCACGGAGCGGCGGGGGAGTCCATCCTGAAGGCGCCGCTGGTCCTGGGCCATGAGATCTCCGGGGTAGTGGTGCGTGCCGCCGCCGACGGGTCCGGACCGCAGGCCGGGACCGCCGTCGCGGTCCACCCGGCAACCCCGGGTCCGGGTGCGGCGAGGTTTCCGGCGGACCGGCCCAACCTGTCCCCGGGGTGCACGTATCTGGGCAGCGCGGCCCGTTATCCGCACACCGATGGTGCGTTCAGCCGGTACGTGAACCTGCCCACACGGATGCTGCGGGCCCTGCCCGAGGGGATGGACCTGCGTACCGCTGCCCTGATCGAGCCCGCCTCGGTGGCCTGGCACGCCGTGTCCCGGGCCGGCGATGTCCGTGGGAAGACCGCCCTGGTGATCGGCTCCGGGCCCATCGGCGCCCTGGCCGTCGCGGTCCTTAAACGCGCGGGCGCCGCCCGGATCACCGCCGTCGACCTGCACCCCAAACCGCTGGACATCGCCACCGCCGTCGGCGCGGACGAGGTGATCAATGCCGCCGACGCCGCAGCGATCGCCGCCGTGGAGGCCGACGTCGTGATCGAATCCTCAGGCAACCACCACGGCCTCGCATCCGCCATCCAGGGCGCGGCGCGCGGCGGGACCGTGGTGATGGTCGGGCTGCTGCCCACAGGCCTGCAGCCGGTGCCCATCTCCCTGGCCATCACGCGCGAACTTGACCTCAAAGGCTCCTTCCGCTTCAACGACGAAATCGATGAAGTGATCAGCGCCCTCGCGGACGGCTCCCTGCGCATCGACCCCGTCATCACCCACGAATACCCGCTCGCAGAAGCCCTGCACGCCTTCGAAGTGGCCAAAGACTCCACCACCTCCGGCAAGGTGCTCCTCAGCTTCGGCGAACCCGGACCCGCGCAATGAGCGCGAACCTGCCTCCGCTGGTGGTCATGGGAGTATCCGGCTGCGGAAAATCAACCATTGGCGCCCACCTGGGACAGCGGCTCGGCGTCCCCTTCTACGACGGCGACGACTTCCACCCTCCGGCCAATAAGGAAAAGATGGCCGCAGGAATCCCGCTGACCGATGCCGACCGGGAGCCGTGGCTCGGCCGGCTGGGGGAGTTGCTGGCAGGAAAGATCGACGGCGGCGCGACAGTCCCGCCGATCGTCGCCTGTTCTGCGTTAAAGCGCCGATACCGGGACCTCCTGCGCAGCTACGCGCCGGACCTGGTCTTCATCCACCTCGCCGGTGCCGCCGCAACAATCGGGGCCAGGATGGACGCCCGCGCCCACGAATTCATGCCGCGCACCCTGCTGGAATCCCAGTTCGCCGCCCTGGAGCCGCTGGAAGCCGACGAGGCGCACGTCCTCGCCGACATCACGCAGCCCCCGGAACTCCTCGTTGAGAGGGTGGCCCATGAGTTGCAGGGTGGGGGTGAACAGGTCCGTGTCAATACCGACATAGCCGGACCTGTACGAGCCTGAGGTGTGCAGGAAGAACAAATACCTAAGTCGCGGACAACGAGATGCTCTGCCAGAACTCACGAACACGTTTTCGTCCCGGTGTCTTTAGCGAAAGGACGTAGAGAAAGTGCACTTCGACGTTTAGGGTGAAAAGCACCTTGGCCGTCGCCTACTCCAAAACGATGGGTGGAGGAGCCTTAAGTTCGAATTGCCTGTCCACGGTTTGGCCCTCTTTGAGCCATAGCGTGTCGCCCTCGACCCGGTCCAACTGATCCGACGCGATGTACGCGTGGCCGGCCAACAGACCGGACCTGTCGACTTTCACATAGCCGGTCAGCAGCAACCTCTCTGCAACGTGGTGGGGCAATTTTGAAGTCGAAGCAAAGGCCTCAATTCCGGTGTTGGCGAGGCCGCCTGTTTCGGGGTCGGTCTGACCTTCCGCAGTAACTGCCTCCGGGTCACCCATTTTTAGCGCCTCGACCTTGCCGAGCTTCTTCCCATTCGAAGCTACTACTTTCATTCCTTCCCGCACCTGCTCGATTACCGCCATGGCCTCCTCCTTCATCCTGCAACAGCCGAGCTCAAGGCCAGTGTAGGAGTGAGGGGCCGCTGGTAATAGAGGGAGTACTGGCCTGTTGCAGGGCTACACTCACAAGGGTGTCGATAAGGGCAGATTAGGGCACTGCGAGCTTCGCCGACCCCGCGAAATCCTGGGCTGGCAGAGTCGCAGATCCAACAATCCCGCCACTTCAGGTGTCCACCAACAGAGGTTACCCCCACATTTCACATTCGCTCTTCATCGCGAGAGGGCACCAAAGAGCCATCGCATCGGGTAGACCCGGTTAAATGACTGTAGGGACATTGCCGCATCTACAGGGAGGAGTAGGGGTTTATAGGCTTTCTTTTTGATCTGGAAGCCCCAGCTACGGGCTGCCGGTTGGCTTGGCGATGTGCTTCCGGCGGAGGTCGGCCTGCTCGACCAGTTCAGACATCCACGGACGTTGCCCCCGGTGGAACGCGATCCCGTCCGGCAGTCCCTTGACGGTAGGGATGCAGTCTGTGATGTCGATGGCGATGCGGCCGCTGCCCAAAGGAGCGTTGCTGATATGCAGGTCTCCATAGGACGTTGGAAGAACTGGATCCATCCATACCCCACCGACGGAAATAACTGGGTCATACCGCATCAGGCTCGTTACAAGCTGGATCGGCGCGGCGGCTGCCCAGGCCTGAGGGGAACAAGCCGTCGGATAGGGGACGGGGGCGGCGAGCTGGTCCCTGCTGAATCCGCAGAACAGTTCCGGCAGTCGGCCGTCGGAGTACTCGGCCGCGTCCAGAATGCCGGTGGTGATCCGTTGCGCCTCGGCCACGAAGCCATAGCGGAGGAGCCCGGCTGCCACTATCGCGTTGTCATGGGGCCAGACCGATCCGTTGTGGTAGCTCGCTGGGTTGTAGGCGCCCATGTCGCTGGCCAGCGTGCGTACGCCCCAACCGCTGAACATTTCCGGCGACATCAGTCGTTCAGCTACCTGTGGAGCCTTGTCCTCGTCAATGAGGCCTTGGAGTAGGCAGTGCCCCATGTTGGAGGCACATGCATCCACCTGCCGCTTCTTGCCATCGAGGGCGATGGCGTAATACCCGCGCTCAGGGATCCAAAATTGCTCGTTGAACTGCTTCTTCAGCCGCGCCGCCCGATCGGCAAGTTCATTCCCAAAGGTGATGTCTCCAGCGTCGTACGCCAGCCACGCCCGTGAAAGGTAGGCGACGTAGACATAAGCCTGCACCTCACAAAGTGCGATCGGCGGCTCGGCCAACGTGCCGTCGGCGAAGTTGATACCGTCCCATGAATCCTTCCAGCCCTGGTTGACCAGTCCCTGGTTGTTGAGGCGCTGGTACTCGACGAAGCCATCGCCGTCCCTGTCCCCGTAATTAAGGATCCAGTCCAGCGCGCGGTCCGCGTGTGGCAGCAGGGCCGCGATGGTATCTGCGGCGAATCCCCACCGGCTGACTGCTCCGAGCACCATCAGGAACAGGGGTGTGGCGTCGATGCTGCCGTAGTAGTTTGTCTTGCCACCCAGTGACAACTCGCTGGTGACGTCGAGCCGGACCTCGTGGAGGATCTTGCCCGGTTCCTCCTCGGACACCGGGTCCACTACGGTTCCTTGGCGGTCGGCCAAGGTCTGGAGCGTGCCCAAGGCCAGGGATGGATCCACTGGCATAGCCATCACTGAAGCCCACAGTGAGTCCCTGCCGAACAGTGTCATGAACCACGGGGCGCCTGCAGCCACGACGACACGCTCCGGATGGTCCGGGTCCTCGATCCGAAGTGCGCCCAGGTCGTCATAACTGCGGCGAAGGATACGTTCGATCGAGCGGTTGCCCATCTGCAGCACC
This sequence comes from Arthrobacter sp. B1I2, assembly GCF_030816485.1. Lineage (NCBI taxonomy): Bacteria > Bacillati > Actinomycetota > Actinomycetes > Micrococcales > Micrococcaceae > Arthrobacter > Arthrobacter sp. B1I2. Next base: position 3,398,088 of record NZ_JAUSYC010000001.1, on the reverse strand, counting down.
GGGATCTTCGCCACCCACTCCCGCCGCCTCAGGTCCCGCGGGGACAATCCCTCCCCGTCAGGATGGACAAAAGACGCCGAACCGGCCTCCTCTGTGCCGGGCACCACCGTCAGGACAGTGCTCCATTGCCCGTGCGCCGGAACAGACACCCGGAACATCACGGCGTCCTGCGTTATGTCTGCACCCGGTGCCTGGACAATCATGCTTCTTAAGACGTCCTGCCAGCGGGCCCGGATTATCAGCGCGCCCCCGTCGGCTTCGCGGGTTTCGTCCCAGCGGCGCTGAACCCTTGCCTCCTTAACCTCGAAAAGGTCCGCGAAGTCCGCCTCGACCTTCAGGGCGATCCTGCATTCGACCGGCTTCGTGGAGTAGTTGCGGACAAGAACCTGTTCCTGGATTCCTGCCCCCACTTCGCGCACTCGCTCAACAATCAGCGGGCTGTCAGCGTAGCCGTCGGATTTGGGAACCCGACCGACAAACAGCGCCCGGTACGGCTCCTTCATTTCCGCCGTCAACGCTTCAAGGGGCTGACCGTTACAGGTAAAGCTCCAGCCTGAGAGGATGCGGGCATCCCGCACGAAAAGCCCATGCGGACGATCGGCATGAATATCCCCGTTAGGTAAAGAAATGCAAAAGGAGGACCCCTCAACCAAAGTGACCGTCCCGGCCCCCAGCGGCCCAGCTGCCGTATCAGCATTCCATCCGACCACCGCGACCTCCTAAAGAAACGAGCGGGGGCATGCTGTCCCCCGTTAGTCCTGCGGCCGCCAGCTCCACTGATTCACCAAACGACGCTACGCTTTCTTGCTTTCCCAAGCTAGCCCCCAGGCGACACCTCAACAGAAGCCTCACTTACAGCCCGATGCACTCGGCTACTCCCTGCATTAGGCCAAGCTCCCGCCCGGTTTGAAACGCCGATAACCGGCCTTCGGTGAAGCTGACAATCGGCAGCTGTGCGATGCCAGTTGTCCTGCCCTAGGATGACCGCACCGGGAACGGGTACGACTGGCTCGACACCCCCGGCAGCCCATGGAAAGTCATGGGCGCGTGGGGGACCGATGGATGGGACGCCGGGTCCTGGCCCTGCCCCACGTCTTCTTCGCCACCGCTACCCACCACGATCGCCGGACCTGGCAGCCAAGGACGGCGTGCCCTGCGGCCGGTGAGAGGTCGCCGAGGGGAACAAACGCGCTATTAGCCGCAAGGAGGGGCCAGGGCTGGCGCTGCGGTTCCTCGGGCAGGTCCTGCAAGAGCTCGTGGAGCGTTAGTGCGCCCGGTCCGTGCTGCATCGCAGGCAGACAGCGAAGCGCCCCAGGAGAGTGGGCTCCTGGGGCGCTTCTGGGCGTTGCGGTCAATCAGGCGAGGCACCCGCCGAGCGCGATCGTCCCGTCGATGACGGCGATGCGGTCCAGGACCGCCTTGTACTGGGCCTGCAGGCCGGCGACGACGAGCTTCTGGGCGGCGACGGCGTCGCGGTTGACCTTCTTGGCGCTTTCCAGGGTCCGTAGGGTTGCGGACTCGGTGACGATCTTTGCGTCGAGAGTGTTCAGGTCGGCCTTGGCGGTGGTCAGGGCCGCCTCTTTGTCGCTGATCGCCTTATTGAGCGTGTTCAGCGAGGTCTGCAGCGGGGTGAGCTGGTTCTGCAGGGACAGGATTGCGTTCTCGGCAGCGGTGATCGAGGTGTTCAGCGTGCCCAGCGTCGTGACCAGCTTGGCCACCTCGCCGTCGAGCCGGGTGACCTCGGCGGTCTCGTTGGTCACCGCGGTGTTGGCGGCCGTGAGGGTGGTCTGCAGACCCGGCAGGGCCTCCTCGAGCGCCTTCAGTTCACCCTGCTTGGTGGTGATCTCCGCCTTGGCGGCGGTCAAGTCCCCGGTCAGCCCGGGCAGGGCAGCCTCCAGAGCGGCGATCTCGGCCTTCTTGGCCGTGACCGCGGCGTTGGCGTTGGTCAGGGCGGTGTTCGCGGCGGTCTGCGCGGCCTTGGCGTCGGCCAGCGTCTCGGTGGCGGAGGTGACCTGCCCGTTGGCGCCGGCGAGGCTGGTTTGCAGGCCCGGGAGCTGCTGCTGGAGGTTGCTGCTCTCCTGCTGCTTGGCCGACAGCTGGGAGTTCAGCGTCGCCAGCTGACCCTGCAGCTTGGTCAGGTCCCCGTTCAGGGCGGTGATCAACGCGGTCTTGGTCGCCGCCTGCTGCTCCGCGGCAGCGATCTCCGCCTTCTTGGCGGTGATCGAAGCGTTCAGCTCCTGCTTCTTCTTGTCCGCGTTGCCCTTGATTGCAGCGAGCTCGGCCTCCAAGGCGGCGAGCTGCGTCTTGAGCGCGGCGGCGTCGGCGACCGGCGTCGCGTTCGCGGCGGCGATCTCCTTCTCCTTGGCGGCGATCTCGGCGCTCTTGGTGGTGATGTCACCCTGCAAACCCGCGATTTCGGTCTGCAGCGCAGGGAGCCTGGCCTCGATGGTACCGATCTGCTGGGTGAGGGTCGTAACGCTCTGCTCGGCCAAGCGCAGGTTTTCCTCTGCCTTGACCACGGCGGAGGTCGCGGCGGCGGCGTTCGTGTCAGCAGCCTTGGCGGTCGCCTCGAGCGCCGGCAGCGCCGCACGGGCGTCCGCCAGGTTCTTCTCCGCCGCGTCCACCAGCGCCTGCGCCGCGTCACCCTGAGCGACGAGACCGGCCAGCTCCTGCGTGGCCTTCTCGATCGCGGTCACCTGGTTGTTGACCATGGTCTGCGCCGCCGTCGCAGCGCCGGCCAGGGTCTGCAGGCGGGTCGTCGCGGCGGCCAGGTCGGCCTCCTTAGTCGCCTTGTCGGCGAGGGCCTGGGTCTTCTTCGTGTTGAGGCCGGCGAGCTCGGTCTGCGCGGCGGTGAGCTGCGTCTGTAGCGGTGCGATCTGGTTCAGCAGCGCCGTGTTCTGGCCCTGGAGCGTGGTCAGCTCGGTGTTCGCTGCGGCGATCGCGGCGGTCAGCGTGGCCTTGTCGGCCTCGAGCTTGGTCAGCGACATCGTCACCGTGTCGATCTGACCGACGAACGTGGCGTACTGCGCGTCCAGCGAGGCGATCTCCTTCTCCGCTTCGGTGATCTGCGTCGTCAGGGTGTTCTGCGTGGTGACCAGCGCGGCCCGCTCGGCGGTCAGCGTCGCGATCTGCTCCATGTTCTGACGCGCCGCGGCCTTGAGCAGGTTCGGCTGCGCGTTCCCGCGGTACGCGAGCTGGTTCGTCACACCGTTGCAGATGCCCGATACAGGGGCGGTCTCGGCCGACGCCTGCGGCGCGAGAACCAGCATGCTGGTCAGGAATCCCGGTATGATGACAGCGCTTGAAACGCGGCGGACAAGGACGGATTTCGCACTAGTGGCGCGCACAGTCACCCCTGGTGATTTTGCGGTGGGTCCGGTCGCGACGCGAGCCGAAGATTCCTTGCTCATGGTGTTCCTTAGTTCAGGCCCGTTGGGGCATGCTGTTTTGGAGTAGAAGATTGGAGAGTCCGCGCAACGGTTTTCATTGAACGCGAATAACCCTGCCGTTCAAGCGGATCAGCAGTGGCGGAAGCATTCCTGCAGGTGTGTCAGCAATCTGGGTTCCAGCCCCTTAGCGTGGCAGCGGGCCCGCCCTGATGAATCAAGGCTACGGCGGAACGGGACAGGAAAACCGTTTACCCGCGTTCAAATGCCTAAACGCTGATTGCGGTCAGGAGTAGACAGTAAGTCTGCAATCCCAGAGGTGGACAGGACCGGCCCGACAGCATGGAGCGCCCGGAAGTACGTCACCGTTCACGCTGGGGGCCCGCCTGCTGCAGTGCTCGCCTCAAACGGCGTGCAGAAAGGTCGGCCTCACCGAGTTGAGTACTTGCTCCCTATGGAGAGCAGACACGTTGTGCCCCGTCTTGTTGTACGCGAACCTGTTACCCGTGCGCCCGTGGCTCACCATGATCATGGACGATTACTCCCGCGCGACCGCGGCTACATGCTCTTCCTTGAGGCGCCCTCCGCCCTGAACACCGAGCTGGCGCTGCGGCAGCGGATCTGGCCCAAAGCCGGCCCGGGGGTGGCCGACGTGCGGGAACCCCCGACGTCCTCTACGTCGACCAGAACTGGTCCAGGACTCATCGCGCAGGGCGTGAACCAGAAGATCCGCTGGCTGGGTTTCTTCCGCACCGTGTACTACCAGCCCGTGGTGACGGCCACGGTCGCCGCCGCGTGGGTCTGGCTGTGGATTTACCATCCGGGCGCAGGCTTGAGATGTGGGCAGGATCGACCGACCTTACCGACCAGATGTCATTCTCAATGGCCAAGACGGCGTGCTCACCAACTGCCCCTTAGAGGACATAGAGACGCTTGCGGCGGGCAGCACAGCCTTGCGGTATGACGCTACCGCCGGTAGCGCCACCAACGGAAAGCTGTCCACCGTCTCTGTCTCTTCTCAAAGGCCTACCAAAAGGCCATCACCGGCCTTACCGCTGTTGGTTGTCGGGCTAAGAAAGTGCAGCGGATGAGCATTATGGGGCCGTTGCCTCAGGGTGCTCCGGTAGGAGATATTCACGCCGCTCTACAAATTCAGCTAAAGACAAGCGCCGAACAATAACTATCAAAAATAGACGGGCTTGAATCAATACCCTGACTCCTTCACTCTCCGGTAAGGCCTGTTCCTGTAGGTAGAGCGCTTTTAGGAATCAGGTAATTGGTACCCGGTTTTTTCGACGGTTGCGGCATTAGTGTGTGGAAATTGGCGGTCGAAGACTACGCCTGAGGCAGCACAGTGATGCACTGGCCGCTGAAACTGGTGTCGAAGTGACTCCGAAGACGGGATCTTCGCATGGGTGCTGGGTAAGGGGACTGATGTCGGTTGAGGATCGTCTTGGTGGGGAAAGGCTCCGACTCGCCCTGCGGCTGACACTGGTTGGGTGGGTCCTCGGGTTCGTGGTGACCGGCTTTGTGGTGTGGAGCCCTCACGTGTTGTTTGGGTACCGCAGCCCAACTCTTCACTTGGTACTAGACTCCGTTGACGCGTGCGTGGCCTTGTTGGTGGCATATTTGCTTGCCGGCCGTTTCATACGGCGCAGAAGGCTTCATGACTTGCTGCTCGCTCAAGGCCTGGTGCTTCTGATGGCTGCAGGAACTGGCATGTCATGGCTAACGGGATCATTGACTGGGGATCGCGACGGAAGCCTTAGCGTGTGGCTTCCACTTGCGCTTCGGTTTATCGGTGCAGCCCTCATTGCGGCCGCGGCACTGGTAAGCCTGAACCGGGAGTCACCGTCGAAATCGGGGCTGCGGACGGTGACCATACCTGTAGCTCTTGTCATCCTGATGTCGTTAGTCCTTTGGGCAGCTAGGGCCCAACTGCCCGTCGCCGTTGACCCCTCGATAAACACTGCGTCGCAACCTTTGTTGTTTGCCGTTCATCCTCTGTTTCTTGCTGCCCAAGGCATGGCAGCTCTATGTTTTTTCGTGGCGTCTATCGCTTTTACGAGGCGTGCGGCAAATCGTGATGACTCGCTACTGTACTGGCTTGGCCCCGCTTGTGCCGTTGCAGCCTTCGCCCGTGTTAATTACGCACTGTTCCCCTCGCTGTACACAGATTGGTTCTACACCGGAGATCTGCTGCGGACCGGGTTCTTCGTCTTGTTGCTGTTCGGAGCCAGCCGGGAAATCAAGCAGTACTGGGACGCATATGCTCATGTAGCCGTTCTCGAGGACCGGAGGCGGCTCTCCCGCGAGCTGCATGATGGCGTCATCCAGGAGCTCGCCCTGCTCCGAATGGAAGGACACTCCCTGCCTCCTAATTTTCCGGCCAGGAGCCGGATTCTCGCCGCCTGCGATCGATCCCTGGACGAAGCCCGTGCGGCCGTCCACGCCCTTGGCCATGGCGGGGACGAGCCCCTGGGCTTGGTATTGCGCCGGACAATGCGGGAGTTGGCGCAGAGGTACCGGGTGCGCCTGGACATCCAAGTCGATGATTCCATCGAAGCCAGTGCGGACCAGCAGCACACGTTGCTGCGTATCATCCGCGAGGCAGTGGCAAACGCGGCGCGCCACGGTCACGCCCAACACCTGTCCGTGCGATTGGGTAAGGAAGGTGACCGGAGGCAACTGGTTGTAGAAGACGACGGCGAAGGTTTTGACGTTGGCGGCGCCACAGGCGCCAACGCTGGCTACGGGTTGGTCAGTATGCGGGAAAGGGCTCGAAATTTGCCCGGATACCTTGACATTACGTCCCGCCCGGGAGAAGGAAGCGTGGTTACGGTGACATGGTAGAGCAGCAGCGCTTACGCGTAGTGATGGCTGATGATCACGCTCGCATCAGGGCGAAGGTCCGCCAGGCGCTTGAAGTGGGCGGCTGGGAAGTGTGCGGAGAAGGCGCGACTGCCGCAGAAGCGGTCGAGCTCGCCCTGAAGCACCGTCCCGACGTAGTCCTGCTTGACATCAACATGCCCGGTAACGGGATCTCCGCCGCCCAGGAGATCAGCAGGACGCTACCGGAAACAGCTGTTGTGATGCTGACTCAATCCGCAGACGATGAGGATCTCTTCGATTCCCTACGTGCCGGGGCCACCGGCTACTTACTCAAGACTACGGACCCGCTAACACTGACCGACGTTCTGCGGGGGGTTCTCGCCGGCGAGGCGGCCATGTCTCCTGCACTCGTGACCCGCATCCTTCAAGAGTTCAAAGCGCCCGCGCGAAGAGTTTTGAACTGGAAGCCGGCGGCGGTGGCGAAGCTGAGTGCGCGGGAGTGGGAGGTCATGGAGCTTCTCGCTACAGGGCTGTCCACCGAGGACGTCGCAAATAAGCTTTTCGTCTCTCCAACCACGGTCCGGGTACACGTCTCAGCGGTCCTGCGAAAACTCCGGGTCAAGGACCGGGAGAGCGCCTTCCGTATGTTGAGGGAGTAGCAGAAGAGTGTGCCTCATCCAATTGGGGCATCACGCCCCTCGACACTGCTGGTATATACGAACCGAATGTGGAGTGGGTGACGTAGAGACCGACGCCCGAATCAACTGACCAGATCAACTGACGTCCACGTTGGGTTGGGGCGGAGATGTCGTCCGCTCGAGGTCTGCAGGGATGGCGCAGTGATCGTGACGCCCAACGCAGTTTTCGAAGAACGGTTCAGCGCGGCCGAGCTGACCCCGCGCCGGGGTAAAAACACCGCCGCTGCCAGCCCAGACAAAGACCTGCACCTGACTATTACCAACCCGGACGTCGCGGTGCCGTCATCAATGCCGCGCATGATCGAGGTGACTAGGCCGCCGAGCGCGCCGAGGAGAGCGGGCATCCCGCGGAGGTGACTTATCCGTTCCTGGACCTCAGATGTCGATGTGTGCAGCCTCCGGTCTGGATAAAGGATCCATAGATGAGACAGCAGACACCGAGTGTTCGGGGGTGTGAATCGCAGAGATAAATGGCGGACTTTTCCCTTCGCTAAATATCACCCCTGGTGTGGTCCGCTAAGGGACTGAATTGTGTCGTCGGCGCGTTTGATAGCGCGACGCGGACTCGCCTGGCTGATCGGCGGCGACGCCAATGACGTCCCGTAGAGGGTTCGGCTTGCGGAACGATTTGATGCAGGCGACGCGAAGCCCCGCTGCACTAGCCCAGAATGACGCGACCTGGTCACCGGATGCGCACCGAGGGCACATCCGGAGACCAGGTCGCTCAGCCCCTCCAGCCTCGTCCTGGGCACCCACTGGCTTTGGCGATTTGTTGGGCGCCCTGGCGGGTCATCGGGTCGCGTGCTCCACGCCCGGAACTTGTGCTCACGGTTCGACCGGGGCGCGGTCGCGGGCCTCGTAGTAGGCGAACGCCCCAACTAACACAATCGCCGGTGTTCCTGGCCTCCCCGACTTGAGGAGGCACGATCATCCGCTCCGGCAGTCGGTAGAGGGACGCGCGGTTGTCCGGGACGATACTTGAGCGGTGTTCCCAAGAACTCCACGATGCGCCGGTCGACCAGATCGTGGCGCGAGACCGGTAGGTCGTGACCTGCCCGTGGGACGAGCTCGCCGGTGAAGTTGGGGATTAGCCGCTTGGCCCGTTCCATCGACGCCCTGGGATCGACGACAACCTCTTCCTCCCCGATCATCAGGAGGGTTGGTCTCTGCATCGCCTGCAGCTCGTCGTCAGGGAACGCCTTCGGCCGGCCCTGCATCGCCACGTCAAGGGTGTGCTTGATCCGCCATGAGCGGAAGAGCTGGTGCATCTGGTCGTCCACGAGGTCGAACATCCCTCGCGTCCGAGGATCGCGGAGGTTGTCCGAGTAGGTCAGCCAGTCCATGAACAGCCGACGCAGCAGGCGCTCGGGCAGGAACGGCAGCGTCATCGAAGGCAGGCCGCGCAGGTAGAACTGCGGACGGGTGGGCACGAATGTGTCGCCGGGCGAGATCAGTACCAGCCGATCGACACGGTCTGGGTTGAGGATTGCGAAGTTCAGGGACAGCCAGCATCCGTAAGACATGCCGACGAGCGTGACCGTGGGGAGGTCGAGAGCGTCGAGCACCTCGCTCATCCACGCCGCGCAGCCCTGTCTGTTCTTCATCGGCTGGGCCGGAACACTCTTGCCGCCCTGATCGATGACATCGACGGCATACACGCGGTGGTGCTCGCTCAAGTCGGCGACGTTCGGCGCCCACATGGCCGAGCTGCAGAAGGAGGCGTGCACGAGCAGGAGGGGCGGAGCGCCGGAAGGCCCGCTCACGTTCACGTGCGTGCGGCCGTAGGTGCCGCTGACGTCGATTGGATCGTAGGGGATAGGCCAAAGTCGCATGGTCTTCTCGTAGGCCGCCATGTACCTGGCTTCGCCCCTGGCGGTTCTCCAGGGTGATAGGGACCTGGTCATCGCTTGGTCCTCCTCCTCGCGACGACCATGGGCTCTACAGTGACGTCATGGATCACCGGGCCCCGCCTGGACATGGCCAGTGCGTTCGTCGCGCCGTTGCCTTCAGTCAACGCCGCCGGTCTTCTTGCCGGTAGGGCCGAAGTACCTGGCCATTCAACATTTCGCCGACGGGCGCGAGATTCTGGCACAGGATGCGGGATCGTTGTCAGGCCATGCTGACCGGTACCCGATGGTGCGTCCTTCCGCCGCCAGCCGGTGCGGATCCGCCCGATCGGCCGATGAGCAGTCGGGGCTGCGGGCGACGCGCTGCCAGGTGGGTCGACAATGGCCTATGGAGTCGAGCGGGAATCTGGAGATCGGGACCGAGCGAGGAATGATGCCGGTCTCCTGCTCCGTTCCAGCCGTCCCACCCCCGTGGCCGGGCGTGGTAGTGATTCACGATTTCACCGGGATGAGCCACGACCTTCGCGCCCAGGCCGATTGGTTGGCGAGCGAGGGCTTCTTGGCCGTGGCCCCCGACCTCTACTACTGGGGGAGCCGTCTCGGCTGTCTTCGCACCATCATGCGCGACCTGGGCCAACGCCGGGGCCGGTCCTTCGACGACATTTGAAACGGCCCGGCGCTGGCTGCGAGACCACAGTGAATGCACGGGAGCCATCGGAGTCATCGGGTTCTGCATGGGCGGGGGTATGCGATGGCGTTGGCCGCGAACCGTTCGCCAGTGCCAGCGTGAATCACGGCAGGCGTCCGTCCGACGCGGAGGAGTGGCTGCCGGACGCCTGCCCGATCGTCGGGAGCTTCGGTGGCTCAGACAACTCACCATTAGGCGGTCCCGCCGGCCGACGTCTGGGCCGCCTCCTGACCGAGTTCGAGGTTCCCCTCAGGTTGCCGGTCAGGTTACGATGAGCACCCCGTTCCGGCTCGTTCACTGCATAGCTGTCGAAGGAGTCATAGACCACTCCCAGCACCTGCCGGGTCCAGCTGACCCACCGCGGCCGCGTGCCGGAAGAAGCTGCGCACTGCAGCCATGATCGCATTCACCCGCGCCGGGATACGAAAGACGGTCATCGCGCTATTCGCCATGGCGTTCCTTTTCGCAATCATCGCTGGAGCGTTGGGTGCGTTCATCAATAAGACCGCGTCTGCCATTTAGGAGAGAGTCATGACGCCGTGACCTTCTACGGCCCCGTCGGGCCGTTGTCTGGGAAGACGACTCTGACCGTCGTCGTATGGCTGCTGTGCTGGGTGGCTCTCCACTTGGCCTTACGGAAGAGGGAAGTCGAGGGACGAAGAGTAGTGACTGCATCGCTTGTTCTGATCGGGCTCGGACTCGGACTCGTCGGCACGTTCCCGATGTTCTTCCAAGCCTTCTCCCCGGTGAAGTGATCCCGGAACCGGCCGGAGAAGGGGTGGCGTTCCGTGTCCGCCCCGGGTCTTCACCGCCGGGGGCGCCACCGCCCATCGCGGCGGCATTGTCGCTTGTGACGACGACGCGTCGGTTCTCGTGAGGTCTTTCGACCCTATAGGACTAGGCAAGGGAAGCACATGCTGGTAGGAGAGACTCCTCGCCCGGAGAGCGTCAACTGCCCCAAGATCCCCCGCAAGTATCGTCTTGCATCTGTCGCTGCCGATGTCTTCAAGCCCAAACAAAGGGAGCCCGGTGATTTCCGAGGAGGGAGATTCGTCATGCGTGAACTTCGATATGGTGGTCAGGGTTCGGTGCCGAGTTCCGCCCCTCCTGCCGGGTTGCTCCGAGCCATAGGGCGCTTCGTCCTTCACTTCATCCAGATGTGCCTGGTGATGTGCGCGGGCGCGGTTCTCCTGGGTCTCCTGTTCTTCGGTTCCGCTGCCCTGCTGGGCTACAGCAACCTGGATCAGCGGGCGCCTGAGCTTACGGTGCTGGTCATCGCGATCAGCCTGTCCCTCCCGATGCTGGCCTGGATGCGCTTCATCATGGGCATGGCTTGGCGCCCAACGCTGGAGATGGCCGGCTCAACGATGGTCGCCGGGCTTCTGCTGATCGTGGCGTACCGGCTCGACCTCGTGGCCAGGAGCGAGCTGATCCCACTGCAGACCGGACTGCTTGCCTGCCCCCTCATGCTCCTGGTCATGCTGTTCCGCTTCCCTCTCTACTCGATGAGTCACAGGCACCATCAACCGCATGCCATGGGCGTATGAACAAATTCTGTGTGCCGGCGCCCCTGACTTATGACCTATCCCTCCGGCTGCTGGGAGATGCTGTGGACCCGGGCGGACGGCTTCGAGGGTGACGGGGAATCTTCGGCCCTGTCAGTTGCTTGGGCGGGGAGGTTCGTTGGCTGTGATGGATGGAGCAGGAACGTGACTGTGATGAATGGGACACCCCGCCTGGAGCGTTTGACGACATCGGACCGCTTTCTGCTTCTGTGGGACGACTTAGGCTGGTCTGCGGATATAGGCGCCATTGCCGTACTGGACGGCGCGGAGCTGCTGGACTCGGATGGTGTCGTCCGGATCGAGGCCGTCCGCCGATGGCTGGAACCAAGACTGCATCGAATCCCTCACGCCCGACAGCTGCTGCACCGACCCAGGTGGTGGCTGGGCGGGCCCCTGTGGATCGACGCGCCGTCGCTTGACCTCGCTCAGCAGGTCCGAGTGCATCCTGTCGGTCCTCCGGGCGACGAACCACAGCTCTTGCGGGCCTGCGCGGAGCTGGCGGGCCGACGGCTGGACCCAGGACGGCCGCTGTGGGAGATGTGGCTGCTGCCCGGGTTGCCGCAGGGACGCATCGGCATGTTCTTGCGGTTGCACCATGTCGTGGCGGACGGCGCGGCAGCGGTCGCCGCGTTTGGATCGCTGCTGGAAAGCACGGTTGATGCGCCCGACCCTGCCGCGCCTTCATGGACACCGACGCCAGTGCCGACCGTGGGCCAGCTTCTCCGCGATAACCTGCGGCGGCACGCCCACCGGCTCGGCCGGGGGCTGGCCGGCGTGGCTCATGCGAAAGACACGCTTCGCCGAACGCGCCGTGCCTGGCCGGCATGGCGGGAGCTCCTTGCCGAACAGCGCGCACCCCGCACCAGCCTCAACCGCCCTGTGGGGGCCGACCGCCGGCTGGCCATTCTTCGCAGCCGCTTGGAACCCATCATCCAGATCGCCCATGCCCATGACGCCAAGGTCAACGACGTCGTTCTGGCCGCCGTCACCGGCGGCCTGCGCGAACTCCTGGCAGGCCGCGGAGAACGCGTCGAATGGCTGGTGCTGCGAGCCATGGTGCCAGTGTCGCTTCTCCGAGAGCAGCACAGCCAGGAAGGAGGAGGCAACCAGGACGGGTGGATGGTGGTGCCACTGCCGCTCGGGGAGCCCGACGCTGTTCGAAGACTGGACATGATCAAGGTGCAGACCTCCGCGCGCAAGCGAAAGGCCCGTCCACAGACAGGCAGCGGAATTTCCCGATCCATGCTCTTACAGCGTGCGTTCCTGCACGGCTTTGCACACCAGCGGTTCTTCAACACCTCCGTCACCAACGTCCCGGGACCGCCGGTACCGCTTTACCTTTCCGGGGCGCAGCTGCTCGAGTTGTTCCCGGTGGTGTCACTGATGGGCAATCTCGCCCTTGCTGTGGCTGTCTTCTCCTACAACGGTCAGCTCAACCTCACGGCGATCGCGGACCAGAACGCCTGCCCGGACGTGGACACGTTCATCCGGGGTACACGGACTGCCCTCGATGACCTGGCCCAGTCCCTGTCCGTGCGTGGAATCTGAAACCTCAAACGGGCACGGATGGGATGGGCGGAGTCCGGCGGCCTGATGGACGATGATCCGCCAAGGCCCGTGCGGGTCCGGCGAGCAGCCGTCGCCCTGCTTTTCGATGCGACGGGTCGTTCGGTACTGGCCCGGGCCTCCGCTCAGCCGCGATCCTGGGTTCAGGACGCAGAAACATGTTAACTCTTAGGCCCTACCTCGGCGGCTGCGGCCAGCAAGGATGAAATCACGCATTACTCATAGGCACGAGAGGTTGAACCATGTTCACTCTTCGCACCCTTGGGGGGGATCGCACTGCTGATGGCCGGAAGTAGCTGGCTCTGGCTCACTCCGACTTTCGCTACTCGCGGCCAGGACACCTCCGGGGCCTTGTGGAACATCACGATGGTTCTTTCCCTGCTGACCGTCCTCGGCTTCTGCGTCGCGACCTGGGGATTGTTCGCCCGATGGGGCTGGTGGGAATACGCTGCTCTCGCCTCCGCTGGACTTGGGCTTCTTGCCCTCTTGCCCTACTGGTTTGCCGCGGTAGGCGCCGGCGAGACAATCGGAACGACCGCGTGGAATGCTTTCGTGCACGTACTGGATGGTCGGACTCGTGGCGGCGCTGCTGCTCGTGCCGCCGCTGGAACGTTGGGTCGACCAACAGGTCATGGGTCAAGGGAGGAGTCGAGCGAGATGAATATTGCCCCCACGCGGTGTCTGGCATAGACCCGTCGCCATCTAATAGAAATGCTTAGTCCTGGTTCGCCGGGCAGGCCGGAAGTTCGCGACTCCCAGCGGAACAGGCAACTAGCCTATGAAATTCGGGTCCTTTCGGCCTTGCCGGAGGGCGCCAGAGGCAGCGACTCAAGGTTCGTATTAAGTAGGGCACCGCAACGTTTGAGCAGGACCTGGACCCCCAAGCGAGCCGCGCGTTACGTAGTTAAATGACCGCTATTAGGAATCACATTTGTGGCCGGCGTACCAGCAGCCGGTAACGAGCCCCTCCAGCTCATGTCTTGAAAACTACAAGCTTTCAAGACACTGTTCTGGGCCTGAGGAGGGGTTGGCGGCCGGCTGAGAAAGCCGGGCACCCCGTTGTCTTGCAAACACGTCTCACCATAGATTGTCTCGGCGGGGGCCCGTGACGGACTTTTTGAGTCAGAATGGCGTAATGAGGCATTTGGGTTATACGCGGGTTAGTACTTCGAGCCATGATGCCCAGCTGCAGCTCGACGCACTCTCCTCCGCCGGCGTGCAGAAGCGCGACGTTTTTGCCGATGTGACCTCGGGAAGTAGGACGGCGATCGAGCGCCCTGGGATGAAGAGGCTCCTCGATACGCAGAGGAGGGCGACAATGTCGTTGTGTGGCGGGTCGATCGGCTGGGCCAATCATTGATCGATGTGCTGAACACCGTCAACCTGCTGAGGGAACGCGGCGTCCAGGTCCGATCCATCTCAGACGGCATCGACCCGGCAACCTCGACGGGTCGGCTGATGCTGAACATGCTCGCCACGTTGGCCGAGTATGAGCGCGAGTTGATTGTCGAGCGTGTCAATGCCGGCATCGCCGCTGCCAGGCAGAACGGAACACGCTTTGGCCGGCCGCTGACGGATCCGCTTGTCATTGCGGACAAGCTAGCGATCGCGCAGGATGCCCGGGCGAAGGGACGCACGGCGGAGGACGCGGCCCGCCTCGTGGGCTGGAGTCGGGCGACTCTTTACCGCCACCAGCAAGCCCTCGCCGCGCGCGAGGGCATCACGATGTAGGTGTTCCTGACCGGCGAAGAGCGCTGGAGAGTCCTTCGACTTCACGTCGAGGACCAGATTCCCCTTGCCGCCCTCGCCCGTGAAACCGGGTCAGCACCCGTACTCTTCAACGTTGGCTTCGGCTCTACCGGGCTGGTGGTGCAAGTGCTCTCGACCTGGGACCGCGCGCCGATGCCGGCACGCGGCGCATAGACCCAGGAATAGTTAGGTTTATCGAGGGACTTGCACTGACGAAGCCCCGCCCGAGCATGGCAACGCTGCACAGACTCGCCGCGGCCGAAGCGGGCAGAAGAGGTGCGCTGGCGCCGAGCTACTCCGTTGTCCGCGAGATCGTCCAGGCACTCGACCCTGCCCTGGTGACCCTGGCTCTCGAGGGTCCTGCATCCTATCGGGACCGGCATGAACTTGTCCTTCGCCGCCGCGCCGACCGGCCCAACCAGATATGGCAAGCGGACCACACCCAACTCGACATCCTGATTAGCGGCGCCACCGGGAAACCTGACCGGCCATGGCTGACGACAGTGATGGACGATTACTCCCGGGCGCTCTGGGGCTACACCGTCTTCACCGGTGCACCATCAGCACTGAACACAGCCCTGGCACTCCGCCAGGCGATCTGGCGCAAGAGCGACCCCAGCTGGGCAATGTGCGGGCTGCCCGACATCCTGCACGTGGATCACGGCTCCGACTTCACCAGCCACCACCTCGACCGCACCGCCATCGAGCTGCACGTCCGCATCATCCACTCGACCATCGGCCGTCCCCAGGGCAGAGGAAAGATCGAACGGTTCTTCGGGACCATCAACACCGAAGTTCTCTCCACCCTCCCCGGACACCTTGGACCGCGGAACAGGAAACCACGCCCCGCGCTCGATCTCCCGGGACTGGACCGCGCCATCGGAAGTTTCGTCGCCGCTTACAACGACCGGCCCCACAGCGAACTTGGTGTTTCACCACGGGATGCTTGGGTCGCGGACGGTTGGCTTCCCCGGATGCCCGAATCCCTGGAGGACCTCGACGGACTCCTCCTGACAGTTCCAAAGAACCGGACCGTGCAACGCGACGGCATCCACTTTCAAGGCCAGCGCTACCTCTCGCCCACGCTGGCGCCCTTCGTGGGGCAAACCGTCACCATCCGATACGACCCGCGGGACGTATCCGAGATCCGCGTCTATGACCACGACACCTTCGTCTGCGTCGCCATTGACGAGGATCACCCCAACCTTCGTTTGAGCCTGCGTGACATCGAGGTCGCACGCAGAGCGCGCCGAAGAGAATTGTGCCGCACCATCAACGACCGCATTCCATCAGTCACCAGCCGTGAAGAACCGCACATCACTGAACCAGTACGGCGCCGGCGCCGACTGCGCACCTACGAAGAGGACTAATGATGAATCCAACCTTCATCGTCACCAAGGAACACCGACGCTTCAACGAGTTCGCCAACGCAGTCCGAAAAGAACGAACAATAGGGATCTGCCACGGGGACGCCGGGGTGGGCAAAACACTCTCCGCGCGCCGCTACGCAAACTGGGATGACCTTGAGCCCTACATCACTGTGTGGGGACCACGCGGCGACCAGGACGAGAAGCACTACGCACTCGCCAACAGCTCCCGGACCGTCTTCTACACCCCGGACGTTCTTTGCCGTCCCAAAACCCTCATGGAGGATATACACCGGTACCAGGTGAGAATCGGCTCGTGCATTGACGAACACCTGCACAAGCTCGATGCCGGACCACGCTCGATGAACAGAGTCACCACGCTCGTGGAGCTGCTAATAATCGACGAAGCCGAACGGCTTAACGCGACAGCCCTTGAACTCCTCCGTGATAACCACGATCGAACCCACCTGCCGATGATCCTCATCGGCATGCCCGGCATAGATCAACGATTCCGGCACTACCCCCAGCTATACAGCCGCCTCGGCCTCTCCCACCGATACCGCTCCCTCGGCAGAGACGAGCTCCTCTTCGTTCTGGACCGACACTGGAAACGCCTCGGACGGACCCTCGACCCGGACGACTTCACCGACGCCCAGGCAATCGCCGCAGTAGAACGCATCACCCGAGGCAACTTCCGGCTCCTTGAACGGCTATTCCCACAGTCACACGCGTCCTAAAAATCAACCAACTCGAAACAATCACCGACGACGTCGTAGAAGCAGCAGCCAGCATCCTCGTCATCGGCAACTAGCGACACAGAGCGAACACTAAAAGCCGCCACCTAACGCCAACATCCACAGTTCGGGGGGAGTAATCCACGCCAATGCTGGATACAGCGATCCAAGTAAAGGTTAGAAGACATAGCTACGAGAATCACCGGCCTCAAACGAACCCATACGACTCGACGACAATTAAGGCCAAGCCAGCATCATGCTCGTTTAGCCGGCGAGACGTCTCATATCCAAGGGCTTCGAGAGCCGGAGTCGGCCGCGAACGACTTTTCGTGGGCCGACCCATGACTAGCCGACCCGCGGCAGTGTCCCCCTACTTGAGTTGGGAGAACGCGTGCTGCAGGACATCCTCGACGGCCGCGACGTGGCAGTCGATCAGCTCAGGCCCAGCGCAGTCCGTTCCCCCGGCATAGTTTCGCAGTTGTGCCGGCAGAACCCCTCCACGGTCAGCCGACGGGGTTCTCCAAGACGCGCACTCCGACAGCAGCCCGGATACCGGCGTGGACAAGGGGGAGTTTATACCCCTTCGTGGGTGAGCGAGGGTGTCCGCCAATTAGGCTCAAGGAGCGGGACAGCAGTTCCTGAACATCAGTGCGCAAGGGGGGAAACGCATGGACACCAATCACCAGCTGGACCAGGAGAAGCAACAGAACAGCCAGACGAGCACCGTCGGGCGGGGCACTTCCATCCTCGGAGGTGTTTTCACCGCCGCATGGGTCATTGCAGGGGTAGCCGTACTGGCCACGATTGCGTGCCTGCTCACCGTTCCAATGCTGGGGCCCGCTCCGGGTAACCCGTGGGCGGCCTCCATTCTGTACCTGCTGGCGCCCGGTCTGCTGATTCCTTTCTCGCTGTTCATGATTTCCCGGGCCGGTACCTATTGGCTTGACGAGAAGGGGGAATGGTTTCGGCCAGCCGGCACTGAGCTGGCGGCACGGATTGGTATCTCGCTGGCGTTTGTCATGGTGGGCCTTGCCGCGTGTATTGCTGGCTTGGCCCCGTTCGAAGACTTCATGCCCGGGAGTTGGGACAAAACCGGGGACCTATTTGTGGGAGCATTCGCGGCACTGTTCTTCCTCGCGATCCTGATCTCGGCGGTGGCGGGGGCGGCGATCGTTGCCGGCTGGAAGGGAATTCCGGGTGCCCTGTTGCTTGCCGCCGGGTTCGGTTCCATCTGCACTTACGCGCTCACCGATGAGAACGCCTGGGAGATTGCTGCCTACACCCTGCTGGCGGCATCGTTGGCATGGTTCTATGCGGTCGGCATCGAAACCGGATGGCTCCCGGACTTTCACCGCGCGGTGCTGGGTCACTGGCTGACCGGGGTGCTGGCCGCGGCCGCGGTTGCCTCCGTGGTCTGGGCGGGAGTTGGGTTCTTTGCCATGGCCGGACTGTGTGTCCTCGCAGCCTGGATACCGTTGCAGCTGCCCAAGACCAGCGGTGTGTCCCGGTCTGCGCCTGAAAAGCGTCGACCGATAAAATCTGCCCGCGAGGATCAAGAACGCAAGCAGCGCGCCTCCCGGCGGTACGAGAAAAAGCAGCGTTTCAGTCAGCAGAGAACACGCCGTCAGCGCTCCTAGGACCACCAGCTTCTCTAGGTCCTTGACACCCTTCCCCGCTCGGGAATGTCGAGGCTGCTCGGGACCCCGTGGCGTCCCTTCAGCTTGCAACCAGTCACGGGTTCCAACGCCTGCGCGGGGATGCTGGCCGCCGGCTCAATGGCCGGGGCGCATCCGATCACGTGCGCAATTCAGCACGGCGGACAGGTCCAGCCCATAGGTCGGCCCTTCGCCGGAACCGTATTCCTCGAGCCGGGCCGCGCCCCGCTCGAAGAGACGGAGCGCGCCAACGCTGTTCCCCCGGGCGGCGTGGGTGAGCGCGACGCAGATCTGGGCGAGGCCCTGCCAGAGGTGACGTTCTTCGGCCGGCCCGGCTTTCCAACGGGCCTCAAGTACCTCATGGGCGGCGAAGGGCCGGCCGCCCTCCACCAGACTCCGGGCCGAGACCAACGTCTGCGCCGGCGGCAACGGCTCCTCCGAGACCGGCTCAACGCCGGCGCTTCCGTACGGCAGGGGGCGCCCAAGAGCGTCACGGGGCCGGGCCTGCCGCGGGCGCCTCAGAGCATCCCGATCCCTGTCACCGGTCATTGCAGTTTCCATCCTGAGCATCACGGACCTTACCGACTTTCATACGCCCAATGCTAAGGCCCGGCTCCTTCGAACACGTGCGATTATCGATTGGTACGGTCGGCCTCGCATCGCGAACCGAGTTCTGACAAGAGAAACGACATGCCGGCAGAGCGCTCGGTTCACTCCGAACGCGTCGAGCGCGGCAAGAACATTGCTGCGGTCCAGGTCCAGCTCCGGACCTCGCCGGACTGGCCCGTCCCGAACCAACGCACGGTCCACTGGCTGCCACCGCCGCTGAACTGTCCCGCACCGCCAGGCTCCGCGCGCCACGCCAGCACGGCAAGCCCGTGGCGCTGCCGGCCATCGCCGGGGCCGCCACGTTGTTCATGGCAGCCTCGAGCACAAACAAAACGGCAGCGCAGACCGCGATCATGGTGCAGCTGATCAACACCGCGTTTGCGGTGTACGAAATGCACGCCCAAATCAGGGTGGGCCCGGGAAGCTCAGCGTATCCGGGCTGTGGTGGAGAACGTGCTGGCCCCGTTTACTGCAACGATGCCCAAGCCCGTGCCCAATGCAAAGGTACCGCCATGGTTTCCTGCGACTCATGCTATGGACTGACAGCGCGACAGCGCAGTAAGATGCGGGCACGACCTTCCGCCCTTCGGGGTCCTTGATCCTGGAAGTTGTGGGCCGGTTCCGGACTCAGCCGGAACGCGGATCAAAGGAATAGCCATGTCGATGGAACCGTCCCAGCCAGTGCGAGCTGGCAGCCGCCCTCCCGCAGAACCGGTAGGCAGCGAACGTTCCGGCGACGCCGTTACTGGGGTACGCCGGCAGGCGCCGGACATTATCGATGCCGTGCTCTCAGCCCCGGCGCCTGAGGAGGCCGGAACCAGAGATCGGCTCAATGAAGTTGTTGCCGCCCACCCCAGACACCCGGAAACAGCGCCGGCGGAGCACCTCATGGCCATCAGGTCCCCCTTACGGGGCTCCCGGGCGGCACTTCGATGGCGTTCGCTCCGGCGGTCGAGCCCGCCATTGAGCCGCAGGCCGAAACCCCGGCACCGGAGGAGCGCGCCTCCCGGATTCAGGCAGTCCTCAAGGGCAGGTTGCTGCTGACCGCTTTCCAGCCCATCTATGAGCTATCCAATGGCTCCGTTGGCGGTGTCGAAGCATTCACCCGGTTCGCCACAGACGGGGGAGACGGCGCGGACTACTGGTTCGCGGAGGCTGCAGAGGCCCGGCTGGGAAGCGAACTTGAATTCGTGGCCCTGGAGTCCGCGCTCGCCTCCGCCCAACACCTCCCGTCCCACCTGTATGTGGCGCTTAAACTGTCCCCCGCCACCTGCCTGGACCCACTGCTGCCGGGGTTGCTGGCGGAATCCTTTCTCGCCCCGAACCGAGTGGTCCTTGAACTCACCGAAGCCCTGACGGAAGAGCAACCCGCCGCCCTGGCCGCAGCCCTAACATCCTTGCGACAAAGCGGAGTCCGGCTCGCGGTCGACCATACCGGCTCGTACGTCAATTCAATCCGCCATATCAGGGAGCTCAAGCCAGACATCATCAAACTGGACCGGAACGTCATCGCCGGAATCGACACGGACATCCTGCGCCGCGCCTTCGCCGAGGCCATGGTTGGCTTCGCCGAACAGCTCGGAGCAGTGCTCATTGCTGAAGGCATTGAAACACATGACGAACTGGCAACCGTCGCTGGTCTTGGTGCGACAGCCGTGCAAGGCTACCTCCTGGATCGGCCCACCACACGCCCCCAGGACTGGGCCCGCTGGAACCATCCGAACCCGGCCAAAACCGGACCCGACATTTCTTCCCCAAACGCTTCGATCTGGTTCTGACCGCCACCCCGAATCCCATAATCCCGCCGGCAATCAGGCCCTCACACGCAACGCGATTCCTCAACCCCCGAACCGGAACATCAAACGCTACGGTGCCACGGCTGCTTTCGCCCGCTCCGTGCTCCTTCACTTCCCGGCGGAGAACATTCCCGCCGGTCATAGTGAATGCCGGGACCTGGCTCACATACCCATCGACTCGCCGGGCCGGAGGCCCGACAGGTCAAAGGAGGGGCTCGGTCTAAGTCCGCGACACTCGACGCGGTTCGAAACACCGCTGCGAGCCCCGGGGAGTGGTCTCTTGCGAACGCCGCGCCAGTGGTCCGTCCAGGCCCGTAGCTAAGACCGGGCAAGAACGAAGATGGCCTTGTCGCTGGGCAGGCGGCGCCCGGTCAATCTGCGGTGGTGTGCACTTGCGCGGTGGTGCCCTCCACCTGTGGTGGGCGCCAGGAGCAGCGGTGACTGAAGAAGAGCACGTCCGTGAGGTAATGGCCGACGCCGTCGCCCTCTATTCCTGCTACCCGTCGACGTCATAGAACTCGCGTGCGAGTGCGGAACCATCTACGTGAATCTGGAGTACCAGTCCCGCATTGAGTCCAGCAGGAGTTGGAGGGTATGGGGGTGTCCGGACGTTGATGGTGTTCCTCGGCGCTGGTCTGGGACAACGATAGCGGTATCGGTCGGCGGAAGAGTTGCGCGGCCGGAGTTGCCCTGGGGCCAATCTGACGCTGAACTGTCTGAGGGGTAGCCACGGGGACAAAGCAGTAAGTAGGTTTATTATGTGGTTTTTGCAGCTGCGGAAGACCGGTCCCTTTGGAGAAGAGATTTGGTTGGAGGTGGAGTGCGTGGATGAACAGGAGCAGCGGCGGTTTGAACTCGCCGCGACGCTCGGGATAGACCCCCGGAAACTCTTGTCCGCTAGTTCCCGTTGGTCGACTTTCGAGTTAAATAGGTACCTGCATGGTTCCCCGGCCTGGTCGAAAGCTAAAGGGGGTCGTACTCCCGGGAAGAGGGGAGAACGGGCTACAGCCGGACGTCAGCCGGGAGTCTCACTTCGAGGAGAGGTGGGAAAGGCCGCCCTGACCCCGGTTAACCAGAAGCGGACGCGTCAGCATGCGGTGGCCGCGCTGGGAGCCTCCGGAAAGTTCCTGCTGACGCCCGAACAGGCAGAGGCGGAGCGCCTGAAGTCACTGCGCGAGACGAATCTGCTGGACAGCGGGCCGGAGGAACCATTTGACCGGATTGTAGGCGCGACCAGAAAGTTCTTTAACGTCGGCGCTGCATCATTGTCACTTATCGATGGCGACGTTCAGCACTTCAAGTCCGTCGTCGGGCCTCTCCGTGACGAGACTCCTCGGCAAATTGCGCTCTGCACAGCAACCGTGGAACGCAATACGATGCTGATCATCAATGACACGCTCACCGATGACCGCTTCGCATCCAACCCACTCGTCGTTGGAGACCCGCACATCCGCTTCTACGCCGGTTTTCCTTTGCACGGCCCCCGCGGCTGGAATATAGGCACCCTGTGCATCATCGACCAGAAACCCCGGTCCTTCCCCCCATCTGAACAACAGGTGCTCCGGATACTCGCGGCAATCGCACAGAGCTACATAGACATAAGGACCTAGCAGCCCTGAACGCCGCGCATAACCAGATGGAATGCTCCCGCCGCGTTACGGCAAGGGTGTAGGACGTCGCCGGGAGGCAGCAAGGGCTCCGCACCAAAACTGGTGCGGAGCCTCAACCATGTGTGCTCCCGGATGGCAGAGCCCCTGCTACGTCAAGGATCGCGATGGCAGCGGCGAGGCGTGGCCTATGGGGAACTATCCCGTACCGTCACCGCACCCAACAGAGGCTGTGCACGGCCACCGCTCACCACGGCGGATGTACGCACCGAGGTGACGTGGCGGTTGAGTGCAGATGGTCGGGTGGGTCGCGTCGTCCACCGTGTGCGCGGGAAAAGCAGCGGAGCGGGTGGGCTTTTTCCGTGCAAATGATGCTCCAATAGTCGCCAAATCATGCAGTGCCGTTCCCGGGGCGGTACTGCTTGCCTCTAGGGACGCTGTTTCAAGACGAGGCCGATGAAGGCAACGGATGGACGTCCCCACGCACTGGGCTCTACTAATTTGGGACGCTGTGCTGGCACAACCTTGGAAGAAGACCGGCTGACGCAGCGGCGGCAGGCTTTGCCCGACTCGGATGGCCTGATCCCCTCAACATATGAAATCATTTCAATGTCCTATGCAGTATGGACGCTGGGAGACCGGCGAGAGTCGGAACGAGACCTCGCCGCATAAATTGAGAGTAGTCATTGTGGAAGATCCACGAGTGACAGCGCGGGCAATGATCGGACATGGCGAAATTGACGTCAATCAACTCTGGCTGCGGTATTTTGCCAATGGTGGTAATGCATTGGCTTTCGAGTTCGAGTCGTTCCTCTATGGAGTTTGCGAGCCAACCACCTTGGACCTTGACCTTCTCGGCTTTGCGGTAGAAGAGCTTCAACTTCCAGGGAAACGGTCGTAGCCTGGGCTACTGATCGTTCGGCCCCGCGGGCCGGCCCAGGCGGGAACCGGGGGACAAAGGGATGGGCATGATGCTCGCAGAGTTCGCACTTGTGCGCTTAATCGTGTCTTAGGAGCTGGGGTTCAACTTACGGTGACCATGGGCTGTCCACGGCTGGGGGCAATTCGGGATATCCATGGCGGCCTACTGATTCCGGAACCCGAACAGCACCGCCTGCCCCGAAAATGTCCGGATACTCCAGGCAAGACAGCGAATAGAAGACGATGAGTCTGCCCTGCGCATCCGTCGGGAGTCCGCTATGCCGTGATGACATGCGTCGTGCTGACATGTTCAACTCCCG
Organism: Arthrobacter sp. B1I2; assembly: GCF_030816485.1. Classification (NCBI taxonomy): domain Bacteria; kingdom Bacillati; phylum Actinomycetota; class Actinomycetes; order Micrococcales; family Micrococcaceae; genus Arthrobacter; species Arthrobacter sp. B1I2. The sequence continues at coordinate 3,374,748 of NZ_JAUSYC010000001.1, read as the reverse complement.
CCCATAATCAACTGTCGAACGTAGGACACCGCCGAACCCTGAAATGTGACAGGCAAGCCCTCCATCAGGCACCGGGCAGAAGTTCCTGACAAACGCTGCCCGCAGGAACCAGCAACCGGCGGGGACCTTCGATGGAAAACGAGGCGGCACCGTCACGCAGGTGAACGGGATGAGCGCCCGCCGAGTGCGGCACGCTCACCAGCATCAAAGCGATAATCGTCCTGATGGGTGAAAGGGAGGTGTTGACACACGCAACACCTTTGGCTTCGGACCGGGTCCTGGCTACCCCGCCTGCTGAACGTCTGGCGACCGCTGCAGGTGGGTGGCAAACCGATGCACGCCGCGTCGTGCTGGAATTTTGTATCGTCGAGGACTAGCGCAGACAGGTTATTTAGTCGGACTGCTTGTGCAGCGCTGCCCAGGCTTGGAAACCGCCGATAAGGTCGGTCGCACGGGTCAGCCCCAGCCGTTGCAGGGTGTGTGCAGCGAGGCTGGAGCTGTAGCCCTCATTGCAGACGACGACGATCCGCCGACCGGGGTCGTCAGCGATCGGCAGCCGGTGGGGACTGGAAGGATCGAGCCGCCACTCGAGAACGTTTCGGTCAATGACGACCGCTCCCGGAAGATCACCGTCGCGGTCCCGCTGATCGACCGGCCGTGTGTCAACAACGAGGGCGCCCGCAGCCATCTCCCGCTCAAGATCCGAGGGGTGAACACGCTCGAGCCCGATGCGGCTCTCAAGTAGTAATTCGTTGATCGTAAGAGCCCCAGGGGAATCGCCCGGATCCGCGCTTCGTGGGCGGATCCCAGCGCCGTCGTCGGGAATTTCGCGCTGCGTCACCGTTTTCCTCGCTTTGCCTGCTGATCGGGCGGTCGTCCCACCATGCAACGATGAGCTATTTTGGTCGCCAATTGCAAGGCTATGGGGGGTGAGGTCACCACGCGCGAGCCACGCAATACGCTCCGTGCCCGGTCCTGTTGTCCATGTCTGCGACGATGCTCCTATAGCCGTCAATCATGTCCCGCGCTTGAGGTACCTGTAGTGGGCTTAACCCGGGCAGCCCATATCCGAATAATAAGGATCAGTACTTATGCGGAACCAAGAGGGCGGGGGAGTGAGCCCTGTGCGTCGCGTTGCATCGGGCAGGTGAGCCAGCTCAGGTCTCTGGCCACGATGCCCGAGTTGCGTCAATGACGCGCCCAACTTTGTTCTGTCACAGCCGCGGTGCTTTGGGATATGCTCCTGAAATGGCACCGCGAAGTTTTCTTCAATGGCCGGTCATCCGGCAGCTAAGCACGGGTGACCTGCTGGGCCGTGGGCCCGCTGTCACCTCGGCCAAGACCAAGGCCATTGCCCCGCGCACAGCTACTGCTGACCGCGTTGTCCAGAGCGTGTGCCCCTACTGTGCCGTTGGATGTGGACAGCGTGTCTACGTCAAGGACGAGAAGGTTATCCAGATCGAGGGCGATCCGGATTCACCTATTTCCCGCGGCCGGCTTTGCCCCAAGGGCTCTGCCAGCGAACAGTTGGTCAACTCGCCGGGCCGGCAGACCAAAGTGCTCTACCGGGCCCCGCGCTCCACCGAGTGGGAACACCTGGATCTGGCTACAGCGGTCGAGATGGTGGCGGACCGGTTCATCGAAACGCGCCGCAGGACGTGGCAGCAGGAGGATGACCAGGGCCGGCTGCTCCGCCGCACCATGGGCATCGCCTCGCTGGGCGGCGCAACCCTGGACAACGAAGAAAATTACCTGATCAAGAAGCTCTTTACGGCTGCAGGGGCGGTGCAGACCGAGAACCAGGCCCGCATATGACACTCCGCCACGGTTCCCAGTTTGGGAGCCTCGTTTGGACGCGGTGGTGCAACGCAGTCACTGCAGGACATGGCCAACGCCGATTGCATTATCATCCAGGGTTCCAACATGGCCGAGTGCCATCCCGTTGGATACCAGTGGGTGGCGGAGGCTAAAGCCCGCGGAGCGAAGGTCATCCACGTGGACCCCAGGTTCACGCGGACCTCAGCGGTCTCGGACAAGCACATTCCCATCCGCGCCGGTTCTGACGTGGTGCTCCTCGGCGCTCTCATCAACTATGTCCTCACCAATGACCTGTGGTTCGAGGAGTACGTCACGGCGTACACCAATGCCGCCACGCTGGTCCACGAGGATTACCGCGACGCCGAGGACCTGGGCGGCCTGTTCTCCGGCTTTGATCCGGAGAAGCGCGCTTACGACACGTCATCGTGGGCCTATGCGGAAAAAGGGGACGGTGCGATTGATGAGCCCGGGCCCGGTTCGGAACACGGCGCCGATGCCACGGCCCGGGCCGCCGGCCACGCTTATGGAAGCGGCGGGCCACCGTTGGAGCATGCAGAAGTCCAGCGCGACGATACCCTGCAGGATCCGCGGACCGTTTTCCAGATCGTGAAGCGGCATTACGCCCGCTACACGCCGGAGATGGTGCAGGACATGTGCGGCATCAGTGTCGAGGACTTCGAGTATCTGGCGAGGACCATCACGGAAAACTCCGGACGCGACCGGACTACCTGTTTCGCCTACGCCGTCGGTTGGACCCAGCACTCCCTTGGGGCGCAGTTCATCCGCGCAGCCGCTATCCTGCAGCTTCTGCTCGGAAACGTCGGACGCCCGGGCGGCGGAATCATGGCCCTGCGCGGCCACGCAAGCATTCAGGGCTCCACGGACATCCCCACCCTCTTCAACCTTCTGCCCGGGTACCTGCCGATGCCCAGCGCCGGACGCCATGACAGCCTTGAGGACTACCTGTCAGTCATTGGCTCCAAACAGCAAAAGGGTTTTTGGGCTGACGCCGACGCCTACACCATCAGCCTGCTCAAGGCCTGGTGGGGTGACGCGGCACGCCCGGAAAACGACTGGGCTTACGACTACCTTCCGAGGTTGACCGGCGCGCACGGCACCTACGAGACGGTGATGGGCATGCTCGAGGACGAAGTCGAGGGCTACTTCTTTCTCGGACAGAATCCTGCAGTGGGTTCCGCTCACGGACGGATGCAACGTCTGGCAATGTCGCATTTGAAGTGGCTGGTAGTGCGTGATTTGAACCTCATCGAATCGGCCACCTGGTGGAAGGACGGTCCGGAGATTGAATCCGGCGAGTTGCGCACCGAGGACATCGAGACCGAGGTGTTCTTCCTGCCGGCAGCAACCCACGTGGAAAAGGCCGGCTCATTCACGCAGACGCAACGCCTGCTGCAGTGGCGCCACCAGGCGGTCGCACCGCCAGGGGAGTGCCAAAGTGAATTGCAGTTCTTCTTTGAGCTGGGCCAGCGGATCCGGGAGAAGCTGGCCGGTTCAGACGACGAGCGCGACCGTCCGCTGCTCGACCTGACCTGGGACTATCCCACGGATGAACACGGCGAGCCCGATGGCGAGGCGGTGCTTGCCGAGATCAACGGCCGCCACCTGGATGGCCCTGACGCCGGCAAACCGCTCTCGGCCTACACCGAGCTGCGCGCTGACGGCTCCACGTCGGCCGGCTGTTGGATCTACACAGGCGTGTACGCTGACGGCATCAACCATGCCGCGAACCGAAAGCCCGGCCATGAGCAGGGACCGGCGGCTCCGGAATGGGGCTGGGCGTGGCCGGCGAACCGCCGGATCCTCTACAACCGTGCGTCGGCCGACCCGGCCGGTAAACCATGGAGCGAGCGGAAGAAATACATCTGGTGGGACCAGGAGCAGGGTAAATGGGTCGGCGATGACGTGCCGGACTTCCCGGTTGACCGGGCACCGGGCAGCAAGCCCGATCCGTCTGTCGGTGGTCCAGCCGCACTCAGCGGAGATGACCCCTTCATCATGCAGGCCGACGGCAAGGGCTGGTTGTTCGCGCCGAAGGGCCTGATGGACGGACCCCTTCCCACCCACTACGAAGCCCAGGAATCGCCGGTGGCCAACGCGCTTTACCCGCAGCAGCAGAGCCCGGCGCGGCTGGTGTTCCCCCGCGCGGATAACCTCAGCGCGCCAAGCGCCGGTACCAGTGGCGCGGACATTTATCCGTACGTCTTCACCACATACCGCCTCACCGAGCACCATACGGCGGGAGGGATGAGCCGCTGGTTGCCGTACCTGTCGGAGCTGCAACCGGAAATGTTCTGCGAGGTCTCGCCCGAGCTGGCCGCTGAGTGCGGACTTGAACCCTACGGGTGGGCCACGATTATTTCGCCCCGCTCCGCCATCGAAGCGAAGGTGCTTGTCACGGACCGGATGAAGCCACTGGCTGTTGGCGGTCACACCGTGCACCAAATCGGACTGCCCTACCACTGGGGCGTCGGCAGCAATGCCGTGGTCAGCGGTGACGCGGCCAACGACCTGCTTGGTGTGACCCTGGACCCAAACGTCCAGATCCAGGAATCCAAGGTGGCCTCATGCGACATCCGTCCGGGCCGACGGCCACGCGGGCGGGAACTGCTTGCTTTGGTTGCCGAGTACCAGGCACGGGCCGGAATAACCATCGAAACCGGTAACCGTGCCGTCACCGATCCGGCGGCGGAAGGCATCAAACCCGCTCCGGATGACGACGGCCCGGCAGACGGCGGGCCGCACTGATGAACGTGATCGCCTCTCCCCGCGCCGAAGCACACTTTGCCCCGCCCGGACAATCTCTGCCTCCGGGCAGCAGCGTTCCGGGCAACAACCCCACGTTGGAGGACTAGATGGGCCAGTTGTCCGGACCGACCGACCCCACCGCCGATGCCCACTGGGAGCACAACCATCCGCGTAAGGGGTTCTTCACCGACACCTCGATCTGTATCGGTTGCAAGGCCTGCGAAGTTGCCTGCAAGGAATGGAACCATAACCCGCAGGACGGAAACCTGGAGTTGCTGGGGTCTTCCTATGACAACACCGGATCGCTGGGCGCCAGCACCTGGCGGCATGTGGCGTTCATTGAGCAAGGCCAGGAACGCATTAACGAGGCACGGGAATCGGGCCGGGCCCTGGTCAATTTGGGCATGCCCCGCATTGGTCCTCCCGCCCCGGCAGGGTCCGCGGCGACGGACCTGGCAGGGGCGGATACGACGCCCCCGGACACGGCGGACTTCCGGTGGCTGATGTCTTCCGACGTCTGTAAGCATTGCACCCACGCCGGCTGTCTCGACGTCTGCCCCACAGGGGCCCTCTTCCGCACCGAATTCGGCACCGTAGTGGTCCAGGACGATGTCTGCAACGGCTGCGGAACCTGCGTGGCCGGGTGCCCCTTCGGCGTTATCGAGCGCCGCAGTAACGGCACGGTCAAGGTCGCGACCAGCAGGGAAGATCAGCACGCAAATCATCCCAGCGTGCCGAACGAGGGCATCGCCCAGAAGTGCACGTTGTGCTACGACCGGCTGGTGGCTGACGAGACGCCGGCCTGCGCCAAGGCATGCCCGACGACGTCCATCAAGTTCGGCGACCACGACGACATGGTGGACACGGCCAGGGAGCGCGTCGCAACCCTGCATGCACAGGGCATGACCGAAGCGAGGCTTTACGGCGCGAATGAGAACGACGGCGTCGGCGGAACCGGATCGGTCTTCCTGCTGCTCGATGAGCCCGAGGTGTACGGGCTCCCGCCGGATCCACGCGTACCCACAGCCGACTTGCCGCAGATGTACCGGCGGGCGGGCATGGCTGTAGCGGGCATGGCTGCGGCCGCAGCGTTGGCTTTCCTGGGAGGACGGGCGTGACCCTTTCGGAATTCGACAGCTTCCGGCCAACGGAGCCTGCCCGGCGTCGCCGCCAGGAGGGCAGACGTGGCATGCGCCGCCGCCGGGACAACGGCGACGGCTCCCGCGAAATGCCCATGGTCCCGGAGCCGGAATTCACCTCGTACTACGGCCGCCCCGTAGTGAAGCCCGCGCCCTGGGGTGATGACGTTGCCATCTACCTGTTCCTGGGCGGCGTGGCAGCAGGCTCGGCGCTGCTTGGTCTCGGCGGGCAATTGACCGGACGGCCGACACTCCGCCGGAATGCCCGGCTGGGTGCATTGACCGCGGTGAGCGCCGGCGCCGTCGCTTTGGTGAAGGACCTGGGCCGGCCGGAGCGATTCCTGCATATGTTGCGGACCTTCAAGGTGACCTCGCCAATGAGCGTGGGCTCCTGGATACTCAGCGCCTTCAGCGCAGGTGCGGGCGTCGCGGCGGTGGCGGAAATCGATCGGATGAGCGGAAACCGGCTGCCGCTGGGACCCTTGCGCAAGGTGCTGCAGGCTGTTGAAGGACCGGCAGGCGTTGAGGCTGCGTTATTTGCCGGACCACTGGCGGCATACACTGCGGTGCTCCTTGGCGACACAGCCACACCCACATGGAACGCCGCGCACGAGGAACTGCCTTTTGTATTTGTGAGTTCCGCGTGCCTCGCTTCTGCCGGGCTCGCCATGGTGACCACACCGGTTCGGGAGACCGGTCCTGCACGGAACCTGGCCGTGCTCGGCGTAGTGGGTGACGTGGTGGCCATGAAGGTGATGGAGCGCCGGATGGATCCGATAGCAGCGGAGCCCCTGCACCAGGGCAAAGCAGGCGCCATGCTGAAGTGGAGCGAGCGGCTGGCGGTCGCCGGCGGTCTGGGAACCCTGTTGGGCGGTCGCAACCGCGTGGTGGCGGCTGCTTCGGGACTGGCCTTGCTGGCTGCTTCGGCCTTGACCCGCTTCGGCGTGTTCGAAGCGGGCCTGGCCTCTGCCAGGGATCCGCGGTACACCATCGAACCGCAGAAGAACCGGCTCGCGGCCCGCCGCGCAGCCGGCGTGACCGGCGACGCGATCACTACCGGCAGCTGACCGAACTGCCAGGTTCAGCGGATTTCGATGCCCCGCCCCGCAGTGGTGTGGCCAATGACGGGGTGCCCGGGCAGCTCGCCGACCACAAGCAGGCCGCCTGAGGTCTGGGCATCGGCCAGCAGCAGCAGATCGTCTTCGGTGATGCCTGGTGCGGCCCCTACGTGCGGACGCACCCAGTCGAGGTTGCGCCGTGTCCCGCCGGAGACAAAGCCGTCGCGGAGCGCCTCGCGGGCTCCGTCAATCAGCGGTACGGCCTTCAGATCGATCACTGCGCCCACTTCCGAGGCACGGACCATCTTGTAAAGATGGCCAAGCAGGCCAAAACCCGTGACGTCCGTCGCTGCCCGGACCCCGGCGGCCACCGCGGCTTCGGACGCGTCGCGATTGAGGCTCGCCATTGTCTCTATTGCCTCGGCGAACACCTCACCGGTCTTTTTGTGCCGGTTGTTGAGGAGCCCGACGCCGATCGGCTTGGTGAGCGTGATGGGCAACCCGGGCTGGGCGGCGTCGTTGCGGAGCAACCGGTCGGGGTGGGCGACGCCGGTGACCGCCATGCCGTACTTGGGCTCCGGATCGTCAATGGAGTGCCCGCCCAGCACGGGGCAGGCCGCCTCCGACGCCACGCTCAACCCGCCGCGGAGGACTTCGGTCATCAGCTCCAGCGGCAGGACATCACGTGGCCATCCGACGAGGTTGATGGCGGTGACCGGGCGGCCGCCCATGGCGTAGATGTCCGAGAGCGCATTGGCGGCAGCGATCCGCCCCCAGTCGAAGGCATCGTCGACAACGGGAGTGAAGAAATCGGCGGTGGTCAGTACCGCCAGGTCGTCGCGCACCAGGACTGCTGCCGCGTCGTCGCCACTGTCAAGACCAACCAGCACGTCCGCGCCGGGTTGGCCGATGAGGCCGCGGACCGCCTCTTCGAGCTCGCCGGGGGGAATTTTGCAGGCGCAGCCCCCACCATGGGCGTAGTCGGTGAGCCGGTACGTGCCGACGGCAACAGACGCGAGTTGCAGGATTGACGTTCGGGCATCATTCACCCGCTTAGCGTACCCCTGCAGGCAACCCTGCTATATTGTTGCGCGGTGGCGTCCGGGTCCTGGTGGGCCCCCCGGTCTTCAAAACCGGTGCGGCTGAGCATCTCGGCCTGGCGGGTTCGATTCCCGTCCGCCACCGCCAACTTTCGGCAGCGGATGCCGCGATAGGAGGAGGGCTGTGGACCACGTCGATCCCCGGCGCCTGATTCCCCGCACGAACGACCTGCTGGCACTGCCGCCTGTCCGCGAAGCCCGGACACGGCTGAACGAGCGTGTGATCCGCGAGCTTGTCCGGGACATCCAGGAGCAGGCCCGACGCGGCCACCTCCCTCCCGGCCAGGTGGAGCCAGTTCTGCTGGCCGCCATCGCTGACCGCAAGGCAACAACCCTGCGCCCGGTGCTGAACGCAACCGGGGTCATCGTCCACACCAACCTCGGGCGGGCACCCCTATCCGCGGCTGCGGTCGAAGCTGTCGTCGCAGCCAGCGGCTACGTCGATGTGGAACTCGACCTGGCAGATGGAAGCCGTTCCCGCCGTGGTGCCGGGGCCCGGGCCGCACTGCTCGCCGCCTGTCCCGCCGCCGAAGACGCCCTGGTGGTCAACAACGGAGCGGCGGCGCTGGTACTGGCCACCACAGCCCTGGCTGCCGGCCGGGAAGTGGTGGTGAGCCGCGGCGAACTAGTTGAGATCGGTGCCGGCTTCAGGCTCACCGACCTGATGGAATCGACAGGCGCAAGGCTTCGCGAGGTGGGCACCACCAACCGAACCCACTTACACGACTACGCCGGAGCCCTCGGCCCCGATACGGGGTGCGTTCTGAAGGTGCATCCGAGCAACTTCCGGGTGGACGGTTTCACGTCAGCGGTTCCGCTGCACGAACTGAGCCCGTTGACACAGGCAAACGGAGTACCGCTCGTCGCCGACCTCGGCAGTGGACTGCTGGCACCCGACCCGCACCTCCCTGATGAACCTGATGTTGCCTCCGCCTTGGCGGGTGGGGCCGACGTCGTCATCGCCAGCGGCGACAAACTGCTGGGCGGACCCCAGGCAGGTCTGCTGCTGGGCCGCAAGGACGTCATCACCCGGTTGGCCCGACACCCGCTTGCCCGGGCCGTACGGGCCGACAAACTTGCCCTCGCCGCCCTGGAGGCAACCGTCGCGGGCGGAACGACGCCCGTCGTGCAGGCGCTGCACGCCGACGTCGGACAATTGCGGCGGCGTACCGACCGGCTCGCCGAGGCGCTCGGAGTACCCGTGGTGCCCCATGACGGCAGGGTAGGCGGCGGGGGCGCCCCCGGCTTTCCCCTGCCCGGGTGGGCGCTCCGGCTCCCCGAAGGACTGGCGCGGCTCCTGCGCACCGGCGATCCCGCCGTGCTTCCGCGCGTCCACGACGGCTCCTGCCTGATCGATCTGCGGTGCGTGCCCGCAGGGGACGACGACCGGATTCTCGAGGCCGTCCGGCAGGCGCTGGCAACCCGCGAGGCTGCGGATGCGGGCAGGGCGGGCTGAGCGGTGCACGTCATTGCCACCGCCGGACATGTTGATTCCGGCAAGAGCACCCTCGTCCGTGCCCTGACCGGCATGGAGCCGGACCGGTGGGAGGAAGAACGGCGCCGTGGGCTGACAATTGACCTGGGTTATGCGTGGACCACGTTGCCGTCCGGACAGGACGTTGCGTTTGTCGACGTACCGGGCCACGAGCGCTTCCTGGGCAACATGCTTGCTGGAATCGGCCCGGCGCCGGTGGTCTGTTTCGTCGTCGCGGCGGACGAAGGCTGGCAGGCGCAGTCGAGCGACCACCGGGACGCCGTGGCGGCGCTGGGCATTGAACACGGTGTGGTGGTCCTCAGCCGCGCGGACCGGGCGTCCAGCCAGCGGGTGGCGGACGTACTGGCACGGACCCGCGTGGAGTTGGCCGGGACTGGCCTCAGGGACGCCCCGGCAGTCGCCGTGTCCGCCATCGACGGCACTGGCCTGGCTGACCTGCGTGCAGCGCTCGACGGCGTCCTGGCCAGCGTGCCTCATCCCGCCACCGATGGGCGGGTCCGGTTGTGGGTGGACCGCTCGTTCACGATCACCGGTTCCGGCACGGTGGTGACCGGAACGCTGGCAGCAGGAACGATCATCCAGGGGGACCGGCTTACCTTGCTTGGTCACTTTGGTTCCCGGTCCGTCGTCGTCCGTGGCCTGCAAAGCCGCGACACCTCGTACACCTCGGTGGGGCCGGTCAACCGTGTGGCCTTGAACCTGCGTGACGTTTCCGCCACGGACATCCGGCGCGGGGATGCGCTGCTTACTCCCGATGCGTGGCCCACCACCGGCGTCCTGGGCATCCAACGGACGACCGGTGTGGCCTATACGGAGGTGCCGGAGCAGCTCATGGTGCATGTTGGCACTGCGTCGGTACCGGCCCGGCTGCGTCCCTTCGGTGCTGACCACGCCCGGCTCGTCCTCGACAGGCACCTGCCGCTCGTCCTGGGAGACCGGCTGGTGCTCCGTGACCCCGGGAGCCGCTCCGTGCTGGGCGGGGCACGCATCCTCGACGCCGATCCACCTGCTTTGCGGCGGCGCGGCGACGGCGCCCACTGGGCCGAGCGGCTTGCCGGTATGGACCCCTCAGGAGACGTCCTCGCTGAAGTAGCAGCCCGCGGGGCGGTACAGGTGGAACATCTCCGCCGGCTCGGGCTGCTGTCCGGGCACGACGCGGAGGCGCCCTCCGGCGTACAGGTCCTCGATGATTGGTGGGTGCACGCTCCTGTCCTTGAGGCATGGCAGCATCAGCTGCGCAGTGCAGTCCAGGCACTGCAGAAGCGAGATCCTTTGGCCCCGGGCCTTTCCATGGGGGCCGCCCGGGGTCTCCTGAAACTGCCTGACGAGAGGTTGCTGTCCCACGTCGTCCGCGGGGCAGCCGTGGAACAGGATGGCGGCCACTTCCGGTTGCCCGGCAGCCGGGGCAACCTTGGTGCCGTCGAGCCGGCAATTGCGGAGTTGGAGCGGAGGCTGGGCGCCCAGGCATTCCATGCCCCGGAATCCGACGAGCTGGCGGCGTTGGGCTTGGGCGCGCGGGAGCTGGCTGCCGCCGAACGCACGGGGCGCTTGCTGCGGTTGCGTGACGGGGTGGTGCTGCTGCCTTCGGCGCCGGCCCTGGCGATGCGCACCCTCGCCGGCCTGGAGCAGCCCTTCACCACAAGCCAGGCACGTCAGGCACTTGGCACAACACGCCGGGTTGCGGTTCCGCTGCTGGAACACCTGGATTCGCGCGGCTGGACCCAGCGCCTGGATGCCGGTCACCGTATGGTGGTGCGTTGACCCTTGAGTGCGGGTCGAAGGGTGCCCGCAGCCCGCAATAACCCTTGGGACCTGTCACCTCGCGCGGCTCCTCCTTAGCCCATTACCTGCTGGTCGACCCACCGTTCAAGCGGCGGCACGAGCAGCAGCACCGCCACGAGGGCGACCATCATGACGTGGACAAATGCATTCCATGTCGCCGTACCGACTGTCTCGCCGGAACCTACCGCGGCAAACCAGTACGGCAGGAGGGCCACAAGTCCCAGGGCTGCGGAGGCGAGTGCAGCGTATTCCCACCAGCTCCAGCGAGCGAACAACCCCCAGGTCGCGACGCAGAAACCAAGGATGGTTACCAGGGAGAGGACCATAGTGATAGCCCACCAAACCGATGAGGTATCAAGCCCGCGGGTCGCAAAGGTGGGAGTGAGCCAGAGCCAGCTGCTTCCGGCCATCAGCAGGGCGATCCCCCCAAGGGTGCGAAGAGTGAACATGGGTCAAACCTTCCAGGCGATGGGATGATCGGTGATTTCAGCCTTGCATCCCCCCATGGACTGACCTAGGGTCCATCGACCCCCATTGCACCTCCGACTCCTGGGCATGGATCTACCCATACGAAGACCAGGGTGGTGCGACGCTGTTCCCCCGGACGGCAAATGAGATCCCATCGCTCAGGGTAGCCATTGACTGCTGGCTGCGGAACCATTAGCTTATCGAAAGTCGTTGTTAACGGCTTTCGATAATTAGGGGACTAATGGCACTTAAGCGCAGCCAAAGCGACGCCAGGCCCGGACGCCGGGGGGAGTCGCCGGTCTTCCCGGCGGAATTCAATCTTGCTCCGTTCATGCTTGGCCTTGCCCTGCTTCTGGTCGCGGGAGTCTTCGAGTACGGCCGAAGGCTACACAGAGACACCGAGGGGCTGGTCTGATGCCGGTTGGTGGGCTATTGAACATCCACTGCCATTTGGATGAGTTGCTGGCGGAGCGCGGCATGACCCTGACAGAGCTAAGCAAACGCGTGGGAATCAGCCTGGTAAACCTGTCGGTACTGAAGAACGACCGCGCGAAGGCAATCCGGTTCTCCACCCTGACGGCGATCTGCGAAGTGCTCGGTTGCCGGGTCGGTGATCTGCTGACAGTCGAGTACGTTCGGCCAGACGCGTCCGGCAGCAACGGTGGTCCCGCATGAGGCGCCGCGAGATCTGGGGCGTGCCTCTTCTGGCCGCTGCCGCCGTCGTCGCAGTATGTTACTTGGCAGTTGACTCAGCGGACCGCGAGGCTTCCAGGCAGGGCCTGCTCCTCTACGTCGGTGTCCGGGCTTCCAACCTGGTTTATGGGCTGATGTTCCTGGCGTCCTTCATCGGGGCCGTGGGCCTGGTGTTCCTGATTCCGGCGCTGATCCGCCGCATTACCCGGAAGGCGTTGAGGATTACCGTCGGTTGGACCACTGGTGTGGCGGTCGCGGCGGCCCTGCCTTACTTGGCCATCACCCTCACCTTCGCCTTGATAGGAGCTGTCGGCCTCGGCGACGACGTGAAGATCGTGGCCACTGACGGACAATCAGTGCTTATTACCCAGGATGGTTTCGACGGAGACAGTGTCGTCATCTACACCGGGCACGACGAGTTTCACTACAAGCGGACCCGTGACGCCCCGGAGATCGCAGGATGGCCGCGGGTGAAAGACCAGGGCTGCCGGCTGGCCACCGACGACGGGCTGACGCTGATCTGCGGAGCCACATCGCTCAAAGTTGATGAGTAGGAATCGGGTGCATGATGGCGATGTCAGAAGCCAGCAGGCCTAGAACAGAAACCACCGCCTGGGTCCTGCTCGGCTTTGAAGACCAAGCAATGTCCCCTGCTTTGGGCCGCCATCCGGCTGCAACTACTATTCGTCACGCCGGGCCCACGTATAGGGGTTTGGCCCGTGGCTACCATCCCGGCCCTGCTCAAACCCCTGCTGCCAGGCCTTCCCGACTGCAGACACCAGGTCAGCCAGCAAGGGATAATAGGGATGGTCCGGACCGATGTAGATCATTTCGTCGGTGGCTCGGTCTACGGCCGCGCGCACCTGGTTCCCTGTAGCAGGACCTGTCATGGTGCTGCCCTTCTTTCCTGGAACTCCTGCGTCCGTCTCGAAGTTAACGCCGGCTGGCAGGAAGTGTCCAGGGGTGCAACGGCTGGCGTCGGCCGTGCGTCAGCCGCGTGTAGAAGTCCTCTCCGGCTTCGGGAATCGCGCGTACACTGCAAAACCGGCGCCACCAGGAACGTGGCGATGCCGTACAGGATGCCCAGGACACCAAAAGCAAGCCGGACTGAGGCTCATGCGTTACCTACCCCCAAATAGTCATTGCCGCGAGGTTAGGCGAGCGGGTGTTGTTATCTATCTGATTGCGGCCATCATCGGCGCTGCCTTGGGCGGGGTTATCTATGCACGCCCCTTCCGGCGCAACGAGGGCGGCGGCTCCTGGTTACATGCTGGTAGCCGAAGAACGCGCGGGAGCGCAGTCGTCGGGTTTGTGCATGTTATTGAGCGGCACCGGTCGCCCACTTGGAACAGTTGTCTGTGCTGCCACCGCATCGAAATGACGGCCACGCTCTATAAGGGGGAAATGTGCGGGGTACCGGCCGCTCAACCGGTTCCGGTCACACGCACACCTCCCACCGCGCCCGTCCACGGAGTATCGCCCGGGCCGGGCAGCACCAAATGCGCGAACACGTACCCCTTTTCAAGGTCAATCACCTGCGAACTGGTCCCGGCGCAGTCCAGGGAAAGAGCGGTGGGCTGAAAGGGGGCACCGGGATGCTCCTGCCCAACGGAGACCGTCGCGCCGGAAGCACCAACACAGGCTGCGGTGACAGAGTACCGCCCCGCCGCAGGCACCTTCTCGGCGGTGCCAAAGCCTCTAACTGGGCCGTCCAGCGGTCCCTCCTCAAAAAGGAGGACAGGTCCCGGCACTGCCCGAAGGATCCGGTCCAGCTCAGCGTAGTTCTTGACCTCTCGCTCCAGGACCAGCGGATCAACGTATGCCTGCGGGGATTCTGATAACGGGGCCGGGTCAAAGGCTGGTGTATTCACGGGCTCGGGGTATTCATACGAGCACCCTGCCGATCCTCCTGAAGAGAGCAGCATGCACAGAGCCCACACGTGCCGATGGCACCTGCCCGTCCTTCCCACCCTTCCCATGGTGGACAAGTCCCAAGTGCAAAACAACAGCCATGCCGGTCAAAAGCCGGGATAGTTTCAGGATGTAGTCCTGGGTCGACGGCGTCGCTCTACTGATTTGCTGTGCTGCTATGGCCGCTACCGATTGGAGCCAGGCTCAAGATTGGAACAATAAGTGGCCGTGAGCGAAAAAGTTCCTTCCGCTTGCTCCCGGGGCTTCCTAGAGTTCCCTTACCGGCACCACAAGGGGACATCCCGCAAATGACCACCTAGGGGGGCACATGAGCACAGGTATTCCGGCTGTAGCCGAGAACGCACGTACAGCAGCCCCGCGCGGCGAGGGACCTCCTGTTCCCGCAGCACCCAAGAAACCTCTGGCAAGACCCAGCGCAGTACAGCAAGCTTCCCCCTCCAGGAGTCGGGAACATGAGGTGCAGCGGTTGATCCGCGACCTTGCCGCGCTCGCAGCGGAGCATCGCCCGCAGGTTTCGTAAGGCCTGATCAAGGCAGGGCTGCTGGGTGCTGCGGCCAGGGGATGGTTTGAAGCGGGTAGGGGCGACGCCGGTGATGCCGGCCGGTGGTTCACCGGTTTTCCCGGTAGCCCTGATAGGCAAGCGCCGGAGCCTCTATGCCCGTAGGGGCATCGGGACTTTCAAGGCCGGGGGAGATCTGCCCGTGACACTTGAGGGCAAAAGGAGTGGCGGCGCCTAGGCTGTGGGGATGACGATGAAATCGAAGGCCTCCGCCAAGCCGATGAAATCCTTGCTTTACTGGCGGAAGAGCATGATCAACGGAGCCAGGACAGTACCCGTCATCATCGGCATGGACTCCGCCGGAAAATTCAGCATGCAGGACGCCGCCGGCCTGACTGTATTTTCCCTGCCTGCACACCAGGCCTCATTCCGGTTCACCAGCATGGGGACCATGCTCATCACAGCCCAAGGCCGAAAGTACGACATCGTGGGCGTCGGCGCTTCATTATCGCCAAGCCCGTCAGCATGGCAGCGGGCAGAGTTGGAAGCCGCCCCCGGCAGCCACACTGACCATACCGACCTCAGCCGCGCCGGATCCGCCGGCGCGGCCATGAGCGGGGCCGGCGGAATGGGAGCAGTTGCAGGAGTGGCCGGCAGTGCCGCAATGATGTTTTCTTACTACCAGGGCCTGGAAGCGATAAAAGCCTGGCAGGAGGTCCTTCCGGAGACCGGCGCTCCCGTCCAAAAGAGTTCCATGAAGGCGGGGCTCTACGTGATGCTGGGCGTCGTGGCGGCCGTCGTCCTCGGCCTGATCATTGCACTCAACGTCCTGTAAACATGTATCAGCAGGACCAACCCGGTAAAAGGAGGACATGGTGCGGGCAATGATCATGGACCGGACAGCGGGACCGCTTAGTGTGCGGGACGTCGCTGTGCCTGATGTGCCTGCAGGTGGTGCACTCATCACCGTTGCCGCTACCGGCCTGTGCCGGAGTGACTGGCACGCGTGGGCCGGTCACGACGACATCATGCTGCCGCATGTCCCGGGCCACGAGTTCGCCGGTGTCGTCGCCATGGTCGGTCCGGGGGTAACGAAGTGGGCGGTCGGCGACCGGGTGACAGCGCCCTTTGTCGAGGGCTGCGGAGCCTGCGAGTGGTGCAGCGCGGGCAATGCGCAGGTGTGTCCCGAACAGCAACAGCCAGGCTTCACCCACTGGGGCTCCTTCGCCGAGCAGGTCGTGATCCACGCCGCAGACACCAATCTCGTCGCAATCCCCGAAAAAGTAAGCTTCGAGGCAGCGGCAGGCCTGGGCTGCCGTTTCGCAACGGCTTACCGGGCGCTTACCGCCCGGGCACGCCTCGCCCCCAATGAATGGGCCACTGTCGTGGGGGCAGGTGGCGTGGGCCTCAGCGCCGTCATGATTGCGAAGGCATTGGGCGGAAAAGTCATCGCTGTCGACCGGAATACAGACGCCCTCGATGCGGCCGCTTCCCTTGGCGCCGATCACGTCCTGGCCGTGGACGGCTCAGACATTCCCGCGCAGGTACACGCCCTGACCGGAGGCAGTCATGTCTCCATCGACGCCGTCGGCAGCGAACAGACATGCGCCAACGCGCTCCTCAGCCTTCGCCGCCACGGCCGGCACGTCCAGATCGGACTCCTCCCGCCGGTCGACGGCCACCCGCGCGTGCCCATGGCCCGAGTGATCGCGTGGGAACTGGAAATGTTCGGCAGCCACGGAATGGCCGCGGCGGACTATCCCGGGATGCTTGCCCTGATCGAATCGGGGGCACTCAACCCACAGAAGCTTATCGAGCGAATCATCGGGCTCAGCGAGGCCGCTGAATTGCTGCCACGCTTCGACACGGCGAACGTCGCGGGCATGACGATGATCGATCCGACGCGATGACGCTTCCGCCGCCGGCAGAACGCCGTGAGGCCTGGCGATGGGCCACCCGGTCACTGAGCTTGGTGGTTTGATTAGTCAGTGCTCCGTGTAAAGCGTTTTGTGGTCTTCAGCCTGTTCGTGGTCTGCATAAGCACCGCGTTCTCGTTCTGGATCATCCGGCAGGCCGGCGCGGACGCCCGGGTGGCCCTCTCTGCGCCCCCGCAAGCGGGGGCAGCATTTGAAACCCGGCCTGCCGGCGTCGATACCGCCGTGAACGTAACACGGAGCCCGGATGCCCAGCTGTTGCGGGCTTCCGCGCAGACCGGTGTCCCTGCCCGGGCACTGCGGGCCTACGTTGCTGCGGCCGCTGCCGCCGCCAATTCCACGCCCAACTGCGGCATCGGCTGGAACACCCTGGCCGCCGTCGGCTTCATCGAATCAGGCCACGGAACGTATGGCGGCGGCAGTCTCAACGACGCCGGGCAGGCGAGCGGTCCAATCGTGGGACCCAGCCTCAACGGCAGGGGGTTCGCCGCCATCGCTGACACGGACGACGGTGTTCTGGACGACGACGCCAGTTGGGACCACGCCGTCGGACCCATGCAGTTCATTCCCTCCACCTGGCGGCTTGTGGGGCGGGACGGGAACGGCGACGGCACAGCCGATCCCTTCAACATTGACGACGCGGCACTCAGCGCGGCCACTTACCTGTGCTCCCACGGCCGTAACCTCACAACCGCGCAGGGGTGGACGGACGCTATTTACTCCTACAACCAGTCCGATGCCTATATTCGCCAGGTACGGGCCCAAGCGATCGAATACGCCGCGAAAACCGGCGCGGCCCCGTGACCCCTTGAATCCTGCCGTCCCTGTCAGTCAGGCAGGCTGCCACGTGACGGGAAGTGCCTTCAGCCCGTAAACGATGGTGCTTTCCATCCGTTCCAGTTGTGCTCCGGGAGCCAGGGAAAGCCCGGGCAAGCGGGCCAGCAGTGCCTCCAGTGCGATCCTGGCTTCCAGCCGGGCCAGTGGCGCACCGAGGCAAAAATGAATGCCGTGGCCGAAGGCCAGATGCCGGTTCGGGCTGCGGTCGACGTCGAACTCAGCCGGCCGCTGGAACGTCTGCTCGTCGCGGTTGGCGGAGCCGATCCACGCAACGATCGGTGCACCGGCGGGGATCCGTTCACCTCCCAGCATTGTCTCCGCTACCGCCACCCGGTACATGGACTGTACCGGCGACCGGAAGCGCAGTACCTCCTCGAGGGTCTGCGGAAGCAAGGCGGGCTCCTCAAGGACACGCTGGAGAGTGACGGGCGACTCGGCCAGACACAGGACGGCGTTGCCAATCAGATTGGTGGTGGTCTCATTGCCGGCGACGAGCAGCAGACTGCAGAAACCCAGCAGTTCAGGAACCGTCAGTTTTTGGCCATCGATCTCGGCGGCAAGCAGGGTGCTGATCAGGTCTTTACCGGGCCGCCTCCTGCGCTGGTCGATCAGGGCCAGGAAGTACTCGATCATCTCTGACGTGGTGGCGTCGTGCTCCCGGCCGGTCGGACCAGTTCGCGTTTGGCTGACAATAATGTCAGACCACTGTTTGAAGCGCTCGCGGTCCTCGGCGGGGATGCCCATGAGCTCGGAGATCACTATGACCGGCAACGGGTACGCCAATTCCTTGATCAGGTCTGCGCTCCGGCGGGCAGCGATCCCCTCCAGAAGCTCGTCTGTAAGTCCGGCGATGCGGGGCGCCAGCGCGTCAACGGCTTTCGGCATGAACGCCTGTGTGACCAGGGAGCGTAACTGCCGGTGCCGTGGGGGATCGGTGGTGATCAGGCTGGCGGCAAATAATTGGCCGGAACCCGATGGATCATCACCGCCGATGCGCGACGAGAACGTCGCGTGCTCGGACAGCACCCGCTGGACATCGTCATACCGGAACACATGCCAGGCCCCGGATTGATCATCAAGGAAGACGGGGGCCGCTGCCCGCATTCGTTCATAGTGGGGAAACGGGTCAAGCGGATTTTCAGCGACGTCCATGGTGGCCTCCCTGCTCAGCTGGCGCTCGGCGGGTACGTCGGGCGCGAAAGCCTTTATGACTGACCGGTGGACCTTCGATGGTATCGAAAGCCCGCTCCCGGGTCATTAGCAGGCGGTGGTCCTGGCCTTATTCCGCGGCCGGACGCCGCCGGTGCTGCTTCGTCACAGCGCGCCGCTCCTTCGCCGCAAGCCGTCGGCGGTTTGAGGCGCGGCTGGGTTTGGTCGGACGCCGGGCAGCGGCCTCAGGAGTCAGTGCTTCCGCCAGCAGGACGGAGAGCTTAGCCAGGGCGATTTGACGGTTTCGTAGCTGGGAGCGGCGTTCTGCCGCAGTCACAGTGATGACTCCGGCGATGAGGAGGCGGTCCAACCGCGTGAGGAGCACCAGGCGTTGGGCTTCGGACAGTGTGGGCGACCCGGCGACGTTCCACGAGAGTTCGACACGGCTGTCCGAGGTGTTGACGTGCTGACCTCCTGGGCCGGAGGACCGAGAGAAGCGCCAGCCAAGCTCAGCCGACGGAATCGTGAGCGCGGGCGATACCAACAGGTCCATGGCATCAGCCTCGCACATTGAAGCGGGTTGATGCGGCGCGGGGATGCCCCAGACCCAGTCCTTCCCACTATCGTGTTGCCTGTGCATGCTATGGCGGATGGGCTGACGACTGGTTCTTTGGATTGCCTTTACACCGGCTCGGTGTGGGCCGAGGGGCCACTGTGGGTGCCGTCGTCGCAGACGGTCCGCTGGAGCGACATCCCGAACAACCGCATCCTCGAGTTCAACCCCGCCACGGGGGCCACCCGGGAATATGCGGTGGGTGTTGAATTCACCAACGGCCGCACCCTCGACACCGATGGCAGCGTGGTGCAGTGCAGCCACGGCCGACGCCGGGTGGAGCGCGACCGCGACGGAACGGTGACGGGCCTGGTGGATTCCTTCCAGGGCCACCGGCTGAATTCGCCCAATGACGTGGTGATCGCCCGCGACACCAGCATCTGGTTCACGGACCCGCCCTACGGAATTCTTCCAGGGACAAAGGAAGGGCACGAGGGCGAGCAGGAATACGGCGGCTGTCATGTGTTCCGCTTCGAGCCGGCCTCCGGAACGCTGACGGCGGTGGTCACCGACCTGGTGCACCCCAACGGGCTGGCCTTCTCGCCTGACGAGTCTGACCTCTATGTCGCGGATACGGCCGGTCCCGGCTACGGCGTCCCGCTGCGGATCGCCACCTACAGTGTGCGCGACGGCTACTGCGGCCCCCGGACAGGCACGCTCGAGTTGGAAGACGGTGATGCGGCGGACGGACTAAGGGTCGACGTCGAAGGAAGGATCTGGACCTCGGCCGGCCCCTCGGTCCGGATCTACTCACCGTCCTTCCAACTTCTGGGCACCATTGCAGTGCCCGAGACCGTTTCGAACCTGTGTTTCGGCGGTCCCGACGGCCAGGACCTCTACATCACTGCAACCACCAGCCTGTACCGGATCCGCACCACCACCACGGACGCGGCCACCCGCGTTCCTTCCGTCTAACCACAACTGATCGCGAGGACAAAGCATGCAGTACAGAACCCTGGGCCACAGCGGCACCGTCGTCACCAGCTACGCGCTGGGCACCATGACATTCGGTGCAGAAGCCACGGAGGAAGCGTCCCATGCCATCCTGGACAACTACTTCGAAGCGGGCGGCAACTTTATTGACACCGCGGACGTCTACAGCGCAGGAGTCTCCGAGGAAATCATCGGCCGGTGGCTGGCCAAGCGGCCGGATCTGGGGGACAAAGCGGTGATCACCACGAAGGGACGCTTTCCCATGGGGACGGCACCGAACGACGTCGGGACGTCCCGGCGGCGCCTGACCCGCGCCTTGGATGCATCCCTCCGCCGCCTGGGCGTGGAGCAGATCGACCTTTACCAGATGCATGCGTGGGACCCGGTCACACCCCTCGAGGAAACCCTCCGCTTCCTCGAGGACGCCGTGACCCGCGGCAAAATCGCCTACTACGGTTTCTCCAACTTCCTGGGCTGGCAGCTCACCAAAGCCGTCCATGTTGCGCGCAACCAGGGATGGAACCCGCCCGTAAGCCTGCAGCCCCAGTACAGCCTGCTGGTCCGCGACATCGAATTCGAGATCGTTCCGGCGGCCCTTGACGCCGGAATCGGCCTGCTGCCGTGGTCACCCCTGGGCGGTGGCTGGTTGTCCGGCAAGTACAAGCGGGACCAGCGCCCTGCCGGTGCAACGCGCCTCGGGGAAAACCCGGAACGCGGCATGGAGGCCTGGAAAGCACGCAATGA
Source organism: Arthrobacter sp. B1I2 (assembly GCF_030816485.1). NCBI lineage: Bacteria > Bacillati > Actinomycetota > Actinomycetes > Micrococcales > Micrococcaceae > Arthrobacter > Arthrobacter sp. B1I2. The sequence goes on along the minus strand of NZ_JAUSYC010000001.1, from coordinate 3,353,788 downwards.
CAACCCACGCACGTGGACGGTCATTGATGCTGTGGAGGACATTGCTGCTGCCCATGGCGTCAGTTCATCCCAGGTGGCCCTCGCGTGGCTGGCGGACAGGCCTGCCGTGACCTCGGTGATTTTGGGGGCCCGGACCACAGAACAGCTCGCTGACAACCTCGCCGCCGCTGAACTGCAGCTCAGTGCCGACGACGTTGACCGGCTTACCCAGGCGAGCCAGCCCGAGGCGGGGGTTTATCCCTACGGGCCGATGGCCCGGGAGCAGCGAAGCCGCAAGATGGAGGGCGGACGGTAGCTCCACCAGGAGGGCGGCGCCCTGCCCTACTCCGCGTGCTTCAACACGTCCGGCAGTTCGTCCACATATACCGTTTGCGGTGGGTCGAAGTAGATCACCAGCACTTCAGCGCCCACCGGGAAGACGCTCGTCTTGTCGAACGGGTGGGCGTGGAAGGCCATGGTGCCGCCAAGGTAGGGCAGCATGACTTCGCCGATGGTGCCCGGGCCGATGCGTCCGGTCACCCTGCCGATTTTCCCCGTCAGGCTCCGGTCCACGTCCTTGCGCACCGGAGGCCTATGCGCCGGGAGCCTTGGATGGACGCTTGCTGTCTTCACCCTTCCGGAGCGCTGTCGCGAGCACAGGCAGGTAGTCACCTGCCTGTGCCAGGATCCCGCCCAGCATCTTATTGACGCCCTCGCCGCCGTTCAGGACGGTCATGTTGCCAACATGGGAAAAGGGCTCGGCCGCTGCGGCGATGATGGCGGGCATGTTCTCGGCAAGCTGCTGGGAGATGACTGCGTCCTGGTTGGTGCCCAGCGCTTCTGCCCGGGCTTTGATGCCGTCCGCCTCTGCCAGCGCCTTGGCCTTGATCGCGGACGCCGCAGCGTCACCTTTGGCCCTGGTCGCGGCGGCTTCGGCTTCGCCGGTGACTTTGGTTGCTCCGGCCGCGGCGGCCGCGGCGGTGGCATTCGCCTGGGCCTGCAGTTCTGTGCGGCGGGCGTTCGCCTGGGCTTCAAGCTCCGTGCGGCGCGCCAGCGCCTCTGCGGCGCTGATGTCGGCCGCTTTCTGGCCTTCAGCGTCTGTGCGTTTGGCGTAGGCCTTCGCATCAGCGGGTTTCCGGATGCTTGTCTGCAGTTTCTGCTCCTCCCGGTCAGCCTCGAGCTTGGCAACTTCGGTTTCCTGGACCACCACCTGCTGCCGTGCCGTCGCCTCGGCCAGCGGGCCCGCCTGGGCGGCATTTGCCCTGGCGCGCTCGGCATTGGCCTGCGCCACCGACTGCCTGATCGCTGAAACGCTCTGCGCGTCCGCGATCAGGGCTGCCGCTTCCGCCTCCTTCTCCGCAGCTTCCCGGTTGCGGGTGGCCTCGGCGATCCGGGCCTCCATCTTCACCTGGGCGATGTGCGGCTTGGCGATGTTCTGGATGTAGCCGGTGGGGTCCTGCAGGTCCTTGATCTGCAGCGAATCCACCACCAGGCCCAGCTTTTCCATCTCCACACCGCTGGCGCTGCGGACCTGTGAACCGAGCTTGTCCCGCTCGCGGATAATCTCCTCCACGGTCATGCTGCCGATAATGGAGCGCAGGTGGCCTTCAAAAACGTTGTATACCTGGCTCTGCATTTTCGGTTGCTGGCCCAAAAAGCGGCGGGCGGCGTTGGCAATAAAAGGCGGGGCGTCACCAATCTTGTATATGACAACGCCCTCCACGATTACCTGGATGCCCTGTGACGTGACGCAGGAAACTTTGAGTTCCGTTTCGTTCAACGTCAGTGACAATGGACGCACCGTCTGCAGGCCAGGGAGGACCAGGGCGCCCTTGCCGGTGACTATCTTGAAATCCATGCCTGCCCGGGTTTCAAGCGTCCCCCGGGTCAGTCCCGAGATAATCAGCGCCTCGTTGGGTTCAGCAACCTTCCACATCAGTTTTGTTGCCACCCAAATAAATCCTATGGCGACTACCACACCCAAAATAATGGCAAGAAGCGGAAAGAACGGTGCAAAGTCCGGCATAACCAGGTCCTTTCAATGCCGCGAACAGGCATCGCGGTAAAGCCCCAATAAGTGCAGCCGTCCATTTACCCGACCCATGAAAGCACAGTCCATTCCGGCGTGCCTGGCCAGCTGTTGTAGACAGTCTGATTGTGCCCCGGCCAAGAGTCCAGAGCCGGACCGATATTTGCCTGCGGCAACAAAACAGGGTGCCCGACGCGGGCGCCTGGCGCATTCGGACAGGACCAGGTTTGGCGCCCGCAGGCTCCTAGCTTCCGGCCGCGGTCCCAGCCAGCAACGCCGCCCATTCCCGGGACCGATGGGCCTCGAAGACGAGGTCGGCGTTGGCGCGTGTGCTGGCAAGGAACGGGACCGACAGGCTGGCGTTGCACCCCCTGCAGCGGATCTCGTCGGTCCACACCCAGTTGTAGGCCATATGGCGTTCCAGGACGCGTTGCATGGCGATGGCCATGGCTGCAGGAATGGCATCGTCTGCAGCGGCGGCAAGCGCCGAATCCCCGGTGCTGCGGATGGACCCAACCTCAAAGTCGATGCTCATGGTGCCTCTTCCCGCGATCCGGATGGTGCTGTCGAGCATAGTGTGCCCCGCGCCACAACTCTGCATTGAACAGGTCTCGGTTTCTTAACGGGCGCGGTCGGAAGGGACCGGTCAGGGCCGTTGGTCCGGGTCCACCAAGGTGACCGCCAAGGGCATCCTCTTTGTGCGGCGCAAGCGGCCGTTCAGCACGTTGTGCAGGCCGTGCGTCACCAGCCTCGTCCTGGTCAGGAACCGGAATTCCGCGGCGTCAGAAGTCACAAGATGCATGATGGGCCGTGCCGCTTGGTCCGCGTTCTGTCCCCACAGTCCCACCACCACCTGCAGGGCTCCGAGGCGGTGCTCGTACCCCGCCTGGGACGTCACCCGCCCCAGGAGTTCGGTCTCCACCAGGCCAGGATTCATGCCGTGTACCCGCACGCCTGTGCCTTTGGTTTCCAGCCGCAGCGTCTCGGTGAACTGGCGGACCCACCGCTTGCTTGAAGCATAGGCGTTCTGCAGTGCCACGGGCCCGCGGTCGCCCTGGCCGTAGAGGTTCACCAGGTCGCCGTGGCCCTGCTCCAGGAATACCGGCAAGGCAGCCCTCGCCCCGTGGAAGGTGCCCAGTATGTTGGTGCGCACCACGCGCGTGAAGTCATCCACGGGAGTCGACGCAGTTGGACCGAAGACCCCTGACGTGCCGGCATTGTTGATCCAAATGTCCAGCGTCCCCCGGTTGAGGGCATCATCCCGGAGCGCCTCCACGTCGGCCGGTTCTGCGGTGTCACAGCGCCTCCCGGACACCGCGATGCCTTGGGAGCGCAGACGCTCGACGGCGGCAGCAACGCCGTCGTCCGACCTGGCGGCCAGCACCACCACTGCACCGTGCAGGCCCAGCACGCGTGCCATGGCAAACCCAAGCCCACGGCTGGACCCGGTCACCACCGCGACGCGGCCGCGCAGAACGTCGCGTGGGGGTACCGCCTGTTGGGAACGCATTCCTCCGTCCTACGCCCCTGCACGAGCGACGGCAAGAGTGCAGCCCGCTGTCAGTCCCTGCCCCCGGAGCGCGCCTGGAGTGCCGCTGCCAGATAGGGTGCGGTGCGGCTGCTGCGGGAACGCGCGACGACGGCAGGGTCACCGGCGGCGACGATCCTGCCGCCGGCGTCGCCACCGGCGGGTCCCAGGTCCATCACCCAGTCGGCGGCAGCCACCACGTCCATGGCGTGTTCCACCACGATTACCGTGTTTCCGGCATCGACCAGGCGGTTAAGCTGCGCCATCAGGAGTTCGACGTCGGCCGGGTGCAGTCCCGTGGTGGGCTCGTCCAGCAGATACAGCGTGTGGCCCCGCCGGGCCCGCTGCAGCTCAGTGGCCAGCTTGATCCGCTGCGCCTCGCCCCCGGAAAGCTCGGTGGCCGGCTGGCCCAGCCGGAGGTAGCCCAGACCCACTTCCTGGAGTGTCTGCAGGGAACGGGCGGCAGCGGGAACCCCGGCCAGGAAACCGGCGGCGGCGTTGACCGTCATGCCCAGCACCTCCGCGATGTTTTTGCCCTGGTAGGTGACTTCCAGGGTTTCGGGGTTGTAGCGCGAGCCGCTGCATTCCGGGCACGGACCGTAGCTGCCCGGCAGGAAGAGCAGTTCCACGGCCACGAACCCCTCACCCTGGCAGGTCTCACACCGTCCGCCAGCCACGTTGAAGGAAAAGCGCCCGGGGCCGAACCCCCGGCTCCTGGCAGCGTCGGTGTCAGCGAACTCCCGGCGGACGGCATCAAACAGTCCTGTGTAGGTGGCCAGATTGGAGCGCGGGGTGCGGCCGATCGGTTTCTGGTCCACCTTGACCGTACGGTCGATCCGCTCCAGCCCGGATACGTGTGTCAAGCTGCCCTGAACGCCGTCTTCTTCGACGTGCGCGCCCGGTTCGTCAGGCAACTGCTGGCTGTCCTCACTGGCCTGCCGCGGGATGCCGGCCACATCAGCGAGGACCCCGCTGACCAGGGTGGACTTGCCCGAGCCTGACACTCCCGTGACTGCTGTCAGGACGCCGAGCGGAAAGGACGCGTCCAGGTTCCGCAAGTTGTGGCGGCTGATACCGCCCAGTTCCAGCCATCCCGTAGCCTCGCGTGGCGCACGCCCGCCTGCGCCGGCGTCGGCCTTTGATGCGGCTGGACCATCCGGGAACAGGAACGGCCGCGTCACGGACCCTGCCACCGCGTTGAGGCCCTGGACGGGCCCGCTGTAGAGCACGTGCCCGCCGTCTTCGCCGGCGCGGGGTCCCACATCAACGAGCCAGTCGGCGCGGCGGACCACGTCCATGTTGTGCTCCACCACGAACACCGAGTTTCCCGATGCCTTGAGCTGGTCCAAAACCGCAAGGAGGGGCTCGGCGTCCGCAGGGTGCAGGCCCGCGGACGGTTCGTCCAGCACGTAGATCACCCCGAACAGCCCGGAACGGAGCTGGGTGGCAATCCGCAGCCGCTGCATCTCACCCGGCGAGAGCGTTGGCGTGGCCCTGCCCAGGGCAAGGTAGCCCAGGCCCAGCTCCAACAGCACGGTGATGCGCTGCAGCAGGTCGCGGGTGATGGCCACAGCCACTTCATTGGATTCTGAGGACTGCTTGCGCGACGCCGTTGCTGCGGTTGCCAGCACCGTGGTGGGACGGATGATCTCTGCCAGTTCGGTCATGGGCACCGTGCTGAGCCCGGCAATGGTTTGCCCGGCGAAGGTCACCGCCAGGGCCTCCGGCCGGAGCCCGGTTCCGCCGCAGCGCGGGCATGGCCCGGTCTCCATGAAGCGCAGGACCTTCTCCCGCATGGCAGGGCTCTTGGAATCCAGCAGCGTGTGCATGACGTAGCTCTTCGCGCTCCAGAAACGGCCCTTGTACGGCTTGGCCACACGGTCCCGTTGCGGCGTTACCTCAACCACCGGCTGTTCTTCGGTGAACAGGATCCAATCCCGGTGCTTCCGCGGCAACTGCCGCCAGGGAACATCAACGTCGTAGCCCAGGTGGGTCAGGATGTCCCGCAGGTTCTTGCCCTGCCAGGCCCCGGGCCATGCGGCGATCGCGCCGTCCCGGATGCTCAGGGACGTGTCCGGAACCAGCGAGGCTTCACTGACCGTATGTGCAGTGCCCAGGCCATGGCATTCCGGGCAGGCGCCGGCCGCAGTGTTGGGGGAGAAGGCATCCGAGTCCAGCGGCGGGGCACCTTCCGGGTAGCTGCCGGCACGGGAGAACAGCATGCGCAGCGAATTGGACAGCGTGGTGACGGTCCCCACCGTGGACCGGGAGGAAGCCGTGCCCCTGCGCTGTTGGAGGGCGACGGCGGGCGGCAGCCCGGTGATCTGCTCCACCTTGGGATTGTGGCCCTGCTGGATCAGCCGGCGGGCATAGGGGGCCACCGATTCGAAAAACCGGCGCTGCGCCTCAGCGTAGATCGTGCCGAAGGCCAGCGACGACTTGCCCGAGCCTGATACGCCGGTGAACGCCACAATCGCGTCCCGTGGCACGTCCACAGTGACGTTCCGCAGGTTGTTCTCACGGGCACCGCGTACCCGGACGAACCCGTCCCCGGTGTCGTCCGAGGTTAAAACGCGGAGGTTGGACGCGGTCAGTTCTTCAGCGTTCTGTTTGGCATGCACCGCTTCGACTGTAGTAGTCATCCGTCCCGGGCCGGAACTTTGCGGGGACCTGTCGGAACACCGCGGACGGATTTACACTGAATCATTCCGCGACGCTGGCAGGCCGGGGGAAGCCGACCGGGGAACAGAAGTTCAACTGCATATTTGGAAGGGCCGGCCATGGTCAACGCGTCGCAGGGAGCTAACAGGGCAGTATCGGAGGCGGCCTCGGCAAGCCGCAGCCCGGCGGTGCGGATTCTGGCCCGTGCCGGCTTTGTGTTCATCGGCCTGGTCCATATTCTTATCGGCGTCATCGCCCTGCAACTGGACAGGGGCCAGGGCGGTGAAGCTGACCAGTCCGGGGCGATCGGGACGCTGGCTTCCAAGCCCGGCGGCGGAATCCTGCTCTGGGTCGGGGCAGTGGCCTGCGCCGCGCTTGCCTTGTGGATGCTGAGCGAGGCAGTTTTTGGGGCGCGCACCGCCACCGACTCCAAAAAGAAGCTGAAAAAGGCCGCCAGCGCCGTGGGAAAAGCTGTTGTCTTCGGTTTCCTCGCTTTCACCTTTGCCGTCTTTGCCTCCGGCGGCAGCAAGAACTCCAGCCAGTCGGCCAGCGATTTCACCGCCAAATTGATGGGAGCACCCGCCGGGGTGGTGCTCTTGATCGCCCTGGGGCTGGCAATCATCGGGGCCGGTGGTTATTACGCTTACCGCGGCATCACCCGGAAGTTCATGAAGGACCTGCAGGACCCGGGCAACGCCCGGACGGCCGTGGAATGGATCGGAACCATCGGTTACGCAGCCAAGGGAGTCGTGCTCGCCGTCGTGGGTGTGCTGATCATCGTGGCAGCCGCAACTGCCGACCCCTCCAAGTCCTCGGGCCTGGACGGCGGGCTGAAGACACTCGGTTCACAGCCCTATGGCGTGTTCCTTCTCGCCGCCATCGCCGCGGGGCTCATCTGTTACGGCGTGTACTCCATGGCCCGGGCACGCTACGGGAAGTTCTAGCCCTTGCCCGTGACCGCAAGGCCAAAGCGACCGCACGCAACCCCATGTTCTGGATCCGGTCCGCAGGTCCTGGGATACCTAATGCCCCAAAGTTCCTGTGCAGCCACTGTGCATCCTGTTGATCCTGGTCACCTTGGCCCTACAGTATTCCCACCATTGCCTACGATAGGACTCGACTAAAGGACACATTGACGGCGGGCAGCTGCCCGGCGGCTCCAGACGGTTCCAGGCAGGAGGCGGCACCCATGCAACATACTGTGCTGCTGCACGGCCATCCGGGCCGGGTGCTGGCGGCGGGGGCGGTTGGCCTCCTCCTGGCCGTCACGTCGGGCAGTTCGGCCCCCACCCGGCCAGTAGCCGCGGCAACATCTCCGGTCCGGGTAGTGGTTGTGGGGGACTCGCTGAGCACCGGTCACGGCACCTCGCCGGAGCAGGCGTGGCCGGCGTTGATGCGCAAGGACCGGTTGGGCGCCGGCCTGGAGGTTGTTAACGCCGCCGAGAACGGCAGCGGTTACGTCAGCGCCGGTGATTTCGACGGTACTTTCGGTACCGAGGTTGAAGACTTCGTAACCGAAGACACCGGCATTGTTGTTTTCTTCGGATCTGAGAACGACCTTGGATATGCCCCCGCAGATGTTGGCGACGCCGCCTTGGCGGCGATGGACCGTGCCGAGGCCCTCGCACCCGCAGCGAAAATCATCGTGGTGGGGCCGCCGTCGTACTCTGCAACCCCGGATCCCGCGCTGGTAGATATCAGCGACCAGCTCAAAGCAGCTGCCCGGCAGGCGGGCGGCGAGTTCGTTGATCCCATTGCCGAGGGCTGGATCAGCGATGACTTTGACGATCTCATCGGCCCGGACGGCGACCATCCCACGGTTTTGGGGCAGCACTACCTGCTGGAGCACATCGGTGTCCATCTCGAACAGGCGGCCCCTGTGGCCGCCGCGCAAGGGCGTCCGGACGCCTAGTGAAGCTGCCCTAGACCAAAGGCCAGGGGTATCGCATGCCGGTATGGTCGACGGGGAGTACTTTTTCCCGAAGCATGCGCTGGACGCGGCGCTGGAGGGCTGCCGTTTCGGCGTGGTCGAGCAGCCCGGCGATGTCGTCCGGCACGGTGGTGGCCAGGGGAGCGATGTCGTTGAGCAGGGCGTCCGGAATGGGGTCGCCGGCGAAGTCCCAGATCACGGTGCGCAACTTGAACGCGGCGGAGAAGCACAGGCCGTGGTCGATGCCCCAGATACGGCCGTCAGCGCCGCGCAGCACGTGCCCGCTTTTCCGGTCCGTATTGTTTGCCACGCAGTCGAACAGGGCCATCCGGGCCAGCGCGGCGTGCGTCTCCGGGGAATCGGCGTACAGGGTGAAGTAATGCTCCTGGAGGTCTCCTTCGACGAACCACTGCAGCGATCCCACACCCAGCGGCGCGTCCACGCGGACTACCGTGGGCGGAACGATTCCCCATCCCAGTGCTTCGCTGAGCAGGTAGGCGGCGCGCTCCCGGCGGTACAGCCCGGCGTCGAAATCTGCGAGCGGCCGCTCCCCGGCTTCCGGCTTGTAGACGGCCCATGCGGAATCATCCCCGCAGGAAAGCTCCACCAGGAATGTGGCATTGCTTCCGCTCATGATGCGGCCCAAAAGCTCCACGCGGCCCTCGTGCAGGAGGGTCAGTTCGCGCCCGGACACCGTACGCCCCGTGCCGCCGCATCGTGCGGCCATCCATCACGCGTCAATCCCTGAAGCATCACGTCTTCCTCAGCCCGCTCAGGGGTTCCGACATCGAATTCACCGTGAGCACGGCCGGCGCCTGGCCGTCCAGAAAGGAAATCGCAGAGACCGACGCCGGGCTGATCATGATCCGCTGGAAAAGGTCCAGGTGGGTGCCCAGGGCGTGGGCCACGGCCGCCTTGATGGGGTCGGCGTGGGAAAAACAGACCACGACGCCGCCCGGATGGGCGGCCCGGAGGGTCTCCAGCGCGGCGGTCATCCTCGCCTGCATCCCGGAAAAGCCCTCTCCATTGGGGAACCGGAAGGCCGACGGGTTGTGCTGCACGGTCTGCCACTCCGGCAGTCCCGTGAGGCCGGCGAGCGCGGCGCCGGTCCAGTCGCCGAAATCGCATTCCAGGAGCCCGGCTTCTTCGGTCACCGGCCGCCCGGTGCGGGTGGCCGTGGGCTGGGCGGTCTCCCGGGCGCGCTCCAGGGGCGAGGAGTAAATGGCCTCGACGGGCAGGCCGGAAAGGCGTTCGGCAACGGCCTCCGCCTGGGCGCGCCCACGCTCGGAAAGATGCAGTCCCGGGGCCCTGCCCGGCAGGACCGTACCGGTTGTGGGCGTTTCACCGTGCCGCACCAGGAGGATCAGCGTGCTCTGTGTCATTGGGTCTAAGAATAGCTGCAGGGCGGCTCCCTTGGCCCGGCACGCTGTATCCAGGAATCTGGAGGAATCTATCGATTAGCCGCAGGGTGGGGATTACCGTAGAGGGGTGACTGATCGCCCCGAGATCTATACCGTTGGTGAACTGCGTGCGGCAGGGTACGTCCACAAGGACCTGAGGCACGAGATCCGCGACAATCTCCTCGCCGCCCTGGCGGCGGGCCGCGACCCCTGGCCGGGTCTGTACGGCTTCAGCCGGACCGTGATTCCGCAGCTTGAGCGCGCCCTCATCGCCGGACATGACATCGTCCTGCTGGGTGAGCGGGGGCAGGGAAAGACCCGCCTGCTCCGGACCCTTTCGGGGTTGCTGGACGAATGGTCCCCGGTAATCGAGGATTCGGAGCTCAACGAGCACCCCTTCGAGCCGATCACCGAACAGACCCGCGCCCGTGCCCTTACCGAGGGGGACCGGCTGCGGGTCGCATGGCGGCACCGGTCGGAGCGCTACGTGGAAAAGCTCGCGACGCCGGACACCTCGGTCGCTGACCTTGTCGGCGATGTCGATCCCATGCGCGTGGCCGAGGGCCGCCGCCTGGGTGACCCGGAGACCATCCATTACGGGCTCATTCCGCGCTCCAACCGCGGCATCATCGCGATCAACGAGCTCCCGGACCTTGCCGAGCGCATCCAGGTGGCGATGCTCAACGTCATGGAGGAACGGGACATCCAGATCCGCGGTTACGTGCTGCGGCTGCCGCTTGACGTGCTGGTCGTCGCCTCCGCCAACCCGGAGGACTACACCAACCGCGGCCGGATCATCACCCCGCTGAAGGACCGTTTCGGCGCGGAAATCCGGACCCACTATCCGATCGAACTGGAGGACGAAGTCTCGGTCATTCGCCAGGAGGGCCGCCTGGTGGCTGACGTCCCGCCCTTCATCCTGGAGATCCTGGCCCGTTACACCCGGGCTCTGCGGCAGTCACCTGCCATCAACCAGACCTCCGGTGTATCCGCGCGATTCGCCATTGCCGGGGCAGAGACGGTGGCCGCGGCCGCACTCCGCCGGGCAAGCCTCCGTGGGGAGGACCAGGCCGTGGCCCGCATTATTGACCTCGAGCCCGCCGTGGAAGTACTGACCGGCAAGATCGAGTTCGAATCCGGCGAGGAAGGACGCGAACAGGGCGTCCTTGACCACCTCCTGCGCACCGCCACGGCGGAAGCGGTCAGGGCGCACTTCCAGGGCCTGGACATGGGCCCCCTCGTCGCTGCCCTGGACGGCCACCGGACTGTCACCACCGGGGAACAGGTCACGGCGCAGGAGTTCCTGGACAACCTCCCGTCCCTGAACGGCTCGGGCCTCTACGACGAAATCGGCCGGCGCCTGGGCGCGACAAATGACGGACAGCGGGCCGCCGCCGTCGAACTGGCGCTGGAAGGCCTGTACCTCGGCCGCCGGATCTCCAAGGAATCCGACGACGAGGAAACCATTTACGGCTAGGCACAGGAGGCACCATGGCCATCCACAAGCGGTCCGCCCGGTACGGCCGGTACACCGGCGGCCCGGACCCGCTCGCCCCGCCGGTTGACCTGGCCGAGGCGCTCGACGCCGTCGCCGAAGACGTGATGGCAGGCTACTCGCCCCGCCACGCCCTTCAGGAGTTCCTGCGGCGCGGGGGCCGGAACCGTGACGGGCTGGACGACCTTGCCCGGCGGGTGCAGCAGCGGCGGCGCGATCTGCTCAGCCGCCACCGGTTGGACGGCACCCTGGACGAAGTGAAGAAACTCCTGGACACCGCCGTGCTGGAGGAGCGCAAGCAGCTGGCCCGGGACGCCATGATGGACAACACCGACCGTGCCTTCCGCGAGATGCAGCTGCAGAACCTGCCGCCCTCCACGGCGGCAGCGGTCAATGAGCTTGCCTCCTACGACTGGCAGTCAAGCGCAGCCAGGGAAGCCTACGACCGGATCAAGGACCTGCTGGGCCGGGAGGTCCTCGAACAGCGGTTCGCCGGCATGAAGCAGGCGCTGGAGAGTGCCACTGACGAGGACCGGGAAGCCGTGAACGCGATGCTCCGGGACCTCAACGGGCTGCTCGGCAAGCACCGGCGCGGCGAAGACACGGATGCCGATTTCCAGGAGTTCATGGCCAAGCACGGCCAGTTCTTTCCGGAGAATCCGCAGTCGGTCGAGGAACTGGTGGACGCCCTGGCCCAGCGCGCCGCGGCGGCCCAGCGGCTCCTGCAGTCAATGTCCCCGGAGCAGCGCGATGAGCTGATGCGCCTGTCCGCCCAGGCCTTCGGGTCTCCCGGGCTGATGGCCCAGCTCAGCGAACTCGACGCCACCCTGCAGGCGCTGCGTCCGGGGGAGGACTGGACGGGAACGGAACGCTTCGAAGGGCAGGAAGGCCTGGGGCTGGGCGACGGGACCGGTGTGCTGCAGGACATCGCCGAGCTCGACGAGCTGTCCGAGCAGCTCTCACAGAGCTACAACGGCTCCCGGCTCGATGACCTGGACCTGGACGCCCTCGCCCGCCAGCTCGGCGAAAACGCAGCCGTGAGCGCCCGCACCCTCGCCGAGATCGAACGTGCCATGCAGGACGGCGGCTACCTGCGGCGCGGCACCGACGGCGACCTGCGGCTGTCCCCCCAGGCCATGCGGCGGCTGGGGAAATCGCTCCTGCGGGACACCGCCAGGCAGCTCTCCGGGCGGCAGGGAAACCGGGGCACCCGGATGGCAGGAGCAGCCGGTGAACAGACGGGCTCCAGCCGCCAGTGGGAGTTCGGGGACGCTGAGCCGTGGGATGTCACCCGCACTATGACCAACGCCATCCGGCGCACCATGGCCGACGGCGGCGATCCGGCCCGCGGACTGCGCCTCGCCATCGGTGACATCGAAGTGACGGAGACGGAGGCGCGCACACAGGCCGCGGTTGCCCTGCTGGTGGACGTGTCCTTCTCCATGGCTGCCGAGGGCCGGTGGGTTCCGATGAAGCGGACCGCCCTCGCCCTGCACCACCTGGTTTCTACCCGCTTCCGCGGCGACCGGCTGGAGCTGATCACGTTCGGCCGCTACGCCCAGTCCATGGACATCGGCGAACTCACGGCCCTGCCGGCCCTCCGGGAACAGGGCACCAACCTGCATCACGGTTTGCTGCTGGCGGGCCGCTTCTTCCGCCGGCACCCGTCCATGCAGCCCGTCCTCCTGGTGGTCACGGACGGTGAGCCCACAGCCCACCTGCTGCCGGACGGGGACTCCTGGTTCAACTGGCCCCCCGATGCCGAGACCATCCGTGCCACCGTTGCCGAACTGGACCGCCTGGGCCGCTCCGGCGTCCCTGCCACATTCTTCCGCCTGGGCAACGACCCCGGCCTGGAGCGGTTCATCCAGCGCATGGCGCGGCGCGTTGACGGCCGCGTGGTGGCGCCGGAAGTGGGCGACCTTGGCGCTGCCGTGGTGGGGGAGTACCTGCGGGCGCACGTCCGCAGCGCCTACGCCGACGGCGACTGGTTCTGATCCGGCGACTTTTTCTACGCTGCTTCCACTTTTGCAGCCTCGGCCGCGGTGAGCATGGGGTCCGGTCCCTTGCCGGGTTTCCGGGGCGGGAATAGCATGGCCGCCATGAGCCAGCTGATGGTGGACATGATCGTTACCCTGGACGGCTTCGCCTCAGGTGAGGGATGGCCGGGCTGGTGGGGTTTGGAAGGTCCGGAATACCTTGCGTGGCTCCAGCAGGAGGCAGGGAAGGACTATACGTTCCTGCTGGGGGCCAACACCTACCGCCTCATGTCCGGAATGTCAGAGGATGCCGCCGCCGGGGGCACAGGTTACTCGCAGGACGAGAGTGCTTCCCTGACAGGCCTCGCCGCCGTTCCCAAGGTGGTGTTTTCCTCCAGCCTGACGGCTCCCCTCCGGTGGCCGAACTCCCAGCTGGTGGCCGGGGACGCAGTTGAAGCCGTGAGGCAGATGAAACGCACCCACTCCCGGCCCTTGAGCACCCTGGGCAGCCTCAGCCTTTGCCGTTCCTTGGTGGCAGCAGGCCTCGTGGACCGGTTCCGGCTGGTTGTCTTCCCCTTGATCACAGGCCGCACCGGAAGCGAACGCATCTACGACGGCTACCCTGACGTCGCCCTGGAGATGGTGGACAGCAGGACCTTCGACGGGCGCCTCCAACTGCTCGAGTACATCCCCCGCGTGATTGACCATCCGCCTCCCGGCAGCGGTCAAGAGAGCACAACCACTTCCGTCCGGTAGGCCTGGGACGAGCGCATGGTTCCCCGGAACCAGCAAACGGCGTGAACGGACGGGTCCCCTGGCGGAACGATGGGACGGAGGTTGTCCACCTGGGAATTGGCGGTTACTGCGTCCCACTCCCACGTGGCGCCCTCGTCCCGGGTGCGGCCGCGATAGATCTCGTAGTGCGGCGTGGTGGTGCCGGTCCGCGGATCCACCGGGGTGGAAATGTACACGCGGTCCAGGTCGTAGGGGTCCACCGCACCCAACCCCGTGTAGTCCTGCTCGTGCGGGAGCAGGGCAGGGCCGGCGGCGGCGAGGTGGCTCAGCCTCCAGCGCACCCCGTCAAAGCGGGCGTACAGCAGGCGGTGGTCATCGACGTCGAGCATCTGCTCACGTTCAAGGGCGCCATTGACGTCGTTGGCCCTGCAGCTGATGATGGCTGCCAGGTGCGCACCCCGGCCCCGCAGGTCGACCGTCCAGCCGTGGGTGAGGACGTCCCCGCCGAGTTCGGTACCTGCCTCGAAAACGGTGGTCAGGGAAGCCTGGTCCACGCCGGGCGAGCCGATCAGCGGCTTGGCCACCACCTGCCCCTGGGCGTCATGGAGGGCGTCATCCCGGATGTAGCCGTGATAGATGCTGTTGTCGAAATCGCGGGGGTGGTGGTCCGTGGTGATGAGGTCAATGCGGTCGCTGCCGTTGCCGAAGTAGCGGGTGTAGCCGTTGACATAGCCCACTTTGGGCCGGGTGAAGAGCTTGCCGCCGAAACGCCACGTGCCGCCGTCGTCCCCGGACACCATCAGGCTGGGATCGTCGTTGATGGCCCGGACAAAGTTGTACACCCGGGACTCCGCGTCCAGCCGGTGCAGGTTGGAGTAGGTTGCACCGCGCCCTGCGGCCAGTTCCGTCCAGTCGAAGCGCTCCTCCGGGCCCCATTCAGAGGCATCGTGGGGCTGGGCGGAGATCCGCCAGCGGGAGTAGTTGTCCGTCTTGTGCCTGGCATACATGGCCAGGTAGCGGCCGTCCGGCCTGATCAGCAGCGCCGGAGCGTCATGGTCGTCCGGCTCCAGCCTGTGGTGCAGGACGTGCACGCTGCTGTGCCCTGAGGCCAGATCCAGGACAGCAACTTCGATGTTGCCACCCCTGCTCTCACCGTCCGGGCCGTCGGGAGCAGCGACCGAACCCACCAGCAGGGTGTTGTTGGCCGGATCCACCACGGCCCGCTCGTCCTGGAACCAGCACCACGCGCCGTTGTCGTTGATGGTGACCGGCGTACCGGGCATAGGCCTGCTGCTTTCGGTGCTGGGAGTCATCCCGTCATCGTTGCGCACGGGAACTGAAGGGTCAACGGCAAAGCGGGGAGTCGATCGTATTCGATCAGTAGTTCGATACGGTTACTTCACAGGTGCCACGGCAGCGCGTGCTGCTGTGTTTGCCAGTTCCGTGTCAGGATCAAGGTATGCCTCAGCGCCTCATGCTGCTCGATACTGCCTCCCTCTACTTCCGCGCCTTCTACGGCCTGCCCGACACCATCCGCCGCCCGGATGGAACGCCGGTCAACGCCGTCCGCGGCTTGCTGGACATGATCGCCCGGCTCAGTACCGACTACCACGCCACCCACCTGGTGGCCTGCTGGGATGATGACTGGCGGCCGCAGTGGCGGGTGGACCTGCTTCCCACCTACAAAGCCCACCGGGTGGCCGAAGCGGTTCCGGACGGCACCGACGTCGAGGTGGTGCCCGAGGGCCTTCAGGCGCAACTGCCCATGATCCGCCGGGTGCTGGAGCTGGCCGGGATCGCCGTTGTGGGTGCGGCGCAGCATGAAGCCGACGACGTCGTGGGCACCTACGCGAGCCATGCCGCCTTCCCGGTGGACGTGGTCACGGGGGACCGCGACCTGTTCCAGGTATGCGATAACGAACGAGGGGTCCGGGTGATTTACACCGCCCGCGGCATGAGAAACCTCGAAGTCATCACCGAGGAAACCGTGGTGGCCAAATACAAGGTCCTGCCGCAGCAGTACGCCGACTATGCCACCCTGCGGGGGGACGCCTCCGACGGCCTGCCCGGCGTGGCAGGCATCGGCGAGAAGACGGCAGCGTCCCTGCTGCTGAAATTTGGGACCCTCGAAGGGCTGCTGGCGGCCGCGGACGAGCCGGGCCCGGCAGTATCCGCACCTGTCCGGGCCAAGCTCTCCGCGGCGGCCCCGTACCTGGAAGCAGCCCCCGCCGTCGTCCGCCTGGTGCGGAACCTGGAGCTGCCCACCCTCGACCAGGTGGGCGCCCGGCTGCAACCCGTGACCGGTGACAGGCGCGCGGAACTGGAACAGCTGGCCGGCGAATGGAACCTGGGCGGCTCGGTCCGCCGGCTGCTTGCCGCGCTGGACCTGCAGGAGCAGCCGGCCCACCCGTCCTGACCGCCGGCGCCGGTGCCGGACAAGCCATTGTGTTGCGTCAAACAACGACATGCCGGGCTCCCGGCGCCAAGACCTGATGACGCCGGAAGTGCGCACATGACAATTCGTTGCGCTGCGGGTCCGCGCATTTCAGGTGGCTTGAATAAGCCGAATTGCTGATGGTTTGGTGGGGTAACGATCCAGACGAGAGGCCTTTCCATGACAGTCACTTCAGATCTTGCTCCACGCCGGCTTCGCGATATTTTCGGAACTTTTGCCAGCGGCCTGACCGTCATCACGGGGTCCACCGCGGACGGGCCCGCCGGTTTCACCTGCCAGTCCTTTGCCTCCCTGTCGCTGGAGCCGGCATTGGTAACGTTCAGCCCGGCACGCACGTCAACCACCTGGCCGGTCCTGCGGAAGGCCGGCTCATTCACCGTCAACATCCTTCCGGCGGAACACCAGCACCTGGCGGGGCAGTTCGCCCGCTCAGGGGCGGACAAATTTGCGGGCGTCAGCCATGCGGCCTCGCCGCTGGGCAATCCCGTGCTGGAGGACGCGCTCGCCTGGATCGACTGCGAGCTCCATGCGGAGTACGACGGCGGCGACCACACCATCGTGGTCGCGGCGGTCCGCCACCTCAGCGCCCGGCAGGACGGCGAGCCGCTGCTGTTCTTCAAGGGCCGCTACGGCGGGATCACGCCGGCGGAACGCCTGCTCGAAGCGGCCGGCTGAGCCGAAGCAAAAGGCAATAAAGGCTGCCATTCCCGTGCGCCGGGACGGCAGCCTTTACCTTGAACGGTGGTTGCGGGCCTTGCTGGGACAGCTGACTTATCGCTGTCCCGACCGGTGCGCGCTGCCGTCCGACGGTGCTTCCGCGCCCGGAACTCTTGCCTTAGCGCCATCAGGTAGTAAGCTTGCTGAGCATTACTAGTAAGCTTGCTGATTAAATCTGATGGGAGCAGGAGCCATGGGTGCAATTTTCGGGACGGCCCTGTCACTGATTCTGACCGTTGGCGGTGCAGTGGTGGCCGCAGAAGGTGGCCCCGGAGCCGCCCAGTACTATCTGGCCGGGCATGTGCTCCTTGGAGTGGGCATTGGCTTGCTGATCGCCACCATGCTGCGTTGCGGCGTACGGGTCCTCCTTGCCCGGGCAGCCTCGAGGGAACCGAAGGCCTCCATGAAGGCCTCCATTGGGGAGTACGCCTCTGTGACCGTCCTGCCTGTACGGACCGCGTCCGTCGTCCCGTTGCGGGGCAGGCATGCCGCCTGAGGTGCAATCACCAGGCGGACCTGGCCTCGCCGCGGCGCCTGACGGCGCCACCCCCGTACCCCGCCGCCGTCGGGGAAACCGCGCCCTGATCGTCCTGTGCTGTGCTGCTGTTACCGGCGCGCTGGTTGCAGGTGCGGCAGGCGTCCGTTCCGGCGGCACCGACGAAAGCGTCCTGCGGGGCTTCCAGATCCGGGTGCTGGGCATCAGCCAGGCCGCCGCGGAAGACAGGATGGACGGCGCGCTGGCCGCCCTGCAGGCCCTCGAGAAGGACCTGGGCGATGCGGCAGCCGCAGGCCGTCTTTCGGCGGCGCGGTACCGCGGCATCGAAAACGCGCTCTCGGCAGTCCGGGCCGACATCGCCACACATGTGGCCGCGGCGTCAGCCGAGGCAGGTCCTGCCACGGTGCCCGCCGCCGTCGAGCCCGGCCCTGTCCTGGCCGACCCTGCTGTGGCTGACACCGCGCAGGACCAACCCGCCCCCGAAGAGCCGGCCGTTCCGGCTGTGGCCCCGGCACCCGCCCCGGCCCCCGCTCCGGAAGCTCCAGGCCCACAAGGTGCGGACACCGCCAAGGAAGCCAAAGGCAAGGGCAAGGGCCAAGGGAAGCCCTGACCGCGGGAAAGAACTTGCCGGCCGAGGCAGAATGGACGGATGATTCCTCCTGACGGCCGCCCCGCCGCCGACCCTTTCGATCTGGGTGCCATCGGTGCCGGACTTGCCTTCGAAGGATCCCTTTCCGCGCTGCAGGAGGCACTGGAAGACGGCCGCCCGCCGGGCGCCGCCGTAGTACAGGCACCGCCCGGGACGGGTAAAACCACCCTCGTCCCGCCGCTGCTGGCAAACCTCCACGGCCCGCGCGGCCGCGTCGTCGTCACCCAGCCGCGGCGTGTTGCCGCCCGCGCCGCCGCCCGCCGCCTCTCCGCGCTCGACGGCAGCCGGACGGCTGGCCGCGTCGGCTACACGGTCCGCGGGGAACGCCACGCGGGCGCGGAGACCCGGATCGAGTTTGTCACCCCGGGCATCCTGTTGCGCCGCCTGCTGGCAGACCCCGGGCTTGACGGCACTGGCGCCGTCGTCCTGGATGAGGTGCACGAACGAGGCCTGGAAACGGATCTCCTGGTCGGCATGCTCGCGGAGGTCCGTGCGCTCCGCGGCGACCTCGCCGTCGTCGCCATGTCCGCCACGCTGGACGCACCCCGGTTCGCAGCCCTGCTGGGGGACCCCGACGGCGGCGGCCCGGCACCCGTCGTCGACTGCCCTTCCGTGAACCATCCGCTGGACGTGCAGTGGCTCCCGGCGCCGTCCCCGCGGCTGGACGCCAGGGGAGTGACCCGTGCCTTCCTGGACCACGTCGCCGCGTCGGCTGCGGACGCCCATGCCAGGGCCGCCGGCGCCGACGCGGTCGGTGGACGGACTGGTGTTCCTCCCGGGGGCCAGGGAGGTCTCCTACGTCGCGGCGGCGTTGCGCAGCCGGCTGGGAAGCCACGTGGACGTGTTGGAACTTCACGGACAGGTGGGCGCAGCGGAGCAGGACCGGGCGGTCTCGGGGCGCGGTCCCGGGGATCCTCCGCGCATCATCGTCTCCACGGATCTCGCCGAGTCTTCCCTGACAGTGCCCGGCGTCCGCCTGGTCATCGACTCGGGGCTGGCCCGGGAACCGCGGCGGGACTCAGGCCGGGGTATGACCGGGCTGGTCACTGTTTCCTGCTCCCGGGCGTCCGCAGACCAGCGGGCCGGGCGCGCCGCGCGGCAGGGCCCGGGGAAAGTGGTCCGCTGCTACTCGCAGCAGGCATACGGTGCGGCTCCGCCCCACGTAACGCCGGAAATCAACGTGTCAGACCTGACCGGCGCCGCCCTCACCCTCGCCTGCTGGGGCGCACCCGGCGGGAAAGGGATTGCCTTGCCCGACCCACCGCCGCGGCAGGCCATGGATGACGCCGTCGAGGTGCTCCGGGAGTTGGGGGCCGTGTCCAGTGACGGGCAGGTGACGGCAGCCGGCCGGGCCCTTGCCGGCATACCTGCTGACCCGCGGCTGGCACGGGCATTGCTCGACGGCGGCACCTCCACCGGCCACCAGTTCGCTGCCGGGGTAGTCGCGGCGCTCTCCGGAGACCACCGTGCGCCAGGAGGAGACCTTCCCCGCCTGCTGGCCCAACTCCGTGCCGACACAGGCCCGGCGGGAAGGCGCTGGGCCGAGGAGTCCAGGCGGCTGGGTGCCCTGGCGCGGCGGCAACAGGCCGGCGCCGCCTTGGTTCCCGCCATCCCCTCGGATGGAGGTGAAGCTGTTGGCGCCGTTGTCGCGCTCGCTTTTCCCGACCGCGTGGCCCGCCGCGTGCCCGGCAGCGGGGGCACCGGGCAGTACCTGCTGACGTCCGGCACCCGGGCAGGCCTTCCTGCAGGCAGTACGTTGTCGGGCCACGAGTGGCTGGCCGTGGCCGAAGTCTCGCGCGCGGAAGGCAGGGACGCGGCCGGCACCGGTGCCGTGATCCGGGCCGCTGCACCCATTTCCCTTGGCGTCGCCGAAACCGCTGCCTCACACCTGCTGGCAGACACCGTGGACGCGGAATTCAGCGGGGGCCGGGTCAGCGCGCGGAGGACCAGGCGGCTGGGGTCGATCGTGCTCTCCGCAACACCGGTGCGCCCCACCGCCGAAGAGGGCAGGAGGGCCGTGGCGGCGGCGCTGGTGTCCGGAGGGCTGGCGGCACTGTCATGGTCGACGGCGGCGGCCTTCTTCCGGCGCCGCCTCGCGTTCCTGCACCGGGAGTTGGGAGAGCCTTGGCCCGACGTGTCGGAGGAGGCGCTGCTGGGCCGGCTGGAAGAGTGGCTGGGGCCCGAGCTGGAAGACCTCGCCGCAGGGAAACCGGTCACCTCGATTGACCTGGCCCACCCCCTGCGCCGGCTGCTGCCCTGGCCCGAAGCTGCCCGGCTGGACGAGCTTGCGCCGGAAGGCCTTGAAGTCCCCAGCGGCTCGCGGGTCCGGATCGACTACCCGGAACCCGGCGACGACAGTGCCGCGCCCGTGGTTGCGGTGAAACTGCAGGAGTGTTTCGGGCTGGCCGAAACCCCGAGGCTGGTGGGCGGCCGCGTTCCGGTCCTGTTCCACCTGCTGTCCCCGGCCCGCCGTCCCCTCGCCGTGACGGATGACCTGACCTCATTTTGGTCCGGCCCCTACAGCCAGGTGCGGGCGGAAATGAGGGGCCGCTACCCCAAGCACCCCTGGCCGGAGGACCCCTGGTCAGCCCCGGCCACCGCACGCACCAAGCAGCGCAAGTAGCCGTATTCCAAGGAGCCTGCGAGGCGGTCCGCCGGTCCGTGAGATCTCAGTTACACGGCCGAAACTTCACGTGCTCCTGGTGAAACATGCGCTGGCTAGGCTCCTTCCCAGGTGGACGGTGTTGTCCACAAACTCCCAGGAAGGACTGAACATGTTTCTCTTGACCAGCATGAATCTCTTGCTCGACGGACGCGGCAGTGATGACGCACGGCGGTACGACGGCGGGCCCTCCGGTGAGGCCGGCGCGCCGGTTGCGTTCCCCGCGGGCCAGCTCACCTCCGCTGCCTGGGAGGGCTGGTGGCACGAGGACGCTGCGTAGCGTCCTCAGCCGTGGGCTGCGATAAACGCGGCCACGGGGGCGGCAAGGGACGCACCCACCTCCTCGGCTGGCCGCTTCTTTCCCGCCACCGCGAACGAGTGGTCACCGCCCTCCACCCAGTGCAGCACGGCGTTGGACCCGATCCGGGACACGACATCCGACAGGATTTCGGGCGTGGCAAATGTGTCGCGGGTTCCCTGCAGGAACAGCATGGGCGCGGTCATCCCGTACAGGTGCCCATCCCGGAGTTTTTCGGGTTTCCCTGGAGCATGCAGGGGATAGCCAAGGTACACCAGGCCCCTGGCTTCCATGCCCTCGGCAACGGCCATGGATGCCATCCTTCCGCCGAATGATTTGCCCGCCGCCCAGAGCGGACCACGGTCGCCGTTGGCGGCAGCCTGCCCGCGGGCGGCGGCCATTGCGGCCTGCCAGGCGGCAATGGCCGCCGGAGGGCGGTCCGGGAATTTCCGCCCTGCCTCCCGGTACGGGAAATTGAAGCGAAAGGTGGCCAGGCCCAGGTCATTGAGGGCGTCCGCGAATCCGCGGAGGAACGGGTGATCCATGCCGGCACCTGCACCGTGCGCCACCACTACAGTTGCGGTGGGATCTGCGGGGCGGGCGTAGACGGCGGAAATTGAGGTCTCGCCTACGGGGACGGTGAGCTGTTGATCGGATGCCGGCATGTGTCCATCATGCCGGAGGGCTGGCTGGCGTGCCGGTACGTGCCGGGTACTTGCCAGTGCCTGCCGGTGGCGGGGTGTACGTTGTCCCCATGGCGAGCGAACAGACCACCATCACGGTTCAGGGCCCCAACGGGCCGCGCGAGATGCGCATTTCCAGTCCCAGCCGAGTCCTTTGGCCGGAACTGGGCCTTACCAAGCTGGACCTGGTGAACTACATCTGCGACGTGGGGGAGGCGTTCATCGCCGCCAACGGGGACCGGCCCGTGGCGCTGCAGCGGTTCTCCGGCAACATCGACGGCGAACAGTTCTTCTCCAAGAATCCGCCCAAGGGCACGCCGGATTTCATCCGTTCCGTCAAGGTGGTCTACCCCAGCGCAAGGTCGCACCCGCAACTGGTGTTCGACGAGCCGGCGGCAGCCGTCTGGGCCGTGCAAATGAACACGGTGGTGTTCCATCCCTGGCCATCCCGGGCGGAAAACACGGACAACCCGGACCAGCTGCGCATTGATCTTGACCCACAGCCCGGAACAGACTTCGATGACGCCGTCCCTGCCGCCCTGGTGCTGAAGGACGTCCTGGCCGAGGCGGGGCTCACCTGCTTCATTAAGACCTCCGGAAACCGCGGACTCCATGTTTACGCACCCATTGAACCGACTCGCGAGTTCCTGGACGTCCGGCACGCCGTCATCGCCGCTGCCCGGGAAGTGGAGCGCCGCATCCCGGACAAGGTGACCACGGCCTGGTGGAAGGAAGAACGGGGCCGGAGGGTGTTCCTGGACTTCAACCAGGCCAACCGCGACCGCACCATCGCCGGCGCCTACAGCCCGCGCGCCCTCCCGCACGCCCCGGTCTCCTGCCCCATCACCTGGGAGGAACTGGAGCACGCGGATCCAAAGAAGTTCACCATCCTCACGGTTCCTGAACGGCTGAAGAAGCTGGGAGATCCCTGGGCGGATTTCCACGCCAGCCCCGGCACGATCGACACGCTGCTGGAGTGGTGGGACCGCGACTGCAAAGCCGGCCTGGGGGAGATGCCCTTCCCGCCGGACTACCCCAAAATGCCGGGCGAACCGCCCCGGGTCCAGCCCAGCCGTGCCCGCAAGCAGGACTGACCCAAGCAGGACTGACCCGCGCGCCCCAAAGAGGGGCACTTTGACACGGATACGCCGGGCGTCGTCGCAATTTACGACGACGGGTGGCTGCAAAGTGCCCCGGGATGGCTGCCTGCCGCCTGCCCTGGAGGGGCCGGGGGAGTTACTCGAACCGGGACGGGTCTCCCATACCGCGGCGGACCACCTCGGCCACCCCGCTGGAGAAATCAACCACGGTGGTGGGCTCGGCGCCGCAGTCACCGGCGTCGATCACGGCGTCCACCTGGTTGTCCAGCCGTTCCTTGATCTCCCAGCCCACGGTCAGCGGTTCCTCCTCATCCGGCAGCAGCAGCGTGCTGGACAGCAGCGGCTCGCCCAGTTCCGCGAGCAGTGCCTGGACCACGCGGTTGTCCGGAATCCGCACCCCCACGGTCTTCTTCTTGGGATGGAGCAGGCGCTTGGGAACCTCCCTGGTGGCGGGCAGGATGAAGGTGTAGCTGCCCGGAGTGACGGATTTGATGCTGCGGAACACGTCATTGCCGATGTTCACGAACTGTCCCAGCTGCGCGAAATCACGGCAGACCAGCGTGAAGTGGTGCTTGTCGTCCAGGTGGCGGATGCTCCTGATCCGGTCCAGGGCCTCCCGGTTGCCCATCTGTGCACCCAGGGCGTAGCAGGAATCCGTGGGGTAAGCCACCAGGCCGCCGTCGCGGATTATGTTCACTGCCTGCGCGATGGCGCGCGGCTGGGGGTCATCGGGATGCACATCAAAGAATCGGGCCATGCCCCGAGCCTACGTTCCCGCGGCCCGCTCCGCACCCCGTTCCGCATATCCGGCACCTGCCCAATGGAGCCGGACAGGGCTACCCGTTCATATCCTGGTATGCGGGTGAACAGGGGGGTCTTCCCCTACCGGGGTGCAGCCGGATGGGGCAGGATGTTGTCTGCCGCCAGTTCCCGCTGACGCAGTTCCGGCCCTGTGAAGGAGAACCTGCCATGCCAACAATCCTCAATCCCTACCTGAGCTTCCGGGACAATGCCCGCGATGCAATGAACTTCTACCAGTCCGTGTTCGGCGGCGAGCTGACACTCAGTACTTTCGGCGACTTCCAGGCAAGTGAGGAACCTGCCGAAGCGGAGAAGATCATGCACGGCATGCTGACCACCACGCAGGGCCTGGTGCTCATGGGTGCCGACACCCCCAACAGCATGGAGTACCATCCGGGTTCCTCCATTTCCATTTCCATCAGCGGCGATGATGAAGTGGAGCTTCGCGGTTACTACCAGAAGCTGAGCGGCGACGGGGGAGCGGTGACTGTCCCCATGGAAAAGTCGCCCTGGGGTGACGTATTCGGCATGTGCACCGACCGGTTCGGTGTCGCCTGGCTGGTCAACGTCAACACCGCCCAGGCCACGCCGGCGCCTTGATATCTGACAGGGCGGCCAGTGCGCAGGAGTGCCGGCCCGTCCCGCACGGAACTGCCCCCTGGCCTTGAGGCCTGACCTCCAGGCTGCGACGATTAAGCCGTGAGGACCCTCATGGAGTTCCTGTCCGACAAATGGTGGATGGTGTTTCCGCTGATGGCGACAGCCGGCCGCTGGGCAGGCGGCTGGCGGCGCGCCGGCGAGCGCCGATACCGGCGTCAGGTTGAACTGTACAAACTCCAAAACCAGGTGCGCGAAGCCGACAGGGCGTCCGAGGCCGAGGTCCAGGCGCTGATGGCAACCCATGACGCCACCAACCGGCGGTGGCTTGAATACGAGCTCGACGTGGGCAAGCTCATCGATTACCCCCTTATGACGGACGTCCGCGAACCGCTCACGGTGGCCTTCCTGCGCGCAAAGCGGGAAGCCGACGGCCAGCGCCCGGCCTCCGCCAAAGACCTGCAATCCGTGGCTGCCCTGGACTCCTACCGGCAGGCAGTCAACAACTTCGCGGTGGCCCTCGACGTTGCCGAGCGCGAGGCCAGGCGGATCAGGGACACGAAGTTCACTGGACCGGAACGCCAGCGGCTGGCCACGGCACGGAAACTGCTGATGATCGCGGAGAACCAGGCGGCTAGCCCGGCCGAACGGCAGACTGCCTACAAGCGGGCCCGACGCGAACTGGACGGACTCATCGTCCTTCCGGACGTTACTGTTGCGGCCCTTGAGGAGAAGATCGCCCCCCAACTGGATGCCGGCCCAAGGCCACCGCAGTTCCACCAGGGCTAAGATTCCCGCAAGGTGCAGCGTGGGGCGAACACTCTACTTGGACGTCGACGGCGTGGTCTGCCCGTTCGGCCCGGAAGGATCCACTGGCTGGGGGTCCGCCTGGCAGCGCGCCGACGCTGGACTGTTGCCCGTCACCTTCGCCGCCGAACTCGTGGCCGGGCTCAACTCCCTCGCCCTGACGCCGGGGCTGCGTTGTGTCTGGCTGACCAGCTGGGAGGAGCTGGCGCCGCAATACCTGTGTCCCGCCGTCGGGCTCGCCGGCAGCAACTGGCCCTACCTTGCTGCGGATGGCGCAGCGGGCGGCGCCCGCTGGTGGAAGCTCCGGGCCATCCAGGAAGACGTCGAGAACACCGTGCCTGACGCCGTCGCGTGGGTGGACGACCAACTGGCGTTCGAGGCCGAAGCGCAGCTATGGACACGTTTCCTCGGCAGGCGCATCCTCACCGTCTCGCCGCATCCGCGGCAGGGAATCACGCCTGCGGAACTGGACCGGCTCCAGTCTTTCCTGGCCCAGGCCTTGTTTTGACCTCATGCCAGGGACGCGTACGATCGATAAGGTTTCCCGCCGGTTTGTGCCGTCGCCGCAAGTCATTCCACGCCAACAGCTGGTGAACTATGCTGTGCAAGGCAGCCTGGTGAGAGAAACTGCTGAACGTCGACTCTGCAGATTGGGCAACAGGTGGATATCACCTTCATGGTGGCGCTGGTCATCGCACTGGCACTATTTTTCGACTTCACGAACGGCTTCCACGACACCGCGAACGCCATGGCAACGCCCATCGCAACGGGGGCCATCAAGCCCAAGACAGCCGTGGCCCTGGCAGCCGTCCTGAACCTGGTGGGCGCCTTCCTGTCCACCGAGGTGGCCAAGACCGTGTCCGGCGGCATCATCCGCGAGGGGTCCGGTGGCGTCCAGATCACCCCGGAGATCATCTTCGCCGGGCTGATGGGAGCCGTCCTGTGGAACATGATCACGTGGCTGAAGGGTTTGCCGTCCAGCTCATCCCACGCCCTTTTCGGCGGACTGATCGGCGCGGCAATCGTCGGCGCAGGGTTCAGCTCCGTCAACCTTGAGACGCTGCTCCAGAAAGTCATTCTGCCGGCCGTCTTCGCCCCGCTGATTGCCGGCGTTGCCGCTTACGTGTGCACGCGCCTGGCCTATGCCCTCACCTCGCGGCACGACCCCGAGACGGGCACCAAGCTCACCCAGAAGCGCGGCGGCTTCCGCACCGGCCAGATCTTCACTTCCAGCCTGGTGGCCCTGGCGCACGGAACCAATGACGCCCAGAAGACCATGGGCATTATCACACTCGTCCTGATCGCCGCCGGAAGCCAGGCGCCCGGCTCCGGTCCCCAGTTCTGGGTGATCACATCCTGCGCCCTCGCCATCGCCATCGGCACCTACTCCGGCGGCTGGCGCATCATCCGGACCATGGGCTCCGGCCTGACCGACGTCAAGCCCGCCCAGGGCTTCGCAGCCGAGACCAGCACCGCCACGGCCATCCTCGCCTCTTCCCACCTTGGCTTCGCCCTCTCCACCACACAGGTGGCATCGGGTTCCGTCATCGGCTCAGGAATGGGACGCCGCGGGACCACCGTCCGCTGGAACATGGTGGGCAAGATCGCGCTGGGATGGCTCTTCACCCTGCCGGCCGCCGGTATCGTCGGCGCCCTGACCGCCCTGCTGGTAAAGACCGGCGTCGTCGGTGTGCTCATCGCCGCCATCGCCGGCAGCGGCGCAGTGCTCTTCATGTTCTTCTACTCACGCAAGTCCTCTGTAAGCCACCAGAACGCCGTCGAGGTGGAGGAAGCCGGCCAGGCCGTCCGGTTCGCCAAGAAGAAGGCCATGGCCCGCGCCCGGGCCGAAGCCAAGGCAAAAGCCAAGGCCGACGCCAAAGCCAAGAACCCCAAGGAGAATCGGCGATGAAGTGGTTGGAACTCCTGACTGTTGCCGGCACCACGCTGATAGCTGCAGCAACAGTGGTCACCCTCTACTCGCTCGGCGTCCGGCTGACCGCCATCGCCGCTGACGCAGAGCAAACGTCCCCGGGAATGAAGCGCTCCTTCGCCTACCTCTGCTTTGGCCTGTGCGGCCTGGCGATCATGGTGGGGCTGTACCTGATCATTCCGTACTTCTCGAAGTAGCACGTTCCCGGAAGCCGCGGTCCGGGCAGCGCGGACACGTTGATCATTCCGGACATTTGGCCATGCCGGACAGTTGGCCGTGCCGGACAGTTGGCCGTGCCGGGGCGGTTGGCTAGGCTGGGGCCATGGCGCGCATCCAATACTTTGTGGCCGCATCCCTTGACGGCTTCATCGCCACATCCACGGATGATCTGGGCTGGCTGCTGCAGTTCGACGGCTTCGAGGGCGGAGCGGACAGCTACAACGACTTCATGGCCGGTGTGGGCTGCATCGTCATGGGCGGCGAAACCTACGCCTGGCTGATGGAGCACGAGCCCGGCGGGTGGCCGTACACCGGCACGCCCAGCTACGTCTTCACCCACCACGAATACCGCGCCCCGGACGGTGCCGACATCACATTCGTCCGGGGGGACATCCTGGAATTCGTCGCGGACTTCCGGCGGTCCGCCCGGGACAGGAACATCTGGGTGGTGGGCGGCGGCAACCTGGCCGCCCAGTTCGCGGACGCCGGGCTGCTGGACGAGATCATCCTCTCCGTCATTCCCGTGGTGCTCGGCAGCGGGAAGCGGCTGTTGCCGATGAAAGGCCCGACGCCGCCACTTGAGCTGGCTGCCTCACGCACCCTGGGCAGCGGGATCGTCGAGCTGCGCTACCTGCTGCCCGCAAGGCCTGACGCGGGGGCCTGACGCCTCCCGCCTCAGACGGCGTCGTCCCGGAGCAGGTTGGTGATCCGTGCGGTTGAGAGGCGCCGTCCGCCGGCGTCGGTCATGACGATTTCATGGGTGGTCAGCGTCCGCCCCAAATGAATGGCGGTGCACGTGCCCGTCACCAGGCCCTTCGCAACGGACCGGTGGTGCGTGGCGTTGACCTCAATGCCCACAGCGTGCCGGCCCGGCCCGGCGTGCATGCCGGCGGCGAACGAGCCCAGGGTTTCCGCCAGCACCACGTGTGCGCCGCCATGGAGGATTCCGGCAACCTGCGTGTTGCCTTCCACCGGCATGGTGGCAACGGTAAGTTCCGGGCTCATTTCCAGGAAACGGATCCCCATCTTGACCACCAGGGCGCCGACGCCGAACCTGCCCAGCCAGCCGTGCATGTGGTCGGGAATTCCGGCGGCTGCCAGCTCCTCGGCGAAAGCGCCCGGCGTGAAATTGTCTGTCATGGCAACTAGGCTGGCACCTGTGAGTGAAACAACCAAACCGGCCCCTTTCCCGTCTCCGGCCATCGATGAGGAGGCTGCCGTGCAGCCTTCGTCGTCCCCCCGCAGGACTGCTGCAAAGGCCGCCACCCCCGCTGCCGGTGGGTCTGTTTCCGCCACGGAAGCACCGGTCGTTCCCATGACCGGCCAGCCGCGGCTGCTGGTCCTTGACGGCCACTCCATGGCGTTCCGCGCCTTCTTCGCGCTGCCGGCGGACAAGTTCTCAACCTCCAACGGCCAGCACACCAACGCCATCCACGGCTTCACCTCCATGTTGATCAACCTCATCAAGGAGCAGCAGCCCACCCACATCGCGGTTGCTTTCGACGTCTCGGACGAATCCACCCACCGGAAGACCGAGTACAGCGAATACAAGGGCGGCCGGAACGAGACCCCCCGGGAGATGAGCGGCCAGATCGACCTCATCGGACAGGTCATGGAGGCCTGGGGCATCAAGACCATCAAGATGCCCGGATACGAGGCCGACGACATCCTGGCCACCCTCGCAACCATGGGTGACAAGGCCGGATTCGAGGTGCTGCTCGTCTCCGGGGACAGGGACGCCTTCCAGCTCATCACGGACAACGTCTTCGTGCTGTACCCGCGGAAGGGCGTCAGCGACATCCCCCGGATGGACGCCGCCGCCATCGAAGCCAAGTACTTCGTCAGCCCGTCCCGCTACTCCGACCTCGCCGCCCTGGTGGGGGAGACCGCGGACAACCTCCCCGGCGTGCCCGGCGTCGGGCCCAAGACCGCGGCAAAGTGGATCAACCAGTACGGCGGCCTGGAAGGCGTCCTGGAACACCTTGACTCGATCGGCGGCAAGGTAGGCGACGCCCTGCGGGAGAACGTCGACGCCGTCAAGCGGAACCGCCGGCTGAACCAGCTCCACACCGACCTTGACCTCCCCGTCACCCTGGACGACCTCTACCAGCCCCGCCCCGACCAGGCGGCGATTGAAGATCTCTTCGACCAGCTTGAGTTCAAAGCCATCCGCGGCCGGCTGTTTGCCCTCTATGGCGAGGCTGACACGCCCGCCGCCGAACGCGAAAGCATCGAAACCCCGGATTACACCACCCCTGCCGGCGCCGCCGTACTGGCCGCCTTCCTGGCTGCCGGTGCGGGCCAGCGGTCCGCCCTCGCCGTCGACCTCGTGCCGGGCCGGATCGGTGAGGACGCCGCCGCCCTGGCCATCGTGCGCGGTGACGCCGCCGTCTACGTCGACCTTGCCGCCCAGGACGCCGAGACCGAGAACGTTTTGGCAGCGTGGCTGCGTGACCCCGAAGCGCCCAAGGTGATGCACGGCTTCAAGGCGGCGCTTAAGGCGCTGACGGCCCGCGGCCTGGAGCTGGAGGGCGTGGTGGATGACACTTCCATCTCGGGCTACCTCATCCAGCCGGACCGCCGCAGCTACGAACTCGCCGAACTCGCCCAGCACCACCTCAACGTGGGAATCCCGGCCGCCACCGCCAAGGCCGGGCAGCTGGAACTGTCGTTCGACGGCGACGACACCGCCGCCGCGGACGCCCTGGTCCAGGCCGGCGCGGTGGTGCTGGCCCTCAGCCGCTACTTCAAGGACGAGCTCAAGGAGCGCCGGGCGGAGGAACTGCTGTCCACCCTGGAACTTCCGGTCAGCCGCGTCCTCGCGGACATGGAACTCGCCGGCATCGCCATCGACATGGACAAGATGGACGAGCAGCTTGCCGACCTCGCGCGGGTCATCGACCAGGCACAGGAACAGGCCTTCGCGGCCATCGGCCACGAGGTCAACCTGGGCTCACCCAAGCAGCTGCAGAACGTCCTGTTCGACGAACTGCAGCTCCCCAAGACCAAGAAGATCAAGTCCGGCTACACCACCGACGCCTCATCGCTGAAGAACCTCCTGGAAAAGACAGGGCACGAGTTCCTGGTGCAGCTCATGGCCCACCGCGAGGCCGCCAAGCTGCGCCAGATGCTTGAGTCGTTGAAGAAGTCCGTGGCGGAGGACGGCCGGATCCACACCACCTACGCCCAGAACGTGGCGGCCACCGGCCGGATCTCGTCCAACAACCCCAACCTGCAGAACATCCCCATCCGCAGCGAGGAAGGCCGGCGCGTCCGCGGCATCTTCGTGGTCAGTGATGGCTATGAATGCCTGTTGTCCGCCGATTACTCCCAAATCGAGATGCGCATCATGGCGCACCTCTCCGGGGACGCTGGGCTGATCCAGGCGTACAAGGACGGTGAGGACCTGCACCGCTTCGTCGGGTCAAACATTTTCCACGTCCCCACGGACCAGGTCACCAGTGCCATGCGCTCAAAGGTGAAGGCCATGTCCTACGGCCTTGCCTACGGCCTGACCTCCTTCGGCCTGTCCAAGCAGCTGGAGATTTCCGTTGACGAGGCCCGCACCCTCATGAAGGACTACTTCGACCGCTTCGGCGCCGTCCGCGACTACCTGCGGGGAGTGGTGGACCAGGCAAGGGTGGATGGCTATACCGCCACCATTGAGGGCCGCCGACGCTACCTGCCGGACCTCACCAGCACCGACCGCCAGCTGCGCGAGAACGCAGAACGCATTGCGCTGAACAGCCCCATCCAGGGCTCCGCAGCGGACATCATCAAGCGCGCCATGCTGGGCGTCCACGCCGAGCTGCAGGCGCAGGGGCTGAAATCCCGGATGCTGCTCCAGGTCCATGACGAACTGGTCCTGGAAGTCGCGGCAGGGGAGCGGGCCGCCGTTGAGAAACTCGTCACCGAGCAGATGGCGGCAGCCGCGGACCTCAGCGTGCCCCTCGAAGTCCAGATCGGCGTCGGGCCCAGCTGGTACGACGCCGGGCACTAGGCCCCGCGCGGAGCCTCCTGGTCCAACGCCGGGGCGTTTGTGCTGGTCAGACGCCGGATTCATTGGCTAGGCTCGGGTAAATGGGTGATCTGAGCGGAAACTATGAAATCCGGCGGTTTGAGCCGGCGGCCAAGGACGATTCCACGTATCCGCAGACTGTTGCCTGGATGCGGGCTGTCGCCTTCGGTTTCCACGATGCGCGCCGCACCGATGAGCGGGTGGACAGAGGCGTCCAGATGCAGCGTGCCGACCGGCGGGTGATGACCGGTGCTTATCAAACAGGGCCGGTGGCCGGGTATTCCCTGGGGGCGGACGTTCCGGTTGCGACCTTCGGTACCTTCGATAAGACGCTGAACGTTGGGTTTGGGCGGCTGCTCGACACCCGCCTTGTCACCGCCGTGACAGTGCGGACCTCACATCGGCGCAGGGGGCTGCTGCGCCGCATGATGGCCGGGGAGCTTGAGCTGGCACGCCGGGAAGGCCTGGCCATCGCGGCACTGACGGCCTCAGAGGCCTCGATCTACCGCCGGTTCGGGTACGGCGTGGCTACGCGGGAACAGTCGGTCACGGTCGATACCAGCAGGCGCTTCGTGCTGAACCACGAAGCCACCGGCTCCGTCGAGGTGGCCGATCCCAAGGTTCTCCTGGAGCTGGCCCCGAAGGTGTTCGAACAGCTGCACCTCGTCACGCCCGGTTCGGTTGACCGGCACGAGTTTTACCGCCAGCTGGCGTCCGGGTCCATCAGCCGTGCCGAGGACGAGGATCCGAAGGTGAAGGTGGCGCTGCACTATGGGCCTGATGGCGACGTGGACGGTTACGTCTCCTACAAGTTCGCCGGCTGGGACAACACTCCGTACACCATGGAGGTGGTTGACCTGGTGGCCGCCACCCGCGCCGCCTACCTGGAGCTTTGGCAGTACCTTGCCGCCATCGACCTCGTCGAGCGTGTCACGTGGGAAGAAGCGCCGGTTGATGATCCGCTGCCATGGGCACTTGAGGACGCCCGCTGCGTCGAGGCCTCAGAGCCCCGCGACATGCTCTGGCTCCGGATCCTCGACGTCGCGAAGGCCTTGGAAGCGCGCTACTTTCCCGACGACGGCAGGCTGGTCCTTGAGGTGCTCGATCCGCTCGGTCTGACCGCCGGGACGTACGCAGTGGAGATCAGGCGTGGTGAGGCCGCCGTCGGGCGCGTTGACGCCGGGGAGGAGCGCGACCTGACACTGGATGTCTCGGCGCTGTCCTCCATCTACCTCGGCGCGGTCTGCCCGGTGACCCTCACCGCCGCCGGAAGGATCACCGAGCACACCGAAGGCGCCGCTTTAAGGGCCCGGCAGCTGTTCGCGGTTGAACGGGCAACGCACTGCCTCACCCACTTCTGAGACCCCCGCACCCCTGCACGGCCGCTTTGACCCCGCTTGCCGGCAGCGACTAGAATAAACGGGCGTGTACCACGTGCACGCAACTTGCGGCCCGTTAGGGCTGCATTGAAAGCAATCCACAAAATCAGGATGACCCGGAGGATCCGTCGGATTCACCGCGAATCGCGCCTGCGTTCCATAACGCGGGCGCGCCGGTTTGCCTGACCGACTAACTATCCACAACGGAGCCCCTACTACATGACCATCACCTCCACCGAGAAGCCCGGTACCCCCGTAGTCGCGATCAACGACATCGGTACCGCTGAGGACTTCCTCGCAGCTGTCGACGCCACCATCAAGTACTTCAACGACGGAGACCTCGTCGAAGGTACCGTCGTCAAGGTCGACCGCGATGAAGTCCTGCTCGACATCGGTTACAAGACCGAAGGTGTCATCCCCTCCCGCGAGCTTTCCATCAAGCACGACGTTGATCCCGGAGACGTTGTCTCCGTCGGCGATCAGGTCGAAGCCCTGGTGCTCACCAAGGAAGACAAAGAAGGCCGCCTGATCCTCTCCAAGAAGCGCGCTCAGTACGAGCGTGCCTGGGGCGACATCGAGAAGGTCAAGGAAGAAGACGGTGTTGTCACCGGTACCGTCATCGAGGTCGTCAAGGGTGGTCTTATCCTCGACATCGGCCTGCGTGGCTTCCTGCCCGCATCCCTCGTCGAGATGCGCCGTGTGCGCGACCTGGCTCCGTACATCGGCCAGCAGATCGAAGCCAAGATCATCGAGCTGGACAAGAACCGCAACAACGTGGTCCTGTCCCGCCGTGCATGGCTCGAGCAGACCCAGTCCGAGGTCCGCTCCACCTTCCTCAACAAGCTGGAAAAGGGCCAGGTCCGTCCCGGCGTTGTTTCCTCCATCGTCAACTTCGGTGCCTTCGTGGACCTGGGCGGCGTAGACGGCCTGGTTCACGTTTCCGAGCTGTCCTGGAAGCACATCGACCACCCGTCCGAGGTTGTCGAAGTTGGCCAGGAAGTCACCGTCGAGGTTCTCGAGGTGGACCTGGACCGCGAGCGTGTTTCGCTGTCGCTCAAGGCTACGCAGGAAGACCCGTGGCAGACCTTCGCCCGCACCCACGCCCTGGGCCAGGTTGTTCCGGGTAAGGTCACCAAGCTCGTTCCGTTCGGTGCGTTCGTCCGCGTCGAAGACGGCATCGAAGGCCTGGTCCACATCTCCGAGCTGGCAGTCCGCCACGTGGAGCTGGCCGAGCAGGTTGTCTCCGTTGGCGACGAGCTGTTCGTCAAGGTCATCGACATCGACCTGGAACGCCGCCGCATCTCGCTGTCCCTCAAGCAGGCCAACGAGGGCGTCGACGCCGACAGCACCGAATTCGATCCCGCTCTGTACGGCATGGCCGCAGAATACGACGAAGAGGGCAACTACAAGTACCCCGAGGGCTTCGACCCCGAGTCCAACGAATGGCTCGAGGGCTACGAAACCCAGCGCGCCGCCTGGGAGCAGCAGTACGCTGACGCCCAGACCCGCTGGGAAGCACACAAGAAGCAGGTTGCCCAGCACGCTGCCGACGACGCTGCAGCTGCAACGTCCGGTGACAGCGATTCCGGCACCACCAGCTACTCCTCCGAGCCTGCTGCCACCGACACCGGTGCCGGCACCCTGGCTTCGGACGAGGCTCTTGCTGCTCTCCGCGAGAAGCTGACCGGCAACTAATTGCCGCCGGCCCGGACTTTCCGGGCTGACACAACGGGCCCCCGCGGAAGCGGGGGCCCGTTGTGCTTTAACACCGTACGTAACAGGCCGGCCAGCCGGCAGCCTTGGGACGGGTTGGCCGCGGGCGGCTTAAAGGTCGACGACGGCGAGGACTGTCCCGTCGCCGTCGTGCGTCAGTGCCGCCCCGGCTGCCTTCAGCAACCGCTGGGCGCTGTGGTTTCCGGCCAGGGTCCGGGCGGTGACGCGCTTCAGGCCCGCCCGGCGGGCCTCCGCCAGGACCAGGCCCAGCGCGGCGCCGCCGATCCCGCGCGAACGGAAGCTCCGGCCAAGCCAGATGCCCGTTTCCGCCGACGGTGTGGCCGCGCCCCTTTCGCGCTTGAGCCGTATGGAGCCGGCGATGTCCAGGCCGCTGAATATGGCCCATGACTTTTCCGCGGCAGGTCCGTCCAGTCCGCCGGCTGCAGCATGGTGGTAGCTGTAGAACCAAGTGGTGCGCTCGAGGTTCCAGCCGGGCCCGCCAATCGGGGGAGCCACCTCATCCGGTGACGCGTCCCGTTTGGCCAGTTGAAGAAGCTGGTCCGCCACGGCTTCATCGACGTCCACCAGTGTCACCTCAGTTGAGGGGTTCATTGACCCATTCCGTTCCGTCGGGAGTAAGCGTGGCCGACCCCGCCGTGAGCTGCAGGACGCGGTCCGTTGCGGCGGCAATGGCGGCAGCGTTGTCAGGTACCGCAATCCGCAGCACCGTGTGCCGGTCCTGGTAGCTGGTTGCCGCCATAACTGTGCCGGCGGCACGCAGATCATTCTCGAGCCGCCCCGCTGCCGCGTGAGGTACTGCGGCGGAACAGATTCGCCGCCTGCTGCGGCGGACCAGGGGCGCCAGGTCCAAGGCTGCGGAGACCGACTCGGAGTAGGCCCGGACCAGGCCGCCGGCGCCTAGCAGGACGCCGCCGAAATAGCGCACGACGACGGCACTGACGTCGCTGAGGTCCGTCACCCCGGGCTCCGTCTCCCTTTTCAGGAGGGCTTCGAGCATGGGGATGCCCGCGGTTCCAGCGGGTTCGCCGTCGTCGCTGGAACGCTGGATGGTCCGGTCGGGCCCGACGACGAACGCAGAGCAGTGGTGGCGGGCATCGTGGAACTCACGGCGGAGGCCAGCCACCAGGTCCCGGGCCTCGTCCTCGCTGCCGGCCCGCCGGAGGACCGTGATGAACCGGGAGTGCCTGACCTCGAGTTCGTGCCGGAAGTCAGGGACCGCAGCCAGGGTGGTGTACGAGGTGGCCCGGCTGTCCGCTTGCTCTGCTGGTTCCTCCACTCTCCGCATCGGTTCAGTCTAGTTGGGGGCCGCGCCGGTGCCCCTGACGGGTCCTGCCGCCGCAGGTTCAGTACTGTGGGAAGGTGCTGAAGATCGGGTTGACGGGCGGGATCGCTTCGGGGAAATCGGTGGTGGCCGCGCGGCTGAGGGAACGCGGTGCCGTGTTGGTGGACGCAGATGCGCTGGCCCGGGAGGTGGTTGAACCTGGAACCGAAGGACTGGAGCGCATTGTGGAGGAGTTTGGTCCGGACATGCTCGACGGCGCCGGCCGGCTTGACCGCGCACGGCTCGGTGAAGCGGTGTTTGGCAACCAGGAGCGCCTGGCTGCCCTGAACGCAATTGTGCACCCCCTGGTGCGCGCCCGCGCCGCGGCCATCACGTCAGCGGCGTCCGACGACGCCGTCGTGGTCCAGGACATTCCCCTGCTCGTGGAGACGGGGCAGGGGACCAGCTTCCACCTGGTGCTGGTGGTGGACGCCCCGGACGATGTGCGGCTGCAGCGGATGCAGGAGCTGCGGGGCATGACGGAGGACGCTGCCCGTTCGCGGATGGCCGCCCAGGCCACCCGCGAGACCCGGCTGGCCGCGGCCGACGTCGTCCTGGACAACTCCGGCACCGTGCAGCACCTGCTTGACCAGGTGGACAAACTCTGGGACGGGCGGCTGCTGCCGTTCGCCCGGAACCTCGCGGCCGGCCAACGCGCGCCGCGGAACGGCGGGCCCGTCCTGGAGCCGCACCGGGAGGACTGGGCGCGGCAGGCGGCCAGGATTGCGGCACGTTTGATCGCGGCCGCCCCGGAACTCATTTTGGCAGTGGACCACGTTGGCTCCACCTCTGTTCCCGGGCTTGCCGCCAAGGACGTCATTGACCTGCAGGTGGCGGTGTCCGGGCTGGAGGCAGCAGCCACGATCGCACCGCTCCTGGCTGCCGCCGGCTTCCCGGCGGTACGGGCAATCGAATCCGATACTCCGAAGCCCAACGCTCCCGATTCCTCGGATTGGCTGAAGCGGTTCCACGCCAACGCCGACCCAGGCCG
Organism: Arthrobacter sp. B1I2; assembly: GCF_030816485.1. Taxonomy (NCBI): domain Bacteria; kingdom Bacillati; phylum Actinomycetota; class Actinomycetes; order Micrococcales; family Micrococcaceae; genus Arthrobacter; species Arthrobacter sp. B1I2. Next base: position 3,317,195 of record NZ_JAUSYC010000001.1, on the reverse strand, counting down.
TCCGGTCAACCTTCACGTCCGCGTTGCCGGCTCGCCCGGGTGGCGTTACGCCCTGATGTTCCGCGACTGGCTGCGGAACGATCCCTCCGCCCACCGGCTCTATGAGGCGCACAAAGCGGAGCTCGCAGCATGCTTTGCCGGCTCGGCCACCACAAGCGGATACGCGGAGGCCAAGGAACTGTGGTTCACGGACGTCGCCTGGCCAGCTATGTCCGCCTGGGCTGAGGCAACCGGGTGGGAAGCGCCGTCGTACGCCTCCTGAAGCACGCCCGCGGACGGGCGGCTGTTCGCCGGTAACGGACGGGACCGTTCGCTGTCGGTGCCCGGTTGTAGATTAGATTCATGAGCCTTGCGCAGGAAATCAACCGTGTTGTGGCGCCCTTTGAGGTCATCAGCGAATTCAAGCCCGCCGGTGACCAGCCCGCCGCCATTGCCGAACTGACGGAGCGGATCAGGAACGGCGAGAAGGACGTGGTGCTGCTGGGTGCCACGGGTACCGGCAAAAGCGCCACCACAGCCTGGCTTATCGAGCAGGTGCAGCGGCCCACCCTGGTGATGGTGCAGAACAAGACCCTCGCTGCGCAGCTGGCCAATGAGTTCCGCGAACTCCTGCCCAACAATGCGGTGGAGTACTTCGTTTCCTATTACGACTACTACCAGCCCGAAGCCTACGTCGCCCAGACGGATACCTTCATCGAGAAGGACTCCTCCATCAATGAGGAGGTGGAGCGGCTTCGCCACTCCGCCACGAATGCCCTGCTGACCCGCCGCGACGTCATTGTGGTGGCCACGGTCTCCTGCATTTACGGCCTGGGTACCCCGGAGGAATACATCTCCGGAATGGTGACGCTCCGCAAGGGGGCGGAAATGAACCGGGACGACCTCCTCCGGAAGTTCGTCTTTATGCAGTACGCCCGCAATGACATGGACTTCCACCGCGGTACCTTCAGGGTGCGCGGCGACACCGTGGAAATCATTCCGATGTATGAGGAACTCGCCATCCGGATAGAGTTCTTCGGAGACGAAATTGAGAACATCCAGACCCTGCATCCGCTGACCGGCGAGGTGCTCCGGGAAGAAGAGGAGATGTACGTCTTCCCTGCCTCGCACTATGTCGCCGGCCCGGAGCGGATGGCCCGCGCCATAAAGCGGATCGAGGACGAACTCGCTGACAGGCTCAAAGTGCTGGAGGGCCAGAACAAACTGGTGGAAGCGCAGCGCCTGCGCATGCGGACCAACTATGACCTCGAAATGATGCAGCAGATGGGCTTCTGCAACGGCATTGAGAACTATTCCTCACACATTGACGGCCGCGCCCCCGGAACAGCTCCGCACTGCCTCCTCGACTACTTCCCGGACGACTTCCTGCTGGTGGTGGACGAATCCCACGTAACCATCCCGCAGATCGGCGCGATGTACGAGGGCGACATGTCCCGCAAGCGGAACCTGGTGGACTTCGGCTTCCGCCTGCCCTCAGCCATGGACAACAGGCCGCTGAAATGGGACGAATTCCTCCAGCGCGTCGGCCAGACCGTCTACCTTTCCGCGACCCCCGGCAAGTACGAACTCGGCAAGGCTGACGGGTTCGTGCAGCAGATTATCCGGCCCACAGGGCTTATCGACCCTGAGGTGGTGGTCAAGCCGACCAAGGGCCAGATCGATGACCTGCTGGGGGAGATCAAGACCCGTACCGCCAAGGACGAGCGCATCCTTGTCACCACCCTGACCAAGCGGATGGCGGAGGACCTCACGGACTACCTTCTGGGCCACGGCATCAAGGTGGAGTACCTGCACTCCGACGTGGACACCCTGCGGCGCGTTGAGTTGCTGCGCGAACTTCGGATGGGCAAGTTCGACGTCCTGGTGGGCATCAACCTGCTTCGCGAGGGGCTGGACCTGCCGGAAGTGTCCCTTGTCAGCATCCTGGACGCCGACAAGGAAGGCTTCCTGCGCTCCTCAACCTCTCTGATCCAGACCATCGGCCGCGCGGCACGTAACGTCTCGGGGCAGGTGCACATGTACGCGGACCGCATCACGGACTCCATGGCGCACGCCATCGACGAAACCAACCGGCGCCGCGCCATCCAAGTGGCGTACAACACCGAGCACGGTGTGGACCCGCAGCCGCTGCGGAAGAAGATCGCGGACATCACTGACCAACTCGCCAAGGAAGACGCCGATACCCAGGAGTTGCTCAACAACAACCGGCTGGCCAAGGGTGCCAAGCGCAGCAAGTCCGGTGCCAAGGGCGGAGCCCAGGTGCGCGCGGACGGGCTGGCAGCGGCACCGGCCGAGGACCTGGTGGGCCTGATCGAGCAGCTTACGGAACAAATGCATGGCGCCGCGGCAGAACTGCAGTTCGAGGTGGCAGCCCGGATCCGCGACGAAGTCAGCGAACTGAAAAAGGAGCTGCGCCAGATGCAGGCGGCGGGCCACGCCTAGGGCACCGCTTCGTAGATAGGCAATGGATCTGGCCAAGGATCGGCGGGCACCCCCTTAGGGGATGCCCGCCGTCGCGCTGGCCGAAGCGGTGCGGCTGCCTTACTTCCTGGCCGAGTCGATCATGCCCTTTGCTTCCTGCATCAGGCCCTTCGCTGCATCAGCGGGGGACTTGCGGTCGAAGAGAACGTCAGTGCTGTAACGCTGGATCAGTGCCTGCACTCCGGAGGAACCGGTGGGAGGCACCGGCGGCACGCTCTTCAGATCCGGCTTGATGTCCTTAAGGAATGCCGCAGCGGCCTTGTCAGCAGGCGTCAGCAGCGGGTCGATCCCGGTTTGGACCTCGGAGTTGGTCGGGAAGCCGCGCTCCGTCAGGATGGTCTTGGCTGCGTCCAGGTTGTTGAGCATGTAATTGACAACTTCGGCCGCTTCCTTGGGGTGCTTGCTGCGCGAGGAAACGGACCAGAACATGGACGGCTTGTAGGACATGCCGTTGTCCTTGGCGCTGCCGGTGGAGCTGGGGGCGCGCAGGATCTTCACATCGCTCTTCAGCGCGGACTGGAGCGCGTTGACCTGGTTGGTCCACCACCAGGACATAGCCGTCTTGCCGGTGGCGAACAGGGTCTGTTCCACCGGGGCGCTGATGTCCTCGGTGGCAATGTTGGCCGGCGGGGCAGCATTCTGGTTGCGCAGGTTCAGCAGATTCTGGAAGAAGGAAGTGGCGGTGTCCTCCTTGAAGCCGAGGCCGCCGTCCGCCGAGTACAGCGACTCTCCATGCTGCATGGCCCATGTGTTCAGGTCCGAGTCGGTCAGCGAATAGGAGCTGCCGTAGTTGGTCTTGCCGGCCTTGCCCGCTGCCGCTGCGATCTGGGCCGCGGTCCTGGTGTAGTCATCCCAGGTCCAGGTTTTGTCGTCCGGGATGGGAACCCCGTAGTCCTGGAACATTTTGGTGTTGATCATCACGGCCTTGGCGTTCTGGCCGGTGCTCAGGCCGTACTGCTTGCCGCTGACCTCGCCGGACTTAAGGGCGTCCTGGTCGATCTTGGACGTGTCGATGTTGCTTTGCTTGGACAGGTCAAGCAGCGCACCCCGGCCGCCGTATTCGGCGATGTAGGCCTGGTCCATCTGGATTACATCGGGCGAATCGTTGGCGGCGGTGGTGGTGGCCAGTTTGTCCCAGTAGCTGCTCCACACCCCGGGCTCAGCCTGGATTTTGATGTTGGGGTGCGAGGCCTGGAAGGCATCGATCACCTGTTGCGTCTGCTTGTTCCGCAGGTCGTTGCCCCACCAGGTGAAGCGCACGGTGACGTTTCCGCCGCTGTCCGCGGCCGGGGAGGACGAGCAGCCGGTGGCGAGCATGGCCAGGGTGGCGGCCGTGGCGAGGGCCTTGACCACAGTGCCAGTGCGATGAGGAGTCTTCATTGACCAACCTTGACTTTCTGGAAGGAACACTAGGTGCAGACGGGAAACCGTTTTCTCATCCCGGCTGATTATTACAAGACCGATGGCAGCCGGTCAACGGTTTGCCGGAAAACGTTATCCACGGCATCACCGGCCCCATCGGTAGCCGCGGCCCTCCACCGGCTGGGGTACAGTTAAAGGCACGTAGGGGAGTATCCCAAAGCGCTACGATCGTCAACACGCAGGGCACAGCTGCCCCGCCGGGCGTAGCGGGCCGCCGCACCAGCACCAAGTGCACGCAGGCAGGCCGGAGAGACTTACACCATTTTGTGTACCCTGCGAAAGGCTTCCCCGTGCTCGATTTGCCCGTATGGTTCGAGGTTGGCTCACTTGTCGTCCTCGGACTGATTCTCCTGATCGATCTCCTCCTGGTGGTTCGGCGACCGCACGAACCGTCCATGAAGGAAGCCGGTCTGTGGGTGGCCTTCTACATCACCCTGGCCCTGGCGTTCGCCGGTGCCATGTTCGCTTTCACCGGCCCGGAGTTCGGCAGCCAGTTCGTCGCCGGCTGGGTCACTGAATACAGCCTCAGCATCGACAACCTGTTCGTGTTCATCATCATCATGGCCAGGTTCTCCGTACCCCGGAAATACCAGCAGGAAGTGCTGATGGTGGGTATCATCATCGCCCTCATCCTGCGCGGCATCTTCATCCTGCTCGGCGCCATCGTCATTGAACAGTTCAGCTGGGTCTTCTACATCTTCGGCGCGTTCCTGCTCTGGACGGCCTGGAAGCAGGCCCAGGATGAGGGCGAAGAGGAAGAGGACCGGGAGAACCCACTGATCGCCAGGATCCGCAAGGTCATTCCCATGTCGGAGAAGTTCGACGGCGGCAAGCTGCGCACCACGGTGAACGGCAAGAAGGTCTTCACCCCCATGGTGATCGTCTTCATCACCATCGGCCTCACGGACCTGCTGTTTGCAGTGGATTCCATTCCCGCCATCTTCGGCCTGACCCAGAGCCCCTTCATTGTCTTCACCGCCAACCTGTTTGCCCTGATGGGCCTGCGGCAGCTGTACTTCCTGCTCGGCGGCCTGATGAACCGGCTCATCTACTTGAAGCACGCCCTGTCCTTCATCCTTGCGTTCATCGGCGTCAAGCTTGTCCTGCACGCCATGCACGTGAACGAGCTGCCCTTCCTCAACGGCGGCCGCCACATCGAGTGGGCGCCTGAGATTCCCACCTTCGTATCGCTTGCCGTCATTGTGGGCACCATCATCATCGCCGTGGTTGCCAGCCTGATCAGCTCCAAGGCACAGGCTGCCAAGGTGGATCCCCGGCTCGAGGAAGACATCCGGAAGAGCCACAGCGACGTCGATTAGTACGGACCTGCCCTTTCAAAACGGTAATCCCGGCTGCCTGAGCGGCCGGGATTACCCGTTTAAGAATCTCCTGCCGGCGGTTCCTGGACGGGACTATGCTCGGATCATGGCCCGCACACTTGTGGAGGAACAAGGCGTGCGCCAGGTTCAGCGGCGGACTCTGGTGCTCTTGAGCGCGGCCCAGGTGTTCGGTGGGATCGGAACGGGAGCAACCGTATCGATCGGCTCCATCCTGGCCGTGGAACTCTCGGGCTCAAGCGCGTGGGCTGGCGCGGTGGCCACCGTGATGACCCTCGGAGCCGCTGCGGCAGCACTGCCGCTGGCATCGCTGGCCGAACGCCGTGGACGCCGGGCCGGCCAGGTGGCCGGCCTCTCCGCGGCCCTGGCAGGAGCGGTGCTCATGGTGCTGGCTGTTGTGTCCGGACTTTTTGTGCTGCTGGTCCTGGGGGCGGCAGGCATCGGCGTCGGCACGGCCGCGAGCCTCCAGGCGAGGTTCGCCGCCGTCGACCTGGCCGTTGCCGAGCACCGGGGGAGGGCACTGTCCACGGTGGTGTGGGCGGTTACCGTCGGCGCTGTGGCCGGGCCCAACCTTATCCAGCCCGGTACTGCCGTGGGGACCGCGCTGGGCCTGCCGCCCGTCGCGGGCCCGTTCGTGATCTCCGGTGCCGGACTCCTCATCGCCACCGCGCTCGTGTACGTTGGCCTTCGACCTGACCCGCTGCTGCTGGCCCGCCAACTCGCCGCCGCCAGCAGCGCCGCCCCGGAAACCACCCCTGGCGGTGGACCGGTGCCGGCCGCCCCTCCTGCCGGCGCACACGCCGCCACACCGCCCGCAGGCGGGTCACTTGTCCGTGGACTGCGTGCCATCAGGAGCTCGCCGACGGCACTGCTGGCCGTGACCGGCGTCGTGGCCGCCCACGCGGTGATGGTCGGCGTGATGTCCATGACCCCGCTGCACCTTCAGCACCTGGTGGAGGGCCCGGTCTCCCACGCCGGGCACGTGGCAGAGGGGGACGTCCTGGTCATCATCGGCTTCACCATCTCCTTGCACATCGCCGGGATGTTTGCGCTTTCCCCGGTCATGGGCTGGTTGACCGACAGGGCAGGCAGGATCGAGACCATCATGATCGGCTTCACGGTGCTGGTCGCCGCTGTGGCCGTCGCCGGGTTCGGGCAGTCCTCAACCGCAGCGGTGGCGGTGGGACTGGTGCTGCTGGGCATGGGCTGGTCCGCTGCCACGATCTCAGGCTCAACGCTGCTGGCCGAAAGCGTGGCGCCGGAAGCCCGGGTAGCGGTCCAGGGTGTCTCCGACATGCTGATGGGCGCCGCGGGTGCTGTGGGCGGTGCGGTGTCCGGGCTGGTCCTTGGCTTTGGCGGCTACCTCGGCCTGAATTTGCTCGGGGCGGCCATCGGGGCGGCGGTCCTGGCCGCCGCCATCGTCACCCGCACGTCACACCGGCGGTCAGCGGCCGCCTGACCGCACCATGCCCAGCAGCCGCGCGAAGATCCGCTCACCGTCGTCGGCGATTCCGTCGTGATGGAAGTCCGCAGTCTCCCAAACCTGCAGCCCGCCCACCGCTTTTGCAGTCCGCAGGGAAAGATCCCGGTCCACGTAGATATCGTCGGAGTACACCGCTGCGGCCACGGGTACGGTGTTGGCGCCCAGCACCTGCGGGTCGAACAGCGGCGTCCAGTCCTGCTTGGCGGCCAGCAGCTCCGCCACTTCCTGCAGCGGCCGGAGGGCAGGGTCCTGCTCGAAGTACCACGGGTACACCATCTCGCCGGTGAGCAGCAGCGGGTCGGCGTCCGGCCGGAACCACGGGTTTTCGCCGAGCATCCGCCAGGCTGACCAGTTCGTGGCCTGGCCCTGGCCGTAGATGGATTCGTGCATCACCGCGTACAGCGGGTTGGAGCGGCGGGAAACCACGCTTTGGAGCTGCTCCAGGAACGCGTCGGACAGCCGGGGTCCGGCAGCAGTGTCCACGAAGGCGTCCTCGAGCAGGTAATGAAGGCTGTCAACGCGCGTGTTGCCGCCCAGGAATGCCCCCGCCATCTGGAACCGCTCCACCGTGAGGGGTCCGCCGTCGGGCAGGAATTCGGTTGTGGAGCGCAGGTGGCGGGCGATCCGCTCCACAACCTCCCGGTCCTCGGGATACCAGGCGAAGTACTCGTCGTTCCGCGCTGCCACACGCTGGTACGTGGCCCGGTACACGTCGTCGGCGCTGCCGGTGAGCGGGGCAAGCCCGCCGGTGATCAGCACTTCGCGCAGTCCCTCCGGCGCGAAGGAGAGGTAGGTCAGGGCACAGAAGCCGCCGTAGCTCTGGCCGTAAATGGTCCAGGGCGGTGACTCCAGTGCGTGGCGGATCAACTCCGCGTCCGCCACGATCGAGTCGGCCCGGAAGTGCTCCAGGTAGGCGGCCTGCTCCGCTGCGGATCCGCGTCCTGGCAGGGTGTTGCGGTCAATGGGCGTGGAGAGTCCGGTGCCGCGCTGGTCCAGCATCAGGATGCGGAAGTCCTGCGCTGCGGCCTTGCTCCAGCCGCCCAGGGAACCCCACCGGTTGCCGCGGCCGCCGGGGCCGCCCTGCAGGAAGAGGAGCCAGGGCAACCGCGCGGCCGCCTCCTCACTGTGCGCCGCAGACACGTACTCCCGCGCGAAAACGATGATGGTTTCCGCGGAACCGTTCAGGGGCGCGGAATGGTCCAGGGGGACCGTAAAGTAATGCTCCACCGTGCGCATCCCACGGAACTCATGCCTGGCCCTGATCTCATGGCCCACGGCAGTGACGCCCCGTTGCGCGTCAGCCACGGGCAGGAGAGGGAAGGGAGCTGCGGGACGGGACCCGGCCGAATTGGTCCAGCGCCTCCCCGGTGAGCCGGAAGGTGGACCAGCCGTCCATGGGGCGGGCACCAAGGCGGCGGTAGAAATTGATGGAGGGCTCGTTCCAGTCCAGCACGCTCCATTCCACCCGTGCATAGCCGTTCTCCACGGCGATCGCCGCAAGGTGCTGCAGCAGGGCTTTTCCGTGTCCTTCGCCGCGGGCCTCGGGACTGACGTAGAGGTCTTCCAGGTAGATGCCGTGGACACCTTCCCAGGTGGAGTAGTTCAGGAACCAAAGCGCGAAGCCCTGCACTTCGCCGGCCGCATTCTCTGCCATGGCAGCGAAGACACGTGGGTTCGCGCCGAAGAGCACCTGATCCAGCAGTTCCGGGGTGTTCCGGACGGCGTCTGGTTCCTTCTCGTAATGGGCCAGTTCATGGATCATTCGGAGGATGGCGGGCACGTCGTGCCGGGTTGCGGGACGGATTACACTCATTCTTCGAGCTTACCGCCGCCGCCAGGGAGGCCGGCGTAGGACCGGGGCCAGGGCCGGGACGAGCGTCAGAGCCGGTTAACGTCCGTCACCCTGACCACCGCGGTCCCGGTCCCGTCCGACTCTGCCAGGTCCACTTCCGCCGAGATGCCCCAGTCGTGGTTGCCTGCCGGGTCATCGAGGATCTGGCGCACCTTCCAGGTCCCGCGTTCTTCGGTGATGATGAGCAGCCCCGGGCCGCGCGCATCCGGTCCGGTTCCGATGTCGTCGTGTTCGTCGAAGTAGTCGTCCAGCGCGTCTTCCCAGCGCTCGGCACCCCACCCGGAACCGCCGTCGAGCTCTCCCAGCGCCGTGGCGTCCTCATCGGCGAACAGCTCCACCCGCCGGAACATCTCGTTGCGCACCATCACCCGGAACGCGCGGATGTTGGAGGTGAGCGACGGCGGCGGGGGCGGCGGTGCATCGTGCGGCGTGGGCGCCACCCCGGCGGCCAGTTCCTCCCATTCGTCCAGGAGGCTGGAGTCCACCTGGCGCACCAGCTCGCCCAGCCAGGCGGTCAGGTCCGCCAGGTCCTCGCGCAGCATGTCCTGGGGAACAGTCTGGCGCAGCGCCTTGAAGGCATCGGCAAGGTACCGCAGCACAATCCCCTCGGACCGCGCCAGGCCGTAGAACTGGACGAACTCGCCAAAGTTCATGGCCCGCTCGTACATGTCGCGGACCACCGACTTGGGCGCCAGCTCAAAGTCGCCCACCCAGGGCGCGGCCTTCCGGTACACCTCGAACGCCTCGCCCAGGATCTCCGCCAGCGGCTGGGGGTAGGTGACCTCGTCCAGCATGGCCATCCGCTGGTCGTAGTCGATGCCGTCTGCCTTCATGGCCGCCACCGCCTCGCCGCGCGCCTTCTTTTGCTGCGCGGAAAGGATCTGCCGGGGTTTCTCCAGGGTCGCCTCGATCACGGACACCACGTCCAGGGCGTACGACGGCGACTCCGGGTCAAGGAGCTCCAGGGCGGCAAGAGCGAAGGGGGAGAGCGGCTGGTTCAGGGCAAAGTTCGGCTGCAGGTGGACGGTGAGGCGCACCGTCCGTCCGTCCCGGCCCTGTTCCTCCGGCGGAATCCGCTCGACGACCTCGGCGGCCAGCAGTTCCCGGTAAATGCCCAGCGCCTTCCTCATCAGCCGCAGCTGGGAGGAACGGGGCTCGTGGTTTTCGGTGAGCAGCCGCCGGGCCGCCATGAACGGGTCGCCGGGCCGCTCCATCAGGTTCATCAGCATGGCGTGGGTCACCGTGAAGCTGGACGTCAGCGGGTCCGGTACCGATTCCACCAGCCGGTTGAACGTCGGCTCGCCCCAGGAGACGAAACCCTCGGGCGGCTTCTTCTTCACCACCTGGCGCAGCTTCTTCTGGTCGTCCCCGAACTTCGCGGTGGCCTTGGCCATTGCCTTGACGTTCTCGATCACATGTTCGGGCGCCTGCACCACCACTGTCCCGGCGGTGTCGTAGCCCGCCCGTCCGGCCCGGCCGGCGATCTGGTGGAACTCGCGTGAGTTGAGCAGGCGGGTGCGGACGCCGTCGTACTTGCTCAAAGCCGTGAGCAGCACTGTCCGGATGGGAACGTTGATGCCCACGCCGAGCGTGTCCGTGCCGCAAATGACCTTCAGCAGCCCCGCCTGGGCCAGCTGCTCCACCAGCCGGCGGTACTTGGGCAGCATACCCGCGTGGTGCACGCCGATGCCGTGGCGCACCAGCCGGTTCAGCGTCTTGCCGAATCCGGCGGCAAACCGGAAGTTGGCAATCAGCTCCGCGATCTTGTCCTTTTCCTCCCGGGTGCACACGTTGATGCTCATCAGGTTCTGGGCGCGGTCGATTGCTTCGAGCTGGCTGAAGTGCACCACGTAGACGGGCACCTGCCGGGTGGACAGCAAGTCCTCCAGCGTCTCGTGGACGGGTGTCTGGTGGTAGTAGTAGTGCAGCGGAATGGGCCGTTCCGCTGAACTGACGGTGGTGGTGGCTCGGCCGGTCAGCGCCGTGAGTCCCTCTTCGAACCGGGTGACATCACCCAGGGTGGCGGACATCAGCAGGAACTGCGCCTGCGGAAGTTCAAGAAGGGGGACCTGCCAGGCCCACCCGCGCTGGGGGTCGGAGTAGAAGTGGAACTCGTCCATGATCACCGCGCCGAGCTCCGCCGCTGAGCCCTCCCGCAAGGCGATGTTGGCCAGGATCTCGGCGGTGCAGCAGATGATGGGAGCGTCCTGGTTCACCCCGGAGTCACCGGTAATCATGCCCACGTTCTCCGCCCCGAAAATGTCGCAGAGCGCGAAGAATTTTTCGGACACCAGGGCTTTGATGGGCGCCGTGTAATAGCTTCGCCGGCCCTGCGCCATGGCCTGGAAGTGCGCCGCGATTGCCACCAGCGATTTACCGGACCCCGTGGGCGTGGCCAGGATGACGTTCGCCCCCGTTGCCAGCTCCATGATTGCCTCATCCTGGGCGGGGTACAGGGAGAGGCCCCGGCTTTCCGTCCACTCGACAAACCGGGTGTAGAGGACGTCGGGGTCGACGGCGTCGGCTGGGGTGGGTGCGGTCAGATCGCTCAGCTGGTCAACGAGTTTCATTGACTTCAACCTTAGTGCCACGTTCCGGGCGGATCCGGCGTCCCCGGCGGGTTAGGCTACGCCTTGCCCGTGTCTGCGTCAGAACCTGGAGAAATTCATGAAATGGGACCCCGCAAAGTACGTCCAGTTTGGCGACCACCGGAACCGGCCATTCTTCGACCTCACCGCCCGGATCCATGCCGAGGGTCCGCTGCAGGTGGTCGACCTTGGCTGCGGGCCGGGAAACCTTACGGCAACCCTGGCTGAACGCTGGCCCGGCGCCCACGTCCTGGGCCTGGATTCCTCCGCGGACATGCTGGCAAAGGCGGCGCCCCTGGCGGAGGAGAATTCCTCCCTGCACTTTGAGCACGCCGATATCGCGGACTGGATGCCCGCTCCTGAAACGGACGTTGTGGTCAGCAACGCGGCCCTGCAGTGGGTTCCGGGCCACCAGGACATGATGCGGAAGTGGCTGGAGGCGCTCCGGCCGGGGGCCTGGTTTGCCATGCAGGTGCCGGGAAACTTCAACGCCCCCTCGCACGTCCTGATGCGGGAGCTTGCGGGGTCGGTGCGCTGGGAAGGGAAGCTGGGCGGGGTGCTGCGCGGCGGGGAAGCTGTGGGGGAGCCGGGGGACTACCTGGGCGTCCTGCTCGACGCCGGCTGCGCGGCGGATGCATGGGAAACCATTTACCAGCAGGTCCTGCCGGGACCGGACCCCGTCCTGGAATGGGTCCGGGGCACGGCGCTTCGGCCGGTCATGGCCGCCCTCGGTGACGACGACGCCAGGCATTTCGAAACCGAGTACGCCGCGGCTTTGCGCGATGCCTACCCGCGCGGCGTTCACGGCACCGTGTTCCCGTTCCGCCGGATCTTCGCCGTGGGCCGCAAAGCGGGCAACTGAGGCCCCTTGCCCGGTTTTCCAGCCAATCCAGCATGTGACAGCGCAGGAAAGTGATCTGGCTTACAATGGCCACTGTGGTTTAGGGGTCAAGCCGCTGGCCCCCTCGTCGGCCCAGGCATTTACAGGGGGTATTTTGCTGGTCGGACTCATGAGGCGGCAGCTCGCCGGTCAGTACGCGTACGTATGGGCGATTGTCGTCCTCCAACTGCTGCAGGCAGCAGCAAACCTGCTGCTGCCCACCGTGAACGCCGCCATCATCGATGACGGCATCGTTGCGGGCAGGCCCGAGGTGATCTCGCGGCTCGGCGTGCTCATGGCCGGCATCGCGGTGGTGCAGGCAGCGTCCGCCATCGCGGCGGGCTATCTTGGCGCGGTGGTGGCCATGAGGATCGGGCACGGGCTGCGGGCGGAGGTTTTCTCCCGCATCCAGTCGTTGTCCTCCCAGGACGTGGCCCTGTTCGGAACCCAAAGCCTGACTACCCGCGCCACGAACGATGTCCAGCAGATCCAGGCTTTCGCCGTCCTTGTCTTCACCATGCTCTTTGCCGGACCGGCCATGGGTATTGGCGGCATCGTCCTGGCCGTGCAGCAGGACGTGGCGCTGTCCGTGGTGGTGATCGTCATCGTGCCCGTGCTCCTGCTGATCATGTACCTGATCGTGCGCCGGCTGATTCCGCTGTACCGGGAGGGCCAGGACCTGCTGGACCGGTCGGGAGGGATTCTGCGCGAGCAGATCATCGGTGTGGATGTGATCCGTGCCTTTGTGCGCCAGGGCCATGAAGTGCGGCGGTTCGCGCAGACCAACGCCGGCCTGACCGCCAACAACCTGCAGTCCGCGTTGCTGGTGGCGGGAATGCTGCCGATGATCATGCTGGTGGTCAATACCAGCTCGGTTGCCGTCGTGTGGTTCGGCGGGCAGCGGATCCAGGACGGATTGATGAACCTTGGGGCGCTCACGGCGTTCATCGCCTACATCATGCAGATCCTGCTGGCGATCATGATGTCCATGTATGTCCTCATGACGGCGCCGCGTGCGGCAGTCTGCGCTGAACGGATCCAGGCGGTCCTGGACACCGAGCCGTCAGTCTGCAGTGCAGCACAGCCGCCGCACTCCCTGCCGGAATCAGCGCAGCCGGCGGCGTTGGCTTTCCACGGTGTCGGTTTCTCTTATCCGGGCGCAGAAGCGCCGGTGCTTGCGGACGTCAGTTTTGCCGCGGCTCCCGGGACCACCACCGCAATTGTTGGCTCCACCGGAAGCGGCAAGACCACGCTGCTGAACCTGGTCCCGCGTTTCCTCGACGCGACGAAAGGCCGCATTACCTGGGCGGGCCACGACATCCGGGACCTGCCCCTGGACCAGCTCCGCGCTGCCATGGCCATCGTGCCCCAGCACTCGCACCTGTTCACCGGAACAATCGCCGACAACCTGCGGATGGCGGCCCCTGACGCCACGGACGAGGAATTATGGGCTGTCCTGGAGACGGCCCAGACCATGAGGTTCATGCGTGACCTCCCGCTTGGACTTGCCACCCCTGTGGGCCAGGGTGGTGCGAGCCTGTCGGGCGGGCAGCGTCAAAGGCTGTGCATCGCCAGGGCCTTGTTGCGCAAGGCACCCCTCTACCTCTTTGATGACAGCTTCTCCGCGCTCGACTACGACACCGACACGAAGCTGCGGCAGGCCCTGGACCAGGCGCTCGCCGCGGCAACGGTCATCATTGTGGCCGAGCGCATTTCCGCCGTGGAGGACGCGGATCTCATTTTGGTGCTCGACGACGGCCGGCTGGTTGCGCAGGGAACGCACCAGGAGCTGCTGGAAACGTCCGCCACCTACCGGGAAATTGCCGAATCGCAGCTTGCGCTGGATGGCACGCTGTGACGGCCGAGGAAGAAACCGGGGAAGCAGCGCACAGATTCTGGCCGACGGCCGGCAGGCTCCTTGGCCTCCTGCGGCCCTTCCGGCTGCAGATGGTGGGCGCCGTGGCGGCAACCTGCGCCTTCGCCGGCCTCAACGTTGCCGCCCCCAAGTACCTGGGTGACGCCACTGACGTCGTGGTGGAGGGCATCTCCCAGGGAAGCCTGGACCAGCGCTTTGGGGTCCTGCTGGCAGCGGTGGCCGCGATGTATGTCTTCGCCTCACTCTTCAACTGGATCCAGGGGGCGCTGACCGCCCGCGCCGTGCAGGGACTCATGTACGGCCTGCGGGGCTCGGTTGAGGACAAGCTGCACCGCCTCCCGTCCACATACTTCCGGGAACGCTCCCGGGGTGATGTCCTGAGCCGGGCCACCAATGACATCGACAACATTGCCCAGGCCCTGAACCAGGTCCTGACCCAGCTCATCGTGTCCGTCCTGATGCTGTGCGGTTCGCTGGCCATGATGCTGTGGATCTCGCCGGTGCTCGCAGCCATCGCCGTCGCCAGTGTTCCGGTGTCCACCTGGATCACGGTGCTGGTGGCCAGACGGTCCCAGGAGCACTTCGCCCGGCAATGGAAGGAGATCGGCGAACTCAACGCGCACGTGGAGGAATTCATCAGCGGCCATGAAGTCGTCAAGGCCTTCGGCCGCCAGGCTCAGGCCGCCGAGGTTTTCAGCCGCAGCAACGGACGCCTGGCCCGGGCGGCGGCCAAAGCCCAGTACTCGGCCGGGGTGGTCCAGCCGCTCATGGTGTTGATGTCCAACCTTAACTACATTGCGGTTGCGGTCGTAGGGGCGCTGCAGGTCATCGCAGGCGCCATGACCATTGGTGGAGTTCAGGCATTCATCCAGTTCAGCCGCTTGTTCACCCAGCCCGTGGGACAGATTGGCGGACTGCTTAACGTCATGCAGTCCTGCGCAGCATCCGCGGCAAGGGTATTCGTGCTCCTGGACGCCGGCGAGGACCCGCCGGAGCCCGCCCACGGGACAATCGGTGCTCCCGCCGCGGGCCGCATAATCTTCCACGACGTTACGTTCGGCTACCCGGGTTCCGTCCCCGCGGTCCGCAACCTCACCTTCACCGTGGAACCGGGACAGGCGGTAGCCATCGTGGGACACACCGGCGCGGGCAAGAGCACCGTAGTGAACCTCCTGATGCGGTTCCTGGAACCTTCATCCGGCAGGATCACCATGGGCGGAAGGGACATCACGGGGATTCCCCGGGACCAGGTGCGGGCACGGTTCGGCGTGGTGCTCCAGGATTCCTGGCTCTTCGCCGGGACCATCCGCGAGAACATCGCTTACGGCCTGCCGGACGCCCTGGATGCTGCCATTGTTGCCGCCGCGGAGGCCACCTACGCGGACCGCTTCATCAGGTCGCTGCCGCACGGCTACGGCACGGTGCTGGAAAACGGCGGCGAGCCGCTCAGCCAGGGGCAGCGGCAGCTCATCACCATCGCCAGGGCGCAGCTTGCCGGGCGCAGCGTGCTGGTCCTGGATGAGGCCACCAGTTCGGTGGATTCCAGGACGGAGCTGCTCATCCGCGAGGCGATGCAGCGGTTGCGCCAGGGACGGACCAGTTTCGTGATCGCCCACCGTTTGTCCACCATCCGGAACGCTGATCTAATTCTCGTCATGGACCACGGACGCATCGTCGAGCAGGGCACGCATGGAAGCCTCCTTGCTGCCAACAGCTTCTATGCCAGGCTGTACAACGCGCAGTTTGCCGAACGCGGCGGCAGGGCGGGCGTTCTGGAGGGCGGCCTGTGAGCACTGCGGGCGACTTCCCCGGATCGTGGCGGCCCAACCCGGCCAGCAGCGTGGCGCTGTTTGAGCAACTGCGGCTCCAGGTCATCCACCTGGCGGACAACGGCGCACTGGCGCCAGGTACCAGGCTGCCTGCCGTGCGGGCCCTTGCAGAGAAGCTCGACGTCGCCCCGCACACGGTGGCCAGGGCGTACAAGGAGCTGGAGGCTGCCGGCATCGTCGCAACCCGCGGGCGGAACGGGACCGTGGTTTCCGCGCGTGAGGAGAGGCTGGGGGACCTGTCCGCCGCGGCCGCCGCCTACGCCGCCGTCGCCAGATCCCAGGGGGCCAGCTTCGCCGAAGCGGTGAAGCTCCTGGCCGCCGCCTACGATGTTCCCTGACGGCTGAACCGTAAGTGTTCGAAAAAGTTTTCGATTAGCATTATTGGGTGCCTAAAGCCGTAGCTGAAGAAACCCCTGCCCCCTCCACGTCCTTCGCCGTCCCCTCCGCAGCGGCCCCGCACCGGCCGGACCTCTCCCGCCTTGTGGTGAAAGGCGCGCGGGAGCACAATCTGCGCAACGTGGACCTCGACCTCCCGCGCGACGCCATGATCGTCTTCACCGGCCTCTCGGGATCCGGCAAGTCCTCGCTGGCATTCGACACGATCTTTGCCGAAGGCCAGCGGCGCTACGTTGAATCACTGTCCGCCTACGCACGCCAGTTCCTCGGCCAGGTGGACAAGCCCGACGTCGATTTCATCGAAGGCCTCTCCCCGGCGGTCTCCATCGACCAGAAATCCACCAGCAAGAACCCGCGGTCCACCGTGGGCACCATTACCGAGATCTACGACTACATGCGCCTGCTGTGGGCCCGCGTCGGCAGGCCGCACTGCCCCGTTTGCGGTGAACCGGTGTCCAAGCAGACCCCGCAGCAGATTGTGGACCAGCTCCTCGAACTCGACGAGGGCACGCGCTTCCAGGTCCTGGCACCGGTGGTGCGCGGACGCAAGGGTGAGTTCGTGGACCTCTTCAAGGAACTCAGCGCCAAGGGATACTCCCGGGCGCGGGTGGATGGCAAGCTTGTCCAGTTGAGCGATCCGCCCAAACTGGGCAAGCAGTTCAAGCACACCATCGAAGTCGTGGTGGACCGCCTGGTGGTCAAGGAAGGCATCAGCCAGCGGCTCACGGACTCCATCGAGACCGCGCTGGGACTGGCCGAGGGCCGGGTCCTGGCGGAGTTCGTCGACGTTGAGGAAGACGCGCCCGGAAGGATCCGGGCGTTCTCCGAGAACCTCGCCTGCCCCAACGAACACCCCCTCGCCATCGACGAAATCGAGCCCCGCTCCTTCTCGTTCAACAACCCCTTCGGCGCCTGCGCCGCCTGCAGCGGAATCGGCACCCGTCTCGAGGTGGATGAGGAACTCATCGTTCCCAACCCGGAACTGTCCCTGTCCGAGGGCGCCATCGCCCCCTGGTCAATGGGCACCGCCACCACCGAGTACTGGAACCGGCTCCTGGAAGGCCTGGCCAAGGAAGTGGGCTTCTCCATGACCACGCCGTGGGAGAAGCTGGGCAAGGATGTGCGCCAAACCATCCTGCACGGCAAGGACCACAAGGTGGTGGTGCAGTACCGCAACCGCTTCGGACGCGAACGCAAGTACAGCACCGGCTTCGAAGGCGCCATCCAGTACGTCCACCGCAAGCATGGCGAAACCGATTCCGACTGGGCCCGCGACCGCTACGAAGAGTACATGCGGCAGGTTCCCTGCCCCGCCTGCAACGGCGCCCGCCTCAATCCGGCATCCCTGTCGGTCCTGATCAACGGCAAGTCCATCGCCGAGGTTGCCGCCCTGCCCATGCGGGACTGCGCGGAATTCCTGAACAACCTGGTGCTGACCGGGCGTGAAGCACAGATCGCCCACCAGGTCCTCAAGGAGATCCAGGCCCGCCTGACCTTCCTCCTCGATGTTGGCCTGGAATACCTCAACCTCGAGCGTCCGTCCGCCACCCTTTCCGGCGGTGAAGCCCAGCGCATCAGGCTTGCCACCCAGATCGGCTCCGGCCTGGTGGGCGTCCTCTACGTCCTCGATGAACCTTCCATTGGCCTGCACCAGCGCGACAACCGCCGCCTCATCGAAACCCTCACCCGGCTCCGCGACATGGGGAACACCCTTATCGTCGTGGAGCACGACGAGGACACCATCCATGTGGCCGACTGGATTGTCGACATCGGCCCCGGCGCCGGCGAGCACGGCGGCCAGGTGGTCCACTCCGGGACCTACAAGGAACTGCTGGACAACCGGGAATCACTGACCGGCGATTACCTGTCCGGCCGCAAGGCTATCGAGGTGCCCAAAAAGCGCCGGAAGTACGACAAGAAGCGCGAGATCAAGGTGGTCGGCGCACGGGAGAACAACCTCCTGAACGTCGACGCAGCCTTCCCCCTGGGGCTCTTCACCGCAGTGACCGGCGTGAGTGGCTCCGGCAAGTCCACACTCGTCAACGAAATCCTCTACAAGGTGCTTGCGAACAAGCTCAACGGCGCCAAGCAGGTGGCCGGGCGGCACAAGTCGGTCCAGGGCCTGGAGCACCTGGACAAGGTGGTCCACGTGGACCAAAGCCCCATCGGCCGCACCCCGCGGTCCAACCCGGCCACCTACACCGGCGTCTTCGACAACATCCGCAAGCTCTTTGCCGAGACTACGGAGGCCAAGGTCCGCGGCTACCTTCCCGGCCGCTTCTCCTTCAACGTCAAGGGCGGCCGCTGCGAGGCGTGCTCCGGTGACGGCACGTTGAAGATCGAGATGAACTTCCTGCCTGACGTCTATGTTCCCTGCGAGGTGTGCCATGGTGCCCGCTACAACCGGGAGACCCTCGAGGTGCACTACAAGGGCAAGACCATCGCCGATGTCCTCAACATGCCCATCGAAGAGGGCGCCGAGTTCTTCGCGGCGTTCTCACCCATCGCGCGGCACCTGAACACCCTGGTGGACGTGGGACTGGGCTATGTGCGCCTGGGACAGCCGGCCACCACACTTTCCGGTGGTGAGGCCCAGCGCGTCAAGCTCGCGGCGGAACTGCAGAAGCGGTCCAACGGCCGCAGCATCTATGTCCTGGACGAGCCCACCACGGGCCTGCATTTCGAGGACATCCGCAAGCTGCTCATGGTCCTGCAGGGGCTGGTGGACAAGGGCAACACTGTGATCACTATCGAGCACAACCTGGACGTGATCAAGAGTGCGGACTGGCTGGTGGACCTCGGGCCCGACGGCGGTTCAGGCGGCGGCCAGATCGTGGCGGCAGGAACGCCGGAGCAGGTGGCCAAGTCCGGGACGAGCTACACGGGCAAGTTCCTCGCCGAAATACTTGGCTGACCGGAGGAAAGCGCGCCGAAATATTCCTCCCTGGGCATGCGAGTTTCAGGCACTCCTGCTGTCGTGAGAAACTAACCCGGTGACTTCAACAACAGTGCCCGTGATCTTTGACCTGGACGGCACTCTTGTCGACCCGGCAGGTGGAATAACCGGGGGCATTGCATCAGCCCTCCGCGGGGTGGGGCTCCCGGTTCCCGGCCAGGACCTGCTCGAATCGATGATCGGCCCCAAGCTGGGCGATGCCCTGCTCAATGTGGCAAAGGTGCCGGCGGACCGCCTGGAAGAGGTGGTCCGCCGCTACCGTGAGCACTACGTGGCCACGGGAATCGCCCAAAGCCGGCTGTACCCTGGCATCCGCGAAATCCTCGAATCCTTCGCGGCAGCAGGACGGCCCGTGGCTGTTGCCACCCAAAAACCCCAGCGGCTGGCTCATAAAGTGCTGGCGCACCACGGCATCGACACGTTCTTCCACGGCATCCACGGCTCCGCCGATGACGAAACGGCAGTGGAAGGTGTCCCGCTGGGCAAGACCCAGATCATCGCCGCCGCCTTGCAGAACCTGGACACACGGCACGCCATCATGGTGGGGGACCGCGCCCAGGACGTGTCCGGCGCGATCGCCAACGGGCTGGACTGCATCGGCGTTGCGTGGGGCTTCGCTCCGGACGGGGAGCTGGAAGAAGCCGGCTCTGTCACGGTCGTCAGCACCGGTGGGGAACTGGTAGCGGTCATCGAACGGCTGGAGGCCGTCCACGCTGCGGCCATGAGCGGGGTGAGCAACGATGGAAATGTTTGATGCCGTCCGCTGGACCACGCGCAACCTGATCTCCGGCAGCTGCCGGCCCACCGTCGTCGGACTCGAAAACGTCCCCTCCGACGGGCCCTTTATCGTGGCACCCAACCACCTGTCCTTCTTCGACAGCGTGATCGTGCAGGCACTGATGCCGCGTCCGGTCGCCTTCTTTGCCAAGGCCGAGTACTTCACCACCGGCGGCGTCAAGGGCAAGGTCATGAAGGCCTTCTTCGAGTCCGTGGGCTCCATCCCGGTGGAGCGCGGCGAGCAGGCCGCAAGTGTCCAGGCACTCAAGACCCTGATGGACATCCTGGAGGCCGGCCGCGGCATCGGCATCTACCCCGAAGGAACCCGCTCCCGGGACGGCATCCTCTACCGGGGACGCACCGGGGTCGGCTGGCTGGCGCTCACCACTGGCGCGCCCGTGATTCCCGTGGGCCTGATCGGCACGGAGAAGCTCCAGCGTGCCGGCGAAAAGGGGGTCAGGCCGCAGCACTTCACCATGAAGGTGGGGGAGCCGCTGTACTTCGACAAGACCGGGCCGGACCACTCCCTGCCCGCCCGTCGCGAAGTCACGGACCGGATCATGGACGCGATCGCCGGACTCAGCGGCCAGCAACGCTCCGCCAGCTACAACCAGAGCAAGATCGCCGAATAGCCTGCAGGTGGCCCGGACAGCCAGCCAGCGCCCGTCCGGGCAGGCCGGCATGGAGACCCGGCGCGACTCAGTAGACTTGATAAGTGGCAAATCCAGCAAGTTACCGGCCCAAAACTGGTGAAATCCCCACCAACCCGGGTGTCTACCGGTTCCGTGATCCGCACGGCCGGGTCATCTATGTAGGCAAAGCGAAAAGCCTCCGGTCCCGGCTGAACTCCTATTTCGCCAACCCGGCAGGGCTGCTGCCGAAGACCTATGCGATGGTCCACGCGGCCAGCAGCGTCGAGTGGACCGTCGTCGGCAGCGAACTGGAGTCGCTGCAGCTGGAATACACCTGGATCAAGGAATTCAAACCCCGGTTCAACGTGGTGTTCCGGGATGACAAAACCTATCCCTACCTCGCCGTGACCATGGGCGAAAAGTACCCCCGGGTCCAGGTCATGCGGGGAGACAAGCGGAAAGGGACCCGCTACTTCGGCCCGTACACCGCAGGTGCCATCAGGGAAACCATGGACACCCTGCTCCGAGTCTTCCCCGTCCGGAGCTGCAGCGCGGGCGTCTTCAAGCGCGCGGAGGCCAGCGGGCGGCCCTGCCTGCTGGGATATATTGACAAGTGCTCCGCGCCCTGCGTGGGGCGGATCTCGCCTGAAGACCACCGGGCGCTGGCCGACGATTTCTGCGCCTTCATGGGCGGCGAGGCCAAGAGGTTCATCAACAAGCTGGAAAAGCAGATGGCCGACGCCGTGGCAAAACTCGACTATGAGCACGCTGCCCGGCTGCGTGACGACATTACGGCCCTGCGCAAGGTCTTCGAACGCAACGCCGTGGTGCTCTCCGAGGACACCGACGCCGACGTCTTTGCCCTGCACGAAGACGAGCTGGAAGCCGCCGTCCAGGTGTTCCATGTCCGCGGCGGCAGGATCCGCGGCCAGCGCGGCTGGGTAGTGGAAAAGGTGGAGGACTTCACCACCCCCGACCTGGTGGAGCACCTGTTGCAGCAGGTCTACGGCGAGGACGGCGACACCCACGGCCGGCTGCCCCGCGAAGTCCTGGTGCCGGAAGCGCCCAGCAACGCCGAGGACCTCGCCAAATGGCTGGGCGGCATCCGTGGTGCCAAGGTGGACATCCGGGTGCCGCAGCGCGGAGACAAGGCGGCGCTGATGTCCACTGTCCGCGAAAATGCGGAGCACGCATTGAAGCTCCACAAGACGCGGCGTGCGGGGGACATCACGGTCAGGTCCCAGGCCCTCCAGGAACTCCAGGAAGCGCTGGACCTGCCCGTGCCCCTGCTCCGAATTGAATGCTTCGACGTCTCCCATGTCCAGGGCACCAACGTGGTGGCGTCCATGGTGGTGGTGGAGGACGGGCTGCCCAAGAAGTCCGATTACCGCAAGTTCTCCATCACCGGCCCGGCGGCGGCCGATGACACCGCGGCCATGCACGACGTGCTGACACGGCGGTTCCGCCACTACCTGCAGGACAAATCGGCGCAGGTGGACGAGTCTTTGCTGTCGTCCGACGGACAGTCCGACCGACAGTCCGACGGGCAGGAAGCGGCAGTGGACACGGCCGTGCTGGACACCACCACGGCGGCTCCCAAAGCCAAGTTTGCCTACCCGCCCAACCTGGTGGTGGTTGACGGCGGTCAGCCGCAGGTCAACGCGGCTGCCCGCGCCCTGAAGGACCTGGGCATCGACGACGTCTACGTCGTCGGCCTGGCCAAGCGACTGGAGGAAGTATGGCTCCCGGACAGCGACTTCCCGGTCATCCTGCCCCGCACCTCGCAGGGGCTGTACCTGCTGCAGCGGATCCGTGACGAGGCACACCGCTTCGCCATCACGTTCCACCGGCAAAAGCGTGGGAAGGCCATGACCGTCTCGGCGCTCGACGCCGTTCCGGGCCTCGGTGCCTCCAAGCGCAAAGCCCTGCTGGCGCACTTTGGATCGGTCAAGGGCGTGAAGTCTGCCACGGCCGAAGAGCTTGCGCAGGCAAAGGGGATTGGACCGGCACTGGCCACCGCCATCGTGAACCACTTCGCCGCTGACGGATCCGAGGCCGTAACGGTGCCGGCGATCAACATGGCCACCGGCGAAATCATTGAAACTTAGCGGAGTCCCCGGAAACTTAGCTAGGGTAAAGGACGGGCAGGCGCCGACGCGGCTGCCCGGCAGACGACGAGGAAACGGGGCAGGCTTCATGGCAGACACGACGGCGGAATCCGGAGCGGGCCACGATGGGCTGGAGCCCGTCAAGCCGCTCGAAGCGGAGCTGCTGGTGGTCACCGGAATGTCCGGCGCCGGGCGGAGCACCGCCGCAGACGCGCTGGAGGACCACGGCTGGTATGTCGTGGAGAACCTCCCGCCACAGATGCTGGGCACGCTCGCGGAGCTCGTTTCACACGCCCCGCAGTCAATTCCGCGGCTGGCAGTGGTGATTGACGTACGCAGCAAGGGCCTCTTCGCGGACATCCGCTCGGCCCTGGGCGCACTCGCGGCGAGCGGCGTGACCTTCCGCGTCCTGTTCCTCGACGCCAGCGACAACGTCCTGGTCCGGCGGTTCGAACAGGGGCGCCGCCCGCATCCCCTGCAGGGCGGCGGCCGCATCCTTGACGGCATCGCCGCCGAACGTGAGCTGCTGCAGGAACTGCGCGACAGCTCCGACGTCGTCCTGGATACCTCCAACTACAACGTTCACGGCCTGGCCACCGCCATTACGGAACTGTTCAGCGAAACCGGCCCGGTTGCCCTGCGGCTCAATGTCATGAGCTTTGGTTTCAAGTACGGCCTGCCGGTGGATGCCAACTACGTGGCCGACGTCAGGTTCATCCCCAACCCGCACTGGGTGCCGCAGCTGCGTCCGCAGACCGGCCTGGACAAGGACGTCAGCGACTACGTGCTGGAGGCCGAAGGGGTCAAGAACTTCGTGGACCGCTACGTCCTGGCACTGGAACCCGTCCTGGAGGGGTACCGCAGGGAGAACAAGCACTACGCCACCATCGCCGTCGGCTGTACGGGCGGCAAGCACCGCTCCGTTGCGGTCGCAGTGGAACTTTCCAAGAAACTCGCGCAGTACCCCCGGGTCACGGTCACCACCGCGCACCGGGATCTGGGCCGCGAATAATGGCCCTGTTCACCGGAGCCCTGCCCCTGGTGCCGCCGGCCGCCGGCAAGGGTTCGGGCCAGCAGGACAAGGGCCCCAACGTGGTGGCGCTGGGCGGCGGACACGGCCTGGCGGCCTCGCTCTCCGCACTGCGGCTGCTCACCTCCGAACTCACCGCGGTGGTCACGGTGGCGGACGACGGCGGCTCTTCAGGGCGTCTGCGCGAGGAGTACGGCGTCCTTCCGCCGGGGGATCTCCGCATGGCCCTCTCCGCGCTCTGCGACGACACGGACTGGGGCCGCACCTGGCGCGACGTCATGCAGCACCGGTTCCGGCCCGGCAAGGGCCCCGGCGGGTCGCTGGACGAGCACGCCATGGGAAACCTGCTGATCGTCACGCTCTGGGAGTTGCTGGGTGACACCGTCGCAGGGCTCAAGTGGGCCGGTGCGCTGCTCGGCGCCCGCGGCCAGGTCCTGCCCATGTCCACCGTCCCGCTCACCATCGAAGGCGACGTGCGTGTGACCGCCCCCGGCGGGGAGACCGAACTGCAGACCATCCGCGGCCAGGCGCGCTGTGCCGTGGCCGGCTCGCTCGAGGAAGTCCGGCTCCTGCCCAAAGCGGCGCCGGCCTGCACCGATGCCCTGACTGCCATCGAACTGGCGGACTGGGTGGTCCTTGGCCCGGGCTCCTGGTACACCTCGGTCCTGCCGCACCTGCTCCTGCCCGAGATGCGGCAGGCCCTGTGCAGCACCCCCGCCAAGCGCTGCCTGACCATGAACCTTGCCACGGACACCAAGGAAACCACCGGCATGACAGCAGCGGACCACCTCCACGTCCTGCGGCGCTACGCCCCGGAGTTCAGTGTGGACGTGGTCCTGGCGGATCCCGCCTCCGTGCCGGACCGGCAGGAATTCGAGAAGGCCGCCGGCATGATCGGCGCAGAGGTGGTCTTGGGTAAAGTAGGGGCGTCGGGACGCCGCCCTGTCCACGAGCCGCTGCGGCTGGCGACGGCGTACCAGGACATTTTTGGGAACAGTTAGGAAGGTGCCATGGCACTGACAGCATCAGTCAAGGAAGAACTGTCCCGTCTGGACATCAAGAAGTCATCAGTGCGCAAGGCTGAAGTCTCCGCCATGCTCCGGTTCGCCGGCGGCTTGCACATCATTTCCGGCCGGATCGTCATTGAAGCGGAAGTTGACCTCGCCTCCACAGCGCGCAGGCTGCGTGCCGCCATCGCCGAGGTCTACGGACACCAGAGCGAGATCATCGTGGTTTCCGCCGGGGGACTCCGGCGCGCCAGCCGGTACGTGGTCCGCGTGGTCCGCGACGGCGAGGCGCTGGCCCGCCAGACCGGCCTCCTGGACGGCCGCGGACGCCCCGTGCGCGGCCTGCCGTCCGCCGTCGTCAATGGTTCGGCAGCAGACGCCGAAGCCGTATGGCGCGGTGCATTCCTGGCCCACGGCTCGCTCACCGAGCCCGGCCGGTCGTCGTCGCTGGAGGTCACCTGCCCCGGGCCGGAATCCGCGCTGGCCCTGGTGGGCGCAGCCCGCCGCCTGGACATCCAGGCCAAGGCCCGGGAAGTCAGGGGAGTGGACCGCGTTGTCATCCGCGACGGCGACACCATCGCCGCACTCCTGACGCGCATGGGAGCCCACGACGCGCTGATGGTGTGGGAGGAACGCCGGATGCGCAAGGAAGTCAGGGCCACCGCCAACCGGCTCGCCAACTTCGACGACGCCAACCTGCGGCGTTCCGCGCAGGCAGCTGTTGCGGCCGGGGCAAGGGTGGAACGGGCGCTGGAAATCCTCGGCGATGATGTGCCGGACCACCTGAAGTACGCAGGTGAGCTTCGCGTGGCCCACAAGCAGGCCAGCCTGGATGAACTGGGCCGCCTGGCCGACCCCGTGATGACCAAGGATGCAATCGCCGGCAGGATCCGCCGCCTGCTGGCCATGGCGGACAAACGCGCGCTTGACCTGGGCATTCCCGGAACGGACGCCAATGTGACGCCTGAAATGCTGGACGAGTAGGCGCCCCATAGAATCGAAAATAATTCCGGGCACCAGCTGCCCGGATGCACAATCCGAGAGTTACCAACCGGGCCCTGGCGGGTCCACGATATTGGAGGATTTTGTGACCGAGTACGTATTGCCGGAACTCAGCTACGACTACGCCGCCCTCGAACCGCACATTTCTGCGCGGATCATGGAGCTGCACCACAGCAAGCACCACGCCACCTACGTGGCAGGCGCCAACAACGCCCTGGCCCAGCTGGCCGAGGCACGTGAAAAGGGCGACTTCGCCAACATCAACCGGCTCTCCAAGGACCTCGCGTTCCACACCGGCGGCCATATCAACCACTCCGTGTTCTGGAAGAACCTCTCCCCGGACGGTGGCGACAAGCCCGAGGGCGAGCTGGCCGCGGCCATCGATGACGCCTTCGGCTCCTTCGATGCCTTCCGTGCGCAGTTCTCCGCCGCAGCCCTTGGCCTGCAGGGATCGGGCTGGGGCTTCCTGGCATACGAACCCATCGGCGGAAACCTGGTCATCGAGCAGCTTTACGACCAGCAGGGCAACACCGCACTGGGCACCACCCCGCTGCTGATGCTGGACATGTGGGAGCACGCCTTCTACCTTGACTACGTCAACGTCAAAGCCGACTACGTCAAGGCGTTCTGGAACATCGTCAACTGGGCGGACGTCGCCCAGCGCTTCGAGGCAGCACGCGCCAACGCCACGGGACTCATCACCCTCCCGTAGTGACCGGCGCTATACATCGCTGTAACAAACTTCACATTCTGACTTAAACCGGCCGGGATGTGGACCGGCCGCCCCCGCACTTGCGGGGGCGGACCCAGTTAAACGTAAGATAGGTCACGGAAGGCGGTTAGCCTTCAGCAATGAGGCTGGTCGCCCTCCGTGTAAATCATCTCTGCCCAATGGCGTGCGGGATCTGTTAGTTGGCTTGAACGCCCGCTCAACTAGTAGTGCTTCTCAAAGCACCAAGGAGACTGTAAAAGTGACGACCCGTATTGGTATCAACGGCTTTGGCCGTATTGGCCGCAACTACTTCCGCGCAGCGCTTGCCCAAGGCGCAGACCTTGAGATCGTTGCAGTCAACGACCTCACCAGCCCCGAAGCCCTGGCACACCTGTTCAAGTACGATTCGGTCGGCGGCCGCCTGAAGGAAACCATCGAGGTCAAGGACGGCAACATCGTCGTCAACGGCAACGTGGTCAAGGTCCTGGCGGAACGCGATCCGGCCAACCTCCCCTGGGCTGAACTGGGTGTGGACATCGTCATCGAATCCACCGGGTTCTTCACCAAGGCAGCCGACGCGCAGAAGCACATCGACGCCGGCGCCAAGAAGGTCCTGATCTCCGCCCCGGCCTCGGACGAGGACATCACCATCGTGATGGGCGTAAACCACAACCTCTACGACAACGCCAAGCACAACATCATTTCCAACGCGTCCTGCACCACCAACTGCCTCGGCCCCCTGGCCAAGGTGGTCAACGACGAATTCGGCATCGAACGTGGCCTCATGACCACCGTCCACGCCTACACCGCCGACCAGAACCTCCAGGACGGCCCGCACAAGGACCTGCGCCGGGCACGCGCCGCCGCCATCAACATGGTTCCCACTTCCACCGGTGCCGCCAAGGCCATCGGCCTGGTCCTGCCGGAGCTCAAGGGCAAGCTGGACGGCTACGCCATCCGCGTACCCGTGCCCACTGGCTCCGCCACCGACCTCACTGTCACGGTCTCCCGCGAGACCACCGTCGAGGAAGTTAACGCAGCCCTCAAGCGCGCCGCTGAATCCGAGGAACTCCAGGGCTTCCTGACCTACACGGAAGAGCCCATCGTCTCCTCCGACATCGTCGGTGACCCTGCCTCG
Source organism: Arthrobacter sp. B1I2 (assembly GCF_030816485.1). NCBI lineage: Bacteria > Bacillati > Actinomycetota > Actinomycetes > Micrococcales > Micrococcaceae > Arthrobacter > Arthrobacter sp. B1I2. The sequence continues at coordinate 3,289,689 of NZ_JAUSYC010000001.1, read as the reverse complement.
TCCATCTTCGACGCGGGCCTGACCAAGGTCATCGGCAACCAGGTCAAGGTTGTTTCCTGGTATGACAACGAATGGGGCTACTCCAACCGCCTCGTGGACCTCACGGAGCTTGTGGCAGCCAAGCTGGGCTAGGGTTAGACACATGACATCCCACACCCTCAACGAACTGATCGCTGAAGGTGTCCGCGGGCGGTACATTCTGGTTCGAAGTGACCTGAATGTGCCGCTCGACGGCTCTACAGTCACTGATGATGGCCGTATCAAGGCCTCCCTGCCAGTGCTGCAAAAGCTCACGGACGCCGGTGCCCGCGTGCTGGTAACAGCCCACCTCGGACGCCCCAAGGGCGCCCCGGAGGAAAAGTACTCCCTTCGCCCCGCAGTTGACCGTCTCGCCGAACTGGCGGACTTCAAGGTCACCCTGGCTGCAGACACCGTCGGCGATGCCGCCAAGGCAGCTGCGGCGTCCCTGCAGGACGGGGAAGCCCTGGTCCTCGAGAACGTCCGGTTCGACGCCCGCGAGACCAGCAAGGACGACGCCGAACGCGGCGCCTTCGCGGACGAGCTCGTGGCATTGACCGGGGATAACGGCGCGTACGTGGATGATGCCTTCGGTGCCGTCCACCGCAAGCACGCCAGTGTCTACGACGTCGCCACACGGCTCCCGTCATACCAGGGCGACCTGGTGCACACCGAGGTGGAGGTCCTCCGGAAGCTGACCACTGACACCCAGCGTCCCTACGTGGTGGTGCTCGGCGGTTCCAAGGTCTCGGACAAGCTTGCGGTCATCGACAACCTGCTTGGCAAGGCTGACACGATCCTGGTGGGCGGCGGCATGCTCTTCACCTTCCTGGCAGCCGCAGGCAGCAAGGTTGGCTCCAGCCTCCTTGAGGAGGACCAGATCCCGGTTGTCCAGGACTACCTGAAGCGGGCAGCCGACGCCGGGACGGAGTTCGTGGTTCCCACGGACACCGTGGTGGCAGAGAAGTTCGCTGCCGACGCCAGGCACGAAACCGTGGCTGCCGACGCCATTGAAGACAGCAGCTTCGGCGCGCAGGGCATCGGCCTGGATATTGGGCCGGATACCGCGGCTGCCTTCTCCGAGCGGATTAAGGGTGCACGGACCGTCTTCTGGAACGGCCCCATGGGCGTCTTCGAATTCGAGGCATTCTCGGCGGGCACCCGTGCCATCGCCCAGGCCCTGACCGAGACCGACGGGCTCACCGTGGTGGGCGGCGGGGACTCGGCGGCCGCAGTGCGCACCCTGGGATTCAGCGATGACCAGTTCGGGCACATTTCCACCGGCGGCGGGGCCAGCCTGGAATACCTCGAAGGCAAGGAACTCCCCGGCCTCAGCGTCCTGGACCGGTAGAACCGCCGCTGCTGTCCGGCAGCAAACGCCACTTCGCATTCCTCCGGCCGGCAGGTTGCCCGCGGCAGCCTGCCGGCCGCACACATATCAAGAACTTTTTGGAGATTACGTGACTACGTCAACGAACGGCGCTTTCGACCGCAAGCCCTTCATCGCGGGCAACTGGAAAATGAACATGGACCACGTGCAGGGCATCACGCTCCTGCAGAAACTGGCCTGGACCCTCTCCGACGCCAAGCACGACTACAGCCGCGTTGAGGTGGCCGTCTTCCCGCCGTTCACCGACCTCCGCGGTGTCCAGACCCTGGTCCAGGGCGACGACCTGCAGGTCGCCTATGGCGGCCAGGACCTGTCGCAGTTCGACTCGGGCGCCTACACCGGCGACATTTCCGGGCAGTTCCTGAACAAGCTCGGCTGCAAGTACGTCCTGGTCGGCCACAGCGAACGCCGCACCATCCATAACGAGTCCGACGAGGTTCTCAACGCCAAGGTCAAGGCCGCCTTCAAGCATGGGGTCACACCCGTGCTCTGTGTAGGGGAAGGCCTGGAGATCCGCCAGGCCGGAACCCATGTTGACCACACGCTGCAGCAGCTCCGCGCCGGCGTGGCAGGACTCAGCAGCGAGCAGGCGGCCGAACTGGTGATTGCCTACGAGCCCGTCTGGGCCATCGGCACCGGTGAGGTGGCCGGGCCGGAGGACGCGCAGGAAATGTGCGCCGCCATCCGGGCAGAACTCGAGTCCCTGTTCGGCGCCGACGTGGCAGCCAAGACCCGTTTGCTGTATGGCGGATCGGTCAAGGCCAACAACGCCGCCGCCATCCTGCAGGAACGCGACGTGGACGGCCTGCTGGTGGGCGGTGCCAGCCTTGACCCGGCCGAGTTTGCTAATATTGTCAGGTTCGAGAGCCACCTGGTCACGGACTAGTCCGTAGCCAGCCCATACTCCCGCAATCCCAACTTCTGAAAGGCCGTCGTGGACGTTCTTCATGTCATTCTGCAGATCCTCCTGGGCATCACCAGCCTCCTGCTGACGCTGCTGATTCTCCTGCACAAGGGACGCGGCGGCGGGTTGTCCGATATGTTCGGCGGCGGGATGAGCTCAGGCCTCGGCTCTTCGGGCGTGGCAGAACGAAACCTCAACCGCTTCACCGTCATCCTGGGCGTCACGTGGGGCGTGGTGATCATCGCCCTGGGCCTGATCATGCGGTTCAGCGGGGCCGGGGATTCCTGATCCTGGACAAGGTTCCTTAGGCCCTGCCGCCTGGCGGGCCTGCGAATTAGACTGTGGCTGTCGGTTTCCCGGCAGCCACAGTTCCGTTTAAGCTGCAGGTCCCCGGCGACCGCTTCGAGGCAGGAGTCGTTATGGTCCATCCAGCATCAGGGTTCCGGGGCACGCGCGCAGGGGTTACGGCAGGGTCCGGATCGAGCCTGCATTCGAACGACTCGTCCTCGCGCCCCCTCCCGCGCATCCGGGTGTCCTATTGGTGCGCCAAGGGGCACGAGACGCAGCCCGTGTTCCTGAAGATGCCCGAGGACCAGATTCCCCAGATTTGGGACTGCAGGCGCTGCGGCGGACCTGCCTCCCGGGACGGCCAGGCCGCGGCCCCTGACGATCCGTTCGACGACGGCTACAAGAGCCATCTGGAATACGTTAAAGAACGGCGCTCCGGCCAGGACGCCGAAGACGTCCTGGCCGGAGCGCTGGAAAAGCTACGCGCCCGCGGCATCCTTCCGGACCAGCTGCTGCGGGACACGTGAAGCGGCGTTCTCATCGATCAGCCACAGCGTACGGGATGTTCCCCGCGGGCCGGACGCGGGCACCTGCACCGGATTGGCTCCGGCCAGGGCGAGTCCTACTGCTCCGGCCTTATCCTCACCGGCCACAACCATCCACACCTCCGCTGCCGTATTGATGGCCGGCAGCGTCAGCGAGATCCGCAGCGGCGGCGGCTTGGGGGAGTTCCGCACCCCCACCACCGTGCGGTCCTTTTCACGGATCCCGGCCTGCTCCGGGAACAGTGAGGCAATATGGGCGTCAGGCCCCACGCCGAGCAGCACCACGTCGAGCCGGGGGAGCGGTGACGGCTCCTCCGGCCTGTCGTCGGACATGTCAGCCGCGTGCTCCGCTGCTGCGGCCTCCCGCAGCTGGCGTGCATAGTCCTCAGCTGCTTCCTCGGGAGTGCTGAATTCATCGGAGGAACCCGGGGAGTGGACCCGCTCCGGGTCCACCGGAATGCGGGAAAGCAGCGCGTCAAACGCCTGCCTGGAATTCCGCTCCGGATCCGCAGACCCCACAAAGCGTTCGTCGCCCCACCAGAAGTTGACCTTCGACCAGTCCACGGCGGGCGCCGCCGGTGAGTCCGCAACAGCCTTCAGCGTGCCAATCCCCACGGTTCCCCCGGTGAGCACCACGGTGGCTTCGCCGTACTTGTCCTGGACATCAACAAGCTTGGTGATCAGGCGTGCCGCGATGGCGGCCATGAGAACGGACGAATCAGGGTGGATGCTTACTCGTGGGTCAACGCTCACTGGGTCGGACGCTCCTTAGATTGGTTCGTGGCAGTCCAATAGTAATCACTTCGCCAAACACTTCGTCCGGGTCGAGGCGGCGGAGTTCCTCTGCAAGGCAGTCGCGAAGGCTGCGGCGCGGCAGGGAGATCCGCTGGGCGGGCTGGCCCGGCTGGGTCAGTTCTGCTACGGACAGTCCGGGACGGAAGAGCTGGACGTCACCGCCGGGGCGGGAGAGCCGGACGCGGCGGATGCCGGTCCCGGCGGGGTCCGCCACGATGGTGACGGGTGCATCCAGGGTCAGGGTGAGCCAGGCCGCCAGCAGGATCGTCGAGGGTGAGTCCGAGGCACCTTCGACCGCGACAGCCGTCACCGGGGAGGAATCGACTCCGTCCAGGGCCGCGGCGAGCTGGATGCGCCAGTTGGTCAGCCGGGTCCAGGCGAGGTCGGTGTCACCGGCCTTGTAGGTGTGGTGGATCCGTTCCAGCGCGGCCTGCGGGTCCGGTTCGTTCGCGGAGTCGGTGATCCGGCGGTGCGCGATTGCCCCGATGGAGGTTTCGCAGGCGTTCTCCGGGGCACCGTGCGGCCACCAGGCCACGATCGGGGCGTCCGGGAGGAGCAGCGCAGCCACCAGGGACTCGGATTCGTGCGCGAGCTGGCCGTAGCCGCGCAGCACGATCACCTCGGACGCACCAGCGTCCCCGCCGACCCTGATCTGGGCGTCGAGCCGGTCCTCGGCGTCTTTCCCGGCGTCGGCGAGCACTATGATCCGGCAGGGGTGTTCCCGGCTGGCGTCGTTGGCGGCCTCGATCGCTTCTTCCTCGAGCCCGGACTTGGTCACGACCACCAGGGTCAGCACCCGGCCCAGGGCAATCACGCCGCCCTGCTCGCGCAGGGACATGAGTCTCTTGGACACCTTCGAGGTGGTGGTGTCCGGCAGGTTAACGATCATGGCCTTCTCCAGGTTCGTCCGTCACGGGCCAGCAGCTCATCAGCAGAGGCCGGGCCCCAGGAGCCGGGGGCGTAGGGTTCGGGCTGTTCGGCCAGGGAGGCCCAGTATTCCTCGAACGGGTCAAGGATCTTCCAGGAGAGCTCCACTTCCTCATGCCGCGGGAACAGCGGCGGCTCACCGAGGAGCACGTCCAGGATCAGCCGCTCGTAAGCCTCCGGGCTCGATTCGGTGAAGGAGTGGCCATATCCGAAGTCCATGGTCACATCGCGGACTTCCATCTGGGTGCCCGGGACCTTGGACCCGAACCGGATGGTTACGCCCTCGTCAGGCTGGACCCGGATGACCACGGCGTTCTGGCCGAAGTCATCCTCGCCGTGGTCGCGGAACAGCAGGTTCGGTGCGCGTTTGAACACCACCGCGATCTCCGTCACCCGCCGGCCGAGCCGCTTGCCCGCGCGCAGGTAGAACGGTACGCCGGACCAGCGGCGGGTGTGGATGTCCACGCGGATCGCCGCATAGGTCTCGGTGGTGGAATCGGCCGGGATGCCTTCTTCCTCCAGGTAGCCCTGGACCTGCTCGCCGCCCTGCCAGCCTCCGGTGAACTGCCCGCGCGCGGAGTGCGTGGACAGGTCCTCCGGGAGTTTGACCGCGGCGAGGACCTTTTCCTTCTCCGCGCGCAGGTCATCGGCGTTGAAGGAGATTGGTTCTTCCATTGCCGTGAGCGCGAGCAGCTGCAGCAGGTGGTTCTGGATCACGTCGCGGGCCGCGCCCACGCCGTCGTAATACCCTGCCCGGCCGCCGGTACCGATGTCCTCGGCCATGGTGATCTGGACGTGGTCCACGTAGTTGGCGTTCCACAACGGCTCGAACAACTGGTTGGCGAAGCGCAGCGCCAGGATGTTCTGCACCGTTTCCTTGCCCAAATAATGGTCGATCCGGAACACCGCGTCCGGCGGGAATACCGACTCCACGATGTCGTTCAGCTTCCGGGCCGACTCCAGGTCATGGCCGAACGGCTTTTCGATCACCACACGCCGCCACTTGTCCCCCTCGGCCTGCGCCAGGCCGTGCTTGGACAGCTGCCGGCAGACCTGCTCGAACGCCTTGGGCGGAATGGACAGGTAGAACGCGTGGTTCCCGCGGGTGCCGCGGACGTCGTCGAGTTCCTTGATCGTCTCGCCCAACCGCTCGAACGCGGCGTCGTCGTCGAACTCGCCCTGGACAAAACGGATGCCCTCGGACAACTGGTTCCATACCGCCTCATCAAAAGGAGTGCGGGCATGGGCCTGCACCGATGCCTTCACCTCCGCGGCGAAGTCTTCCTTGTCCCACTCCCGGCGGGCGAACCCTACCAGCGCGAAACTCGGCGGCAGCAACCCACGGTTGGCGAGGTCGTACACAGCCGGCATCAGCTTTTTCCGGGCAAGGTCACCCGTTACCCCAAAGAGCACCAAGGACGACGGACCGGCAATCCGGTTCAAACGGCGGTCACGCGGATCGCGCAGCGGATTACGCCCGCGGCCCGCGCCCTTCCTGCCGTATTCAGTTTCTGGCATGGTTGCTTCTGCGCCTTAGCTTTCGGTAGCGGATGCGCGGGTGGACAGGGCAGCGACAACGTCCTGCAGCTGCGCCACGCCGGCGGCACGGTCGGTGAGGTGGAGGCGCAGCACGGGACGGCCGTGCTCACCCAGCACCTGGGCGTCGCCTGCAGCCTGGGCGGAGATGAGCTCGCCAAAGGTGAAGGGCCGGTCCGGGATTCCCAGGTCCTCGGCGGGCGCGGCAGTGACCTGCAGGAACACGCCGATGGCCGGCCCGCCCTTGTGGAACTGGCCGGTGGAGTGCAGGAACCGCGGGCCCCAGCCGAACGTCACCGGGCGGCCCGTGGCGGCCGCCAGTTCGTCCCGGATACCCTCAAGTCCGGCGAAAGCGAGCCGGTCGAAGTACGCCTGGACACTCAGGTAGCTGTCCTCAGCCAGGGTGCCCAGCAGGGCCTTGACGGCACCCTCTGCGGTGGCAGCGTCCCCGAGCCAATCGCCGCCGCGGACCTCAATGGCGCCGTCAACGAATGCCGCAGGCGTGGGTTCCGGCTGGGCGTCCAGCAGCCCGCGCGCAGCCACCTTGGCGGCCTCGACGTCGGGCTGGTCGAACGGGTTGATTCCCAGCAGGCGACCGGCAACGGCAGTGGCGAACTCCCACACCATCATCTGCATGGCGAGGCCGCCTGCGATGGCCACCTGGTTGTCACCGAGTTCGACGTCGGCATCCGCGGCCACGAGCCGCACCACCAGGACGTCAGGGGCGCCGGCGGTTACCTCAGCGGCATGCGGGCCGGCGACGACGGGAAGGACGCCGGTGCCCAGCTTGCCGGTGGATTCGGCGATGAGCTGCTCAGCCCAATCGGCGAAGCCAACGATGCCGGAGCCGTCCTCGGCGATGACGATCTTGTTCCGCAGCGGGCTGGTACCCCCCAGGGCGGTGCCCAGGGCCAGCCCGATGTTCTCAGGGGCGTCGTCGTTGAGGATCTCGGCAGCTTCCTCTGCCTCGTCGAGGAACGCCTGGACGTCCACGCCGGCCAGGCCGGAGGGGACCAGGCCGAATGCCGTCAGGGCCGAGTAGCGGCCGCCCACGTTGGGGTCGGCGTTGAACACTGCCCGGTAGCCGGCTTCGCGGGATGCCTTGTCCAGCGGCGAGTCCGGGTCCGTCACGATGATGATCCGGCTCTTGGCGTCCACGCCGGCCTCCGTGAAGGCCTGCTCGAAAATGCGCCGCTGCGAGTCGGTCTCCAGGGTGGAGCCGGACTTGGATGAGACCACGATGGCGGTCTCTGCCAGCCGGTCCGCGAGGGCAGCCCTGACCTGGTCCGGGTCGGTGCTGTCCAGCACTGTCAGCTCGACGCCGGCGGTGCCTGCGATGACCTCGGGGGCCAGCGAGGATCCGCCCATGCCGCAGAGCACGATCCTGCTGACGCCCTCGGCGCGGAGGGCGTCGCGGAGTTCCAGGATGTCCTTGACCAAAGGCTGTGAGACGGATGCGGCCTCCACCCAACCGAGGCGGACCGCCGACTCGGACTCGGCATCCGGACCCCACAGGGTGTGGTCCTTGGCGAAGATCCGGGTGGCAATCCGGTCCTCGACGAGGGCGGGCAGGTGCTGTTCAAGTGCCTGCTGGGCTGCGCCGGTGGCGTCGTAGCTGAGAGTGCTCATAGGTGTTAGGAAGCCTTCCGTGCAGAGGCGAGGGCGCCTTCGACGTCGGCGAGGAGTTCCTTCCAGCTGGCCACGAACTTGTCCAGGCCTTCGGTCTCGAGGAGTGCCACGACGTCGTTGTAGGAGATCCCCAGCTTTTCCAGGGCATCCAGCGTGGCGTTCGCCTCGTCATAGGTGCCCCTGACGGTGTCACCGGTCACCACGCCGTGGTCGAAGGTGGCATCCAGGGTCTTTTCCGGCATGGTGTTCACCACGCCGGGGGCAACGAGCTCGGTGACGTAGAGAGTGTCCGGGTAGGCCGGATCCTTCACGCCGGTGGAAGCCCACAGGGGACGCTGGGGGAGCGCACCGGCGTCGGCCAGCAGGGCCCAGCGTTCGGTGGCGAAGAGCTCTTCGTAGACCTGGTAGGCCAGGCGGGCGTTGGCAAGGCCTGCCTTGCCCTTGAGGGCCTTGGCCTCGTCGGTGCCAATCTTGTCGAGGCGCTTGTCGATTTCGGAGTCCACGCGGGAGACGAAGAACGAGGCCACGGAGTGGATCTTCGAGAGGTCGTGGCCGTTTTCCCTGGCCTGCTCCAGGCCGGCCTGGAAGGCGTTGATGACCGCGCGGTAACGCTCCAGCGAGAAGATCAGGGTCACGTTGACGCTGATGCCCTCGGCCAGGGTGGCCGTGATGGCGCCGAGGCCTTCGATCGTTGCCGGGATCTTGATGAGGACGTTGTCCTTGTTGACGCGCTGGGAGAGGTGCTTGGCCTCCGCGATGGTTCCTGCAGTGTCCCAGGCCAGGCGGGGATCAACCTCGATGGAAACCCGGCCGTCAATGCCCTTGCTGGCTGCCGCTACCGGTGCGAACAGGTCGCAGGCGTCAGCGACGTCGGTGGTGGTGATCTCGAAGATCGTGTCCTCCACGCTGGCGCCTTCTGCTGCCTTGCCGGCAATGATGTGGTCGTAGTCAGTACCGGAGGTGATGGCCGCGTGGAAGATGGAGGGGTTGGTAGTCACGCCAACCACGTTCTTTTCTTCAATGAGCTTGCGGAGCGTGCCGGTTTCCAGGCGTCCGCGGGAAAGGTCGTCGAGCCAGATGGAGACTCCGGCGTCGGAGAGCTGCTGGGTGGGTGTCGTCATTTCTGTAACTCCTAAAAGTTTGGGTTTCAGGCCTGGAGGCTGGAGAGGGAGTCCTTGGCGGCGGCAGCCACTGCTTCTGCCGTGATGCCGAACTCCTGGAAGAGGCGCTTGTAGTCAGCGGAAGCGCCGTAGTGCTCGAGGCTCACGGAACGGCCGGCATCGCCGACGAATTCACGCCAGCCCAAGGCCAGCCCGGCTTCCACCGAGACGCGTGCCTTGACGGCGGCGGGCAGGACGGACTCGCGGTAGGCGGCGTCCTGCTTCTTGAACCACTCAACACACGGCATGGAGACAACGCGGGCCGCGATGCCGTCGGCCTGGAGGGCTTCGCGGGCCTGGACGGCCAGCTGGACCTCGGAACCGGTGGCAATGAGGATCACGTCGGCCGGCACCGTGGCGCCGTCTTTCGATGCCTCGGCCAGGACGTAGCCGCCCTTTGCCACACCCGCCGTGGACGCGAAGGTGTCACCGTCCGCGTCGCCCACGCCGCGTTCCCAGGTAGGGATGTTCTGGCGCGTCAGGACGATGCCTGCCGGGTTGCCGTGGTTTTCCAGCATGGTCTTCCAGGCGGCTGCCACCTCGTTGGCGTCGCCGGGGCGTACCACGTCCAGGCCCACGATGGCGCGCAGCGAGGCGAGTTGCTCCACCGGCTGGTGGGTGGGGCCGTCCTCGCCCAGGCCGATGGAGTCGTGCGTCCAGACGTACAGCGACGGAGCGCCCATCAGAGCACCGAGGCGGATGGCGGGGCGCTGGTAGTCGCTGAAGATCAGGAAGGTGCCGGAGAATGCGCGGGTGTTGCCCGCCAGGCTGATGCCGTTCACGATCGAGGCAGCGGCGTGCTCGCGGATGCCGAAGTGCAGCACGCGGCCGTACGGGTTGCCGGACCAGGCATCGGTCTGCTTGGAGGCCGGCACGAAGGACGGCGAGCCCTCAATGGTGGTGTTGTTGGACTCGGCCAGATCGGCGGAGCCGCCCCACAGTTCGGGCAGGACCGGGCCCAGGGCATTGAGGACCTTGCCGGATGCCGCGCGGGTGGAGACGTCCTTGCCGGCCGGGAAGACCGGGAGGGCTGCGTCCACGCCTTCGGGAAGTTCCTGTGCTTCGATACGCTGCAGGAGCGCCGCGCCCTCGGGGTTGGCTGCCTGCCAGGCGTTGAAGGACTCTTCCCATTCCTTGCGCTCGGCGGCGCCGCGCTCCACCACCTGGCGGGCGTGGTTCAGGACTTCCTGGTCCACCTCAAAGGCCTTGGCGGGATCGAAGCCCAGAACTTCCTTCAATGCGGCGACTTCGTCGGCGCCGAGGGCGGAGCCATGGATCTTGCCGGTGTTCTGCTTCTTGGGCGCCGGGTAGCCGATGATGGTCCGCAGCGAGATGATGGACGGCTTGGAGGTCTCGGCCTTGGCGGCGAGCAGGGCTGTGTAGAGCTCCTGGACGTCTTCCTTGTATTCGCCGGTCCGGGTCCAGTCCACCCGCTGGGTGTGCCAGCCGTAGGCCTCGTAGCGCTTCAGGACATCCTCGGTGAACGAGATGTCGGTGTCGTCCTCGATGGAGATGTGGTTCTCGTCATAGATGACTACGAGGTTCCCGAGTTCCTGGTGGCCGGCCAGCGAGGAAGCCTCGGCCGTGACGCCTTCCTGGAGGTCGCCGTCGGAAGCGATGACCCAGATGGTGTGGTCGAACGGCGACTGGCCAGCGGGAGCGTCGGCGTCGAACAGGCCGCGCTGGCGGCGCTGCGAGTAGGCGAAGCCCACCGAAGACGCGAGGCCCTGGCCCAGCGGGCCGGTGGTGATCTCCACGCCGGCGGTGTGCTTGTACTCAGGGTGTCCAGGGGTGAGTGAACCCCAGGTGCGCAGTGCCTCCAGGTCCTTCAGTTCCAGCCCGTAGCCGGAAAGGAACAACTGGATGTAGAGCGTGAGGGAGGTATGGCCGGGGGACAGGATGAAGCGGTCGCGGCCCAGCCACTGCGGATCACGGGGATCGTGGCGCATCAGCTTCTGGAAAAGCAGGTAGGCGGCCGGGGCCAGGCTCATGGCGGTGCCGGGATGGCCGTTGCCCACCTTCTCCACGGCGTCGGCGGCCAGGACGCGGATGGTGTCCACCGCCCGCTGGTCCAAGCTGGTCCATGACAGTTCTTGCTCTTCCAAATGTGGCACGAAAACCGGGCCCCTCTCTGTGCTGGTGGCGGTGGTACACAGGATCCGTTCAAGGGCGCGCTGTTGGCGCCCGCTGCGGTGTGTACCAGCCGTTCACCATCGAAACGTTGATCCTTGCATTCAGTCACGGACAGCAACGGGAATGCGTTTTCCACCGCTTTCTTGCTGCGTGCTGATCTGGTGACAGCTTAGCTCTTCTCCATACTGCAGGCGGCCTGAATCTCACGTTTTGGACGCAATTTCCCCTTTTGTGAATCACCATTCCGGAGGGTTGAGTTAATCTGCTCGAATGGGCCCGCGAGCAATCAAGTGCGCATATCGCGGGGCCGGGGAAGGCCCGGCGGCGCGGTATGATAATTGGAGGCCAACGCCGGGTGTGCATCCCTATCGCCGCCCGGGGTGCCCCGGCTGTTGCACGCACCTGAAGCATTTCCTCTCTTCGCGCCGTGCCCGGGTCCGGGCCGCACGACCGGAGCTGCACTGCCAGCCTCAACCGCCACACAGAACGGGTGACTGCCACCGTGAGCACAACAGATACGCCGCTGAACGCATCCCGGGCCTCAGGCGCCGGGTTTGCCCGTAAGGCAAAGGCGTATCTCGCCCTCACCAAGCCGCGCGTGATCGAACTGCTCCTGGTCAGCACGCTGCCCACCATGATCTACGCGGAGCGGGGGTTCCCGTCCATCGGGCTGATCCTCGCCACGCTGGTGGGCGGCGCCTTCGCCGCAGGCAGTGCCGGGGCGTTCAACTGCTACATCGACCGGGACATCGACAAACTGATGCACCGCACGGAGAACAGGCCCCTGGTCACTGGCGAAGTCACGCCGCGCGAAGCCCTGGTCTTCTCCTGGCTGCTTGGCGCCGCCGCGATCGTGATCCTTTGGTTCGGAGCCAATCCGCTTTCTGCCTGGCTTGGGCTGGGTGCCATTTTCTTCTACGTGGTGATTTACACCATGATCCTCAAGCGGCGCACGGCGCAAAACATCGTCTGGGGTGGCGCAGCCGGCTGCTTCCCGGTGCTGATCGCGTGGGCTGCCGTCACCAACTCCGTTGAGTGGCCCGCCGTCATCCTGTTCATGGTGATCTTCCTGTGGACCCCGCCGCACTACTGGCCCCTGTCCATGCGCTACGGCGAGGATTACCGGAACGCCAAGGTCCCCATGCTCGGCGCCATCGCCGGGGCCAAGGTGGTGTCTGTCCAGGTGGTCCTGTACGCCTGGGCAATGGTTGCCTGCTCGCTGCTGATGATTCCGGCGGGAGGGGCCGGTTGGGTCTATACCGTCACAGCAGTACTGGCGGGCGCATGGTTTCTCTATGAATCGCATGCCCTCTACGCCCGCGCGCAGCGCGAGGACATCGCGGACAAGCGCGCCATGAAGGTGTTCCACGGTTCCATCAGCTACCTGACCCTGCTGTTCATCGCGCTGGCGGTGGACCCCTTTGTTGGGCATGCCCTGATGGCCGGCTAGCGCGACCGGCCAGGCTTCCAGCAAAAGAAAAAGGGCGGCTTCCACCTCATGGTGGGAGCGGCCTTTTGCTTTATCTGCAGGCGCCGAACAGAGTTGACAGCAATGTCATATCCGTCACTTTAACTGTCATCCATTATGACAACCTGCTTACGGTGGGCTGGACCCCTCGCCCGACCAAAGGAGATTCTCATGGATGCCCGTCCCTCCGCAGTCCCCGCTCCCAGCCACAGCCCGCCGGGAGGAAAGGCAAACCGCCGCCGCTTCACCTTCCGCCGCCCGCCGTTCGCTGCCTATCTTGGTGCCGACGTGCCGGCATCCCTCGTGGTGTTCCTCGTGGCCCTCCCGCTCTCGCTCGGCATCGCAGCCGCGTCGGGAGCGCCCATCATGGCCGGACTCATCGCCGCAGCCGTAGGCGGAATCGTGGCCGGAAGCCTGGGCGGCTCACCGCTGCAGGTGAGCGGACCGGCGGCCGGCCTGACCGTCGTCGTGGCCGGTCTGGTCCAGGAGTTCGGGTGGCAGGTGACCTGCGCCATCACCGCGGCCGCCGGCCTCATGCAGCTCCTGCTGGGCATCAGCCGCGTGGGCAGGGCTGCCCTGGCCGTGTCACCGGTAGTGGTCAAGGCCATGCTCGCCGGCATTGGCATCACCATCATCCTGCAGCAGGTCCACGTGCTCCTCGGTTCCCGGCCGGCAGGCGCGGCCCTCGAGAACCTTGCCGCACTGCCGGCAGCCATCACCAATTTGGAACTGCACGCGGCCCTGCTTGGCCTGGCCGTCGTGGCAATCCTCCTGTGCTGGAAGTTCCTGCCCGCCGCTGTCCGGCGTGTTCCCGGCCCCCTGGCCGCCGTGGCGGCGGGCACCGCACTTGCCGTGGCCTTTGCCCCTGGCGTCGAGCGGATCTCCCTGGACGGTTCGATTTTCGACGCCATCGCCCTGCCGCAGATGCCAGACGGCAACTGGCGTGCCTTCGCTTTTGCCGTCCTGACCATGGCATTGATCGCCAGTATCGAATCCCTCCTGTCGGCTGTGGCCGTGGACAAGATGCAGACCGGACCGCGGACCAACCTGAACAGGGAGCTCATCGGCCAGGGCACTGCAAACATCGTTTCCGGGTCCCTGGGCGGGCTGCCGGTGACGGGTGTGATTGTCCGCAGCGCCACGAACGTGGAAGCGGGTGCGGCCACCCGGACATCTGCTGTCCTGCACGGTGTCTGGGTCCTTGCGTTCTCTGCCCTCTTTGCCGGACTGATCCAGCTGATCCCACTGGCAGTCCTGGCCGGACTGCTCGTGGTCATCGGCGCGCGCCTGATCAAGGTGGCCGATATCCGGACCAGCCTGCGGACCGGGGACCTGCCGATTTATGCAGTAACCCTCATCTGCGTGGTGTTCCTTAACCTGCTGGAGGGCGTCATGATCGGCCTGGCCCTCGCTGCTGCCAGCGTGCTGTGGCGTGTCCTGCGCGCCCCCATCCAGTCGCACCGTCCCACCGCGCCGTCGTCGCCCTGGCGGGTGACCATCGCCGGTTCGTGCAGCTTCTTCGCGCTGCCGAAACTCAATGGCGTCCTTCAGTCCGTCCACGCCGCCGCCGACGTGGTGGTGGAGCTCAACGCCGACTACGTTGACCATTCCTTCCGGGAAGCTTTGCTCGCGTGGCAGCGCCAGCACCAGGCCGCAGGCGGCACCGTGCATCTTGAGGAGCACGGCAACACGGTGTTCCAGGACGCTGGGCACCAGGCTCCCAGGCGCGAAGATGCCACCGAGCTGCCTCTTCCGCCACGGAAGGAGTCGTTGCTCCTGGGGATCAACAGGTACCACCGCCGGTTTGCCCACCAGGTCCGCCCGCTGGTGCATGACCTGGCGGAAGGGCAGAACCCGGACAGCTTGTTCGTGGCCTGTGTCGATTCGCGCGTCAATCCGAACCTGATTACCAGCAGCGGTCCCGGGGACCTGCTCACGCTGCGGAACATCGGCAACGTGGTCTGCAGCCACGGCCAGGACGCCTCCATCGATTCAGCCCTGTCCTTCGCCGTCAACGGCCTGGGGGTGCAATCGCTGGTGATCTGCGGGCACTCCAACTGCGGTGCCATGAAGGCGCTGCTGGCAGAAGCGGACGGCGGCGGCAACGCTTCCCTTGGACCGGCCTTCGGGCAATGGCTGGACCACGCCCGGCCAAGTTACACCGAACTGCTTGCAGGGCATCCGGTTGGCAGGCAGGCCGCAGCAGCGGGCTACAGCACCCTTGACCAGCTGGCGATGGTCAACGTCGCCGTGCAGCTGGCCAAGCTGCAGGACCATGCGGTGGCGGGACCGGTGCTGGCGGAAGGAAAGGTGCAGGCCACGGGCCTGTTCTATGACATTGCCACGGCGCAGGTCCTCCAAATCACGGCCGACGGCGTCGGGAACCTTGACCCTGCCTGCGAGGCCGGGCTCCGGGGCCACGCCCCCGCAGGCAGGTAACTTCCCGCGTCCCGGGCCCTGCGCACAAAAAGCCCTGAGACAGCCAGGCGCCCCGGTCCCCTACGGGGCCGGGGCGCCTGACGCGTTTCAAGGGGAAAGGGCGTGCGCCTACTTCGCGGCCCTGGACTGTGCCGCTGCCCTGGACTGTCCCACGGCGGGGGACAGGTCCACCGGACTGGAGTGGGCGATGTCCCAGGCGTTTGTTGAGGCGGCCATCAGCAGGGCTGCGCCGAGCATGTGGGCCGCCACCAGCAGCGCCGGAATGCCGTTGTAATACTGCGTGAACCCGATGGCGGCCTGGAGCAGGGTGACCCCCAGGAGTGCCAGGACAGCCGTCCGGGAGCGGCCGGTTACGCCGCGCCGGATGACCAGCACCAGCGCCACCACGGTGCCGGCAGTGACCAGGTATGCGGGCACCGCGTGGATGTGGGAGAACAGGTCCCAGTCCAGGTCGTTGCGGGGAGCATCAGCGTCGCCGGCGTGGGGACCCGCCCCCGTAACCACGACGCCGAGCATCACGGCGATGGCGGAGAAAAGGGCGACGGCGGCGGTCACCGGGCGCAGGGCGGCGGGCAGGGCGGCGGGCCGTGAGGCAAGGAAGCGGCCGGTCCGGCCGAAGGCCCGGTTGACGAGCAGGGTGGCGAAGACCACCAGGGCCATGGAGACCAGGAAGTGCAGGCCCACCACCCACGGGTTGAGGTTGGTGAGGACGGTGATGCCGCCGATGACGGCCTGGGCGGGGATGCTGGCCAGCAGGCCGAGGGCCAGCAGGAAGAGGTCCCGGCGTTCCTTCCGCAGGTTCCACAGGTACACCAGCATCAGGGCGGCCACGGCGGCCAGTGCGAACGTCAGGAGCCGGTTGCCGAACTCGATGAAGCCGTGGATGCCCATCTCCGGGGTGTTGACAAGAGAGTCCGAGGTGCAGCGGGGCCAGGTGGGGCAGCCCAGTCCGGATGCCGTCAGCCGGACGGCGCCGCCGGTGACCACCAGAAGGGTCTGGCCAATCAGGGAAGCGACCGCGAGGCCGCGGATGCGCGCGTCCACGGTGCGTGGGAGCCGCGACGCCAGGCGGCCGGCGAGCTGGGGGAGGCGTGAAGCCGTGGTCACGATTATCTCAATTCCACTTGAACCAACGGATGGCTGCTGCCCCGGCAATGACAGTCCAGAGCAGCAGGATGAGGGCGGCGCCGCCGTCTACGGCCCCGTCCAGGAAAGCGGCGCGCATCGATTCGCCCAGGGCGCCGGAAGGCAGGAAGTGCACAATGGCCTGCGCCGCGGCCGGCAGCCGTTCGGCGGGGATGACGATGCCGCCCATGGCTCCCAGGAGGATCCACATCAGGTTGGTGATGGCCAGGGTGGCTTCCGGCCGGACAGTTCCGGCCACCAGCAGCCCCAGTGCGGTGAACGCCGCCGCGCCCAGCGCGAGCAGCGCCAGCCCCGGGAGCCAGCCCGCCGCCGTCGGCTGCCATCCCAGCGCCAGGGCAACCAGGGACACCACCACTACCTGGAGGCACAGGACTGCCAGGACCGAAAGGACTTTCCCGGCGATCAGGCCGCCCCGGCCCAGGGGCGTGGTGGACAGGAAGCGGAGGACCCCATAGCGGCGGTCGAAGCCGGTGGCGATTCCCTGGCCGGTGAACGCGGTGGACATCGCGCACAGGGCAAGGATCCCCGGAACGGCCACGTTGATGCGGCTGGAGCCCATCCCGTCCAGGAAGGGGGTCACCGTCAGCCCAACAAGTGCCAGCAGCGGCAGCACCACCGCGAGGATCAGCTGCTCGCCGTTCCGCAGCATGGTCAATGCCTCGTATTTGCCCTG
This sequence comes from Arthrobacter sp. B1I2, assembly GCF_030816485.1. Taxonomy (NCBI): domain Bacteria; kingdom Bacillati; phylum Actinomycetota; class Actinomycetes; order Micrococcales; family Micrococcaceae; genus Arthrobacter; species Arthrobacter sp. B1I2. The sequence goes on along the minus strand of NZ_JAUSYC010000001.1, from coordinate 3,272,638 downwards.
CAGCAGGACACGGCGCAGCAGGGACGCAGGCTGCTGCGCCTCCTGCATTGCTCCCGTGCTCATCGGATGTCCTTTCCCGAAATGTCCAGAAAGACGTCTTCAAGGCTACGCGCCTGAAGGCTCATTGATGCGGGCATGATGCCTTTCGCTTCCCACCACTGGGCAAGGACGGATAAATGCCGCGGCATCAGGGCGCCGGTGACGGTGTAGCTGCCGGCGCGGGCTTCGGAGACGTCGACGTCGTCCGGCAGTACCGCGGCAAGGTCCAGGCCGGCGGGGGCCTCGAACACCAGCGTCCGGACGTGCTCGCCGCCCTGTTCCGCAGCCGGGCTGCGCTGCAGAAGTTCCTGGACCGTCCCCTCGGCAACGTTGCGGCCGCCGTCGATGATGTACACATAGTCCGCCAGGCGCTGGGCGTCGTCCATGAGGTGCGTGGTGAGGATGATGCCCATCCCGCTGTCCCGCAACTCGGCGATCAGGTCGAACACCAGCTGCCGGGACTGCGGGTCCAGGCCGGCGCTCGGCTCGTCCAGGAACAGGACTTCGGGCCTGCCGATCAGGGCGGCGGCAAGGGCAAGGCGCTGTTTTTGGCCGCCGGACAATCTCCGCACGCTGGTCCGGCTGAAGGTATCGATGCCGAGCCTGCCCACCAGGTCCTCCAGCGGCCACGGGCGTGCGTACAGCCCGGCGATGTGCCGCAGCAGCGGGAGGGGACGGGCCGACGGCGGGAGGCCACCGTCCTGCAGCATTACGCCTACCCGGGAGCGCAGCTCAGCCCCTGCCGCGGCAGGGTCCTGGCCCAGCAGCGAGATGCTGCCGCCGCTGCGCTTCTGCAGGCCCTGGGCGCATTCGAGGGTGGTCGTCTTTCCGGCGCCGTTCGCGCCAAGGAGGGCGGTTACCTGTCCGCGCTCCGCGACGAGTGAAACACCGCTGACAACCCTGAGCATCTTTCCGTCCAGGCTGGAAAGGGGGCCTACGTCCTTGATGAGCCCATGGATGGACAAGACAGGGGACTGGGGGGATCGCACCACAGTATTCTACGGGATGTAGTATTTGCCGTGGTCCGCCCGGGCACGGCATCCCTGCAGCGACCGAGGTCAGCCTGCCCTTACTGGAGTGCGGGACTAAATTACGACATGATTGTGTTGTGTATTCCATGACCAACGCTGCTGCTGTGCCCGTGGCCGGGCCCGGTCCTGTCGCATCCAGTCCTGTGGCTGATGCCGACGAGCGAACCCGGGACCGGGTCCTCGCTGCCGTCCTGGAACACGGCCCCGTCAGCGCGGCCGAACTGGGGGACATGCTGGGATTCACCCCTGCCGCTGTCAGGCGCCACCTGGACCACCTCTCGCGTGCCGGCGTCATCGAGGTCAAGCGGGTTGCGAAGCCCGGAGCAGGTGCCGGCCGCCCCGCCCGCCGCTACGTCCTCAGTTCCCAGGGCCAGTCAAGCCTGGGCAACGACTACCTGGACATCGCCGCCCTCGCGCTCCAGCAGCTGCAGCAGGTGGCCGGCCCGGACGCGGTGCGGGCCTTCGCCGAGGAGCGTTTTGCGGATATGGAGCGGCGGTATGCCCCTGAAATTGAACAGGCCGGGCCGGACATCCGGGACCGCGCCGCAGCACTTTCGGCCGCGTTGAGCCGCGACAACTTTGTGGCCTCCGCCGCGTCCATCGAGGCAAAGGCTCCGTTGCCCGCGGCGCTTTCCAGTGTGCAGCTCTGCCAGGGCCACTGTCCCATCCAGCAGCTCGCAGCCCGCTTCCCGGTGTTTTGCGACGTGGAAACCGAAGTCTTCTCAAGGCTGGTGGGAGTGGACGTACGCCGGCTCTCCACCCTGGCGCGCGGCGGCCACGTCTGCACCACCCACATTCCTACAGGCAGGCTGTCTGCCAAACCGGCCCTCGCGCCGGAGGCAGCCCCCGCCGGCCTGAATGAAGTAAACAACCATCAGCAAGAAAGGCCGTGATGACGGACCAACTATCAGAGAAAGCAGTCGCCGAAAACACTGTGATCTCGGAGATTCTGGAAAAGAATCCCGAGCTCCACGGCATCGGCACCTACGAGTACGGCTGGGCTGACAAGAACGACGCCGGCGCCAATGCCCGCCGTGGGCTCAGCGAAGAGGTAGTCCGGGACATTTCGGCCAAGAAGAGCGAACCCGAATGGATGCTTGACCTGCGCCTCAAGGGTTTGAAGTACTTCGACCGCAAGCCCATGCCCACCTGGGGTGCGGACCTCTCCGGCATCGACTTCGACAACATCAAGTACTTTGTCCGCTCCACGGAGAAGCAGGCCGCCACCTGGGACGACCTGCCCGAGGACATCAAGAACACCTACGACAAGCTGGGCATCCCCGAGGCCGAGAAGCAGCGCCTTGTTTCCGGTGTCGCTGCCCAGTACGAGTCCGAGGTTGTTTACCACCAGCTGCGTGAGGATCTTGAGCGGCAGGGCGTCATCTTCCTGGACACCGACACGGCGTTGAAAGAACACCCGGAGATCTTCCAGGAGTACTTCGGCACCGTCATCCCCGTGGGCGACAACAAGTTCGCCTCGCTGAACACCTCTGTCTGGTCCGGCGGCTCCTTTGTCTATGTTCCCAAGGGCGTCCACGTGGACATCCCCCTGCAGGCATACTTCCGCATCAACACCGAAAACATGGGCCAGTTCGAGCGGACCCTGATCATCGCGGACGAGGATTCCTACGTCCACTACATCGAGGGCTGCACCGCGCCGATCTACACCTCTGACTCGCTGCACTCCGCCGTGGTGGAGATCATCGTGAAGAAGGGCGCCCGGGTCCGGTACACCACCATCCAGAACTGGTCGAACAACGTGTACAACCTGGTGACCAAGCGTGCCATCTGCGAAGAAGGCGCCACCATGGAATGGGTCGACGGCAACATCGGCTCCAAGGTCACCATGAAGTACCCGGCCGTGTACCTGGTGGGCGAGCACGCCAAGGGCGAGACCCTGTCCATCGCGTTCGCCGGCGAAGGCCAGCACCAGGACACCGGCTCCAAGATGGTGCACATTGCGCCGAACACCAAGAGTTCCATCATCTCCAAGTCCGTGGCCCGCGGCGGCGGACGCGCAGCATACCGCGGCCTGGTCCAGGTCCGTGAAGGCGCCAAGCACTCCGCCAACACCGTCCGCTGCGACGCGCTGCTCGTTGACACGATCAGCCGCTCGGACACCTACCCGTACATAGACATCCGTGAGGACGACGTTGTGATGGGCCATGAGGCAACTGTTTCCCGGGTCAGCGAAGAGCAGCTCTTCTACCTGATGTCCCGCGGCATGCGCGAAGACGAAGCCATGGCGATGATCGTGCGCGGCTTCATCGAGCCGATTGCCCGTGAGCTCCCCATGGAGTACGCACTTGAGCTGAACCGCCTCATTGAACTGCAGATGGAAGGGTCCGTCGGATAACGATGACTGAAATCACTACTGAAAAGGCACGCATCGGCGCGCCCTCAGCCCAGCCGTTCATCGACGGCTTCACCGAAGAGGGCGAGAGTCTCTCGCCGATCAACGCCAACGGCAAGGCCCCGCTTGCGGGCGCTTCAGCCAAGCGCCACTCCCACGGTGGCGGCGTCGGCGTGCCGGACAGCTCACGCGCCGGCCGGCTGACGTCCTACAAGCTCGCTGACTTCAAGCCGCTCACCGGCATGGAGGAGGACTGGCGGTTCACCCCGCTGAAGCGCCTCCGCGGCCTTCACTCGGAGGTCCTGTCCGGCGCGGCTCCCACCGTGATCGTCAAGGGCCCGGAAGGCGTCGTTGTCGAGGGCGTCGGCCGCGACGACCAGCGGATCGGTACCGCCGGCATCCCAGAGGACCGCGTCTCCGCCAACGCCTGGGAGAACTTCGCCCAGGCCACCGTGGTGACCATCCCCGAGGAGTTCGAAGCCTTGACGGAGATCACCGTCGACATCGAAGGCTCGTCCCTTGAGGCTGCCGCGCAGCACCTGGTGATCGTCGCCGAAAAGTTCTCCAAGGCTGTTGTGGTCCTGAACCACAAGGGCTCCGCCGTGGTCTCGGAAAACGTTGAAATCATCGTCGAAGACGGTGCCAACCTCACGGTTGTCTCGCTCCAGGAATGGAACGACGACGCTGTCCATGCCTCCTCCCAGCAGGCAAAGATCGGCCGCGACGCCAAGCTCAAGCACGTCATGGTGAGCCTGGGCGGCGACCTGGTCCGCGTCACGCCGTCGGCCCGGTTCACTGCCCCCGGTGGCGAGGCCGAACTGTTCGGCCTGTACTTCGCCGACGCCGGCCAGCACCTTGAGCAGCGTCTCTTCGTGGACCACGCCGTGCCCAACTGCAAATCCAACGTCCTCTACAAGGGTGCCCTGCAAGGCCGCAACGCGCACGCTGTCTGGGTTGGTGACGTCCTGATCCGCAAGGAAGCAGAAGGCACCGACACCTACGAGGCCAACCGCAACCTGTTGCTCACCGACGGTGCCCGCGCCGACTCGGTGCCCAACCTCGAAATCGAGACCGGGCTGATCGAGGGTGCAGGCCACGCCAGCGCCACCGGCCGGATGGATGACGAGCACCTGTTCTACCTGATGGCCCGCGGCATCCCCGAGGATGTTGCCCGCCGCCTGGTGGTCCGGGGCTTCCTGAACGAAATCATCCAGCAGATCAAGGTCCCCTCCATCGAGGAGCGGCTGACTGATGCTGTCGAGCACGAACTCGCACTGACGGACAACTAGAAGCTACGGAGCACGGTTTTCAGATGACTGACCAGCCAAAAGGCGAGCTTGTCTGCAAGGTGGACGAAATCCAGGTGAAGCAGGCGCTGCGGATCCTGATCGACGACTACCCTGTGGCGATCGTCAAGGATTCCATGGGGGAGATCCACGCGATCGGCGACACCTGCTCGCACGCGGACATTTCATTATCCGAAGGCGACGTGGATGGCTGCACCATCGAGTGCTGGGGCCATGGCTCGCAGTTCGACCTCCGCAGCGGCCAGCCGCTGCAGCTGCCCGCCTACGATCCCGTACCGGTATTCGCCGTCGAGATCGCAGGGGATGAGGTCTACGTGGACGTCAGCAACGTCCTCAACGGCGCCGAAGCTCCGAACTTCAGCTAGCACCACAGAATTACGAACCACACTTCCAGACACAGAGCGCACCGCAGCCGGCAGGCGCGGCGCAGAGGAGAACAAGACATATGTCTACTCTTGAGATCAAGGACCTGCACGTCAGCATTGAGACGGAACAGGGCACCAAGGAAATCCTGAAGGGCGTCAGCCTGACCATCCGCACCGGTGAAACCCACGCCATCATGGGCCCGAACGGCTCCGGCAAGTCGACCCTGGCCTCCACCATCGCCGGCCACCCCCGCTACAACGTGACCAGCGGCTCCATCACCCTGGACGGCGAGGACGTGCTGGAGATGAGCGTGGACGAGCGTGCCCGCGCCGGCGTCTTCCTGGCCATGCAGTACCCGGTGGAGGTCCCCGGTGTCAGCATGACCAACTTCCTGCGTACCGCGAAGACCGCCATCGACGGTGAGGCCCCCAAGCTGCGCACCTGGACCAAGGACGTCAAGGCTGCCATGGAGCAGCTGCGCATCGACGCTGACTTCGCCCAGCGCAACGTCAACGAAGGTTTCTCCGGCGGCGAGAAGAAGCGCGTGGAGATCCTGCAGCTGGAGCTCTTCAAGCCCAAATTCGCCGTCCTTGACGAAACTGACTCCGGCCTCGACGTTGACGCACTGAAGATCGTGTCCGAGGGCGTCAACCGTGTGCACTCCGAGGGCAACATGGGTACGCTCCTCATCACCCACTACACCCGGATCCTGCGCTATATCAAGCCTGACTTCGTCCACGTGTTCGTGGACGGCCAGGTTGTTGAGGAGGGCGGCCCCGAACTGGCCGACCGCCTCGAGGAAGAAGGCTACGACCGTTACGCCAAGGGCGCCGGCGCAGCCACCGTCGCGGCTCCGGCCGCAGTACAGGCCTAGTAAGGACTTGTCATGACCGAAATCAAGCCGGGCCGCACGGCCCTGGAGGACGTCGAAGAGGCGCTCAAGGACGTCATCGACCCTGAGCTCGGCGTCAACGTGGTGGACCTGGGCCTGTTGTACGGCCTGAAGTACTCCGACGACGACGGCGCGCTCCTGATCGACATGACGCTCACCACCGCCGCCTGCCCGCTCACCGATGTGCTCGAGGAGCAGGTGGGCCAGGCGCTGGACGGCGTCGTGGACGACTGGCGCCTGAACTGGGTATGGATGCCGCCATGGGGTCCCGAGCGGATCACCGATGACGGCAAGGACCAGATGCGGGCCCTCGGCTTCAACATCTGAAAAAAGTACGACGACGGCGGGTCACCTTCCCTGGGGAAGGTGACCCGCCGTTTTTCGTCCATTGCTCCGTAACTGCCGTTTTGAGGTGCCAAAAGGGCCGATACGGAGCAATCGATGGGGACTTAGAGGGTGGCGGCGCTGAACGTGTCGCACTGCTTGATGTCGCCGGACTGGTAGCCGCGGGTGAACCAGCGCTGGCGTTCCTCGCTGGAGCCGTGGGTCCAGCCCTCGGGGGAGACGCGGCCGGTGGCGGCCTTCTGGATCCGGTCATCGCCCACGGAAGCCGCCGCAGACAGCGCGTCGTTCACGTCCTGCTGGGTAAGCGGTTCCAGGTAAGGCTGGCCGGTGGCGGGGTCCGGCGTGGTGGAGGCGTACTTGGCCCACAGTCCCGCGTAGCAGTCGGCCTGCAGTTCGGTCCGGACGGAGCCGGACTCGGGTCCCTGCGGATCCTGCTGCGCCCGCTGCAGGTCACCCAGCAGGTTCTGGACGTGGTGGCCGAATTCGTGGGCCACCACGTATTCCTGGGCCAGGGGGCCGCCGGAGGAACCGAAGCGGTCCACGAGTTCCTGGAAGAAGCCGGGATCGAAGTAGGCGGTGGTGTCCGTGGGGCAGTAGAAAGGCCCTACGTCCGAGGTGGCGGACCCGCACCCGGTGTTGGTGCCGCCGCTGAAGATCACTGCCTCCGGGCGGGGATACTGCACGTTGTACTGCTTCAGGTAGCCGGGCCAGAAGGCGTTGAGGCTGTTGACGGTGCCGGTGATCCGGCAGTCCAGCCGGGCGTCGGCGTCCGCTCCGGTGGTGCAGGCCGGTGCCGTGCCCTGGGACTGTCCCGCAGTCCCGCCGTCGGTTAACCCCCCAAGCATGTTGGGGTTGATGCCCAGCAGGAGCGCAACAAGCAGCACCAGGCCGCCACCGATTCCGCCGCCCACTTTCACACCGGTACCCATGCCCCTTCGGTCCTGGACCTGGGTGGGATCAAGCTGCACGTTGTCATTGAAACTCATAACGTCACAATACCCGCGGGCCGGGGCCTCAATCCGTGCCGGCCGGTAAAGTTGGTCCGTGCCTTTCCTCGACAAGATCCAGCGCTGGGCGGAGCAACGGCCGCATGACACCGCCGTTGTGATTGCAGGGCGGCGGCTGCACTGGGCGGCGCTGCGGGACGCCGCCGCCGGACTCGTGGCGGAGCAGAAATCAGTCACTACCCTCTGCGAATCCAACTCGGTGGACTTCGCCGTTAAGTTCGCAGCCGCCGTGGCGGGAAGCCGCCAGTGCGCGGTCCTGGACCCATCATGGCCCGCCCACCTGCAGGAGGACATTGTCCGGCGGGTGGAGGCGTGCGCCGTTCCGTCCCCGGTCTCCCCGGACGACGACCTGGCCGATGGCCCGCCTGGCTCCAGCTTCCTGATTGGCCTCACCTCCGGCACCACGTCTGTGCCCAAGGCATTCACCCGCTCCCGGCGGTCGTGGCAGCAGTCCTTCAACGCCTCGATCGAGTTTTTCGGGCTCGGCGAGGACGACGTCACCCTTGCTCCGGGTCCGCTGGCTGCCAGCTTGAACCTCTATGCCCTGGCCGAATGCCTCTACGCCGGGTCCGAGTTCCAGACCCTCGGGACGTTCGACGTCGGCGACGTCCATGCTGCCATCACCCACGACCGCGTCACCCGGCTGGTCCTGGTGCCCACCATGCTGCGGATGCTCAGCGAGCGCGGGATGACGGGGTGCGTCGATGCGTCCGGAATCCGCACCATCATCTGCGCAGGCTCCAAGCTCGATGCCCGGACCCTGGAGGCCGCCCGGCGCTGGGCTCCCAACGCCACCATCTATGAGTACTACGGCGCCTCCGAGCTGAGCTTTGTCTCGGGCCTCGGGTTGGCGCCCGGGCAGAGCGCCGCTGCTGGCGGAACGGGGATTGGCCGGCCCTTTCCCGGCGTCGACGTCCGGATCCTGGATGACGACGGCGGCGTGGTCCCGGACGGCGGGTACGGCAATATCTGCGTCCGCAGCGGCATGGTGAGCAATGGCTACCTGTGGGGCGACGACGGCGAGGCACTGAGGGCCTTCGGCGACTGGTACACCGTGGGGGACCAGGGCTACCTCAGGGACGGGGAGCTGCACATCCTTGGTAGGCGCGCCGACATGATCCTCACCGCCGGACGCAACGTGTATCCCCACGAGGTGGAACTGGCCCTGGCCGCGGTCCCCGGCGTTGCCGCAGCCGTTGCCGCCGGCATGCCGGACGACCTGCGCGGCCAGCGCGTGGTGGCCGGCGTCGTTGCCTCCCAGGGCGGGCTCACAGCCACCCAGCTGCGCGCGGGCCTGGAGGACATCCTCTCCCGGCACAAACGCCCCCTGCAGTACTACCTCCTGCCGGAACTGCCCACCACGGACCGCGGAAAGGTCAGCCGGAGCCTGCTGCTGGAGTGGATCAATGCCCGGGACATGAGGGCCCAGGCCCTTGGCTGACGTCCCGGCGTCCGGCCTCCTGCCCCCGGAACGCCAGCCGGTGGTCATCGCCGCGCGCCGGACCCCGGTGTGCCCGGTCAACGGAGCCCTGCGGAGCCTGCGGGCGCATAAACTCCTGGCGCCGGTCCTGCGTGAACTTGTCGCCGAACTGGCATTGGATCCGGAGTCTGTTGCCGACGTCGTTATGGGCAACGCCGCAGGCGGTGGCGGAAACGTCGCCAGGCTCGCCCTGCTGGAGGCGGGGCTGCCTGTCAGCGTGCCCGGGATCACCGTGGACCGGCAGTGTGGTTCGGGCCTGGACGCCATCGTCCTCGCATCCCGGCTCGTGGCAGCCGGCGGCAGCCCGCTGTACCTGGCTGGGGGAGTGGAGAGCACCAGTACCGCGCCGCTGCGCGCCCATCCGAGGGACGACGGCGGCCCGGAGTTCTACCGCCGCGCCCAGTTTGTGCCGGCCAGCTATGGCGACCCGGACATGGGCGTGGCCGCGGAGACGGTGGCGGAGGAATACGGCGTGGGCAGGGGCCGCCAGGATGCCTTTGCGCTGGCCAGCCACCGGAAGGCGCTTGCGGCGATCCGGGAGGGGCGCTTCGCGGACGAAATCGTGCCGCTGGCCACCGCCCGGGGGACTGTCGCCTCGGACGGTGGGCCGCGGGCCGGCCTTACCCCCGCCATCATGGCGCGGTTCCCGGCCGCCTTCGTGCCAGGAGGAACTGTCACGGCCGGAAACTCCTGCTTTGACGCGGACGGTGCCTCCGCCGTCGTCATCACCTCCCTTGAGCGTGCACGCGAACTGGGGGCACGGGACGGCCTGTTGGTGCGCGGCACCGGCACCGCAGGCGTGGCTCCGGAGGTCCTGGGGATCGGTGCTGTTCCGGCAGCACGGGATGTGCTGGCCGCGGCCGGAGTATCAGCTGGCCAGGTGGAACTGGTGGAATTCAATGAGGCGTTCGCCTCGCAGACGCTTGCGTGCCTTGACCAGCTTGGCATTGATGCCGGCCGGGTGAACCTCGACGGCGGTGCGCTGGCGCTGGGACATGCCTACGGTGCTTCCGGGGCCGTCCTGGTGACCCGGCTGCTCGCCCAGGCGCGGAGGGCAGGCACGCCGGGAACCCTGGCGCTGGCAATGATCAGCATGGCGGGCGGCATGGGGACTGCGGCGCTGCTGGAATACCGGTTGCTGGCCGCTGCATGATCCTTGGTGCCGTCTTAGTCCTCGGCCTCGCCCAGGCCGCGGGCGGCCAGCGCTTCACCGGTCTGGCGGGCGTAGGCCACAGAGGTGATGAACACCGGAAGGACCAAGGCCCGCGGGTTGCGCTCCAGGCCCCTCGCCCTGGCTGAATCGCGGACGTCGGCGAAGGTACCGGCGATGAACGGGATGCTGCGGAGCATGATGCCGATGGTCAGCGCGAAGCGTTCCGGATCGGCGCCGAACCTCTTGAAGGGCGCCGCTGCCTTGACCACGCCGTCCAGGAGCTTTTGGAGGGGGGTGGTGGCGGTGAGGAGCGATGCCGCCACGACGCAGACGAGGATGTTCAGGACGATCCGCGCCGCTGTGGGTCCGCCAAGCTGCCACCACTGGAAGAGTCCAATCACCAGGAGCACCGGGGCGAGCGGCCGGACGGCGCCCCAGAGCCTTTTCGCGCCGGCTCCGGTGACCAGGAAAAGGCCGCCATGGACGGCCAGCACGGCCGCCGAGATACGCCAGTCCACAACGACGAAGGAAACCAGTCCGCTGGCAAAGACCAGGAGGAACTTCAGCGCCAGCGGTGCGCGGTGAAGGAGGGAGTTGCCGGGCACATAGTTGGCCAGCAGGAACCCGTGGCCCCTCACGGGGCATCCCGCCCGGCCGGTTCCAGCCCCTGCAGGCACCAGGAACGGTAGGTTGCCACGGCTTCGGTGGGGGCGCCGTCGAATGCCACGCGGCCTTCTTCGATGACCAGGACGCGGTCCATCTCGAGGGCCAGGCCAAGGTCATGGGTGGACATGATGATCTGCTGGTCCAGGTTGCCCAGCGTCCTGCGGAGCAGCTCACGGTTGCGCAGGTCCAGGAGGGTGGAGGGTTCATCCAGGACCAGTACTTTGGGGTCGACGGCAAGGACGGCGGCGAGCGCCATCAGTTGCCGTTCGCCGCCGGAGAGCTCGTAGATGCTCTGGTCCGCCAGGTGGAGCAGGCCCAGTCGCCCGAGTGCCGCTTCGGCCTGGCTGCGCCGCTCGGTCCCGTTCCTGACCGAACGGCGCAGGGACAGTTCCACATCCTCCCGGCCGGTCGGCATCACCAGCTGGGACAGGGGGTCAGTGAAGACGAACCCAACGTTCCGCCGGACTTTCCGCACGGCACGGACTGTATCGTCGCCGTCGACCGTGACCGTGCCGGTGGTGGGCTGAATGAGCCCGTTGACCAGGCGCAGCAGCGTGGACTTGCCGGATCCGTTGGCGCCGATCACGCCCACGCGTGCCTCCTCCAGCCGGAGGGTCACCGCGTCCAGGAGGACTTTCGGTTGTGGAGGGTTATCCGTTTCGACGGCGACGGCCACCTGGTCGAAGATCACTGCGGGCATGGCGTGGGTCCTAGGCGCTTTTGGGCGCCAGGGCACGGCGGCGCACGCGGCGGACCAGGACGTCGGGGAAGGCCCGGTGAAGGGCAACGGCGATTGCGGCCGCGAGGACATTCTTGATGATGTCCCCCGGGTAGAAGACCAGGTCGCTTAGGAAGGCCTGCTCCAGGGTGGCCTTGGAGTTCAGGGCGATGCCGGCAATGCCCAGCGTGTGCACGAAGACAATGCTCGTGGCCGTGGCAGCCAGGAAGAACCAGAGGGCGCGCGCCTTGGTGGTGCGTTTGATCACCACAGTGGCCAGCCATCCCACGACGCCTGCGGCGATGGGGAAGGCGATGATGTAGCCGGCCGAGGGCCCGGCCAGGATGCCCAGGCCGCTGCGGCCCTGGCTGAAGATGGGCAGGCCGGCGAGGCCCAGGAGTGTGTAGAGCCCGACGGCGGCGAATCCGCGGGCGGGGCCCAGCACCAGTCCGGTGAGCATGACGGCAAGCGTCTGGAAAGTGATGGGGACGCCGAAGCCGTTCAGTGCCAGTCCCGGCACCAGGGCGGCTCCTGCCACCAGGGCGGCGAAAACGGCGATCAGCCCGAGGTCGGTGCCGTTCCAGCGGCGTTTCGTCTGCTGGTTGTTCTTCAGGGGGGTTTCGGTGCTGCTCATGGCGGTCCTGTCGGGGTTGTACAAGCGGAATCTAATGTACAGCCGACGCTACCGGGACGGAACGGGGCGTATTTTGTGGGGGTCCTACTAAAGCAGGACCCGGCTTCTTGGGGCTGGGCACAATGAGGGCGGTAGCCCCAACCCTGACTATCTCAGGGTCCCTGGTCCGGCGATAGCGGCCGAGGACCAACCACGTGGGCCTGATCGACTTGGTAGCGTGTGCAGCATGCCCATCAAATTGGAAAATGTCGGCATCGCCGTCCGGGACCTGGAAGCGGCGATCGCTTTCTTCACCGACCTGGGGCTCACCGTCCTGGGGCGTCAGACGGTCAGTGGGGAGTGGGCCGATACCGCCGTCGGCCTCGACGGCAACCACGCCAAAATCGCCATGCTTCAGACGCCGGACGGCCACGGTCGCCTGGAGCTTTTCGAGTACATCCACCCCGAGGCGATCGAGACTGCGCCTACTCTGCCCAATGAGATCGGCATGCACCGCGTGGCCTTCTCGGTGGACGATATCGATGCCGCACTTGAGATTGCGGCGAGGCACGGCTGCCACCCGCTGCGGGGCGTGGCCACATATGGTGATGTCTACAAGCTCACTTATGTCCGGGGCCCCAGCGGCATCATTGTGATGCTCGCCGAGGAACTGAAGAAGGGCTGAGCCTGCGGGCCTGCTGCAATATACTCCGAACATGGCCATCACGCACTTAGCCCTCAATACCCAACTGTCCGACCGCAAACTGCGCGGGGGCCAACGGTGAGCGGCGGTCTTGTTGCCCTGCTGGATGACGTCGCAGCCCTGGCCCGCATTGCGGCGGCCTCGGTGGACGATGTCGCGGCCGGCGCCGCGAAGGCGGGGGCGAAGGCCGCAGGTGTAGTGATCGATGACGCCGCCGTGACCCCGCAGTACGTGTCAGGGGCCGACCCGTCCCGCGAGCTGCCCATGATCAAGAAGATCTTCTGGGGCTCAATACGGAACAAACTCCTCATAATCCTCCCGGCGCTGCTGCTTATCAGCGCCTTCGTTCCTTGGGTCATTCCATTCATCCTCATGCTGGGCGGGACCTACCTCTGCTACGAGGGTGCAGAGAAGGTCTGGCACAAGCTCCGCGGCGGCCACCACGAGGCCGAGGAGTCCCCGGCGGTGGAGCGCGGGCCCGAGGCAGAAGCCAAAGTCGTCAAAGGCGCCGTCACCACCGACTTCATCCTGTCGTGCGAGATCATGGTCATCTCGATGAACGAGATAGCTACCGAGTCCATCTGGGTACGGGCGTTCATCCTGGTCCTGGTGGCGTTCGCCATCACGGTGCTCGTGTACGGCGCCGTCGCACTGATCGTCAAGATGGACGACATCGGTGTGCACCTCGCCGCCAAGGACTCCGCCCGTTCCAAGCGCTTCGGCAGGCTTCTTGTGAGGGGCATGCCGGCCGTGCTGGCCGCGATTACCCTCGTCGGAACCATCGCCATGCTGTGGGTTGGCGGCCACATCATGCTGCAGGGGGCACATGACCTCGGCTGGCACGCACCCTACGACCTTGTCCACGCTATCGAACACCCTGTGGCCGGGGTAGCGGTTGTCGGCGGTCTTTTGGCCTGGCTCGTCAACACCCTCTGCTCAGCAGTCCTCGGACTGGCCTGGGGCCTCGTCGTCCTGGCGGTAGTGGGCCCGCTGCTGAAGGTACTGCCGGTCGGCAAGGCAAAGGGCGGTCACGATGAGGGCTCCATTCAGGCCGCGGCCAACAGCCACCGGCCGGACGAGCACAAGAGCTGACAACCGCCAACAGGGGCGGTACCGTTCAGAACGCGTAGCGAATGCGGCAATACGGCGCTATCTTCCCGATCAGGGCGCTCAACTGCCGCACATAGCCCGCCTTGGCCCGCGACCGGTAGCGGACGTTGTTGAATCCGTTGGATGAGACCTTCGACTCCTGCAGCTCGGGACGCCACAGGACGTTCTCAGCCTGCGGATGCCAGCCCAGGTTGACCTCGTGCAGTTGTTCGTTGTGCGTCAGGAAAATAACCTCGGCGGCAAGCTGCGCCTTGGCCGCAGGCGTCAGGGCTGCGTCGAGCTGGAGCAGAAGCTTTTCCCAGTCCGCGAGCCAGGTTTCGGTGATGATGACGGGGGAGAAGTTCACATGCACCTCGTAGCCGGCAGCCACAAACTCGTTGATGGCGGCCATCCGCTCCGCCACCGGTGATGTCCGGACGTCGATTGTCTTCGCCAGGTCGGCGGGCATCAGCGAAAAGCGGATCCGGGTGTGGCCCCCGTGGTCCCAAGCCAGCATGGCCGGGTTGACGAACTTGGTGGCGAAGGACAGCTTGGCATTGGGCAGTTGGCGGAAGAGTGTGACAAGTTCCTCCACGTTGTCGCTGAGCAGCGCATCGACCGAACAGTCACTGTTTTCGCCGATGTCGTAGACCCAGAGCTCCGGGTCGCACTGGTTGGGCTCGAGCTTGATCCCCTGGCGGGTGGCGTGCCGCTCGATCGCCCCGGCGATCTGCCCGATATTGGCGAACACCGTGACCGGGTTGCTGTAGCCCTTGTGACGCGGCACGTAACAGTAGGCGCAAGCCATGGCGCAGCCGTTGGCACTGGACGGCGCGATGAAGTCCGCTGACCGGCCGTTCGGCTTCACGGTAAGCGACTTTTTGACGCCGAGCACCAGCGCCTCGGTCTTGATCCGTGACCAGCGCGGCACGTTCGTTTCGTCACCATGCACGTCCGGGATGTTCCAGTGGTTTTCCACCAACACGACGTCGGCATCCGGCCAGCGTGCCAGGATCTCCTGGCCCCGGGGCAGCTTCAACGCGGCGGCTTGGGCGTAGATCCGCCGGATTTGGAGCAGCCGATCGAATTCCATGACCTTATTCTCCATGACCCCTCCGGGGAGGAAGGGCGGTTACGCCCTCGGCGTCGGCCGCGGGGCCGCCGCCGAGGATGGTCCACGTTGAAAATACGTTGCTCCGCCGGGCGGTAGACTGGAATGTGCCGTTCTCCGGCCACTCTGCCCCAGCGTCCCTTCGTACTACGTGCGCGGACCGTGGCGTTCCCTGTTGTGAAAGGCCTTACCTGCTGTGATTACTGTCCAGGATCTTGAACTGCGTGCCGGTGCCCGGCTCCTGATGGACCAGGTGAGCTTCCGCATCGACAAAGGGGACAAGATCGGCCTGGTGGGCCGGAACGGCGCGGGCAAGACGACCCTGACCCGTGTGCTCGCAGGCGAAGGCCTTCCTGCCGCCGGAAAGGTGACCCGCAGCGGCGAAATCGGCTACCTGCCCCAGGACCCACGCACCCCTGACATGGAGCAGCTGGCGCGGGACCGGATCCTCTCCGCCCGCGGCCTCGACATCGTCGTCGGCAAGCTCCGCAAGGCGCACGACGAAATGGCCAGCGAGGACGCCGACGTCCAGCGCAAGGCGATGAACCGGTACGACCGGCTGGAATCCGAATTCCTCGCAGCCGGCGGCTACGCGGCCGAAGCCGAAGCTGCGTCGATCTGTTCCAACCTTGCCCTCCCGGACCGCCTGCTGAACCAGCCGCTTAAGACGCTGTCCGGCGGTCAGCGGCGCCGCGTGGAGCTCGCCCGCATCCTTTACTCGGATGCTGAGACCATGCTCCTGGACGAACCCACCAACCACCTTGACGCCGATTCCATCGCCTGGCTTCGTGACTTCCTGAAGAACCACCAGGGCGGCCTGATCGTCATCAGCCACGACACCGATCTGCTGGAAGCAACCGTCAACAAGGTGTTCCTGCTGGACGCCAACCGCGCCCAGATCGACTTCTACAACATGGACTGGAAGCGCTACCTCCTGCAGCGGGAGACGGATGAGCGCGCCCGCAAGCGGGAACGGGCCAACGCCGAAAAGAAGGCGCAGGTCCTCATGGACCAGGCCAACAAGATGCGCGCCAAAGCCACGAAGGCCGTGGCAGCGCAAAACATGGCCAAGCGTGCCGAGCGGCTGCTCAGCGGCCTGGAAGCAGTCCGCGAGCAGGACAGGGTGGCAGCCCTGCGTTTCCCGGACCCGTCTCCCTGCGGAAAGACCCCGCTCACCGCTGACGGGCTCAGCAAGTCCTATGGCTCGCTGGAGATCTTCACCGACGTTGACCTGGCCATCGACCGCGGTTCCAAAGTGGTCATCCTGGGGCTCAACGGCGCCGGCAAGACCACGCTGCTGCGCATGCTCGCCGGCGTGGACACCCCCGACACCGGCGAGGTCATCCCCGGCCACGGTCTGAAGGTGGGCTACTACGCCCAGGAACACGAGACCCTGGACCACGACCGCACCGTGCTTGAGAACATGCGCTCCTCCGCGCCCGACATGAAGGACGCGGAGGTGCGCGGCATCCTGGGCTCGTTCCTGTTCTCCGGAGACGACGTGGACAAGCCGGCCGGTGTGCTCTCCGGCGGCGAGAAGACCCGCCTGGCCCTGGCAACCATCGTTGCCTCCAGCGCCAACGTCCTCCTCCTCGACGAACCCACCAACAACCTGGACCCAGCCAGCCGCGCGGAAATCCTGGGCGCCCTGCGCAACTACACCGGCGCCGTCGTCCTGGTCAGCCACGACGAAGGCGCGGTTGAGGCCCTCAACCCCGAACGCGTGGTCATGCTTCCCGATGGCGTCGAAGACCTCTGGAACGAGGACTACCTGGACCTGATCACGCTGGCGTAGGCCCGTCTTCGGACCGCTGGTTGCCTTCGCGCCCCCGGTCGCGTGATTTGCCGCTTGCTGGCTCGTTCCTCGCCTCTGACGCAAGCTACACAAATCACCCGACCGCTGGCGCTTGCGGTTCTGCCACCGTTGGGTTCAGCGCACCTTCAGTTCCTGAGCCCCGGTAATCCGGAGCAGGTCCTGGTAGGTGACGCTGAACATTGAGTTGTGGTCTCCCGCTCCGGCCCAGAGGAGTTCGTGTTCCTTGAGGGATACGTCCAGGACGGTTCTGACTGGCTTTGGGTGGCCTACCGGTGCCACGCCGCCCACCTTCTGACCTGTGTGCTCGAGGACGAAGTCGGGGGAGGCGCGGCGGATCCTGCCGCGGCCCAACTGCCCCGCCACCAGGCTGGTATCCACGCGGGCCGCCCCGCTGGCCAGGATCAACAGCGGTTCGCCGCCGAGGTCGAAGACCAGGCTGTTGGTGATCGCGGCAAGGTCGCATTCCAGCGCCTCCGCAGCCGCGGCCGCTGTGGGTACCCCTGCAGGGAAAGTCCGCACGGTGTCGCCAACCCCCGCGTCCACCAGGGCCGAGCGCACCATGGCGACCGGGCCGCCGTCGTACTTCATCCCTCAGTACCCCTGCGCGTCCAGGAGGGCGTCTTCCTCTTCCTCCGCTGTGGCCTTCTTGCGTTTGCGCGGCGGTGCAGGCCGACGGCGGGCCGCGGGGACGGCCGAATGGACGGCGCCGTCCGGCAGCGCCTCTTCGTCGTCCTCGGCATCAATCGCTGCGTTGCGGGCCTGCTGCCGCGCCGCGTAGCCGAAGCCGACGAACATGAGGACACCGAAGGCGAACCACTGCAGCGAATAGGACAAGTGCGTCCCCTCGTCCGTGGAGGGTTTGGGGAACGCGACGGGCATGTCGGCGGACGGCGGCGTTTCCGACGCAAGCTGGCCGTAGGCGCCGGTGAGCAGGGGATAACCGAGCTGCGCGGCGTAGGTGGGGAGGTCGATGGACGCCAGCTGGCCTTCGGGTGCCCCGCGCTGAAGTTCCGGCTCGCCATGCTTCAGGCGTACGACGGCGGTTATCTCACCGGAGGGCGGTGCCGGCACTGAATCAGGACTGCCCGGATTCCTGTTTCCGATCGGCAGCCAGCCGCGGTCGATGATCACTGTCTCGCCGGTGGCCAGGCGGAAGGGGACCACCACCTCGTATCCGGGCTGGCCGTTGAGCGGCCTGTTGCGGACAATCCGCTGGCCGGCGGCATCGTAGGTTCCCTTCAGCTCAACCTGTGTCCACTCCTTGGCCGGGTCCAACTGGTTGAACTGGTCCCGTGCCTGCGGGAAAGGGACGGGTGTTGCCGAGTAGTTGGTCACCACGCGGTTGATCTCGGCAAGGGTCTCCGCACGACGGTCCATCTGCCAGCGGCCCAGGAAGACGCACGCGGTGGCGAAAATGGCGGCCAGCAGGAGATAGCCCAGCCACTTGCTGGAAAAGAGGAAACGGTACATTCAGATGTCCTGCTCCAGGGAGTCCGCCCCGCCATGGTCCAGGGGGCGGGTCTCCTTCCACAGGCCGCGGGTCTGCAGGTAGTCCTCCAGCCATTCCCGGTGGTCGGCGCAGGCCAGCCAGGTCTTGCGCCGTTCAGGAGCATGGATTTTAGGGTTGTTCCACAGGAGCTGCCAGGACGCCTGGGCCCTGCACGCCTTCCGTGAGCAGAGCGGGCCGGTTTCCGGTGCGAGATCCGATCCTGCCGCGAAATCGAAGATGCTCATGGTGTCTGCCGCTCCTCTTCCGGCTCTGTGTCATCGTCCTTCACCAGTTCGCCCTGGAGGACAGCGCTGCCCGGTTCGTCTTCCGAATCCGGTATTACCGGGCTTTCAATCTCGGCCAGGGGAGCGGAGTCCAGCAACAGGTCACTGTGGGCTTCCGCCTTGTCGCTGCCGTTGGCTATCACCACCGCGATCCATGGCAGGAAGACCGCGCCGGCCACCGCGATGACCTTGAACCAGCCGTCCACCACGAAAATCATGATCAGGCAAACCATGCGGATCCCCATGGCCACGGCATACTTGATCATCCTCTGGCGCATGTCCTCAGAGTGCGCGCCGGCGGCATCCGTGATGCTGTGGACCTCGGTGTCGCCCGAGAACCGGCCCGGTTCTTCGGGCGCGGAATGTCCCGCATGGTTTTCAAGGGTCACAGTGGTTAATCACGCTCCAAAGGCTTCCCTCAATTCTCGCACCATCGGCAGTGCTGCCCAAACCCGGAGCGGGCCTGCCGCTAAGATCGGAGGCAGCCCAAACCACACCCCTACCGCGGCACAGCCTGCCGCAGAATCCCGGAGCCCTCTATGACTGAAACAGCTTCCGCACCCCGCAGCGTCCTGGTTACCGGCGGCAACCGCGGGATTGGCCTGGCGATTGCACAGGCGTTCCTCGCCAACGGTGACAAGGTGGCGGTGACCTACCGCAGCGAGACGAAGCTGCCGGAAGGAATACTCGGGGTCAAGGCGGACGTCACCGATGAGGCTTCCGTGGATGCAGCCTTCAAGGAAGTGGAAGCTGCCCACGGTCCCGTGGAGGTCCTGGTGGCCAATGCCGGCATCACCAAGGACACCCTGCTCCTGCGCATGAGTGAGGATGACTTCACCTCCGTCATCGATACCAACCTCACCGGAGCCTTCCGTGTGATCAAGCGCGCATCCAGGGGCATGATCCGGCTGCGCAAAGGTCGCGTGGTCCTGATTTCCTCGGTCTCCGGCCTCTACGGCGCACCGGGCCAGATCAACTACTCCGCGTCGAAAGCCGGCCTGGTGGGCATCGCCCGGTCGCTCACCCGTGAACTCGGTTCGCGCGGCATCACCGCCAACGTGGTGGCTCCCGGCTTCATCAACACGGACATGACGGCTGAACTCCCCGAAGCCACTCAAAAGGATTACCTGTCCAGCATCCCCGCCGGCCGCTTTGCGGAGGCCTCCGAGGTGGCCAACGTGGTGCGGTGGATCGCCAGTGACGAAGCCGCCTACATCTCCGGTGCGGTCATCCCGGTGGACGGCGGCCTGGGCATGGGCCACTGATTTTTTCGGCTTGTGCCCCTGCAGGAAACTAGGCTCGGGGTCCTTATTTGTCGGAGCCGCACAACGGATATCGGCAGCGGCCGCTGGCATGATGGACTGCAGACCACAACGATTTAGATGTTTCGAACAAAGGAAGCTCGAATGGGACTGCTGGACAACAAGACGGCCATCGTCACCGGATCATCGCGGGGCATCGGCGCCGACGTAGCCAAGATCCTCGCCTCGGAGGGGGCCGCCGTCGTCGTCAACTACCGCCAGAAGGCGCCCCGCGCCAACAAGGTGGTCCAGGGAATTGAAGCCGCCGGCGGCCGCGCCGTCGCCGTCGGCGCCGACCTCACCACCCAGGAGGGCGTGCAGGCCCTGGCCAGTGCCGCCATGGAGAACTTCGGATCCCTGGACCTGCTGGTGCTGAACGCCTCGGGGGGCATGGAGACCGGCATGGGGGAGGACTACGCGCTCAAGCTGAACCGCGACGCCCAGGTCAACATGCTCAATGCCGCTGTGCCCCTGATGAAGGAGGGCTCGCGCGTGGTCTTCGTCACCAGCCACCAGGCCCACTTCATCAACAGCGTCCCCACCATGCCTGCCTACGAGCCGGTGGCACGCAGCAAGCGCGCCGGTGAGGACGCCCTGCGCGACCTCATCCCCAACCTGGCGGAGAAGGGCATCTCCCTGGTGGTGGTGTCAGGCGACATGATCGAAGGTACGGTCACCGCCACGCTCCTGGACCGCTCAACCCCGGGCGCCATTGAGGCCCGCCGCGCGGAAGCCGGGAAGCTGTACTCCGTCGAAGAGTTTGCGGAGGTTGTGGCCGGTATGGCAACGGCGGACGTCGAGTCCGGCCACACCGAGTACGCCGGCGGTGCGGACTACTTCGGCAAGGGTGCCCAGTAACCCAGGCACGCCATTCCTTATCCACGAGATGGGCCCCGCTGGGGCCCATCTTTGGTTAAGCCATCAGACCCCGGCGATGTGGCGGACGGCGTCCAGGTGCGGCATATTCACGGCGGCGTCGGCCACGGCCCGCACGGCAGGTTTGGCGTTGAACGCCACCCCGATGCCGGCTGCACCGAGCATGTCCAGGTCATTGGCGCCGTCGCCCACGGCCACCGTGTGCTCAAGGGCGATGTCCTCCGCAGCGGCCCACTCACGCAGGTACTTTACCTTGGCGGCCCGGTCCACGACGGCGCCCAGCACCTTGCCGGTCAGCGCGCCGTCAATGATTTCCAGTTCGTTGGCCTGCCAGTAGTCCAGGCCCAGGTCGGCGGCGATCGGTTCAAGGATCTGGTTGAAGCCGCCGGACACCACTGCCACGGTGTGGCCCGCGGCTTTGAAAGCCGCCACCAGTTCGGCTGCGCCGAGGCTCAGCTTCACTTCGTTGCGGACCGAATGGACGACGTCGGCAGGCAGCCCCGCGAGCACCGCCACCCGGGCGTGCAGGCTCTGAGCGAAATCCAGTTCCCCGCGCATGGCAGCTTCCGTTACGGCCGCGACTTCCTCCCGCTTGCCGGCGTATGCGGCCAGGAGCTCGATGACCTCCTGCTGGATCAGCGTGGAATCCACGTCCATGATCAGCAGCTTCCGGGAAGCCGCACGCAGGGCTGCGGGGACCAGGGCGGTATCAAAGCCAGGAACCGCCGCTTCCGCGACGGCGTGACGGAGTGCGGCAAGGCCGGCGGCGGTTGCGTCGTGGAGGGCCAGGTCAAGGACACGGACCTGGTACCTGTCGTCGCCGGAGGCCGACTCCGACAGCACCTGCGCGCCATGCGTTGCGAGGGTGGAACGCAGCCGCTCCAGCCCGGTGGGGGTCACTTTCAGGCCATAGCTGACCGCAGTCACGTTCGAAGTCATGCCTGCAATCTTAGTCAGCGGTAACGGGCACGCCGGAATTCATTGCGCACACTCCGCCGGGGTCAACTTAGGTGCCTTCATACCGGTTATCAGTCATCTTCTTTTTTGTCCTAGTGTCTACTCCTATGAGTGATGTTCTGGAACTGGACTCCGTCAGCGTTGTCCGAGGTAAGAAGACCCTGCTGGACAAGGTTGACTGGCAGGTAAATGAGGGCGAACGGTGGGTCATCCTGGGCCCCAACGGCGCCGGCAAGACTACCCTTCTCCAGATCGCGGCCGCCCGGCTTCATCCAAGCAGCGGCACAGCGGGCATCCTCGACGAAGTCCTGGGCCGCGTTGACGTCTTCGAACTCCGGCCGCGCATCGGCCTTTCCTCTGCAGCCCTCGCCACCCAGATCCCGGAACACGAGAACGTCCTTAACGTCGTGGTCACCGCCGCCTACGGCGTCACCGGCCGCTGGCGGGAAGGCTACGAACGCGACGACGAACGGCGCGCGTTCCGGCTCCTGAACGACTGGGGCATGGGGCCGCTCCTCAACAGGACGTTCGCCACGCTGTCCGAGGGCGAGCGCAAACGCGTCCAGATCGCCCGGGCCCTCATGACGGACCCCGAGCTGCTCCTCCTGGATGAACCGGGTGCAGGACTGGACCTCGGCGGCCGCGAAGAGCTGGTCCACAAACTGGGCGAACTTGCCAGCGATGAGGCCGCGCCGGCCATGGTCCTGGTCACGCACCACCTTGAGGAAGTCCCGCCGGGATTCACGCACGCCATGCTGCTGCGCGACGGCGGCGTGGTAGCCGCAGGACCCATCACCGAGGTGCTGACCGAAGAGCACCTGAGCACCACCTTCGGCCTGCCGCTTGCGGTCACCGAGAACGCGGGACGCTACACCGCCACAGCACGCCGCTAGACGAGGCCTGCACTTCACCTTGGAACTCTTCAGCAGCATCATTGTGTTCATCGCCGGGTTGTGGGCGGGCACCATCAACGCGGTGGTGGGCTCCGGCACTCTGGTGACGTTCCCCGTGCTCATCGCCCTGGGAGTGGCCCCGGTGGCGGCCTCCATGAGCAACGCCATGGGCCTGGTGGCCGGTACAGCTGCCGGTGCCTTCGGTTACCGGCGGGAGTTGGCCGGCCGGGGACGGCAGGTGCTGCGCCTGCTGCCGGCGTCGGTCCTGGGTGGTGTCTCCGGTGCCTGGCTGCTGCTGCACTTGCCCGAAAAGGTCTTCCACTACGTGGCGCCGGTCCTGCTGGTCCTGGCGCTGCTGATGGTGGTGTTCCAGCCGCGGCTCCAGGACTGGGTGCGCAACCGCGAGGCCAATCCGGAGCACGCGATCCGGGACAAACGCCACCGGATCCTCCTGGTGGTGCTCGTTTACCTGGCCGGTGTGTACGGCGGCTACTTCGTTGCAGCCCAGGGGATCCTGCTGGTCGGCATCCTGGGCGTGTTCCTCACCGGGACCATCCAGAACGCCAACGCCATGAAGAACATCCTGGTGCTCGGCGTCAACATGGTGGCGGCCATCTCTTACCTGCTGTTCGCTTTCGACCGGATCAACTGGCTGGTGGTGCTGCTGATCGCGGTCAGCTCCACCATCGGCGGCCTGATGGGCTCCAAGGTGGGCCGCAGGCTCTCGCCGCGCGTCCTCCGGGCCGTGATCTTCAGCCTCGGCATCGTGGCCCTGGCCGTCATGATCGCCAACCTGCTGAAATAATCTCCCGGTGACCTTCCACTACCTCGAATCCGCCGATGACCCGCGGGTCAGCGACTACACCACCCTGACCGACGTGCACCTTCGCAAGCTTCGTGAACCGGCCGAGGGCATGTACATCGCCGAATCGTCCCGGGTCCTGCGCCGGGCGCTGGCGGCCGGGCACCAGCCACGCTCCTTCTTCCTCGCCGAGAAGTGGATGGCAGACCTCGACGACGTCTTCCAGGCGTATCCCGACGTTCCAGCTTTCATCGGCTCGGCAGCACTGCTGGAGGAAATCACGGGTTTCCACCTGCACCGCGGCGCAATGGCAGCAATGCAGCGCCCTGCACCCGTGCCGCTGCCGGACCTGCTGGCCGGAGCTCGCCGTGTGGCCGCGCTGGAGGACATCGTAGACCATACCAAGGTCAGTGGTTCCAAAGTACAAGAGCCTGGCCGCCTTGGTTTACCGGAACGATCAAGGATCGCGGTTCTGGAGGACCTGACCGATCATACAAATGTAGGCGCCGTGTTTAGGTCAGCCGCGGCGATCGGTGTTAATGCTGTGCTGGTGACGCCGCAATGTGCCGACCCGTTGTACCGGCGCTCGATCAGGGTCAGTATGGGCACCGTTTTCCAGGTTCCGTGGACAAGGATCGACCCGTGGCCGGCCAGTATCGAGCAGCTGAAAGAGGCCGGCTATTTCGTGGCCGGCATGTCTCTGGGGGAGGGCGCCATCACTCTTGATGAGCTGGTGGCCCAGAACCATCAGAATCTGGTGTTGGTCTTCGGAACGGAAGGCGATGGGCTTAAGCCTGAAACTGATCGGCTGCTCGACGCGCGCGTGACGATTCCGATGATGAACGGCGTGGATTCGCTGAACGTGGCTGCGTCATCGGCTGTGGCGTTCTACGCGACGAGGTAACGAGTGACAGGAAGTCGACTTCCGTCCTTGCTGCATAAGCGATCTGCGTGTTTGCCCATGATTGGTGCGTTCGGAGCGTGGCTAGGGTTGTCGGCGCTGTGGTGGGGAGAGTTGTGTTGCAAGTCCGGTGAGCAGGATGCTGAGTCCTTCGTCGAGTTCGGCGGAGCCGTCGTAGTCCACCAGGACCGGACCCAGTGCCCGAAGGTGGGGAAAATCGTTTGCCGGCAGGCGGTGCAGGCCAAGGCGGAGGAAGGCTTCGTTTTCTTCCGGGTCCACAATGTATTCCTGCAGCTCGTTCAGAAGGTGCCCGTAGAGGAATCCGTAATACGCGCGGTAAATGTGGAGGGCATCGGCAGGGGTGAAGCCGGCCTCGATCAGCAGGGCCAGGATCTGTTCCAGCGGGCGCAGGGTGCCCAACGGGCGCATGCCCAGGGGAGTGGACAGTGGCCGGGTGACAAGTAGCGGTACGACGTTGGGATGCCGCAGGGCCAGGCGCCGGAGGTCGTGCGCGATCCGGCGCAGTTGGGCCTGCCAGTCCGGGTCATCCGGAAAGATGACAAGTTCGTTGAGCACCAGTTCCGACACTCCATCGAGCAGGGCTGACCGGTTGGCCGCGTAGCGGTAGAGACTCATCGGGTCCCGGTCTAGTTCCTGGCCAAGGCGCCGCATCGTGAGAGCATCCAAGCCCTCTGCGTCCACGAGTTCCAGCGCAGCGGAAAGGACACGTTCCCTGCTCAGGCCCGCCTTCCGCGGGACTGCACTGTCGGAAGTGTTTCTGGGGGAGGCCATGGAGGAACCGTCCTGTTGATCGCGTCAGGCCCGCCCATGCAAAGGATGAGTAAGCTTGCTTATCAATAAGTCTACGCGTAAAGTCTACGGTGTAGAGAAGTTGTCGACATGGTTTCAGTCCAGGGATCAGAGTTTGCATAGCCGTCCAGGCTGCTCACGTCACCCAAGGAGAACCACATGACTACTCAAACCCATAAAGAGCACTCCAGCACTGTCCGTAACGCCAATGACATCAAGATCTCGACCCGGACCCTGGAGTTCGCTGTCTACGTCGCAGCCGTGATCGCCACGATCATCACCGCTGCCGTTGTTGGGGACGACGCCGGCGAAAACGGTGTTGATGTTTTCAACGCCAACGACGCCATGCAGTACATCACTTGGCTCACGGTCGGTCTGATGATCGCGCGCGGCCTGGCCAAAGCCGGCAACCGCGTGCACAATAACCACGCCTAAACCGCGCCTTCCCGGCACGACCGGGACATGATCGATCCTGGCGCAGCATCCTGACCGGTGCTGCGCCAGGATCATCTGCCTCACCCATGCAGGACCTGCAGGACCTACCGGTGCATCAAAAGCCTGGTTGGTCCGGCAGTACGCTCAGTGTCCCGTGCAAGGCACCTGAGTTAGGGCCGCTGTAGCCGAACGGGGCCAGATCCGCACCGTAGTGAAAAGAGCCCTCCATGGCGCATTCACAGTTCGACCAGTTCCTCAGCGACGCCACCTACCATGACTTGGAGTCCGACTCGACTCTTGACGGCGACTCCTTATACGGCCTTTACACCAGCTGGTGCTACCTGTCGGGCAAAACTCCTAGAGCGGAGCATGTATTTTGGGCCGCGATGAGGCAGCGCGTTGGTCCCGGGCAGTGCCTGAAGATGAAGGGCCCGGCCGCTGCGGACTATATTCTCTCCAGCTACCAGGCCGTGGTCTAAACCTCCGGCCATGACCACAACCTCGAACACCTATATTCCCCGTGATACCCATCAGCCACGGGGAAAGCAGCCCTGGTGCGCTGCATGCGACACCGACATTCATATATCGGTTGAATCGCCCGCCGTCGCTGACTGGCAGACAGGCATCCTGGCCGTCGCGCTCCACTGCTCCCAATGTCGCCAATCCAGAGTCTTTGACACCACTGCAGAACACGTCGCTGCTTTTCCTCCCCGTGCAGCCCAGCACGGGGACCTGGCCCACTAAAGCGGCGCCTGGCGGGCTACCTCGCCACCAAGGTCCTCCTCTGCCGGTGCGGGTTCCAGATGGAACTTCCCCGCTAAACCACGACCGACCCTGGTGCCGCAAGGGCGGTATCACCAAAGGATCAACCATGACGAATACCCCTCACACTGAAACCCCAGCCACCACCGTTCAGGACAAAGAAGCTCCTGCAGGCATTGAGGCTTTTGACCCACGGAGCGCACCATGAGCACTGCCCGGACCTTCGAATCAATCGTCATTATTTTCAACCCCAACAGCACCGGTGATGCGCCTAAACTCGCTGAGGAGCTCAAGGCAAGTCTCGCCGAGCTTCTTCCGTACGCTGCCGAGGTCGTACTGCAACCCACTGCGCATGCCGGCCATGCCGTGGAACTTGCCCGCGGGGCCGCCAGCAGCGGCCGCGATGTACTGGTTGTCTCTGTCAGTGGGGACGGCGGCTACAACGAAGTGGTGAACGGTGTTATGCAGGCGGGCAACCCAAACGCGGTCTGTGCCGTGAAGGCAGCAGGTAACGCCAACGACCACCGCCGCACCACCCGCACCCAGCCGCTCGAGGCAGCCATCGCCGGGGGCGAAGTGCGAAGGATCGACCTATTGAAGATGACAACAGGCGCCAACGCAGACATCCCGGTGGAATACGCCCACTCCTACATTGGGTTCGGCCTGACCCCGGTCATGGCCATCGACCTGGAGAAAGGCAGCAAAGGTGCATTGAAGGAGATGTTCTCCGTAATGCGGACATTTTCGAAATTCAAACCCTTCGAGATCAGGCACGCCGACGGCAAACGCCGCAAGTTCGACAGCCTGGTCCTGGCCAACATCGCCCAAATGGCTAAGTACGCCACCCTGTCCGAAGCCGACGACGCAGCATCCGACGGCAAATTCGAAGTAGTGATATTCCCCCACCGGTCAAAAATCCGCGTTCTGCTGACCGCCCTGCGGGCCGCCACCCAAGGCCTGGGGGACCAGCCCAGCGTCAGCAGCTACCGGTTCACTACCCTCAAGCCCATCCCGTACCAAACCGACGGAGAAGTGAAATCCGTCGAAGCCAATACTGAGGTCAGCATCGAATGTGCGCCGGCTGCCCTCGCGACACTAGGGTAACGGCCAAGGCATCCGTATGACCGCTCTTGAAAGGAAATCAGTGCAAGCCGCCAGTAGCAAACCCCCGGGAGCCGTAACATCCCGCACCCCATTGGGTTGGGCGCGCCGACGTGCTGTTCCCCGGGTCGTTACCTCAGGATCGCTGACCTCCCACGTGCACCTCCTGGCAGGCCCTCAGGGTTCTCCTGGTCTTGTTTTCGTGCTGCTCCACGGCATTGGCATGTCCCACCGCTACTACCGGAAACTTCAGGCGCTGCTAGCGGAACACGGCGATACCCTCGCCATTGACCTGCCCGGTTTCGGCGGAACACCCACACCGAACCGGCAACTCAGCATCGCCGACTACGCGGTCCACACAGCAGCAGTTCTTGAAAAAATGGGTGTTACCCAGGCAGTGCTCGTAGGCCACTCCATGGGCGCCCAGTTCGCCACTGAGCTCGCGGTTCAGCACCCGGACCTGGTTTCCCACGTCGTGCTCCTGGGCCCGGTGGTAAATCCCGAACAAAGTACGGTCCGCCAGCAGACCCTGGCACTCGGGCTGGATTCGCTGAGGGAAAGCCCGGCGGGAAACGCCGTCGTCCTCACCGACTACGCCCGTGCCGGTCTGCGCTGGTACCTCACCGAACTCCCCGTCATGATGACCTACGACCTTGGAGCGCAGCTGGCCCTGGTGCCCCAACCCGTCCTTGTCATCCGCGGCTCACGCGATCCAGTAGCACCAAGGCCCTGGTGCGAAAAACTCGCCGTGACCGCCCCGAACGGACGCTTCCTGGAACTACCGGGCAAACCCCACATGGTGCAGCACGGCGCCGCCTCCGTCACCACAGCCGCCATTCTGGCCTTCACCAGCAGCCAGGCCCTCACACCGTAGTCTCCCCGCCGGTGTTTGTTCTACTGTCGACGCCGTCGCATCCCGCAGCGTGGACAAACTCGCCCTGGTGTTTGGCACCGAAGGCGCCGGCATTAGTCCGGTAGGGGTGGGCGTTGCCCTGGCGGAACTGGTTCGCCAGCGCCTCCGTCATCGACTATGATAGATAGCTGGTTGTCCTGCTTTTTCAGCTTTGGCTGATGCAACAGATCCCAGCCATCCCATTCATACCTGGCAGCTGGCAAAATCCAGTTGCGCGAACAAAGGTCCCATTATGAAGTCTGATACCCACCCGAAGTACGAAGCTGTTGTCTTCAACGACCTGGCCTCCGGCACCAAGTTCCTGACCCGCTCCACCGTGTCTTCCTCGAAGACCATCGAGTGGGAAGACGGCAACACCTACCCGGTCATCGACGTCGAAATCTCTTCCGAGTCCCACCCGTTCTACACGGGCAAGCAGCGCATCATGGACTCCGCAGGCCGCGTCGAGCGCTTCAACGCTCGCTTCAAGGGCTTCGGCGGCAAGAAGTAATTCCTTCGCCAAGCTTGTTCCAGAACGCCCGCACCCGAAACGGTGCGGGCGTTCTGCGTTAACCGCGCGCCTGTTTTCTGGGGCAGGATGGAAAGCATGATCGCGCCACGTATTACAGCCCACGACTCCGCCAGCAACCAGCGCCTGCACGGCGAGTACAAGGTTCCGGGCGGCAAGCTGGTGGTGGTGGACCTGGCCGTGGTGGACGGCGCCCTGGCGGACGTCTCGGTCAGCGGCGACTTCTTCCTGGAACCGGATGAGGCCCTGGCGGACATCAACCGGGCGCTGACCGGACTTCCGGACACCACGCCTGCCGCAGACCTCGCAGCCGCCGTCACCGCCGCCCTGCCGGCCGGAGCCGTGCTGTTCGGCT
This sequence comes from Arthrobacter sp. B1I2, assembly GCF_030816485.1. Taxonomy (NCBI): domain Bacteria; kingdom Bacillati; phylum Actinomycetota; class Actinomycetes; order Micrococcales; family Micrococcaceae; genus Arthrobacter; species Arthrobacter sp. B1I2. The sequence goes on along the minus strand of NZ_JAUSYC010000001.1, from coordinate 3,243,562 downwards.
TCTCCGCGGACGCCGTAGCCGTGACCGTTCGCCGCGCCCTGGCCAAGGCAACCTCGTGGGGAGACCACGAGTGGAACGTCATCGCGCCCACCGTGCTTCCCACCGAAATCAACGTGGCCCTTGACGAAGTGCTCACCGAGGCTGTTGGCGCCGGGGCGCGCACGCCCACCCTGCGGTTCTGGGACTGGCAGGAGCCGTCGGTGGTCATCGGCAGCTTCCAGTCCGTGCAGAACGAAGTGGATCCCGAAGGCGTGGCCAGGCACGGCATCAATGTGGTCCGCCGGATCAGCGGCGGGGGAGCGATGTTCATGGAGGCAGGCAACTGCATCACGTACTCGCTCTACCTGCCGCAGACCCTGGTGGACGGGCTCAGCTTCGCCGACTCCTACCCCTTCCTGGACGCCTGGGTCATGGCGGCGCTGGAGAAGCTCGGCATCAACGCCTTCTACATCCCGCTGAACGACATCGCCACGGACCAGGGGAAGATTGGCGGTGCCGCGCAGAAGCGCCTGGCCAACGGCGGCATGCTGCACCACGTCACCATGAGCTATGACATCGACGCCGACAAGATGGTGGAGGTCCTGAGGATCGGCAAGGAGAAGCTCTCCGACAAGGGCACCCGCAGCGCCAAGAAGCGGGTGGACCCGTTGCGGCGCCAGACCGGCCTGGCGAGGACGGCGATCATCGAGGCGATGATCGGGGTCTTCAGCGAGCGTTACGGGGCCAGGCCGTCAGAGCTGGCAGGACACGAGCTGGCGGCAGCCGAGGAACGGGTGGCCGCCAAATTCGGCACCGAGGAGTGGCTCCACCGGGTCCCCTAAGCCCATCCGCTGCTCCGTAACTGCCGTTTTGGCAGCCCAAAACGGCAGTTACTCAGCAATCGATGGGTGGTGGGCCCACGCCGGCAGGGTGCCCTGGCCGAGCGCAGCGAGGTTAGGGGGCCGGTGGGGAACGACGGCGGCCTGTGCCGTGAGTGCCCGCAGCAGGTGGCTGCGCTGCTCCAGGATGATCCGCCGCAGGGCGTGCGGCGCGTCGGCGTGGGCATCCAGCCAGTCATCCGTCCGCCGGACCACGGGGTGGTCTTCGGGCCGGCTCCCCTCCGCCAGGTCCTGCGCCGCGGGATAGAGGCCGCGGACAATCCGGCTGGCAATTTCGATGCTGCGCTCATCCCAAACAGTCCGCAGGCAGTCGAAGTAGGGCTCCACGTACGGCTCCAGCAGCGCCGGCGGCGCAGCGTTGAATCCGCTGATGGTGGCGGTGAGGAGCTGGTTGGAAAGCTCGTTCCCGCGAACTGCGGCCTCCCACGCCGAGGCCTTGACCTCGGGGGCGGGCCGCGATGCCATGGCTGTTGCATGTCCGGCGCGGCCGGATGCGGTGGTGTCCCGCTCGAGCTCGGCGTCGAGTTCGGCAGCGCCGGCCTGCCCATTGGCAGCCAGCGCATGCCACAGCTGCCAGCGCAGCTCGGCGTCCACGGCCAGGCCGTCCACGGCAGCTGTACCCTCCAGGAGGCCGCGGAGCCGGGGGAGCATCCCGGCGTCCTGCCGGCTGAGGGTGGCCAGGGTGCGGGCCCAGGCAAGTTGTGCGTCGGAGCCCGCGACGGCCCGGTCCAGCTCGGCGGCGGCTGCCGCCAGGAAAGTAGCGCGCACGCTGTCCCGGGTGTCCGCCGGCGTGTAGCGCTCGACGGCGGTGGTTGCGTTGTCCAGGATGTTCAGCAGGACCCCGATGCCGGTTTCAGCCGGCCCGAAAGCGGTCACAGCATCAACGTAGCGGGCCGCCGGGCTTTCGCCGTCACGGGCAGAGTTCCAGAGCGCAGTCCAGCAGAGGGCACGCGCCATGGGGTCCGCTATCCGGTCCAGGGAAGCACGGACCGTTGCTTCGGAGACCGGGTCCAGCCGTACCTTGGCATACGTCAGGTCCTCGTCATTGACCAGCAGGAGCGCCGGCCGCTGCTGGCCGCCAAGCTGGGGGAGTTCAGTCCGCGCGCCGGCCACATCGGTTTCGATGCTCCCGGTCCGTACCAGGGCACCGTCCCGGTCGAAATCGTAGGAGCCCACCCGGAGGCGGTGCGGACGCAGCTCTTGCCGTCCCGTCACCGGGTCCGTCGCTTCCTGGACGATCGCCACCCCGCCCGGCACGCCGTCGTCGTCCGCTTCCGTGCCAAGGGATGAGAAATCCAGCCACAGGGTGGAAATCCCGGAAGTCTGCAGCCACTGCCGGGCCCAGCCGGAGAGGTCCCGGCCCGAGGCCGCAGCCAGGGCTTCAAGGAGGTCGGCCAGCGACGTGTTCCCGTAGGCGTGCTTCCGGAAGTACTCCCGCGAGCCCGCAATGAAGGCGTCAAAGCCCACGTACGCCACCAGCTGCTTGAGGACCGACGCCCCCTTGGCATAGGTGATGCCGTCAAAGTTCTGTTTTGCCGCTTCCAGGTCCGGGATGTCCGCCACGACCGGATGGGTGGTGGGGAGCTGGTCCTGGACGTAGGCCCAGGCCTTGCGTTTGTTGGCGAAGTTGACCCATGCCGTGTCCCAGTCCGTGGCCCGGTCAACGGCGAGCGTGCCCATGTAGTCCGCGAACGATTCCTTGAGCCAGAGATCGTCCCACCACTGCATGGTCACCAGGTCGCCGAACCACATGTGCGCCATCTCGTGCATCAGGGTGTTGGCGCGGCCCTGGTACTGGGCGTCCGTGGCCCGCGAGGTGAATACGTAGCTTTCCGTGAAAGTGACCAGGCCCGGGTTCTCCATGGCGCCGAGGTTGTATTCGGGGACGAATGCCTGGTCGTACTTGCCCCAGGGGTAGGGGAAGTCGAAGAGGCGGTTGAAGAAGTCCAGGCCCTTTTTGGTCAGGCCGAACAGCTCTTCCGCGTCGAAGGAGGCCGCCATGGATGCGCGGCAGTAGAGGGCCAGCGGGACGTCAAGGCGGGTGCCGTCGTCGAGCGTTGCCTCCCAGCGGTCCTCGGCCTTGAAATAGGGCCCGGCCAGGACGGTGGTGATGTAGGTGGACATGGGCAGGGTGGTGGCGAAGTCCCAGCACGCGGTGGCGGGGTCGCTGGTCAGCAGGGTGCGGTTCACCTCGGCGCCGTTGGAGGCCACCTGCCACTCTGCAGGAGCCATGACGTGGAACGTGTAGGTGGCCTTGAGGTCGGGCTGCTCGAAGTTGGCGAAGACCCGGCGGGCGTCGGCCGGCTCATACTGTGTGTACAGGTAGCACTGGCCGTCCGCGGGATCCACGAACCGGTGCATGCCCTCACCCGACCGGCTGTACAGCGCCGTCCCGGTGACGGTGACCTGGTTTTCGGCCCGCAGGCTGTCCAGCCGGATCCGCGCGCCGTCCACCACGTCCTCCACGGGCAGCCCCTTGCCGTTGAGGAGCACGCTGTGCACGTCGCTGCCGATGAAATCCAGGAACGTGCTTGCCCCGGGCTCGGCGGTGAAGGTGATGACGCTGCGGCTCGTGTAGCCGGCGACCGCCGGATCTGCTGCCTGCCGCACATCCAGGGAGATGTCATAGCTGGTGGTGCTGATCAGGGCTGAACGTTCGGCGGCTTCGCGGCGCAGCAGATTCTCATGTGACACCCGGCTATCTAATCACGGGGCTGTTTCAATGGCTCAGCCGGCGATCAGGAAGGCGGCCGCCAGGCCCAGCACGGCAATCAGGAGCCAGGAGGCGAGAGCCGCCAGGAGTGCCTGCCCGCCGGTGTGGAGCAGGGTGCGGATCCGCACCGCGGAGCCGAGACCAAACAGGGCCGCGCCCAGCAGGATGTCCTGCGCCGCGGCCCCCGATTCGAGCCAGCCAGCGGACAGCCAGCCCGTGGAGCGCAGCGCCACCATGGCCACGAAGCCCACGACGAACAGCGGCACCAGCGGCGGCATTTCCGCTGTCACGCCGTTCGCGGCCCCCAGGGCCCTCGCGTCCCGTCTGTGGTGCGCACCTGCCGCGGCGGCAATGGGCGCCAGCAGTAGAACGCGGGTGAGCTTGACGACGACGGCGATCGCCAGGGCGCCCGTCCCGGCGGTTTGCGCCGTGGCCACCACCTGGCCCACATCGTGTACCGACGCGCCGGTCCAGGCTCCAAAAACTGCGGCCGCGAGCCCCAAGGGATGGGCGAGGAGGGGCAGGATGCCGATGGCCAGGGTCCCGCAGAGGGTGACGAGGGCTACGGGCAGCACGGTTTCCGAGTGCCGGATGCGGCGGACGGCGGCCATGGCGCCAATGGCGGAGGCGCCACAGATGGAGAACCCCGTAGCCACCAGGAGCGAGGTCACCGGCGGCAGGCGGAACAAGCGCGAGATCGCGTACGTGCCGCCGAAACTGGCCGCCACGACGCCCACAATCAGGACCAGGGCCAGCCACCCCAGGCCCAGGACGTCCATGACGCTGACCTTCAGGCCCAGGAGCACGATGCCTCCGCGCATCAGGTGCTTGCCCGCGAAGTCCAGCCCCGGCCGGGCTTGACCGCCCGTCCAGGCACCCGCACCGGGCAGGTTGGCGGCAAGAACGCCCAGGACCACAGCGAGGGTCATCGCCGGCAGTGCCGGCAGCAGTCCATGTACCAGGAACGCCCCTGCAACAGCGGCTGCGGCTGCGGCAAGCCCCGGAACCAGCCGGGCAAACCCGTGCCCGGAACTGCCGTGGCCCGGCGCTGGGAGGCTTCTGCTGTCTGGCACTCACCAACTGTGCCCGACGGGGCCCGTAAAGTACCAACCGGGCCTTCGGCGCCAACACGCCAGAATGGATGGCAGTAATGAATTCGAAACAAAAAGATGGTTGGCTATTGGACATGTCAGACCTATTCCAGGATTACTCCGAGGCCGCGGGCCGTACCGGAGCCTACGACGAGATGTTCGCCCCGGGACAACAGGCCAGGGACTCGTACGGGCAGGTGGCGGATGCGCTCCGGAAGCTCTCCCTGGCGGACGTCAGCGCACGCGCCGACTCCATGGCACGCACCTTCCTGGACCGCGGCGTGACCTTCGACTACGCGGGCGAGGAACGGCCCTTTCCGCTCGACATCGTCCCGCGCGTCATCCCCGCAGCCGAGTGGGACGTCCTGGAACGCGGCGTCGCCCAGCGCGTGCACGCCCTCGAGGCGTTCCTGAACGACGTCTACGACAAGATGACGGTGGTGTCCGACGGTGTGATCCCCCGTCAGCTGGTGACCACCAGCGCCCACTTCCACCGGCAGGTCCACGGCTTTGAACCGGCAGGCGGGGTACGGGTCCACATCTCCGGCATCGACGTCGTCCGCGACGCCGCCGGCACCTTCCGCGTCCTCGAGGACAACGTCCGCGTCCCGTCCGGGGTCAGCTACGTTCTGGAGAACCGGCGCGCCATGGCCAAGGGCCTGCCCGAGGCCTTCGGCCAGCAGCTCATCCGGCCCGTCGAGGAGTACCCGCGCCGGCTGCTCTCGGCCCTGCGCAAGACCGCACCCTCCGGCGTGGACGACCCCACCGTCGTCGTCCTGACGCCGGGCGTGTTCAACAGCGCCTACTTCGAGCACACCCTCCTGGCCGGCCTCATGGGCGTGGAGCTGGTGGAAGGCCGAGACCTCATCTGCCGCGGAAACCGCGTTTACATGCGCACCACCGCCGGCGAGCAGCGCGTGGACGTCATCTACAAACGGATCGACGACGACTTCCTGGACCCGCTGCAGTTCCGGTCCGACTCCATGCTTGGCTGCCCCGGCCTGGTCAACGCCGCCCGCGCCGGCGGCGTCACCATCGCCAACGCCGTGGGCAATGGCGTCGCGGACGACAAACTGGTTTACAGTTACGTCCCTGACCTGATCCGCTACTACCTCAGCGAGGAGCCCATCATCGCCAACGTGGACACCTTCCGGCTCGAGGAGAAGGAGGCCAGGGAGTACACCCTGGACAACCTCGCAGAACTGGTGGTCAAGCCCGTGGACGGTTCCGGCGGCAAGGGCCTTGTCATCGGCCCCGACGCCTCCAGGGACGAACTGGACGCCCTCCGCCAGCGGATCATCGCGGACCCCCGCGGCTGGATCGCCCAGCCGGTGCTGCAGCTTTCAACCGTTCCCACCCTGGGCGGCGACAAGTTCGGCCCCCGGCACGTGGACCTGAGGCCCTTTGCCGTGAACGACGGCGACAACGTCTGGGTGCTCCCGGGCGGACTGACCCGCGTGGCGCTCAAGGAAGGGTCCCTGATCGTCAACTCCAGCCAGGGCGGCGGGTCCAAGGACACGTGGGTCCTGGCCGACTCACCCCAGGTGCCGGTGGAAACCGTTCCCCGCCAGTCCGTCACGGTCCGTGAACGGGTCTCCGTGTGGCCGGTGGAAAGCAACTGGCGCGACCGCCAGTCGGAGCAGCAGCAGTGAGCCGCGCCGCCGTTGGACATTCCCCTTACAAAGTTCCTGGCACGCTGGAGGTAGCCGCGAATGCTTAGCCGTATTGCCGAGTCCCTGTTTTGGATCGGCCGCTATGTGGAGCGGGCGGACGGTACCGCCCGCATTCTGGATGTACACCTGGAGCGCCTGAACCACCTCCCCATGGAGGAGCGCAGGAGCGTGGCCCAGGAACTGCTGGCCGTCATGGGCGCCCGGCCGCAGAGCGAGGACTTCGGCCTGCCGGAACTGCTCCATGCCCTGGCCTACGACAAGACGAGCGCCACATCCATCGCCGGCTCCCTTGGTGCTGCCCGCGAGAACGCCCGCCGTGCCCGCGAAACCGTGTCCTCCGGCCTCTGGGAGAGCCTCAACACCACCTATTACGGGCTGAGCCAGCACCGCAAGGACGTGGTGGGCACCTACCGTTTCTGCAACTGGACCCTGGAGCGCACGGCCATGGTCAGCGGCCTTGCCGACACCACGGTGAGCCATGACGAAAGCTGGCTCTTCCTGGTCCTGGGCCGGTCCCTGGAACGCGCGGACATGACGGCCAGGATGCTTTCCACCCGCGACGTGCTCTCGGCCGGAATGTCCTGGGTCAACATGCTGCGCTGCGCCGGCGCCTACGAATCCTTCCTGCGCACCCGGCGCGCCGCGTTCGGTGACCAGCACGCTGCCGAGTTCCTGCTCCTGGACCGGCTCTTTCCGCGGTCCATCGTCTACGCGCTGCGGGACGCTGATGAGTGCCTTGCCAAGCTGGACCCGTCCGCGCAGCGGGTGGGCTTCATCAATGACGCCCGCCGCATCGTGGGGCAGGCCCGTACCTTCCTTGAGTTCCACCGGACAGACGACCTCATGTCAGAGCTGCCCGAGCACATGGAGCGGGTGCAGAAGGCAGTGTCCCAGGCCTCGGACGCCATTTCCCGTAAGTACTTCAATCAGGCGGACGAACTTGCCTGGGTGGGAGAAGTGTCATGACCCGGTTGAGCATCGTCCACAGAACGGCCTACAAGTACAACAAGCGGGTGACCCTGTCCTATAACGAGGCCCGGATGACGCCGCTGACGGATTCGCAGCAGGTGGTCCTGGAGTCGGTGGTGAAGGTTTCCCCGTCGCAGGCCGCGGTGAGCACCTACCGCGACTACTGGGGGACCAGGGTCACCGCCTTTGACATGCAGATGCCCCACGAAAACCTCGAAGTGGTCTCCAACATCACCGTGGAGGTGCACCGGGCGGAGAAGATCCCGTCGGAAGCGGACATTGCGGGCTGGGACATCCTTGCCTCCCCGGAGACGCTGGACGCCTTCAGTGACTGGCTGCCGCAGTCCCGGCTGAGCGGGCCCGGTGACGAAGTGCTGGGCATCATCCCGGACGTCGTGGCCGGGAAGAACCCGCACGAGGCCGCCATGGCGGTCTTTGCCTGGATGCGCGGAGAGATGACGTACATGTCAGGCTCCACTGCGGTCACCACCAACGCGGAGGAGGCCTGGGGGCAGCGCCAGGGCGTATGCCAGGACCTGGCACATCTGGCCATCGGCGCGCTGCGCAGCTGCGGCATTCCCGCGCGGTACGTCTCCGGCTACCTGCACCCGCGGTCCAGCGCGGGAATCGGCGAGACCGTGGCCGGGCAGTCGCACGCCTGGCTGGAATGGTGGGACGGCGACTGGCGCAGTTGGGACCCCACCAACCACAAACCGGCCGGCGACTTCCACGTCACGGTGGCCCGTGGCAGGGACTACCGGGATGTAACGCCGCTGAAGGGCATCCTGTCCGGCGGTGGCGGATCCGCCCTGAATGTCAGCGTGGAGATCACCCAGCTCGCCTGAGACGACGGGTTCCCCGCTTTCGTGGCCGCGGGAACCTGACGGCGCCGGCTCTATTCCGGAGACGTTCTGGCACTGCTGCTGATCTGGGTCCACCAGGTCATCGGATCCGTGACCTGGAAGCGGCGGCCCGTGACCGAGTCCGGGGTGATGCGGATGAACGCGTCCTTGCGCCCCGACTGCCAGGGGAAGAGGTACAGGCGGGACGTCTCCAGCACTTCCTCGGTGCTCTTGAGCAGGGCAGCGGTGCCCTTGATCACCACACTCCAGGCCAGGCCCGTGTCAGGGTCCACACCATCGGCTTCCACGGCAACGGCGGAGTCGCCGGAGGCTGCGGACAATTTGGTTCCCTGGCCTGTCCGGAAGACCAGCGTGCCGCCGTCCACCGTGTAGTTGACAGGGAAGATGTCCGGCCGCCCGTCCACCAGCACGGCCAGCCTTCCCACGGACACCGTCCGCAGCAACGCCCAGCATTCGTGGTGTTCGAGGTTCTGCACTTGGGGAGATGACTCGTTGCTCATGCGGTGAGCATACGCCCTTCACCAGGGGCTGGGCTTGTAATCCTTGAGGAAGACGCCGTACTGGTCCTCGCCGTTCTCGCCCATGACGATGGGATCGTAAACACGGGCCGCGCCGTCCACCAGGTCCAGGGGCGCGTGGAAGCCTTCCTCCATGAGCCGGACCTTGGTGAAGTGGGGACGTTCATCCGTGATCCAGCCGGTGTCCACGGCGGTCATCAGGATGCCGTCCGTCTCCAGCATCTCCTGGGCGCTGGTGCGGGTCATCATGTTCAGCGCAGCCTTGGCCATGTTGGTGTGCGGATGGCCAGGCCCCTTGTAGGCCCGGGAGAACTGGCCTTCCATGGCGGAGACGTTCACGATGTACTTCCGCCGCGCGGTGGAGCGCTTCATGGCGGGGCGGAGCCGGCTGACCAGCAGGAACGGCGCGGTCACGTTGCAGAGCTGGACCTCGAGCATTTCGAGCGGATCCACTTCGTCCACCACCTGCGTCCAGCTGTTGATGGTGGCTAGGTCGGGGACCAGGCCGCCGGCGTCGATCGCGGTCCCGGAGGCGATCCGCTCCAGGGAGGCGGACCCGGTGGACAGTGCCAGTGAGGTGATGGCGTCGCCGGCCAGGACCGGATGTTCGGTGACGCTGCCGGCAAGCGCCAGCGGATGCTTGTCGTGCGCATGGCCGAAGGTCAGCAGTTCGGGGCCGCCGTTGGCGTGTTCGAGCGCCGCGGGAAGCGGCTCGTCTTCTGCGTCTACCAGGGGCTTGTAGGCGTTGCCGGAGCGGCGCACGGTCTGGGCGGCATTGTTGATGATGATGTCCATCGGACCGGCCTCGTTGAGTGAGTCGGTCAGGGCCATGACCTGGGAAGGGTCGCGCAGGTCGATGCCGACGATCCGGAGCCGGTGCAGCCATTCGCCGCTGTCTTCCATTGCGGCGAACCGGCGGGCAGCGTCCTTGGGGAAGCGGGTGGTTATGGTGGTGTGGGCCCCGTCGCGCAGCAGCCGGAGGGCGATGTACATCCCGATCTTGGCGCGCCCGCCGGTGAGCAGGGCCCGCCGGCCGGTCAGGTCGGTCCGCGCGTCACGCTTGCTGTGGCTGAAGGCCGCGCATTCGGGGCAGAGCTGGTGGTAGAAGGCGTCCACCTGGGTGTAGTGCTGCTTGCAGATGTAGCAGGGGCGGGACCGGATGAGGTGGCCCGCGATCTCGCCGGTGGCCGAGGGTGCCAGCTTGTTGCCGCGGGTCTCGTCATCGATCCGGTCCGGCGCGGCGGTGGCCGTCTGGGCAATGACGGCACGGTCGGCCTCGGCGATTGTGTCGCGCTTGGTGACCCTGCGGTGGCGCTTGACTGCCTTGAACATCTTCCCGGTGGCGCGGCGCACCGAGATGTAGTCCGGGGTGCTCCTCGTCATACGCGTGGATGGTGTTCAGGACCTTGAGGCAGGCCTGGATGTCCTCAGGGGTCAGATCGGGGGAGCTCATTGGGAAAATTTTACAGCGTACGCGGCAGGCCGGGGCACCATCAGCGGTGCCCCGGCCTGCATATGCCTTGGGGGATATGGTGCCCGGGTCAGGAAACCCTGGCGGCCGGAGCCGCCTCCGCCGCTGCTGCGGCGTGCGTACCGGCCACCTTGTCGGCGGCCTCGCGGACACCGGGATACTGCTCCGCGGCGGCCTTGATGGCGCTGGGCAGCAGGCTAAGGTGACTGGCGGCGAGCTGCCGCTCCTTGTCACCGGGTTCCGGAACTTCCTGGCCCTTGGAGAGGACCGTGATGCCGGAGTCCGTGACCTTGAACCCGCGCGCACGGTCCAGGTCCGGGTCCAGGCCGATGGCGGCACCGGCAGGGACCTTGACGTTCTTGTCCAGGATGGCTCGGTTGATCACTGCCCCTTCGCCCACCTGCACCTTGTCCATCAGGACCGAGTCGATGACCCGGCCGCTGGTGGCCACGTACACGTCGTTGGACAGCACCGAGCCTTCCACCACCCCGCCGGAAATCACCACGCCACTGGAGACGATCGAATCCAGCGCCGTGCCCACAGTGTTGTTCTTGCCGCGGACGAACTTGGCCGGCGGGGAAATGCTTTGCCGCGTGTAGATGGGCCACTCGGAGTTGTAGAGGTTGAAGACCGGCAGCGGGGAGATGAGGTCTATGTGGGCGTCGTAAAAGGAGTCGATGGTGCCCACGTCGCGCCAGTAGGTGCGGTCGCGTTCGGTGGAGCCGGGGATGTCGTTGAGCGTGAAGTCGTAGACGCCGGCCTCGCCCTGGTTCACGAAGTAGGGAATGATGTCCCCGCCCATGTCGTGCTTGGTGTCCAGCCGCTCGGCATCGACGTGCAGCGCGGCCACCAGGGCGTCGGCGTCGAACACGTAGTTGCCCATGGAGGCCAGGAACTGTGAAGGATCGGCGGCAAGCCCGGGAGTGCTGGCGGGCTTTTCCACGAAGGCGGCGATCTTCTGGGGATCGTTCTGGTCCACTTCGATGACGCCGAACTGGTCGGCCATGTGCAGCGGCTGCCGCACTGCGGCGACGGTGGCCTTGGCCCCGCTGTTCACGTGCTGGGCCACCATCTGGGCGAAGTCCATGCGGTACACGTGGTCCGCGCCCACCACCACCACAATGTCCGGGTTCGCGTCGCGGATCAGGTTCAGGGACTGGTAAATGGCATTGGCGCTGCCAAGGAACCAGCTTTTGCCCACACGCTGCTGTGCGGGGACCGAAGCGATGTAGTTGCCAAGCTGGGTGGACATCCGCCAGGTCTCGGAGATGTGCCGGTCAAGGCTGTGCGACTTGTACTGGGTCAGCACCACAATCTGGAGGTAGCGGGAATTGACCAGGTTGGACAACGCGAAGTCGATGAGGCGGTAGCTGCCGGCGAAGGGCACGGCGGGCTTGGCCCGGTCTGCCGTCAGTGGCATCAGCCTGTTTCCCTCGCCGCCTGCGAGGACAATGGCCAGGACTTTTTTGGTTAACGGCATGGTGGTCGCTCCTGTACGCCTTCGTAACTCCCAAGACAGTCCGGTACGCCCGGACTCCTTCACACTAGAACAGTTATGCGTGAAGGACTACCTTGGGTCTTGTGCGAATAGACATTGTGACTAAAGAGTTTCCGCCGGAGATCTACGGTGGCGCCGGGGTGCATGTGGCCGAATTGAGCAGGGTGCTTAGTAAGCACGTTGACCTGCAGGTTCGTGCTTTCGGTGCTCCCCGCGATGCCGATTACCATGGCGCGACGGTGACGTCGTACCAGGTCCCGGAGGACCTGGGAGGGGCCAACGCAGCGGTGCAGACCCTGGGTGTGGACCTGCGGATTGTGCCGGACGTGCAAGGCGCGGACGTGGTCCATTCCCATACCTGGTACGCCAACATGGCTGGGCATTTGGCCTCCCTCCTGCACGGAATTCCGCACGTTCTCAGCGCACACAGCCTCGAGCCGCTGCGGCCCTGGAAGGCTGAGCAGCTCGGCGGCGGCTACGCCCTGTCCTCCTGGGTGGAGAAGACGGCCTATGAAGCTGCGGCGGCGATCATTGCCGTCTCGGAAGGCATGCGCCAGGACATCCTGCGCAGCTACCCGGATGTGGACCCGGCAAAGGTCCGGGTGGTCCACAACGGCATCGACGTGGAGCTTTGGCAGCGTGATGAAAACGACGACGCCGTCCGCGCGCTGGGCATCGATCCCGCCAAGCCAAGCGTCGTCTTTGTGGGCAGAAACACAAGGCAGAAGGGTGTCCCGTACCTCCTGCGGGCGGCTGCGAAGCTTCCGGCCGATGTCCAGTTGGTCCTGTGCCTGGGCGCGGCGGACACCCCGGAACTGGCAGCCGAAACCGCGGCCCTGATCGAGGATCTGCAGAAGCAGCGCACGGGTGTGGTGCTGATCGAACGGATGCTGCCGCGCCATGAGCTGATCCAGGTGCTCAGCCACGCCACCGCTTTCGCGTGCCCCTCCATCTACGAACCCCTTGGCATCGTTAACCTCGAAGCCATGGCCTGCGGGGCGGCTGTGGTGGCCAGTGCCACCGGCGGCATCCCCGAGGTGGTGGATCATGGCCGGACGGGGCTGCTGGTGGACCTGGAGCAGGTCACCGACGGCACCGGCACGCCGTTGGACCCGGAGAAGTTCGTCAAGGAGTTCGCCGCGGCCCTCACCGAGGTGGTTTCCGACCCCGATCGGGCGCGCGCCATGGGACAGGCCGGCCGCGAACGGGCCGAAAAGCACTTCTCCTGGGAGTCCATCACCGAGACCACCCTCGAGGTGTACCGCTCGGTGCTGCCGGCCGCCGGCTGAGCGTCCCGCCAGTACCACTCGTCCCGCCAGAAGAACCAACGACGCCGCCGCTCCCTGTGAAGGGGGAGCGGCGCCGTCGTGGTTTACAGACGTTGCAGGCGCTGCCGGCAGGTCAGCCCTTCCGGGCCGCCGCCGTCCTGGCGATCAGGACCTTTTCGTCCACGGGGGACTGTCCGCTTGCCCGCTCGCTGCGGAAGTGTGCCCGGGCTTCGTCCTGCCGGGCCTTCTCGGCGCCCGTGGCGATGGCCGCCCGTACGTGGTCCTCGCCGTAACCGAAGGCGTCCACCAGGTCCATGGCATGCGGGCGGATCTTCTCCAGCAGCCGGTTGATGTACCCGCCAACGGTGCGTGCCCGCTGCATGGAGAGGCGGCCGTTCATCAGGTACCAGGACAGGTTCTTCTCGATCAGCGACAGGCCGAAGAGGTCGCGCAGCCAGGTCAGGACCTTCCTGGTGCCGGGATCTGACACCTGCTGCAGGGCGTCAGTGAACGCCTCCCACTGCAGCAGTTCCGCGTGGGCCTGGGCGGCGTCGATGAGTTCGTTCTGGTGCCGGTTGAACAGGGCGGCGCCCTTGTCCTGTGGAAGCCGCTTGCTGCCCTTCAGTGCCGCTCCTGCCTCGGCCACCATGGTTTGCACCCTGTCCGTAAGGAGGGCGCGCTGGCTTTCCTCGTCCCGGAGCGCGATGGCAGCCTTTTGGACCGAGCCGGTGTCAGCCACGAACTGGGCCACCTGGCGCAGCCCGGTGCGGTGGACAGCAGCGCCGGCAGCCTGGTTCACCACGTACCGTGCCAGGACGCCGAAGTCCACGCTGCGGAATTCCTTGGCGTAGTCAGCCAGCAGGCGCTTGGCCACGAGCTGGAGCAGCACCGTGTTGTCACCCTCGAAGGTCGCGTACACGTCCAGGTCGGCGCGCAGTGAGGCGAACCGGTTCTCGATCAGGAAACCGGCACCGCCGCAGGCTTCCCGGCATTCCTGCAGCGTGTCCAGGGCGTGCCAGGTGCTCAGCGGCTTCAGCGCCGCTGCCAGGGTTTCCAGGTCCTGGCGGTCCGCGTCGGTGTCGTGGGCTCCGGAGAAGACGTCGTCGAACTTCTGCAGGAGCTGTTCGTGGGCAAAGCCGGCCGCGTAGGTGGTGGCAAGCCTGGTGAAGAGGCGCCGCTGGTGCCGCTGGTAGTCGAGCAGGACTTCTTCCTCAGTGTGGGAGGAAGCGTTGAACTGGCGGCGCTCGGTGGCGTACTGGATGGCTGCCTTGAGTGCCACCTTGGACGCTGCGACGGCGGCGCCGTCCAGTGATACGCGGCCCTGGACCAGCGTTCCCAGCATCGTAAAGAAGCGCCGGCCGGGGCTGGCGATGGGTGAGGTGTAGGTTCCGTCGGCATCGACGTTGCCGTACCGGTTCAGGAGGTTTGTCCGTGGGATGCGGACGTGGGTGAAGTGCAGCCGGCCGTTGTCGATGCCGTTCAGGCCGCCCTTGATGCCGTCGTCCTCCCCGCCGATCCCGGGGAGGAATTCCTTTGTTTCCGGGTCCCGCAGGTCTACGTAGAAGGCGTGTACCCCGTGGTTGACCCCGCGGGTGACCAGCTGCGCGAACACCACGGCGCCCAGGCCGTCATTGGCGGCGTTCCCGATGTAGTCCTTCCAGGCGGCGTGGAAGGGGGTGTGGATGATGAACTCTTCGGCGGCGGCGTCATAGGTGGCGGTGGTGGCAATGCTCGCCACGTCCGAGCCATGGCCCGTCTCGGTCATGGCGAAACAACCGGGGATCTCCATGTTCATGATTCCAGGCAGCCACTTTGTGTGGTGTTCGGCGGTACCCAGGTGCATCACCGCGGATCCAAAGAGTCCCCACTGGACGCCGGCTTTGATCTGCAGCGACGGGTCAGCGACCACGAGTTCTTCGAACCCCGCGATGTTTCCGCCGTGGTCGTCGGAGCCGCCCAGTTCCGCCGGGAAGGCACGGTGCACTGCTTCATTGTCCACGAGGTATTTGAGCTGGCCGAACACGCGGGCGCGGTGCTCTGTGTGCGTCAGGCCTTCGATCTTGTGCAGTTCCGGCCTGGCGGCCAGGTCCCTCGCCTGGAGCCGGACACCGGCCCACTTGCCGAGGAGCTGCCGGCCCAGCGCCTCGACGTCGACGGCGGGAACAGGGCTTTCACCCACCGGGTTGGCTGCAGGGGTTGCCGCGGGGCGGGTCCCCTTGCGGGCGGGGCGGTCCACTACATCAGTCATGTCACAGTCCTTCTTTGGCGGATAACTTGGTGGTCGGTGAAGCGGGAGTGAGCTCGGGGGCGATGCCCACGCACAGCCACGCAGTGATCTGGCGGGCCATGGTCTCCTGGTCTGGCTTGGTGGGGGAATCCGGGGTGCTGAGCCACTGTTCGCCGGCATTCCGCACCAGGCCGATTGCTGCCTTGGGCCAGTAGCCGATAACGGTTTCTGTGACATCTCCCAGGTGCGAGCGCATGGGTGTGGCAATCATGTCCGCAATGGCATCAAAGAAGTGGCCCAGCGGGCCGCCGGCCGCAGCTGGGTGCGGAGGGTTGGCGGGGTCAACCGGGGCATAGCTGGTTACGAAGGCGTAGACGTTGGGGCTGGTGTCCGCCATCTGCAGGTAGGCCGAGACCATTGCCAGCAAACCTTCCCGCGGGGTGACGGCACTTTGTGCTGCCTCCTGGATACGGTGCTGCATCTGGCTGAGGACCACTTCGCCCACGGCCTGCTGCAGCCCGGCCTTGTCCCCGAAATAGCGGTAGAACACCGACTTCGACGTTCCCGCGGCCGTTGCGATGTCCTCCATGGAGGCGTCGCTGCCCAGAGCGTGCACGGCACGCCGGGCCTGCTTGATGAGTTCCCGCCGCCGTTCCTCCCGGTGGCTTTGCCAGCGTACCGAACGCCCGTCAGGGCTGGCGGGCGACGGCAGCTCGATGGTCAGGGGGAGACTCGTGTCCTGGAAGTTCACGATACCCAGCGTATCAGGTACGCTGGGTATCGGTAACCACTCGTGACCAGAGGAGCCATCCATGTCCATAGACGGACAGTCAACCCCCGCATCATCAGGCGAATCGACCCGGGCCGCGGTCCCGGCAACCCGGAGGGCGGTGATCGTCGGCGCCAACAGGATTCCGTTCGCCCGTGCCGGCGGCGCTTACGCAAAATCCTCCAACCAGGACATGCTGACAGCCGCCCTGGACGGCCTGATCGCACGCTTCGGACTCCAGGATGAACGGATCGGCGAGGTGGCTGCAGGGGCGGTCCTCAAGCACTCCAGGGACTTTAACCTCACCCGCGAGGCTGTCCTGGGATCCGCACTCTCCGCCGAGACCCCGGTGTATGACCTCCAGCAGGCCTGTGCCACGGGTCTCGAGACAGTGGTTGGCCTGGCGAACAAGATCAAACTCGGGCAGATTGATTCGGCTATTGCCGGTGGCGTGGACTCGGCCTCCGATGCACCCGTGGTGGTCAGCGAAGGCCTCCGTGAAGTCATTCTGGACCTCAACCGTGCCAAAACGCTGCCCCAGCGACTGCAGGTCCTCAGCCGGCTCCGGCCCAAGGATCTTGCGCCCCTGGCACCCGGTACGGCAGAGCCGCGCACCGGCCTGTCCATGGGTGAGCACCAGGCCCTCACCACTGCACAGTGGAAGATCTCCCGGGAAGCGCAGGACGAACTGGCACTGAAAAGCCACCACAACCTTGCTGCCGCCTACGGGAGCGGATTCTTCGATGACCTCATGACCCCCTACCGCGGATTGACGCGTGACGCCAACTTGCGGGCAGATACCTCTCTCGAGAAACTCGCTTCCCTGAAGCCGGTGTTCGGCCGGAACCTCGATGCCGATGCAACCATGACGGCAGGGAACTCCACCCCGCTTACCGACGGCGCCTCCACCGTGTTGCTGGCGTCCGACGAATGGGCAGATGCCCGCGACCTGCCCAAGCTGGCAGCGGTGGTGGACGGTGAAGCCGCCGCAGTGGATTTTGTCCACGGCAAGGACGGACTGCTGATGGCCCCCGTGTTCGCTGTGCCCCGGCTGCTGGCCCGCCAAAACCTTACGCTGGCGGACTTCGACTACTTTGAAATCCACGAAGCCTTCGCAGCCACCGTCCTCAGCACCCTGGCTGCATGGGAGGATGACGAGTTCGGCCGTACCCGCCTCGGGCTGGACGGTGCCCTTGGCAGCATCGACCGTTCGCGCCTCAACGTCAACGGGTCCTCGTTGGCAGCGGGCCATCCGTTTGCCGCGACTGGTGGCCGCATCGTGGGCACGCTTGCAAAGATGCTCCACGCCAAGGCGGCCTCCACCGGCCGTCCCGCCCGCGGCCTGGTCTCAGTCTGCGCAGCCGGCGGCCAGGGCGTCGTCGCGATCCTGGAATCTCTGTAGGGGACGGCATGACAGATACATACACGCAACTGGTCAACAGCGGCCTGGGCCGCAACCTCGCAAAGAAGCTCGGCCTTCCGCAGCCTGCTGTCCTGCGCCGCTACAAGCCCGGGCAGCCCCTGGTGGCAGGACCTGTCGTTGTCCTGGGGGACACTCCCGGCGCGGACAAGCTTGCCGCGGAGCTGCTGTCCTGGGACCTTGACGTCAGGAGGCATGCCGTTCCGGCCGAAAAGCTGGGCGCCATCATCCTGGTCCTCGACGGCGTTGAGCACCCGGCGGACCTGGAAAAGCCGGTGCTGGCAGCCGCAGGTTCCCTCCGCGACCTGCGGGCCGGCGGCCGCGTGATCACGCTGTCCCGCCCGGCTGCGGAGGCGTCTTCACCCGAAGCTGCAGCAGCACGCCAGGGCGTGGACGGCTTCCTGCGGTCCCTGGCCAAGGAGCTTCGGGCCGGAGCAACGGGTAACGGTGTACTCCTTGCTGAGGGCACCACGTCCACCAGCCCGAGTGCACTTGGCGCCATCAGGTTCTTCCTCTCAGGCCGTTCAGCGTTCGTGGACGGACAGTTCCTGACGGTCTCGACGGAGGACGGCGTGCTTCCCGCCGACCCGGAACAGCCACTGGCAGGAAAAGTGGCCGTAGTAACGGGCGCTGCCCGCGGCATCGGGGCCCAGATTGCCCGTACGCTGCACCGCGACGGCGCCACACTGATCCTGGTGGACGTTCCGGCAGCGGGAGACCAGCTGGCAACCGTGGCCAACGAGGTGCGGGCCACGGCCCTGCAGCTGGACATCACCAGCCCGGACGCGGGCCGGCGGATCATCGACCATGCTGTGCAGCGGCACGGGCGGCTGGACATCGTGGTGCACAACGCCGGCGTCACGCGGGACAAGCTGCTGGCCAACATGGACCAGGCCCGGTGGAACCAGGTCATCAACATCAACATCGCCGCCCAGCTCCGGATCAACGAGGCACTGCTGGGCTCGGAACACTTCCGGTCGTCGCCGCGTATCGTCTCTGTTGCCTCCACCAGCGGCATCGCCGGCAACCGGGGGCAAACCAACTATGCGGCGTCCAAGGGGGGAGTCATGGGAATGGTCCGTGCAAGCGCCCCGCTGCTCGCCTCCCGTGGCGGCACCATCAACGCCGTCGCCCCCGGGTTCATCGAAACCGAAATGACAGCCCGCATTCCCTTTGCCGTCCGCGAAGTGGCACGGCGGCTGAACTCGCTGCAGCAGGGTGGCCTGCCGTCCGACGTCGCCGAGACCATCGCCTTCCTGGCCAGCGACGCCGCAGGCGGAATCAACGGGGAGGTGCTGCGGGTGTGCGGGCAAAACCTGGTGGGGGCATGACGGCCCTGCAACCGGTGATCCTGGCCGAGATGCCGTCTTTGTCCAAGCTCTACGTCAACGCCGCCGCACAGGCGGCAAGGCGCAGGCTCCTGGGAACCCATGACTCCGCGGTCCTCCCGGCCGAGAGCCACGAGGTCAGGGGCGTGACGGTGGGCGTCGAAAATCTCACGGCCTACCAGCACCTGATTGGTGAGACAGCCAGTGATGTCCTGCCTGCCGGTTTCATCCACGCCATCGCATTCCCGCTGGCCATGAGCATCCTGAACCGCGACGACTTCCCGCTTCCCCTGCTGGGCATGATCCACCTGCGCAACAGCGTTGAGCAGAGGTCTCCGCTGGTCTTCACAGACGCTTTGGATATGACCGCCAGGGTGGAAAACCTCCGCGGCCACCGCGCGGGTACGCAGGTAGACGTCGTGGCGGAAGTTCGCCGTGCGGGTTCGGAGGATGTGCATTGGCGCGGAGTCTCCACCTACCTCGCCAAGGGAGTGTTCCTGCCGGGGATCGACAAACCCGCCGCCATTCCACCGAGGCCCGACTTCACAGCACCGGACCCAACAGCCCTGTGGCATCTTGGCGTCGACACCGGCCGTGCCTACGCTGCAGTATCAGGAGATTTCAACCCGATCCACCTGAGTGTGCTCTCAGCCAAGGCCCTGGGCATGCGGCGATCGATAGCACACGGGATGTACCTGGCCTCCCGCGCGCTCGCAGATGTTGGCCCTGCCCGCGGCGACTCTTTCTCGTGGGACGTGGAGTTCGACGCCCCGGTGTTCCTGCCCTCCCGGGTTGCACTGGAAATCGGGTCCGAACAAAGCGCCTCCGGGGCGTGGAAGCACTCCGGCTTTGTGGCCTGGAGTCCCCGCTCCGGGCGCCGCCATTTCAGCGGGACGGTTTCCGCCCTTTAGCCTGCGGCGCTGGGTGTCAGGCTTCGTCCTTCGGCCGGACGGCCCGCAGGATCCGGTGGAGGCTCAGGAGAACTGATTCGGATGCAGGGACCGTTCCCTGTGCTGCCGGCCTTCCGGCGGTGGCGGCCATACAGGCTTCCACCGCCGCTTCGGCAGCACCGTAGGCATCTTTCCACGCCTGCTTGTCGTCCTCGGAGCGAACGGACAGCAACTCACCCGTTGCGGTGACCGCATCCGCCAGCGGTTCGTTGTCCTGCAGCGGAATGGCATAAGGCACGTCGTCTTCCCAGATCACATCGGAAAGCACATCCGTCATGTCCTGGATGTGAAACGTGACGCGTTCCAGGTCCTGCAGGTCACGGTAGTCCTGGTCCACGTCACGCGGGTGCAGCTTCCGCCGGGGATTGGCCCGGCGGCTCGCGTCGGCTTCCTTGACCAGGTGCCGCACCGACCTTGCTGCCTCAGCCAGTTCGTCCGACCTGCGCGACCAATCCTCGTGTTCCGGAGGCCACTTCTCCTTGAGGGCCGCGCCCATGTCCGTCAGCTGCCTGCCAAGGGCGAGCCGTAGGTCGGCCAGGCTGGAAGCGGCTGCGTTCAGGTGCAGCGGCGGAAAGATCAGGAAATTAACGGAGATTCCCACCGCCACCCCTGCAGCCATTTGCACCAGGTATCCATACGAAAAATCCTCGGCATTACTGCCACCGACCAGCAGGACCAGAAGGGCCGCCGTCGGAATCCAGTCACTGCCTGATCCGATTCCCGGCAAGCCGCCCAGGAGCACGCCGATTCCCATGAACAGGGCCACCGTCAACGGTGACGGGTGGGTAATGCTGACCAGAACGAAGGCAAGGCCGATTCCCATCGCCAGCCCCGCAAGGGCCTGGGTTCCCTGGCGAACCGATCCGGCCACGTTGTGGTACATGGCCACCAGTGCGCCCAGCGGCGCGTAGTACGCGTAGTGGGAGGCGGCGCCCGGCATAAGCGGCGCAATCGCGAATGCCAGACCCGCGGCCAGCGCGGCTTTGGCAGCCAACTGCAGCCGCTGCGCCGCGAAGGCAGCGGAGAGTCCCGCCACCGATTGTTTGAGAAGTTGGGTCCCCCGAGCCCACCGTACATCCGGTCGTGCTTGAGTATTGCCCATCCGGACCACAGTAGGGCCGGGCGCCCCTCAGAACAAGCCGGCTGCGGAACGCCGCACTTCGGCAGCCAGGCGATGCGCCCTTCCCGGTGTCCGTCCGTCTTCCTGGCGGCGGGGGATGTAGCCAAAGCCCAGCCCGTAGGACGGGTCGGCAAAACCGAGCGCCGCATTGGCGCCTTCGTGGCCGAAGGCCCGGTGGCTGCCAAAGTTCCGTGACGGATGGGGTTTCATGAAGACGACGGCAAACGCATTGTCCAGGCCGGAAGACCGGTCCAGACCCCACACCTGTTCGCGGGTCATTGCCTGGACCGTCCGGGCTGCCAGGAACGGCTGGCTGCCGTCGACGCCTGTGGTTGCTGCCGCGTACAACCGTGCCAGGCCATCGGCGGATCCAACCCCGCCGGCAGCGGACATCCCGGCTGCCCGCACCGAGCGGATGTTTGGCAGTTCCATGATGGTGCTGACGGGCGCGTTGCTGTTAAGGCCTTCGAGGCTGAGCGGGTCAACCCAAACCTGGCCGGGATCTTCCGCGTAGATGACATCCCGGTACCGTGGCTCCTGGTCCTCCGGCAGTCCCAGGAAGAAATCCACCTCCTGAGGCTTCCGGATCCGGCGGTCGTAAACATCCTGAAGTGCTTCGCCTGTGATGCGGCGGCAGAGCTCCTCCATCAGGATCCCAATGGTCAGGGCATGGTAGCCGAACTGCCGTCCTGGCTCCCAGGCGGGAGCGGCGGCGGCAAGGCGGGCTGCGGCCGCTGGTGTGGTGAACTCGTCCAGGCCGAAGCCGCCCTCAACGCCCATCAGCCCCGCCTGGTGCGACAGCGCCTCCCTGACCAGCAGCCTGTCCTTTCCCTGCGCAGCGAACTCCGGCCAGTAATGGGCGACTGTTTTGTCCAGGTCGAGGACATCATCCTGGACAAGCAGGGCGATGACCATCGCGGCAACGCCTTTGGAGCAGGAATAGGCGCCGGTCAGGGTGTCTGCCGCCATGTCCGGTCCGCCTGCCAGGCGAACCACCGGCAGTCCGTTGCGGTAGGCGGCCACCTGGGCGCTGTAGCGGGAATCCCCGGCCAGGAAGGACTCAAACAGGGCGAGGACGTTTTCGTACCCCGGGGCTACAAAACCAAGCGAAGTCTGCATGCCCTCCAGTGTAGGAGGAAAGCGGTTTCCTCCCAGGGGATTGGGCTCAGCGCGAGGCTCCGTGTCCCGGCGCAACCTCCTCGCCTGGCCGGACCGGCCCCGGCGGCGTGCCGTCTCCGAATGGCCGGCCACCCAAGGACTCCCTGCCATGGTCCTCCAGCCAGCTGCCCAGATCGGGGCCGGCCGGAACGATGCCGGTGGGATTGATGTCCTCGTGCACGATGTAGTAGTGCCGTTTGATCTGCACGAAGTCGGTGGTGTCCCCGAAACCCGGGGTCTGGAACAGGTCCCGCGCATAGCCCCACAGATTCGGCATCTCGCTTAGCTTCTGCCGGTTGCACTTGAAGTGGCCGTGGTAGACGGGGTCGAACCTGGCCAGCGTGGTGAACAGACGCACATCTGCCTCGGTGATGGTGTCGCCCACCAGGTAGCGCTGCCCCGACAGGCGGTCCTCAAGCCAGTCCATGGCCGTCCACAACCGTTCGTACGCGGAATCATAGGCTTCCTGGGAACCGGCGAAACCGCAGCGGTAGACGCCGTTGTTGACCTCGGTGAAGACGCGCTTGTTCACCTGGTCGATCTCATCGCGGAGGTGTTCCGGATAAAGCTGCGGAGCACCGGACCGGTGCAGCCCGGTCCACTCAGTCGAGAAGTCCAGGGTGATCTGGGGGAAGTTGTTGGTCACCACTTCACCACTGCGTATGTCCACGATGGCAGGCACAGTGATTCCCCGCGGGTAGCCGGGGAAACGTTTGAAGTAAGCCTCCTGCAGGCGCTCTATTCCAAGGACCGGATCCACTCCGCCTGGATCCAGGTCGAACGTCCAGGAACGCGCATCGTGGGTGGGTCCTGGCTGGCCCAGGGAGATGGCTTCTTCCAGCCCCAGAAGCCTGCGGACAATGACTGTCCGGTTCGCCCACGGGCAGGCCCTGGCGGCGATGAGCCGGTAGCGCCCCGCTTCCACCGGCCACCCCGGCTCACCGTTGCTGCCCGGGCGGGCGTCCCTGGTGATCCGGTCCTCGATGTAGTTGGTGTCCCGGGTGAACTCCGCGCCGCCCGTCACATAGGCTCCACGGGTGCTGTGCGCGTCGCCGCCGGTCGTTGTTGGGGTGCTGTCCGTTTCCTGGCTCATGGCACAAGCCTATGTGCCACCGTTCTGTTCCAGGCCTCTGATCTAGGCGCCGTTCAACAGAATTATCGAGACGGGCTGCCAGGCAACCAGCCACGCGGCGGCGACCAGGATGGTGAACAGGGCAATCCAGATGCCGGACGGAACAGATGTGGCGCGGTACAGGAGGTAGGCGTCGGAGCTGCCAAGACTCCCGCGACGGCGGAGGTGGACGTTCGTGAGTTTGAGCAGGTCGCGGACAGCAGCCACCAGGAGCGCAAGGCCGAAAATGACGGCCACGTGCCCCGCGACTGATGCCGGTGCAAGGAACGCAAGGGCAGCCGAACCGGCGATGGCGGCGGTGGTGATTACGAAACCGGCAAGATTGCGGAGGAAGAGGAGCGAGGCGGCCAGGACCAGCGCGCTGGCCGCCATGGCTGCAGGGCCCCATCCGCTGAGCCCGCACCAAACGAAAGCGGCACCAACCATCGCCGGGACCGGGTATCCCCAGAAGCAGGACCAGGCAGCTGCCAGCCTGCTCCGGCTGTAGGTGGTGGTGGTTCCGGAATGGTCAAGCCGAAGGCGGATTCCGGACAACCGCTGCCCCGAGGTCACGGCCGCAAACGCGTGGCCCAGCTCATGGGTGGCGGTGGCCAGGAGCCCGAAGTAGCGCCAGCTGCGGCGGGGTATGGACAATGCGACGGCGGCAACCAGGGACAGCAGCATCTCAACCCAGGTAATGCGGGGAACATCTGCTTGCGTGAACACCGAGGCCAAGGTGTTCCACAAGCTTGCGGGGCTGTCCAACGTAGCCTCCTGGCTGCGGGTCGACGTCGTAGGTATTTTGCCTAACGCTACGCAGTCCAGCTGGGTAATGGCTTAAAGCCGAAAGGCACGCCGTTTGTGGCGTGCCTTTCGGCTTTGGATGGAACGCCGGGCGTCCCTGCCTGCAGGAAGGTTCTTGACTAGCCTTCACATTCGGTGCAGTAGCTGTGGCCGTCTTTCTGACGGGCAATCTGCGACCGGTGGCGGACCAGGAAACAGGAGTAGCAGGTGAACTCGTCCTCAGCCTGCGGGATGACCTGGACTACGAGCTCCTCGGCGACAAATTCGCCGCCAGGGACGCCGGCGCCGTCCAGCCCGTCAGCCTCGTCCAACTCCTGCACAACACTGCGGGCGTCGGGAGCATTTGCTGACTGGAGCTGCTCGAGTGAGTTGTCCTGCGATTCCTTGACGTCGGAACGCAGTTCATCGTAATCGGTTGCCACTTTGGGTGCTTCTCTTTTCTTTGATTGGCTTTCGCGTATGAAACGTACAGCATCAAGCCGGTATTCCCCAACAGGGAGAGTAGATCTGCCGCCTGCTGGGTAAAGGTTCAAGGGAGCGGCCGCAGGTTGGTAACCGCCGTGCGGCCGCGTGGGCAGCAGAGGGACAGCGGTGCTGGTCCCTCTGCATGACGGAAGGGGCAGTGTGTGGAACAACTCACCGCAGAGTTCGGCGGCGCAGGACAAATTGGCGTGGGCGTCGGTCCGGTGCTTGAGAAGTTCATCGACGTGTCCAGGATCGTTGTCCTGCGCGGTGGAGGCTTGGGCGACCTGATTTTCGCCATCCCGGCAATGGCTTCATTGAAGGCGGCTTATCCGGGTTCAACCATCACCTTGCTGGGCACTCCGGTCCACAAGGCACTCCTTGGGGCGCTGACAAGCCCGGTGGACGAGGTGGTGGTCCTGCCCTTTGCCGAAGGAGTCCGGCCAGGTGAAGAGGATCCGGATGAACTGGACCGCTTCTTTGCGGAAATGCGCGGCCGCAACTTCGACCTGGCTGTCCAGCTTCACGGCGGCGGACGGTACTCAAATCCCTTCCTGCTGCGGCTCGGCGCCCGCCACACCGTAGGGACCCGGACCGCCGACGCAGCAAGCCTGGAGCGCACCATTCCCTACCTCTACTACCAGCACGAACCACTCAGGGCTTTGGAAGTGGCTGGGTTCGCCGGCGCCTTCCCTGTCGATCTTGAAGCGCGGCTGTCACCCGCTGACGGGGGAGCACCCCATGAAGCCGGCGACGGCGACGCCGGCCAACCGCTGGTGGTGATCCATCCCGGCGCCACCGACCCCCGCCGTCGTTGGCCTGCAGACAAGTTCGCCGAACTTGCGGCCTCCTGCGCGGCCGACGGATCGCGGGTGGTCATTGTGGGGGACAGCAGTGAGCAGGACCTCGCCGAGGGGATTGCCCGCCGGGCTGCGTCCACAGCTGTCCGTTCCCTGGCCGGCGCTCTTGACATGGCGGGGCTCGTGGCGGTGCTGGCGGAAGCCGCCGTCGTGGTGGCAAACGACAGCGGTCCCCGGCACCTTGCCCAGGCACTTGGCGTGCCCACGGTCGGCGTTTTTTGGGCCGGCAACGTGATCAACGCCGGAGCACTGGGCAGAAGCCTTCACCGCGTGCACGCCTCCTGGGTTACGGCCTGCCCCACGTGCGGCATAGACGTGACTCAGGTCGGCTGGACAGCACCCCGCTGCGTCCATGATGACTCCGTTGTGGCGGGCATTGGAGTGCCGGAGGTGTACGAGGATGTCCGCAGCCTCACGGCTACGCAAGTGGCAAAGCAGGACGCATGAGCACGGAGACTGTGGGATTGTCCGGTGACCCGATTGCCGCTGATGGGAAACCGGAGCTCCTTGTCCTGCGCGCCTTGAAGCTGGGGGACCTGCTGGTGGCCGTACCGGCACTGAAGGGCATCCGGCGGGCGTTTCCAGAGCACCGGCTGCGCTATGCGGCGCAGGGGTGGCTGTCAGAGGCCCTGGGGCTGGTGGGCGGCTACGAGCTGCTGCCCACCCACGGCCTGGACGAGCCGCTTTCAATGGACCCGGGCGTGGTGGACGTGGCCGTCAACCTGCACGGCAGCGGCCCGGAGAGCCAGGGCCGGATTGAGGCGCTGAAGGCCCGCCAGACCGTTGGCCATCGGAGCGCACACCGGGACGGTCCCCCGTGGCGGCCGGAACTCCACGAGCGCGAGCGTTGGGTCAGGCTCCTCGAATGGCATGGCATAGAGGCAGATCCGATGGATGTGCAGCTTAATACGCCACACATTCCCAGCCCCGTTCCCGGCGCAACCGTCCTGCATGTGGGTGCGGCCTACGGCAGCCGGCTGTGGCCCGCCGACCGCTTCGCGGCGGTGGCTGCTGCATTAACAGATGCCGGGCACCAGGTCGTGTTCACCGGCGGCACGTCGGAACGGGAACGCGCCGAGGAAGTGTGCCGCCTCGCAGGACTCCCCGGCACCACCGTGCTGGCCGGGGTGCTGGGCCTGGGGGAGTTCGCGGCCACGATTGCCGCCGCACGCCTGGTGGTCTCTGCCGACACGGGGGCCGCCCATCTGGCATCCGCGTACGGTACTCCTTCGGTGGTGCTTTTTGGTCCGGCCCCACCTGAAATCTGGGGACCGCCGCCGGGGCCGCATGTTGTCCTGACCCGCGCTGAACTGCGGCGCGGGGACACGTTCGCAGCCGAGCCGGATCCCGCGCTGCTCGCTGTCCAGGTGCCCGATGTCATGGCTGCTGTCAGGGGGCTGGGAGTGCTCTAGGCGCTGGGGATTCTGCGCCTCATTGATGTGTTCAGCAGGGGGTCGGCCGGGGCACCCCGGGTCTAAAATTGTGTGCATGAGCACTGAGCTGGAAATCGCCTTGGTGTTGGGGACGGCGTTCCTTTGGATTATTGTGGCGCTGGCCATCCTGTCCGCCATTGACCGCCCCGAAAGGAAAGCGCGGCGGCAGCAACGGCGCAACATGCGGATGGAGCGGCGGATTGACTACCGTCCCGTCGCTGCGGGTTCCCTTCCCCAGGGACGGACCCGGCAGCCACGGGCGCGCGGGCTGCATCCGCACTGACGACGGCGGTACTTGCCGGGTGCCTCGGCGTGAAGCAACCGGCAAGGAACCCGCGCGCGGCCAGGCGCTCGCCGTCGTGCGCTTAGGCAGCCTTGGACGTCTTTTACGGCAGGGCGCGGGGCCGCTTCAGGATGCGGATGCGACGTCGATGAGCACCTTTCCGATTGTTCCCTGTTCCACTGCGTCATGGGCTGCGGGAGTCTCCTCCAGGGCGAACCGCGTCAGTGGCAGACCATGTTCTTCGCCCACGCGGAGCGCACCGGCGGCGAGTGCCTCGGCGACGGCGGCCACCGCGTTCTGTTTCTGCTCGTCCGTGACCGTGTAGGTGAGGACGAACTGATAGCGGACGTTCCTGGTCATGCTCTCGCGGATCGGAACGGTGAGCGATTCTCCCGGGTTCGCCGCATAAATCGAGATGGTCCCGCCGGGCTTGAGAACGTGCAGGTCGGCCTCGATATTCGCCGGGGCGTTGACGTCCACAATGATGTCCACCCCATCGGGGGCCGTCTCGTGGACGGCGTGGACGACGTCGTCCTTCCGGTAGTTGATGACCTTGCCGGCGCCGGCGCGGAGGGCGAGCCCGGCTTTCCGGTCTCCGCTGACGGTGGTGAGGACGGCAGCGCCCGCCCACTTTGCGAGCTGGATGGCTGCGTGGCCTACGGCGCCTGCACCGCCGGTGACCAGCACGGTTCGACCCGCAAGGGCACCGGGGGAGAGCCTGGCGGGGCCGTCCTCGTTCGACGTCAGGGCCCGGTGTGCTGTCAGGGCGGGAATCCCCAGCGAGGCACCGGTGTCGAAGGATTCGGCGTCCGGAAGTACCACGGCTTTGTGGGCGGGCACCACGACGTATTCCTGTGCGGTACCTTCGTTGCTGCCCCAGGCGACATCCCAGAGCCATACACGGTCGCCGACGTCGAAACCCGTCACTCCGGAGCCCAGTTGGTCGATGACACCGGCTCCGTCCTGGTTTGGAACCTTGGGAGCGTCCAGCTTCCTGCTTCCACTCCCGGACCGTGACTTCCAATCGGTTGGGTTCACGCCGGACACCACCAGCCGGACCCGGACCTCGTCCGGGCCCGGCTCCGTCAATGCCTTGTCCTGGAGCTTCAGCACCGATGAGGGGCCTGTTGCTTCGTACACGATTGCCTTCATGCCTTCTCCCATGTCCGGATGCGCATCCCTTACCGCTCCAACCTACCGAACACCCGCGCTGCACCGGGACGCAGGCAGGGAGACCCGGCTGTCCTGTGCGTGACCCCTTCCGCCGTCGACGTTCGTTCTTACCGGAGGCAGCCTGTGGGATGTTGGCCGGCTTCCCTAGAACCGGTCAGTACCACGGAGCCGGCGGGGGCGGCCGTCCGGGTCAACGATGAACCGGTAGACGGGATCGGCCCAGAGACGGTGGAGGGGCGGTACAGGTTCGGTGGCATGGTGGCGCACCTGCCCGGCCGGACGGGGCGTACGGCGTCCGGATCGGTGCCATTGGTCCAGGGCGTCGGCTGCGGAATTCCACAGCTGGAGTCCCGCCGCGCCGACGGCGTGGAGCTGGGGGTCCTGCTGGTCAAGGCCTAGGTGCTCGGCCCAGAGCTGGAGCCTCAGCTCCCTGGCGAGCGGCTGGCGCAGGGAGGTGCCAGTACCTGCGGGCGGGATGTCGCCCGCAGATGTGTCGATCACTGCGCAGGTGAGTTCGCTGTCAGTGGTCCAGGACCGACGGTTGAAGTTGTCTGATCCGCAGGTGAACCAGATGTCGTCGATGATGCAGATCTTGGCGTGGACATAGATCGGCGTACCCTCGCTGTTTTCAAGATCGAACACGCCCACCCTGTCCGGCGCGGCCCGGCGGAGCATGCTGATGGCGCGCAGCTGCCCCAAGCGCTTGGGTGGTCCGCCAAGGAGGCCATCAGAGTCCGGGTACCTGGGCACCACGATGATCACGTTCAGCCGGGGGTTGCGTTCCAGGGCGTCTGCGATTCCCGCTGCGACCTCGGTTGACCACAAATACTGGTCCTCGATGTAAATGAGCGAACGCGCCTGGGCGAAAGCCTTGGCGTAAGCCCGTGCGATGCTCCGCTCCCCGTGCGGTGCGAACGGGAATGGCGGATGCTTCAGGCCGTAGGTGCGCAGCAGCTGCACGGCGTGCGGACCGGCCGGTGGTGGGGGCGGAGCGGCCTCCGGGAGCGGTTCGGGGTGCCTGGGCATCCGGGCCAGGCGCTGCAAGAGCATCCGGTAAGGGGTCCGCCGGTCCAGCGGGTGGGGGTCGTTCCACCGTTCCGCGAACACAGCCAGCACATCTGCAACCACGGGGCCGCGCAATTCCAGGGCGGCATCGTGCCATGGGGGCCGCTGCCTGTAACGGGAATCCATCGTTACCGCCTGGGGGTCACCCGCGTGGCCGGCGTCGTCACGACGGCTGTGTGACAAGTCCAGCCCGCCCACAAACGCCACATCAAGCGAGGGGTCTGCACGACGGCGGATGACCACCAGTTTCTGGTGATGGGAGCCGAAGAGGCGCACCCGCTGATCCAACAGCGCCTCCCCGCCGGAATCGTTGATTTTCCGGCTGAGAAGTTCGTTGGAGCGGCCGCTGATAGGGGCCGAGATCCGTTCCCCATGGGATCTCCAGACGAGGCCCCGCACTTCCACACCAGACCCGGCCAACCGGGCGAGCAACCCGCCAATTGTCGTTCCGCCGGGTTCCAGCTGCTCGTCAGCATCGCCCCGCCAGTCGGTAAACCACACCCGGTCTCCCGGCTGCAAAGCCGACAGCTCCTCATGCAGCCTGGAAAAGTACGCTGCTCCATGGACCAGCGGACGGACCAGGTTGCCTTCTGACCAGGATCCGGATCCTGCGCCGCCCGCCTGGACATCCGACGCAGGGTTTCCCCGCTCACCCCGATTCAAAAACCACTTGCCAACCGTGCTGTCCACTCGGCGCTCCTTTCGGGGCCCGGGGACCAGGCCGCTGCGGATTCCAAACTAGCCTACGGCGGCGCATAAACCTGCCGCTCTGCTGGGACCGCGCCGAACAAGCCTAAGAGCAAGCAGCGCGCCGCAGCTGCGTCGGGAATAGGCTTGTCCAAGGCCGTTTCATATAGCTCCCACCTGCAACGAAAGAACGAGTCAGAACCATGTCACTGAAGGAAAAGCTGAAGGGCGACGTCATCGTCCATATGAAGTCCGGCAACAAGGTGGGCCTGACCACGGTTCGGAACGTCCTGGGCGAAATCGAAACGCGGGAGAAGTCCGGCAAGACCCCGGTGGAGCTTGACGACCTGCAGGTCACTGCCCTGCTGCAAAAAGAGGCCGCCAAGCGCCGTGAGACCGCCGCAACCTATTCGGCGGCCGGCCACGATGACCGGGCCCAGGCTGAGATCGCCGAGGCTGAGATCATAGAGGCCTATCTGCCCAAGGCCCTGACGCGCGCGGAAGCCGAGGCCATCGTCGACGAGGTGATCGCCGGTTTGAAGGCCGGCGGTGCCGACCTGACGATGCGCTCCATGGGCGCCGTCATGAAATCGGTGACTCCCAAAATTGCCGGCCGCTTCGACGGCAAGGCCGTCAGCGAGATCGTGAGGGCCCGCCTGGCGTGACCTGATCCTTCGGGTGTTTGGCGCCACCACTTACAAAGCTTTTGAATCCGGAGGAGCTGCCCGGGCGACTTGGCCTTTCGCTGCGCATAATTCGGTAGATGTAAACCTCGAAATGTGCGGAGGTGGGAGACTGTGACCATGAGCATCCGGGAGTGGTGGCCAAGGCTTGAGCCCTCAACGCAACAATGGTTGATCGACAATAACGGCGACGTCATTCCCCCACAAATCTTTGCCAGGATTGTGGGGGCTGGAGGGCCTGCAGCAGGGGATCCGTGGTGGCGTGAAGATGGAGAATCAGAGGGGCCTCTTCTCCCTGATGAAGCCGTTGGTTGGGTCGAGGAGACCGCCAACAACGAAGACCAAACCTAAAGTGCCAAGCATAGAAAATTGCCGCGTGCAGGGATTTTCGGGCTGGCCGGCCCCTTGAAGTCAGGGGAAGGGGCGCGCCCCGTTCGCTGGGCGCGCTTCCCGTAGGGAATCAGAAGTGGCAGACATGCCGTCCAGAGACCGCTGTGCATCCCAGTCTCATGTCACCGTGTCTGCGTGCCGGTGGGCCACCTTCCACTCACCGTCTTCGCGGCGGTAAACCTGGGTGACCCGCAGGGTGTAATTGCGTGGTTCCCCGTCCACCGAGACCGAGGTGTGTTCCAGGCCCGCGGTGTAGGCCATGTCGCCAGAGACATCGTAGGCCAGCAATTCAAACCTGAACGACGTGCAATTGGAGAATTGTTTAGCAAGGCCGGAGAACAACTCATCCAGGTCCTTCCGCCCGAAAGCGCTACGCCAAGCGCCCAATACACCAACTGGTTCGGTGCCGGACCAAATAGCCCTGCGTGGGCCGCTATTGCCGTTGTGAATGGCTAGTTCCGCCTCGTAAAGAGAAGTCCTCACCCAAGCCAGGAAGTCGTCGGTGTCAGCCATGCCTTAGTATGCGCTCCACGATGAGCTGACGCGAGGACTAACACTTCCTGTGGGCGCGCGAGAAACGATCCAGGCCGGAACCGATGACGGCACTTGTGGGTGTTCCCCTTGGAATGGTCATCGTGGGTATTCTGGGGCCCGTTCTTTTGCTCCGGAGTCTACGCCCGATCCTGGTTTGCGCCGGGATTGTGGCCATGGGCGACGTCGCGCAGTTCATCACGCCAAGAGCGCTGAAAAAGCTCCCCGACAAGTACCGGCACGAGGCCGAAGAGGACAACAGCGTCTAGGGCTGGAGATTTCCGATTTGTATCGCGACCCCTGGCGCGCTGATCGTGCAGGTCCTCAACTACTTCCCGCTGACCGCCCCGATCACCGCACTGCTGCGCAACGCGTTCGGCACCCTGTTCGGCGGCCTTCGGGCTCAGGCCGGGGCACCCTGCAGTGGCCAGCTTCAGCCGCGAACCCGCCTGATTCTCAGCCTGTGCCGACGTGTCGGGATCTTACCCGTTACTCCACCGACGTCGTGCCAGGGCCTGTAGGAGAGGCTGCCGGGGCCAGCGGTAGGGGGAGCCGAAGCTACCAGCGACGACCCGCGCCGACGACGGCGCAACCGTACGAGCACGAATACCGTCAAGCCAATCCAGGCGGAGGCAGCACAGAAAATCAGGATCAACGACGCAGTCGTGCTCATGGCTAAGTTTAGGTGCGGCGCCGGGGCTTTGGCCTGCTCGGTTCCGAAGGGTTACGGACCCGTAATTGCAGGGGTAGGGGCTGTTACCCTTTCATGATCTGTGGCCGGAAACGCACGGCTGGAAAGCTCGTGAGGACCTCGTTTACCAGCATCCCGACGTCACGCGATGGCTACGCGTTCCGACATCAGCGGGTCAGCGGCCACAGGCGTCAGCTCTGCCGTAAGGATCCCGTAGCATCCGAAAGTCGGTCCTGTAGGCCGCCGGAAAGTAGGACGTGCCTGCCTGACCATTCCGGTCGTGATGCTGCCTGTGGAAGACTTCGGCCATGAGGGATGCCCGGGCGCGAATTCTTCCCCTCCTCCGCCAAGGTGAGCGACTGTTGTGGGCTGGCCAACCGGATCCCCGGGTTCGTGTCACCGGCGCGGACGCCTTTCTGGTGCCGTTCAGCATCCTGTGGGGTGGCTTCGCGATCTTTTGGGAATTCATGGCGGTCACCACGGCTAAACAGCCCTTTTTCGTGCTTTGGGGCATTCCTTTCGTCGTGGTTGGCCTCTATTTCATCTTCGGCCGGTTCATCATGAAGGAGCGGCGGAAGCTGGTCACCGCTTATGGGCTCACGGACCGCCGGGCGATCGCCTGCACAGGGGACAGGGTCCGTTTCGGAGGCCCCGTCAACGGTCTGCCCACCAAAGTCGATCGGGCCAAAGAGGGCCGGCACGTTGGTATGACGTTCGGGTATCAGGGCCTGGGAGGGCTTCTTGGCATGTACCAGAATACCGGGGTGGACTTCTTCAGCCTCGGCCTCGGCCAGACTGTCGCCTTCTACGATGTCGAAGACACCGAAGGACTGCTCAATTCCATGGACGAGTCCAGGGTTGGTTAGGGCCAGCCAATGGGCTCGGACCCTCGCCTGGATTCTGGTCGTCCTCGCCTCGATGGTCGTGATCGGGTACGGGATCTCGCGGCCGCCGCTGGTCACACGCCCGCGGCAGCCCTGTATGGGTGACCGTCTGCGTAGCCTTGCCGGCAGTTTTCGTGGGCTGGGCGGCTCTGGTGAACCCCTACAACCTGATGCGCCACCTCGCGGCCGTTGTAGCCTTCCCGCTGCTCTGGGCGGGGTCACCGAGGTCATCTGGGCACGCAGACGCCGGCAGCGGGGCTGAACAAGGCTCCATTGATTAGTCGGGGGCTGCCGTGGGCCAACTGCTTTGCGGCGTTGGAAGTGCTTGGGCGGATTTTGACAGTATTTTGCAGATCCCCTCTTGAGCGATGACTTCTCGACGGTGACGGCCAGGAGACCATGCAGGCGACTTTCCGACACTGGTCCCCGAAGATGCCGTACACATAAAATACGAATTGCCCTACCGATAGAAAGAACACCGTGAAGCAGAGTATTTTCGCCCGCGTTGCCCAGCTCGCCAAGGCTAACCTCAACGCCCTCCTGGACTCCGCGGAAGACCCGCAGAAGATGCTGGACCAGATGGTCCGGGACTACTCGGAGAATATCCGTGAAGCCGAGGCCGCCGTCGCCCAGACCATCGGCACCCTCCGCATGGCCGAGGACGACCACGCCCGCGCCGTGACCGAGGCCAACACCTGGGCCAGCAAGGCGATCGCCGCTTCCCGCAAAGCCGACGAGTTCCGTGCCGCCGGGAACAGCGTGGACGCCGACAAGTTCGACAACCTCGCCAAGGTCGCCATCGGACGGCAGATGAGCGCCGAATCCACCGCCAAGGCCCAGGAACCGAACCTTGCCGCGCAGAACAAGGTCGTCGACCAGCTCAAGCAGGGCCTGGGCCAAATGCGGGGCAAGCTCGTGGAGCTGACCGCCAAGCGCAACCAGCTCGTCAACCGCGCCAGGGTCGCCGCCGCCCAGTCCCAGGTCCATGACGCCCTCAAGGCCCTGGACGCCGGAGATCCGACTTCTGCGATCGGCCGGTACGAGGAGAATATCCGCCGCCAGGAAGCCACGGTCCGCGGCCAGCAGGAACTCGCTGCCTCCTCACTGGAATCCCAGTTTGCCTCCTTGGAAGACCTCGGAGAGCAGACCGAAGTGGAGGCACGGCTCGCCGCGCTGAAGTCCATCGACCGCAAAGCCATCGACTACTAAGGACATACCGCCCACAGGTCCTGGAGACAACGTGGGCTGGTAACCGGGACCGTCGAGCCCGGCCGGCATTTGCATTGCGCCTGTGCTGCTCTTCGATGAGTCAGGAAACTGCATGCCGAAGGGCAGTGCGATATGGCTTGCCGCACTCCTTCGCGCGCCGGATGCCTAGCTGCCGGTCACCCGCACTCCGCCCACTGCCCCTGTCCAGGGTGTATCTCCGGGGCTGGGCAGGGATAGGTGCGCGGAAACATAGCCCTGTTGAAGTGTGATGACTTGTGAAGTGGATCCTGGGCAGTCCACTGTGAGCTCGACGGGCCAGAGTGTGACTTTGGGATTCTCCTGACGGACGAAGATCCTGGCGTTGGGTGCACCAACGCAGGCAGCAGCGACGGTGTACTGGCCGGCCGCAGGCACCTGTTCCGTCATGCCAAAACCCCTGGCAGGGCCGTCCAGTGGACCCTCTTGAAACAGGAGGACCGGCCCCGGCACGGCTTTAAGGAGCCGGTCCAGTTCCTGATAGTTCCTGGCTCCGCGCTCAAGGACCAGAGTGTCACTGGGTGGTGTAGCGGATTCCGTTGTCAGTGAAGGTTCAGGTGTGGCCGTACCGTCAGTTTCGGGAGCTGGGGCGTGCGCTGGATCGGGGTAGTCATAGGAGCATCCGGCCGTTCCGGCTATCGGGACCAGCAGGCACAGGGGAAAGGCGAGCCGGCGCAAAAAGCCTTTCATTGCCACACTTCCATGGTGGCCATGACCACCGTTCGAAGCAACCGCGTCCGCTCAGCACACGCCCGCCGATTCCCTCGTCCTGTAAGTGCCGGGGAGGACCATGGAGTCATGACGGCCCCATCGGTGGAGGCAGCAACCCATGAACTGATGGACCTCGCCTGGAATCTGGTCTACGACCTGCTCGAAGGCCGGCGACTGCCCGGTGACAGTTCGGTCGTCGAGGAGTTCACCGACATCCACTCCTGGCTGGACGGTCCCACAAAGCTACACCGTGGTTTACTCCCGCGAGGTTGCCGTGCTGTTCTGGGTACCCGGCCGGTGGACGCCATCACCTTCCACCAGGCACGTCGAACACACTGAGGACGGCAGCAGCCTGTATAAGCGGTGTCTCCGGTGCGGCAAGGATGACGACAGCGGCGGCGGAGGGCGCGGCAACTTCAGCGCCAGCATAGGACCTGCAGGAGGAGGCGGGGGGAGGCTGAACAGCCGCCCTGCCCCCCACGTTGGTCGATGCGCTGCGTCTGCAGCCACACGCCCAGGCGGCGCTCTTCCTGGTCGTCGGTTTTGTTGTGCCAGGGGAGGTCACTACCGCAGCGGTTCGTCGTTCGGCTGGACGGCCTGGCCGTTGCCCCTGGGCTACTGGACGAGGTGTAGACGCTTCTGAGGACATGGGAAAGGCGCGCCCCGTTCGCTGAGCGCGCCCTTCGATTCTCCCGTTCGCAGCCGTTCGCATTCGGCTACACCTATAGTAAGCATACTGAGGAATTAGCGCGCAAGTCGGCTGGGTATTTACAGCGGAAGCACCACCAATATGTAGCTGGTCGAAAGTCAGGACCAGAAGTCGGATGCCTTGGCTGTATCTTCCTGCAGCTCCAGGGCCTCGGTCACCTTTCCGCCGGAGATGCTGAATGCAATGGCCTGCCGTTGGTCCAGGGACTTGCCGTCGCGCTCCGCATAGGTCGAATGGACCCCGACCGTATACCTGTCGCCCCTGGCCACGTCTTCCACTGTGATCCTGATTGACCCTTTAGACCGCGAACCCAGTTCACCGAAATAGGCCAGGATTGCGTCCCGACCCTTCTTGTCTCCTGAAAGGGCGCCGCTTCCGCCGACATGCCAGACGGCGTCCTCGGTGAATAGGTCCCCGAGCGTGTCCATGTCGCCCGCGATGAACGCTTCGTAGCCGCGCCGGACCAGTACGACGTCTTCCTGTGCTCCCATTTCAGACCCCTCGGTCGCCAGTGTCGGATGCTTGCGAGGACAGATTAGGCCCGGGCGACGGCCCAGTCGAGGGGGACAGGCCCCCTACATGGCCCCCAGTTGGCCGGCTGTTCCTCCTGGAGGATTCCAATTGTCATCTGGGTCATTCAGGCTATTCCAGCCCCGGTCCTAGACGATGGTCCCTCATGCTGCAGACGCCAACGGTGGGGAAGGCGCCAGGCCCAGCAGGCGGTCATGAGCCCCGGGGTCGCGGCCCCGCAGGCGTACGCCCACGGCGGGCTCCAGGACCCTTCCGGGGCGGGAACGGCGAAGGCAACTACGACGGCGGCAACGGCCAGGAAAACCTCCACGACTGCCTGCAGGGTCCTGGCCCGGTACTCAGGGTAAGCCAGCCGGATCAGGGGAACGAGTGGCAGCAGGAACACCACCGCCTGCCGCAGGGAAGGCAGCTTGCCGGCAGGGCCGAAGACCCAGGTACCGATCAGTAGGTAGGCGGCCACGCACCACACCCCACCAGCTAGTGGCAAGTTCAGCCAGCGGGCCTGCATAGGCGGTCCAGGGCCTCGTTGAGGGTGGACTCCATTTGGCCGTTCATGAAATTGCGCTTCTCCTCACTGGCTGGGTCCTCGAGTCCGGTCGGCAGCGGTGGCACCGTCACTGTCATCGTTGCCTGGTAACGCCCATCAGCGCTGCTGACGGCTGTTGTTTGATGGCCCCAAAGCGAGCCTAGGCCCTCGTGCCTGGACTCTTTCGAACACCCGTCCGGATGCTCCCACATGCCCAACCCGTAGGGGGCGAATCCGGGGCTGGTCTTCATTTCCTTCAGCGACGCCGACGAGACCGCCCGGCCGGTGAAGAGGGCGGACATAAAGAGATTCACGTCTTCGACAGTGGAGGTTGCCCCTCCGGCCGGGTTACCCGCCCAGGCGGTGTTGTCTGTGACGTCGACCCGTTCACCCCGGATGGTGGCATAGCCGTGGAGAAGTCCGGGCGTGTGGAGGTCGACGGGTTTCAGGCTCGTATTCTTCAACCCAAGGGGTTCAAACACCTCCTCCTGCATGACCTGGTTGAACGGCTTGTGCCGCAGTTCCTGTATCAGGAGGCCGAGGGCTAGGTAGTTCGTATTCGAGTACTTGAAAGTCCCGACGCTGGCTGCGGGCCAGGGGAGAGTCCCAGCCAGCTTCAACCCACTCTCCATTGTCATTTTCTGAGAGATCGCAGGGCGGAAGTCAACATCTTGTGGCCCAGCCTCGTTGACCTCGGGCATGCCGGAGGTATGGCTGAGCAGCTGCCTGACGGTAATCGGCGCCGGCGGCTTGAGTGCCGACGTGAATCCGGGTATCACGTCATTGACGGGATCGTCGAGGCCGATGAGGTGGTCCTCTACGAGCTTCAACACCGCCACGGCCGTCATCGTTTTGGTGACGCTGGCGATCTGTATCCGGTCCGTGGGCTGCGCCGGCGTTCTGGATTCAAGATCCCTCACGCCGTAGGCCTTTGACCACTCGCCCTCGGGCCAGCGGATCTGGACGACGGCGGCGACCGCGCCCTCATCAAGGAACAGCTGAACCTGATTTTCCAAGGGTGCGAAGGGGTTCGGTGAGCTTGATGACGGTGCAGGCTCATCGGTGGAATAGGTACAGCCGGACAGAAGGAGGACGACGGCGAGGCTCGCCCGCCTCCAAACGCGGTTCTTCGTGCTCATTGCTGCGTCCGCTCGGGACGACGTGACAGGTTTTGGCCGTCTGCGGCACCACATCCGGCCAGACCTGCGGCGGCACCGCCGTCCCAGCAGCTCAATTTTACGGCTGACCCTCATGGCAAGGAAGCTTCAACCCACTGGCCTGATTTCTGGCCGCCACCTTTTGTTTCCCAGCCACGCATTGCCGCACACGGGCCCGCCCGCTAAGCGGTCAGCGACTGCTCGCACCGCGCCGCGGGCCCCCTTGCCACCAGCCGGGATGACCTCCTTGAGCTGCTTTTCCTTGGCATCGGTGAGCCTCCTGGCCCGATAGTCGATGCGCTGGGTGTGCAGCCAGACGCCAGGATGCGCTCCTCCTGGTCGTCGGTCTTATTGTGCCGTGGCCATTCGTGGCCGGCGGACGGGTACGCAGCAACCTCAGTCCTTCCGGCGCATCAGCTGTCCCCGGCCCGCGCGGCCCGCTTCATCTCGGCAATGCGAAGCCGCAGGAAAATGATGACCAGAACCAAGGCGAACACCGCCATGCCGGCCAGCGCAATCGTCAAGACCGCGTACAGGATGCCGAGAATGCCAAAGGCTTGCCCAGGATTCATCGCTACCCCCAAGTAGTCGTTGAACCTAGGCGACGCGGGAAAGCTTGCCCTGCCCGGACACGGGAAAGGCGCGCCCCGTTCGTTGAGCGCGCCCTTCCCGTAAAACCTGTCAGTCCTTGAAGACGTCCTTGACCTTTCCGCCAGCCTGCTTCACGTCGCCCTTGGCCTGGCGTCGCCGGCCAGAATCAGGACCAGAAATCGGATAACTTACCCGTATCCTCTGCGATCTCCAGGGCTTCAGTTACCTTGCCGCCGGAGATGGTGAAAACAATGACCGCCCGCTGGTCCAGGGACTTACCGTCGCGTTCCGCGTGGTTCGACTGGACCCCGATGGTGTGCCTGTCACCCGTGGCCACGTCTTCCAGGGTGAGCTTGAGTGACCCTTGGGAGCGAGAGCCCAGCTCACCAAAATAGGCCAGGATCGCGTCCCGGCCCTTCTTGTCCCCGGAAAGGCCCCCGCTTCCGCCGACATGCCAGACAGCGTCCTCGGTGAATAGTTCCCTGAGTGTGTCCATGTCGCCGGCGATGAAGGCTTCGTAGCCGCGCCGAACCAGTGCCGTATCTTCTTGTGCTCCCATTGCGGGCCTTCTGTCATTGTTGTCGGGTTACTGCAGGGACAGGCTAGGCCTGGGCTGTGGCCCCGTCGAGAGGCGAACGGCCCGGGTTAGCACGGCAACCTTCTGGTGCCCAGAATGGTCTGCACAACCTTCCCGGCCCAGGGGTCGGAGCAGGCAGCAAGAGGCTACCTTGGCGTGGCGCTCACCTCGGGTATTCGAGACTCCGCGGCGCCCTCAACGCGCCCAGCCCGCGCCCGCCGTCGGGCTTTCGCCAGGGATACCAACAGGGTCAGGATGGTGCCCGTCCAGGCAAGCCCGGTGAGGAACACCAGGCTGATCGCCACTAAGGGGTGCATGGGCGAAACTCTAGGACTGCAGGGCGGGCGGCCCTGGGCGAAACTCCGCGTCGGAGCCGGAATTTGCACAAGCAGGGACCAGTAGCTGGCCCAGTTGCGCCTGGGCACGAAAAAGGCGCGCCCCGTTCGCTGAGCGCACCCTTATCGATTCCCCTTCGCAACCGGATCCCCATCCAACTGAGATCATAATAAGCATGCTTAGCAATATGTACGCAAGCCCATCCCGTATTTGTAACGGAAGCGACCAGTAATTAATTAGTCGGTGCAGACCGCGGCGAACGGCCAGGGTCTGCACCGACTTAGCGCTGGCCAGGGTCAGCGGCGTTCCAGCCTCTGCGCGTAGAGCTCCCCGCTGTTCTTCATGAGCCAGCCCGAGTAACCGATGCCGCCGGTTATCGCTAGCTGGGCGGCAGCGATGAGGCCAATGATCGGAAGCAATTCGGGGGACCTGCCGTTGGGCGTGAGCAAGACCAAGCTGGCTGCGATCACTGCCGCGCCGATCACCGAGAATTTGATGACGTGCGGGCTGATCCGGATGGCCTGTTCCACGCGCGGGATGTCGGAGGCAGGTTTGGGGGGCTTGCGCGAGAACCGCACGCCCAAGGTCACCAGCCAGCCCACGACGGAGATGGCTGTACCAAGGATCATCATGAAGATGCCCCGGTCCGGTTCCTGGCCGAGCAACCCGGAGAGCCCCGCGTCGACCGCCCCGGGAAGTGCGATTACTGCCCCGTACCACCAGGCAAAGAAAACCCAGGACCGGCGCTGCGCGTAGCCGAAGGCCAGGGCCCGCGGATCTATCGCCACCGCGGTGGCATCCCCCAATGTCATAGACCACAACTTACCTGCGTGCGGCTGTAAAGACGACTTAAGAGACGCCATGCAGCGAGGCGGTGTCCCCGGACCTGCACCCAGTAGCCGCGGGCAGGCTGACTACGGCCGGGAGGCGGCGGGGGAGGCCCCTGCCTCGGTGACGGTCAACCGTATGGTGCTGCCTGTTTTCACCTCGGTGCCGGCAGCAGGGTCCTGGCCGGTCACCGTCCAGTTCGACGCCACGAGGACCTTCTTGCCGTCCCCGGAAACCACTTCGTGCTTCAGCTTCAGCTGGTCCAGCGCGTGCTGGACGTCGTCGAGCTTGGCTCCCACAAAGCTCTCCAGGACCACACTCTCCGGTGAGGCCGCCGCCGGCGGTGACACGGGCGGCGGAGCCGACGGACCGGACACCGGCTGGGCACTGCAACCGGTCAGGCCCATAACGACGGCGGCCAGTACCGCCAATGTTCTACGCATAGTCGAAGCCTAGCCGCGGCAGTACGTCTCTTGAGCGGTGGACATACTGGGTACGCGCGAGGCCCGCGGCCATCGGGTGTGTCTGCGTTTAACTCCGTGAAGATCTGCTTGCATGGAGTCATGACGGAGCAGCCACCGGCAGCAGTAAGAGAAGACGTGGGCCGGCTGATGGCAGCCCTCGACGCCGCGATGCCGGCCGAGACGAACTCCAACCTGCTGGTCGGGACCTGGAACATCCGCGCCCTGGGCGACCTGACAGCCAAGTGGCTGGCGGGGCCCAAAGACTCGACCAAGAGGGACTGGCACGCCATCGCCTGCCTTGCCGCGGTCATCTCCCGGTTCGACGTCGTCCCCGTCCGGGAGTCCCGCCGCAACGCAACCCGACGGCCCTCAAACGGCTCTTGGCCAGTCTGGGAGACCAGTGGCAGGTCGTCGTCTCCGATGTCACCGAAGGAGCGGCCGGCAAGGGCGAACGCCTCGCCTTCCTGTACGACAGCAGCCGGGTCCAGCCCGCCGGCCTGGTCGGGGAAATCGTGCTGCCACCGATCGGGGAGGACCCGCAGCGTCAGTTCCCCAGCACTCCGTACACGGCCAGCTTCACGCGTGCCGGGGCGGCGTTTACCCTCGCCTCCGTCCACATCCTCTGGGGCAAGGACGACGCGGAGCGGCTGCCCGAGATCACTGAGCTCGCGGAATGGATGCACGACTGGGCTGTCCGGCCCAAGGACTGGAACTCCAACCTCATTGTGCTCGGCGACTTCAACCTGGACCGAATCGGCGACCCGCTCTACGAAGCGTTCATCTCCACGGGCCTGTGGGCACCGACGGAGCTGAACGCCGTCCCGCGGACAATCTTCGAAGAAGACAAGACCAAGCACTTCTACGATCAGATCGCATGGTTCTCCAAGCCGGCCGGAACTTCACTGCTGACGGGCCTGGCCTACGGCCAGCGGGGCCGGAACGTTCGACTTCATCCCGCACGTCTTCCAGGGCCTGACCCGCAGCGAGGTCTCCTGGCGGATCTCAGACCACTACCCGCTCTGGTGCGAATTCCGAACGACTTGAGAGGCCCATGAGCGCACTGCCCCTCTCGTGAAGCCGACAGCGGAACCGTTCCAGTGCCGCCGGCAGGTCAGCGATCTGGGCGCCCTCGAAACCGGCATCAATAGAGCGACCGCACTGCTCTAGGTGACGAGCAACCAGCTTGTGACAGGGGGTTGTGGGTACCTTCGGCCGCGGGCCCGTGACTCCTTGACAGCTCTGGCACTGGGGAGGATTGTGACCCGCAGGAAGAGGTCTCCTTCAACATGGTCCCAGGCTCGGCAGTGGCGCCGGGACGGTTCGAAGGAGAAGTACATGCGCTTCAAGCCAGCCCTCATAGCTTTACTCGCGCCGGTTTCATGCTTGACCGGCGCCATTCCGGCCCATCCGGCTGCACTCGATCATGGACAATCTCGACCCGACCAGCGCCCAGGGCCGTAT
Source organism: Arthrobacter sp. B1I2 (assembly GCF_030816485.1). NCBI lineage: Bacteria > Bacillati > Actinomycetota > Actinomycetes > Micrococcales > Micrococcaceae > Arthrobacter > Arthrobacter sp. B1I2. The sequence goes on along the minus strand of NZ_JAUSYC010000001.1, from coordinate 3,201,455 downwards.
GCAACTGGGATCACGGCCACCCTGGCCGAGTATGAGCGGGAGCTCATCAATGAGCGGGTGCGGGCCGGGTGATCAGCGGCCAGAAACGTGGGGTCCGGTTCGGGCCGGCGCCGATGGATGAGACCATTGCCAGGGACCGGGTGAACACGGCCCGGGAGCTCATGGCCCAGGGTAAGACCGCCGAGCACGCGGCCAAGACGGTCGGATGGTCCAAGGCCACCCTCTACCGGTACAAGAAGACCTACGACGGGGCGCCGGCACCCAAGGAGGCGGTGCGGCCAAAGCGTGCCGCGGGAAGGTCGCGATACGCAGAGAAGACCACCTTGCCCGACCGGGACTAGCCGGTCAGACGCGGCGGCCGCCCGGACCGACTCTGCGCATGTTTGGATTGGAGACGAACATTGAGGGTTGGGGGACAAGATGGAGCAGTACATGCATTGGCAGCGACAGCCGCTGCCGCGCCCGAAGGCGCCGCGCTGGCCGTGGTTTTTGGCGGCCGGTTCCGTGATTTTGCCGCTGATCTTCCTGTTCGTAGCGGCTACGGTCAATGAATCCGCCAAGATCCACAGGCTGGTTTCCGTTGCGGACGGCATTGCGCCTACGGACTGGAAGCTCGTCTGGAGCGACGAGCCGCACCACGACATCACCTGCATCCCGTTCGATCACTCGTGCCACACCTTGTACAGGAACTGGGAGGCGCCCGGACCTGTCGACCTTCAGCAGCTGGTGGACTCCACCGGCTACGAAATGGAGATCGGCACGGTCTACAGGCCGGACTGTGCCGGCGGGTACGAGAACCGGATCAGCATTCGACTGTGCGTAGACGACAATGAAGTCAGCCTCAATATGAACGACTGACCCGAAAGGGGAGCTCCCGGTACGGGCGCCAGACGTGGGGCAGGATGCGGTGGACGTCCCGCAGTTCGTTGCCGATGTCCACGGTGTCCCGCAGGACCCAGGTGTCCGAGATCCGGCCAAGGCTGGGGAGCATCCTGTTTCAGGCGGCTTCGCGGACCTTCCAGTCGGACCGCGTGACGCCCTACGGGTAGGAGTCAGTGTTGTCCCAGTAGCCGAACTCCTCCACGCCAGGGAGGTCTTTGAAGGCCTCCAGGAGGGTGTGGTTTTCGGAGCGGACGATGACCATGATGCGGCCGGTCCCCCGGGTCGGTGCCGATGCTGAGCTCGAACCGGTTCAGGTCGTGGTCGTAGCTGTAGGAGCTCATGCCGCGCTGGGCCTCAATCCACTGGTCGTATGCGGCCGCGGCAGCGCCGGCTTCGATGGGTTCACCCTCCAGCCACTTCGAGTCAATGTACTTTGCTATCGATGCCAGCAGTTTCAGGTCTTCCTGATCCCGGAGCGGGTCGATGACAGATCGGACGGTCTGCTTGAAGGCATCCAGGTCGGTGCCTTCGGCGAGCCGGAAGCCGTTGTAGATTTTTGGTGCTCATGAGGTCCTCAGGGAAGGGGCCAGGGTCTATGGATCTCATGTGTGCAGACGGGGCAGCAGAGATCCCCGCCAGTGCCACGGGCGGATCTGCTCTGGCCCCCGCACAGAAAGTGATGACCCCAGCGCATGAGGGCATGCCCACTCCGCTGCTTCCCTTATCCGCTGCAGTGCCTGGTCGAGGATGACAGCTCATCCCGAAGCGGCTGCGGCTTAAGCCGGGGGAGAGGTCCGGGATGCCCAGACCCCTCCCCGTCGCACCGAAATTGCAATGGCGGCCTTTCCGGTCGCCCCGTCTACGGTGCGTTCGAAGCTGCTATTTCGTCGCGTTGCTGTATCGAGGTTTCGATGAGGACCCGCACGTCCCAGGCAGCGAGTTCGATCTTGGTCAGGTTTATCTGATCCGGGTCGAGCAGGTCGCCCAAGGAGACCGGTGAGGCAACAGTTACGGGTTCCCAACCCCAGTTGTGGAGGAAGTGCAGCCGGCGGCCGGCTGCGTTGGTTGCGGAGTGTACGGTGACAGCCTCGGGCAGGTCTTCCCAGCCTGCGTCGCGTTCCGGGGCAAGCCATCGGATGATGTCTGCGGCCAGGTCGGTATTTGGCAGGGTGCCGACGGTGGTGATCCTACCGGATCCCGCCTTCGTGGTGGTGATGGCGGGGTAGCGGCCGAACTGCGGGTGCAAGTAACTGGCAAGGATGCTGCCCTCTTGCTGCTTGAGGTAGTCGATCCAGCGGGTGGCGCGGCTTCCGGGAGAGAGCTCCAGACCTTCGGCGGCTTCGAGGTCGAGTGGAGTATCCAGTTGGGAGAATTCCTGGTAAGTGACCCCTGCTTGTTTTGCCAACCGCGAGGGTTTGGTTTCGAGTCGGGCGCGGGCCTCGTGGTCCGCGTAGCCGGTGCGAATACCCAGCACGAGGTGTCCGCCGGCTTCAGCGTACGCACGCAGCCAGTCCAGGAGTGTGTCGTCGGCGATGTACAGGCCGGCGGCGATCAGGACGGGCAGGTCCTTGGCGACCTGGGCAGGGTCCAGGTTCTGGCCTTCGCTGCCGGTGATCTGTCGGTCGTGAAGGATACGGACGGGGGCCCCTGCCCGGAAGGCTCCTTGGTAGAAGGCTTCGAAGATCTTCTGGTAGGAGCGTTCGTCTCCGGTCATGGGGGCTTCGGCCAGGAAGCAGGGCTGGGCGGCCAGTCCCCATTTGGAGTGATTGGAGTAGATCATGCCGATGCTGGCATCTGGCGTGAGGCCGACCAATGCTTCGTCGGCGGCTTTGAGTTCCGCTCCGATTTGGGCGAGTTCGTGGTAGACCCGTCCGGGTTTCTGGTCGTGGGGGAGGACGCCGATCCAGTAGGTTTCGGTGCCGTAGTGGTTGGTTGCCCAGTGCCAGTATTCGATCATTTCGGCGCCGCGGGAGATGAATGCGTACGCTGCCTGCCGCCACTGTCCGTCGAATGCCGGGTATTGCATTGCTGATCCGCCGATGGCGCCGGCGTTGGTTTCGGTGACCAGGAAGGGGGCTTGTTTGGATGAGTACATCCGGTCTCCGCTTTGGAAGAGCGTCCAGGCGCCGGAAGTGGCCCACCCTTGGGGTGTGGTGGTCGACGGGGGAATGGCGAAAGCGTCCTGCATGGCGTAGTAGGGGTTGCCTGCTGTGATGTCGAAATCCAGGGTCATGTCCTGGTCGTGTTGGGAGGGCCGGTCGTATGCGATGCAGGTGGTGACGAACTGTTCCGGTGTGGAGTATTCGCGGACGATGGCGGCCTGCCACTGCAGGAATTCTGTGGTGAGCCGGGCCTGGAACCGCCGCCAGGCGAGGTCGTATTGCGGCTGGGCATTGTTGTCGGGTGTCCAGAGGTCCGCCCAGGTGGAGAGCTGGTGGGACCAGTAGGCCAGGCCCCATTCCTTGTTGAGGTTCTCCACCGTTCCGTATTGATGCCGGAGTTCGTCCGTGAAGCGCTGGAAGACGCCCCGGTTGTGGAAGGCGAGCAGACCGGGTTCGTTATCGACTTGGTAGCCGATCACGGCAGGGTGATTCGCGAAGCGTTGGATGATCTTGCGGATGATGCGTTCGGCGTGGAATTTGAACGCGGGGTGGGTGTAGTCCACTTCCTGCCGGGCTCCCCAGCCCAGCGGCTGGCCGGTCTTGGTTTCGGCGGCAATTTCCGGGTACCGGCGCGCGAGCCACATCGGAATCGCGTAGGTCGGCGTACCCAAGATGACCGAGATCCCTCGCTGGTGGGCGCCGTCAAGGACCGGGGTCATCCATTCCAGATCAAACCGGCCGTCGTCGGGCTCCCATTGGGACCAGGTGGATTCACCGACGCGGATAACGGTCATATTGGCGGCCGCCATCAGGTCCAGATCCTGCTCGAGGCGGGGGGAGGGCTGGTATTCGTGGTAGTAGGCTGCGCCGAAGAGTACTTTGCGGGGTCGTTCAGACATGAATTTTTTGCTTTCGTTGAAGAGGAGAGGGAAGGGGTCAGGCTTTGACGGCACCGCTGCCGAGGCCGGACTGCCAGTAGCGCTGAAGGAACAAGAAGGCGGCCATGAGCGGGAGTACCGAGACAAGGGAGCCGGTGATGACGGTGGAGAAGAGGGCCTGGGATCCTGATCCGGCCGCGGACGCCGCCTGCCATTGGGCCAGTCCCACAGGAAGGGGGAACAGGTCGGGACTGTTGAGCATGATCAGGGGCAGGAAATAGTTGTTCCAGCTGGCCACGAGTGTGAAGAGCAGCACTGTGATGGAGCCGGGCACGAGGAGCCGCAGGACGATCTGAAAGAAGATCCGCATTTCCCCGGCACCGTCAACGCGTGCTGCTTCAATGAGTGAATCAGGGACAGCGTCGGCGGCGTAGACCCTCATGAGATACACGCCAAAAGGGCTCACGAGTGAGGGCAGGATCACTGCCCACACGGTGTTGGTCAGGTTCGCGCCGGCAAAGAGCAGGTAGGTGGGGATGGCCAGCGCCGTCATCGGGATCATCACGGCCCCCAGCACAATGGTGAACATAGCGTTCCCGCCCGGGAACCTGTACTTCGCGAAGGCGTAGCCGGCAGCGGTGGCCAGCGCAGACGCGCCGAAACCACTGGCGATCGCGTAGATCAGGCTGTTGAGCATCCAGTGGCCGAACACACCATTCTGGAAGGTGAAGACATTGTGCAGGTTCTCGGCCAGGTTCATGTTGGAGAACCAGAGGCCGAAGCTGGTGAACAGGTCATCGTTCGCCTTCGTTGAGGCAACGACAAGCCAGAAGATAGGCAGCAGGAAATAGACAAGGCACAACAGCATGACGACGGTCAGGAGCGTGCTCTTGCCCGACCGCTTGCGCCGTGGCGGGCTCGCCGCGCTGTTTCGCGTTACAACCTGGGCAGTGTCTGTGGCGGTCACGAGGCCTTCTCTTTTCTGTTGGCCGTCAGTTGGACCCCATAGCTGACCGCCATGATTACTATCCCCAAGAGGAAAGCAATAGCGGCCGCGTAGTTGGAGTCCTGATTCACGAAGGACAGCTGAAAGGCGTACATGTTCGGCGTGTAGTCCTGTCCGATGGCCGCTGGGGCGATGACGCGCAGGAGGTTCGGTTCGTTAAAGAGTTGGAAGGACCCGATGACCGAGAAGATCGTGGTCAGCAGCAACGCACCCCTGATGGCGGGTATCTTGATCGACCAGGCCAGTCTCCATTCTCTGGCACCGTCCACGCGCGCGGCTTCATACAGTTCGGCGGGTATGGACCTGAGGGCCGCGTACATGACGATCATGTTGTACCCGACGAATCCCCAGGTCACGATGTTCATGATGGAGAACAGGACATTGCCGCCGGCAAGAAAGTCGGGTGCGGGAAGCCCCAGCGACTTGGCCAGTTGCGCGAATGGCCCGAAGTCTTTCCCGTACAGGTAGCCCCACATTAAAGTCGCGATGACGCTGGGAATTGCGTAGGGCAGAAAGACGCCGAGCCGGATGAACCGTTGCAGGCGCAGCATTCCGCTGTCCAGGATGAGGGCGAAGAGCAGGGACAGGCCAAGCATGACCGGAACCTGGATCACGAGGAACAGCGCCATGCGGCCGACGCCGCCCAGGAAGGACGGGTCGGTCAGGGCGCGGGCGTAGTTGTCCATGCCGACGAACGAGACACCGCCAATGAGCTGCTTTTTGAAGAACGAGAGGTAGCCCGCATAGAACAAGGGGACGGCGATCATTAACGCGAACACGACCATGAACGGCATGGACAAGGCGTAGGCCGCCACATACTGGCGCCGCTTTGCGATGTTGACCGGCTTCTTCTCCAGAGCCGGCTGAGCTGGCTGGGTCACGGTCTCAGCTTGCAACGGTGAATCCCTGTCCCTTGGCGTACTGCACCAGGTCATCCTGCCAAGCGGCTAATGCTGCATTCAGGTCGCCGCGGTCGCCGATCGCTTTGCCCATGGTTTTGTCGTAGCTGGAGGCGGCATAGTCGTTGAAGGGCAGGAACTGGAACCCCTCCTGGACGGTCATGGAGATGTCGGTGAACTGTTTGTTGACTTTCTGGCCCCCGTAGAAGCTGGACGTCGCGTCAGCGAAGGCCGGATTGTTCAGGGTTTTCGTTGCCGGCGGGAAGAGGAACTGTTCATTGGCCAGGGTCAGTGCCGCTTTTTCATCCGTGTTCACGAATCGGGCAAGCATGGCGGCTGCAATAGGGTTCTCGCTGGACTTCAGGACGGCGTCGGTGGAACCACCGTAGTTGCCGCTGGCCGGCTTGGACGTGTCCCACTGCGGCAGCGGTGCGGCACGCCATTTGCCGGCCGTGCTCTTCGCGGTTCCCTGCAGGAAGACCGGCCCCCATGCGCCCGTGAGCCAGGACGCGTACTTCCCGCTGTTCAGCCCCTGGTACCAGGCGTCGTTGAAGTCGGGTTCGTTGCCGATGTTGCCGGATTTGAAGAGATCGTTCCAGTAGGCGGTGACTTTCTTGCAGGCGGCGTCTCCGGTGAGGTTGATTTTGACGCTCTTTGCACCGTCGTAGGAAAAGGGGCGGCCCCCGGCCTGCCAGAAGAGGCCCAGCATGTTCGCTTCAGAGCTCGGCGCCCAGTTCGTAAGCATGCTCGACGGGTTCTTACCGCGGTAGGTCGTAACTGCCGCGGCGAAATCGTCCCACGTCTTGGGGACCGTGAGTCCGGCAGCCGTAAACAGGTCTTCGCGGTACAGCATCCCCATGGGGCCGGTGTCCTGAGGAACGCCATAGATACCCTTGCCACCGGGAGTCACCCCGGACCACACCCAGCCCGGGTAGTCGGACTTCAGGTCTCCGATGCCGTACGGGGTGAGGTCCAGGAGGCTGTCGGTAAGTGTGAATGACGGCAGTTTGTCGAACTCCATCTGCACGACGTCAGGGGCACCCTTTCCGGCCTGGATCGCCGCCCGCAGCTTCTGGTAGTGGGCCCCGCCCTGCCCCACGTTCACTACTTCAACTTTCACTGACGGGTACTTCGCCTGGAACAGATCCACTTCCTTCTGGATGTCCGGCACCCAGGTCCAGAAGGCGAGCTTTGTGTCCTTTTTCATGGCCGCATCGATGTCGGCTTGGGAGATGGGGGAGGCAGGGCCTCCCGAAGCTGGAGTCGCTCCACCACCGCAAGCAGTGAGAGCGCTAACACTTAGGGCAGCCAAAGGGAACGCTGCAAGGACGGAGCGACGTGAAATTTCTCGTGACATGGCGTCTGCTTTCGATGGAGGGTTGGTGTGCTTGCGGCAAATCGTCCGTGAGGCCGGCACGCCGCTGCGCCGGGGAACACTGCGATGTTCCCTCTCACAGGAGTCAGGGGAGTTTCAGTTCGCGCGCTGTTCTGGTGCAGGTGCGGTCGATCTACGCACGATGAGCTCGGTGGGGAGGTGGATGGCGGTGTTCCCGACCGCCTGTTTCTCGATCAGATGTACTAGCTCGGCGACGGAGCGTTCCGCGACAGATGAAAAGTCCTGGCGCACCGTTGTAAGGGGGATCATTTGGTAGGCGGCTTCGGGAACATCGTCGAAGCCGACGACTGACATGTCATCCGGGATGCGGATGCCCTTCTCTGTGAAGGCGCGGATGGCGCCCATTGCCATGTGGTCATTGGCAACGAAGACGGCAGTCGCCGCAGTGGGGTCAAGAGCCAGCGCCGCCTCGTATCCGGATTTCGGCGACCAGTCACCTTCGATGACCGGCCCGGGGTCAAGGCCCAGTTCGTTCAACTCTTGCTGCCATCCGTCGCGGCGCCGAGCTGCCGAGTCCCAGCTCAGCGGGCCGGCGAGGTGGGCAATACGACGGTGCCCCAGGGCATACAGGTGACGTACGCCAGCCCTTGCACCAGCCACCTGGTCAGAGTCGACCATCACGTGGTTTGCTGAGTCGTCAGTGAGGGGGCAGGTGCTGACAAGTGGCATGCCGGCGAGCGCCGACGGTGCCAGATGGAGAATCCCGGCAGCGCCGGAAACGATCACGCCCTCCACGCCCCGCAGCACCAGGTAATGGAGAGCTTCTTCAAGTTCCGGCCCGGCGGCCTCCCTGATGGTTGTGAGTGTCAGCGAGTAACCGGCTTTCCACGCCGCTTGCTCCAGGCCGAACAAACCGGCGGTGGGACCGTAGAGCGAACTTGCCGTGGCGATCAGACCGATTTGATGCGTGCGCTGAGTGACCAAGGCACGTGCCGCGGGATTCGGGCGGTACCCCAAGGCGGCCACCGACTGCAGAACCTGCGCGCGGACCTGGGGCCGCACATTCGCTTCGTTGTTTACAACCCGCGACACAGTTTTGGGGGATACACCAGCGTGGGCCGCTACATCCGAGAGACGTGGTAGCGGGGGCTTCGCGGCCTCTTTGCCAACTGGTTCGACAGCGCTGTCATTCATGAGTGTGATCTAACTCGCCTACTGACAGCGCTGTCAAGCAGATGGAAGCTCTTCGTGACCAAGCCGTTACATTGATGGCGCGACAGTCACACAGCCTCGGCCCTTAGGCGAGGCGGTCCGGAAGGGGTTCAAGCCGGTAGCCTGCGATCATGGCCGCCTCTGCACTGGGTCCGGGTTCAGGGCTTCAGCGATCTATCGGGCTGGGGACTCCTGGATGGCACGACGGGGCACAAACAGCACCTCGAGTTCCGGGGACACCTTCCGTTCGGAAGTCTGCCTTGTCCCTGGGGCTACGCCCAGGTGGGCGATCGGGCGCTGGAGATCCGTCAGGTGGGTGCGAACGAGGGCGTCGACGGGGTTGAACCGGGCGTGCCGTGCTGGGTGATCCCGTCCCCGGCGCGGCTGGCGGGCCCACTCGCGGACGGTCTTGCCGGGCGCAGTGGTACCCACAACGAAGCCGATACGCTCACCGTCGAGGTAGACATGGGCCGTGACGACGGCGCCGTCCTCGCTCTTGGTTAAGGGGCCCAGCTGCGCGTACGGATTCGGAACCAGGCGGCCAGGAGTCACCGGCTTCAGGATCAGTTCAGACATACGGCATGTGTGTGCGGTGCTGTCGCTCCTACTCCCCGCCGCGCCAGGGCAGGGCCTCCAGTGCTGTGCCGGGGTTCATGAAGGCCATCGGGTAGAAATCGAGGCGGTTCTTGTCCGGCCTCACTAGATGAGCAGGTTCCCGGCGGAGGGGCGGCCGGCGACCAAGGATTTGATCCCGGCGCGGGCCTCGTCGAGGGTGGCGTGGGTGACTCGCTCCGTGCTTCGGTCGCGCAGATGGGCGCGGGTGAGGAAATCGGGGGAGTCCGGGCCACGGGGCGGACGCACCGGTCCGGGTGCGGCGGCATCGATAAGTACCCAGATTTCCCTGTCCTCGTCGAGGATGATCGTCTCGTAGGCACCGGTGAGGAGTTCCCATACGGCTGCTGTGGGGATGTATTCCTCGCTGCCAGATTCAACCCACCTGCCGGGACCTGACTTTTCGTAGAAGGCCCGAAGGCCGTATGCGGCGGAGACGAGCGAGTCGGTGGCGACGGAAGGGGTGACCGTCGTCCACGAGCTCGGCTTCAGGGGAGCCGGAGCTTCAGCGGCGGAATCCCAGAGGACCCAGGCCGACGGCGATCCTTCAGGGCAGTGCATGGTCAGGACCGCCCACACCTCATTCAGATCCGCTTCCCGGGTGGACTCGAAGGTGACGAACAGATCGGAACGGCCGCCGTCTGAGGAGAACGCGGCCCAGGCCTTGCGGTAGGCGCACGACGGCAGCCGAGGCGGGCAGACGATCGAATCAATGCGCAGTGCGGCCAGCTCGTCGATGCTCGTGATGATGCGGAAGGGTTCCATGGGCCTTATGTGTGGGGCATGGACGGGAAAACTCCCCGAATCCAGACAACAGGTGCCTTAGAATCAGGGCAACTTTAGTGTTGTGTCGAAAATAGGCCGAAACTGGGGCTACAAATGAAGAATCGATCGCTGCTGAGCGTTATTGGAGCTGCCGCTTGTACTGCGGTGGCCCTGTCCATGACAGGCTGCAGCGGCGCAGCTGTCAGCCAGAACCATGGGCCCGGGAAGCGGTACACAGGAGAAGTCGACAGCTGCCCCTGAACGGAGACAGATCAGCGCCAGGGAAGCACTCCCGACAGAGGCGGAAATTAGTGAGGCGTTCGGCGAGTCCGCGACACTGGTTTCCGGTTAGCTAGTTACGGCGGCGCCGACTCCCAGACCCACCGGGATCGTGTATCCGTTCACGCTCGGTGAGAGATCGATGTGATCCTCGATCATCCGGGTGACCGTATAGATTCCACTGAAATGATCCTTGGCTGTCTTCAGAGCAGCATCAACATTGTTGCCGTGGGCGTTGAGCACGGTGCGCAAGAGTTCGGCGCTCTCCTTAGAGTCCATCATTTGACTCATGCGAGCCCTGGATCCTGGGTCGATCCACCTGGCGTAATAGGTGACGGAGCCGTCTTTACGGGGTCGTGGTTCAATGCAAGCCATGCGATTACTATGCGTCGATCCCCCTGACAGGCGTCGCACATTCGTACTAATGTGGTTGAAAACACTTCTCGCGTGGGTGAAGACACAAAAAAACCCCGGTTTCCCGGGGTTTTTCTTGTGCGCGGAGGGGGACTTGAACCCCCACCCCCTTTCGAGGACTAGCACCTCAAGCTAGCGCGTCTGCCATTCCGCCACCCGCGCAGGTGGTATTCCGGGAAGCTCTGCGCTTTTCAGCGTTTCGCGCCTCTCCGAAGCAGCGAGAAAAACTCTAACATGACTTTCCGGGAACAACGAATCGGGCCAAGTAGGTAGGCTGAGCACAGCGATTCAGCTCGTGCCAACCAGTCATTCCCTATCGAGGAGCCACCAATGCCTGACGTCCTGCCCGAGGATGAAGTTGTCCGGATCTGCCAGGAGCTCATCCGGATCGACACCTCCAACTACGGGGACGGGTCAGGGCCGGGGGAGCGGGCGGCGGCAGAATATGCCGCAGGACTCATCGAGGAAGTGGGGCTGGCGGCGGAGATCTTCGAATCCGCCCCCGGCCGGGCCAACGTCGTGACCAGGATGGCAGGGGAGGACCCCTCCGCCAGCGCCCTGGTGGTCCACGGCCACCTGGACGTCGTCCCCGCCCTGCGCGACCAGTGGTCTGTGGACCCGTTTGGCGCAGAGCTGAAGGATGGCCTCATCTGGGGCCGCGGCGCCGTCGACATGAAGGACATGGACGCCATGATTCTTTCGGTCCTGCGCAGCTTCGCCCGCGAAGGCCGGAAACCCAAACGGGACATCATCTTCGCGTTCTTTGCCGACGAGGAAGCCGGCGGCGCGTACGGCGCACGCTATGCAGTGGACAACCGCCCGGAACTTTTCGAAGGCGCCACCGAGGCCATTTCCGAGGTGGGCGGCTTCTCGGCGACGATCGGCGGGCAGCGGACCTACCTGCTGCAGACGGCGGAGAAGGGCATCTCCTGGCTCAGGCTCGTGGCGCACGGCCGGGCCGGCCACGGCTCCCAGATCAACACGGACAACGCCGTGACCCGCCTGGCGGCCGCCGTCACCCGTATTGGCGAATACAAGTGGCCGATCGAACTCACGCCCACCACCCGCCAGTTCCTCGACGGTGTGACCGAACTAACGGGCGTGGAGTTCGACGCCGACAACCCGGACCTCCTGCTCAACCAGCTTGGCACCGTGGCCCGGTTCGTCGGGGCCACCTTGCAGAACACCACCAACCCCACCCTCCTCAAGGGTGGCTACAAGCACAACGTGATCCCCGAGTCTGCCGAAGCCCTCGTTGACTGCCGCACCCTGCCGGGCCAGGAGCAGCAGGTCCTTGAGATCGTGCGCGAACTCGCCGGCAACGGCGTGGACGTCAGCTACGTCCACAATGACGTCTCGCTTGAGGTCCCCTTCGCCGGCAACCTGGTGGACTCGATGATCGACGCCCTCCACAAGGAGGACCCGGGTGCGAAGGTGCTGCCCTACACGCTTTCCGGCGGTACGGACAACAAATCCCTCAGCCGGCTGGGCATCACCGGCTACGGCTTCGCACCCCTCATGCTGCCGGACGAGCTGGACTTCACCGGCATGTTCCATGGAGTTGACGAACGTGTCCCGGCGGACTCCCTCAAGTTCGGTGCCCGGGTACTGAACACCCTGCTGACCAACTACTGAGGGGACCTGCCGTGACGCCAGAGGACCTGCTGCCGGATGAGCTCCTGGAACGCATCCGCGGCCGCGCAGCCGGCTATGACCGGGACAACGCCTTCTTCCACGAGGACCTGCAGGAGCTTGCGGCGGCACGGTACCTGAAGCTTTTCGTTCCAGCGTCCGACGGCGGCGCCGGACTTGGGCTCGAAGCGGCGGCGCAGTGCCAGCGCAGGCTGGCAACGGCCGCCCCTGCCACCGCCCTTGCCGTCAACATGCACCTGGTCTGGACCGGCGTCGCGCACGTCCTCGCTGCCCGGGGCGACCACTCGCTGGCCTTCGTCCTCAAGGAAGCCGCGCAGGGCGAGGTCTACGCGTTCGGCAACTCGGAGGCGGGCAACGACTCAGTCCTCTTCGACTCACGGACCATGGCCACACCGGAGCCGGACGGAAGCTATTCGTTCACCGGAACCAAGATCTTCACGAGTCTCTCGCCGGCTTGGACACGGCTTGGGATTTTCGGAAAAGATGCCGCGGCCCGGGACGGTGCCGGCGAATTGGTCCATGGGTTCATCAGGCGGGAAACACCCGGCTACCGGGTCCTGGACGACTGGGACACCCTGGGCATGCGGGCCAGCCAGTCCGCCACCACGGTCCTCGAAGGGGCGGCTGTCCCTGCGGACAGGATATTCCGCAAGCTGCCGGTGGGTCCCAACGCCGACCCCCTGATCTTCGCCATCTTCGCGTGCTTCGAAAGCCTCCTGGCCGCCGTCTACACAGGCTTGGGCCAACGTGCCCTGGTCCTGGGCGTGGAGGCGGCCAAGCGCCGGACCTCCCTCAAGAACGGCGGACGCAGCTACGCCCAGGATCCGGACATCCGCTGGAAGGTGGCGGACGCCGCCATGGCCATGGACAACCTGTACCCCCAGCTCACGTCCGTCACTGCCGACGTCGACGCCCTGGTTGATCACGGACCCCAGTGGTTCCCCAAACTGGTGGGCCTGAAAATGAATGCCACCGAAACGGCACGGCGCGTGGTGGACCTCGCCATTCGTGTCAGTGGAGGATCCAGCTACTTCAGGGGATCAGAGCTGGAAAGGCTCTACCGGGACGTACTCGCCGGGATGTTCCACCCGTCCGACGACGAATCAGCACACAACACGGTGGCCAACGCCTGGCTGGGCCCGCTCGAAAACTAGACGGTCCTCTGGACCCTGTTGCTCAGACGGTCCTTTGGACCTGCATCACCCGGCGCCGCAGCCAAAAGCGCCTGCCGCCGCCCACGTAGAGCTTGCTGCGTTCCAGTTCCCACTTGCCGTATTCGGAGTGTTCCACCAGGCGGCGGCGCGCCTCCGGCAAGGAATCCTCAGGGCTGACGGTCAGCACGAGGTACTCGTACTGCCGCAGATAATCCCGCTCCCGCTGGACCGAGCTGGTGAGAAATTGTTCCTTCATTTGCTCTCCATTTTCGTCCTTTTTCCGGCTAACGTGAAGTCATGAGCATCGATCCGCGTGTCGCGCTTTCGTCCCTGACCACCGCTTTGGAAGAACACCTTATAGCAGCATCGAACCGTCGCGGGGACGGTGACCCTTCCGTCGAAGCAGCGTTTTTCGCAGTAGCCGATGCCTTCGAGGTTTACGAGGACGCGCTCTACGAGTCCTACAACGAAGTAACACCGCTGCAGGTCTTTGACGACGAGGACGAAGAGGACGAGGTAGCCGACGTGGACGAGGACGAGGACCTGGAAATCGTCGAGGAATAGCGGCGGCCGTGGAAGCCGGCAACGACCGGCAGCCTTAGGCTGCGGATACATCCTCCAGGGCCCGTGCAATCTGCGGCGGGAGGGGAGCCTGCTGGCCATCCAGGATTTCCTTCAATTGCACCGGAGTGCGGGCCCCAACGATGGCCGAGGCAACTCCCTGCTGTGACAGCAGCCATGAAAGTGCGACGTCCTGCGGTGTCCGGCCCAGCCCGTTGGCCGCCATGCACACCGCATCCACGATGCGCGACGGCTTCTCCTCCAGATAAGGCTCCACGTAAGTGGCTTCGCCGGCCGACGCCCCCCGCGACCCGGCGGGGATGCTGCCCCGGTATTTCCCGGTGAGGACCCCGCGGCCCAGCGGAGCCCAGGCCATCAGGCCAAGCCCTGCATCCTCAATGGCCGGGAGGAGTTCCGCCTCCGCTGTCCTGTTAAGGAATGAATATTCGGCTTGGACAGCCACCAGCGGCACGCTGCTGATGGCCGCGGCCTTCGCCGCCTGCCAGCCCTTGAAGTTCGAAATCCCGGCGTACCGCGCCCGCCCGGTGCGGACAGCGAATTCCAGCGCGGCCAGCGTTTCCTCGAGGGGAACGTTGCCGTCCCACGCCTCGGCGAACCAGAGGTCCACATAGTCCGTGCCCAGCCGTGCCAGGCTCGCGTCAAGTCCGGTGAGCATCGCGCTGCGTGACGTGTCCACCGCACGGCGCCCGTCCGGCGTCGTCATCCCCGCTTTAGTGGAGATGGAAATCTCGGGGCGGGACACCACATCACCCAGGAGCGAGCCAAGGATCGCCTCCGAACCGCCGCCCGCGTATGAAGCCGATGTATCCACGTGCCGGCCGCCCGCATCAAGGAAGGTACGCAGCAACTCGGACGCGTCCTGCTCATCAGTTTCCCCGCCCCAGGACCGGGTGCCCAGGGAAAGGGCTGAAACTCGCAATCCACTGTTGCCGACGTAACGCTGCTGCATAGCAGCAAGCTTACGGGCAGATGCCCTGCTGCCATGCCGTAGGGTCTTAGCGTGAACTGGTTTGAGGCGGCCCTGCTGGGCCTAGTGCAGGGACTGACCGAATTTCTACCTATTTCATCGAGTGCACACCTGCGGATCGTGGGCGAATTCCTCCCCAACGCGGAGGACCCGGGGGCGGCCTTTACCGCCATCACCCAGCTCGGCACGGAAACCGCGGTGCTGATCTTTTTCTGGCGCGACATTGTCCGCATCGTCAAAGCCTGGGCAGGCTCCCTTACCGGCAAGGTGCCGCGGCAGGATCCTGACGTCCGGATGGGCTGGCTGGTGATTCTGGGCAGCCTTCCCATCATCGTTTTGGGCCTGCTCTTCCAGGACCAGATCGAATCAGTGCTCCGCAGCATGTGGATCGTCGCCACCATGCTGATCGTTTTCGGCCTCATCCTCGCTGTCGCGGACGCCGTGGGAGCCCAAAAGCGGGACCTGGCCCACCTGACCTACAAGCACGGCATCTTCTACGGCCTGGCACAGGCCCTGGCCTTGATTCCCGGCGTCTCCCGCTCCGGCGGCACCATTACGGCAGGCCTGCTAATGGGCTACACCCGTGAAGCCGCCGCGCGGTACTCGTTCCTGCTGGCCATCCCCGCGGTCTTCGGCAGCGGGCTGTACCAGCTCTACAAGGTGGTCACCAAGGACGGCATCTCCGGACCGTTCGGCCTGCCGGAAACCGCCCTTGCCACCGTGATCGCACTGGTGGTGGGCTACGTCATCATCGGCTGGTTCCTGAAGTTCGTATCCACTCGCAGCTACCGGCTCTTTGTCTGGTACCGGATCTTCCTGGGGCTGGCCCTGTACCTCCTGCTCGGTTTCGGCGTCATCAGCGCCTAGGACTAGGCTTGGCTTGTGAAATCCTGGACTTCCCGCCCCGTTCCTGCCCTACCCGGAAACATTCCCGCCATCCGGCTGTTCGATACCGCGGCAGGCCGCGAAGTGGCGCTGGAACGGGAAGCCCGGCCGTCCATGTACGTCTGCGGCATCACCCCGTACGACGCCACCCACATGGGCCACGCGGCCAGCTATGTGGCCTTTGACCTGCTGAACCGGGCGTGGCGGGACGCCGGCAGCGAGGTGTCCTACGTGCAAAACGTTACGGACGTGGATGACCCCCTGCTGGAGCGCGCCACCGCCACCGGCGTCGACTGGCGCGACCTCGCCGCGGAGCAGGTGGAACTCTTCCAAACAGATATGGAAGCGCTGAACGTCCTTGCGCCGGACCACTATGTTGGCGCTGTCGAGTCGATCGGCCTGATCGTGCCCGAGGTGGAGCGGCTGGTCAGCATGGGCCTGGCGTACCAGGTGGCCGGCACCAACGGTGAACCTGACGGCGACGTCTATTACGACGTCGAAGCTGCCGGCAAGCAGTCGACGGCACCCGGCGCCTGGGCCCTGGGAAGCATTTCCCACCTGGGCGAAAGCGCCATGCTGGAGCTTTTCGCGGAGCGTGGCGGGGACCCCGGCCGCGCCGGGAAGCGGCAGGCTCTTGACCCGTTGCTGTGGCGGGTGGAACGGCAGGGCGAACCCAGCTGGCCTGGTGGGAGCCTGGGGGCGGGCAGGCCCGGCTGGCACATCGAATGCACCGTCATTGCCCAGAAGTACCTGCCGTCGCCCTTCACCGTGCAGGGCGGCGGGTCGGACCTGGTCTTCCCGCACCACGAGATGGGTGCCGGCCACGCGTACTCCTTGGCCGGGGTGCCGCTTGCCCGGCACTACGCACACGCTGGCATGGTGGGGCTCGACGGGGAAAAGATGAGCAAGTCCAAGGGCAACCTGGTGCTGGTCTCCAAGCTTCGCGCCGCCGGGGAGGACCCGGCAGCGATCCGCATGGCCATCCTGGCCCACCACTACCGTTCGGATTGGTCCTGGACGGACGAAGGCTTCACGGCTGCCAAGGCAGACCTCGCGGCATGGCGGAAGGCCCTCGACCACGCGCCCGAAGGTTCAGGCCAGGCGCTGCTGGCCGAAATGCGGGAGGCGCTGGCAGCCGACCTCAATGCGCCGGCGGCCGTTGCCGCTGTATCGCGCTGGGCACGGTCCGCGAACGACGGCGGTGCTGCCGCCAGCCCCGGTGACCGCACCCTGGTCAAGGACGCGGTGGACGCCCTCCTGGGCATTCGGCTCTAAGGCATTCGGCTCCAGGGCTTTCGCTTCGCCTCCACGAGGCAAACCAAAGGGGCCTGGCCCGGATTCCTCCAGGCCAGGCCCCTTCCCGCTAGCGTCGCCCGGTACATGTCAGGGCCGGTCCTGCCCCCGCCGCTTCAGGTACCGCTCAAATTCGCGGGCAATCGACTCGCCGCTGGCTTCAGGCAGGTCCGCGGTGTCCTTTGCTTCCTCCAGCTGCCGGACGTAGGCGGCAATTTCCGGGTCCTCGGTGGCCAGCTCGTCCACGCCCCGTTCCCAGGCGTCCGCTTCCTCCGCCAGTTCATGGGTGTCCAGGGGCACCTGCAGCAGCTCTTCGATGCGGTGCAAAAGGGCAAGCTGGGCTTTGGGGGAGGGAGCCTGGGCCACGTAATGCGGCACGGCGGCCCACAGGGACACGGTGGGGATCCCTGCCAGCAGTGCCACCTCTGACAGGACGCCCACGATGCCAACGGGGCCTTCGTACTGCGAGGCTTCCAGGTTCATGCGTTCCCGCAGTGGAGCGTCATCGGACGAAGTGCTCACCGGAATCGGCCGGCTGTGTGGAACGTCTGCCAGCAGCGCACCTACCAGCACCACGTAGTCCACGTTCAGCGCCTCGGCGTGGACCAGCAGCTCCGCAGTGTAGGCACGCCATTTATAGGACGGTTCCGTGCCCTGCACAAAGATGACATCCACGTTGGAATTCGGTGCGCTGGCTTTGTAAATCCGCGTGGAAGGCCATTTGATCTTGCGTTCACCGGCAGAGTTCCTGCGGACCGTGGGGCGCGTGAACTGGAAGTCGTAATACTCGTCAGCATCGATGGATGCCACTTTCTTGCCGCCCCACAACTTGTTCAGGTACCGCAGCGAATCGCTGGCCGCTTCTCCGGCGTCGTTCCACCCTTCAAAGGCGGCAAGCATTACGGTTACGCGTTGTCCGTCAGCCACCGGCTGCAGGAAGCGTTCCCGCTCGGGTCCGGCACCCTGTTCGGCGGTGTCTCCCTCGAAGCTATTCATTTCTTCACCCTACGTCCAAGGTGCGCACTCGTGCATGGAATGAAGCGCCGCAAATCCCCGGTAACCGGCACAAAGGGCACCGGCCTGCGTCATATTCGCCAAGGGCGTAGCCCACAGCCTCCGCCCAGCCGTGCCCCGTAGACTGGCCTCATGCGATCTCCTGCCGCCGGTTCCCCGCTCAAAGCCGTCCTTTGGGACATGGACGGGACCATCGTGGACACCGAGCCATACTGGATTGCCGCCGAACATGCCTTGGTGGAGGCCCATGGCGGCACCTGGAGCCACGACCAGGCAATGCAGCTGGTGGGCCAATCACTGACGTTCTCCGCGGGCCTGCTCCAGCAGGCCGGCGTCCAGCTCGAAATCCGCGAGATCATCGATTCCCTGACGGCCCGGGTCATCAGCAGCGTCCAGCAGCAGGTGCCTTGGCGCCCCGGCGCCCGTGAACTCCTCGAGGAACTGCACCTGGCAGGCGTGCGGTGCGCCCTGGTCACTATGTCCGAGGGGCCGTTGGCCCGCGAGGTCGTCTCCAGCCTTCCCCGGCCGTACTTCGAAGTCCTGGTCACCGGCGACACCGTGACCCGGGGCAAGCCACACCCGGAGGCGTACCTGACCGCCGTCGAGCTGCTGCAGGAAAGCGATCCTGACCTGGGAATCCACCACTGCGTAGCCCTTGAGGACTCCGTACCGGGAGTAGCTGCGGCCGTAGCCTCCGGCGTTGCCACCGTGGCTGTCCCGCACATCGTTCCTCTGCCGGACGACGGCAGCTACGCGCTCTGGGACTCACTGTCCGGCCGCAGCATGGCGGAGCTTGAAGCCCTGCTCCTGCGGACGGATGCAACGGAGCCGGCCACCACTTCCGCTGGTGACTCCCGTGGCTGAACCGGGCAGTCAACGCGGCACCGAAACCGGCGCCCGGGTCCGCCGGGAAGGCATCCCGCTGGGACGCATCGCCGGCGTTCCCATCGTTCTTGCCTACTCGTGGTTTGTGATCGCCGCCTTCACCGTCATCGCCTACGGGCCGGTGTTGGCGCGAAACAACCCCGCGCTGGGCATGAGCGCCTATATCGTGGCCTTCGCCTACGCCGTCCTGTTGCTCATCTCGGTGCTTGTCCACGAACTCGCCCACGCCCTGACCGCGAAAATCTACGGGTGGCCCACCCAAAAGATCGTCCTCAACCTTTGGGGCGGGCACACCCAGTTCGAGAGCTTCACAGCTTCCCCCGGCCGATCCGTCCTGGTGGCGCTGGCCGGGCCTGCCGCCAATTTCGTCCTCGCCGGCGGCGCCTGGCTGGTGCTTGGCACCAACAGTCTTGGAAGTGTCGCCGAGATCCTGACGAACATCTTCATGTGGGCGAACTTCCTCATCGGAGTCTTCAACGTATTGCCGGGCCTGCCGCTGGATGGGGGCCGGTTGGTCGAGTCCATCGTGTGGAAAGCCACGGGCAGCCAGGCGAAAGGAACCGTGGCTGCCGGCTGGGGCGGCCGGATCATCGTCCTGGCCATCGCCTACTGGTTCCTCCTTCGGCCGTACCTCGCCGGCGACCAGCCTGACTTCAGCCTCCTCATGATCACCGTCCTGGTGGGCGGATTCCTTTGGATGGGCGCTTCAGCTTCCATCCAGCAGGGCACACTGCGGGGACGGCTGCCGCTCGTCAGCGCAGCGGGATTATCGACGCCGGCCGTGGGGTTGCCTGCCAGCGGCACTGTCCGCGACGCCCTGCGCCTTGCAGCTGCCGGAACAAGAACCGTGGTGGTGTGCGGACCTGACGGCCGGCCCCAGGGCGTGGTGGACCCCGACGCCCTGGCCTCGGTACCCGGTGCCGCGGCCGAGACGACCCCCGTCACCGCCATTTCGTTCCCCCTGGCTGCAGGTGCATACGTTCCTGAGTGGTCCAAAGGGCAGGAGCTGATCCAGTTTCTGTCCCAGCTTGAGGGACGCCACTACGCCGTGGTTGACCACAACGGCTCAGTCACCGGACTGCTGACCCAGGACGCTGTCCTGGCGGCCATCACCGGGAAGCGCCAGCGCAACGATAAGTACCCGCAGGGCCAGAACCGGTAGAGTTACCTGCCGGTCGTGCATTGCCGCCATAAAAGCCACAATGTCCCTGGGGACTTTGGCCGCGGCACAAAAGGTTTACAGGAGCGAGGAAAATCATGAGCAGCGAAACTGCCGTCAACGACGCCAGGGGAACAGCGCAGGCCGGTGCTGCCGCCAGCGGCTCGCAGCCGGTGGGAGCTGCCCGTCGCCGCGGGCCCTTCCGGGAGGGCGAGCGTGTCCAGCTCACCGATGAACGCGGCCGCATGAACACCATCACGCTTGAACGCGGTGGCGCCTTCCACACCCACCGCGGCTTCTTGAACCACGACGAGATCATCGGCAAGGTGGACGGC
The DNA here is from genome assembly GCF_030816485.1 of Arthrobacter sp. B1I2. Lineage (NCBI taxonomy): Bacteria > Bacillati > Actinomycetota > Actinomycetes > Micrococcales > Micrococcaceae > Arthrobacter > Arthrobacter sp. B1I2. The sequence continues at coordinate 3,181,143 of NZ_JAUSYC010000001.1, read as the reverse complement.
TCCGTTGTGGTGAACAACGTCGGCCAGCAGTACCAGACACTGCGCCCGCTGCTCTCCGACTTCGTGCTTTCCATGCCCCGCGGTGCCGCCGTGGTCTATCCCAAGGACGCCGGCCAGATCGTCACCATGGCGGACATCTTCCCCGGGGCACGCGTGGTGGAGGCCGGCGTCGGCTCCGGTGCCCTGTCCATCTCCCTGCTCCGGGCCGTGGGGGACAACGGCTACCTGCACTCCTTTGAGCGGCGCGAAGAGTTTGCGGACATTGCCCGCGGCAATGTGGAGACCATCTTCGGCGGCCCGCATCCCGCCTGGCAGATTTCCCTCGGCGACTTCCAGGAGGAAGTGGTCAAGGCTGAGGAGCCCGGCTCCGTGGACCGCGTGGTCCTGGACATGCTGGCCCCCTGGGAATGCCTCGATGCCGTCGCCACTGTACTTGCCCCTGGCGGCGTCTGGATCAACTACGTTGCCACGGTCACCCAGCTCTCCCGGACGGCGGAGGCGATCCGCGCAGATGGCCGCTTCACCGAACCTGATGCCTGGGAATCACTGGTCCGCGGCTGGCACCTGGAGGGACTCGCCGTCCGGCCGGACCACCGCATGGTGGCCCACACCGGTTTCCTGCTGGTCACCCGACGGCTCGCCGACGGCGTCACCGGCATCTCAGTCAAGCGCCGGCCGTCCAAGACCGAATTCAACGAAGAGGATGTGAATGCCTGGACCCCTGGCGCTGTGGGGGAGCGGGCGGTGTCAGACAAGAAGCTGCGGCGCGCGGCCAGGGACGCCATCGCGGGAACGAACGTGGTGGACAATCCGGAGGTTACGAACTAGTCCATATTTCGGGAGTCTCCATCCCTACCCGGCGTCTTGGGGCTAATGTCTTAAGAGAAGCGCAGGAAGGGGCTGATACATCATGGAGACACCAAACCAGGACTCCGGACGTACACCGGCAGAGCAGTCTGCCGCCAACGACCTCTCGGTTGCTGACCGCCAGGTCAACATACTTCGGGACAAGCTCAGGCATATCGACCGCCAGTTGGCAGCGGCAACGCAAAACAACTCCAAGTTGGTCAGCATGCTGGAGGCTGCCAAGGCTGAGATCCTCCGGCTGAAAAACGCCCTGGACCAGGAGGGGCAGCCACCGTACAGCTTCGGGACCATCCTGCAGATCAATCCAAAACGGCAGCCTTCCCCCGGAAACAGCGGCCAGGCCGCCACGGAGGAATCCGTGGACATCTTCAACGCGGGGCGGAAGATGCGCGTGGGCATCAGCCCGCTCGTGAACATCAACCAACTCGCGGTAGGGCAAGAGGTACTGCTCAATGAGGCCCTCCTGATCGTTGCGGGACTCGGCTATGAGCGCGCAGGCGAGCTTGCCACCCTGAAGGAGATGCTGGGGCGGGACCGGGCCCTGGTGGTTGGCCGGGCCGACGAGGAACGCGTGGTCCGGCTTTCCGGCGCACTCCAGGCCGAGAAGCTGCGGGTTGGCGACGCGCTCTCCGTGGATTCCCGAACCGGGTACGCGCTGGAGAAAGTACCGCGCTCCGAGGTGGAGAACCTGGTCCTCGAAGAAGTTCCGGACATCACGTACGAGGACATCGGCGGCCTTGGCCCCCAGATCGAGCAGATCCGTGACGCCGTCGAACTGCCGTTCCTGCACCCTGACCTGTACCGCGAGCATGGCCTGAAGGCCCCCAAGGGCATCCTGCTGTACGGTCCTCCGGGCTGCGGCAAGACCCTGATCGCCAAGGCCGTTGCCAACTCCCTGGCTGCCCGCGCCGCGGAACGGTCCGGGAACGTGGACCTGAAGAGCTATTTCCTGAACATCAAGGGGCCCGAACTCCTTGACAAGTACGTGGGCGAAACCGAGCGGCACATCCGCCTGATTTTCTCCCGCGCCCGCGAAAAGGCCTCTGACGGCAGCCCGGTGGTGGTGTTCTTCGACGAAATGGATTCGCTGTTCCGCACCCGCGGCACCGGTATCTCGTCCGACGTCGAAACCACCATCGTGCCCCAGCTCCTCAGTGAGATCGACGGCGTGGAACGCCTGGACAATGTCATCGTCATCGGTGCATCCAACCGCGAGGACATGATCGATCCCGCCATCCTCCGGCCCGGCCGGCTGGACGTGAAGGTCAAGATCCAGCGGCCCGACGCGGAAGCCGCCGCAGACATCTTCAACAAATACATCACGACGGACCTGCCGTTCCACGAATCGGACCTCGCCGAACACAACGGTGACGTCCAGGCCACCGTTGACGCCATGGTCCAGCGCACCGTGGAAGCCATGTACTCCACGGACAAGTCCAACGAGTTCCTTGAGGTCACCTACGCCAACGGCGACACCGAAATGCTGTACTTCAAAGATTTCAATTCCGGCGCCGTGGTGCAGAACGTGGTGGACCGGGCCAAGAAGTACGCCATCAAGGACCTGCTGACCACGCACCAAAAGGGGCTCCGGATCGAGCACCTGCTCCGCGCCGTGGTGGACGAATTCCGTGAACACGAGGATATGCCGAACACCACCAACCCTGACGACTGGGCACGCATTTCCGGAAAGAAGGGCGAACGGATTACCTATATCCGCACCATCGTCCAGGGCAAGGCCGGCCAGGAACCGGGCAAGTCCATCGAGACGATGCCCACCACGGGACAGTATCTGTGACGGGTGCAAAGGGACCCGCCGCCGGGGAAGCACTCCCCGTCGGCGGAGCGATGCGGGTCATGGGCGCGGAAACCGAATACGGCATCCACGCCCCATCCGCCCCCTCGGCCAATGCCACAATGATGAGCGCCAGGGTGGTTCAGGCCTACGCCCAGGTCACCAGGCAGCGGGCAGCCGGCGGGGCCGAGACCCGCTGGGACTATACAGATGAAGAGCCGCTGCACGATGCCCGGGGCTGGACCGTGGACCGCGGCGCTGCACACCCCACCCAGCTGACCGACCAGCCACCGGTGCTCGACGCAGAGGCGGTGGCGCTGGCCTACGGCCGCGAGGAACTCGAACTGGACGGCCAGGACGAGTCGGGAACCCTGCTGATGAACATGGTCCTTGGCAACGGTGCCCGGCTGTACGTTGACCACGCGCACCCGGAGTACTCAAGCCCCGAGGTCACCAACCCGCGGGACGCGGTGGCCTGGGACGCTGCCGGCGACCTGGTGGGGCTGGCCGCCATGCGCCGGCTGGCCGCAGACCCGGCCCTCCCGCCAGTCAACCTCTACAAGAACAACACGGACAACAAGTCCGTTTCGTATGGTTCGCACGAGAACTACCTCATGCCCCGTTCGGTCCCTTTTGGGGATATCGTGCGTGGGCTAACGCCGTTCTTCGTCAGCCGCCAGGTAGTGTGCGGAGCCGGCAGGCTGGGCATAGGGCAGGACAGTTCCACCCCCGGCTTCCAGATCAGCCAGCGGGCCGACTTCTTCGAAGCCGAAGTGGGCCTGGAAACCACCATCCGCAGGCCCATAATTAACACCCGGGACGAGCCCCACTCCACCGCCGACAAGTACCGGCGCCTCCACGTGATCATCGGTGATGCCAATCTCAGCCAGGTGTCCAACTACCTCAAGTTCGGTACCACGGCGATGGTCCTGAGCCTCATCGAGGCTGGCCTGGCCCCCAAAATCGAGGTTTACGAGCCCGTCGCGGCGCTCAAGACGGTCAGCCACGATACCTCGCTCACTGCACAGTTGCGTCTGCTGGATGGAAGGCGGGTCACGGCCCTGGACCTTCAGTGGATGTACCACGAGGCCGCCGCCAAACTCGCCCAGGACACCGGCGTGGGTGATGCCGTGGACGGCGACGGACATACCCATGAAGTGCTGGAACGGTGGGCCTCCGTTCTCACCCAACTGGACAGTGACAGGGCCGCCGCGGCCACCTCCGTGGAATGGCTGGCGAAACTCACCCTGCTTGATGGCTACCGCCAGCGCGACGGACTGGAATGGAGCGATGCCCGGCTGGCCCTGGTGGATCTCCAGTGGGCCGATATCAGGCCGGAGAAGGGTCTCTACTACCGTCTGCTGTCCAGGAACCGGATGCAGCGGGTGGTGGAGGATGCCGCCATCGCCGCTGCCGTAGCGGAGCCCCCGGCCGACACCCGGGCCTTCTTCCGTGGAAAGTGCATCAGCAGCTTTGGCAAGGATGTGGTGGGGGCAAGCTGGGATTCCGTCATCTTCGACGTGCCGGGCTACGGACGGCTTCAGCGGGTCCCCACCAGGGAACCCCTGAGGGGAACCAAAGCCCTGACCGGAGCGTTGTTCGAGCGCTACCGGGAAGCGGGACCATTCCTCGGGGAACTGCTGGGGCATAACAGCACTCCGCCTGCGGCGTAAACCGCGCCGGAACGCCCGTCCCGTGGCAGGATGGGCATATCAGGGGATCCGCCGGATCCCCTGGAAGTAACAGGGAGGGATAACAATGGCAGGCCAGGAGCAGCAGCAGCCGCAGTCACGAGACACCCAGGTCGAGGACGACATTCCCGAGGCACCCCCGGCACCGCCCGAGGCCCAGGCTTCGGCTTCGACCGAAGGCGTGGACGACCTGCTGGACGAAATCGACGGTGTCCTGGAATCCAACGCCGAAGAGTTCGTCCGGGCGTTCGTCCAAAAGGGCGGCCAGTAACCCGGACCCGGAGGGTGGCGGAAGCCGCGGACGGCCGGAATCTGTACCGACGTTGAAGTACCACGTTCAAGGAGTGATGAGTGCAGGAATCAACCGCCAACCAGGTAGCCGCCAACGCCACCTCGTCCTTTACCGAGCACCTGCAACGGGACCGGCCCGAACTACTGCCCTTCAGCCGGTCCCTCCAGGGTGGTGCGTCCGGGGCTGCCCCGCTGCAGGTTCCACACGCCACCACCATTGTTGCCATGAGTTACGGCGGCGGTGTCCTGATGGCGGGGGACCGGCGGGCCACCATGGGAAACATCATTGCCAGCAGGCACATTGAAAAGGTTTTTCCGGCAGACCACTTCTCCGTCCTTGGCATTGCAGGAACAGCCGGCATAGCGATTGACCTGACCCGGCTCTTCCAGGTTGAACTCGAGCACTACGAAAAAATTGAAGGAACCCAGCTCAGCCTCGAGGGCAAAGCCAACCGGCTGGGGGCCATGATCCGGGGCAACCTTCCGATGGCCCTGCAGGGCCTTGCGGTGGTGCCCCTCTTCGCAGGCTTCGACACCAGTGCCGGTGTGGGCCGGCTGTTCTCCTATGACGTCACCGGGGGCAGGTACGAGGAACACGAACACCACACCGTGGGCTCCGGCTCCGTCTTCGCACGCGGAGCGCTGAAAAAACTGTGGCGGCCCAACCTCAGCGCAGCCGATGCGCTGTCCGTCGCCGTGGAATCCCTTTACGACGCCGCTGACGACGATTCCGCAACGGGCGGTCCTGATACCGTCCGGCAGCTGTGGCCTGTGGTTTATACCGTGGACAGAACGGGAGCCCGCCGGGTCCCGGACGCTGAACTGGCGGCAGCTTCCCGCGCCGTGATCGAAGCGCGCACCATCGCCGGACGGGAGGCCTGACATGACCCAGCAGTTCTATGTCTCGCCCGAACAGCTGATGAAGGACCGCGCGGATTTCGCACGGAAAGGCATCGCCCGCGGCAGGTCAGTGGTGGTCATCAGTTGCGCCGACGGCATCGCACTCGTGGCCGAGAATCCCTCGCCGTCCCTGCATAAAATCGGCGAGATCTACGACAAAATCGCGTTCGCCGCTGTAGGCAAGTACAACGAATTCGAAAGCCTGCGCCAGGCCGGCGTCCGCTACGCCGACGTCCGGGGATACTCCTATGACCGTGAGGATGTGACCGCCCGCGGCCTGGCGAGTGTCTACGCGCAAAGCCTGGGCGCCGTCTTCACGGCGGAGCAGAAGCCGTTCGAGGTGGAACTGGCAGTAGCCGAAGTGGGCCCCGACCAGGCAGAAGACCACCTGTACCGGCTGACCTTCGACGGCTCGATCGCCGACGAGCACAGTTTTGTGGTCATGGGCGGCCAGGCAGACAAAGTCTCGTCAGCCATCGAGGCGGGATGGCAGGCGTCGCTGGGCTTCGCCGACGCTGTCCGGCTGGCACTGAAGGGACTTACGCCCGCCCAGGAGGGGGACCAGCCTGCAGCACCGTCGCCGCCGGGTGCACTCGAAGTTGCAGTTCTGGACAGACGTTCCGAAAGCTCCCGCGGCTCACGGCGTGCCTTCCGCAGGCTGAACGACGCGGACATCACAGCACTGCTGGCCTAGGAGGACCACATGGACAAGAGAATCTTCGGCATCGAAACCGAGTTCGGGATCTCTTACTCAAGCCCCGATTCGAGGCCGCTTGCTCCGGAAGAGGTGGCGCGGTACCTCTTCCGGAAGGTGGTCAGCTGGGGTCGTTCGTCCAACGTGTTCCTCACCAACGGTTCGCGGCTGTACCTCGACGTCGGGTCGCACCCCGAATACGCCACCGCCGAATGCGACGACCTCGCCCAGCTGATCGCCCATGACCGTGCGGGTGAGCTCATCCTTGATGACCTGGTGGACGAGGCCCAGGCCAGGCTGGCGGCTGAAGGCTTCAACGGCACCGTGTATCTGTTCAAGAACAACACCGACTCCGCGGGTAATTCGTACGGCAGCCACGAGAACTACCTCATTCCCCGGCGCGGGGAGTTTTCCCGGCTGGCGGAAATCCTGATCCCGTTCCTGGTCACCCGCCAGCTCATCGCCGGAGCCGGGAAGATCCTGAAGACGCCGCATGGGGCCACCTATGCGTTCTCCCAGCGCGCCGACCACATCTGGGAGGGCGTCTCGTCCGCCACCACGCGGTCACGGCCCATCATCAACACCCGCGACGAGCCGCACGCGGACGCGGAGTTCTACCGCCGGTTGCACGTCATCGTGGGGGACTCGAACATGTCCGAAGCGACCGCTTTGATGAAAATCGGCACCGTGGACCTGGTCCTTCGGATGATCGAGGCGGGCGTAATCATGCGCGACATGCGGATGGAAAACCCCATCCGCAGTATCCGGGAGATCTCCCATGACCTCAGTGGCCGGGCGCTGGTCCGCCTGGCCAATGGGCGTCAACTCACTGCCCTGGAAATCCAGCAGGAATACCTGACCAAGGTCACCGCCTTCGTCAAGGAGCACGGAGCCCACAACCCGCACGTGCCGCTGATCCTCGATCTGTGGGAGCGGACGCTCCATGCAATCGAATCCGGTGACTTCAGGGGAATTGACACTGAAATCGACTGGGCCATCAAGAAGAAGCTGATGGACAACTACCGCGAACGCCACGGCCTGGGCCTGGACGCGCCGCGCATTGCCCAGCTGGACCTCACGTACCACGACATTTCCCGCAGCCGGGGGCTTTTCTACCTGCTGCAGTCCCGCAGCGCGGTGCGACGGATCGTTGACGACACTGTCATCAAGGGAGCAGTGGATGCGCCGCCGCAAACCACCCGCGCCAAGCTGCGGGGCGACTTTGTCCGCCGCGCACAGGAACTGGGGCGTGATTACACGGTGGACTGGGTGCACCTGAAACTGAACGACCGCGCCCACCAGACCATCCTGTGCAAGGATCCCTTCCGCAGCGTCGATGAGCGCGTCGATGCGCTTCTCGACTCTATGGGCTGACGTCCAGCTTCAGGGTCTATTCTGGATAAGGTCCTTTTAACGGGACCTTTGCACGGCACTTTCTGCTGCTATGCGGAATGTCGTATCCACCCTGCCCCGACGAAAGTTTTTCTACGTGCGCCGACTACTAGCAATCCTCCTTCCCGGCCTGCTGCTCCTGACCGCCTGCGGAGGTACAACCTCCCAGCCGGAGCCCAGCAGCCAGTCCGCCGGGGACGTTGCGAAGCTCGACTCCCTCAAGCTCACCGACAACGGTGACAAGAAAGCTCCCGGCGTTGAATTCGATAAGCCGCTCGAAGTAGCAGAACCCACAATCAAGATGATCAATGAGGGTTCCGGGGACGTCCTTAAGCCAAACCAAGTGACCAATCTGGCGTTCCTGGATCTCAACGGCGCCGATGGGTCCGTCCTCCAGGACACCTTTGCTGCGGAACCCCAGTCCTTTTCACTCGATGACACACTCAAGACCAGCAATCCGCTTGTCTACAACGCCTTGGTAGGCGCAAAAGTAGGCTCCACTCTCGCACTGGTCATACCCGGGCAGCCGGCTGTCCCAAGTACCAGCCCCTCCGAAAGCGCCAGCCCGAGTGCAAGTGCAGCGGCGTCCCAGCCAGCCGAGCTGCTGATCATCAAGGTACTCTCCGCTTCCGATCCCACCCCGGTGCTGGACAAGCCCCAGGGTGAAACCGTGACGCCTCCGGCCGGGTTGCCCACCGTGACGGAAAAGGACGGCGTACCGGAAATCAACGTTGCGGGTGCAGCAGCCCCCACTTCCCTCGTGTCCCAGGACCTGATCAAGGGTACCGGCGCCACTGTCAAGGCGTCCGACACCCTGACCGTCAACTACGTGGGCGTCAACCTCGACGGCGGCACCAAGTTCGATTCCAGCTTCGACCGCGGCCAGCCGGCCACCTTCCCGCTCTCCGGTGTCATCAAAGGCTGGACCCAGGGCCTCACCGGTAAGACCGTCGGCTCGCGTGTCCTCCTGGTCATCCCCAAGGACCTGGCCTACGGCGACGCCGGCCAGGGCGAGGCAAAGGGCGACCTGGTCTTCGTAGTGGACATCCTCGGGGTCAAGTAGCAAGACTTACAGGGACGCCGCGCCCTCCGCGGCACCCATCAGCACTCACGCATAGGAGCAAGCATGTCGTTTGGACAGCGGGAATTCGACCGCCAGAAGCCCGAGATCGATTTTCCGGAAGGCGACGTCCCCACGGAACTCGTCATCACCGATCTCATCGAGGGTGACGGCCGGGAAGCCCAGGCAGGGGACACCGTCTCCACCCACTACGTCGGCGTCGCCTGGTCCACGGGCGAGGAATTCGACGCCTCCTGGGGCCGCGGCGCCCCGCTGGACTTCCGGGTCGGCGTCGGCCAGGTCATCCAGGGCTGGGACCAGGGCCTGCTGGGCATGAAGGTGGGCGGCCGCCGCCGCCTGGAGATCCCCTCCGAGCTGGCCTATGGCTCGCGCGGTGCCGGCGGAGCGATTGCCCCCAACGAGGCACTGATCTTCGTCGTGGACCTCGTAGCCGTCCGCTGACCAGCCAAAGGCACCCGGAGCGCGGCAGTACGGGAGGATATTCCTCCCGTACTGCCGCGCTTTCTGCTTTCACCGGAGGAGTTTAGTAACGTAACCATGGTGTCCGCATCCCGCACTGAACGCCTCCTCAACCTGCTGATTGCGCTTCTCAACACCCGCTACGGGCTGCACCGCAGCGAGCTGCGCGACAAGGTCTACCACGACACCTCCGGCAACGACGTCGCTTTCGGACGGATGTTCGAGCGGGACAAGAATGACCTGCGGGAAATGGGCTTCGACGTTGAGACGCTGACGGATATGGGCTGGAGCGAGGACGACCCGGCCACTACCAGATACCGCATCGGCAAGGAGTCCAACAGGCTCCCGGACGTCCAGCTGGGACCCGAGGAATGGACTGTCCTCCTGCTGGCCTCCCAGCTCTGGGAGCGCGCGGCACTGGGGACCGCCGCCCAAAGCGCACTCCGCAAGCTCCAGGCGTCCGGAAGGATGACGGAGGTGCAGCTGCCGGCCGGGGTCCAGCCACGGATCAAACCTGCGGGACAGGCCTTCGACGACATCGTGGCCGCCATGCACGCCCGGCATCCGGTCACCTTCACGTATCTCGCCGGCAGTACCGGCAAAGAGGAAGAACGTACTGTAGAGCCCTGGGGCCTGGGCAGCCGGTTCGGCCAGTGGTACCTCATGGGCTACGACCGGGCGCGGAAGGCAGCCCGGCATTTCCGGCTGTCCCGCATCACCAGTGCCGTGACCACCCTGGCGAGGGAGCAGTACACGCCGCCCACGGACTTCAGCATCCGCGCTGAACTCGACAGGCTGCCGGAACTGCCGCTGCGCACCGCCGTCGTGGACGTAAGGAAGGGGCACCTGCTGGACCTGCGCCGTCGTGCCGTCCAAGACACCGGGGAGCAGGCCCGGGGCGCGCCAGGCGAGGGCTGGGACCGGCTCATCCTGGAGTACCGGGACCCGGAGGTGCTCGCCGAAGAGCTTGCGTCCTATGGGCCCAATGCCCTGGCAGTGGAACCAGCCGAACTCGCCGTGGCCGTGCGCCGCCGCCTGCAGGCCGCAGCCGGGTTCAGCGACGCTCCTGTCCCCGCCTACACTTTCGCCGTGGCTGCCCGTCCCCGGTCGGCCCGGAAGGGGACCTCCGAGGACCAGCTCAAACGCATGCTGCAGCTGGTTCCCTTCCTGGTCCACAACCAGGGCCTGCACATCCGGGACGTGGCGCACCACTTCGGCGTCACCCGGGAAGAGCTTGAGGCCGACCTGCGGATCCTCATTTGCTCCGGCCTGCCCGAGGGTTATCCGGACGACCTGCTCGACATCCAGTGGGAGGACGACCACGTCTTCATAACCCAGGACCTTGACCTGAAGAAGCCGGTCCGCTTTACCGTGGCGGAGGCATGTGCACTTCTGACCGGTCTTGAAACGCTCAACGGCCTGCCGGACCTCCCGGGCGGCGGTGCGCTGGAATCGGTGACCTTGAAGCTCCTGGCGGCCGCCGGCGAGGAAGGACTCCGTGCTGCCTCCATCGCCGGGCCGCAGGTCGCCCCTGCCGATGCCGCAACCCATGCCACGGTGCGCCAGGCCATCGAGTCCCGCTCGCAGCTCCACCTGACCTACCTGTCGCCCCAGCGCGACGCCGTCACCGAACGCGACGTGGACCCGCTGCGGCTGTATTCCCTGGACAACACCTGGTACTTCGAAGCCTGGTGCCACCTGGTGGACGGGCTGCGGAACTTCCGCCTGGACCGGATACAGGACGTGCACCCGAACGGCGCTCCCGCCGGCCCCCACGTGGCACCGGAGGGCGGGGTCCCGGCCAAGCTTTTCACCGCGAACGACGACGACACGACCGTCACGGTCCAGCTCACCCGGCAGGGGAGGGGACTGGCGGAGGACTATTACGCGGAGCGCACCGCGGAGTTGCCCGACGGCGGCCTGGTGGCCGAGATCCGGTTCGGCAACACGGCGTGGCTGCCGATGTTCGTGGCCCAGCACGGCGGTTCAGCCAGGATCCTCGTCCCCGTGGAGCTGGCTGACGCCGCGCGGGACTGGCTTGCGGCCTCGCTGGACAATTACGACCGATAGACTTCTCAACATGCCTTGGTGGTCCTGGATTCTCATATGGGTGGCGCTTGTCGCAGTGGCCCTGCTGTTCTATGTCCTGCTGGGCATCCGTCTCTTCCGCCAGTTCATGGCAACGGTGAAGGACCTCAGCGCCGCCGGGGCGAAGCTGGGGCACTTGAACCCCGTCGAAATGCCGGAGGAAACCGCGGATCCTTCACGGGCCCTGCCAGGCGCAGCCGTTTTTGCCTCACCCGCCGTCATGCGACATGATTACGAGGCATCCAAATCGGCCCGGCGCGAAGAACGCCGCCGCCGGCGAGTGCAGCGCAAAAAGGACCGGGACCAGCCGCAGGCGCTCGGAGATCTCGACTTCACATAGAAGTAGGATGTACTTAGAGGAAAGGAATTCCCGTGGGAAGACTCTTTGATGGCCCCTGGCCGATCGTAATCATCATCGTTGTTGCTTTGCTTCTCTTCGCCGCCCCCAAGCTTCCGGCCATGGCCCGCAGCCTGGGCCAGTCCATGCGGATCATCAAGTCCGAGGTCAAGGAAATGAAGAACGACGGCAAGGCTGACTCCACCGACGCAACCGGTCCGGTGGAAGGCACCATCGTGAACCACCCCAAGGCGAAGCCCGGTGAGCCGACAGACGGCACTGACGTTCCGCCGTCGACGCGCGCCTGACCTCCCGTGGCACTGTCGCGGGCCCGTAAAGCCAATCCCGAGGGGCGGATGTCGCTTTGGGAGCACCTCAAGGAGCTGAAGAACCGGCTGATCAAGTCGGCGATCGGCGTCGTCATTGGCGGCATTGGGGGCTGGATACTTTACGATCCGCTGCTGAAGGCCCTGGCCGAACCGGTCAACCGTATTTCCAATGAGACCGGCGGCCTTGCGGCCATCAACTTCGGGACCATCGCCTCACCCTTCGACTTCAAGCTCCAGATGTCGCTCCTCATCGGGGCGGTCATTTCCAGCCCCATCTGGATTTACCAGCTCTGGGCCTTCATCACCCCGGGGCTGACGTCCAAGGAACGGCGCTACACGCTGGGCTACATGGCGGCTGCCGTCCCGCTGTTCCTCGCAGGAATCTGGGTGGGCTGGCTTGTGGTGCCGCAGGTGGTCCACGCGCTGACCCAGTTCACCCCGGCCGGCTCCTCCAGCGTCATCGACGCCCGGACGTACATCGAGTTCGTCACACGCATGGTGCTCATGCTGGGTCTGGCCTTCCTGGTCCCCGTGGTGCTGGTAGGCATCAATATGGCCGGGATCATCTCCGGCCGCACAATCCTCAAGGCCTGGCGCATCACAGTCTTCCTGGTCTTCGTCCTGGCTGCCATTGCCGCGCCGGGTGCGGACGCGATTTCGATGTTCATGCTGGCCGGGCCACTGCTGGTGCTTTTCTTCGCGGCGATCGGCATCTGCCTCATGAACGACAAGCGCCGCGACCGCCGCCAGGCCCGGCAGGTCGCGGAAACCGAGGCCACCGCGGACGTCGCAACCCCGAACAGTGAACTCAAGAAGCTCTAGCCTGCCATTAGGCTTGGGGTATGTCCTCCACCACCGGACCCTTCTCCGCCGGCCCCATCGATCCTGAAGAAATGTCGCCGGCCGAGAGATACCGTGCCAGCGCCGAGCGCCGGGCCGAGGCCGCCACGTATCTCGGGGCGTTTACCCGGACCCTGGAATTCGAGCTCGATGATTTTCAACGGCAGGCATGCCGTTCCCTGCAGGAAGGCAGGGGAGTCCTGGTCGCTGCCCCCACCGGTGCCGGCAAGACCATTGTGGGGGAGTTCGCTATCTACCTCGCGCTGCAGCGGGGCTTGAAAGCCTTCTACACCACGCCCATCAAGGCGCTCAGCAACCAGAAGTTCAGCGAACTCACCGAAAAGTACGGCGCGGACAGCGTGGGGCTCCTGACCGGGGACACCAGCATCAACGGTGACGCTCAGGTGGTGGTTATGACCACCGAAGTCCTGCGGAACATGCTGTACGCGGATTCGGCCACGCTGGGCGACCTCGGCTACGTGGTGATGGACGAGGTCCATTACCTCGCGGACCGGTTCCGTGGTGCAGTCTGGGAAGAAGTCATTATCCACCTCCCCAGCGAGGTCCAGGTTGCTTCCCTGAGTGCAACCGTTTCCAACGCCGAGGAATTCGGGGCCTGGCTGGACACCGTCCGCGGCGACACCGACATCATCGTTTCCGAGCACAGGCCGGTGCCACTGTGGCAGCACGTCATGGTGGGCCGCCAAATCATGGACCTGTTCGCCGGGGAAACCACCTTCGATGAAATCGCCCCGCCCGTTGAGGAAGACAGCCAGCAACCGTCCCCGTCCGGCAAGTCCCGCGACAGCGCCAAGGGGCGCGGCTTCGACGTCAACCCGGACCTGCTGGCAGTGGCCCAGAGCGAAATCCGGCAAAGCTTCCGAAGCAGGCCCGGACCCGGGGGCCGGGGCCAGCGTGGCCGCCGCGGAAACGACCGCCCCGCCCGTGGCGTGGAGCCGACCGGGGTGCGGCGCGCCAGCCGTCCCCAGGTAATCGCCAGCCTCGACCGGATGGACCTGCTGCCTGCCATCACGTTCATTTTCTCCCGCGCCGGCTGTGAGGCAGCCGTCGCCCAGTGCGTTGCATCCGGCCTCTGGCTCACCACCGAGAAAGAGCAGCGGATCATTGCCCAGCGCGTTGACGAGGCGGGGCACGACATCCCGCCGGACGATCTGGATGTCCTGGGTTTTTGGACCTGGCGTGACGGACTGCTTCGAGGCTTTGCCGCCCACCACGCCGGCATGCTGCCGACATTCAAGGAAGTCGTCGAGAAACTGTTCGCCGATGGCCTGGTCAAGGCGGTCTTCGCCACGGAGACCCTCGCCCTGGGCGTGAACATGCCTGCCCGTTCGGTAGTGCTGGAAAAGCTGGACAAGTTCAACGGCGAAGCCCATGTGGACATCACTGCGGGCGAGTACACCCAGCTGACCGGCCGCGCAGGGCGGCGCGGGATCGACGTTGAAGGCCACGCCGTCGTGCTTTGGCAGCCGGGTACGGACCCGACGGCGGTGGCCGGGCTGGCATCGCGGCGCACCTACCCGCTGAACTCCAGTTTCCGGCCCACCTACAACATGAGCATCAACCTGCTGGCGCAGTTTGGCCGGGTCAGGGCGCGCGAGATCCTCGAGTCCTCCTTTGCCCAGTTCCAGGCGGACCGTTCCGTGGTGGGCCTGGCCAGGCAGGTGCGGAGCCGCGAGGAATCCCTTGCCGGGTATGCAAAGTCCATGACCTGCCATCTGGGTGACTTCACGGAGTACGCCCGGCTGCGCCGGGAGCTGTCCGACGCAGAGAACGCCACTTCCCGCACCAAGTCCCGCGTCCGGAAATCCCTGAACGATGACTCCCTGGCGCGGCTCCTGCCCGGCGATGTGGTCAACGTGCCCGGCGGGCGCGCCCCGGGGCCCGCCGTCGTCCTCAGCTCGGACCACACCAGCCGGGAACCACGGCCGGCCGTGCTGACGCTGGACAACCAGCTGCGAAGGATCGGCACCGACGACCTTGAAGGTCCCATCGCGCCCGTTACCAGGATCCGCATCCCCAAGTCCTTCAACGCCAAGGTACCCAAATCGCGCAGGGACCTTGCATCGTCGGTGCGGAACGCGCTCCGTGAGAACCGCCCGCCCGCCCCGGGCCAGAACCGTAACCACGATTTCGGCCGCGCCGCGGCACTGCCCAACCAGGAAAAGCGGATCGCCGAACTGCGCCGGGCTCTGAAGGCCCACCCCTGCCACGGGTGCAGCGAACGCGAGGACCACGCACGGTGGTCTGAGCGCTGGTGGAAACTGCGCCGTGAAACGGACGGCCTGGTCCGCCAGATCCAGGGCCGCACCAACACCATCGCCAAGACCTTCGACCGGGTCTGCGACGTCCTGTCTACCTACGGCTACCTTGAAGTCGCGGGAGACGGCCGGCTGAACATCAGCGCGGATGGCCAGCGGCTCCGCAGGATTTACGGCGAGAAGGACCTGTTGATCTCCCAGTCCCTGCGGCTGGGCGCATTCGATGACCTCGACGCCGCCGAAGTGGCCGCACTGGCGAGCGTGCTGGTCTACCAGGCCAAACGCGAAGACCGGGGCCTGCGCCCGCGCATGCCCAGCGTCTCCCTGGAGACCTCCGTGGACATCGTGGTCAGGGAGTGGTCCGCCCTTGAGGACGTGGAAGAGGAAAACAAGCTTCCCCTGACGGGCGAGCCGGAGCTGGGACTTGTCTGGCCGCTGTACAAATGGGCCCGCGGGCGCCATTTGCAGGACGTTCTCAGCGGCACCGATCTTGCCGCCGGCGATTTTGTCCGCTGGGTCAAGCAGGTGGTGGACCTCCTGGATCAGCTTGCCAAGATCCCCGGCCTCGACCCACGGCTGGCACGGCTGTGTGCCGAAGCGATCAACCTCATCCGCCGCGGCGTCGTGGCCTATTCGTCCGTTCTCTAGTTCCACCGAAACCGCCGGCCCCCGCCGGCGTGCCCACACCCCAGGAGTCCTGCCCGCCATGCCCCGCCCTGATGCTGCGTCCCGCCCCGCTGCAACACCCCGTCCTTCCCCGGTGCTGTACCGCAACGGATCCGTTTACACCGCTGCGGACCCATTCGCAACGGCCATGCTGGTGGACGGTGACACCGTTGCATGGGTTGGATCGGAGCAGGCGGCATCATCCATTGCAGACAGTTCGATGGAAATCATCGATCTCCGCGGCGCCCTGGTTGCGCCGGGATTCGTCGACTCGCACATGCACCTGACCGAAACCGGAATTGCCCTGGAATCGCTGCAGCTGGGGACGGCCACGTCAGCGCGCGCGCTGCTGGACGCCGTCGCCGGGGCAGGTGGGGAAGGACCCGTCCTCGGGCACGGCTGGGATGAAACCGGATGGACGGATTCCGCCCTGCCCAGTGCCGAAGAACTGGACCGCGCGTCCGGGGGCCGGCCGGTCTACCTCTCGCGGGTGGACGTGCACTCGGCGCTGGTTTCGACGTCGCTGGCACAGTCCGCCGATCTTCAAGGCAAGGACGGGTACGACGGCGGCGCCGGGGTCACGCATGCGGCCCATGAAGCAGCCCGGCTGGCGACGCGGCAGATGCCGCAGGATTCGCTGCAGCGGCACCAGGCCCGGGCCCTGGCAAAGGCCGCGGCCAACGGTTACGTCGCCGTTGCCGAGATGGGAGCGCCCCACATTGGGGGCGCCGACGATTTGAGGCTGGCCGCCGGCTGGAACGCCTCCGGGCCGGATTCGCAGCGCTTCCCTGAGGTCCTCCCGTACTGGGGCGAGCTGGTATCGTCCGAGGAGCAAGGCCGTGCCCTCGTTGGGCAGTTCGGTGCCGGCCTCCGCGGGCTGGCAGGGGACCTGAACATCGACGGATCGCTGGGTTCCAGGACTGCCGCCCTGCGCGCCGGTTACAGCGATGCCGGCCAGGAACGCGGCAGCCTTTACCTCAGCGTGGAACAGGCAGCAGCCCACCTTGCCGCCTGTTCCCTCGCCGGGATCCAAGGCGGGTTCCACGTGATTGGCGACGCCGGGCTGGACAGTGCGCTGGAAGCGCTCGACCTGGCTGCCAAGGAAGTGGGGGAGCAGCGGGTGCGGGCCGCAGGCCACCGCTTCGAGCACGTGGAGATGGCTGACGCCGCGGCTGTGGCCAAGCTGGCGCACTACTCCGTGACCGTCAGCGCCCAACCGTCCTTCGACGCAACCTGGGGAGGACCGGGGGGCCTTTACGAGCAGAGGCTGGGGGAGCGGAGCCGGTCCATGAATCCGTTCGCCGCTTTCTACTCTGCCGGAGTTCCCGTCTGCTTCGGCAGCGACAGCCCGGTCACACCCCTGCAGCCGTGGTCCAGCGTGCGCGCATGCGTCGAGCACCACAACCCGGAGCAGCGCATTTCCGCACGGGCGGCATTCCTGGGCCACACGCGCGCCGGCTGGCGGGCCGCCCGGCATGCAAACCCCATGGCCGGGCAGCTGGTGCCCGGGGCGCCGGCCAGTTTCGCTGTGTGGGAGGTGGAGGAACTGATGGTCCAGGTGGCTGACGGCAGGGTGCAGTCGTGGAGCACCGATCCGCGGGCCAGGACCCCGCTGCTGCCGGCATTGGACACGGGCTCCGACCCGGCATGCCTGCAAACCGTGAAAGACGGTGCCGAACTGTTTGCCAGCCCGGCCCTGCGTTCCTGACCCGGCAACTCTCCGCCCTATAATGGGGAGTTGCGCCCGCCGCCGGCAAGCCCGGCATCAGGTGCTCCGACCACTTTCACCAGGAAAGGCCCTTTGTGCGCGTCCTTACGATCATTCCCACCTACAACGAACTGGAATCGCTGCCCAGGACGCTCCAGCGCCTTCGGAAGGCCGTTCCGGCGTCGGATGTGCTGGTGGTCGATGACAACAGTCCGGACGGTACCGGCCAACTTGCCGACGGCTTCGCAGCCGAGGATTCCCAGGTCCATGTCCTGCACCGCAAGGGCAAGGAAGGCCTGGGCGCCGCCTACATTGCCGGTTTCAAGTGGGGCCTGGAGGCCGGGTACGACGTCCTTGTGGAAATGGATGCCGACGGTTCCCACCAGCCCGAACAGCTTCCCCAACTGCTTGAAGCCCTGGAACAGGGCGCAGACCTGGCCATGGGCTCGCGCTGGGTTCCGGGCGGCAGCGTAGTCAACTGGCCGCTCTACCGCCAGGCAATTTCGCGGGTGGGCAGCACGTATGCCCGGCTGATGCTGGGCCTGAAGATCAGGGACGTCACCGGTGGCTACCGCGCGTTCCGCAGGACCACCCTTGAGAAGCTCAACCTGGACCAGGTCGATTCGGTGGGTTACGGCTTCCAGGTGGACCTGGCATGGCGGGTGGCCAAACTGGGGCTCCGCATCGAGGAACGCCCCATCACGTTCGTTGAACGCGAACTGGGTGCCTCAAAAATGAGTGGCAACATCGTGATCGAGGCCATGGTCAACGTCACCAGATGGGGACTGGCGGCCCGCTGGAACACGTTGACCGGCAAGCTGAAGAACAAGCAGGCGTAGTCCGTCCTTTGGCCGTCACCCGCGGCCTCCAGGGGACATAGGAAAAGGGGGCGGCCCCGCACCAGAAGTGCGGGGCCGCCCCCTTTGCAGCTGGGCCTATGCCGAGCGGCGCTCTCCGCGGCGTTCGCGCAGGATGGTCAGGCGGTCCTCAAGGATCTGTTCCAGTTCAGGCAGGGACCGGCGTTCCAGCAGCATGTCCCAGTGGGTGCGGACTGCCTTGTCATTGCTGGTGTCCGGCTTCTCGCCGTCAACGAGGAGCGCTTCCTTGCCGGTCTTGGAGACCCACACCGGAGGAATTTCCGCCTCGGAGGAGAACGTGACGAAGACCTGCTCGCCATCCGCGCAACGGTATTCGACCCGCTGGCGGGGAGCCGGCTCAACTCCGGACTCGGTCTCCATGCTCTGCGCACCAAGGCGCATGCCCCGCAGGCTGCGATCGCTCATGATTTCTCCCTCTGGTCGGTACGCGGATGAAATCTCCGCGTTGGCCGGCGGCAACGTGGCACCGCCGGACTACTGTGTGCACTGTGCTGCATCATAGGATTCAACGCATTGCGAAGCTTGGTTGTTCCAGCTGGTATTCTCCTGCCGGACAAATACCCAATTATACGCGCGTTATCCCGTCTCCACCAAAAAATGGAGGGTTCCGCGGCAACCCGCGGAACCCTCCTGCGTCCTCCGGTTGCTCAGGGCTGGGTACGCTCGGTGGGCACATCTTCGAAAAAGCCGCCCGCGGCGGGCTCCTGGCTGGTGCCGCCGAGGGCGTTGCCGATTCCCTTTAAGGCTTCCCCGACTTCACTCGGGATGATCCAGAGCTTGTTGGCCGAGCCCTCGGCCAGCTTGGGCAGGGTCTGGAGGTACTGGTACGCCAGCAGTTTCTGGTCCGGGTTGCCCTTGTGGATGGCGTCGAAGACCTTCTGGATGGCTTGCGACTCGCCGTCCGCACGGAGGATGGCAGCCTTGGCCTCGCCTTCCGCAGCGAGGATGGACGCCTGCCGCTGGCCCTCAGCGGTGAGGATGGCTGATTGCTTGGTTCCCTCAGCCGTGAGGATGGCCGCGCGCCGGTCTCGTTCGGCACGCATCTGCTTCTCCATGGAATCCTGGATGGAGTGGGGCGGATCGATGGCCTTCAGTTCCACCCGCGAGACGCGGATGCCCCACCGGCCCGTGGCTTCATCGAGGACACCGCGAAGCTGTCCGTTGATCTGGTCGCGGGATGTGAGGGCTTCCTCAAGGTTCAGTCCGCCCACCACGTTGCGCAGGGTGGTGGTGGTGAGTTGCTCCACGGCCTGGATGTAGTTGGCGATCTCATAGGTGGCTGCCCGCGGGTCCGTCACCTGGAAGTAGACCACCGTGTCGATGGAGACCACCAGGTTGTCTTCGGTGATGACTGGCTGCGGCGGAAAGGACACCACCTGTTCACGCAGGTCCAGGAGCGGCAGCAGCCGGTCAACGAACGGGATCAGGATCGTCAGCCCGGGGTTGAGCGTCCGCTGGTACTTGCCGAGCCGTTCAACGACGCCGGCACGGGCCTGCGGAATGATCCGGACGGACCGGACCAAAACTATGATGACAAAGACGATCAGAACCACCAGCACAATGGCCAGTGCGGTTCCGCCTGCGTTTTCCATACAACTCCTTGTTCCCCAAATGTCAGGCTGTATCTGGACCGGCGGCCGCCGTCGGCGGTACCGATACCACTGCTGTTGCGCCATCGATGGCCGCCACGACCACCTTCTGGCCTGCGGGAAGGACTCCCGCCGCGGAGCGTGCGCTCCAAATATCGCCGCCGATTTTCACCAGGCCGCCGTCGGAGGTCACGGCCTCCATCACCACGGCCGGTTCACCAATCAGCCGGTCCACATTGGTCCGTTGTTCGGCCGGGCCCTTCTTCAGGTGCGAAAGGGCCACGGGCCGGACAAAAGCAACCATGAGCAGGGACACCACGCAGAAGATCACCACCTGGAGCCAGGGTTCCGCGCCGGCGAAGTCGGCCACCAGTGCGGCGAGTGATCCGCCGCCCAGCATGATGAAAAACAGGTCAAGGGTGATCATCTCGACCACTGCAAACGCCAGGAAAGCCGTGAGCCACAACGCCCACCAGTTTTCCCCAAGCCACTCGAACATCCCTGTTCCCCCTTCGCCACGGGGGAGCCGCATCTGCGGGCCCGCCAGTAACTGTCTTTTCATCGTAGTCTGCGGACTTGCCGTGTGGGCTGGTTCATACCGGCTGCAGGGGGATAGTGGCCAAGTCGTTACGGGGTCCTGCGGATCCTGGGCCTGAACACGAAGAGCCTGAATCTTGCCTCGGCTGTCATTGGTTCCCGGGAGTCCGCGAGCCGCGCGGCGATCTGGCCCCGGTCCATGTGGTGGCCTGCCGGGCCCATGAACGCCAGGTCCGCGGCGGCGTCGCGGGTCAGCTCCAGTGGTATGTCGACGTCGAGGGAAGTGTCCGGCTCGAAATGCCGGGCCATCGCCTCAGCCAGGCGCTCGTCCTTGCCCTCTTCGATACCGAGCATCCCGGTAACGGCGGCGATATCCCCAAGGTGTCCGCTTCGCGGTGTCACCACAACAAGCACACCCGCAGGGCGAAGGACCCGGGCAAATTCATCCGGGTTCCGCGGAGCAAAGACCACCGTGACCGCGTCCACCGAGTTCGGTGCCACCGGCAGCGGCTGCCAGATGTCCCAGACCAGGTTCACGGCCTCGGGATTGAGCCGGGCAGCACGCCGAAGGGCGAATTTGGAGATGTCCAGGCCAATGGCGGACGCTTCCCGTCCACTGGCAGCCGCAACGTCGAGGATCTCCCGAAGGTAATGCCCGGTCCCCGTTCCCGAGTCCAGAACCATCCCCCCGTCGGCCGGCAGGTTGGGCACGACGGCGGAGGCCACAGCCTGGGCCAGCGGCCGGTAATGGCCGTTCCCCAGGAAACTAAAGCGTGCCGCCACCATCGCCGCACTGTCCGGTTCGAAGGGCGTGCCCTTGCCCACCAGCAGGTTGAAGTAGCCCTGCCGGGCGGCGTCGAAGCTGTGTCCGTTCGGGCAAACCAGGCGGGGTTGGCGCGTGCCCTCCGCCTCCAGGTGTTCCAGCGGATGTGAGCAGACAGGGCACAGGAGGGGAAGATCCGCGGAAGGCATGGGCACCATTTTAGGGCGGCTCCTGTCCCCATCCCTGTCCGTCCTCCGGCCATCGGGGGAGGGCCAAGGTCAGCCGAGGGATATCCCGGCGGGCCCGTCGTCGAAACCCAATCCTTCCCGGGCCTTGTTGATGCCGGGTTCAGCCCAGTGCGCCGCATATTCCGCATTGGTGCTCAGGGACCGAAGCTGGGCGCGGTCAATGTAAAGGATGCCGTTGAGGTGGTCCGTCTCGTGCTGGACGATGCGGGCCTGCCAACCGGAAAACTTCCGCCGCGCCGCCGCGCCGTCAGGCGTCAGATACTCCAGCAGCACGGCGTCCGGACGCGCCACCACCGCCTGCAGCCCGTTGAGAGAAAGGCACCCCTCATAAAACGACGCAACTCCGGAGCCCACCGGCGTGTATCGGGGGTTGAGGATGGCCAGGAACTCCAGCGGGCTCCGGTTCCGCAGGGCCGCGGCGTCGGGGTCGACGTCGAACTGGTCCTCCAGGACGGCGAGCTGCAGGGGGATGCCCAGCTGCGGGGCGGCAAGGCCCACCCCCGGAGCCTCATGCATGACTTGGCGCATGACCCCGATCAGGCTGGCCAGCTGGTCCGCGGAGAGCTGGCCGTCGAATACGGCGGCACGCTGGCGCAGCGCGGGGTGGCCGGCCTGGACGATGGGCGGGAGGGACCCGGCGGACAGGACGCGCTCGACAGTTTGACGGATTTCGTCGGCGCCGGCGGTTGTCGGGGGAACACTCTGGGTCATGGGGACAGCCTACTGGCGGATGATGCGCAGGAGCCGTCAGCTATGGTCTACTGCATGGCTGATGAATCCTTCCCGCCGACATCCCCGGTGGAGCACGTCCTTGAATTTATCCGGGTCCTTGAGGCGGGCGGTGGCGCCGGGGAGATCCGGCCGTTCCTTTCGGAGTCCTTCGTGTTGACGGAGGCTCCGCACCTTTTGGCTCCGGAAGGTTCCACCCGGACGCTGGCGGGGGTACTTGCCGGCGCGGATCAAAGCCGCGAGGTGGTGAAGGACCAGCAGTTTATTGTCCGGAGGACCACCTGTGAGGGCGGCCGGGTGGTGGTTGAGGCAGACTGGTCGGCCACGGTGCTGATGGATCTGCGCTACTGGGACCGGGGCGAAACGATCCGCGCCAGGACGTCGTCGGTATTCGAGGTGAGCAACGGTGTCATCGTGAGCCAGGACAGCTACGACTGCTATTTCCGGTAGCCCTGCAACCGCTGGTCCGGCTCCCAGTGCATGGTGAAGCGCCTGGCAGCCCACTGGTTCACAGCGGGAACCGCGGCGGCCGCGCCAATAGCGGCAGTGCGGACGCGAAGGAGCGGCCGGGGCAGGGGCCTGCCCAGCATCATGTTGATTTCAGCCTGCCGGCGGGACAGTGCTGCAGCCCGGCGCCGGCTTTTCTCGAACTCCCTGAGCTGCCTGCCCGTAGGGGTACCCGCCAGTGCGGCACAGATCACGGGAACCAAGGCCCTGGCATCCAGCCAACCGAGGTTCATGCCCTGTCCGCCGATCGGACTGATCTCGTGGGCCGCGTCTCCCAGCAGTACGGACCGTCCGGTCACAACACGCCGGGCGATCGTGGACCGCACGCTGAACGCGCTCAGCATGGAGTTCGTGGCTGCATCAGGGATCAACCCGGTCCGCCGGCGCACCAGTTCCGCCAGTTCGTGGGGCCCTGCTTCCGGTCCAGCCGGCCGTTCCAGCCGCACCACCCAGCGGCGCACCCGGCCCGGCAGTGGAAAAGACTCCACGATTCCTTCCGGTTCGAGGAACAGGACCGCTTTGTCCCCGTAGCCGCTGTCGTCGTCGAAATCGCCCATGAGGTAGTGGTCCGGATATGACTTCCGGACCACCGGCACCCCCAGCACGTCACGAAGCTGCGACCGGGCGCCGTCTGCCGCAACAAGCAGGGAGGCGGTGGCGCTGCCGCTGTGGATCCAGGCACCTGGGCCGGACTGGAACGCCACGGTGACCCTGCCGCCGTCGTCGGTTACCCCGGTGACCTTCGCACCCCTGACCAGCGCCCCGGGATCCAGGGTGCGGACCCGGTCTTCCAGGATTTCCTCTGTCCTGAACTGTGGGAGCGCCAGCACGAACGGATAGTCCGCCGATACGGCATTGAACGCCATGGTTGCCACTGTTTTCCCGCCGCTGACCGCCATGCCGGCCCTGATGCGGATGCCCTCCTGCACCATGGCGGAAGCAACCTGGATCCCGGCGAGTGCCTCCACGGCCGGAGGGTGGATGCCGATGGCCCGGGTATGCAGGTTCCGTGCCTGGCGTTGCTCAAGAACCTTTACCGTGACGCCTTCCTGCAGGAGCGCGGCAGCCAGGTACAGGCCCACGGGACCGCCGCCGGCGATCAAGACGTCGGCATCCATGTCAGCCCCGGCGGTAGGTGAGGACCTGATGGAAGACCGGCGAACGCTCCACGGACCAGCCCGGGGGAGCGGCGGCCGCCAACTCGGCCGGGCGGTAGCTCCGCCGGATGGAGGTGAGGCCGTCCGCGCGGATGAAGGACTCCCGGAACGGCAGGGCGGCGACGCTGAAGAGGGCAAAGGCGGCGGGGCTGCGGATGAGGTCATTGTGCAGTGCCTTTCCGGTTGCCAGGTTTTCCGAGTCCGCCAGCAGTTGCCGGAACTCCTCCGGTGCAAGGTGGTGCAGCACGTGGTTGGAGATGACGACGTCGAACCGTGCACCTTCCCGGACAAGGTCGCCACTGTGCGCCTCGCGGAATTCGACGCCGGGCGTGGACGGGCGTTGCTGGGCGAACCGTGCAGCGCGGGGGTCAGGATCGATGCCCGTGATGTGCATGGCTTTGCCGTCCCCCGCGGCCCAGCCGGCCAGCATGACGGCGAGGTCACCGCCGCCGGATCCGATGTCCAGCACGGTTACCGGGCGTGCCTCCGGAGGGTCAATGGTCCGCAGCTCCCTGGCATACAACCTGCGCCAGCCGGACAGGACCCGGTTGATAACGCCAAACTGCCGGTAGGTGTTGTCCAGAAGCCGTGCGTCGCAGTCCGGCCGGTCCATCTGTTCGATTTCGGCGGTGGCGCGCCGGCGCAGCAGGATCCCCATTCCCGTGACTCCTGTCAGGCCACTGGCGCTTCAGCCGCTGCCTGGATTTGGTGCACCATAACGTCATCCTCCGCCGCGCTGTCCCCTTGGCGGCGTTGGGTGCCTGCCGCGGCCTGCCGCAGCTTGGTGAACAGGCCGGTTTCCACGGTCAGGCCGGGGCCAAACGCCATGGAACAGATGCGCTCGTCCCCGGCGTGCCCGTCCTCGAGGGGTTGTTCAAGAATGTGCTTGAGGACAAAGAGCACGGTAGCGCTGCTCATGTTGCCGTAATTTCGCAGGATGTCCCGTGCAGGGACCAGTTGCCGGTCGCTGAGGCCCAGCCGGGACTGGACCTTGTCCAGGATGCTGCGGCCGCCAGGATGGATGGCCCAGTGGGGGATTGCCGTGTAGGGGAGTGCCGACAGTTCCGGTTCCCTGGCGAGAAGGGGCTGCAGGGCCCCGACGATGTGGTCATTGATGATATGGGGCACGTAGTTGCCCAGAACCATTTCGAAGCCGTGATCGCCGATGTTCCATGCCATCGAATCCTCACCGACCGGCGTCAGGACCGTCTCAAAGTGGTCCAGCCTCAGCAGAGCGGTTTCCTCCGCGCCTGGACGGGCCGTCACGACGGCGGCGGCGGCACCATCGGCGAACAGCGCCGACCCCATGATGGTGTCCGGGTCGTTGGACGTGCGCACATGGAGGGAGCACAGTTCGGCACAGACAACCAGGACGACGGCGTTCGGGTCTGCCTCGCAGAACAGCTTCGCGGCGCGGAGCGCGGGAAAGGCCGCGTAGCAGCCCATAAAGCCCAGGTGGTAGCGCTGGACCGCTGGGTTGAGGCCAAGTTCGCGGACCACCTTGTAGTCAGGGCCGGGATTGAAGAAGCCCGTGCAGGACACTGTCACCAGATGAGTTATGTCAAGTAAGTCGAGTTCCGGGGCGGCCTGCAGGGCAGCGCGGGAAGCCTCCACGAACAACTTGGTGGCCTCGCGGGCGAAGATGTCGTTGCGGACCTTGGTGCTGGGGTTGAGCAACAGTCCGGTTTGCTGGTCGTAGAACTGCGGGTTTTCTGAGCGGGACGCGTTGGTGAGTTCCTGGACGGCGGTAAAGCGCGTCTCGATGGCTGCGCCATCAAAACAGGTGTTGACCAGCCGCGAACCCAAACGGGACAAACCCGGCTGGGCCGCAAAAACATCACGGGCTTCGGACTGGATCAGCTTTGTCTTCGGAACTGCAGTTTCAAGTGAGCGCACGTAGACCGTCATTGGTTCATTCTTGACGGGCGCCAGAATAAAGACAATGGCTGCGCCGCGTTGACCAGCGCTTTTGCGCGATGGCGTAGGGCCAGGATCATGCCTGGGGAAACCCCGATCCAGGACCCTCCAAAA
Source organism: Arthrobacter sp. B1I2 (assembly GCF_030816485.1). Taxonomy (NCBI): domain Bacteria; kingdom Bacillati; phylum Actinomycetota; class Actinomycetes; order Micrococcales; family Micrococcaceae; genus Arthrobacter; species Arthrobacter sp. B1I2. The sequence continues at coordinate 3,155,290 of NZ_JAUSYC010000001.1, read as the reverse complement.
GCGCCGATAATCTACATTATGTCAAGTAACGGAGAACTCGCTGCCTTTGATGCAAACCGGGCCCTCCTCCGCCGCCGGCTGAAACTTGACTGCACCCGGTGCTCCTGCAGGCCACACGCAATGCCTCAAAGTGCATGCAGAATCAGGACGTCTCCTGGGCAGCTGGCAGCTAGTGACGCCGTTGTATCGATGCACCGACCAAGGCGCCGAGTCCGAGTCCCAATGCACAACCCCAAAACGGCGTCTGGAAAAAGGCCAGGCCCAGGCTGATCCCCAGCCCGGCACCAACAAGACTGCATATCCACAGCGCTTTATTCACTACGTCTCCACTGCAAGAGGCTGACCTCGATTCCTGCTGAGACATTACCGCACCCCTATCCCCCAAGCGTCCGAAAGTGGGTCAGGCAGGCGGGGTACCTATCGAGGCATTCACCCTCGGGGCCGGACGGACATTGCCTTAGGTAACAAGCCGACGCCCCCCTCGCGCGGCCCAAAGACACCGGGTACGGTAGCGGCGGCTAAGCTCGAAACCATGAGTTCCTTGAAACCGAAGGTGGCAACAACAGCTTCTGGAAGGACGGTCCTGGCGGCCGCAGCGGCCGACGTCGTCCTGATTCTCGCGTTCGCCGCGATAGGCCGCGATGCGCACCACCGCGAGGAGCCCATTCTGGGCGTGCTGCTGACCGCCTGGCCCTTCCTCGCCGGCGCAGCTGCAGGCTGGATCCTCGCCCGTGTGTGGCGCGGCCCCTTGTCCGTGCGCCGGGCGGGCATCCCGGTCTGGCTCGGCAGCCTGGTCGGAGGAATGCTCCTGCGGACGCTGACCGGGCAGACGGTTGTCCTGCCTTTTGTCATCGTGGCCACCCTTGCGCTGGCCCTCTTTTTGGTGGGCTACCGGCTGATGCTCGCCGGGGCGGTGCGACTTCGACGCCGGTAGGGACAAGCGAACTGGCCGTGGGGGTGGCGGCCGGGAAAAGGAACCCCGTGTAATAGGCTGGCAGGACAGAAAAACCTGCCGTGCCGTGCTGCGGCGGAACTGATTGAAGGGGTACAAACGTGGTCACCGCATTTGTTCTGATCAAGACTGACGCCGCGCGCATTCCCGAGACGGCGGAGGAAATCTCCGCCATCGAAGGCATCAGTGAGGTCTACTCCGTCACAGGGGAATGGGATCTGATTGCGGTAGCGAGGGTGCGCCGGCACGAGGACCTGGCGGACGTCATCGCCGACCGGCTCTCCAAGGTTCCCGCGGTGGTCCATACGACCACCCACATCGCATTCCGGGCCTACTCGCAGCACGATCTGGACGCTGCCTTTTCCCTGGGTTTCGAACAGTAACGCCCCAGCCGGCTTTTAGGCGCGGGACAGGGACACCCAACGGTCCAGGACGGCGGCGGCGGCGCCGGAGTCGATCGATTGCGCCGCACGCGCGAAAGCCCGCTGCATCCTGGCCAGGAACGGGCCCTCTGCTTCACGGTCGAAGGCCACCAGCCCGGCCGCGGCATTCACCAGGACCGCGTCCCGGGCAGGGCCCGCCTTGCCGGCAAGCACGTCACGGACCACTCCTGCGTTCGCCGCTGCATCGCCGCCGCGAAGCTGTTCCACTGTGGCCAGGCTGATGCCCAGGTCCTGCGGGGAGAAAAGCAGTTCATTGACGGCGCCGTCGCGGATCTCCCACACGGTGGAAGGGCCGGTGGTGGTGAGCTCGTCCAGGCCGTCATTGCCCCGGAACACCAGCCCCCTGCTCCCCCGCCGGGCCAGGACGCCCGCAACGAGCGGCGCCATCCGCGCGTTTGCGACACCTACGGCCGAAGCCTGCACATTGGCCGGGTTGGTGAGCGGTCCCAGGAAGTTGAATGCCGTGGGTATCGCCAGTTCGCGGCGGGGCACGGCCGTATGTCGGAATGACGGGTGGAAGACCTGCGCAAAACAGAACGTGATACCCGCCTCTTCGGCGTTCCGGGCCACCTGCCCGATGGACAGGTCGAGGCGGACACCAAGCGCTTCGAGCACGTCAGCGGACCCGGACGACGACGACGCAGCCCGGTTGCCGTGCTTGACCACCTTCGCTCCGGCGCCGGCAGCGACAAGCGCGGCCATTGTGGAGATGTTGACGGTGTTGAGTTGGTCACCACCGGTGCCGACAATGTCGAGTTTTTCCCCGGAAATCGACACCGGGTTGGCGTGGGCAAGCATCGCCTCGACCAGGCCGGACAGCTCGTCCACGGTTTCGCCCTTGGCGCTGAGGGCCACCAGGAAACCGGCGATCTGGGCCGGCGTGGCTTCGCCGGACATGATGGCGTCCATGGCCCAGGACGTGTTCTCCGCCGTAAGGTCGTTGCCCTTGATCAGGGCCGAGATCAGCCGGGGCCAGGTGTTGCCGGACGCTGCAGATGCCTGTGAAGTCACCTGCTGATGCTATCGAGCGATGGCGGGCACTGACCAATGTGAACGGTGGTGGAAACTTTTCCGGGCGATTTCGCGTCTTTGTAGAAAAAGTCCTCCGAAAAGGCGGTTTGCGTTGGGCAGCACGGACTTTTACAGACATAATGTCTATGTGACATCTGCGACCCATGCCCCCAGTACCCCGGCGCACCCCACGCTGAACCGCCCCAACATGGTTTCTGTCGGAACCGTTGTGTGGCTGTCCAGCGAGTTGATGTTCTTCGCCGGTCTCTTTGCCATGTACTTCACGCTGCGCTCCACGAGTGGCCAGATGTGGGCGGAAGAGACAGCGAAGCTCAACTTCCCCTTTGCGCTCGTCAACACGATCGTCCTCGTGGCCAGTTCCTTCACTTGCCAGATGGGCGTCTTCGCTGCAGAGCGGCTGCAGCCCCGGCGAGCCGGCGGTGCCCTTCAGTTCGCCCGCTGGGGAATGAACGAATGGTTCACCCTGACGTTCATCATGGGTGCGTTCTTCGTTGCCGGCCAGACCACCGAATACGCGATGCTGGTTTCCGAGCATGTCTCGCTCTCCTCCAACGCCTACGGCTCTGCCTTCTACATGACCACGGGCTTCCACGGCCTCCACGTCATCGGCGGCCTGATTGCCTTCCTGCTCATCATGGGCCGGTCCTTCGCCGCGAAGAAGTTCGGACACTTTGAAGCAACGTCGGCGATCGTCACCTCTTACTACTGGCACTTCGTTGATGTTGTGTGGATCGGCCTCTTCCTGGTCATCTACGTACTCAAGTAGCCAGCTTTGATTCTTTTTCTACAAGAGGCAGAATTTCAGGTAGCGGCTCCCGGAGCCGGCGCAGGATCGAATAAAGGAACCACCACGTGAAGGCACTCTCACAAAAGCGGCGTCACCCACTCGCAGCAATAGCGCTGCTTCTGATGGGGCTCCTCATCACGGGTGGGTTGTACGCCGTGGCAACCACCGTCAACGAGGCCAAAGCTTCCACCACCACCTTCAGTGCGAATGACGCGGAAGAGGGCGGAAAGCTCTTCGCCGCCAACTGCGCCACCTGCCACGGTATGGGTGCCAGTGGTTCCAAGGACGGCCCCTCGCTGGTGGGTGTCGGTGCCGCGGCTGTTGACTTCCAGGTGGGCACCGGGCGCATGCCGATGCAGATGAACGGCCCCCAGGCCCTCAAAAAGCCCGTCCAGTTTAATGACGAACAGACCCACCAGCTTGCAGCCTATGTGGCTTCCCTGGGAGCCGGCCCGGCAATTCCTGCAGAAGACCTGACAAACGGTGGCGGCGACGCCGCAGCCGGCGGCGAGCTCTTCCGCACCAACTGCGCGATGTGCCACAACGCTGCCGCTGCCGGTGGTGCACTGACCCGGGGCAAGTTCGCACCCGCCCTGGCCGACGTATCCGGCAAGCACATCTACGAAGCCATGGCCACGGGCCCGCAGAACATGCCGGTATTCAATGACGCCAACATCACTCCCGAAGGCAAGAAGGACGTCATCACCTTCCTGAAGCAGATCGAGACCACCGGTTCGCCGGGCGGCGCCGACCTGGGATCGCTTGGCCCCGTCGCTGAAGGTCTGTTCGTTTGGATTGCCGGTCTTGGCGTCATCATCGCCTTTACCATCTGGCTGACCTCCAGGACGTCCTGAGTTCACGCGGGAAGCACAACTTCTGCTGCCCAGTCAGCAGCTTGAAATTAGAAACTAACCCGGCGACTGCCGGGACGAGAGAAGGATGAGGCGAATTATGGGCAACCATAGTGACGGCAGTCCGAACCACTCGGGCACCGTAGCTACGGCTGGTCAGAATGAGGTGGAGAAGTTCCAGGATCCTGGAATTCCCCCGCATCGTTTGCGCCTGGCTGACACGGACCCGAAGGCCGCAAAGCGGGCAGAACGGCAGGTCGCCTTACTATTTGGCATTTCTGTTGTTGGGACCCTGATTTTCCTGGTGGCGTACTTCGCCATTGATCTGGGTGATGATTCCAGCATTGCCACCATCCGGCTCCAGAACGCCCTGCTCGGCGTGGGCACTGCCTTCGCCATGCTGGGTATCGGTACCGGCATCGTCCACTGGGCCAAGGCCTTGATGCCCGATCACGAAGTCTCCGAAGAACGCCACGCGATCCGTTACGAAGAGGACCGGCAGGCTGCTGTCCGCATCGTCGACGACATCGTGGAAGAGACCGGCATCAAGCGCCGTCCACTGATCCGCAACACCCTGCTCGGTGCCGTTGCGCTTGCGCCGCTTCCCGCCGTCGCCATCTTCGGTGACCTCGGACCCCGCCCGGACGACAAGCTCGCACACACCATGTGGGCCCCGCAGGACGGCAAGCGCAAGCGCCTGACCCGTGACCCTGACGGAACCCCCATCAAGGCTTCGGACGTCACCATCGGTTCGGCCTTCCACGTCATCCCGGAAGGGCTGAACGAACTCGAGGAGGGCAAGCTCAACGAGAAGGCAAAAGCCGTTGTGCTGCTCATGCGTCTTGATCCTGCGTCGCTGAACCCGTCCGAGGGCCGCGAAGAGTGGGGCTACAACGGCATCGTTGCCTACTCGAAGATCTGCACCCACGTTGGCTGCCCCGTTGCTCTGTACGAGCAGCAGACGCACCACCTGCTGTGCCCGTGCCATCAGTCCACCTTTGACCTCACGCAAGAGTGCAAGGTGATCTTCGGCCCCGCCAGCCGTCCTCTCCCCCAGCTGCCCATCGCAGTTGATGACGAGGGCTACCTGGTCGCTACCAGCGACTTCCATGAACCCGTAGGACCAAGTTACTGGGAGCGTGATTCGCATGAGCGCAGCGTCAACAGCTGAGCCGGCTTTCGTCGCCAAAACCAAGACAGGCAGGATCACCGACTTCGTCGACTCACGTGTTGGCGGGTCGGGGATCCTCCGTGAGTTCGGCCGCAAGGTCTTCCCGGACCACTGGTCGTTCATGTTCGGTGAAGTGGCGCTGTACTCCTTCGTCATCCTGCTGCTCTCGGGCACCTTCCTGACGTTCTTCTTCGATCCCTCCATGGCGGAGACCCACTACGACGGCGGCTACGTTCCCCTGAAGGGCGTGGAGATGTCGGTGGCGTACAGCTCCTCGCTGAACATCTCCTTCGACATCCGCGGCGGACTCTTCATGCGCCAGGTGCACCACTGGGCAGCCCTGCTGTTCGTGGCTTCCATCGCGGTCCACATGTTGAGGGTCTTCTTCACCGGTGCGTTCCGGCGCCCGCGTGAAATGAACTGGGTTGTGGGCTGCGTCCTGCTGATCCTGGCCATGGCTGCCGGCTTCACCGGCTACTCGCTACCCGATGACCTGCTGTCCGGTAACGGCCTGCGCATCATCGACGGCGTCATCAAGTCGATCCCGGTTGTCGGAACCTACATCTCCTTCTTCCTGTTCGGTGGGGAATTCCCCGGTACTGCCATCATCAGCCGCCTGTACATGCTGCACATCCTGCTGGTACCGGCATTGATCCTGCTGATGATCGTGGCGCACCTGTTCATGGTCGTCGTCCACAAGCACACGCAGTACCCCGGCCCGGGACGCAACGACAACAACGTTGTCGGCTACCCCCTCGGTCCTGTCTACGCAGCCAAGGCCGGTGGATTCTTCTTCATTGTGTTCGGCGTAATCGCGTTGATGGCCGCGTTCTTCACCATCAACCCGATCTGGAACTACGGTCCCTACGACCCCTCCCCTGTGTCGGCAGGCACGCAGCCTGACTGGTACATCGGCTTTGTTGACGGCGCGCTGCGATTGATGCCGGGCACGCTCGGCAACTGGCACGTGGAGCAGGTCTTCTTCGGATACGTCTTCACGTTCAACGTCCTGCTGCCGGCCCTGGTGCCGGCGGGAATCCTGTTCACCGTGATGTTTGCCTACCCGTGGATCGAGCGTTGGGTGACCAAGGACGACCGTGAGCACCACGTCCTGGACCGCCCGAGGAACGCCCCCACCCGGACCGCCATCGGCATGGCAGGGTTCGTCTGGTACTGCGTCATGTGGGCCGCTGCCGGTTCCGACCTCATCGCAACCCACTTCGGTGTCTCCCTGAATGACGTCACCTACTGGCTGCGCGCACTGTTCTTCATCGGCCCGGTTATCGCCTTCGTGGTCACCAAGCGCGTCGCCCTTGCACTGCAGCGCAAGGACCGCGAGATTGCCCTGCATGGCCGGGAAACGGGCCGCATCGTCCGGCTCCCCCACGGTGAATTCATCGAGGTTCACGCGCCGCTGGATGAGTACAAGCGCTACAAGCTGGTTGGCTTCGAGTCGCCCCAGGTCCTTCCGGCCGTACCCAACGAGCACGGCGTCGTGACCCGCAAGGAAAAGCGCCGCGCGTTCCTTTCCCGCTGGTTCTTCGAGGACCGCGTCGCTCCCGCCACGCCTGCTGAGCTTGAGTCGGCACACGGCCACGGCCACGAGGCCGTTGAAGCGGCAGAGGGAAGCAAGAGCCTGACGCACTAGGCTTTACTTTCGAACGGGAAAGGCCCGATCCACTACGGATCGGGCCTTTCCTGTTTTGTTGCGCTAGGCCTTTCCTACGTCCCTGCGGTACTCGCGGAAGCGAAGCGCCTAGTGGTTCCGGGCCCTTCTGGCCCCCGGCCTCTGCAGCGGCACCCACAGCTTGTACCGGTCGGCGCGGTAGTAGGACACCGAGTAGTCGACCATTGCCCGCGCCACAAACGCGTGCCGCTGGATCTTCAGCAAAGGGGCCCCCACCTCCACGTTGAGCAGGCGCGCGGTGGAAGGAGAGGCCGCCGTAGCCTCGATCATGTCCTCTCCCCACTCCATGACCAGACCGAACTGCTCGCTGAGGACGTTGTACAGCGAAGTAGGCGGCTCGCCGTCGAGCAGGCCCGGGACCCGGTGCGCCGGGATGAAGTTCTCGTCCACGCTCATGGGCTCCCCGTCCGCCAGGAGCAACCGGCGGAAGCGGACCAGCGGGGTGCCTTCATCCAGCTGCAACTCACGGGCCAGGAAAGCGCTGGCACCAATCTGTTCAAAACTGAGCACCTTGGCGGCGGGCACCATGCCACGCCGCTGCATCTCCTCGCTGTAGGACGTGAGCTTTACCTGCAGGTCGAGTTTCGGCCGCCGGACGAAGGTCCCCAGGCCCACCACCCGCTCGATGACCTCCTCCCCCACCAGGGCGTCGATGGCCTGCCGCACTGTCATCCTTGCCAGCCCAAAGCGCTCGGCGAGGTCGCGTTCCGACGGCAGTGCCGAACCCGGAGGGCAGGACTGCGCGATATACGCGCGGAGGATCTCGCGTAACTGGACGTAGATGGCCGTTCCGCTGGTGCGGTCTATTTCCCCCGTGATTGCGGCGGCGCCAGCTGCCATGATCGTTCTCCTGCCGTTGGGTGACCAGACAAGTTTAGGACGGTCTAGACCAGTTCCCCGACCGCGGCACTCTTTCGCGCCGCACCCCCGCAGGCGGCTATATTTGGTCAGGAAATCTGCCAGCTGACGGAGGGGGCCGTCGTTCGAAAAAGGGAGTCCCTTTTGCCAACAATGAAGGCCGTGGTGGCAGCGCCGGCGGGCCTGCACGCACGATCTGCCGCGGTATTCGTCCGGGCCGTCACGGACACGGGGCTGCCGGTCAGCATCAACAAGGCCGACGACGGCAGGGTGGACGCGCGTTCCCTGCTCCAGGTAATGACCGCTGACTTCCCCCAGGGCTGCGAAGTGGAACTGTCCATCAGTGAAAACGCCGTGGAAGGCGTCTTGGGTCGCGAGAAAGCGGAGGACGCCCTCCGGCAGCTCCGGGACCTTTTGGAGTCGCAGGGACCCGCCTAGGCGGGCCCAGGAAAGCACATAACGACGTCGGGCCCCACCAGATTGGTGGGGCCCGACGTCGTTATGCTTTTGCTTGCTTAGTGCGCGTGATCACCGCGGCTGTACTCGTACACCCAACCCACAAGGGCTACGACAGCGATGCCACCTGCGATGAAAGTGATCCACATGCCAACGGCCAGGCCCAGGAAGCCCGTGGCGCAGGCGATGCCCAGAACCAGGGGCCACCAGCTCCAGGGGCTAAAGTGCCCCTGTTCGCCGGCACCTTCGTGGATTTCGGCGTCGCTGCGGTCCTCGGGACGAAGGCCGACCCGCTTGCCGGTGAAACCGAGGTAGGCGCCGATCATGCCGGCGAGGCCGCCGACGAGCAGGATGCCCAGGATTCCGACCCACTCACCCCAGTTGGTCAGGAAACCGTAGACCAGAGCGACGGGGACGAAGAAGAAGACTCCAGAGCCAAAGATCCAGGATTCGATTTTCACTGTGCGGTGTCCTTCTGGTCGGCGTTGCCGAGGAGCCCTGCTGCGGGAGCCGGCGACTCAGCGGTGTGGACCTGGCGGAGTTCCGGGTGGTGCAGGTCCAGGGCGGGGCGCTCCGAACGGATCCGGGGCAACGAGGTGAAGTTGTGGCGCGGCGGCGGGCAGGACGTGGCCCACTCCAGCGAAGCACCAAAGCCCCACGGATCATCAACCTGGACATTTTCACCATTGCGCCAGGTGATGTAGACGTTCCAGAAGAACGGGATCAGGGAGGCACCGAGCACGAACGAGGCCACGGTGGAGAACTGGTTCATCCAGGTGAAGTTGTCCTCCACCAGGTAGTCGGCGTAGCGGCGGGGCATGCCCTCGACGCCGAGCCAGTGCTGGATCAGGAAGGTGCCGTGGAAGCCCAGGAACAGAAGCCAGAAGTGGATCTTGCCCAGGCGTTCGTTGAGCATCTTGCCGGTCCACTTGGGCCACCAGAAGTAGAAGCCCGCGAACATGGCGAACACCACGGTGCCGAATACCACGTAGTGGAAGTGAGCCACCACGAAGTAGGAGTCCGAAACGTGGAAGTCCAGCGGCGGCGAAGCCAGAATGATGCCGGTGAGGCCGCCGAAGAGGAACGTGATCAGGAAGCCGATGCTCCACAGCATGGGCGTCTCGAAGGTCAGCGAGCCGCGCCACATGGTGCCGATCCAGTTGAAGAACTTAACGCCGGTGGGCACCGCGATGAGCATGGTCATAAACGAGAAGAACGGCAGCAGGACGGCGCCCGTGACGTACATGTGGTGCGCCCACACCGTCACCGACAGGGCTGCAATGGCGATGGTGGCGTAGACCAGGCCCTTGTAGCCGAAGATCGGCTTGCGACTGAAGACCGGGAAGATCTCCGAGACGATGCCGAAGAACGGCAGCGCGATGATGTACACCTCGGGGTGGCCGAAGAACCAGAACAGGTGCTGCCAGAGGACGGCGCCGCCGTTCTCCGGATCAAAGATGTGCGCACCGAACTTCCGGTCCGCGCCCAGGGCGAACAGGGCGGCCGCCAGCGGGGGGAACGCCATGAGCACCAGGATGGCGGTGATCAGCGTGTTCCAGGTGAAAATGGGCATCCGCCACATGGTCATGCCCGGGGCGCGCATGCAGATGATGGTGGTGATGAAGTTGACCGCACCGAGAATGGTGCCGAAGCCGGACAGCGCCAGGCCGAAGACCCACAGGTCACCGCCGATGCCCGGGGTGAAGGTGGTGTTGGACAGCGGCGCGTAAGCGAACCAGCCGAACGAGGCAGCACCCTGCGGGGTGATGAACCCGGACACCGCGATGGTGGAGCCGAACAGGAAGAACCAGAACGCCAGCGCGTTCAGCCGCGGGAACGCCACATCGGGCGCGCCGATCTGCAGCGGCATGATCACGTTGGCGAACCCGGCGAACAGCGGGGTGGCGAACATCAGCAGCATGACGGTGCCGTGCATGGTGAACAGCTGGTTGTACTGCTCTTTCGTCTGCAGGATCTGCATGCCGGGCTCGAACAGCTCGGCGCGGATCAACAGCGCCATGACGCCACCGAGGCAAAAGAACACGAAGGACGCGATCAGGTACATGTACCCGATGGTCTTGTGGTCGGTGGAGGTGATCCAGTTGACGACGATGCGCCCCTTGGATTTTGGTACCACGGGAGCCGTCAGGACTCCCGTGGGTGCGGATTGGGTGTACGTAGCCACGTCTCCCCTTACTTGGTTTCGTTCAGGTTCGGGTTGCGGTCGTACTCCACGCCGAGCAGGCCGGTGTTGCCTTCAGCCTTGAGCTGGTCCATGTGGGCCTGGAATTCGGATTCCGACACCACCTTGACGCGGAACAGCATTTCGGAATGGTACTCGCCGCAGAGTTCGGCACACTTGCCGTCGTAGGTGCCCTCTTTAGTGGGCGTGAACCGGATGTAGTTGGTCTTGCCGGGAATCATGTCGCGCTTCTGCAGGAAGGCGGGAACCCAGAAGGAGTGGATGACATCGCGGGCGTTGAGCTCAAGGTCAACAGACTTGTTCACCGGCAAATACAGGGTGGGAAGCTGTTCCTTGTCGATGGTGTTGCCGGTGAGGTGGGCCTGGACGCCGGCTTCGTGGACATCTTCCTGGATGACGTCGCCGGACTTGTAGTTGAAGTCCCAGGCCCACTGCTTGCCGCGGACGTCCACTACGACGTCGGCCGGCTGCGAACGGTCATCGATCGCCTGCTGGTCGCGGTCGGTGAAGTAGAAGAACACCAGCACCATGAAGATCGGGATGGTGAGGTAGAAGACTTCCAGGGGAAGGTTGAAGCTGGTCTGCCGCGGGAAGCCGACGGTGCCCTTGCGGCGGCGGTAGGCGACCAGGCACCAGATGATCAGGCCCCAGGTAATGGTGCCCACCACGAGCGCAGCAATCCATGAGTTGACCCAGAGGTCCATGATGCGGTCGGTGTTGCTGGTGGTGCCACGTTCAGTGGGCATCCACCCTTTCTCTACCTCTGGCGAACATCCGGTCAAAACCAACGCGCCGGCAATAGCCAAGCTTGAGATCGTGGTGATCGTTTTGCGTCGGCTGCCGGTTCGGTTCTGCGAACTCACAGACGGCCCTTCCTACTTGTTGCTGTTGTCCGGGCAGCCATTGGCGCTCGGGCACAAAAAAGTTTTACTACTCGGTGTAGAGCTTACCGCTCCGCCGGGCGTTTCGCCCACATGTCGGCGCCGAGCCCCCGTACCGTTTTGGACGGCAGGAAGCCCGGCGCGGACATCAGGCGAAATAACCGGCTTAGTGGAATGAATCGCCGCAGGCGCAGGAGCCGCCGGCGTTCGGATTGTCGATGGTGAAGCCCTGCTTCGAGATAGTGTCTTCGAAGTCGATGCTGGCACCGCTCAGGTACGGGACGCTCATCTTGTCGACTACGACCTCGACGCCGTCATAGTCGCGGACGGCATCACCATCAAGGAGCCGTTCGTCGAAGTAGAGCTGGTAGATCAGCCCTGAGCATCCACCTGGCTGCACGGCTACGCGCAGGCGCAGGTCCGTCCGGCCTTCCTGCTCGAGGAGGCTGCGTACCTTGCCTGCAGCGACATCGGTCAGGTTGACCTCGTGAACGGGCAGTTCGTCGCTTGCCACGCTGGTGGCGGCGGTGCTGTTTTCGTTGGTTGCAGTGCTCATTGGCCTACCTTCTTAGGACGGTCTGGCGGCGTCGCCGTAACGGCGCCTGCCCCTACAAATACGGTATGGGCTATAGCTACATGCTACGCGCGGCAGTCCTGTAGCTCTAACTCCTGGCGTAACCGTCAAAGCACGCCGGTTGTTCCCTGGAAGCCGGGCGTGCGGGCTGCGAGGTGGAAGGCCCTCACTCCTTGGCGGAAAGGCCCTCACTGTTCAGCCTCGCCAGCATGAGGGCCTCGGCCAGGATGGCGTTGCGGAAGTCACCGATGTGCAGGGACTCGTTGGCGCTGTGCGCCCGCGAATCGGGGTCCTCCACGCCCGTCACCAGGATCTGCGCTTGGGGATACAGCTCCGTCAGGTCGGCAATGAAAGGGATGGAACCGCCGATTCCGGTTTCCACGGCAGGAACTCCCCAGGCCTCCCCCAGGGCCCACATGGCCACCGTTGCTGCCGCGGAGGAGGTGTCGGTACGGAAAGGGTTGCCTGCCTCCCCCGGGGTGAAGACAACCTTCGCACCAAATGGCGCGTTGGCCTCGACGTGCCGGCGAACCGCTTCCATGGCTTCGGCCGGCACCTGCCCCGGCGCCAGCCGCAAGCTGAACTTGGCCCGCGCGCGCGGAAGGAGGGTGTTCGATGCCACGTCCACGGCGGGGGCATCGAAGCCGATGATCGATAATGCCGGTTTGGTCCACAGCCGCGAGGCGATGCTTCCCGTACCGGCCAGGCGGACGCCCTCAAGCACGGATGCATCGGCCCGGTAATCCGCCTCCGGCATGTCCACCGCGGCCGCATCGCTGGATACGAGGCCCTGGATGGCCACGTTGCCGTCCTCGTCGTGAAGGGTGGCAATCAGGCGCGACAGAAGGGTGGGCGCGTCCAGGACCGGGCCGCCGTACATTCCGGAATGCACTGCATGGTCAAGGACCTGCACCTCAATAGTGCCGTCCACCAGCCCGCGCAGGCTGGTGGTCAGGGCAGGTACTCCCACTTTCCAGTTGCTGGAGTCGGCGACAACTATGACGTCGGCCCGCAGCAATTCGCGGTTCGCCTCCAGGAACGCCCGGAACGTGGGCGAGCCGGCCTCTTCCTCCCCCTCGATGAAGAAGGTCACGCCAAGCCCCAGGGAGCCGGCAAGGACTTCTGAGACAGCTGCGTAGGCAGCAACGTGCGCCATGATGCCGGCTTTGTCATCAGCGGCGCCCCGCCCATACAGGCGGCCATCTTTTTCGACGGCGGTGAAGGGCTGTGTTTCCCACAGGGACTCGTCGCCTACCGGCTGGACGTCATGGTGCGCGTACAGCAGGACGGTTGGTTGGCCTTCTGCTGCAGGACGGCGGGCGACGACGGCCGGGCCGCCCGGCGTGCCGTCACCCTTGTTGACTGAAAGCACCTGCACTTCATTAAGCCCCGCTCCCCGCAGGAGCTCGGCGACGGCCTCCGCACTGCGATCAAGCGGCTTGCGCTCAAAGCTGGGCCACGCGATGCCCGGGATGGCAACGAGCTCCTTGAGCCGCGCCAGGGTCTGGTCGAAGGAGCGGTCTACCGCCGAACGAAGATCTTCCGTCCTGCCGGTAACCTCAGGGCCTGGTCCTGATGCGTTGGTGATGCTGTGCGGGGTGGCCGCCGGTGATGAAGTCATGGCCAAAACATTACCCCCGTCACATTCTGCTCCCGGCCATGCCGGACGCCGCAGCAGGCAACGGGCTGCCTGCTGCAAGGTATTCTGTTCAGGTGTTCGGACGTAGAAAAGAAGCGCCCTCGGCGCAGCAAACAATAGACCAGCAGGCAGCAGAAGCGGCCGCGCGGCAGAACAGCGCGGTGGGCAAGGGCGCGCCGACCCCCAGCCGGAAGGCCCAGGAAGCTGCCCGCAAGCGCCCGCTGGTGCCCGAGGACCGCAAGGCGTCCAAGGCTGCGGAACGCCAGGCCATCCAGGACCAGCGGCTGAAGATGCGCCGGGCCCTGGACACGGGTGACGAGAAGTTCCTGCCGCTGCGTGACAAGGGTCCGCAGAAACGGTTTGCCCGCGACTTCGTGGACGCGCGTTTCAACGTTGGCGAGTACCTGATGTTCGGTGCGCTGGTCTTCGTGCTGGTGTCCCTGGTGGTTCCGGCGTCCAGCGACATGATGATCTACGTCCTGGGAGCCTTCTGGGTCATGTTCCTGGCAGTCTTCGTGGACGTCTTCATTCTCTCCCGCAAGCTCCGCAAGCGCCTGGCGGAAAAGTTCGGCGAGGTGGAGCGCGGCACTGTTTGGTACGGCTCCATGCGGTCCCTACAGTTCCGGAAACTGCGGCTTCCCAAGCCCCAGGTCCAGCGCGGACAGTATCCTGCCTGACCAGGCATTGACCGAAACACGGAAACCCCGGCGATGTACCGCCGGGGTTTCCGTGTTTAACAGGTCCGCTCGTCGTGGAGGCTCCAAGCCCGCCCGGCTGCTCAGGAGCGGCGGTTTTTTGCCAACTGCTTGTTGATCCGTGCCGCCCAGAACGGTCCCTCGTACAGGAAAGCGGTGTAGCCCTGCACAAGGGTCGCGCCGGCGTCGAGCCTTTCCTGTACGTCCCGGGCCGATTCCACGCCGCCAACTGCCACCAGGGTCAGGGCGTCACCCGTTGCGCTCTTGAGCCGCTTCAACACCTCGAGTGAACGCTGTTTCAGCGGAGCGCCGGACAGGCCGCCCGCGCCGCATTTGGCCACCTCTTCTGCCGGGGAGGACAGTCCTGACCGGGCGATGGTGGTGTTGGTGGCAATGATGCCGTCGAGTTCCAGGTCCAGGGCGAGGCGTGCGACGTCGTCGATGTCCTCGTCGCTGAGGTCCGGTGCGATCTTTACGAGCAGGGGCACATGCCGTCCGGCGGCGCGGTCGGCTTCCTGACCCACGGCGGTCAGGAGCGGGCGCAGGGTTTCCACATCCTGGAGCAGCCGCAGCCCTGGGGTGTTGGGGGAACTGACATTCACCACCAAATAGTCGGCGGCAGGTGCCAGGCTGCGGGCGCTGACCAGGTAGTCGTCCACGGCGTCGGCCAGCTCCACCACCTTGGTTTTGCCGATGTTGACGCCGATGACCGGACGAACTGCCGGGTAGCGGCGCTGAAGTGCGGCGCGCGCTGCCTTCAGCCGGGGCGCGACGGCGGACGCGCCGTCGTTGTTGAATCCCATCCGGTTGATCACCGCCCGGTCCTGGACCAGGCGGAACAGCCGCGGCTTTTCATTGCCGGGCTGCGCCTGGCCGGTGATGGTGCCTACTTCGATGTGCCCAAACCCAAGCTCGGTGAGGGCCTCGATGCCGTGCCCTTCCTTGTCGAAGCCGGCAGCCAGGCCGAATGGGGACGGAAAGGTGACGCCAAAGGCGGTGGTCTGGAGTGACGGCGCCGGAGCCGTCAGTTTCCGCAGGACTCTCCCGGCACCGGAAGCATGCGCGAGCCGGATCCCCTTGAATCCGATCTTGTGGGCGCGCTCGGCGTCCATCCATGAAAAGGCCAGCCTGAAGAAAGTGGGATAAACGCGCATGCCTCCAGTTTCCCGTCTCCCGGGGCGCTACACCAAAACCGGGACGCAGCCGACGGACGGGCGCAGCCCCGGCCTGCCGGTTTAGCATGAGGGCATGCAGTGGCAGCAGGACATCCTGGGCGGGGACTTCGAGTCCCACTCCTTCGCGGCCGCCGGACCAGACGGGGTCGAACGGACCGCAACCCTGGTGCGGCTCCGCCCGTCCGCGGACCCGGATGCTGCAGGCGGCCGCCGCCGGGCCGCGCTCTTCCTGCACGGCTGGAGTGATTACTTCTTCAACATGGACCTGGCGCAGTTCTGGGCTTCGGCCGGTTACGACTTCTACGCCTTGGACATGCACAACCACGGCCGGAGCCTGCGTCCGGAATCCCCGGGTGGATATGTGGCCGACCTCGCCGCCTACGACGCCGAAATCGAAGAAGCATGCCGCATCATCCGGGATGAAGGCGCGCCCGGGCCCTTGGCCCTGATGGGCCACTCCACCGGCGGCCTGGTTGCGGCCCTGTGGACCAGCCGCCATCCCGAGGCTGTTTCACTGCTGATCCTCAACAGCCCGTGGCTGGAAATGCACGGGAGCTCGCTGGTCCGGCGCGCCGCGTCCGGCATGGTGCGCCCCGTGGCCCGTATCCGGCCCCAGGCCGTGCTCCGGCTGCCGGAGCGTGGCCACTACTGGCGGACCATCAGCAGTGCTGCCGACGGCGAGTGGCCGCTTGATGAGCGCTACCGGCCCCGCCTGGCCTTCCCGGTGCGGGCAGGCTGGCTGAGGGCCGTGCTGGCCGGGCAGGCGAGGGTGGCCCGGGGCTTGGAGATCGAGGCGCCCGTTTTGGTCCTGGTCTCCAAGGGCAGCGCGAACGGGCTTCTCTGGTCCGAGGAAATGCGCCGCACCGATGCGGTCCTGGACGTCAATACCATCAGCGCCCGGGCGCTCACGCTGGGCCGCACGGTGACCGTGGAGCGGATCGACGGCGCCCTGCACGACGTTTTCCTCTCACCCGAACCAGTCCGGGCCGACGCCTATGTCCGGCTGGCCCGGTGGCTGCGGGCGTATGGATGAGGCTAGTCCGCCTGGGGTGCTACCGGAGAGCCGGCCCCGGCGGCATCCACGGCGCCGCCGTAACGGCGGTCCCGCCGGGCATATTCCTCGACGGCGGCCCAGAGGGTACGCCGGTCCACGTCCGGCCAGAGCGTATCCATGAAAACGAACTCCGCGTAGGCGGACTGCCAGAGCAGGAAGTTGGACAGCCTCTGCTCGCCTGAGCTGCGCAGGAAGAGGTCCACGTCTGGCAGGTCGGGCTCATCGAGGTACTTCTGGATGGTCCGCTCGGTAATGGCGCCGGGCTTGAGCCTGCCTGCCGCAACATCGGCGGCGATCGCGGAGACGGCGTCCGTGATCTCAGCCCGGCCGCCGTAATTAACACACATGGTCAAATTACAGGTGCTGTTGCCCGCCGTGAACTCCTCGGCCTCCTCCAGCTCACGGATGACCGATCCCCACAGCCGGGGGCGGCGCCCAGCCCAGCGGACCCGCACTCCCCAATCATCCAGCTGGTTCCGCTGCCTTCGCAGCACATCCTTGTTAAATCCCATGAGGAAGCGGACTTCCTCGGGCGACCTGCGCCAGTTCTCGGTGGAGAACGCGTAGACGCTGACGTACTCGATTCCCAGTTCAATGGCACCTGCCATGACATCGAGCAGCGCCGGCTCCCCCGCCTTGTGCCCCTCGATCCGCGGGAGGCCACGCTGGTTGGCCCAGCGGCCGTTGCCGTCCATGACGATAGCCACGTGCCGGGGAATGAATTCAGCCGGGATGGATGGTGCCACCGCGCCGGACGGATGCGGGTAGGGTGCCACCACGGGATGGGTGCGCCTGCGCGTTGCGTTGTTCTTTTTTCCCAGGGCCACTGTCAGCTACGCTCCACATGTTTGAGGGATTTCAGTACTCGTTCCAGGTGCCACTGCAGGTACGCGGCCACCAGGCCCGCTGCTTCCTTGCGGTGCTGCGCCAAGGAAGCGTCCGCCGTCGTCCAGTCCCCGGTCAGCAGCGCTGCCAGCAGCGTAACGGTTTCCGGCGCCGGGGCAGGGGACCCGGGCGGCCGGCACTGTGCACAAACCATGCCGCCCAGGGGTGCGGAGAACGCCGTGTGCGGTCCCGGCATGCCGCAGCGGGA
This sequence comes from Arthrobacter sp. B1I2, assembly GCF_030816485.1. Lineage (NCBI taxonomy): Bacteria > Bacillati > Actinomycetota > Actinomycetes > Micrococcales > Micrococcaceae > Arthrobacter > Arthrobacter sp. B1I2. The sequence goes on along the minus strand of NZ_JAUSYC010000001.1, from coordinate 3,137,739 downwards.
GCAGTCGGTGAAACTGGGAGCCCACCCGCCGGTGGCAAGGGCGCGCAGAAGATAGGAGTCCAGAATGAGGCCGGCGGCATGTTCGTCGCGGCTCAGCGCAGCGAGGGCACCCACCAGCAGGTTGTACTGCGCAGTGCCGGCCTCGCCGTCGACATCCGTGAGTTTCTCCGCCGTCTCGGTCATGGCGGCAGCAACTGTGTACCTGCCATAATCGGCGGCGATGCTTCCGCCATATGCACCCTTCGCGACGGCCTGCGTGACGATGTCCAGCGTCCGGCCGGACACCAACTGCAGGTCCGCCACCATGAAGGGTTCAAGCCGGGCACCGAAACGGCTGCTCGTGCGGCGCACCCCCTTGGCGACGGCGCGGACCTGCCCGTGGTGTTTTGTCAGGAGGGTGATGATCCTGTCCGCCTCGCCCAGCTTGTGGGTACGGAGCACCACGGCGTCGTCCCGGTACGCCCGGGAGGCGAAAGACTGTTGGACCACGTTCTATCTTCCCATCCTGGCCGCCAGCACGCCGCCGGGCCACGGTGGTGCCTCCGGATCGAACCGGAGGCACCACCTGCGGGTATCAGGCCTGCGCGTCCCTGATGGCGCGGTTGACCGCTGAAATTACGGCTTTGAGGGACGACATGCTGGTGTTGGCATCAATGCCGACCCCCCACAGCACCCGCTCCCCCACGGCGCACTCAACGTAGGCTGCAGCCATGGCGTTCCCGCCTTCGGACAGCGCGTGCTCGCTGTAGTCCAGCACGCGGACGTCCACGCCGTCCTCGTGGAGGATGTTCAGCAGGGCCGCAATGGGACCGTTGCCGGTGCCGGTGCGGCTGACCTGGGCGCCGTCGACGGTGAGCGAGGCGTGAAGCGTCATGCCGCCGTCGGCATCTGTTTCAGTCTTGACGGCGCCCAGCGAGTAGCGCCCCCACTGCCCATCGGCCTGGCCGGACGGCAGGTACTCGTCCTTGAAGGCCTGCCAGAGCTGCACCCCGCTGACCTCCCCGCCCACGGTGTCGGTGCGGCGCTGGATGACGCCCGAGAACTCGATCTGCGCACGGCGCGGCAGATCCAGGCTGTGCTCGTTCTTCAACAGGTAGGCCACGCCGCCCTTGCCGGACTGGGAGTTCACCCGGATCACGGCCTCGTAGCTGCGGCCCAGGTCCTTGGGGTCAACGGGCAGGTACGGCACCTGCCAGGTGAAGTCGTCCACCGGCTTCCCGGCCGCGGCAGCATCCCGCTCCAGCGCTTCGAAGCCCTTCTTGATGGCGTCCTGGTGGGAGCCGGAGAAAGCGGTGAACACCAGGTCGCCGCCGTAGGGCGAACGCTCCGGGACCGGCAGCTGGTTGCAGTACTCGACGGTCCGGCGGACGTCGTCGATGTTGGAGAAGTCGATCATGGGATCGATGCCCTGGACGAACAGGTTCAGGCCCAGGGTGACCAGGTCCACGTTTCCGGTACGTTCGCCGTTGCCAAAGAGGCAGCCCTCGATGCGGTCGGCGCCGGCCATGTAGCCCAGCTCGGCGGCGGCCACGCCGGTTCCACGGTCATTGTGCGGGTGCAGGGACAGGATGATGCCCTCGCGCGGGTGCAGGTGCCGGCTCATCCACTCAATGGAGTCGGCGTAGACGTTCGGTGTGGCCATTTCCACCGTGGCGGGGAGGTTGATAATCACCTGGCGGTCCGCGGAGGCCTCGAATACATCGGCAACGGCGTTGCACACCCGGACGGCGTACTCGAGCTCCGTACCCGTGAAGGATTCGGGCGAGTATTCGTAGGTCACATGTGTGTCCGCGAGCGTTTCCTCGTACTTTTTGCACAGGCGGGCGCCCTGCAGTGCGATGTCCAGGATGCCGTCTTCGTCCTGGTTGAAGACCACGCGCCGCTGCAGTACGGACGTGGAGTTGTAGAGGTGGACGATGGCCTGCTTGGCACCGACCAGGGACTCATAAGTCCGTTCAATCAGGTGTTCCCGTGCCTGGGTCAGTACCTGGATGGTGACGTCGTCCGGGATGTGGTTGCCCTCGATGAGCTGGCGGACGAAGTCGAAGTCTGTTTGGGAGGCGGACGGAAACCCAACCTCGATTTCCTTGTAGCCCATCCGGACCAGCAGGTCGAACATCTTCATCTTGCGGGCCGGGCTCATGGGGTCGATCAGGGCCTGGTTGCCGTCGCGCAGGTCAACCGCGCACCACCGCGGGGCCTTGGTGATGACCTTGTCCGGCCAGGTGCGGTCCGGCAGCTCCACCTTGATCTGGTCCTGGAAGGGCGTATACCGGTGGGCAGGCATTCCTGAGGGCTTTTGTGCGTTACGCATGACGTTCGTGGCCTTTTCTATCGATCTTCAGTGAAAGGGTGGCCGGGCAACACAAACTCCGCAGCGAGGGTGGGCCGTGCGCTAGATAGCGTCTGTGGCCTCGCCGCGGCAGCTAAGGAGAAGGAGCTCTGCACGCACACTTTGAGCCTAACACGGGTGCGTAAGATGAAAGGGCACTACCGTCCGTAAAGTCCAGCATGCAGACGCCCCCGGTGTTTAACGGGGTACAGGCGTCCAGGCAAAAGGAGTTGCAGTGCCCATTTCGGGGATCGATCTGTCCACCATTGATCACACAGTCCGGCCGCAGGATGACCTTTACCAGCACGTCAACGGCGCCTGGCTGAAAGCCACCGAGATTCCCGACGACCGGCCACTGGAGGGAACCTTCACCGCTCTTCGCGATGGGTCCGAGATCGCTGTCCGGGACATCATCGAGGAGGCTGCGGCCAAAGGCGCGGACGCCAGCGGGATCGAACGGAAAATCGGCGGCCTGTACAACAGCTTCATGGACGAAGCAGCCGTTGAAGGCAAGGGCCTGGAGCCTGTCCGCGGGCGGCTCGCCGAAGTTTTCGCCACCGGCTCGGCGTCGGAGCTCATTGCACTGGCGGGGCGGTTGTTCCGTGCGGACGTTGGCGGGCTCTTTTACATCTACCCTGCCCCCGATGCGGGGAATCCTGACCGGGTCCTTCTCTACACCGGGCAGGGCGGCCTGGGCCTGCCGGACGAGTCCTACTACCGGGATGGGAAGTTTGCGCCCATTGTTGCGGCCTATACGGCGCACGTGGAAAAGATGTTTGAACTGGCAGGGATACCCGATCCCCATGATGCCGCCGCGCGGGTTGTCCAGTTGGAGACAAAGCTCGCGTCACACCACTGGGACAATGTCACCCTCCGGGATCCTCAAAAGACGTACAACCTAAAGACGGCGGATGAGGCCACCGCGCTCTTCCCCCTCCTGGCCACCTGGTTCGAAGCTGCGGGGATCGACGCCGACAAGCGTGCGGAAATCGTGGTAAGCACCCCTGACTTCTTTTCCGGCGCGGCCGGGCTCCTGGACGAGGTCCCGGTGGCCACCTGGCAGGAGTGGCTGGCCATGCGCGTCATCAGCGCGGCCGCGCCTTACCTGTCTTCAGAGTTTGTGGACGCCAACTTTGCCTTCTACGGCACCACCATCAGCGGCACGCCGCGTAACAAGGACCGGTGGAAGCGCGGCGTGGCGGTGGTGGAGGCCGGCCTCGGCGAAGCTGTGGGACAGATCTACGTGGCACGCCACTTCCCCGAATCCCACAAAGCGCGGATGCAGACTCTGGTGGCCAACCTGATCGAGGCCTACCGCCGCAGCATCAATGACGTGGGGTGGATGGGAGGGGACACCAAAGCGGAGGCGCTCCGGAAGCTTGAGGCCTTCCGGGCCAAAATCGGCTACCCGGACGAGTGGATTGACTACTCAGCCGTGGAGATCGACCCCGACGATCTCCTGGGCAACGTTGAGCGCGCACACAACGCCGACGTCGACAGGCACCTCGACGAGGTGGGCAAGCCGGTGGACCGGAACAAGTGGCTGATGACGCCGCAGACGGTCAACGCCTACTACCACCCGATGATGAACGAGATCGTGTTTCCCGCGGCCATCCTGCAGCCGCCGTTCTTTACCGCCGATGCAGATGACGCCGTCAACTACGGCGGCATCGGTGCCGTCATCGGCCACGAGATTGGCCACGGCTTCGATGACCAGGGTTCACAGTTCGACGGCGGCGGAACCCTCCGGAACTGGTGGACGGACCAGGACCGGCAGGCCTTCGAGGCGCTGACGGCGCGGCTCGTGGCCCAGTTCGATGCGCTCTCGCCTGACGCCGCGCCCGGACACCACGTCAACGGCCGCCTCACGCTGGGCGAAAACATCGGGGACCTGGCGGGCCTGACCATCGCTTACAAGGCCTACCAGATCAGCCTGGACGGCAAGGAACCGGAGGTCCTGGACGGGCTGACCGGGCAGCAGCGCTTCTTTGCTTCCTGGGCTGCGGGCTGGCGCCAGGTCATCCGGCAGGAAGAGGCCATCCGGCGGCTGGCCACCGATCCCCACTCCCCCAACGAGTTCCGGACCAACGCCATCGCGAAGAACCTGGACTCGTTCCATGACGCGTTCGGCGTCAGCGAGGAGGACGGCATGTGGATGCCCGCCACCGAGCGAGTGAGCATCTGGTAGCCGGATAGTGAATGGGTCCCGCCGTTGCCGGCGGGGCCCATTCCCTTTGGTGGGCAGTCATAACCGACACAACACGGAAACCCGCTGCCAACGGACGATGCTACTTGCGGACGATCAGTTCGGGATTGGCCTGCTGGCAGACCTTGTCCCCTGCGGTCTGGTTGACAATGTCCTGGGGCAAAGCCGGAGCAGCCCCGCCCCCTGCACCGTAGACAGTGCCGGTGGTGAAGTCGCTGCCGATATAGACCTGAACGCCGGATACAGCGGGAGCCGGAATCATCAGGGTGGCAGGAATCCCCAGCAGCGCGGCGACATCGGCTGCCACATCTTCGAAGCCGTTGCCGTAGTAGACCGCCGTCTTGGCGATGGGCTGTGCGAGGAACTGGCCGGTCTGGGTGAACCCGCCCGCAACCAACGCCTGGACAATCTCCTGGGCCCGGCCGGTGACCCCGCTCCCGTTGGCCACGGTCACGGGCTGGACGGCTTTGTTGTAGGGCGGCACCGAGGGGGCCGTTTCAGTGGGGGCCGCAGACGGCGATGCCGTCTCACCGGGTGACGGCGTGGTGGGCGCGGTGGGGTCGGTCAGGTCCACGTCCTTCCGCAACGCCGAAAAGAGCTGGGCGCCCGCAGGTTCAGCGATGACCAGCCGGTTGGGATCGAGGGGCGCCGGCGTGGTGGGCACCGCCACAAACGCAACCTTGCTGATGTCGATGTCCTTGAGCCGGTTGCCGATGGTCAGCAAGGAGGGAACCGAAGCCAGCCCGTCATCAACCGTCAGGTTCTGGGTCACGACATCGGCGATCTTCAACATCTTCGCCGGATCGGACAAGGTTCCCTCGTCCTTGATCTTGCGCGTCAGCGACGAGAGGAAACCCTGCTGGGCCCTGATGCGGCCCAGGTCGCCGCCGTCGGCAAAGGCGTGCCGGGTACGAAGGAAGGCAAGCGCCATTTCTCCCTGCACGGAAGATGTTCCTGCAGGGAGCCGCAACCGGGAGTCGGGATCGTAAACGGCGTCGCTGATGCAGACGTCCACTCCGCCCACGGCATTGGAAAGTTCCTTTACGGCGTTGAAGTCGGCCATCATGAAGTGGTCCACCTGCATGCCGGTGAGCTTGTTGACCGTGTCCACAGCGCAGCCGATGCCCGCCTCGCTCATGGCCTCATTGATCATGACGCCGGTGCGGGCCGGATAGTCCTTGTTGGTCTTCCTGTCCTTGCAATCGGGAATGTCCACCAGCAGGTCGCGGGGAAAACTGATGACGTTGACGCGCTTGTTGTCCTCTGAGATGTCCATCAGCATCATCACGTCCGACTTGCCGTAGCCAGTGGAATCGTCAGCGCTTCCGTAATCCGAGTTTCTGCCGTCGCGCGTGTCCGAACCCAGAATCAGGATTTGCAGCCGGCCCGTGGCATCGTTCCCCGGGGTTTCAGTGCTTTCACCGCCGGCATTCAGCGGCGCCTTGGAGATGTTGCTTTGGAGCCGGAAAAACCAGAATCCGGCAAAGGCGATCCCGGCCACGAGGACAAGTGCCACCACGCCGGTGACGGCCTTGAGCCACAACGGCATTCCGCGCAGCGGGCCAAGGTGCCGGGCAGCACCCACGGCACCGCCGTTCCCGTGGCGGGACACCGGGCCCGTGCCGGCTGACACGTCAGACCCATTCTCGCGTTCGTCGCCGCCTCGACCCACGTGGTGAACCTTCCTCTAAATACGAAATCCGGTCCATCTTAGTGGTCCAGTCTGGAAAACCTGCCTGCCAGGCTCCTGCGAACGTCCTTTCCGTGGATCAGAAACCCAGTTTGACCAGCTGCTTCGGGTCGCGCTGCCAGTCCTTGGCCACCTTGACGTGAAGGTCCAGGTAGACACGCGTGCCGAGGAGGGCCTCGATGCCTTTGCGGGCATTGGTCCCCACTTCACGCAGGCGGCTGCCTCCCTTGCCGATGATGATGGCTTTCTGGGACGGCCGCTCGACGTAGAGGTTGACGCGTACGTCCAGCAGGGGATTGTCTTCCGGCCGGTCCTCCCGGGGAACGATTTCCTCGACCACTACGGCAAGGGAATGCGGAAGCTCGTCCCGGACCCCTTCAAGGGCTGCCTCACGGATCAGTTCAGCCACCATGACAGCTTCGGGCTCATCCGTCAGTTCTCCGTCCGGGTACAGGGGAGGCGACGGCGGCATGTGGCTGATCAGCACGTCAGCGACTGTTTCCACCTGGAAACCGTCAGCGGCCGATACCGGGACGATATCCTTCCAGCCGTCCTCCCCCAGCACCTCGCGGCCCAGGGCGGCCACGGCGAGGAGCTGTTCGGTCAGCGCCTGCCTGTCCACGAGGTCCGCCTTGGTAACGATGGCGATCACCGGTATGCGGCCGACGGCGGCAAGCTGGGCGGCGATGAACTTGTCGCCCGGACCGATCTTCTCATTGGCCGGCAGGCAGAAACCGATGGCGTCCACCTCGGCGAGGGTGTCGGCCACGAGGTCGTTCAGGCGTTTGCCGAGGAGGGTGCGGGGACGGTGCAGGCCGGGCGTATCCACCAGGATCAACTGGGCGTCCTCGCGGTGCACGATGCCCCGGATGGTGTGCCGCGTGGTCTGCGGCTTGGCGGAGGTGATGGCCACTTTCTTGCCCACCAACGCATTGGTCAGGGTTGACTTGCCTGCGTTGGGCCTGCCCACCAGGACCGAGAACCCGGCGCGGAAGCCGCCGAAGTCGTCCGTAGCCGCAGCCTTACTTTTCTTGCTCACGTGGAACTCCCTGCTGGGTTGCTTCGGCCTCTTCCAGGAGGCTCTCAAGGTCAGTCTCTACTCTTGGTACGGGCGCCGCAATGATGTGGCTGACGCGGTTCCGCCGGCCTTCCAGCCGCTCCGCCCGCAGCAACACGCCCTGCACTTCCACGCTGCTGCCCACGATGGGGACGCGGCCAAGTGCCTTGGCCAGGAGGCCACCCACGGTGTCCACCTCGTCGTCGTCGATCTCAAGGTCGAAGAGCTCGCCGAGATCGTCGATGCCCATCCGGGCGCTGACGCGGTACGAACCGTCACCCAGCGCCACCGCTTCCGCACTCTCGGTGTCGTATTCGTCGACGATCTCGCCCACGATCTCCTCGATCAGGTCTTCGAGGGTGACCAGCCCAGCCGTGCCGCCGTACTCGTCAATCACGATGGCCACGTGCGTGGATTCCTTTTGAAGTTCGCGCAGGAGGTCGCTGACGGGTTTGGACTCCGGCACGTAGCGCACCTCGCGGGCCAGCGACTCCACCAGCGGCGGCTCCTGGTCCGCACGCAGTTGGTGGATTACCGCGGCAATGTCCTTGAGGTAGACGATGCCAAGGATGTGGTCGGTGTTCTCATTGATGACCGGGATCCGGGAGTATCCCGAGCGCAGGAACAGGGACATGGCCTGGTGCAGGCTCGAGCCGGCGTCAATGCTGACGATGTCTGTCCTGGGCACCATGACGGCCCGCACCAGGGTGTCACCGAAGTCGAATACCGACTGGATCATCTCCGCTTCGGTGTCCTCGATCATGTCGGACTCGCTGGCCCGGTCCAGGAGTTCCCGGAACTCCTGTTCACTGAAGAATGCGTCATCACCGCTGGGCGCTCCGGGAGCCGCCGAACTTCCCAGCGCCACCAGCCAGCCGGGAACCGGTCCCAGCACACTGGTGAGGAACCGGACCATCGGTGCGGTGAAGCGGACCACGGCAGTGGAATGCAGCCGGCCGAGCTGGCGGGGCGAGACACCCACAATCACAAACCCCAGAAGGGCCATGATTCCCGTGGCTACCAGCCCGGCGAGCCAGACGTTGTCCAGCAGGCTTGCGACCAGGACGGCGACCGCCACTGCGGAAGCCATCTCGAACCAGACACGCCAGAAGCGCAGCGCCCGGGTGTGGGCCACGGGTTCGGCAAGGATGCGGCGCATGGCGGTGCCGCGGCTCTTCTGCAGCGCCTCTTCGGCGTCGTGCCGGGGAAGGAAACTGAAGGCGGCCTCGGCCGCTGTCAGCAGAGCCGCGACGGCAAGGAAAACCAATGCCACCGCGACCAGGAGCAGTTGCGTCACTGGGTTGTCTCGGCAGGTGCTTCTTTGCCGGTGAAGCCGGACAGGAGTTCGCGCTGGAGCCCGAACATCTCCGCCTTCTCCTCGGGTTCGGCATGGTCGTAGCCCAGCAGGTGCAGGATGCCGTGCGTGGTCAGCAGCAGCATCTCGTCCTGGAGCGAGTGGCCGGCGTTCCTGGCCTGGACCTTTGCCACCTGGGGGCAGATGGCGATATCGCCGAGCATGCCCTGGGGGGTAGGCCGGTCCGGGGTTCCGGGAGTCAGTTCGTCCATGGGGACCGAGAGCACATCCGTGGCACCCGGTTCATCCATCAGTTCGATGTGCAGCTTCTCCATGGCCGGCTCATCCACCAGGAGGATGGACAGTTCGGCCTGCGGATGAATGTAAAGCTGCTCAAAGATGTACCGCGACAGGGCAACAAGCCCGGACTCCTCCACCTGGATTCCGGACTCGTTGTTCACCTCGATGCTCACGCGTGTTCCCCCCGTTTTTCCCGGTTTGCTGAGTGCTTGACCCGGTTCCGCTGGACTTCATCCCAGATGCTGTATGCGTTGACGATGTCCCCCACCAGCCGGTGCCGCACCACGTCGGCGGCGTCCAGGACAGAGAAGTTCACGCCTTCGATTCCCTGAAGGATTTCCTCCACGATCCGCAGCCCGGAGCGCGTCCCAAAGGGCAGGTCCACCTGGGTGACGTCTCCGGTAACCACCATCTTCGATCCGAAACCAAGCCGGGTGAGGAACATTTTCATCTGCTCCGGCGTGGTGTTCTGCGCCTCGTCGAGGATGATGAAGGCGTCGTTGAGGGTCCGGCCGCGCATGTAGGCCAGGGGTGCCACTTCGATGGTGCCGGCCGCCATGAGCCGCGGGATGGACTCGGGGTCCATCATGTCGTGCAGGGCGTCGTACAGCGGCCGAAGGTAGGGGTCGATCTTGTCGCTGAGCGTGCCGGGCAGGAACCCAAGCCGCTCCCCCGCCTCCACGGCGGGACGGGTCAGGATGATCCGGCTGACCTCTTTTTGCTGCAGCGCCTGCACGGCTTTTGCCATGGCCAAATACGTTTTGCCGGTGCCGGCGGGGCCGATGCCGAAGATCACCGTGTTGGCGTCAATCGCGTCGACATAGTTCTTCTGGTTCAGCGTTTTGGGCCGGATGGTCCTGCCGCGGCTGGAGAGGATGTCGTGGGTGAGCACATCCACTGGGTTCTGCAATGACTGGGTGCGCAGGAGGGACACCAGCTGCTGCAGCACAGCAGGCGTGATGACGGTGCCGCGGGCCACCAGGCCGCGGACCTCCTGGAGGAGCCGCATGATCCGGGGGACGTCACCGGAGGGGCCGATGATGGAGAGTTCATTGCCGCGGGCGTGGAAGTTGACGTCCGGGAACTGCTCTTCGATGAACCGCAGCGCCTCATCATGGCTGCCGAGTGACTGAACCATCTGGTCGGTGTTCTCAAAGAGGACTACTTCGGTCCGGGTGCCGGGCAGGGAGTGCGGGAATTCCCCCGGGCTGCCTTCGCCCGTGTTGAGCCGGCGCTTACCATTTGCTGATTCAGTCATGGTGCTGGCCCGCAGGCCTGTGGTCCCCTCGAAGATCGACATCACTTGTTTGCTTTGGCTGATGCCGGCGCCCGTTGGACGGTGCTCCTTGCCCCAGCGATCCCTTTATCTTACGCCAGCACGGGGCCCGGCCGGATACCGGGCCGCCGTGGCAAGTCGCCGCCGTGGGGGTGTTGGCGTGCCCTTAGGTATCAACTTCATATCAGCCTCATATCGTTCCCGTTGCAGTTGCCCCGGAGGAGGCAAAGAGAGGCCGGGTGCGCTGCGCCCCTGTGCAATGCTGGAAATCCAGCATCTGCTGGAACGCCAGGCCGCCAGGGGGATCGGCCCGCCACGCCAGGAAAGGACCAGGGCAGGACAGTGCCGGAAACCTCTGTGCCCAAAAGGGCAGGACGATCGATGGGGCCCTTGCGCCCCGCCGTCCTGGCGGGGATCCTGGTGCTGGTTCCGGTCCTGGCGGGCTGTACGGCCGAGGGCGGTCCATCGCCCTCCGGCACTATCGCCTCCGTCCCGGCCACGGGCGGCACCATGCCTGACGCGCCCTCCACCAGCGCCCCGCTGGAAACCACGCAGTCCTCCAACAAGGCGCCGGTTTACTGGATCGGCCGCAGCGGCGGGAACATTTTCCTTTACCGGGAATTCCGCGACGTCCCGGAGCAGGAGAACCCGGTCACCCGTGCCCTGCGCGCCATGATGTCGGAGAAGCCGCTGGACCCGGACTTCTTCACGCCCTGGCAGAACCCGGACAAGCTTGCCACCTCCATTTCGGGCAAGGATGTCATCACCGTGGACGTCTCAGCTGACGCTTTCAACAGCAACCTGGACGCCGACATGGCCGCCCGTGCCATCCAGCAGCTGATCTATACGGCAACCGCTGCTGCCGCCAGCTCGGGCCTGATCGACACCGGCCAGCAGATCCGGGTCCGGCTCCTCGTGGACGGCCACACGGACTATGTCGCGTTTGGGAAGGTCCAGCTGGGCGTGCTGATGACCCGTGCTGCCGGCCTGGTGGCGCCGGTCTGGATCATTGATCCGCAGGAGAACGCCGAGGTGCCCGGCGGCAGCGTGAAGATCACCGGCCGCAGCACGTCCCCGGGGGCAAAACTTCGCTGGCAGATCCTGCAGGCTCCAAGCAGCGGCAGCAAAGCTCCCTTCCTGTCCGGTGAAGCCACGGCAGGCACTGAGCAGGGGCAGGCCGGCGTCTTCACCCTGGCCCTTAACCTGCCGCCGGGCGACTACGAGCTGCGGGTGGCGCAGGCCGGTTCCGGAGGGGAGCCGGACCGGAACGAGGACACCAGGTCTTTTAAGGTCCGCTAGGCTCCCAGCGGCCAAGGACGTCGCTGGAAAGCACGACGGCGGCCGGCCCGGCCGTGGAGGACCGCAGGACATGGCGGCCCAACAGCGCGGTCACGGCGCCTTTATCACAGAGTTTGGTTACCTCGCGCGGACTGATGCCGCCCTCCGGGCCGACGATCAGCAGGATCTCACGGGGCCCGGTGCCGGCGTTCCCCTGCCATCCTTCAAGGACAGTGCGCAGCGGACGCACGGCGTCTTCATGCAGGACGACAGCAAGGTCCGCCGCCTCGACAGCAGCGGACAGCCCCGCCGTCTCGACAGCAGGACGCACCTCGGGAATCCAGGCCCGCCGCGCCTGTTTGGCGGCTGCGGCGACGGAAGATTCCCACTTGGCGTGTGCCCGGGCGGCCCGGTCGCCCTTCCAGCGGACGATGGACCGTTCGGACTGCCAGGGTATGACAGCATCGATGCCCAGTTCGGTGGCTGTTTCAATGGCCAGCTCGTCGCGGTCGCCCTTGGCCAGGGCCTGCACCAGCACCAGCCGCACGTCCGGCCTGTCTTCCACCGTCAGGCTCCCGCACTCCACCTCGAGACCGGAAGGGGCAGCGGAGACCACCTTTCCTGTCATGCGGGTGCCGGCGCCGTCGACAATGTCCACCGCCTCACCGGGAGAAAGCCGCTTGACGGTGACCGCATGCCTCGCCTCCGCCCCTTCGAGGACAAAGAGCTGGCCGGCAGCCACGCCACCCAGCGAACCGGGGGATGTGAAGAAGACGGGGTTGCTCACCGCTACAGGTTACCGAGCCGGTCCCGGAGCTTGGCGAACATGCCGCCGCTGGCAGCGAGCCTGCCCTCGGTGATTTGTTCACCGCGGAGCTTGGCGAGTTCGCGCAGGAGGTCCTCCTGGGCCGGGTCCAGCCTGGCCGGAGTATCCACCTGGAGATGGACCTTCAGGTCACCGCGGCCGTATCCCCTGAGGTGGGTGACACCGAGTCCGCGCAAGGTGATAATTTCCCCGGACTGGGTTCCGGGCTTGACGTCGATCTCCTGGGTGCCGTCGAAGGTTTCCAGGCTGACATCCGTGCCCAGGGCAGCCGCCGTCATGGGGATGTGCAGGGTGGCGTGCAGGTCATCGCCTTCCCGCACGTAGGTGGCGTCGTTGTTGACGCGGATTTCCACGTACAGGTCACCGGCCGGACCGCCCGCGGGGCCGGCTTCGCCCTGTCCGGAGAGCTGGATCCGGGTTCCGGTGGCAACACCGGCGGGAACCTTGATGGTCAGCGAACGGCGGCTGCGGATGCGGCCCTGGCCGCTGCATTCGTTGCAGGGATCCTTGATGACCGTGCCGAAACCTTCGCAGGTGCCGCAGGGGGCTGCCGTCATGACCTGGCCGAGGATGGAGCGCACAGCGCGCTGGACCTGGCCGCTGCCGCCGCAGATGTCGCAGCGTTCGGGGTGGGTGCCGGGGCGGCAGCAGGATCCGTCACAGGTGGGGCAGACGACCGCGGTGTCCACTTCGAGTTTCTTGTTCACGCCGAACACGGCATCCCGGAGGTCGATCCGGACGCTGATGAGTGCATCCTGGCCGCGGCGTACGCGGGAAGCGGGACCGGACGTGCCGCCGGCTCCGAAGAAAGTGTCGAAGATGTCCTGGAACGCAAACCCCTGGCCCGCGTAGCCTGCTCCGCCGAAGCCGTTGTCGGTGCCGTTCTCATTGCCGGTGGTGTCATAGATCCGGCGTTTTTGGGGATCGGAAAGTACCTCGTAGGCGTGAGTTACTGCCTTGAAGCGTTCTGAGGCGTCCGCACCGGGATTTACGTCCGGGTGCAGGGTGCGGGCCAGTTTGCGGTAGGCCTTTTTGATCTCTTCGCCCGTAGCTTCGGGTGAGACTCCAAGGACGTCATAGTGGCTGCTCAAAGTTCGTGTCTCTTCCTTGTTGTACTGCGTTCAGTTGGGCGGCCCAGCTCTTGTTTCCCGGCCGGAACAAACTCCGGCGGCGAAGAGTCAGGGCCCCAAAATCCTGGAAAGGTAACGGGCCACGGCCCTGACGGCGGCCATGGTGGTGGGATAGTCCATCCGGGTGGGCCCGAGAATCCCTACTTTCGCGGCGCTGCCCGGACCGTAACCGGTGGCCACCACGGAGGCCTCGGCAAGGCCGTCGTACGGGTTCTCCCTTCCGATGCTGACAGCGACGCCGCGGGGGTCCTGGGCCATTTCGCTTAGCAGCCGCAGCATCACCACCTGCTCCTCAAGCGCCTCCAGCACCGGGCCGATACTGAGCGGAAAGTCCACGTTGGACCTGGCGAGGTTTGCGGTCCCGGCCATGACCATCCTGTCTTCCCGGCTGTTCTGCGCCAAGCCCTCCAGTCCGACCGCCAGCGCGTGCGCCGCTTGCCGCTGCGGGTGGGGCGTTGCGGCCACGACGGCGGGAAGCGCCTGGGCCAACTGGCTCAGCGGCGTTCCCCCCAGTGAACCCAGGAACCGGGTGCGCAGTTCAGCCAGGGCGTCGTCGCCTAGGTCCTGCCCGACGTCGAACACCCGCTGCTCCACCTTGCCGCTGTTCGCGATCAGGACCACGAGGACCTTGCGGGGGGCCAACAGGACGAATTCGATGTGGCGGACAAGCGCCCTGCTCAAATGCGGGTACTGGACCACGGCCACCTGGTTGGTCAGCTGCGAGAGCAGCCGGACGGTGCGCTCCAGCACGTCGTCGAGGTCGTCCGCGCCTTCGAGCAGGGACTGGATGGCGCGGCGCTCGGCCGCCGACAGGGGCTTGACGGCCGAGATCTGGTCGACAAAAAGCCGGTAGCCCTTGTCCGTGGGAATCCGGCCGGCACTGGTATGCGGGGCGGTGATCAGTCCCTCATCCTCCAGGGCGGCCATGTCGTTGCGGATGGTGGCGCTGGAAACCCCAAGGTGATGCCGCTCCACCAGGGCCTTCGACCCGACCGGCTCGCGGGAGTGGACGTAGTCCTCAACGATGGCCCGCAGTACTTCCAGCTTGCGTGGCTCGCTCACTCTCCACCTCCATCCATGGTTCGGGGCGCATGCCCCGCCCGATGCAACCCAGGGTTAGCACTCGACATGCCTAAGTGCTAACAGTCTATTATGCCTTGGCCCGTTGTTAGCATTGGTACCGCTCCGGGCGAAATTCCGGGGCTGAGGAGCTAGCGCTAGGCGGATCGATTCCATGGATTACCAGAACTGGGGCCCACGCGGCATATCCGCTCCCGCGCGGACGGAACTGCCGGAGGTCCCTGTGGAGCGCGGCATGGTGCTCGAGGAAGTGCAGTCCGGCTGGGTGGGTGCCGTCACCCGGGTAGAGAAATCCGGCGGCATGCATGTGGTGGCCCTTGAGGACCGACGGGGAAAGTCCCGTTCCTTCCGGCTTGGGTTCGGCTTCCTCCTTGACGGCCGGCCCATCCGGCTGATGCCCCCCGCGCCACGGTCTGCTGCCGGTGCGGCGGCCGGCAGGACGGCTTCCGGCTCGGTGCGGGTGGCCGGCCAGCGCGCCCGGGTGGCCAAGGCCAGCCGGATCTGGGTGGAAGGCAAGCACGACGCCGAACTGGTGGAAAAAGTCTGGGGAGACGACCTGCGGGTGGAAGGCATCGTCGTTGAACCCCTGCACGGGATTGACGACCTCGCCGCGGCCGTTGCGGAGTTCAGGCCCGGGCCCGGCAGGCGGCTTGGTGTACTGGTGGACCACTTGGTTCCTGATTCCAAGGAGTCCCGCATCGCAGACGCCGTCATGGCTTCCCCGGGTGCCGCCGGGAACGTCCTGATCGTTGGACACCCCTATGTGGACGTCTGGCAGGCGATCCGGCCGGCCGTCCTGGGCATCGACAGATGGCCTGCCGTACCCCGCGGGCAGGACTGGAAGACCGGGATCCTGAAAGCCTTCGGCTGGCCCCACGCGACCAAGGAGGACATCGGGCTGGGGTGGCAGAAACTGCTGGGCGCCGTGCGCACCTACGCGGACCTCGAAGCGTCGCTGCTGGGCAGGGTTGAGGAAGTCATCGATTTCCTCACCGTGCCCTGAGGGCGGGCACCAGCCTAAAACCCAGTATTCTTGGTACTGCAGTGCACTGTGCAGGGAAGTTGTCCAGCGCAGGCACTGCGCACCGCGCCGGTATTCAAAGTCAGCAACACTTGCACCTCCGAAGGAACAGACTGTGGCAGAAAACGCACGTGATCACAGG
Organism: Arthrobacter sp. B1I2; assembly: GCF_030816485.1. Lineage (NCBI taxonomy): Bacteria > Bacillati > Actinomycetota > Actinomycetes > Micrococcales > Micrococcaceae > Arthrobacter > Arthrobacter sp. B1I2. The sequence goes on along the minus strand of NZ_JAUSYC010000001.1, from coordinate 3,122,107 downwards.
GACGGCCAGGGCCGTTCCGAGTACCATGGCGTCCCCGCCAACGCCCTGCCGCTGACTGCCAGCGAAGACCGCCAGTGGGCGACGCTCGCGCACTTCGGCGGGATCCTGGGATGCATCCCCTCGCTGCTGATCTATCTGATCTTCCGTGACCGCGGGCCGTTCACCGCCCAGGAATCCAAGGAAGCGCTGAACTTCAGCCTGCCGCCCACCATCGCCGCCGTTCTGGCCAACATCCTGGTGTTCATCCCCTACGTGGGAAACATCTTCGCGGTCATTGCCACACTGATCTGGGTGGCGCTCACGTGCTTCTCCGTGGCAGCAGGGATCCACGTCAACCGCGGCCAGCCGCACCGCTACCAGTACAACCTGCGCTGGATTAAGTAGCGCCCCACCGGCGCTAGTCCGGCAGGATGCGGCGGACCACTGCGTCTGCCAGGAGCCTGCCTTTGAGGGTCAGGACCAGGCGGCCCCGGAAGGCGGCAGCAGGATCCACCAGGCCGTCCGCAATGAGCCCGGCCACCTGGTGCCGTCCCCCGGCACTAAGCGTTGACACCTCAAGACCCGACTCCAGGCGCGCTTCGAGCATGACCCGCTCCATGTTCCTGGTTTCCGCGTCCAGGGTTTCCCTGCCGGCGGCCGGTGAAAGCCCCTGCATCAACCGGTTCGCGTAGGCGGACGGGTGCTTGACGTTCCACCAGCGCACCCCGCCCATGTGCGAGTGGGCGCCGGGTCCTATCCCCCACCAGTCGTCGCCCCGCCAGTAGGCGAGGTTGTGGCGGCAGGCCTGTTCGGCAGTCCGCGCCCAGTTGCTGACCTCGTACCAGCCAAGTCCGGCTTCGGTGATCAGCTGGTCTGCGAGCTCGTACTTGTCGGCGTGGTCGTCGTCGTCAATTCCCGGGACCTCGCCACGGCGCATCTGCGCTGCCAGCTTGGTGCCGTCCTCAACGATCAGCGCGTACGCACTGATGTGGTCCGGCTCGTAGGAGAGCGCGGTTTCCAGGGAGAAGCGCCAGTCCGCCAGGGACTCCCCCGGCGTCCCGTAAATCAGGTCCAGGCTGACAGCCAGTCCCGCTTCCCGCGCCCACTGCACCACCTGCGGCACCCGGCTGGGGGTGTGGGTGCGGTCCAGGACCTTGAGGACGTGCGGAACCGCGGACTGCATGCCGAATGAGACCCTGGTGAAGCCGGCCTCTTTGAGGACGGCCAGGGACTCGGGGGTGACTGAATCCGGGTTGGCTTCGGTGGTGACCTCAGCGCCGTCCTCAATGCCCCACTGCCCGATGGCAGCGCGGAGGATCATGGCGAGGTCATCCGCGGGCAGCAGAGTTGGCGTGCCGCCGCCAAAGAAGACCGTGCTGAGCTTACGCGCCGGCAGACCGGAACGTTCCAGCACCGTGGCCGCCAGGGACACTTCCGATACCGCGGTCTGCGCGTACGCGTCCTGCGACGCTCCGCCGCCCAGTTCCGTGGCGGTGTAGGTGTTGAAGTCGCAGTAGCCGCAGCGCACGGCGCAAAACGGAATATGGACGTACAAACCGAACGCCCGGTCCGCCGCACCGTCCACTGCCTGGGCAGGCAGCAAACCGTCCGACGGCGCCGGGTCACCGAGGGGAAGTACGCTGGGCATCAGCGGGTCCCCCGCTGCGCGGTGGTCACTTCTTCTTGGCCTTGTCCTTCGATTCGTCGGTGGTGAGGGCGGCGATAAACGCCTCCTGCGGCACCTCCACAGTGCCCACCATCTTCATGCGCTTCTTGCCTTCTTTTTGCTTCTCCAGCAGCTTGCGCTTACGCGAGATGTCACCGCCGTAGCATTTGGCCAGCACATCCTTGCGGATGGCCCGGATGCTTTCGCGGGCGATGATCCTGGAACCGATGGCTGCCTGGATGGGCACCTCGAACTGCTGCCGCGGGATGAGTTCGCGCAGCTTGCCTGTCATCATCACGCCATAGGCGTATGCCTTGTCCCTGTGGGTGATGGCGCTGAAGGCATCCACCTGTTCGCCCTGGAGCATGATGTCGACCTTAACCAGGTCGGCAACCTGCTCACCGTCGGCTTTCCAGTCCAGGGAGCCGTAGCCCCGGGTTTTCGACTTCAGGATGTCGAAGAAATCGAACACGATCTCGGCAAGCGGCAGGCGGTAGCGGATTTCGACCCGGTCCTCCGAAAGGTAGTCCATGCCGCCCAGGACGCCGCGGCGCGCCTGGCACAGTTCCATGATGGCGCCGACGAATTCGTTGGGAGCCAGGATGGTGGCGGACACCATGGGTTCACGTACCTCGGCGATCTTGCCGGTTGGATACTCGCTGGGGTTCGTCACCCGGACCACCTTCTTGTCCTCCAGCGTCACCTCGTACTCCACGTTCGGTGCGGTGGAGATGAGGTCGAGATTGTATTCGCGCTCCAGGCGTTCCCGGGTGATCTCAAGGTGCAGGAGTCCCAGGAAGCCCACGCGGAAGCCGAAGCCCAGCGCAGCCGAGGTCTCAGGTTCGTACACCAGCGCGGCGTCATTGAGCATGAGCTTTTCGAGGGCGTCACGAAGTACCGGGTAATCGGCACCATCCAGCGGATACAGGCCGGAGAACACCATGGGCTTGGCGTCGGCATACCCGGGAAGCGACTGGGCGGCCGGCTTGGCCAGGTTGGTGACGGTGTCGCCCACCTTGGACTGCCGCACGTCCTTCACACCGGTAATCAGGTAGCCCACTTCGCCGACGCCGAGACCCTTGGAGGGTGTGGGTTCCGGGGAGCTGACACCGATTTCCAAGAGCTCGTGCGAGGCCCGGGTGGACATCATCTGGATGCGCTCGCGCGGGTGGAGCATGCCGTCCACCACGCGCACATAGGTCACCACACCGCGGTAGGTGTCGTAGACCGAGTCGAAGATCATGGCGCGGGCCGGCGCGTTGGGGTCCCCCACCGGCGCTGGCAGGTCGCGGACAATCTTGTCCAGGAGGGCCTCGACGCCGACGCCGGTCTTACCGGAGACGCGCAGGACATCTTCCGGATCGCCGCCGATCAGGCTGGCCAGCTCGGCCGCGTACTTTTCAGGCTGCGCCGCCGGCAGGTCGATCTTGTTCAGCACCGGGATGATGGTGAGGTTGTTTTCCATGGCCAGGTACAGGTTTGCAAGCGTCTGGGCCTCAATGCCCTGGGCTGCGTCCACCAGCAGGACGGCACCCTCGCAGGCGGCCAGGGACCTGGACACCTCATACGTAAAGTCGACGTGGCCTGGGGTGTCGATCATGTTCAGCGCATAGCTGGCGCCGTCTACCTCCCACGGCATGCGGACGGCCTGGGACTTGATGGTGATGCCACGTTCGCGCTCAATGTCCATCCGGTCCAGGTACTGGGCCTTCATGTCACGCGCCTGGACCACCCCCGTGGACTGCAGCATACGGTCAGCCAGCGTGGACTTGCCGTGGTCGATATGCGCGATGATGCAAAAGTTCCGAATAATTGCCGGATCTGTCGCGGCGGGCACCGGTGCGGTGCGGGCCATGGGAGACACGCAGGGTCCTTACTGTTGGCATTTCTGCAGCCACCGGCAGGCACACGGAAGGCGCCAGCGGTCCAGCCGCACATCTTGAACATCCAGTGTCCCACGTCCGGGACCCGCGCACCGCATCCTGACCGGGCGGTATAGGCGTTTCATTGGCGCACCCCCGCCGATAGGCTTTCGGAATGGCCATCGATCTCCGCTCCCTGGGAAATGCCGTCCGCCGGGGGCTGCGCATGCTGCAGAATCGCGCCGCGGCCCCGCCGCCGCCGGGCACGGGCCGGGACCGACGCCCCGGTGCCAAGCGCACGGCGCCCGGCGGCGGCATTCCTGCCGGGCCCGCCGCATATCCCGGTGATTACCGCGGCCGAGCCGCCGTTCGATACGCCCCGCAGCCGGACGGCGACCCGGATCCGGGCGAGGTGGTGTGGGCCTGGGTCCCGTATGAGGAGGACCACGGCCAGGGGAAGGACCGGCCTGTGCTGCTGGTGGGGCACAACGGCCCGTTCCTCCTGGGGCTGATGCTGACCAGCAGGGACAGGGTTCCTGCCGGTTCAGCGTCCGGCGAATACGTGGACCTTGGGTCCGGTGGCTGGGACAAGCAGGGCAGGGCCAGCGAGGTGCGGCTGGACCGGATCCTGCAGCTCCGCCCGGACAGCATCCGCCGGGAGGGCGCGGTGCTGGACAAGGCGCGGTTCGAAACAGTGGCGGCCGGGCTGCGCCGGCGACACGGCTGGACCTGACCGCCCCAAATGGCCAGTTTGGCCGCTCACCTGCTATTCTTTATTGCTGTGTGTCCGTGCAGGTCGACGGTCACTGATGGCTGGCCGCCATAGGTATCCCCACGCCGCTCAGTCAAGGCCAGCCTGAAAGCCCTCTAGACCATTTCCGCATCACAAAGAGAGTTCACACGTGGCGAATATCAAGTCCCAGAAGAAGCGCATCCTGACCAACGAGAAGGCCCGCCTGCGCAACAACGCAGTCAAGTCCGAGCTGAAGACGGCCATCCGCGCCGTCAACACCGCCGTTGTGTCCGCTGACAAGGAAGCTGCTACTACTGCGCTCGTTTCTGCCAGCCGTAAGCTGGACAAGGCTGTCAGCAAGGGTGTTCTGCACAAGAACAACGCAGCGAACCGCAAGTCGGCGATCTCCAAGAAGGTCAACGCACTCTAAGGTTTCCAGTTCCCACGAACTGATGGTGTGGCCGGTACCCTCGGGTGCCGGCCACGCTCCTTTAAACGGTCCCGCCACCAAGCCAACACGTTCAGGGAGCCGCGGCAGCACCGCCGTCGAACTTCACCAGGACGTGCCGGCTACCGTCCCCGGACGGACATGGCGATGACGGTCACGGCGTGCTCGACCGCGTAGACCGGATCCCTGGACAGGCCCTTGACCTGCGCGTCGGCCTCGGCCGTGGCCTGGATGGAACGCACCAGGCCTTCGGGGGTCCAGCGCCGTACGTCACGCTGCGCCTGTTCTACCAGCCACGGCTGCATCCCCAGTTCCGCGGCGATCTGTGCGGATGATCCGGAGGCGCCCGCAACCCGCGCGACAGTCCTCAGCTTCGCTGCGAGGGCTGCCACCAGCGGTACCGGGTCAGCCCCGGTGGCGAGGGCGTGGCGCAGCGTCGACAACGCCACGGGGGCGTTCCCCGCCATTGCGGCATCGGCAACCTTGAACGCTGTGGCTTCGATCCGGCCACCGTAGTACTTGTCCACGGTCTCAGTGGTGACGGTGCTTCCCGCGTCGGCGATCAGCTGCGAGCAGGCGGCCGCGAGTTCTGCCAGGTCTGCACCCACGGCATTCACCAGCGCCTGCACGGCGTCCTGGTTGATCCGGCGTCCGGCCGCCTTGAACTCCGCCATGACGAACGAGACCTTGTCCGCGTCCTTCTTCAACGGCTGGCAGTCGACCACCGGCCAGCCCGCTTTTTTGATGGCGTCGAGGAGCTTCTTGCCGCGGGCCCCGCCAGCATGCCTGAGCACGACGACAGCGTCCTCTTCCGGGTGCTGCAGGTAACTGAGGGCATCTGCAAGGAAAGCGTCGTTCATCCCTTCCACGGCTTCCACTTCAATGAGCTTGCGCTCGCCGAACAGCGAAGGGCTCACCTGCATGGTCAGGGTGCCGGCTTCATATCCGGCGGCGTTGATGCGGCTCAGTTCCACGTCCGGCTCGGCCGCCCTGACCTGGGACCGGATCCTGTCCATGGCCCTGATGCCCAGGTACTCTTCCGGGCCGCTCACCAGCACGATCGAGGCGGGGGCTACGTCCCGCCAGGAGGCTGTGTTCGATGCCGGGGAGCGGGTTGCTCGGTTTTGCGCAGCGGCCATCGAAGGTCCCTTCCGGAGGTTTTATTGCAATATCCCAGCCTGCCATGTCTGCGTCCGGGGTCCAAGCTGCCGGCACGGCGGAAGCGTTGCAGCCGCAGCTCCAGCAACTCGATCAAAGCCACCGTGACGGAGTGCGCTGCCTGGGCCTTGCGCAGGAGCCGCAAGGGCCGGGCCGCTGCCCATACCGTTGCAAGCGTCACGGCCGACAACAGCACCATGGACAGCAGCCCGGGGACTCCTTCCGGCCAGGGAAGAGCAGAGCCCGGCAGCTGCGCGGCGAACCTGGCCGTGGCGGCGACGCCGGCGCTGAACGTTCCAGCCACAGCTATCAGTGCCGTGGCGGCCCATGGCAGCACCACCAGCAGGGGCACCGCGGCCGTTCCCAGCAGGGTCACGGGAGCCACAAGGGGCGACGCCATGACATTGGCCACGAGCGAATAGGTTGCAAACTGTGGCTGCAGGAGAACTATGACGGGCCCGCATAACAGCTGTGCGGAGAGCGGAACCGCAACCGCGGCAGCGGTCCATCGGGGCACGGCCGCGGGAATCCAGCCGATGATCCGCCGTCCCAGGAGAATAATTCCCAGTGTTGCCAGAACGGACAGCAGGAATCCGAAACTTGAGCCCAGGGCGGGCTCGGTCAGAAGGAGCCCGATGACAGCCAGGCACAGGAAGCTGAGCCCGCGTCCCGAGCGTCCACCCGCCAGGGAGGCAACTCCTATGGCACCCATCAGCGCTGCACGCAGGACGCTGGCGTCAGGTCCCACCAGGACAACGAACAAGGCCAGGCCGGCAAGTGCCATGGCCGCAGCAGGAGCGCGGGGCAGCCGGAACCGCCGGCACAGCAGCAGCAACGCCCCCAGCACCAGGCTGCAGTTTGCCCCGCTGACCGCAGTCAGGTGGGTCATCCCCACCGCCTTCATCGCATTGTTCAGTCCCTCATCCAGTGCACTGGTATCACCGGTGACCATCCCCGGAAGGAGCCCCCGGGCATCGGGTGACAGGAAAGACGCGGCCGAAACGAAACGTCCCCGAAGCTCCCTCGCTGCCCCCTCCAGCAGCGAGCCGCCCGTGGCCTTGCCCGGTGCCGTCGAGGCGGCCAGGGTTCCCGCCTCCGGCTCTCCGGGGTCCGCAACCCGCAGCTTGCCGGTTGCCCGCAGGATCTGCCCCTGCACCACCCCGCCCCAGCCTTGCCCGCCCATGACGACGAGCCGGGCCCGCGTCCGCACCAGGACACCGCCAGTCGTCACTTCCTGCGTCCACACAGGCACCGACCAGCGTCCCGCCGTTCCGCCGGGGCCTGCCATGGCCCGCGGGTTTCCTGCCACCTCAACGACGGCGACGGCTGACTTGCCGGCGCTGATGGCCTCGGCAAGCGGCCCATCGAACCGTTGGCTGGACGATGTTGCAGAGTGGGCTGCGGCGGCGGCGGCCAGCACCAGTGAGACGCCCAGCGCGGCGGGAAAACTCCGCACCCTGGCCTGGCGGGACCGCGGCACTGTGGCGCGGCCAACGGCGGGACGTGCCTTCCGCGCCCGTCCGACCTTCGCCGCGCGGGCCAGGAGGACGCCGCCGAGCGCCGCCAGTGCGGAGCACAAAGCGGCCAAGCCGGCGGGTGGCAGCCAGAGCCCGGCCACAGAAGCGGCCCATACGAGGGCTGCAGGAAGGGCAAGGCGGAGATCCAGGCGTCGCCGTGGCCCCGCGGGACTGGAATCCGCTTCTTGGTGGGCCTTGCCGTTGTCCGCCATCCGCCTGCGGACATGGTCTACGCCCTGCGCCCAGCACCATGCAGGTTCCCTTCCGCCTGAAGGTGTCCTGATGCCTGAACCCGGCACGCCCGGTGGCTCCGCGTCCCGGCCCCGTACCGCGGATTCGACGAACCGGCTCCAAGGACTGTGGCGTCTGCCCGGGTTCGCTGCCATGGCCGTCTTAGACCGTCACCAGTGGCAGCAAGGCTTCAAGCATTTTCGGCCCAACACCATCCACCGCGTCCAGCTCTTCGACGCTCTTGAAGGGACCGTGATCCTTTCGCCAATCCACGATCCGCTGCGCCAGCACAGGACCGACCTTTGGCAGCGTGTCCAGGGCGGCAGCGTCCGCGGTATTGAGGTTGATCTTTCCTCCGGCAGCGTCGGCCGCACCTGTGCCGGAGCCATCCGGAACGGCGGCATCGGACGAGGAGGACACCGGCTCCCCACGTTGCGGGACATAGATCTTCTGCCCGTCCTCCACAACGAGTGCAAGGTTGAGCCGGTTGACGTCGGCATCCGCGGTTGCGCCGCCTGCGGCAGCGATGGCATCGTCGACCCGGCTGCCCCGCTGGAGCCGGATAACACCGGGCCTGGCCACGGCCCCGGCAACGTGCACCACTACCCGGCCGGCAGGCCCAGACCCATCCTGCCCATCGCCGGGCTCAGGTGATGTGGCCGCACCGCCCCGGTCGGCGGCAATGTCCCCGTCCGCCCCTGGTGCGCCGCGGGAACTGACTCCACCCAGCGGAAGGACCTCGGGCGCCGCCGCGGCGGCCTGCCACCAGAACCACGCCCCGGCCGCCACTGCCAGGGCGGCCAGCAGCACGGCGACGCGGAACCCCACCCGCCACCGGAGCGAAGGCGCCCCACCGGTACCTCCCCCGGAGCCGCTGCCGGTTTCAGCTCCGCCGCCCCCGCCAGCTTCTGCCACGTCCCCGGAACCGCGGTACTCAAGACCGTCAAGGCCGGGGCCATCCTCCAGGAGCCCGGGAGTGGCCTCCCCCAGGGTCGCCTGGAGCCTGGCCCTCACATGGCGTGCCCGCTGACCTGCTGCTCCAGCATCCCGGCGTGACATAGCTCCACCCTATGAACACGGACCTCTACCCGGCAGCCGCCAAAGCCCCTATGTGGAAAGGTGTGCGCCGGCCTCAGGCCCGCCCGGCTCCGGGCCGCTGGCCGTCCTGCCTACAATCACCGCAAGGACACCAAGGCCCGCGTGCGCGGCCAGGACCGCCGGAAGGGAACTGATCTGGGCGGGAGGACATTCGGGAAGCGCCGCTTCCAGCCTGGCTGCCAGACTCTCCGCCTCTTCCGGGTTCCCAAAATGATGGACGGCCAGGCGTACGGAATCACCCGGACGCGCCGCCGCTTCTGCCGCCACGATTTCCTCAAGGCGCGCCACAGCCCTGGCCCCCGACCGCACCTTCTCCAGGGGGACGATCCTGCCGCCGTCGACCGCCAGGATGGGCTTGATGGCAAACATGGTGCCCAGCAGCGATGCGGCGGCGCCGATCCGTCCCCCGCGCCGCAACTGTTCGAGGCTGGGGACGTAAAAGAAGACCTTGGTGCGCGCTGCCTGGGCCGCTGCCGCAGCAGCCACCGGCGCAGGCCCGGCACCGGCCGCGGCTGCCTGCACCGCGGCCTGCACCGCCATTCCCTGCGCCATGCCGACTGTTCCCGTGTCCACCACTTCCACCGGGATTCCCACCCTGGCGGCAGCCAGCCGGGCGGCGTCAGCGGTGCCCGAAAGACCACCGGAGATATGGACCGAAACGATCCCCTCGAATCCGCGCAGTTCGGCAGCGCGGTAAGCCTGCTCGAACTGGCCAGGTGAGGGCCGGGATGTTTTGACCGCCTTTCCCGCGGCCATGGCCACGGCGACGGTGTCCAGGATGTCGTCCTCGCCCTCGCCATAGATTTCCGCGCCCACCATGACGGGCATGGGAGTCACGGTAAGGATGCCACCCTGCGCAAGCCTGCCCGAATAGTCCGCGGGCAGGGCAGCTGCGGAGTCGGTGACGACGGCGGTGCGCACCAGGGGGCTCCCGCCCGGCCGCCCGGTCCCCGGCCGGGCCGTGTGACGGAGCCCGGACAGCCGCGCACGGACCCATGGCCAGGCGGCGGCATTACTGTCAGGCAAGGGGCCTCCAGGGGACGGGTGTCCGGCTCAGCCACCACCGGCCGCCGGAAAATTTCCGACGGCCGGTGGGGTTAGTGCGGGTGCAGCAATTATGCCGGAACGATGTTGACCAGCTTAGGGGCACGGACGATGACTGTCCGGATGCCGCGGCCGTCAAGGGCACGCTGGACGTTCTCCGACGCCAGCGCCAGCTCGCGGAGCTGATCCTCGGAGACGTCCGGGGACACCTCCAGCCGGTCGCGGACCTTGCCCTGCACCTGGACAACGGCGGTGACGGTGTCCTGGACCAGGAGCGCGGGATCATGGGTGGGCCAGCCTGCGTTGGCCACCGACGCCGGATGGCCCAGCAGGTTCCACATGTCCTCAGCCGTGTAAGGCGCGAAGAGGCTGAGGATCACAGCCACTGCCTCGGCAGCTTCGCGGACGGCAGGGTCCGCTGCGCCTGCCCCGGAGTCGATCGCCTTGCGGGTGGCGTTGACCAGTTCCATCAGCTTGGCCACCACCACGTTGAACTTGTTGGCGTCCAGCAGCTCTGCGGCGTCGGCGATGGTGCGGTGCGTTACCGAACGCAGCGCACGGTCACCGGCGGTGACGTCTACGCCGGGTTCACTGGTCACGTCCTGGGCGAGGCGCCAGGCCCTGGCCAGGAACTTCGCAGAGCCCGACGGCGAGACGTCGGCCCAGTCCACGTCGTCCTCCGGCGGGGAGGCGAAGATCATGGTGAGCCGGACCGCGTCCACGCCGTACTTGTCGAGCTGTTCGCCGAGGTCCACGCCGTTGCCCAGCGACTTGCTCATCGCCTTGCCGCCGTTGAGGACCTGGCCCTGGTTCAGCAGCGCGCTGAACGGCTCATCGGCGTCGAGCATGCCCAGGTCATGGATGACCTTGGTGAAGAAGCGCGCGTACAGCAGGTGCAGGATGGCGTGCTCCACCCCGCCCACGTACTGGCCCACGGGCATCCAGTCGTTGATCTTTTCGGGATCGAAGGGACCCCCGGTGTACTGCGGGGAGACGAAGCGCAGGAAGTACCAGGAGGAGTCGACGAAGGTGTCCATGGTGTCGGTGTCACGCTTGGCGGGGCCGTGGCAGGTGGGGCATTCCACGTTCACCCAGGACTCGGCCGCGGCCAGCGGCGAAGTGCCTTTGGGAGCCAGGTCCTCGCCGCGGAGATCCGAAGGCAGGGTCACGGGCAGCTGTTCGTCCGGGACCGGGACTTCGCCGCAGGACGGGCAGTGGATGATGGGAATCGGGGTACCCCAGAACCGCTGCCGGCTCAGCAGCCAGTCGCGGAGCCGGAAGTTCACGAACTTCTCGCCCGTGCCCTGCTGCTCCAGCATCGCAATGGCGGCCGGGATGGCCTCAGCCTTCGGCAGGCCATCGAGCTCACCGGAGTTGATCAGCGTCCCCTCCCCCGCGGTGGCGGTGCCGGAGACGGCCGGATCCTCTTCACCGGTGTCCAGGACGGCCCGGACCGGCAGGTCGAACGCGCGGGCGAAGTCGAGGTCGCGCTGGTCGTGGGCGGGAACAGCCATGATGGCGCCCGTCCCGTAGTCGGCCAGGACGTAGTCAGCGGCCCAGACGGGCAGCTTTTCGCCGTTCAGCGGGTTGACGGCGTAGCGGCCGGTGAAGACACCGGTCTTTTCGCGCTCCGTGGACTGGCGTTCGATCTCCGAGAGGGCCTTGACCTGCTCGCGGTAGGCGTCCAGGGCGGCGGCATGCTCATCGGTGACCAGTTCGACGGCGAGCGGCGCGTCGGCGGCGACGACGAAGAACGTCGCCCCGTACAGGGTGTCCGGCCGGGTGGTGAAGACCGTGACGTCCTTGGCGGGCTTGCCGCCGTCGGCCTCGATCACGAAGTTGACGTGCGCTCCTTCGGAGCGGCCGATCCAGTTCTTCTGCATGGCCAGCACGCGCTCGGGCCAGTGGCCGCGGAGCTCCTCCATATCGTCCAGCAGCCGGTCGGCGTACTCCGTGATCTTGAAGTACCACTGGTTGAGCGACTTCTTGGTAACGGTGGTGCCGCAGCGCTCGCAGGCGCCGTTGACAACCTGCTCGTTGGCCAGGACCGTCTGGTCCTTGGGGCACCAGTTGACCGGCGAGTTCTTCCGGTAGGCCAGGCCGCGCTCGTAAAAGCGCTTGAACAGCCACTGGGTCCAGCGGTAGTACTCGGGGTCCGAGGTGTGCAGGCGGCGGGACCAGTCGGCGGAAATCGCGTACCGCTTGAAGGACGCCGCCTGGGTGTCGATGTTTGTGTAGGTCCACTCACTGGGGTGGGCGTTGCGCTTGATGGCGGCGTTCTCGGCGGGCAGGCCGAAAGAGTCCCAGCCGATGGGGTGCAGGACGTCGTAGCCCTTCTGGCGCAGGTAGCGGGCCACCACGTCACCCATGGCAAAAGCTTCAGCGTGGCCCATGTGCAGGTCGCCGGACGGGTAGGGGAACATGTCAAGTACGTAGCGGCGCTCCCGGGACCCGTCATCCACCGGGGTGAAGACGTTGAGGTCCTCCCACACCTGCGGCCACTTGGCCTCCATGGCGGTGAAACTGTAGGTGCCCTCTTCAGGCTCCGCCGATACTGCTGTTGCTGTTCCGGTCTCTGTCTCCGGCTGAACGCCCACTGCTGCCCTCTTCTGTTCTGTTACGGCATCTGTGCTGCCATAACGGCCTGATCCTCCTGCTGCCGGCCCGGCGCCATGCCCCGGACACACAAAAGCCCCTCGCCATGGAGGGGCCGCCGCTCAGTTGTCCACAGTCTGGGACACCCGGCGGCTAGCTAAGCAGAAGGATCGCACGCATGGATCTACTTTAGCGCACCGGCACGTCGCCCGCCGCAGCCCGGCCCTGCGGCTGATTGAATTACGCGGCGCAAGCGCGCATGATCATCCCACAACGTTGGGAGGCAGCACACGATGCCGGATGCAACCACCGCGGGCTCAGCTGAAGGGGCACTCCTCTCCCTATGGCTGGCAACTGCCGGCGCCACGGACTTCCCGGAACTGCGCGGCACGGTGGAAGTGGACGTTGCGGTGATCGGGGGCGGCGTGGCCGGTCTGACGGCAGCACTGGCCCTGAAGCGTTCGGGCCGCTCGGTGGCCGTCCTGGAAGCCGGCCGGATCGGTACGGGCGTCACCGGCCATACCACCGGCAAAGTGACGTCGCTGCACCGCCTCGCATACACGGCTCTGGACCGGACCCATGGACGCAGCGCCGCCGGCATCTATGGGCTCGCCAACCAGGCTGCCGTGGAGCACATCGCCCAAGTGGTGGCGGCAGAAAACATTTCCTGCGGTTTCCGCCGGGTTGCAAACTACACCTTCGCCGGGAGTGCGGACGCCCTGCCGGAGGTACGCGCAGAAGCAGAACTTGCCGCCAGTCTCGGCCTTCCGGCCACGTTCACGGTCGACGTACCCCTGCCGTTCCCGGTGGCCGGCGCCGTCCGGTTCGACAGGCAGGCGCAGATTCACTCGGTGCAGTACCTCCATGGACTGGCCGCCGCAGTGGATGGAGGCGGCAGCTTCGTCTTCGAAGGGACGCGCGCCAACAATCTGCAGGAGCAAACACCGGTGATAGTGACCACCGGGAACGGAACGGTGCTGGCCGGCGATGCCATTGTGGCCACGAACGTGCCTTTCGGCGACCATGGCCGGTTCGAAACACTGTGCCAGCCACACCGCTCCTACATCGTTGCCGCAATATTGGACAGCCCTCCCCTGGACGCCACCTTTATCAGCACCGATGAGCCGATGCGTTCGTTGCTGACGGTTCGGCTGAACGGGGTCACGTACCTGCTGGCCGGCGGCGAGGGCCATCCCGCCACCCAACAAGTGGATCCGGCATCACGCCATGCCAGACTGGCCGGTTACGCGCGCAGCCGATTCGGGGCAGGGGCCGTTGCGTACCGCTGGTCCACCCAGGACAACATGCCGCAAGACGGACTGCCTTACGTCGGGCCGCTGAACCCGGACAGCCGGCATGCCTTCGTCATTACGGGCCTGCGCAAATGGGGGCTGACCAACGGTACAGCCGCCGCACTGATGCTGGCGGATCTGCTCGACGGCACGCGAAACGACTGGGCGCCCCTGTTCGACAGCAACCGCGCGCCGTCACGGGCCAGGACAGGGCCAGCAGGGGTTCCAGCAGCGGCGGCCGCCGATGACAGGGACGGGGAGAAGACCCGCCCAAAGGATGTTGCCTTGCCGGTAGCGGACCTACAGCCTGACGACGGCACGGTGATTGAAGCAGCCGGGACCAACACGGCCTACTACAGGGATCAAGCGGGAGGCGTGCATGCCGTGTCCGCGGTCTGCACCCATCTGGGCTGCACTGTCGGCTTCAACAGGGGGGAACGCACGTGGGATTGCCCCTGCCACGGCTCCCGGTTCGATGTGGACGGCAAGGTCATCCAGGGCCCGGCCACAGAGGATTTGCCGCCGCGGCCCACGCCCTGACACCGCTGACACCGCTGACAGGGCTTGGCGGGGACACGGCAGGGCCGCCCGCCGAAATCGGCAGGCGGCCCCGGGACAGTACAGCTAGCGCACGTCCTCGTCGACCCAGTCCATGGACTTGCTGACGGCCTTCTTCCAGAGCCGCATCTGGCGGTCCTGTTCAGCCTGGTCCATCTGAGGCTCCCAGCGCTTGTCCTCCGCCCAGTTGGCCGAGCACTCGCCCAGGTCCTTCCAGAAACCAACAGCCAGGCCTGCCGCGTAGGCAGCTCCCAGCGCAGTGGTTTCAATGACCTTGGGGCGGATGACCGGGACGCCCAGGATATCCGCCTGGAACTGCATGAGCGCGTCGTTGGCAACCATGCCGCCGTCGACCTTCAACTCGCTCAGCGGCACACCGGAGTCCGCGTTGACCGCGTCCAGCACCTCCCGGGTCTGGAACGCGGTGGCCTCGAGCGCCGCCCGGGCGATGTGGTTCTTGTTGACGAACCGGGTCAGGCCGACGATCGCGCCGCGGGCGTCGGAGCGCCAATACGGGGCGAACAGGCCGGAGAAGGCCGGAACGATGTACACGCCGCCGTTGTCCTTCACGGACGCGGCAAGGGTTTCCACTTCAGGGGCGCTGCTGATCATGCCCAGGTTGTCACGCAGCCACTGGACGAGGGAGCCGGTGACGGCGATGGAGCCTTCGAGGGCGTAGTGCGGCTTGGCATCACCCAGCTTGTAGCCGACCGTGGTGAGGAGCCCGTTCTTCGAGTGGACGATTTCTTCGCCCGTGTTGAAGATCAGGAAGCAGCCCGTGCCGTAGGTGTTCTTGGCTTCGCCGGCTTCGAAGGCCGCCTGGCCGAAAGTGGCGGCCTGCTGGTCGCCCAGGATGCCCGCCACGGGCGTCTCGCGGAGCAGCTGCGAGCCGTGGACTTCGCCGTACACCTCGGAAGAGGACTTGATCTCCGGCATCATGCTGCGGGGTACGCCAAAGATCCCGAGGATCTCGTCGTCCCACTGCAGCGTGTCGAGGTCCATGAACAGGGTCCGGGAGGCGTTGGTGACGTCGGTGACGTGGACGCCGCCGTCCACGCCGCCGGTCAGGTTCCACAGGACCCAGGCGTCGGTGTTGCCAAAGACCAGGTCCCCGGCCTCTGCCTTTTCGCGGGCACCGTCCACGTTGTCCAGGATCCACTTGATCTTGGTGCCGGAGAAGTAGGTGGCCAGGGGCAGGCCCACCTTTTGTTTGAAGCGGTCCGCGCCGCCGTCCTTCGACAGCGCATCCACGATGTCCTGCGTCCGGGTGTCCTGCCACACGATGGCGTTGTAGACCGGCTTGCCCGTGGTCTTGTCCCACACCACAGCGGTTTCGCGCTGGTTGGTGATGCCGACGGCGGCAATGTCGTGCCGTGTCAGGTTCGCCTTCGAGAGGGCCGATCCGATGACCTCACGGGTGTTGTTCCAGATCTCCGCGGCGTCGTGTTCCACCCAGCCTGCCTGGGGGAAGATCTGCTCGTGTTCCATCTGGCCGGAAGAGACAATGGCGCCGCTGTGGTCAAAGATGATGGCGCGGGTGCTGGTGGTGCCCTGGTCAATGGCGATTACGTACTGGTTCATGATGACGTCCTTGTCTTGTTGATGGCTGTAGTCGGTACGGGTCAGGAAGCGGCCGTGACGATGATGGGAACTATGCGGGCTGCCAGGCCGCCGAGGGCGCCTCCGACCAGAGGCCCGACGACGGGGATCCAGGAGTAGGCCCAGTCGCTGGAACCCTTGCCCTTGATTGGAAGCAGCGCGTGGGCGATGCGCGGTCCGAGGTCGCGGGCGGGGTTGATGGCGTAGCCGGTGGGGCCGCCAAGGGAAACGCCGATGCCCACCACGAGCAGCGCGACCGCGAGCGGACCGAGGCCGGAGGGTGTCCCGCCGAGGGTGAGGATGACGAAGACCAGGACAAAAGTACCGATGATCTCGGTGATCAGGTTCCACGGGGTGGAGCGGATGGCAGGCCCGGTGGAAAAGGTCCCGAGCTTGCCTGCAGGCTCCGGCTCGTCATCAAAGTGCTGCTTGTAAGCCAGCCAGCAGACTACGGCGCCGAGGAAGGCGCCCACCATCTCGCCGCCGAAGTAGGTCAGCGTGGAAGCCACGTCTACGGCGACACCGGGAGCGTATTCGGCTTTTCCGTTGAGCATCAGGCCGAGCGTGACGGCAGGGTTCAGGTGCGCGCCCGACTTCGCGGCAACGAAGACACCACAGAATACGGCAATGCCCCATCCCCAGGTGACCATCAGAAAACCGCCGCTGTTGCCTTTTGTCCCCCGTAAAGCCACGTTGGCAACGACGCCGCAACCCAACAGGGTCAGCATGCCCGTGCCAAAGACTTCGGAGAGGAAGACTATTCCTAGAGACATCATTGACTCCTTCTGTTTTTAGTTGTCGGTCCTCCGCGGGTGAAGGACCGTTGGGCCGGGACGCTGAAACGTCCCGGCCGGCAGCCTGGTCCTCAGGAGACCAGGCTGTGCGTTTCCACCCGGTGGAAACGTTGCAGCACGTCCTGCGCGTGCCTGATCTCAGCGGTGCGCGCCGAAGCGTCCCACTTGAGCGGGACGGACAGCACCTCCGCCACCTCGTTGAGAAGTTCGCCGGTGACGAGCCCCCGAAAGGCCAGGGAGGTGCGCCGGATGAAGACATCCACCAGGTGCCCCACTTGCTCGTTTGCCGCCATGAACTCCAGTTCACGGACGCTGAGCTCCCGGGTGGACCGCAGTGCCTGGTCGGGTCCGGCATCGAGGTAGGCGATTACTGCTTCGGCCCGGGTCCCGTAGCGGGTCAGCAGCCCGGCTGTGCGGTCTGCGTCCCGGCCCTCCGCCATGTGTGCCTTGATCCACTTCTGGACGCCTGCTTCGTCGGCAGGGAAACCGGCGCCGCCGCCAATGGGGAGCTGCGCCGTCGAAACCTTGCGCTGCACGCCCAGTTCGCTGAGGACCTCGTTGGTCAGGTGCTCGGCGAGGGCGCGGAAGGTGGTCCATTTGCCGCCTACCAGGCTCAGCACGACGGCGCCGCTTCCGTCGCGTCCGGAGGCGCGGCGTTCGATGCGGTAGTCGCGGGAGACGAACCCCGGCTGGGTGGCGTCATGGCTCGGCAGGGGGCGGACACCCGAGAACGTGTAGACGATGTCGTCAGGGGTGACGTCAATCGCGGGGAAGACGTGGCCGATCAGGTCGAAGAAGTACTGGATCTCCTCATCGGTGCAGACGGCATCCTCCGACATGTCAGCGTCCACGTCCGTGGTGCCCACCAGCACCCGGTCTCCCATGGGGTAGATGAGGACGATCCGGCCGTCGGTGTGCTCAAAGAAGATTTCCCGGCCGCGGCAGGCGGCCAGGAGGCCGGGATGGTCCAGCACGATGTGGGAGCCCTTGGTTCCGCCCATGAAGGACGATGCCGCACCCATTGCCTCGTTGGTGAGGTCAACCCACGCCCCGGTGGTGTTGACGATGACGTCCGCGGTGAAGTCGAACTCCTCCCCCGTCAGCTCGTCACGCAACCGGACGGTGCTGCCGCGCCCCGTCCCCGGGTTGGGCTCGGGGGACACGGACTGGAGGGAGAGGTAGTTGCTGGCGCGGGCCGTATCACCCTGTGCGCTGGTGCCCTGCTGGTTGCCTCCCCGGCCGGCCTTTTCGCCGTCCTGGAGGACATCGAGGGTGAGGCGCTCCGGGTTGTGGACGGAGGCGTCGAAGTAGGTGGCGGTGTATTTAACGTCGGGCCGGAGGTCGGGCAGTTCCTTGAGGGCTGCCTTGTGGGTGCGGAACTGGTGCCGCGGCACGGTCCCGCCGTCCCGTGAAAACGAATCGTAAAGGCTGAGGCCGGCCTTGATGAGGAATGCGCCACGCTCCTTGGGCTTGCCCTGCTGCTTGTGGGTGAGGAAGCGCAGCGGTGCGGAGAGGATGCCGGAGAAGGTGCTGGAGATCGGGATGGTTGTCTGCAGCGGCTTGACGTAGTGCGGGGCAATCTTCAGCAGGCGGTTGCGTTCCACTACGGACTCCCGGACCAGGCGGAACTCGCCGTTTTCCAGGTACCGGATACCGCCGTGGATCATGTGTGAGGACGCACCGCTGGCGCCCTGGCAGTAATCGCCGCGCTCCACCAGCGCCACGTCCACGCCCTGCAGTGCCAGATCGCGGAACGTGCCTACGCCGTTGATGCCACCACCCACCACCAGCACTTTCGCGTGCGGACGGCGCCGCAGGCTGTGGACCGAAGCGCGTTCGGTCCCAGGCCGGGCTGCGGTGACAGACGGGTGAACAGTTGAATCCTTGGGTCCCAAAAAACTACTCCCTTGGGGCTTTGTGTGATGCGGGCACCGGCTGTTTGGCGCCGCCGTTCTGCTCTATTGTTTGGAGAAATGGAAAATGGAGTCAAGCACTATGCACAAACGTGCAGAAGGGAACTGAGATGACACTTTCCCGGGACGCAGATGCCCTCCGAGCTGCACAAATGTACTATCTGCAGGACCTCACCATGGATGCGATCGCCCGTGAACTGCGTACCTCCCGGTCCACCGTTTCGCGGCTTTTGTCCTCAGCCAGGGAATCGGGCCTGGTGCAGATCCAGATCCGCAACCCTTTGGACACCGGGCCCGAACTGGAGGGCATGATCCGGCGCCGGTACAACCTGGATGTCCACGTGGTTCCCATCCTCGGGACGCTCAATGAAGCCGAAACCCTGGACCGCGTGGCCATGCAGGCGGCGCGTACCATCGGGCCACTGGTGGATTCCAATGCCATCATCGGCGTGGCCTGGGGATCAACGCTCAGTGCGGTCAGCCGGCACCTCACAAGAAAGATCACGCACGACAGCGTCATCGTCCAGCTCAACGGTGCCGGAAACATGCACACCACCGGTATCACCTACGCGAGCGACATCATGCGCAGGTTCGGCAGCGCGTACGGGGCGCGGGTGGAGCAGTTCCCCGTCCCCGCCTTCTTCGACCATGCCGCTACCAAGACGGCCATGTGGAATGAACGCAGTGTGCAGCGGGTCCTGGAACTGCAGGCCAAGATGAGCATCGCCATTTTCGGTGTCGGTTCCGTACACGCCGACTATCCCAGCCATGTTTACGCGGGCGGGTACCTTGACGAGGAGGACCTGAACGCCCTGGCCAATTCCGACGTGGTGGGAGACGTTGCCACCGTGTTTTTCCGGGCGGACGGGTCCTCTGACGGGATCGTCCTGAATGAAAGGTCCACCGGCCCGGCACTTGCCCAGCTCCGGCAGGTGCGCCGCAGGATCTGCGTGGTCTCGGGGGTCTCCAAGATCAACGGGCTGCGCGGAGCCCTGGCGGCCAGGCTGGCCACCGACCTGATCCTGGATGAAGCCACCGCACGCCGGCTGGTCAATTACGAGGGACTGACCAGCTGAAGTAGGTAGAGTCGTTGCCATGAGAACCTCACCCCGGCTGAGCCTGAACAATGGCGTGCTGATAGACCAGCTCGGCTTTGGGCTGTACAAGGTGCCGGCAGCGGACGCGGAAGGGCTGGTGGCCACTGCGCTCGCCGCCGGTTACCGCCACTTCGACACCGCAGCCATGTATGGAAACGAGACCGGGGTGGCGCGCGGCATCAGTTCGCAGCTTGGCGACGGTAGCGGAAGCGGCGGCTCCGGGGAGCTGTTCCCGTCCCTGGGCCGGGCCGACGTCTTTATCACAACCAAGGTATGGAACGACCACCACGGGTACGACGCGACGTTGCGCGCATTCGATGATTCCATGGTCAATCTGGGCCTGGACTACGTGGATATGTACCTGATCCACTGGCCCTGCCCGCGCCGGGGGCTCTTCCCCGAAACCTACCGTGCCCTGGAAACGCTCTACCGCGAAGGCAGGGTCCGTGCCATTGGTGTCAGCAACTTCCAGCCGGCACATCTTGACCGCCTGCTTCAAAGCGCCGAAGTGGTCCCTGCCGTCAACCAGATCGAACTGCACCCCTGGCTGCAGCAGGAGGAACTGCGCAGCAGGCACGCGGAGCTGGGCATCCGCACCGAGGCCTGGAGCCCGCTGGGCCGCGGCCAGGTGCTGGCCGATCCTGTCATCCAGGCCTGCGCCGCCGAGCACGGCCGGTCCCCCGCCCAGGTGATTCTGCGCTGGCACATGCAGCTGGGGAACATCGCCATCCCCAAGGCCAGCTCGGAAGCGCGGATCCGGGAGAACCTCGACGTCTTCGGCTTCCAGCTCTCCGAACGCGATCTTGCGGCCATCAACGCGCTGGACCGCGGCCAGCGGACCGGGTCCCATCCGGACAACGTCAACTAGGCCCGCCATGGACACCGTTAACCCGGGGACCTCCCCTGCGCCTGCATACCTGAGCGTTGAACTTTCCGCCCGCGCCTCCGCCTCAACCGTGACCCTCGACGGCGGCACGGTGGCCTTCTGGACCTACGAGCCCCTGCAGGAGACGCCGGAGACCCGCACCGTCCTGGTGGTCCACGGGTTCCGCGGCGACCACCACGGGCTCCTGCGCGTCGCGGACCAGCTCCCGGAAATGCGCATCATCATGCCCGACCTGCCTGGGTTCGGCAGTTCGGATGCCTTTGCCCGGGACCCGCACTCGGTGGAACGCTACGGGCAGTTCATCACTGACTTCATGGCGGCCCAGGGCCTGGGACCGGATACCGTGCTGCTGGGGCACTCCTTCGGCTCCATCGTGGCCGCGCACTTCGTGGCCAACAACCCGGAGGCCGTGCGCCCCCTGATCCTCATCAACCCCATCGCCGCTCCGGCGCTGGAAGGACCCAAGGGCCTGATGACGCGGCTGGCCGTGCTGTACTACCGGCTGGCGGCGCGGCTCCCCCGCAGGCCCGGGCTGGCGCTGCTGCGCAATCCGCTGATCGTGAGGGTCATGAGCGGGACCATGGCCAAGACCCGCGACAAGGAGCTGCGGGCCTTCATCCACGGCCAGCACCACGCTTATTTCAGTTCCTTTGCCGACCGGGACAGCCTGCTGGAGTCATTTACCGCTTCGGTCAGCAACCACGTGGCAGAGGTCGCCGGACAACTGGAACTTCCCGTCCTGCTGATTGCCGGCGAAAAGGATGAAATCGCCACCCTTCCCAACCAGCACCGCCTCCTGGCACTGCTTCCGGACGGGGAACTGAAGGTGATTCCCGGCGTCGGACACCTGATCCACTACGAAACACCCGAGCCGGCCGCCCGCTACATCCGCAGCTTCCTGAAGGACCATCCCGCGTGAAGATCGTCATTGATGCACGTTTCACCCGTACCGACCATCACGATGGCATCAGCCGCTATGGAGCCAGCCTGATCGCTGCCACGGCGAGGATCGCTGACGTCTCCATGCTGGTCTCCGACGTCCGGCAACTCGCCCTCCTGCCTGACGTGCCCTACACGCTGATCAGCAGCCCGCTCTCGCCCCTGGAGCTTTTCGTTGCCCGGAAGGTGAACGCGATCGGGGCGGACGTGGTGGTGTGTCCCATGCAGACAATGGGCACCTGGGGCCGGAAGTACGGGCTGATCCTGACTTTGCACGACCTCATCTACTATGAGCACCCGGCTCCCCCGGGATTCCTGCCGGCCCCCGTCCGGCTGCTTTGGCGCCTCTACCACAAGGCGTTTTGGCCGCAACGGCTGCTCCTCAACCGGGCCGATACCGTGGCCACCATCAGCCGGACCACCGAGGCGCTGATGGCCAAGTACCGCCTGACGCGCAGGCCCGTGCGCATTGTCGCCAACGCCCCGCAACCGGCGCAGGAACCACGCAACCCGGCCGACGGTGCGGACAAAACGATCATTTACATGGGTTCCTTCATGCCCTACAAGAACGTGGAAACCATGGTGGCCGGCATGTCCAGGCTGCCCGGCTACACGCTGCACCTGCTCAGCCGGATCACGCCGCAGCGGCGGGCGGAACTGGAAAGCATCATCCCCGCCGGCGCTTCCGTGGTGTTCCACAACGGCGTGACGGACGCGGAGTATGACGGGCTGCTGCGGCGGGCCACGGCACTGGTGAGCCTCTCCCGGGCCGAGGGATACGGCCTTCCCCTGGTCGAGGCGATGGCCGTGGGTACCCCGGTGATCGCCAGCGACATCCCAATCTTCCGGGAAGTCGGCGCGAACGCCGCCATCTATGTGGACCCGGAGTCACCCGGCCAGTTCGCCGGCGCGGTGGCACAGCTGCAGGACGACGCGCACTGGCAGGACATGTCGCGCCGCTCAACGGCCCGGGCGGCGGAGTTCAGCTGGGATGAATCGGCACGGCAGCTGGTGGACGCGGCGCACGAGGTAGCGGCGAAAAGGCGCCGCTGAAGGTGGGCCGCGGCAGACCACGCCTTCCCTAGATGACGTCCACGCCGTCCAGGCGCAACTGCACCGGTTCCGTGGTCCGCTTGGCGGCCACGGCTGCCCGGGTGGCCCGCAGGACACGGACGACGGCGGTGGCCTGGCCGTAGGGGAAGAACAGCAGGGTCCGTACATCCTCCGCGGAGCGCCTGCCGGAGGGTTGTGCGGTGAGCAGCAGCGGGGCCGGGCCTGCGGTACGGACTGTTATTCCCGTGCCGGCAAGGTCCGCTTCCACGGCGCCGGTGTAGTGTTCGACGGCGGCGCGCGGCCCTGTTACTGACGCGATGCGCACCGCCGGGGGAAGCTGCAGCTCCACGCGCAGGGACAGCTCCCGGCCCGCGTAACCTGCCGGATCCCACCGCAGCAGCGCGCCGGTGGCGGCCGTGTCCGTGGCGGTGACCACCACCAGCCCACCGTCCGGGGCGGGGCGGACGAGGGCAGCGGCGTTGAACCAGCGGCGCACCGTGTCTTCGCCCGCGCGGAGGGTCTCCCGGCGCAGCAGGGAATCCCCGTCCAGCAGCAGGGCTGCGGCATACCCGCCGTCCGCGACCGGTTCGGCCCCCACCGTTGCCACCACCAGCGCCTTGCCCGCGCCCACCGTGGCTTTCACCTGGTCGCCGGAGGACGTGATGACCGTTTTCCCGGGAAACGCGCGGCCAAGCTCCTCGGCAGTGCGCAGGACTCCGGTAGCACCTTTTCGAAGACGCCGCCCACCGCAATGTGAACACGTCCAGTCCGGGGCCGGGGTGGAGCACCACCGGCATTGGGGCAGTGCGGATGTGCCGGCCAGCGCCAGGGGTCCCTGGCAGTTGCCGCAGCGGGCCGGTTCCCGGCATGTTTCGCACACCAGCGAGGGCGCATAGCCCGCCCTGGCAACCTGGACCAGGACAGGGCCGCGCTCCAACCCTTCCTTGGCGGCCTGCCACGCGGCATGCGGGAGGCGGGCGAGGGTGGCCAGCGGGTCCCGCCCCCGCTCGAAGCTGTCGGCAGTGCTGACCACGCGGGGAACGGTCCCGCGGACGGTGGCACGCCCGACGTCAACGGGGACGGCCCAGCCGGCCTCCACCAGACGCTGGACCTCGGTGCTGCGGGCGTGCCCGGCGAGAAGGCAGGCCGTCCCCTCCTGCTCCGCCCGGAGGAGCAGGACCTCCCTGGCGTGGGCGTAAGGTGCCCGCTGCTCGATGTGGAGGTCATCGCCGTCGTCCCAGCAGGCCACAAGCCCCAGGTCCTGCACCGGGGCGAAGGCTGCCGAACGGGTACCGATGGCGACTTTTGCCGTGCCGGCGAGCAGACGCAGGAAGTTCCGGTACCGGGGTGTGGGGCCGTCGTCGGCGGTGAGCCTGGCCACGGCATGCTCCGGCACCAGGTCGGTGAGTGCTTTCTCCAGCCGGTCAAGGTCCCGGTAGTCGGGCACCAGCAGCAGGGCGCCACGGCCGGAGGCATAGGCGGCAGCGGCGGCCTGGGCCAGCAGGTCCGGCCAGCCGGCAGGCCCGTACCCCTGCAGCGGGTTGACGACGGCACGTGGTGATCCCCCGCCGGCCAGGTGCCGCAGGAATGCGGCACCTGTGCGGTACGGGGTCCAGGCTGGAAAGTCGGAGTCACCAGGCGTGCCCGGCATACCCTCCGCCCCGGCGGTGTCCAGTGCGCCGGGAAAGTCCTTTTCCAACCCTGCAACGCGGGGTGGAACTGCGAGGCGGAGGACATCGCTGACCGTACCGGCATACCGTGCAGCGACGGCGGTGGCAAGGTCCCTGACGGCCGGCGTAAGGACCGGAACCGGGGACACGACCTTGGCCAGTGGCACCAGGTTGTGTCCGGCGTCGGAGACGGCCATGCGCTCAAGCAGAAACCCGTTGAGGTCCTGGCCGTTGAATTTAACCTTGACCCGGACGCCCGGCTGGGCTGCATGGTCGAGTGCAACCGGGACTGCATAGTCAAAAGGGCGGTCCAGATGTGGCAGCGAGGACTCAACGAGCACCCGTGCCACCGGGAGCCGCTCCGCCACCGCCACGCCGCCTTGGACCGGACGTGCAGGGAAACCCTGCAGGAGGGATGGCTGGACGGAACTGTCAGCAACCATGGCGGTTACCTCCGTTCAGCTACCGGGTTTGGACAGGAACAGCCAATCACCGGGCACTGACATTGTTCTGCCGGCATCCCGGCCGAAGCAGCCTAGGCGTTGAAAAATGCTTTCAGGTCATCCACCCGGTCCAGGCGTTCCCAGGTGAAGTCGGGCTCATCCCGGCCGAAGTGCCCGTGGGCTGCCGTTTTGGCATAGATGGGGCGCTTGAGGTCCAGGGCATCGATGATGGCACGCGGTCGGAGGTCGAAAATCTCCGCGATGGCTGCGCTGATCCGGGCAGGGTCCACGGTCTCGGTGCCGAACGTCTCCACGTAGGTTCCCACCGGCCGGGCCTGGCCGATGGCGTAGGCGATCTGGATCTCAGCGCGCTTGGCCAGCCCTGCGGCCACCACGTTCTTGGCAACCCAGCGCATGGCGTACGCGGCGGAGCGGTCCACCTTGGACGGATCCTTGCCGGAGAAGGCGCCGCCGCCGTGGCGTGCCATGCCCCCGTAGGTATCGACGATGATCTTGCGGCCGGTGAGGCCGGCGTCGCCAACAGGCCCGCCGATGACAAACTCACCGGCGGGGTTAAGGATGTTTGCCGCCCGTGAGATGTCCAGGTTGGCGCCCGCCAGGACGGGTTCGATGACGACGGCGGCGAGGTCGGCGCGCAGCTGCTCCAGGCTCGCCCCCTCGGCGTGCTGGCTGGAAATCACCACCGTTTCCACGGATACGGGCCGGTCCTTGTCGTAGCCGACAGTCACCTGGGTCTTGCCGTCGGGGCGGAGGTAGGGCAGCTGGCCGGTCTTGCGGACCTCCGTGAGCCGTTCGGAGAGCCGGTGGGCCAGCCAGATGGGCGTGGGCATGTAGGAAGGGGTTTCGTCGCTGGCGTAGCCGAACATCAGGCCCTGGTCACCCGCGCCCTGGAGGTCGTAGTCGTCTTCCTGGCGGCCTTCGCGTGCCTCAAGGGAGTTGAACACGCCGCCGGCGATGTCGTTGGACTGCTGGCCGATGGAGACGGACACGCCACAGCGGGCACCGTCGAAGCCGTTGGCCGAGGAGTCGTAGCCGATGCCCAGGATGGTCTCGCGGACAATCTGCGGGATTTCGACGTAGGCGTCAGTGGTGACTTCGCCTGCCACGTGCACCAGGCCTGTGGTGGCCATGGTCTCCACGGCAACACGGGACTCCGGGTCAGCGGCCAGCAGCGCGTCCAGGATGGCGTCACTGATCTGGTCGCAGATCTTGTCCGGATGGCCTTCAGTGACCGACTCCGACGTGAAAAGCCGGAGCGCGGAGGGCGTGGCCCCATGGGACTGGGGAAGGTGCAGCGGTAAAGTCACTCAACTACCTTACTGGTTGGTGTTGGTACTCCCGTCAGGGAGAAGTCGGCAGATGTCCCCGTGCTAAGCAAAGGTGGCGGGAACCACCTCCAGCGAGGGGCGAAACAGGTTCAGTTGAAAGAGACCTGGTTCAGTTCAAAGCTGATGCGGCTGATGATGGCTTCCGAAACCTCTGTCTTGGTTCCCGATGCTTCCTGTGGTTCGGAGCCGGAGCGCGAGAGGATGACGACCGAGTTGGAGTCCTGCCCGAAGACCTTGTCCGTTCCTACGTGGTTCACCACCAGCAGATCGCAGCCCTTGCGCTGGAGTTTTGCTTCCGCATAGGCCAGGACGTCGCCTTGGCTGTCCCCGGTCTCGGCGGCAAAGCCGACGATCAGCTGCCCGGCTCCGGCAGTACCCCCGTTGCCCTCCCCGGTGACGTTTCGCCGTGCCCTCAGATTGCGCTGCTCCACGAGTTCATGCAGGATGTCCGGGTTCCGGACCAGGGTGATGACGGGATCCGCGGTGTCATCCCGTTTCTTGATCTTGGTGTCCGAGACTTCTGCCGGACGGAAATCGGCCACGGCTGCGGACATGATGACGACGTCGGACCCGGCAGCGGCGTCCAGCGCGGCTTCCCGGAGTTGCAGCGCGGTCTCCACACGGACAACCTCCACGCCGGCCGGCGGCGGAACGTCCATGTGGGCTGCCAGCAAACGCACCGTAGCCCCGGCGTTCCGGGCAGCGACCGCCAGCGCCACACCCTGCTTGCCGGAAGACCGGTTGCCAAGGAAACGCACGGGGTCCAGCGGTTCCCGGGTGCCGCCGGCGCTGATGGTTACGGTGCGGCCGGCAAGGGGCAGCTGGTAATCGCTTCGTCCCTGGGCCAGGGCCATGGCTGCGTCGAAGATCACCTGCGGCTCAGGGAGCCTGCCGGGACCTGAGTCAGCGCCCGTCAACCTGCCGGAGGCGGGTTCCAGGACAGCCGCACCGCGGCTGCGGAGCGTTTCAACGTTGGCGCGGGTGGCGGCATGCTGCCACATCTCGGTGTGCATCGCAGGGGCGAACAGCACCGGGCCGTGGGCCATCAGCAGCGTGTTGGTGAGCAGGTCCCCGGCCTGGCCGGTGGCAGCCTTCGCCAGGAGGTCCGCGGTGGCGGGTGCCACCACCACCAGGTCCGCCTCGTGGCCCAGGCGCACGTGGTTGACCAGGTGCACGTCATCGAAAACGCTGTTGCTGACAGGGTTTCCGGACAGCGCCTCCCAGGTGGCGGTTCCGATAAAGCGGGTGGACGCCTCTGTGGGAATCACCGTGACGTCATGGCCGGCTTCAGTAAAAAGCCGGAGGAGCGATGCCACCTTGTAGGCGGCAATCCCTCCCCCGACTCCGAGGACTATGCGCACGTGACCTCCGTCAACAGCAAGTCAGTTCAGCGGCAGGATTACTCTGCGGCTTGGATCGGCGTGGAAACCAGCTTGCCTTCGTTGATCTCGCGCAGTGCGATCGAGAGCGACTTCTCGTTCAGCTTGGTGTCAACCAGGGGCCCGACGTATTCGAACAGGCCCTCGTGCAGCTGGGCGTAGTAGGCGTTGATCTGACGAGCGCGCTTGGCACCGAAGATCACCAGGCCGTACTTGGAATCGGCTGCTTCAAGCAGCGAGTCGATCGGCGGGTTGATGATGCCTTCAAGGTTCGTGGACACGAATTCTCCAAATTCCTAGCGGGCTGACGGTTCCGGCAGGTGTGGATGCGGTGTCAGCCCCATGAGTGAAACAAGCTCGTCCGCTGCCCGGCGGACGTCGTCGTTAATGACGGTGTGGTCGAACTCCGGTTCAGCAGCAAGTTCCAGTTTAGCGGTTTCCAGGCGACGCTGCTGTTCCTCGGGGGTTTCGGTGCCACGGCCCACCAACCGGCGGACCATCTCATCCCAGGTGGGCGGGGCCAGGAACACGAACTGGGCGTCCGGAACGGCTGCCTTGACCTGCCGGGCGCCCTGCAGGTCAATCTCCAGCAGCACGGAGCGGCCTTCGGCGATGGCCCGGTTCACGGTGCTCTTCAGGGTGCCATAGGTGTTCTGTCCGTGCACGACGGCCCACTCGAGGAGCTCGCCGTCGGCAATGAGCTGCTTGAACTCGTCCTTGGTCTTGAAGAAGTAGTGCACACCGTCCACCTCTCCCGGCCGGGGCGCGCGGGTGGTGGCTGAGACGGAAAGCCACACTTCGGGGTAATTGTCACGGATGTAGGTGGACACGGTGCCCTTGCCAACAGCAGTCGGACCTGCGAGGACTGTCAGTCCAGGTTTCTTGCTCACGTATTCCTTTTGCCGCAGTTGGGGGAAAGACAGGCGCCGCCTGCCCTAATGCTCGTCAATAAAATCTACCAGCGCCCGGCGCTGGTGGACGCCCAGGCCCCGGACCCTGCGGGACGCCGCGATGCCCAGCTGCTGCATGATTGCGGCGGCCCGCACCTTCCCGATCCCGGGAAGCGCCTCGAGCAGTTCTGAAACCTTCATCCGGGCCAGGGCGTCGTCCTCCAGTGCGGAGCTGATGATGTCCGCCGCGGACCTGTTGCCGCTCCGAAGGCTTTCCTTGGCGGCGGCACGGGTGGCCCTGGCCGCTGCTGCCTTGCCCAAGGCGTCGGCCCGTTCAGACGCTGATAAGGGTCGCAGGACCATGAAGGACACCCCCGGAGTCGGCGGATTTCATCCAAGGGCGGCCGCCCTTGGACCTGTCCTGAAACTACCCTCTGGTGCAGCCCGAATCAATGCATTGCGGCAATTGCAGCCTATTGTCCCCGCAGCCCGTCAAGCGTGCGCAGGGCAGCGTCCCGCAGCCCGCCGGTTTGCGGTCCCGCGGAAAGGATGTCGCGGCTGGAGGTTCCCAGGACCAGCGGGTAGGCGTCACCGAACGTGGCCCGAAGGTCCGCAGGCGTGGCCCCCTGCGCCCCGAGACCAGGTGCCAGGATGGGGCCGCGGACAGCAGCGAGGTCCAGTTCAAGGTCTGCCAGGGCACTGCCAACGGTGGCACCCACCACCAGGCCCACCGAACCCAGGCTGCCCCCGTACCGGGAGTTCTCCGCCGCGGCCGCCTCCGTGATCCTGCGGGCCACGGAGTCCTTTCCACCGACGTGCTGGACGGAAGCGCCTTCAGGGTTGGAGGTCAGCGCCAGCACGAAAACACCCCGCCCGGTTTCCGCCGCGAGGTCCAGGGCAGGGCGCAACGACTCGAAGCCAAGGTAGGGGCTCAGCGTGACGGAGTCCGCCGCCAGCGGCGACTCATCCCGAAGCCACGCATCGGCGTAGGCGGCCATGGTGGAACCGATGTCGCCCCGTTTGGCATCAGCGATGCTGAGGACCGACTCGTCCCGCGCCGTGGCCAGGACTTCCTCCAGCACCGCCATGCCCGCCGAACCGTGGCGTTCGTAAAGGGCCACCTGCGGCTTTACCGCGGCAGCGAGCGAAGCCACCGCCTCCAGGACGGTCAGGGAAAAGCGCCTCAACCCCGCGGCGTCGTCGTCCAGCCCCCAGCTCTTCAGCAATGCAGGGTGCGGGTCGATGCCCACGCACAACGGACCGCGGGCGGCCATGGCCGCGCCGAGCCGGGAGCCAAAAGACTCCCGGCCGGCGCCTGGTACCTGATGGATGCCGGGTACCTGCTCAGGCATGCTGCAGGGCAGCCTTCTGTGATTCCGCAAGCGCGGCGGCGTGCTCCTGCAGGCTGGTGACGGACCACTCGTAGGTGCGCATGGCTTCGATGGCCTGCACGGCGGCGTTGAACTCTGCCACCGTGGTGATGCACGGAATACCGATGGATGTGGCCGCGGCGCGGAGTTCGTAGCCGTCACTGCGGGCTTCGCCGCCGGAGGGGGTATTGAAGACCATATCGATCTCCCCGGCGATGACCAGGTCAGCGATGGTGCCTTCGCCCTCGGCGCTGCTGCCCTCGGCGACCTTGCGGACCGGGGTGGCCTGGATGCCGTTGCGGCGCAGGACGTCGGCGGTGCCGCCGGTCGAGACGATCTCGAAGCCGAGGTCCGAGAGGCGCTTGACGCCCATGATCACGGACCGCTTGTCCCGGTTGGCGACGGAGACGAACACTTTGCCTTCGGTGGGCAGCGCGTTGTTGGCCGCGGCCTGGCTCTTGGCGAAGGCGGTGTCGAAGTGCTTGTCGATGCCCATCACCTCGCCGGTGGAGCGCATTTCCGGGCCCAGCAGGGAGTCGACGACCTTGCCCTCCACCGTGCGGAAGCGGCTGAACGGCAGGACTGCTTCCTTGACGGCCACCGGGGCATCCAGCGGCAGGGTGGAGCCGTCGCCGGATTCCGGCAGCATCTTGTAGGCGCTGCGGAGCTGGTTGATGGTGACGCCGGTGCCGATCAGGGCAGCGGCCTTGGCCATCTGGACGCCCGTGGCCTTGGACACGAACGGCACGGTCCGGGAGGCGCGCGGGTTGGCTTCCAGGACGTACAGGACGTCCGAGGCCAGCGCGAACTGGATGTTGATGAGGCCGCGCACGCCCACGCCTTCGGCGATGGCACGGGTAGCCACGCGGACGCGTTCGATCACGTTGCTTCCCAGGGTGATCGGCGGCAGGACGCATGCGGAGTCACCGGAGTGGATGCCGGCTTCCTCGATGTGCTCCATGATGCCGCCCAGGTAGATGTCCGTTCCGTCGAAGAGGGCGTCGACGTCGATTTCGACGGCGTCCTCCAGGAATCGGTCGATCAGCACCGGGTGGTCCGGGGTGATTTCGGTGGCGTTGGCGATGTAGCGGGAAAGGTTGGGCTCGTCGTAGACGATTTCCATGCCGCGGCCGCCGAGGACGTAGGACGGGCGGACCAGGACCGGGTAGCCGATCTCGTCGGCGATCTTCTTGGCGTCCTCGAAGGAGACGGCGGTGCCGTTCTTGGGCGACACCAGGCCGGCCTTGTCCAGCACCCGCGAGAAGGCGCCGCGGTGCTCGGCGAGGTCGATGGCCTCCGGTGAGGTGCCAAGGATCGGCACACCGGCGTCGGCCAGTTGCTGCGCGAGCTTCAGCGGGGTCTGGCCGCCGAGCTGGACGAACACGCCCATGACGCCGCCGGTGCGTTCCTCGGCCGCGATGACCTCCAGCACGTCCTCGAGCGTGAGCGGCTCGAAGTACAGGCGGGTGGAGACGTCGTAGTCAGTGGAGACGGTTTCCGGGTTGCAGTTGACCATGACGGTCTCGTAGCCGGCCTTGCGCAGCGCCATGGAGGCGTGGACGCAGGAGTAGTCGAACTCGATGCCCTGGCCAATGCGGTTGGGGCCGGAGCCGAGGATCAGAATGGACGGCTTGGAGTGCAGCGCAACCTCGTCCTCCTCGTCGTAGGCCGAGTAGTGGTACGGCGTGTAGGCGGCGAATTCGGCGGCGCAGGTGTCCACGGTCTTGTAGACCGGACGGATGCCCAGTGCCTGGCGCACGCCGCGGACCACGGCCTCGGAGTTGTGCGTCAGTGCGCCGATCTGCTCGTCGGAGAAGCCGTGGCGCTTGGCGCGCTTGAGCATGTCAACGGTCAGGGCGCCGGCCTGGCGGATCTCGTGGGAGATTTCGTTGAGCAGCTGGAGCTGGTCGAGGAACCAGGGGTCGATCTTGGTGGCTTCGAAGAGCTGTTCCACGGTGGCCCCGCCCAGGAGGGCGCGCTGGACCTGGTGCAGGCGCTCGGTGGTAGGGCGCTTGGCCTTTTCGATCAGTTCCGCGACTTCCCACTCCGGGACGCTGCTGAAGTCCAGCTGCGAACCCTTCTGCTCGAGGGAGCGCAGGGCCTTCTGGAGTGCCTCGGTGAAGTTGCGGCCCATGGCCATGGCCTCGCCCACCGACTTCATGGTGGTGGTGAGGGTGTTGTCCGCTGCCGGGAACTTCTCGAAAGCGAACCGCGGAACCTTGACCACCACGTAGTCCAGGGTGGGTTCGAACGATGCGGGGGTCTTCTGCGTGATGTCGTTGGGGATCTCATCCAGGGTGTAGCCGAGCGAGAGCTTGGTGGCGATCTTGGCGATGGCGAAGCCGGTGGCCTTGGACGCCAGTGCCGAGGACCGGGAGACGCGCGGGTTCATCTCGATGACCACGACGCGGCCGGTGGCGGGATCGATGGCGAACTGGATGTTGCAGCCGCCGGTGTCCACGCCCACCTCGCGGATGACGGCGATGGCCACATCGCGGAGCTTCTGGTATTCGCGGTCCGTGAGGGTCAGCGCGGGAGCAACCGTGATGGAGTCGCCCGTGTGCACGCCCACGGGATCAAAGTTCTCAATGGAGCAGACCACAACAACGTTGTCGTTCTTGTCCCGCATCATCTCGAGCTCGTATTCCTTCCAGCCCAGGATGCTCTCTTCGAGCAGCACCTCGCTGGTGGGGCTGTACTGCAGGCCCTGGCCCACGATGCGGCGCAGGTCCTCTTCGTTGTAGGCCAGGCCGGAGCCCAGACCGCCCATGGTGAACGACGGGCGGACCACCATGGGGTAGCCCAGGTCCGTGGCCGCCGTGAGGGCCTCGTCCATGCTGTGGATGATGTGGCTGCGCGCAGACTCGGCGCCGCAGCGCTCCACGACGCCCTTGAACTTCTCGCGGTCCTCACCAAGCTCGATCGCGGCGATGTTGGCACCGATCAGCTCGACGTTGTACTTCTCCAGCACGCCGTTCTTGTCCAGGGCGATGGCCGTGTTCAGTGCGGTCTGGCCGCCCAGGGTGGGCAGGACGGCGTCGGGGCGTTCCTTGGCGATGATCTTCTCCACCACCTCGGGGGTGATGGGCTCGACGTAGGTGGCGTCCGCGAACTCGGGGTCGGTCATGATGGTGGCCGGGTTGGAGTTCACGAGGATGACGCGCAGGCCTTCCTCTTTGAGGACACGCAGTGCCTGGGTGCCGGAGTAGTCGAATTCGGCGGCCTGGCCGATGACGATCGGGCCGGAACCGATGACCAGGACGCTCTTAAGGTCAGTTCTCTTTGGCATTACTTCTTGTCCTCAGTCTTGTTGTCGTTTTTGTGCCCGGCGCTGTTGTTGTCCGCTTGCGCGGGGTGGGCCGAGTCCACGGGCTCTTTCGACAGGTTGGCATTCCTGCCGTCCCGCGTGCCTTCCATGAGGTCGATGAAGCGGTCGAACAGATAGGCGGCATCGTGCGGGCCGGCCGCAGCTTCCGGATGGTATTGCACGGAGAACGCCGGGATGTCCAGGCAGGCGAGGCCTTCCACGACGTCGTCGTTCAGGCTGATGTGGCTCACTTCCACCCGCCCGTAGCGTGCCTCCGGGGCCTGGGTGGCGCCGTCGAGCGGGGCGTCCACGGCAAAGCCGTGGTTCTGCGAGGTGATCTCCACCTTGCCGGTGCGCCGGTCCATCACGGGCTGGTTGATGCCCCGGTGGCCGTAGCGGAGCTTGTAGGTGCCAAAGCCCAGTGCGCGGCCCAGGATCTGGTTGCCGAAGCAGATGCCGAAGTAGGGCAGCTTTTCGTCGAGGACCGAGCGCAGCAGCTTGACCTGTGCGTCCGCCGTCGCGGGGTCGCCGGGGCCGTTGGACATGAAGAAGCCGTCCGGGTTGACGGCCTTGACGTCCTCCAGGGTGGCGGTGGCGGGAAGCACATGGACGCGGACGCCGCGCTCGGCAAACCTGACCGGGGTCATGGCCTTGATGCCGAGATCGATCGCCGCGATGCTGAAGCGGGGTTCACCGTCCCAGCCATGGTCCTTCGGCTCCACCACATACGCTTCGTCCACGCTGACTTCCTCGGCCAGGCGCGAACCCTCCATGGGGGCGCTGGCCAGGACGGCGTCGAGCAGTTCCTTGTCCGTTGCCTGTGCTGCCTCGCCGGAGAAGATCCCGGCGCGCATGGTCTTGTGCTCGCGCAGGTGCCGGGTGATGGCGCGGGTGTCCACGCCCTGGATGCCCACGATGCCCTGGGCCACCAGCTCTTCATCCAGCGACCGCTCAGAGCGCCAGTTGGAGGGGCGGCGGGCGGCGTCGCGCACGATGTAGCCGGCCACCCAGATGCGCCGGGACTCGGCGTCGTCATTGTTCACGCCGGTGTTGCCGATGTGCGGTGCGGTCTGCACCACCAGCTGCCGGGCGTAGGACGGGTCCGTGATGGTTTCCTGGTAGCCGGTCATGCCGGTGGCGAAGACGGCCTCGCCCAGGGCGGTGCCGGTGGCGCCATAGCTGGTGCCGCGGAAAATTCGCCCGTCCTCGAGAACAAGCGCTGCCGGAGCGGAGGTGGTTGCTGTCAATGTATTCGCTTTCACTGTCTTACTTTCCACTGGTGGCACCAGCCGCTGGGGCTGACGAAATCAAATCCTGAAGGGCCTGGTAAAGCACGTCCTTGTCCGCTGCGCGGCGGGTCCGGAAGCCGGTGTCCAGCTCGTGTGCGCCAAGCGTCCAGGCGAGCACCAGCAGGCCGTCCTTTTCCACGAACTTACCCGCCATGCCGCTGTCCTGCCGGATATCCGTCATGGCGGCTGCGGGGACGTACAGGGCAGGCGCGCCTGACCGCTCATAGAGGACGCCGTGCGGGTACACCTCAAGGGTGGCGTTGGTGCGGATGCCCAGCCCGTGCACGGCGATCCGGTCCAGCCAGTCGCCGGCCGTGGTGGTGGCCACGTACTGCCCTTCGGCAGCGGCGGTGGGCTCACCGGGGGCGGCGGGCACCTGGGGCAGTTGTTCGACGTCGGACTGGCGCCTCAAACGGTTGCGCCAGCCCACGGCGAGCAGGACGAATACGACGGCGACTACCGCCAGCATGGCAAGTCCGGGAAGGATCTTGTCCATCAGGCAGCGCCTGCCGGCGTTGTGGCGGCTTCCGGGTGCGGCGTGTTGAGTGCGCCGCCAAGGACGGTGGGGTGCCCTTTGAAGAAGGTGGCCACCACTTTGCCAGGGAGCTCCCTGCCTTTGAACGGCGAGTTGCGCCCCATGGTGGCCATCTTGAACGGGTCCACCGTCCAGCGTGCCGCCGGGTCCACCAGGATGAGGTTGGCGGGTTCCCCGGCTTCGATGGGCCGGCCCTGGTCGCCCAGCCGGCCGATCTTGGCGGCCGCCGTGGACGTGACCCGGGCGAAGTCCGCCCAGGTCATCAGGCCGGTTTCGATCATGGCGTGCTGTACTACGGACAGGGCGGTTTCAAGCCCGGTCATGCCCATGGCTGCCTGCGCCCATTCGCATTCCTTGTGCTCGCTGGGGTGCGGGGCGTGGTCGGTTCCCACAACGTCGATCGTTCCGTCTGCCAGCCCGGCACGCAATGCCTGGACGTCGGCGTCGGTGCGCAGCGGCGGATTGACCTTGAAGACGGGGTCGTAGCTGCGCACCAGGTCGTCGGTAAGCAGGAGGTGGTGCGGGGTGACCTCGGCCGTGACGTCGATGCCCCGTTCTTTGGCCCAGCGGATGATTTCCACCGAGCCGGCCGTGGACACGTGGCACACATGGAGGCGGGAACCAACGTGCTGGGCCAGCAGGACGTCGCGGGCGATGATGCTTTCCTCTGCGACCGCAGGCCAGCCGGTGAGGCCCAGGACCGCTGAGACGTCGCCTTCATTCATCTGGGCACCGGCGGTCAGGCGCGGTTCCTGCGCATGCTGGGCCACCACGCCGTCGAACGCTTTGACGTACTCCAGCGCGCGGCGCATCAGCACCGGGTCATGGACGCAAATGCCGTCGTCGGAGAACATCCGGACCCGGGCGCGGGAATCGGCCATGGCGCCCAGCTCGGCCAGCTGCTCCCCTGCGAGGCCAACCGTGACGGCACCCACCGGGCGGACGTCCACCCAGCCGGCTGCCCGGCCCAGCGTGTAGACCTGTTCCACCACGCCTGCCGTGTCCGCAACGGGGGTGCTGTTGGCCATGGCGTGCACGGCCGTGTAGCCGCCCAGCGCCGCTGCCCGCGTTCCGGTCTCCACGGTCTCGGCGTCCTCGCGGCCCGGTTCGCGGAGGTGCGTGTGGACGTCCACCATGCCGGGCAGTGCCACCAGGCCGGCGGCGTTGATGACCGTCGCGCCGTCAGCGGTAAGGCCGCTGCCGATCTCGGCGATGATGCCGTCACGGACCAGCAGGTCCGTGGGGTCACCGCCCAGGATGGCTGCGCCCTGGATGAGGTAGGTTCCGGTGTTGGCTGCCATCAGTTGCTCTCCTTCGTGGACGGGGCGGCGGCATAGGCCGGTGCCCGGTATGCGGCTGGTTCGCGGGTATCCCCGGAGAGCAGCAGGTACAGTGCGGCCATCCGCACGGACACACCGTTGCGGACCTGGGCCAGGACGGTGGAACGGGGGGAATCCGCCGCGGCGGCGCTGATTTCCAGGCCCCGGTTCATGGGCCCCGGGTGCATGATGATGGTGTCCGTCATGCCAAGGTCGTCGAGGGCGCGGAGGCGGTTGTCGTCAAAGCCCCAGCGGCGCGAGTATTCCCGGGTGCTGGGGAAGAACGAGGCATTCATGCGTTCGCCCTGGACCCGGAGCATCATCATCGCGTCGACGCCGTTTGCCAGGGTTTGGTCGAGGTCGTAGCTGACACTGCAGGGCCATTTGTCGACGCCGACCGGCAGCAGGGTGGGAGGCGCCACCAAGGTGACTTCCGCCCCGAGTGTCCGGAGCAGCCAGACGTTGGACCGCGCCACCCGGGAGTGCAGGACGTCGCCGGCGATGGCTACCCGCATGCCCTTGAGGTCCGTCCCCTCAGAACCGGTGCCGGCGAGGCGGGCCCAGTGCCGTCGCATGGTGAAGGCGTCGAGCAGGGCCTGGGTGGGGTGTTCATGGGTGCCGTCGCCGGCGTTGATGACGGCGGCGTCGATCCAGTCGGTTGCGGCCAGCCGGTGCGGTGCGCCGGAGGCCCAGTGCCGGATGACCACGGCGTCGGCGCCCATGGCGGACAGCGTCTGGGCGGTGTCCTTGAGGGACTCGCCCTTGGATACCGATGAACCCTTTGCGGCAAAGTTGATGACATCCGCTGACAGCCGCTTGGCCGCGGCTTCGAAGGAGATGCGGGTCCGGGTTGAGTCCTCGAAGAAAAGATTGACCACTGTGCGTCCGCGCAGCGCCGGAAGCTTCTTGACTTCCCGCTCCCCCACGGCCGACATTTCCTCGGCGGTGTCCAGGATGCGGATGGCGTTCGAGAGGCTGAGGTCCTCGGTGGACAGGAGGTGTTTCATGCGCCGCCCTCGATCACGACTTCGTTGACCGGGGTTCCGGCGTCGGACGTGTCTGTTTCCTCGAGCCGGACCCGGACCTTTTCCGCAGAAGAGGTGGGCAGGTTCTTGCCCACGTGGTCCGCCCGGATGGGAAGTTCGCGGTGGCCCCGGTCGATCAGGACTGCAAGCCGGACAATGCGGGGGCGGCCGAGGTCCACGAGTGCGTCCAGGGCGGCACGGATGGTCCGGCCGGAGTACAGTACGTCGTCGATCAACACCACCACTTTGTTGTCGATGCCTGTCCGGGGCAGCCTGGTGGGGTAGGGCGGCCGTGTTCCCTGGTGCGAGAGGTCGTCGCGGAACATGGTGACGTCGAGCTGGCCCACGATCGCGGCGGCATCAACGGTGTTGTCCGCGGCGGCAATTTTTTCTGCCAACCGGACAGCCAGCGGGTAGCCGCGGCGGGGAATACCCAGCAGGACCAGATCCCGGGATCCCTTGTTGGCTTCGAGGATCTCGTGGGCGATACGAGTGAGGGCCCGGTCAATGTCCGCCTGGCTGAGGACAACCCTGGCTGGAACCGGTGCGCTGGTGACAGAAGTCAACGCTCGTCTCCCCTTTCCCCGCCTCACAGGACGGAATTAAAAAAGGAATATTTGCTGTTCAAAATTACCACACGGTCCGCGCCCGCCTGTCGCTGGATAACGCGGTGATGGTCACATCCCGGGCCCCGGACGGCAGGATCCTTTGTGGTGCGGTGGCCCCCGCTTAGGCTTTCGGGTATGCCGATGTATCCGCAGCAGCCTTCCTCCGGACTCCCCGACGACCCCTACCGCGGGAGCACCGCTCCCCTGCCCCGGCAGGCCAATCCAAGCTGGATGGGCCAGGTGCAGCCGGAACACTACCGCGCAGCGCCGGGGCACCAGGGCCGGCCGCTGGAGGGGGTGGTACCGCCGCACGCCGAAGGCGCGGCACTGCAGGCGTCGCGGACCCGCGGCGGGCTGGTGGGGCTGACAGTTGCCGGCAGTTTGCTCGCCTTCCTGAGCCTGTTCCTGGTGGTGCCGTTCCTCCTGTCCAACACTGGTGCCGCCGGATTCCTGATTGGTTTCCTTGCATCCCTGATCCCGCTGGCGGTGGTCCTGGCGGCGGTCCACATCATTGACCGGTGGGAACCGGAACCCAAACGGCTGTTGTTTTTCGCCTTCACGTGGGGTGCGGCGGTCTCCGTTGCCGTGACCCTGCTCATCCAGCCGTTCTTCGTCATCGCCTTCCAGTTCACCGACCAGCCTGACCTGCAGACCTACATGGCCACCGTGCAGGCACCCATCGTGGAAGAATTCGCCAAGTCTCTTGGCCTGCTCATCCTGCTTCTCGCGGCGCGCCGGCAATTCGACGGGCCCGTGGACGGCGTGGTGTTCGCCTTCACGATCGCCGGCGGGTTCGCCTTCACCGAAAACATCCTCTATTTCGGCAGGGCCATCGCGGAATCGGCATCACCGGCAAGCGACTTCGCCCAGGTCTTCTTCCTCCGCGGCGTCATGTCCCCGTTCGCCCATGCGATCTTTACCGGCACCACCGGGCTTGTCATGGGCTTTGCCGCCAGGCGCTGGCATACCGGCGCTTCGATTGGCGCCTTTTTCGTGGGGCTGCTGCCGGCCATGTTCCTGCACAACCGGTGGAACAGCATGGGCCAGGGATTCCTGCTGGACTACATCCTGGTCCAGGTGCCGATCTTCGTGCTGGCGGTGGGCGGCATCATCTTCCTGCGGGTGGCCGAGAAGCGCCTGACGCGCCAGCGCCTGCTGGAGTACGCCGCAGCGGGATGGTTTACCCCGGCGGAAGTGCAGCTGCTGGCGACCCACGGCGGCAGGCGCATGGTCCTGGCGTGGGCCGCGGGCTCGGGGAGGAAGCGGCAGATGAAGCAGTTCCTGAAGGCGGCCACCCAGCTTGCCAACACCCGCCAGCGGATCCTGAGCGGACGTGACGTTCCGCTGCACCAGGCCGAGGAAAGGCAGCAGCTCCAGCGGATCGTCGCCCTGAGGGCGGCCTTGGCCGGGTGAGCTTTGCCGGCGACTACGCGATAGACGCAACAGGGCCCCGCCGGATGGCGGGGCCCTGTTGTGTGTGGTGGAAGGCTACGCGAGCAGCGAAGGCTTCAGCTGCTGCAGCCGGCCCAGCAGACCGTTGATGAACTGCGGAGACTCGTCCGTGGACAGCGTCTTGGCCAGCGCGACAGCCTCGCTGACCGCCACGCCGTCAGGGACGTCGTCGTTGTAAAGAAGCTCCCAGGTGCCGATACGCAGGATGATGCGGTCTACTGACGGCATCCGCTCCAGGCTCCAGCCCTGCGAGTACGTCTCCAGGAACTCATCAATGGCTGCCTGCTGGGACAGCACGCCTTCGACGATTTCCAACGTGTAGGGGTTGACCACCTGGTCGGTCTTTTCCCGGCGTGCACGCAGCACGTCGAACGCCGAAACAGAGCGCTGCTCCGCCTCGAAAAGAACATCCAGTGCCCTGTTGCGGGCTTTACCGCGGGCGCTCACTACTCGGTGACCCGGCCCAGGTAGCTGCCGTCGCGGGTGTCCACCTTGACCTTGGTGTTGTTCTCGATGAACAGCGGGACCTGGATCTCGTAGCCGGTTTCCAGGGTGGCGGGCTTGGTGCCTGCGGAGGAGCGGTCGCCCTGCAGGCCCGGCTCGGTGTAGGTGATTTCGAGGACGACGCTCGGCGGCAGTTCGATGTAGAGGGGGTTGCCGTCGTGGATGGCGATGTTGACCATCTGGTTCTCAAGCATGAAGTTGGTGGCGTCGCCAACCGTGGCACCGGAAACGGTGATCTGGTCGTAGTCGGAGGTGTCCATGAAGACGAAGTCCGCACCGTCCTGGTACAGGTACTGGTAGTCGCGGCGGTCCACGGTGGCCGTCTCGATCTTGAGCCCGGCGTTGAAGGTCTTGTCAACAACCTTGCCGGACATCACGTTGCGCATCTTGGTCCGCACAAAGGCGCCGCCCTTGCCGGGCTTGACGTGCTGGAATTCGATGACGTTCCAGAGCTGGCCCTCAAGCTTCAGGACCGTTCCGTTCTTAATGTCGTTAGTGGTTGCCACTGGTTTCCTCTAATTTCTTTGTCTGGCCGCTCGGGTCAGATCTGTATTCCGGCGGGCACGCCGTAACGGCCCGCCTGCACGTATTTGTCAAAAATCGCGTGGATGCAAAAATTCCACAACCATTCTACCGGTAAATAGCGGGCTGCCTTTCCGCAGCCACTGACTCCCGGCTCAGCAGGCCAGGTCCAGGACGTCCCTGGCCCGCTGCAGCGCCACCGTTGAAGAGTAAATCTGGGCCGCATCCGCCGATTGCGCCACCCGCAGGTCCAGCGCCCTGGAGAAGGACTCAACCGCGGCGGAGGTTTGCCCGGCGGCGTACTGCGTCCGGCCCAGGTACTGAAGGGCAAGCGCCTCCCGCGGCGTGCCATGCGATTCGGCCAGGAGCTGGCGGAACAGCGCGATGGCACGGTCCATGCGGTGGCTGACGCTCAGCACCTCGGCCTCGAACACGCGAAGCAGGAACGACTCCGGGTCCTTGAAACGTGCCTCGGCCAGCAGTTCGGCTGCCTCGGATGCGTGGCCCTCAACCAGCAGCACGAAGATGTGGTCCGCGGGGTTGGTTGAGGCGCCCAACGCTTCCCTCACGGCGTCCTCATTGACGATCTGGGGCAGCAGGGTATCCGGGTTGATCCGGATGCCCGGGAACCCGGCCTCGGGCCAGTCGGAGGTACCGCTCATGTCGCCCTGCATCAGGAAGCAATTTCCTGGTAAGCCGCAAACAGCAGCGACGTGTCCGGGACATCGAGGATCCCCGGTTTGGCAATGCCGTCAAGCACGACGAAGCGCAGCAGATCGCCGCGGGACTTCTTGTCGCGGCGCATCCCGTCCAGCAGTCCCTGCCAGCGGTCCCGCCGGTAGGTGACCGGGAGCCCAAGCCCCTCCAGGATGCTCCGGTGCCGGTCGGCGTCGGCATCGCTGAGCCGCCCAACGCTGCGCGCAAGTTCGGCTGCGAACATCATGCCCACGGACACCGCGGCGCCGTGGCGCCAGGCGTACCGCTCCACAAGTTCGATGGCGTGCCCCAAGGTGTGTCCGTAGTTCAGGATCTCCCGCAGCCCGGACTCTTTGAGGTCCTCGGACACCACTTTCGCTTTCACGGCGATGGCCCGCTCGATGAGTTCCCGGAGCTCCCCGGAGCGCGGGTCCACCACGGCGGCCGGGTCCTTTTCCACCAGGTCCAGGATGGCGGGATCGGCAATGAAGCCGCACTTGATCACCTCCGCCAGGCCGGAAATGATCTCATTTTTCGGCAGCGTGTCCAGGGTGTCCAGGTCCGCCAGGACGGCGGCGGGCGGATGGAAGGCGCCTACCAGGTTCTTCCCCTCTGCGGTGTTGATGCCGGTCTTGCCGCCCACGGACGCGTCCACCATGCCAAGCAGGCTGGTGGGCATGTGGATGACTTTGACCCCGCGGAGCCAGGTGGCGGCCACGAAGCCCGCCAGATCGGTGACTGCGCCGCCGCCGACGGCGACGATTGCGTCCGAGCGGGTGAAGTCGTTTTGGCCCAGGACCTGCCAGCAGAATGCTGCCACCTGGATGTGCTTGCCCTCTTCGGCGTCCGGGATTTCGGCGGTGAGGGAGGTGAAGCCGGCGGCTGCGAGCTCGTCGCGGACGGTATCGCCGGTGAGGCGCAGGGCACGGGGGTGGATCACCAGGACCCGGCGGACGCGCTCCCCCAGCAACGCGGGAAGGTCACCAAGCAGGCCGCGCCCCACGACGACGCCGTAGTTGTTGCCGGCACCTTCGCCGGTGACGTTGATGACTGTTGATTGCATGTTCACTTTTCAACTTCCTGTTTGGCAGCTGCGTGGTTCCGCAGTGCTGCTTCCAGCCGGCCGCAGAGCTCGGGTATCGAGCCGTGGCGGACGTCCAGGGTGATGTCGGCCAGCTTCTCGTAGACCGGCCTGCGGGTGGCGAACATTGCTGTCCAGCGGCCCATGGCGTCGCCGGCAAGCAGTGGCCGGCCGGAGTTCCGGGCGATCCGGTCTGCCACAGTATCGGCGTCGCACTCCAGGTACACAACGGTGCACCGGCTGACCAGCTGCTGCGTCCCCGAGTCGAGCACCGCGCCCCCGCCCAGTGAGATCACGGTGGGTGTCCCTTCGGCTTCCTCGACGGCGCGGGCAACGGTCCGCGCCTCAATTTCCCGGAAGGCGCGCTCACCGCGGCCGGCGAAGATTTCGGCGATGGATCCATGTCCGGCAACGATGACGGCATCGGTGTCAACGAACCGGGCACCCAACTGCTGTGCGAGCTGCTGCCCGATGGCCGATTTGCCGACGGCCATGGGGCCAATCAGCACGATCGGCCGGTTGCCGGCAGGTCCGGTGCTGCTGCGGTGGAGCACTATTGGCCGATCGAGTCCAGGGATGCCGGGATGTTGTCCAGGTAACCCTTGATGTTGCGCGCGGTTTCCGCCACTGAGTCACCGCCGAACTTTTCGATGACGGC
The DNA here is from genome assembly GCF_030816485.1 of Arthrobacter sp. B1I2. Taxonomy (NCBI): domain Bacteria; kingdom Bacillati; phylum Actinomycetota; class Actinomycetes; order Micrococcales; family Micrococcaceae; genus Arthrobacter; species Arthrobacter sp. B1I2. The sequence continues at coordinate 3,079,548 of NZ_JAUSYC010000001.1, read as the reverse complement.
CTCGGCGAGGACCAGGGCCACCATGGCCTCGGCCACCACGCCGGCGGCCGGGACTGCGCAGACGTCAGAGCGCTGGTGGTGGGCCTTGGCCGGTTCGCCGGTGCTGACATCGATGGTCCGCAGGGCACGCGGCACCGTGGCAATGGGCTTCATGGCTGCCCGGACGCGGAGGACGTCCCCGATGCTCATGCCGCCTTCGATGCCGCCGGCACGGTTGCTGGCGCGGACAATCCGGCCCTCGGCGTCGCGGACGATTTCGTCATGGGCGGCAGAACCACGGCGGGCGGCGGTCAGGAAGCCGTCGCCGACCTCGACGCCCTTGATGGCCTGGATCCCCATGAGGGCCGCGGCCAGCCTGCCGTCCAGCCGGCGGTCCCAGTGAACGTAGCTGCCAAGTCCGGGCGGGAGGCCGTAAGCCAGGACCTCCACCACACCGCCCAGCGTTTCGCCTTCCTTGTGGGCGGCGTCCACCTCAGCCACCATGGCATCCGAGGTTTCACGGTCGAAGCAGCGCAAGGGGTCGGCATCCAGGGCGATTACGTTACCTGGTACGGGCAGCGGGCGGCCTTCGGGCACCGTCACGCTGGCGATGGACACAGTGTGGCTGACAAGTTCGATGCCGAGTTGCTTGAGGAACTGTGCGGCTACGGTGCCCAGCGCAACGCGGGTGGCGGTTTCCCGGGCGCTGGCGCGCTCCAGCACCGGACGCGCTTCGTCGAAGCCGTACTTCTGCATCCCGGTGAAGTCTGCATGCCCCGGCCGCGGGCGCGTCAGGGGCGCGTTGCGGGCCTGGTCGGCCAGGAGTTCGGGGTCCACGGGATCGGCGGACATGATCTGTTCCCATTTGGGCCATTCCGTGTTTCCCACCTGGATGGCCACGGGACCGCCCTGGGTGATGCCGTGCCGGACGCCGCCGAGGATCGTGACCACGTCCTGCTCGAATTTCATCCGCGCACCGCGTCCGTAACCAAGACGGCGGCGGGCCAGGGAGGCTGCGATGTTCCCGCTGGTGATTTCCACACCGGCGGGGACGCCCTCAATAATTCCCATTAGAGCCGGACCATGGGATTCACCGGCAGTCAACCAACGCATAATTTCCATCCTGCCACGTAGGGCGGTCAGAACGCCCGCCGGGCTAGGCCGACTGCGTCACACATCACATCTATGACAGCTGCATTAACGTCTTCCCCACTCCGGGTGAAGAGCCGCACCTGCTCCACTGCCTGGTAGAGCAGCATCTCCAGGCCCGGCACGACGCGGCCGCCACCGGACTGCCATACCGAGGCGATAAGACTGGGCCAGGGATCGTAGGCAACATCCAGCAGTACGCCTGGCGTCGGAGTCTTCAGCGCGGCAACTTCCGCAGCGAGTCCGTCTGCCGCACGGGGCGGCAGCGTGGAAATCACGACGTCGGCTTCCGCAGTGGGGCGGGCGGCTTCAGCCAGGGGATGGATTTCAAGGGCCACTTCCAGGCTGTCCCCGGCTGCGCGGACATCAGCCGTCCGCGACGCATCACGGACGAACACCTGTACTGTCCCGGTGCCCAGTTCCTTCAGGGCAGCGACAGCCGATGCAGCAGTTCCGCCACCGCCGAGGATGACAGCCGACGGTGCTGCCGGCGTGCCGGCATGGCGAAGAGCGCTGACGATGCCGGTGACGTCCGTATTGGAGCCTACCGTCCTGATTCCGCCGGCTGATTCCTCGAAGGTAACGGTATTCACCACTCCAAGGGTCTGCGCCACGCCCCGCACCTCATCCACCTGGTCGAGCATGGCCGTCTTCAACGGCATCGTGACGGAGAGCCCCCGCCAGCCCGGCTGGTGCCGGATCTGGCGCATGAAGGACGGCAGCAACTCCTCGGTGACATCAATGGCCGTATAGCTGATGCCTGCGCCCAGTTGCCCATACGCGGAGAGGTGCAGCGCCGGGGATTTCGAGTGGCTGATCGGGTGGCCCAGGACGGCAGCCCGCAGGCTCATGTGCAGCGGCCCGCGTTGGCCTGGCACCAGGCGTTGTACTGCTCGACGTAGGCGTTGTGCTCGGCAAGCGTCTTGGCGAACTTGGTTTCCTTGGTGTCCAGGTTGATGGTCACCCAGTACAGGTAATCGTTGGTCTTTGGCCGGGCGGCTGCGTCGATGGCAGTCTTTCCGGGGGAACCGATGGGTCCCGGCGGCAGCCCAGGATTCGCGTAGGTGTTGTACGGGTTGGATTTGTCGTTGCGCTGCTCATCCGTGAAGTTGAAGCTCCGGGTGCCAAGGCCGTACGTGACCGCGGAGTCAACCTGCAGGAAGCCCCCGGTCTGGTCGTTGGGCTTGAGCCGGTTGTAGATGGCGCCCGCGACGTCCCCGTAGTCGGCCTGGCCGCCCTCGGCCTGGACGATGCTGGCCACGATGACGGCCTCGTACTGCTTGGCCGGATCGCTGATGCCCTGCGACACGAGTTCATCGGTGGTGGCCTTCACCAGCGCCTGCAGGATGTCCTTGCCCGGGGTGCCCAGGGGGAAGCGGTACTCGCCGGGTGCCAGGTACCCTTCGAGGTTCTTGGCCTTCGCGGGCAGGCCGAACTGGGCCGGTTGGTTGCTGAGCGCCTGCAGTTGCTGCACGGACACTCCGGACCCCTCGGAAATGGCCTGCAGGGACTCGCCGATCCGCAGGCCCGCGCTCAGGGCGAAGTAGATGACTTTGGTTTTGTCCTTGCCGAGCAGGACGTTGACCGCGTCGGCGTTCTTCATTTCCAGCTTGAAGGTGTAGTCACCCGGGGCAAGCGTCCCGCCCGACGCGTGGAACGCCTGCATGAAGGTATCCGCGTTGGCAACGACGCGCTGGTTTTCCAGTTCACTGGCGACAGAACGCGTGCCTTCGCCAGTGGATACGGTCACCTGGACCTCTCCGGTTCCCGGACCGGGAAAGTCCGAAGGCTTTCCGTTGCCGAGGAGGGGTTTGAGGAACTGGGCCCCGACGGCCACGGCCGTCACGAAGACAGCCAGCGTCAGGAACAGGGCCAGCAGCCTGCGGCGGCGCCGGACCTTTTTCGACGGCCGGGGCACTACCTGGGCTGCCGATGATCCGGGAAGCAGCTCGTGGCCCGCGTCGGCGTGTGGGGCGTCCGGGTGGTCATCGGCGTAATGCCCCGAGGGCTCGTGGGCATGCTCATCGTGCACGCCGTCCGGGTAGTCGTGCCCGTTGGCATAGTGGACCTCGTCCGCGAAGTGTCCGTCTGCTGCATGCCGATGGCCGGCCATCACGGGTGTGGCATAGGCGGCATGCACGTCGTCCTCGTGGTGATGCGGCTCGTCGTCGGCAACGTACTGGTGCGGTGCGTCTGCGGGTTGTGCGTCCTGGATGGACGGCGGTGTTTCCGGAGCCGGCGGAACATCATTGGCGCCCGGGAGCGGGGCAAAGGTCGGCTCGACCGCGGGAGACGTGGCGGCCGGTGGCATGGCAGGGGGCGGCGGAACATCGCCCGATTCATACGCCTGTTCGGGAACGGCGTCCTGGCCTCCGGTGTTGAGGTTCCTCTGCCGGGCCCTCATTTCCTTGCGGGTCAACGGCCTTGCGGCCCCGTTGTCCACCGGGCCGGAGGTGTCGTCGATGTTGGCAGGGCTCACTGTTGCCTTCCATTATCTGAAGATCGGGCCGTGTCTGCGGGGACGGCGCGGACGGGTTTGTCCACCCCACCGGCCCCCATGTCCACGGGCGGGGATGGCGCTGTCACGCGTGAGCCGACATCCGCTCCCCTGGCTTTTTGCATGTCGATGGCGTGCTGAAGAATGGCTGCCGCCGCGACTTGATCAACTACTTTACGGTGGTCCCTGCTGCTCATGCCAGCTTCATGCAGGTTTCGGTGGGCCGTGACACTGCTGAGGCGCTCGTCCACGAGGTTGACCGGGACCGCAAGGCCACGCCTGGAGAACTCCGCGGCCAGGAGCAGGGCGTAGTCCGTGGCCATCCTCGCGGAGGCGTGCTCCTCGCCCTTCATCGTCCTGGGCAGGCCGACGAAGACCTGCACTGCGCCGAGTTCCTCGGCCAGTTTGGCGATAACGCGCACGTCGGAGTTTTTCTTGACGTTCCGGTCCAGGGTCTTGTGCGGCGTGGCCAGGATCGAGTCGCGGTCGCAGATGGCAACCCCTACCCGGACGGTGCCGACGTCCACCCCCAGTTTGACGCCCTGGGGGTAGCCGCCGGCAGCAACAGGATTGGTCATAACGTGATTAGCGCCTGGAGATGGCGTCGACGACCGCTGCGAGGGCGGCGTCGACCTTTCCGGCGTCGGTTCCGCCGCCCTGGGCGACGTCATCCTTGCCGCCACCGCCGCCGCCGAGCACGCCGGCAGCTACCCGGACCAGGGCACCGGCCCTGACGCCGGCTTCCCGTGCCCCCTCGTTGGTGGCCACCAGGATCAGCGGGCGGTCGTTGGCGACACCTGCCACGGCCACGGCGGCAGCCGCCGAACCGAGCCGGTTGCGCAGGTCCAGGGCCAGGCCGCGGAGATCGTCCGCCCCGCTGACGGTACCGGCGTCGTGGGCCACCACCTTGACGCCCCCGGCGTCCCTGGCACTGTTGACCAGCTGCGCAGCGGCAGCGGCCAGCTGTTCCTTGCGGAGCCGGTCCAGTTCCTTCTCGGTGGCCTTCAGCTTGGCCAGGGTGGCGGAAATCCGGTCAGCGAGCTGGCCGGACGGGACCTTCAGAAGGTCCGTCAGTTCAGTCACCAGGGCACGCTCGGCCGCGAGGTGCCGGAAGGCCTCCATGCCGACGAAAGCTTCCACGCGGCGGTTGCCCGAACCGACGGACTGTTCGCCCAGGAGGGACAGGCTGCCGATGAGCGAGGTGTTGGCAACGTGGGTGCCGCCGCACAGCTCGCGTGACCACGCGCCGTCGATCTCCACGACGCGCACTTCACTGCCGTAGTTCTCACCGAAGAGCGCCATGGCGCCCATGGCCTTGGCCTCGGCCAGCCCCATGATCTTCGTCTCCACCGCGTAGTTGTTGCGGATGGCCAGGTTGGAGACCTCTTCGATCTCGGACCGGGTGGCGGTGCTCAGGCCTTCGCCCCAGGCGAAGTCGAAGCGCAGGTAGCCGGCCTTGTTGAAGGATCCGCGCTGGGTCGCTTCCGGCCCAAGGATCTGGTGCAGGGCGGCGTGCACGATGTGCGTGCCGGTGTGGGCCTGCTCGGCGGCGTGCCGGCGTTCACGGTCGACGGCGGCGCGCACCAGCGAGTCAGCGCCGATTTCACCCTCGCGGACTATCGCCTTGTGGACGCTCAGGCCCTTCACGGGGCGCTGGACGTCCAGGACCTCGACGACGAACCCGTCGCCGGTGATCAGGCCGGTGTCGGCGGCCTGGCCGCCGGCTTCGGCGTAGAACGGGGTTTCGGCCAGGACAAGTTCGATCTCGTCGCCGGTGGCTGCCTGCTGGACCTGCCGGCCGGCGCTCAGCAGGCTGCGCACGCGCGACTCGCCTTCGAGCTCGGTGTAGCCGGTAAAGACCGTCTCGCCCTGGGCCAGGATGTCCTGGAAGACTGTGAGGTCGGCGTGGCCGCCCTTCTTGCCCTTGGCGTCGGCCTGGGCACGCTGGCGCTGCTCCTGCATGAGGCTGCGGAAAGCCGCCTCATCCACGTTGAGCCCGGCTTCCTCTGCCATTTCCAGTGTGAGGTCAATGGGGAAACCGTAGGTGTCGTGCAGGGCGAAGGCGTCCTCGCCGGAGAGCGGCTTATTGGCCGCCTTTGAAGCCTTGACCGCATCTTCCAACCGGGCCGTGCCGGAGGCAATGGTGCGCAGGAACGCCTTCTCTTCGGCGTAGGCAATGCGGCTGATCCGGTCGAAGTCAGTCTGCACCACGGGGTAGACGCCCTTCATGGCGTCCCGGGATGCGGGCAGCAGTTCAGGCAGGCAGGCCTGTTCGACGCCCAGGAGGCGCATGGAACGGACCGCACGCCGGATGAGGCGGCGCAGGACGTAGCCGCGGCCCTCATTGGAGGGGGTCACGCCGTCGGAAATCAGCATCAGTGCCGAGCGGATGTGGTCGGCGACGACGCGCATGCGGACGTCGTCCGTGTGGTGGGGATCGTCCGCCGTTTCGGCGGAGGTGTATTCCCTGCCGGACAGTTCCGCGGCCTTGTCGATGACCGGCCGCACCTGGTCGGTCTCATACATGTTCTCGACGCCCTGCAGGATCATGGCGAGGCGTTCCATGCCGAGGCCCGTGTCGATGTTCTTCTTGGGCAGTTCGCCCACCACGTCGAAGTCCACCTTGGAGCGCACGTTTTCGATCTGGTACTGCATGAACACGAGGTTCCAGATCTCAATGTAGCGGGTCTCGTCAGCGATGGGGCCGCCCTCCACGCCGTAGGCGGGACCGCGGTCGTAGTAGATCTCGGAGCAGGGTCCGGCGGGCCCGGGCTGGCCGGTATGCCAGTAGTTGTCCGACTTGCCCATCCGCTGGATGCGCTCAGCGGGGACGCCCGTGTTCTTCAGCCACAGTTCCTCGGCCTCGTCGTCCTCTTCGTAGACCGTTACCCACAGTCGTTCGGGCGCAAGGCCGTAGCCGCCGTCGTCAACGCCCGTGGTGAGCAGCTCCCAGGCGAACTTGATGGCGTCTTCCTTGAAGTAGTCGCCGAACGAGAAGTTGCCGCACATCTGGAAAAAGGTGCCATGGCGGGCGGTCTTGCCCACTTCCTCGATGTCGCCGGTGCGGATGCACTTCTGCACGCTGGTGGCGCGGGAGTAGGGCGGTTCCTCGCGGGCGGTGAGGTACGGGATAAACGGGACCATGCCGGCCACCGTGAACAGCAGCGAGGGGTCGCTGGAGACCAGCGATGCGGAGGGAACCGCGGTGTGGCCCTTGCTGACAAAAAAGTCCACCCAGCGCTTTGTGATCTCCTGCGACTTCATGAGCTGTTTTCTTACCCTTCTTGGTCCGCCCCGCCGGGCGGCACGGAAATTTCGTTCAGGTGGGAAGGTTCCCGGTTAGGGTTCCTGCCGGTTGTTGGCTAATGCCGGTGAATGCCCTGAAGGGGCTCAGCGGCGGACCAGTTCCGCGGACTCGATCCCAAGTGCGGTCCTCAGGTCGGTTTCCCGTTCACGCATCCCTGCGCGGACGGCGTCGGCGAAGTCGTACACCCCGTCGGCAAGCTGCCCTGCCGCACGGTTGAGACCCGCCGGCCCAAGGGCGGACTGGGCCTCGCTCACTTTGCGGAAGGCGATGACCCCAATGGCCACGCCAATTCCCATCCAGATAATTCTTTTCATCTTCGTTCTCTTCGAATCTATCGGCTGCGGCGGCCGGCCGCGGGTTTCCGGCGGTTGGCGAAGGCGCTGCGGACGCCGTAGCTGAACGCCGCGACCTTGATCAGCGGCGAACCAACGGTGGCGGCTACCAGCGAGGACAGGGCGGAGATGTTCGCGGACGCATCCGAGACGTTGGACGAGATGCCGTCCACCTTCTTCAGCTGCTGGTTGGTGGTGGAGACGGTGGCCGTCACCTCATCCATCAGGGGCGTGGCGCCGTCGCTGATGGACCTGATGGCGGTCCGCACCTCGTCGAAGACCTTCCCCAGCTTCAGGATGGGGACCGCGAGCAGCAGCACCAGGAGCGCGAAAACCCCGGCAGCGATCAGGCCGGCAATATCGCCACCAGACATAGACGTTCATCTCCTTGAAATTCGGTGGGTTGGGCCCCATCCGCCGTATGCACGGAAGGCCCGTTGCGCAGATGTCCCCCAAGTACCTTACATACAAAGAAGCCCGCGGCGCTTGCCACGGGCTTCTTTGGAGACGCTGCTGGAATTTAGCGTGCGTAGAATTCGACGACGAGCTGCTCTTCGCAGGTCACCGGGATTTCCGAACGCTTGGGGCGGCGCACGAGGCGTGCCTGCAGGGCTTCCAGCTTGACGTCCAGGTAGGCCGGAACGGTGGGCAGGACGTCGCGGTGGGCGCCGGCTGCTGCAACCTGAAGCGGAACCATGGTCTCGCTGCGGCTGTGGACGTGGACCAGCTGGCCCTCGCCAACGCGGAACGACGGACGGTCAACGCGGATGCCGTCAACCATGATGTGGCGGTGCACAACCAGCTGCCGGGCCTGGGCGATGGTGCGGGCGAAGCCGGCACGCAGGACCAGGGCGTCGAGACGCATTTCGAGCAGCTCGATGAGGTTCTCACCGGTCAGGCCCTTGGTGCGGCGGGCTTCTTCGAAGGCACGGGTCATCTGTGCTTCGCGGATGCCGTACTGGGCGCGCAGGCGCTGCTTTTCGCGGAGGCGAACGGCGTAGTCGGAGTCCTGCTTCTTGCGGGCACGGCCATGCTCACCGGGGCCGTACGGGCGGCGCTCCATGTACTTGGCGGCCTTGGGGGTCAGAGCGATGCCGAGGGACCGCGAGAGGCGGGCCTGACGGCGAGCACGAGTGTTGTTAGCCACTTGTGTCCTTCCAATATCTGCGGTGTGTCAGTGTTACTGGCCTCCACGATGGAGAGCATCGGCCAACCGCTGCCTTTTGCTACTGGGCGCAGGGCATAACCTTCTCAACGTGAATTGGGGAGATTTTGCGTCCGTGCCTTGCCAGACGAACATCCAGCCTACCACGGCAGCTACTTGCCCCGCACAATCTTCCGCAGCCGTTCCAGCCGCTGGGCAATGTCCCGTTCCGCGCCGTTGCCGGTGGGCTGGTAGTAGTCCCGGCCCACCAGGTCGTCCGGCGGGTACTGCTGGGTGGCCACCGCGTGCGGCGCGTCATGGGCGTACTTGTAGCCCACACCGTGCCCGAGCTGCTTGGACCCCGGGTAGTGTGCGTCCCGCAGGTGCGCGGGAATCCCGACGCCGAGGCCCGCACGGACATCCGCGATGGCTTTGTTGATGCCCATGTACGCGGCATTCGATTTTGGCGCCGTGGCGAGATGGACCACGGCCTCAGCCAGGATGATCCGGCCTTCCGGCATCCCGATCAGCTGCACCGCCTGCGCCGCGGCCACGGCGGTCTGCAGCGCGGTGGGGTCCGCCATCCCCACGTCCTCCGCTGCCGAGATGACAATCCGCCGGGCCACGAACCGCGGGTCCTCCCCCGCTTCAAGCATCCGCGCGAGGTAATGCAGGGCGGCATCCACGTCAGAGCCCCTGATGGACTTGATGAATGCGCTGGCGACGTCGTAGTGCTGGTCCCCCGCACGGTCATAGCGGACGGCAGCCGCATCGAGGGCGCGCTCGGTGTGGCGGAGCTCCACGGTGACCGGCTCAGCGGTGACCGGCTCACCGGCTGCACCGTCCTCCCCCACGGAACGTTCGACGTCGTCCGAGTCACCGAAGGCGACGCCAGCCGCAGCTTCCAGGGCAGTGAGTGCCCTGCGCGCGTCTCCGCCGGACAGCCGGACCAGGTGCTCCAGCGCTTCGTCGCTGAGCCGTACCTTGCCGCCGAGCCCCCGCGGGTCCCCCACTGCGCGCACCAGCAGGCCCTCGATGTCAGCATCCGTCAGGGGCTTGAGCGTAAGGAGCAGGGAGCGCGACAGCAGCGGCGAGACCACCGAGAAGGAGGGATTTTCCGTGGTGGCGGCCACCAGGACCACCCACCGGTTTTCGACGCCGGGCAGCAGCGCGTCCTGCTGGGCTTTATTGAAGCGGTGGATCTCGTCGAGGAACAGCACCGTGGTGGTCTTGTACAGGTCCCGGGCCGTCAGGGCGTCGTCCATGACGCGGCGGACATCCTTGACGCCGGCGGTGATGGCTGACAGTTCCACGAACTTGCGCCCGGGCCCGCGCGCGATGACGTGCGCCAGCGTGGTCTTGCCCGTGCCCGGGGGTCCCCAGAGGATGAGGGAAGTGGGGCCGGCCGGACCCGAGGTGTCGGCTCCCGCCCCCGCGGCGAGCTGGCGCAGCGGGGAACCCTGGCCCAGGAGATGCTGCTGGCCCACCACTTCGTCCAGGGTGCGGGGGCGCATCCTGACAGCCAGCGGGCTGCGCGGCGACCCCTTTCCCCGTGCACCCTGGCCCCGGGAACCGGTGCCCACCCCGGCGACGGGACGGTCGTCGTCGTCATTTTCTGGCCCGTGCCCGAAGAGATCATCCACATAGATAGGCTACTTCCAGTCCAGCACCTGCTTTTCCCCCTGCCTTCCCGCCGATCCCCTGATACCGAAGGAACCGCCATGCCCGCCCCAGGTTCACCCGGCGCCCTGTCCTCCGTCCGGACGGCGTTCGTTTCCGGCGCCCGGCTGTCAGGCTGGGCCGGGCGGTTCGGCACCTCCCACGGCGGTTACCGGCTGCAGGATGACGACGACGGCCTCCGCCTTGTGGCGGGCGACGGCACCGAGGCGCTGCTTGGGGCGCCGTGGCCGGTGGATGGCCGTCCGGGGCGGGGTGCGGACGGCCTGGAACGGCTGGCGTCCCTCGCGTCCCAGCCCCGCCGGCTGGGACTGCTGCTGGTGCGGCGGGGCGGTTACGCAATCGGGGTGGCAAGCGAGGGCACGCTGCTGGCGTCCAAGGCAGGCACCAGATATGTCCAGTCCCGTACCGCTGCGGGCGGCCAGTCCCAGCAGCGCTTTGCCCGTCGCCGCGGCAACCAGGCGGACGCCCTGGTGGCTGCTGTGGCGGAACAGGCAAGGCTGGTCTTCGCCGGCCACGCCTTCGAATACGTGGTGCCCGGTGGTGACAGGGGGCTGGCTGACCTGGTCCTTGAAGAACCTCTGCTGCGTGATTATGCACGCCTGCCGCGCCTTGCCTACCTGGATGTAGTTGAGCCCCGGGCTGCCGTGTTGAAGAAGGCCGCCGCGGACGCCTGCTCCGTGCGGATCACGGTGACGGACCCACCGGGTGGTTGAGCTTGTGGCGGCCGGGTTTCGATAAGTTCAACCACCTCGAAGCTCAACCGGCAGGGGGTGGTCAGCAGCCGGTCAGTGACCGCCGGGGCCTCTCCTGCCGGTACAGGTAACGGCCGGCTTCGCGGAACCCGGCTTTCGCATAAAGCTCCTGCGCCCCATGGTTGGCCGCTGTGACCAGGAGCCAGTACCCGTCCAGTCCCTGCGCGGTCCCCGCTTGGACCAGGGACCGCAGGATCCTGGCTGCGTAGCCGCGGCGGCGGAAATCCGGGCGGGTGGCCATCCCGTACAAGCCACCCCAGGCGCCCGGCCCGGTGGCAGGAACGGCAAGCCGGCCGACGGCGGCGGGGGTGCCGTCGTCGTCCCTCAGCAGGGCATACAGGGAGGGGCAGCCTGTCAGGATTTTGCGGGCAGTGGCGAGGGCCTCCCCACCACCGCGGCCATCGACGTCCCACCAGAGCCGGAGCCATTCCTCAGAGGGTTCTGCTGCGATCCCGACGCCGGCGTCAACCTGGGCATCCCCGGCCCCGCGGGTGCCACGCACCATGATCACGGTTTCGGACTGGCGGGTGAAGCCTTGTTCGTCGAGGACGGCGTTCAGTGCGGCGTTGCGGACGTCATCAAACACCTGGAAGATGACCGGCAGCCGGCGGCTGCGGTACCAGGACCTGGCATCCGCGAGCAGGGCAGGGAGATCGTCATCGGATTGCCCGGCGTCGAGGGCACGTGGCCAAACGGAGTTGGCACGCTGCGTCACTCCGCCGGCGGCGCGCAGGACCCAGCTACCGGCGTCATGACGTTCAAGGGCAGGCCAGGCGGCATCCATAGCGGCTTCGAGGTCCAGGGGTGCGGGTTCGATTTCGCCTGCGGCGGACAATGGACTGCTCCTTCGTTAACGGCGGGAGGTTCCCCGGTTGTCCGGGGAACCTCCAACGGCTGCTGCAGGCAGCTGCGTGTTACTTCTTTTCTTCCGGCTTTTTGGCCTCGGGCTTGAAGTCCACGCCGGCTTCCTTCCGCTGCTGCGGCGTGATCGGCGCGGGCGCCTGGGTCAGCGGGTCGAAGCCGTTGCCGGTCTTCGGGAAGGCGATGACGTCGCGGATGGACTCGACGCCCGCCAGGAGGGCAACCACGCGGTCCCATCCGAACGCGATGCCGCCGTGCGGAGGCGCACCGTACTTGAAGCCCTCCAGCAGGAAGCCGAACTTGGTATGGGCGTCCTCGCGGTCCAGGCCCATGAGTTCGAAGACCCGTTCCTGGACATCGCGCTCGTGGATACGGATGGAACCACCGCCGATTTCGTTGCCGTTGCAGACAATGTCGTAGGCGTAGGAAAGGGCCGATTCCGGGTCCTTGTCGAACGTATCCAGGAACTCCGGCTTGGGCGAGGTGAAGGCGTGGTGGACGGCCGTCCACTTGCCGGCGCCGACGGCCACGTCGCCGGAAGCCACTGCGGCGGCGGCCGGTTCGAACATCGGTGCGTCCACCACCCAGCAGAAAGCCCAGGCGCTGGGATCGATCAGACCGGTCCGGTGGCCGATTTCCACGCGCGCCGCACCCAGCAGGGCACGGGCCGCTGTCTTCTCGCCGGCGGCGAAGAAGATGCAGTCGCCGGGCTTGGCGCCCACTGCCCCGGCCAGGCCGGCACGCTCGGTGTCGGTCAGGTTCTTGGCAACGGGCCCGGCCAGTTCGCCGTCTTCCTTGAAGAGGACGTAGGCCAGGCCCTTGTGGCCGCGCTGCTTGGCGAACTCCTGCCAGCCGTCCAGGGTGCGGCGGGGCTGGGAGGCACCGCCCGGCATCACGACGGCACCAACATACGGTGCCTTGAAGACGCCGAAGTTGGTGTCCTTGAAGAATTCGGTGAGTTCGGTGAGTTCAACACCAAAACGGAGGTCGGGCTTGTCCGAGCCGTAACGGGCCATTGCATCCGCGTAGGTGATCCGCTGGATGGGCGTGGGGATCTCGACGTCGATCAGCTTCCACAGTGCTTTGACGATGGTTTCGCCCAGGGCAATGATGTCGTCCTGGTCCACGAAGCTCGCCTCGATGTCCAGCTGGGTGAATTCCGGCTGGCGGTCGGCGCGGAAGTCCTCGTCCCGGTAGCAGCGGGCAATCTGGTAGTACTTCTCGAAACCGCCCACCTGCAGGAGCTGCTTGAAAAGCTGCGGAGACTGCGGCAGGGCGTACCAGGAACCCGGGGAAAGACGGGCCGGGACCACAAAGTCGCGCGCCCCTTCGGGCGTCGAACGCGTCAGCGTGGGGGTCTCGATTTCCACAAAGCCGTCCTGGTGGAGGATTTCCCGGGCCACCCGGTTGGCCTCGGAACGCAGGCGGAGGTTGCGGCTGGGGCCCGGACGACGCAGATCCAGGTAGCGGTGCTTGAGCCGGGCTTCCTCGCCGACCTCCACGTGCTCGTCGATCTGGAACGGGAGCGGGTCCGAAGTGTTGAGGATGACCACCTTGTCGGCCATCACTTCAATTTCGCCAGTCGCCAGGGCAGGGTTCTCATTGCCCTCGGGGCGCCGCGAAACTGTGCCGGTCACCTGCAGGACGTACTCATTGCGCAGCCCGTGGAACACTTCTTCCTCCCGGACCACCACCTGGGCAACACCGGAAGCGTCGCGCAGGTCCACGAATGCCACACCACCGTGATCACGACGGCGGCCCACCCAGCCGGCCAGGGTTACGGTTTGTCCAATGTGCTCGGAACGAAGGGATCCGAGGTCATGTGTGCGCAGCACAGCACGCCTTTCTGCGGGAACAGTGGGAAGTCAATATGATCGTTGCGGGAACGATCCCGTCCGAGTTTACCCGCTGGAAAGGAACTGCCGCCGCATGAGCGAACCGCAGCAGCTGCAACGCAGGCTTGGCACCTTTGATGCCACCGCCATCGGCCTGGGCTCCATGCTGGGCGCGGGCGTCTTTGTGGTGTTCGCCCCTGCTGCCGCTCTGGCCGGGAACCTGCTGGTCCTGTCCGTGGTGGTTGCCGGAGTTGTGGCGTACTGCAATGCGGTGGCCTCTGCCGCCCTCGCCGCCAGGTACCCCACCAGCGGCGGCACCTATGTGTACGGCCGGAAACAGCTGGGCGAATGGCCGGGCTTCCTGGCCGGCTGGGGTTTCGTGACGGGCAAGACGGCGTCCTGCGCGGCCATGGCTTTGACGTTCGGCAGTTATGTGGCGCCGGACTACGCAGTCCCGGTGGCGGTGGCCGCCGTCGTCGCCCTCACCGGCGTCAACCTGCTGGGCATTACCCGGACCGCCCTGCTGACGCGGATCCTGCTGTGCGTGGTCCTGGCCACCCTGGTGTTCGTTGCCATCGCCGCCATACTGGGTCCGCACCCGGCGGCGGAGCCCACAGGGGTGCCCTCCGGGGGTGCGGGCGGTGTCCTCCCTGCCGCCGGGCTGATGTTTTTCGCCTTCGCCGGTTATGCCCGGATCGCCACGCTGGGGGAAGAGGTCAAGGATCCCGCCCGCGCCATCCCCCGCGCCATTCTCGCGGCCCTCGCAGCCGCTTTCGCCATCTACCTGGCCCTGGCGCTGCTGCTGCTGAACCATCTCCCGGGCGGGCAGCTGGCTGCCAGCCGGACCCCCCTCCTGGACGCCGTGCTCAAGTCAGGGCTGTCGGCCGGCGCGCCGTTGGTGCAGGCCGGAGCCGCGGCCGCGTGCCTGGGCGCATTGCTCGCGCTGATTACGGGGGTGGGCCGCACCACATTGGCGATGGCACGCGAACGCGACCTCCCCGGTCCGCTGGCCCGGGTGGGCGGCAGGCACACGGTACCGTTCGTCGCCGAACTTGCCGTGGCGGCCGTCGTCATTTTGCTCCTCCTGACCACCGATGTCATGACGGTGGTGGGCTTTTCAAGTTTCGGCGTGCTGCTTTACTACGCCGTGGCCAACGCCTCCGCTTACACAATGGAAGAGCACCCGGGGTACGCACCCAGGTGGTTGAACGCCGTCGGCTTCGTGGCATGCCTGGTGCTGGCCTTCACGCTTCCGCCGGTGTCGGTCCTGACCATGGCGGGGGTCCTTGCCGCAGGCGTGGCAGGGCGCTGGCTGGTGCTGCGGCTCCGGCAGCACCAGCCGCGGGCATAGGCGCCGGCTAGACCGCAGCTGCTGCGGCAGCGGTTGTTTCAACCTGCACCGCCAGGTCCTCCAGCGGCGGCATCCAGGTTTCAGGGGCGGCCAGCACTTGCTCGCCGGTGCGGATGTCCTTGACCTGGTGGGTGCCGTCCTCGTCCGTGAACCAGACGAAGGGAATCCCCCGCCGGTCCGCGAACTTGATCTGCTTGCCGAACTTCTCGGCCTTGGCCGCCACCTCGGCGGGGATCCCCCGGCTGCGCAGCAGTGCCGCGACATCCTGGGCAGCGCCCCAGCTGTCGTCATGGTTCAGGGCCACCAGCACGGCGGTGGGAACCGAACGGGAGGCTTTGGCCAGGTCCTGGCTCAGGATCCGGGACACCAGGCGGGTGACGCCGATGGAGAGTCCGACACCCGGGAACTTGCGGTTCCCCTTGGAGGCCAGCGCGTCGTAGCGGCCACCGGAGCAGATGGACCCCAGCTGTTCGTGGCCCACCAGCACGGTTTCCACGACTGTGCCCGTGTAATAGTCCAGGCCGCGGGCGATGCTGAGGTCCGCCAGGACCTTGCCGGGGGCCCGCTGCACGGCCGCATCAATGACCTGTTCAAGTTCGTACAGGCCCTCGTCCAGGAGTTCGTTGCTGACGCCGAGGGCCCGGACCTGGTCTACGAAGGACGTATCTTCGGTGCGGATGGCTGCAAGCTGCAGGGCTTTGGCGGCCTGGTCGTCGGTCGCGCCGAGCTCGGTCTTGAGCAGTTCGGCCACCTTGGCGGGGCCGATTTTTTCGAGCTTGTCGATACTGCGCAGCACCCCGGCCGTGTCATCCAGTCCGATGCCCCGGTAAAAGCCTTCAGCGAGCTTGCGGTTGTTGATCCGGAGGCGGAAGTCGGGGATGGGCAGGGCGCTCAGTGCTTCGGCGATCACCAGCGCGATCTCCACGTCGTAACGGAACGGAAGCTCGCCGTCGCCCACCACGTCGATGTCCGCCTGCGTGAACTCCCGTGCCCGGCCTTCCTGGGGCCGCTCGCCGCGCCACACCTTCTGGATCTGGTAGCGGCGGAAGGGAAAGGCGAGATAGCCGGCGTTTTCCACCACGTAGCGGGCGAAAGGAACGGTCAGGTCAAAATGCAGGGCAAGCGCGTGGGGATCAGCTTTGCCGCCTTTGACGGGGTTTTCGCTCTCGTCCTCCTGGAGCCGGCTGAGTCCGTACACTTCCTTGTCGATTTCACCCTTGCGCAGCAGCTGGCCCACCGTCTCCACGGCGCGGGTTTCGATCGAGGCAAACCCATGCAGTTCAAAGACCCGGCGCAGGGTATCGAGCACATGCAGCTCCACCAGCCGCTCCTCGGGAAGCCACTCGGGGAATCCGGACAGGGAGGCGGTGCGTGCCATGGGGAAGGTTCTCCTTAGGGGTGGAAGGTGCGCCGGAGCTGCCGGCCCGCGCCCCTCAAAGACGGCATGCGGCGGCAACACAGCCAGCCATGCATAAACTATGTGCGGCAGCCAGTTTATGCGTCATCCGTGTGCATCTCTAATGCGGCGGACCGGCAAAGCCTGGCCCCGAACACCTGCGCCCTGCGGCCATCCGCCGGGCACCAGCAGCCCGACGATGAGGAGGACCCTTGGCGGCCAGTTCACGCAGTGCACGCGAAACGAAACGGCGCATCCAGCAAATGGAAGCCAAGCGTGAGCTCCGCCGCGCCCAGGAGAAGCGGCGGAAGCGCGACAACCTGGTAGCCGCCGGTGCCGGAACCGCCGCCGTGGTGCTCGCCGTCGTCCTCCAACTCACGGCATTCGCCGGGAACCCCACCGAAGACGAATACGCCGCCGCACAGGCAGGGCTGACGGAACCGTCCGCCTCGGCAAGCGCCTCCGCCACACCCTCGGCGCCGGCAACCAATGCGCCAAACATCCCGGCAGCGGACACGGCCGCGGGCAAAACGTTCACCGGCCAGCTGCAGCTGAACGGCAGCCCGCTCGGCGTGGAAGTGGACGGGACCAAAGCTCCGCAGGCGGCCGCCGTCTTCAAGTCCCTCAGCGACGAAGGCTACTTCAACGGCAAGACGTGCCACCGGCTCACCACTGCTGACCAGTTCGG
This sequence comes from Arthrobacter sp. B1I2, assembly GCF_030816485.1. Classification (NCBI taxonomy): domain Bacteria; kingdom Bacillati; phylum Actinomycetota; class Actinomycetes; order Micrococcales; family Micrococcaceae; genus Arthrobacter; species Arthrobacter sp. B1I2. The sequence continues at coordinate 3,062,577 of NZ_JAUSYC010000001.1, read as the reverse complement.
CGTGCTGCAGTGCGGCTCGCCCAATGGAGACGGGCAGGGCGACCCGGACTATACGTGGGGCCCGCTGGAAAACACCCCCGCCGACAACACCTACCCCGCCGGCACCATCGCCGTGGCCCGCACGGGGAACAATGCCTACGGCAATGGAACACAGTTCTTCATTGTCTACAAGGACACCGTCATTCCGGCGGACGCAGCCGGCGGCTATACGGTGGTGGGAAAGGTGACGTCGGGGCTTGACGTCGTGTCCAACATCGCTGCCGCAGGCATCACCCCGGGTGCCGGCGACACGGACGGCGCGCCAAAACAACCAGTCACGATAGACTCGTTCTCTCTGAAGTAGGAGGCCGGGCCGGACAGGTCACGGTGCAGTACCTGAGTATTTCCCTCCAAGCGAAAGACTTTTAGCGGTGACAGACAGTCAGAAATCCGACGAAACAGCAACAGACGTGACCGAAACAGCGGCTCCGGCCGAGGTTGGCGGTACTGATGCCAATGCCGGGCAGTACCCCGTGACCCCTGAAGCCATCGCTCCTGAAGAGGGCGGCGGCCAGAACGCCGAACACCAGGCTGCTGAAGACCAGGACGGCGGGACAACGGCTGCGGAAGCGCCCGCGCCTGCCGCTGCACCGGCTCCCGGAGTGCGTCCGTCTGCACCCTCTCCTGCAGCCTTCGCTTCGCGTCCCAAGCCTGCCGCTGCCGCTCCCGCCGCAGCGCCGGCTGCCGCTGCGCCCGGCACGTCTGTTGCCGAAGCCTCCAAGTGGGGCCGGGTGGAGGGGGACGGCCACGTCTACCTGACCATCGACGGCGGCGAACACCCCGTGGGGCAGTACCCCGGCGTCAGCGATGACGAAGCGCTGCTCTATTTCGCGCGGAAATACGACGACGTCGTGGCCCAGGTCGTGCTCCTGGAGCAGCGGGTCAGCTCCAAGGCGCCCAGCACCGACATGCACAAGACCGTGACGCACCTGCGTGAACAGCTCGCCGAGCGGAACATGGTGGGCGACCTCCGTGCGGCGGAGGCGCGCCTGGACAAGCTGGCAGAACAGATCACGGAGCTGGAAAAGGCTGAGAAGGCCGAGCACGAAGCGGTGCGCGCCTCCGAGCTCGCAGCACGTGAAGCCATCGTGGCCGAGGCAGAGCAGATCTCCGGCCAGGATCCGGCCCAGACTCAGTGGAAGACCTCCAGCGCCCGGATGAACGAGCTCTTCGAGAACTGGAAGGCAGCCCAAAAAAGTGGAGTCCGCCTGGGCCGCAGCAACGAAGACGCCCTGTGGAAGCGCTTCCGTGCCGCACGCACCGTTTTCGACCGCCATCGCCGCGCCTACTTCTCCCAGCTGGACAGCAACAACTCCACCGCGAAGGCCGCCAAGGAGAAACTGATCGCCGAGGCCGAGGCGCTCTCCACCTCCACCGACTGGGGCTACGCTGCCGGTGAATACCGCCGGCTGATGGACCAGTGGAAGGCCTCACCGCGGGCAAGCCGCAAGGACGATGACGCGTTGTGGGCACGGTTCCGCGCCGCGCAGGATGTTTTCTTCACGTCCCGGCAGGCCGCCAATGAGGAGATCGACCAGGAATACGCCGCCAACCTCACGGTGAAGGAGGCGCTGTTGGCAGAGGCCAACACCATCCTGCCCGTGAAGGACCTGGCAGCTGCCAAGAAGGCCCTTCAGTCCATCCGTGACCGCTGGGAGGAAGCCGGCAAGGTGCCCCGCGCCGACATGGGACGGGTCGAAGCAGGGCTGCGGAAGGTTGAAGACGCCGTGCGCCATGCGGAGGAAGAGCAGTGGCAGCGGTCCAACCCTGAACGCAAGGCACGCACCAACAGTGCGCTCTCGCAGCTGGAATCCGCCATCGCCGGCCTCCAGGATGACCTTGCCAACGCTGAGAAGACCGGCGACCAGCGCAGGATCAAGGCCGCGCAGGAAGCCCTCGAGGCACGCCAGGCCTGGCTCGACCAGATCCAGCGTTCCGCCAGCGAGCTGGCCTGACCCTTTCTTGTCCTGAGGTTCCTGTCCTGAACTGATTGCGCAGGCCCGGTCCCGGTTATCCACATAACCTGGACCGGGCCTGTGCCTGTTAACCGCGTCCGGGCAGGATGGGGGTATGGCCTCACCCCCACCTTCCTCCGCCGCCGGTCCCGGCAGGGAAGCCCCCACTGCCGGCTTACGGCCGGGCTTGCAGGCAAACGGTGCGGAGGCAGCCGCGCCGCCGCGCTTTCCGGACCTGTACGCACCCGGCGTGCCCTTTGCTGGTCCTGAACTGCAGTCCCTGGCAGCCGACGGACTGTTGACCCGGTTCCATCAGCATGGCTACACGCTCCCCGGAATACCGGCATCCCCGCAGCTGCGGGCCAGGGCGGCCGCCGGAGCTGTGCCGCCAGCCATCCGGCAACGTGTTGTCGCCGGGCGGATGACGGCCGCCTGGATCTACGGCTGCGCAGCGGAACCGGACCGGCTGGCGCTGCTGGTGGACGCGAAACGCAGGGTATCCAGCCTCCGGAATACCCGCGGCTGCACGCTCCACGAAGTGAGGCTGGGACCATTTGATGTAATCAGCCTGGGCGGACTGATGGTCTCCAGTCCGTTGCGGACCGCGCTTGATATCGCCCTGCACGTGGAAACCGAACGCGCCGTGCCAGCCCTGGCCGGACTGCTGGGCCGACCGCAACAGGACGTGAGGCTCCGCCTCCTGGTGCGCGCCATCGAGGCAAGCCCACGGGTACCGCACAAGCGAGCTGCGCTGGAAAAGCTTGACCTGCTAGCTCCGTCGCTTGTTCCCGGTAGTGCGGTAGACGTCGAAAACCCCGTCGATCCGACGGACGGCGCTGAGGACGTGGCTGAGGTACTTGGGGTCGCCCATCTCGAACGCGAACTTTGAGATGGCCACCCGGTCCGTCGAAGTGTGGACGCTGGCAGCGAGAATGTTGACGTGGTTGTCCGACAGGACCCGAGTCACGTCCGAGAGCAGGGACTTCCGGTCCAGGGCCTCAACCTGGATTTCCACCAGGAAGACGCTCGACTGGGTTGGTGCCCAGTCCACATCCACGATCCGGTCCGGCTGGTCCTTCAGGTCCGAGATGTTGGTGCAGTCGGTACGGTGCACGGAGACGCCGGATCCTCTGGTCACGAAGCCGAGGATAGGGTCCGGCGGCACAGGCGTGCAGCAGCGCGCCAGCTTCACCCAGACGTCACCCACGCCGCGGACCACAACACCGGAGTCGGAGAAGCGGACCTTGCTGACCTGGGTGGGGATGCTGACCTCTTCGACGTCATCATCGGCGCTCTCGTTGCCCCCCAGGCTCTCAATGAGCTTTTCCATGACCGACTGCGCGGACGTGTGCCCGTCGCCCACGCCGGCGTAAAGCCCGGAGATGTCCGCGTACTTGAATTCCTCGGCCACGGCGGCCAGTGCCTCGTGCGTCATCAGCCGCTGTAACGGAAGTTGCTGTTTCCGCATGGCGCGGGTCAGCAGCTCCTTGCCGCGGTCGATCGCTTCTTCGCGGCGTTCCTTGCTGAACCACTGGCGGATCTTGTTGCGCGCTCTGGCGCTCTTAACGAAGTGCTGCCAGTCCTGGCTGGGCCCGGCCCCCTCGGCCTTTGAGGTGAAGATCTCCACCCAGTCGCCATGGTTCAGCTCGCTGTTGAGCGGGACCAGTTTTCCATTGACCCTGGCACCGATAGTGCGGTGGCCCACCTCGGTGTGCACGGCGTAAGCAAAGTCCACCGGCGTCGAGCCTGCCGGCAGCGCCATGACTTCGCCCTTGGGCGTAAACACGAAGACTTCGCGGGCGTTGATTTCAAAGCGCAGCGAATCCAGAAACTCCCCGGGATCCGAGGTCTCCTGCTGCCAGTCGACCAGGGAGCGGAGCCACCCCATGTCGCCGTCCCGCGGGCTTCCGGGACCGACGGCGGTACGGTTTGGCTGGTCCTTGTATTTCCAGTGGGCTGCAACGCCGTATTCAGCCCGGCGGTGCATTTCATGGGTGCGGATCTGGATTTCCACCGGCTTGCCGCCGGGTCCGATCACGGTGGTGTGCAGGGACTGGTACATGTTGAATTTGGGCATCGCGATGTAGTCCTTGAACCTGCCGGGCAGGGGGTTCCAGCGCGAGTGCATGGTGCCCAGGGCGGCGTAGCAGTCCCGGACGGAGTCCACCAGGACGCGGACACCCATAAGGTCGTTGATGTCGTCGAAGTCCTTGTCGCGGACAATCATCTTCTGGTAGATGGAGTAATAGTGTTTGGGCCGGCCGGTGATGGTGGCTTTGATCCGGGCAGCGCGCAGGTCCTCGGTGATCTGGTCGCGGATGACACCCAGGCTCTTTTCCCGCTCGGGCGTCCTGTCCCCCACCATCCGTACGATTTCTTCGTACACCTTGGGGTAAAGGGCCGCGAAGGACAGGTCCTCAAGCTCCCATTTGATGGTGTTCATACCCAGGCGGTGGGCCAGCGGGGCGAAGATTTCCAGGGTTTCCCGGGCCTTGCGGGCCGACGATTCGGCCGAGACGAAGCGCCAGGTGCGCGCGTTGTGCAGCCGGTCCGCCAGCTTGATCATCAGTACGCGGATGTCCTTGGCCATGGCCACAACCATCTTGCGGACCGTCTCGGACTGTGCCGCCTCGCCAAAGCTGACCTTGTCCAGTTTGGTCACGCCGTCCACCAGCATGGCCACTTCCGGCCCGAAGTCCCGCTTCAGGTCCGCCAGGGTGTAAGGGGTGTCCTCGACCGTGTCGTGCAGCAGGGCAGCCGCCAGCGTGGTGCCGCTGAGGCCCAGTTCGGCGAGGATGGTGGCCACAGCCACCGGGTGGGTGATGTACGGGTCCCCGCTCTTGCGCTTTTGTCCGCGGTGGCTGCGTTCGGCGACGTCGAAGGCCCGCTGGATGAGGTCGAAGTCCTCTTTGGGATTGTTGGCGCGCACGGTCCGCAGCAGCGGCTCAAGGATGGGTGAGTATGTGGCGGTTCCGCGTCCGGTCAGGCGGGCAAGCCGGGAGCGGGTGCGCTCCCTGCGGCCGGGAAACGTGGGGCGTGATCCTGAATTGTCAACAGGAACCAATGAGCCTGGGCGTGCGGAAGATCCCGCACCGGCTTGAATACCGGCAGGATTTTTTTCTTCCTGTGCCGTTGGCGTTGACGCCGAACGTTCTTCCAATGAAGCACCCCTCACCACCGACTTAATTACCTCAGTCTATTCCTCCGGGCAGCCACTTTTATAACCGGGCCTGCACGAGCAGAAGCCGGGCAACGCAAAGTGCGCGTCGCCCGGCTTCCGGGTGGATTGTGACCGTCGGCGGCTGCCCGTCAGGCCTTGGCGGGCGACGCCGGAACTGCACGCTCCGCTGCCCCGGCACGCCGCTGCTCAACACGCCTTGCCTGCTTCACGAGCTCCGGTTCGCCCTGGCGGAGCCAGGCGTACATTGGAGCGGCCACGAAGATGGTTGCCGCTGTACCGATAAGGATGCCAACGAACAGGGCCAGGGACAGGTCCCGCAGGGTTCCTGCACCAAGGAGTCCGGCGCCAATGAACAGGATGGCCCCCACGGGGAGAATGGCCACCATCATGGTGTTGATGGACCGCACCAGCGTCTGGTTGACCGCGAGGTTGACTTCCTCACCGAAGGTCCGGCGCGTGGACGCGTCGATTCCGGTCGTGTTCTCCCGGATCTTGTCGAAGACCACCACGGTGTCGTACAGCGAGTAGCTGAGGACAGTAAGGAACCCGATAATGGCCGACGGGGTGACCTCGAAATCGCTGAGGGCGTACACCCCGGCCGTGATGAACATGGTCACGGCCATGCCGGCCAGTGCCGAGAGGGACATCTTCCAGGTGCGGAAGTACAGGGCCATCAGCAGGGCAGCGAGCAGCACGAACACCACCAGGCCGATCAGCGCCTGCTTGGTTACGTCAGCGCCCCAGGTGGGGCCGACGAACGTGGAGGTTACCTCGTTGTCGGTAACGCCGTAGGCGCTGGTGAGGCCCTCCTTGATCCGGAGGGTCTCGTCGTCCGTAAGCTTGTCGGTCTGGATGCGCATGGTGTTGCCGGCCACATTGGCCACGCGCGGGACACTGCCGGACACAACGTCCGTCACCGCCTTCTCACCGATGCCGGCATCGGTGGTCTTGACGTTGGACACCGTGAATTCAGAGCCGCCCCGGAACTCGATGCCGAGGTTGAAGCCCCCCTTGGCCACCGGGATGATGATGGACAGGGCCACCCCCACCGCGGCGATGATGAACCAGATCTTCTTGGCACCCACAAAGTTGTAGGAGCGCTTTCCGGTGTAGAGCTCGTTGCCGAAAGTGGCGAAGCCTGACATTACTTGTTCTCCTTCGCGGAGGTCTTGGACGAGCCAGCCAGCTGTTCCTGCTTCTCTGCCAGGCGCCGTTCGGCGATAGTCATGCGGCGCTCGGCCTCGGCCGCTGCACCGGAGTTCTTGGTGCGGACCACCACAGGCCGGTCCTCCGGGGTACGGACGCGGCCGGCTCCGCGGTACAGCGGCACGGCGCCCAGCCGTTCGGGGTCCAGCCCCGAGAACTTGTGGCCTTCACCGAAGAACCGGGTGCGGGCCAGAAGCTGCAGCGTGGGGTGGGTGAACATGAACACCACGATGAGGTCCGCGATGGCGGTCAGGCCCAGGGTGAAGGCGAAGCCGCGGACGTTGCCCACCGCCACGAAGTACAGGACCAGTGCGGCCAGGAGGTTGACGGCTTTGGAAGCCAGGACGGTGCGCTTGGCCCGCTTCCAGCCGTTTTCGACGGCGGACACCAGCCCGCGGCCTTCACGCAGTTCGTCACGGATGCGCTCGAAGTAGACGATAAAGGAGTCGGCAGTCTGGCCAATGGCCACGATGATGCCCGCAACGCCGGCCAGGGACAGCCGGTAGTTCTCGGTCCATCCGAGGATCGCGATTGCCAGATACGTGAGGGCACCGGCCACCACCAGGGATGCGATGGTAACGAAGCCCAGGGCACGGTACTGGAACAGCGAGTAGACCACAACGAGCAGGAGCCCGATCAGGCCGGCCAGCAGGCCCATACGCAGCTGTTCACCACCGAGCGTGGCGGAAATCTGCTGCTCGCTCTGGATGTCGAAGCTGATGGGAAGGGCGCCGAACTTCAACTGGTCGGACAGTGCCTTTGCGGTCTGCTCGGTGAAACCACCGGTGATCTGCGGACGGCCGTCAGTGATGACGGCCAGCGAACGGGGAGCGGAAATGACCTGGTCGTCCAGCACAATGGCGAACTGGGACTTGGGGTCGGTGCCCGATTCACCGCCGGCAGCCACATAGAACTGGTTCAGGCGTTCGGTGACCTCTTTGAACTTGGCTGTTCCTTCGCCGTCGAACTGGATGTTGACGGCCCAGTCATTGGTGACGGCACCCTGGGCACCCTGCTGCAGCTGGAAGGACGAGGTGACGATATTGCTGCCCTTCACCTCTACCGGACCCAGGATGTATTTGATGGCCGGGGACTTGTCCGTGGCCGGTTCGCAGGTCACCAGCGGCTTGGTGGGATCGGACCGCTCGGATTTTTCGGCTGCAGCACTATTGCAGTCCAGTGCCTCGAACTGCTTGTAGATCTCGGGCGTAATCCAGTTGGTGTCACTGCTGTTGGCCGGCTCGGCGGTCGGCTTGGGCAGCTGGTCCTCCGGGGTCTGCGACTCGGCGGGAACTGGTGCGCCGTCACCGTTAAGGAGCACAGGGCGGAAGTTCATGTCCGCGGAAGCCTGGATCAGGTTCCGGGTTTCGGCGGAGGGTGTGCCGGGAAGGCTGACCACCACGTTGCGCCCGGACTGGGTGCTGATTTCCGCTTCGGAGACGCCGGAGCCATCAACGCGCTGGCGGATGATCGCCACGGCCTGGTTGAGCTGCTGTTCATTGATGTCCGAGCCGCCCTCCACCTTCGGGGCCAGGATCATTTGGGTGCCGCCCTCAAGGTCCAGCGCCAGTTTGGGTGCCCAGCTGGCATGCCCGGCGATGGTGCCGCCGGCCAGGACGGCGGTCAACGCTGCCAGGATTACACCAAGCCAGACCAGGACGCGGAGCCCTGGTTTCTTGCGGCCAGTTCGTGCCATTGTCGATCTTTCTCTTATTCGCGGAGAAACCGCCGGAGCGGGCTGTTGCCTGCGCCGACGGTGATCCGCAGCGGTAGAGGGAGGAAGGGGCCAGCGGGCCTAGCTGTCCTTTTTGCCCTCGTCGTTGAGGCGCTTCATGGTTTCCTCAGGAGTCTCGATGCCCATCGCGGTGCTTCCGCTCTCCGGGGTGGTGAGGGATGACGCGTCGTCCGGGACCACCGGGGATTCCTCTGCCGGCTGGGCGGCGGGTTCAGCGGCAGGCTCGACGACCTTGGTGACAGCCTGGCGGTGCACGGTGGCCAGGTTGCCGGGGGAAAGTTCAAGGACGACCTTGTTCTCGGCCTCGTCGATGTCCACAATCCGGCCGAAAAGGCCAAAGCTGGTCATGACCTCCACGCCCGGGGCAAACTTCGACTGGAGCTCTGCCTGCTGCTGCTGCGTCTTCTTGTTGCGGCGGAACATCATGAAGATGAACACGCCGAGCATGACGAACAGGAGAATTGACATTGGATCCAAGGGGAATTCCGTTCTATTGCGTGGTGTAGCTGGTTTTCCAGCGACGTCGGCTTCGCTTCGGCCGGGGCGATTGGTGGCGCAGGCAGAACGCCTGCCATTTTCCTTCCCCAAGCGTCGGTGGCATCGGGGCCACCCGCGAAACAAAGTCCCGAACGTGCCGGGCGTCATACCAGTCTAAAGGGAAAAGCTGAAGGGAGCCTGCTATTGGCTCTCCGGGGCCCAGTCCCCTGCCGCTGAATCGTCCTCGCCGGGCTCGAAAAGGTCCAGCTGCTCCTGCGCGAAGACGCCGGACGGGATGGCGTAGCCCAGGTGCGTCCACGCCGGCGCCATGGCGATCCTGCCGCGGGGCGTACGGCCCAGCAGGCCTTCCCTGACCAGGAAGGGTTCCGCCACGGTCTCCACCGTTTCGGTCTCTTCACCGACGGCGATGGCAAGGGTGGAGAGACCTACGGGACCACCGCCGAATTTGGTGATGAGGGCATCCAGAACGGCCCGGTCCAGCCGGTCCAGTCCCTTCTTGTCCACTTCATACATGTCCAGGGCCGCCGACGCGGTCCTGGCATCGATCTGTTCCACCCCGTGCACCAGCGCCCAGTCCCGGACACGGCGCAGCAGGCGGTTGGCGATACGCGGAGTACCGCGGGAACGGCCGGCAATTTCAGCGAATCCGGCGGAGTTGACCTTCAGGTCCAGCAGCCCCGCGGAACGGCGCAGCACCAGTTCCAGCTCCGGGACGGAGTAGAACTCCAGGTGTCCGGTGAAGCCGAACCGGTCGCGCAGCGGGCCCGGGAGCAAACCGGCGCGGGTAGTGGCGCCCACCAGCGTGAACGGCGGCAGCTCCAGGGGGATGGCGGTGGCGCCGGCGCCTTTGCCCACCACGATGTCAACGCGGAAGTCTTCCATGGCCATGTACAGCATTTCCTCGGCGGGCCGCGACATGCGGTGGATCTCATCCAGGAAGAGGACCTCGCCTTCGGACAGCGAAGACAGGATCGCCGCGAGGTCGCCGGCGTGCTGGATAGCGGGCCCACTGCTGAGGCGCAGCGGAGCGTTCATCTCCGCGGCAACGATCATCGCCAGGGTGGTTTTGCCCAGGCCGGGCGGCCCGGAGAACAGCACGTGGTCCGCGGTACGTCCGCGCATCCGGGAGGCCTGCAGCACCAGCGAGAGCTGCTTGCGTACCCGGTGCTGGCCAACGAAGTCGTCAAGGTTCTTGGGCCGCAGGGCTGCCTCGATGACGCGCTCCTCCGGCTCCTCCCCCGCCGCAACCAATGAGGGTTCAGCCACGGGCGCCTACGCGGTTTCCGGCGCGTGCGCCGTCCTGGCCCAGCCAGCGGAGGGTGGTCCGCAGGATTTCAGGCACGTTGCCGCGGAAGGACACTTCGGGCTCGTCGGCCAGGGCTTTGTCGATGCTGGCGGCGGCGTCCTTTTCGGACCAGCCCAGGCTGGTCATGGCGGCCACCACCTGGGGCTTCCAGGCGGCCTCTGCAGGGGTGCCGGCACCGGCGGCCGCAGCGGTTCCTTGCGGGACGAGCTTTCCAGCCAGCTCCAGCACGATCCGGCCGGCCACCTTGGGACCGATTCCGGGAACCTTCGTAAAGGTCTTGCTGTCCCCCGTATGCGCCGCAACCCTGATTGCCTCGGGATCGTGGACGGCCAGGACCGCAAGGGCAAGCCGGGGACCCACCCCGCTGACACTCAGCAGGACATCAAACACTTCGCGTTCGTCGTCCGAGGCGAAGCCAAAGAGCGTCAGCGAGTCCTCCCGGACTATGAGGGAGGTGAACAGCTGGCCCTCCTCTCCCACGCGCAGCCGGCTGAGCGTCTGCGGGGTGGCATTGACGCTCATCCCCGCACCATTGAGGTCTATCACGGCCGTGGACAGGCCAACATGCGCTACGGTTCCGCGGAGGAAACTGATCAAGGCCGGGCTCCCGTTGTACCGCCGGGCTCGCAGTGAGAACCCGGCTATCCGAACATATCTACGAATACCCTAGCAAGCGGCAGGGACAATCAGCGTGCGCGGCGCGCCTTCGCCTCTGCCTCGGCCCACGCGCGCTGGGCGGATGTCAGGGAAGAGCTGCCGGGTCCGGTGGTGGCCACCGCTGCGCCGCTTCCGGCCCTCCACGCATGGGTGATCGCCAGAGCCAGCGCGTCGGCTGCGTCCGCCGGGCGCGGCGGGGCGTCAAGGCGGAGGATCTTGGTCACCAGCTTGGTCACGGCGTCTTTGTTGGAGGACCCGCTTCCGGTCACCGCGGCCTTAACCTCCGACGGCGTGTGCAGCGCCACCGGAATTCCCCGGCGGGCGGCCGCCGCGATTACCACGCCGGAGGCCTGGGCTACGCCCATCACCGTGCTGACGTTGAGCTGGGAGAAAACGCGCTCGACGGCGAGGACCTGGGGTTCGTAGCGGTCGAGCCACTCGTCGATGGCGAGGGCGATCACGAGGAGGCGCTGGTCCAGGGTTTCCTCAGGCGAAGTGCCCACCACACCCACGGCCACCATGGTGGCCCGGCGGTTCCGCTCCACATCCACCACGCCAATGCCGCAGCGGGTGAGGCCCGGATCCACGCCGAGGACGCGAAGTGTCACCTCAGGCTCCCAATGGAAAGGCGGGGCCCAACTTCCGGCGGCGCACTAGCTGGCAAGGCCGGACGTCACTCGGATTCCAGGGCAGCCTGGACTTCGTCGCTGAGGTCGGCGTTGCTGTACACGTTCTGCACGTCGTCGAGGTCCTCAAGCGCATCAGCCAGCTTCAGGAACTTCCGCGCGCCGTCCACATCCAGCTCAACCTGCATTGAAGGCACGAACTCCACTTCGTCCGTGTCGTATTCGATCCCGGCTTCCTTCAGCGCTTCCCGGATGGCCTGCAGGTCGCCCGGCTCCGAGTGGATCTCGAAGGTCTCCCCGTTGTCCTTGACTTCCTCCGCGCCCGCATCGAGGACGGCCATCAGGACGTCGTCCTCGCCCAGGCCGTTCTTGGGCAGGTTTACAACGCCCTTGCGGGTGAAAAGGTAGCTGACGGAACCGGGGTCGGCGATAGTGCCGCCGTTGCGGGATATGGCCAGGCGGACCTCGGATGCGGCACGGTTCTTGTTGTCCGTGAGGCATTCGATCAGCAGGGCAGAGCCCTGGGGGCCGCGGGCCTCGTACATGATTTCGGTGTAGTCCACCACTTCGCCGGTGAGGCCGGCGCCGCGCTTGATGGCGCGGTCGATGTTGTCGTTGGGAACGGAGGTCTTCTTCGCCTTGGTCACGGCAAGTTCCAGGCCCGGGTTGCCGGCGAGGTCCGGACCACCCATTCGGGCGGCAACTTCGATGTTCTTGATCAGTTTGGCGAACGACTTTGCGCGGCGGCTGTCAATGATCGCCTTTTTGTGCTTGGTCGTTGCCCATTTGGAGTGGCCTGACATGCTTTACGCTTCTCCTCTGATCATTCGGATAAAAAGTTCGTGTACGCGTTTCTCGCCGGTCACTTCCGGATGGAAGGAGGTTGCCAGCAGGTGGCCGGAACGCACTGCGACAATTCTAGCCGTCCCCGGCAGGGGCACGGCGTGGGACGCGTGGCCGGGGTCGGCCGGTTCCACCTGTGCCAGGACCTCCACGTCCGCGCCCACCTGCTCCACCCATGGGCCGCGGATGAAAACAGCGTGCACCGGCTCCACGCCCGACTCTGTGGCGCTGAACTCCAGTCCCTTGAAGTCCAGGTCGGTTTCGAAGGATTCACGCTGCCGGCCGAAGGCGTTGCGGCGGACGGTGATGTCCAGCCCGCCGAATGTCTGTTGGGGGGCACCGGAAAGATCGGTTGCGGGATCGGCGATCCGGTCCGCGAGCAGGATCATCCCTGCACAGGATCCGTAGACAGGCAGGCCCTCGGCTATGTGCTTCCGAAGCGGGTCGGCAAGGTCGAAGGCGCGCGCCAGTTTATCAATGGCGGTGGATTCGCCGCCGGGGATGATGAGGCCGTCCAGGCCGTCCAGCTCCGCCGGGCGACGGACAGCGACGCCCTGCGCGCCGGTGGCTTCCGCTGCGCGGAGGTGCTCGCGGAAGTCTCCCTGGAGGGCCAGGACACCAATCCGCAGGCCTGAGCCGACACGCGCAGGAGCAGCAGAAGGGGGATTTGTCATCCCTCCAGCATACGGGCCCGGCACCCTGGCTGCTGCCGCGGGGACGCTGCCGGCAAGGGTTGCATGCCGCTGCTGGGATATATTCAAAACATGGTCTTCTTCAGTGTTCCGCTCGGCAAGCTGGTCCGCAGGGTGTCCCGGTTGCGGGGCGGCGGGTCAGCCCTTCCCGGACTGGTGGTCGAAAAAATCGACCCCGGATTCATGCGGCGGACGCTCACCACGCTGCCCCACGGCGTGGCGGTGGTCAGCGGCACCAACGGCAAAACCACTACCACCAAAATGGTGGTCGAACTGCTGGAAAGCCAGGGCCTGAAGGTCTTCACAAACCGGACGGGCAGCAACTTCACCCGGGGCGTGGCGGCAGCCCTCCTTGGCGAGGTGGACTGGCGTGGCAGGCTGGATGCGGACATCGCCGTCCTGGAGCTCGATGAAGCCCATGCGGTCCATTTCGTGAACAGCGTCCCGCCCCGGTACTGCCTGCTCCTCAACGTGCTGCGCGACCAGCTGGACCGCTTTGGCGAGATCGATAAAACGGCGCAGCTCCTGCAGCACATTGCCGCCAAAACCACCGGAACGGTGGTCCTGAACCGCGAGGACCCACGGGTGGCAAGGATTGCTGACACCCTGACGGGACAGGAGGTCAAGTATTTCGGCCTTGACGTCTCCCTCCTTGGCACCTTTCCCAATGACGACGACATGCGGGCCGCTCCAGGCAGCCCCGCTCCGGCGGGCCTGCCGGAGAAGCCCGCAGCCGACGTCGTGCTTCGCAAAGTGGGCGCGGACAGCGCCGAGTTTGAGTACGACGGCGGCACGGTCACCACGGCGATGAAGCTGCGCGGCGTGTACAACATCTTCAACGCGGCGGCCGCCCTGTCACTGGCCCGCAGCATCTGCGGCGGGGGCGCGGCCACCGCCAACCACGCCACCTTGCTGGAGGCGCTGTCCCGGGTGGCGCCGGCCTTTGGCCGCGGCGAAAGCCTCACCGTGGACGGCCAGCCGCTGGACCTGGTCCTGGTGAAGAACCCCAGCGGTTTCCGGCTGGGACTGAAGTCCTTCCCCGCCGGCGGTTACGCCACCATGATCGCCATCAACGACAACTACGCGGACGGCCGGGACATGTCCTGGCTCTGGGATGTGGAATTCGATTCGCTGCGCGAGGGCGGCGTGGAACTGCTGACCGGATCCCGCGCCTACGACATGGCGCTGCGGCTGCAGTACGACGACGTCCGCGTCGGGGCCGTGCAGGCCGACATCCCGGCCGCCCTGGCAGCCTTCATCAGGGAAGGCCAGGGCAGGCCCAAACGGATCTTCTGCACCTACACCGCTATGTTGGCCATCCGCCGCGAGCTGTCCAAAATCACCACCGTGGAGGTTGTCTCGTGAATCCGGCAGAAACGGCGGCCGCTGGCGGCCAGTCCAAGGGCACCATCCGCGTGGTCCAGCTGTACCCGCGGGACATGAACATTTACGGCGACTGGGGCAATGCGCTGGTCCTGCAGCGCCGTATCGCCTGGCACGGCTATACCCCTGAACTGCTCGAGTACAACGTGGGCGACCCCTTCCCTGACGGCGTGGACATCATCGTCGGCGGCGGCGGGCAGGACAGCGGGCAACTGGTGATCCAGGACGACCTGCAGTCCCGGGCCGGCCAGCTCAAGGAGTTGGCCGAGGACGGCGCTCCCATGCTGGTCATTTGTGGCCTCTACCAGCTTTTTGGCCGGTTCTTCAAAACCCGCACCGGCACCGTCATCCCGGGCATCGGCGTCCTGGACGTGGAAACCCACGGCACCGATGAGCGACTGATCGGCAACGTCAAAGTCTCAACCACCGAGTTCGGCGAAGTCCTCGGCTACGAAAACCACAGCGGCCAAACCACACTGGGCAGCGGTGTGCAGCCACTCGGCACCGTTGCCAAGGGAACGGGAAACAACAGCAGTGACGGCCATGAAGGAGCCCGGTACCGCAACATTGTGGCCAGCTACCTGCATGGCTCGCTGCTGCCCAAGAACCCCGCGATCGCCGACTTCCTCATCCGCACGGCAGCGGAGCGCAAGTTCGGCAGCTTCTCTCCCGGCAACCCGGACGACACCTACGCCGTCCTGGCACGGGAGCACGCTGCCCGCCGTCCCCGCTGAGCTGCGACAACGCTGGACTGCACCGCTGCTGAGCTGCAGCCACGCGGTCAGCGCCACTGGAAATACTCCCGGTGGATGTTGGCCCGGCGGACGCCGGCGGCGCGGAAGGCTTTGCGGAACTGCCGCAGCATGGGATCCGGTCCGCCCATGAACACCGACAGCAGGCGTGGTTCCGTGCCTACTGTAGCCAGGACCGCCTCCGGCGTGAGCCGGCCGTCCGCCTCGGTATCCACTAAATGGACCGTGAGCTGTGGATGGTTCCTGGCGGCGGCAGTGATTTCTTCCGCAAAGGGGGACGGACCTGCCGAAGTGACGAAGAAGTGGACATCTTCGTGGAGCTCCCCGTCCAGCGACCGCAGCCAGCTCAGGAAGGGAGTAATTCCCACCCCGCCGGCGACCCAGACCTGATGAGCTGTGCCGCGGTGCCGGTCAAAGCGGCCGTAGGGTCCGCCAACCACGGCCGGCATCCCCGGCTGGACCACGTCCGGAACCCTGGCCGTGTGGTCGCCCAGCGCCTTGACCGTAATACTGATCCCGCCTTCCCTTGCCGGCCCCGAGATGGAGAAGGGATGCCGTTGCCAGCCTTCCGCTGTTTCCAGGTAGATCATGGCGAACTGGCCGGGTTTGAACGCCAACGGCCGGCCCAGGGGACGGAGCTCCACCTCCACCAGGTCCGCGGCAACCGGCCGCACCCCTGCCACCTGGTAGTCGTGATGCGGCAGGAAACGCCGCGCCAGCAATTCGCGGTAGGCATAGAACCCCAGTCCCGTCCCGCCGATTGCCACGTAGCTCCACCGAAGGACGGGCACAGCCTCAAACGCGCTGGCATCGAGCAGGCCGTGCAGGAATCCGGCGGCCAGGAAAAGGCCGGTCAGCCGGTGGAAGCCCCGCCACCGCTCGTAACCGCCCAGCAGGCGGGCTGCCAACTGTACCGGCCGGGTCCCAAGGGAAGTGAGGACAAGGCGGCGGACGGGCGCAGGGAGCATAGTCCGCCAGCGCGGCAAGACTGCCCACACCACCAGGGCGGCGAGTCCGCAGATGGCAACCACCGCCAGTGTCTTTCCCAGGCTGGTTGCTTCCGGATTCGCTGCAAGTTCCATATGCGGCAGCAAAAGGATGGTTGCCGTAATCGCCGCCCTGCGGTGCCAGATGGCTGCGTGGTCGATACCGCCAAAGACCGGCTCGACATGTGGAAGGGTACTGACCAGGACCAGCGCGATCGAATAAAGCAGCACGGACTCGCCGCCAAAGAGCTGGCCTACGTGTGCCAGGACCGGCTCGCCCGCCGGCCGCGCCGCGTACCAAAAGATGCCGTACGCTCCCACCAGCACCATGACAGCACCCGGTCCCACCCATCGGAACGGTATGCCCGCGACGGCGGCCCCCGGCGTCGTGCCACCTTTGGTCATGCCAGGGTCCCTTCGTCTTTGCCAGACCCGTGCGCGTGCCGTGCAGGACGCACTGAGCGCGGCCCGGGCTGGACCGCATAGCGGCAATTGTAGGGATGCTTGCTGGGAACACGTGGGATTCCAACTAATTGAGAAGGCTGCCCCGCTGTGAAAGGTTTACCCCATGACGAATCCCCTCCTCGAAGCCAGTCCCCTGCCCTACGGCCTTCCACCTTTCGACGCCGTCACCGTGGAGCAGTACCGGGAAGCCATCCACGCAGGATTGGCTGCGCACCTGGCGGAAATCCAGGCCATCACCAGCAACGCCGAACCTGCCACGTTCGAGAACACGGCTGTGGTGATGGAGCGGTCCGGGCAGTTGCTGAACCGGGCAGCCGCGGCGTTCTTCACCCTGGTGTCGGCGGATGCGTCCAAGCAGATCCGGGAACTCGAAACGGAACTCTCGCCGAGGTTCTCCGCCCATCAGGATGAAGTCTTCCTCAACCGAGCCCTGTTTGACCGCTTTGCCGCCATAGACTCGGGCGGCTGCGATCCCGAGTCCGCCCGGTTGGTGGAGGAATATCTCAAAGAGTTCCGCCAGTCCGGCATCCAGCTGGACGCACCAGGCCAGGAACGGCTGCGCGCCATCAACGCCGACCTGGCCCGCCTGGGCACGGAATTCGGCCAGCGGGTCAAGGAAGGGATGAAGTCCGCCGCACTGCTGCTGGACGACGCCGGCGAGCTGGCAGGCCTGCCGGCCGACGATGTCGCAAGTGCTGCGGAAGCAGCCCGCGCCGCCGGACATGACGGCAAATACCTGCTCACCCTGGTCCAGCCCGGCAACCAGCCGGCCCTGGCCGCGCTCGAGAACCGGGACGTCCGCCGTCGTCTGTTCGAAGCGTCCGTGGCAAGGGGCAGCGACGGCGGCAGCCTGGATGTGCTGGACCTGGCCAAAGAGATGGCCGGGCTGCGGGCGGAGAAGGCCCAGCTGCTGGGGTTCGCCAACTATGCCGAGCTTGTGGCGGACCGCCAGACGGCACCGGACTTTGAAGCAGTCCGCACGATGCTGAACCGGATGGCGCCGGCAGCCATCCGCAACGCCGACGCCGAAGCCGCAGCCCTGGCCGAAATTGCCGGCCATCCGCTGGAAGCATGGGACTGGGCCTACTACTCGGCGAAGGTGCGACGGGAAAAGTACGACGTCGACGAACAGGCACTGCGGCCGTACTTTGAACTGGACCGGACGATTACCGACGGCGTGTTCTTTGCCGCCACGTCCCTGTACGGGATCACCTTCCACGAGCGGACCGACCTCGACGGCTACCACCCGGACGTCCGCATCTGGGAAGTCCGCAACGGGGACGGCACTGGACTGGGGCTGTTCCTGGGCGACTACTACGCGCGTGAATCAAAGCGGGGCGGCGCCTGGATGAACTCGCTCGTGGACGAGTCGGCGCTGTTAGGCAGCCAGCCCGTGGTGATCAATACGCTCAACATCTCCAAGCCGCCCGCCGGCGAGCCAACCCTTCTCAGCCTGGACGAACTGCGCACGCTCTTCCATGAGTTCGGCCACGCACTGCACGGCTTGTTCTCCAAGGTCACCTACCCACGCTTTTCCGGCACGGCGGTTCCGAGGGATTTCGTGGAGTACCCGTCACAGGTCAACGAAATGTGGATCATGTGGCCCGGGGTTCTGTCCAACTACGCACGCCATTACATCACCGGCGAGCCGCTTCGGCAGGACATCGTGGACCGCCTCAACGAGTCCCGGCTCTGGGGCGAAGGTTTTGCCACTGCCGAGTACCTGGGTGCGGCCCTGCTGGACCTCGCCTGGCACTCCTTGGAGCCGGCGGACGTGCCGGACGACGCATTGGAGTTTGAGGCAAAGGCCCTCGCTGCCGCGGGGATTGCCCACCCGCTGATCCCGCCCCGGTACCGGACCGGCTATTTCCAGCACATTTTCGCGGGCGCAGGTTACGCGGCCGGCTACTACTCCTACATCTGGAGCGAGGTGCTGGACGCGGACACGGTGGACTGGTTCAGTGAAAACGGCGGCCTGACCCGTGCCAACGGTGAACGCTTCCGCCAGGAGCTCCTGTCCCGCGGAAACAGCCGCGACCCCCTGGAGTCCTTCAGGATCCTGCGTGGCCGCGAAGCGCACCTGGACCCCCTGCTGAAGCGCCGCGGCCTGGAGTAACCCCTGGACCCCGATTAAAGAAGAACGACGCCGGTCCCCCACCTGAAGAAGGTGAGGAACCGGCGTCGTCAGTTACAACAGAGAGGATCGCGCCGCCCGGCGCCCCCAAGGAGGCGAGAATTACCAGCCGCGCTCGGCGAGGCGGTGCGGCTGGGGGATCTCGTCGACGTTGATGCCCACCATGGCTTCGCCCAGGCCGCGGGAGGCCTTGGCGATGACGTCGGGGTCGTCGAAGAAGGTAGTGGCCTTGACGACCGCGGCGGCGCGCTGGGCAGGGTTGCCGGACTTGAAGATGCCGGATCCGACGAAGACACCGTCGGCGCCGAGCTGCATCATCATGGCCGCGTCAGCAGGGGTGGCGATGCCGCCGGCAGTGAACAGGACCACCGGGAGCTTGCCGGCAGCGGCAACTTCCTTGACCAGTTCGTACGGGGCCTGCAGTTCCTTGGCTGCGACGTACAGCTCGTCCTCGGGCAGGGAGGACAGCCGGGCAATCTCAGAGCGGATCTTGCGCATGTGCCCGGTGGCATTGGAGACGTCGCCGGTGCCGGCTTCGCCCTTGGACCGGATCATGGCCGCGCCCTCGTTGATGCGGCGCAGGGCCTCACCGAGGTTGGTGGCGCCGCAAACGAAGGGAACCTTGAAGTTCCACTTGTCGATGTGGTTGATGTAGTCGGCCGGGGTCAGGACCTCGGACTCGTCAATGTAGTCGACACCAAGGGACTGCAGGATCTGGGCCTCGACGAAGTGGCCGATGCGGGCCTTGGCCATGACTGGAATGGAGACGGCGTCGATGATCTGGTCGATCATGTCCGGATCGGACATCCGGGACACGCCGCCCTGGGCGCGGATATCGGCCGGAACACGCTCCAGCGCCATGACCGCCACGGCACCGGCGTCTTCGGCGATGCGGGCCTGTTCGACGTTGACGACGTCCATGATGACGCCGCCTTTGAGCATCTCGGCCATGCCACGCTTCACGCGGCTGCTGCCCGTGACGCTGTTCGCGGACGAACCGGCCTCGTTGCTTACATCAGGTGTAGACACAAAAACCCCTATGGGTAGCTAGATGATCTTCGCCGGGCATGCGGCGGCTGGTGCCGGACGTGCACGCACGGATTGCCGGGTCCATTGACCGGGCAATCTTTATACTAGTCCCCCGCCGCCCGGCCGGCTTAATCATGCTTAATCCGCCGGCGACGTCTCCGCCAACGCCTGCCGGCGCACGGAGACAACGCGCTGCACCACGGTTATGAGGCTGGCCGCTGCCAGGAGAACCAGCGTTGCCAGGAGCACCACCGGCGGGAGCCCAAGGCCGGTCAGACCGGTGACCACCAGGACAGATACCAGGCGTTCGGCCCGCTCCGCGATCCCGACATTGGCCGTGAAGCCCAGTGACTCCGCCTTGGCCCTGGCGTATGAGACAACCATGCCCAGGACAAGGCAGAGCAGGGCTGACACAGCGATGGCCGTGTTGTTGCCGCCGGTGAAGAACCATACGGACACACCTGCGAAGAGGGCGCCGTCGGCAATCCGGTCCAGGGTGGAGTCAAGGAAGTTTCCCCAGCGGCTCTTCACGCCCTGCATCCGGGCCATGATGCCGTCCAGGACGTCGGAGAAGATGAAAGCGGTGATGAAGAGCGTGCCCCAAAAGAGCTGCCCCAGCGGGTAGAAGACCAGGGCTCCCGCCGCAACCCCTGCGGTACCGAGGATGGTCACCGCGTCAGGCGAGACCCCGATCTTCAGGAGGCAGCGGGCCAGCGGCGTAAACAGCGCGGTGAAGAAGCCGCGGGCATGCCTATTCAGCATTCGACTCCCCGGGCCAGGCGTCAGCCACCTGCTGCCGGACCTCATCGAGGGTCTGGGTGATGGCCTTGGTCTGGGCGATGATGGGGAAGAAGTTGCCGTCACCGCCCCACCGCGGGACGATGTGCTGGTGCAGGTGCGCCGAGATCCCGGCTCCCCCCACTACCCCCTGGTTCATGCCCAGGTTGAAGCCGCCGGGATTGGATACCTTGCGCAGGACCCGCATCGCTGTCTGACTGAGGTCAGCGAATTCCGCTGTTTCTTCAACCGTGAGGTCTGTGTAGTCCGGAATGTGCCGGTACGGGCAGACCAGCAGGTGCCCCGGGTTGTAAGGGAAAAGGTTCAGCACCACATAGCAGGTCCGGCCGCGGTGGACGATGAGCGCCTCTTCGTCAGTGAGGCCGGGACCCACGCAGAACGGGCAGTCGTTTTCATTCTTGAACTGGTGTTGCCCGCCCTTGATGTAGGCCATGCGGTGCGGAGTCCACAGGCGCTGGAAGGCGTCCGGGACACCGGCGAGGGCAAAGTCGTCGGTAACGCCGGCATCACCTGGATACCCCGTGCCTGTGTTCTCCTGCACTGTGCTGCTTCCGTTCGGTTAGCTGGTCCGGTTACGGACGGCTTCGGTGATCCGCTTGACGGCTTCCGACACGGGCACGCCGTTGTCCTGGCTTCCGTCCCGGAAACGGAATGAAACGGCGCCCGCCTCGGCGTCGTCACCGCCCGCGATCAGCACGAACGGGATCTTGTCCTTGCTGGCGGTGCGGATCTTCTTGGGGAACCGGTCTGAGGACGTATCCACCTCGGCCCGGATGCCCGCCGCCTTAAGTTGATCGACGACGTCGAACATGTACTCGTTGAAGGCCTCCGCTACGGGGATGCCTACCACCTGGACCGGCGCCAGCCACGCGGGGAACGCGCCGGCATAGTGCTCAGTGAGGACGCCCATGAACCGTTCCACCGATCCGAAGAGGGCACGGTGGATCATCACGGGACGCTGGCGGCTGCCGTCGGCGGCCTGGAACTCCAGCTCGAAGCGTTCGGGCAGGTTGAAGTCCAGCTGGATGGTGGACATCTGCCAGGTGCGGCCCAGCGCGTCCTTGGCCTGCACGGAAATCTTGGGGCCGTAGAAGGCGGCTCCGCCCGGATCCGGCACCAGCTCCAGCCCGGATTCCTGCGCAACTTCGGCGAGGGTCCTGGTGGCTTCCTCCCAGGCGGCGTCCTCACCGACGTACTTTTCCGGGTCCTTGGTGGACAGTTCCAGGTAGAAGTCGTTAAGCCCGTAGTCCTTGAGCAGGTCCAGGACGAAGGTCAGGGTCTTGGTGAGTTCGTCCTTCATCTGCTCGCGCGTGCAGTAGATGTGGGCGTCGTCCTGTGTCATGCCGCGTACGCGGGTGAGGCCATGCACCACGCCGGACTTCTCGTACCGGTAGACCGACCCGAATTCGAACAGGCGCAGCGGCAGCTCTCGGTAGGAGCGCCCTCGGGACCGGAAGATGAGGTTGTGCATGGGGCAGTTCATCGGCTTCAGGTAGTAGTCCTGCGCCGGCTTGCGGATGCTGCCGTCTTCGTTGAGTTCCTCATCCACCCGCATCGCGGGGAACATGCCGTCCTTGTACCAGTCCA
This sequence comes from Arthrobacter sp. B1I2, assembly GCF_030816485.1. Lineage (NCBI taxonomy): Bacteria > Bacillati > Actinomycetota > Actinomycetes > Micrococcales > Micrococcaceae > Arthrobacter > Arthrobacter sp. B1I2. The sequence continues at coordinate 3,040,705 of NZ_JAUSYC010000001.1, read as the reverse complement.
GGTGGCCGGACACTTCGTAAAGGTGGCCCTTGGTGATGTGCGGGGTGTAGACGAACTCGTAGCCTGCCTCGACGTGCCGCTGGCGGGAGTAGTCCTCCATCTCCTTGCGGATGATGCCGCCCTTGGGGTGGAAGACGGGCAGGCCGGAGCCGAGCTCGTCCGGGAAGGAGAACAGGTCGAGTTCCGAGCCCAGCTTGCGGTGGTCGCGGCGCTCGGCCTCTGCAAGTCGTTCCTGGTAGGCCTTGAGGGCTTCCTTGGTGGGCCAGGCAGTGCCGTAGATGCGCTGCAGCTGCTGGTTCTTCTGGTCACCCAGCCAGTAAGCCGACGACGAACGGGTCAGTGCGAAGGCGTTCGAGATGAGCTTGGTGTTGGGCAGGTGCGGGCCGCGGCAGAGGTCGCACCAGACGGTGGTGCCTTCCTTGCGTTCCACGTTGTCGTAGATGGTGATGTCACCGGCGCCGACCTCGACGTTCACGCCCTCTCCGGCCTCGGCGGCATCGTTCTTCTTTCCCAGCAGTTCGAGCTTGTAGGGCTCGTTCTTCATGGCTTCGCGGGCCTCGTCCTCGCTGACCACGCGGCGGACGAACTTCTGGTTCTGGTTGATGATCTTCTGCATCATCTTTTCGAGGGTTTTGAGGTCCTCGGGCGTGAAGGGTTCGGCAACATCAAAGTCGAAGTAGAACCCGTCGGTGATGTAGGGGCCGATGCCGAGCTTGGCGTCGGGACGCAGCTGCTGCACGGCCTGGGCCATGACGTGGGCGGTGGAGTGGCGCAGGACGTTCAGGCCGTCGGGCGAATCAATGGTGACGCCTTCCACCTCGGCACCTTCGGGAAGTTCCTGGTCCAGGTCCTTCAGTTCGCCGTTAACGCGGGCCACAACAACGTCACGGCGCTCAAAGAAGAGTTCCGCACCGGTTGTCCCGGTAGTCACCTTGGTCTCTTCGCCATCGACGAGAAGGGTGATCTGCTGGGCATCTGACACGGGTGTCTCCTATTCAAAGTTAAGGCTTCATAGCTTGTGGCATACGGGGACCACAGCCAGCCACCGTCAATGCTATCGGTTCCGCCAAGGGCCGACCAACGCGGCACACGGAGGCAGTGGAACAGTGCTCACCCGTTAAATCCGGTAATCGCGAGCGTCCTGCTGATGCCGTCCAGGGGATGTGGGCCCTCCTGGTCAGCCGCCGGTGCGGACGCCGGGAAGGGCAAAGTCTCCGTCCGGCTCAGGTCCCAGGCCATGCTCGCACTCAGGCTGATCCCCCGAGGGCCGGTCCTTCGGGTGGTGCCGCGGATCAGCAGGAGGCGTGTTCCGAACAGGAGCGGCCCTGCACTTTCCTGGGCCTCGTGGAAGAAGACCGAATCCACGCAGCCGGTGCCGTCGTCGATGCTGATGAACACCACCCTCCTGCCGCCGCGCATGGGAGGAGTCTGGGTGGCCACCCGCACTCCTGCCACCAGAACTTCGGTCCCGTTGCGCAGGCTGAGGAGTTTATCCGCAGTGGTGACGCCCAGCCTATCCAGCAGTGGCCGGTGGCTGTCCATCAGGTGGGTGCTGACATCGACGGCCATGAGGTCGAGTTCTGCCCGGACGTTTTCCACCAGGGTGGGGGCGGGAAGCCCGGGTTTGAGGTTGCGCAGTTCAATGTCGCCCAGGGGAAGGGACAGCTGTCCCTCCAGCACTTCAATACCCTTGCGTGCGCCATTGGCGGACTGGAGCTGCTGCAGGTGGTGCACAAGGTCTGCCCGGTTTGCTGCTCCCCCGGCTTCCCGGTGCAGTGAGTCAAAGGCCCCAAGCTGTGCGAGGCGCCTGATGCTTGGCTTGGTGAGCCGCGAGCGCGCGCGGAGGTCTGCCAGTGAGTCGTACGGCTGGCCGGCGACTATGCGCTTCAATTCGGCAGCTGACAACCCGTAGATCCCGTTCAGGCTCAGCCGGATCCCCAGCCTGCCTGCGTCCTTCCCGGACTCGATCCGCTCCACCCTGTATTCGGCTGTGCTCCGGTTGATGTCCAGCGGAAGGATGGGTATGCCCAGCCTGCGGGCTTCGGCAACCAGCAGTCGTTTGGGATACATCCCGGGGTCGTGCTCCCACAGGCCGGCAAGGAAGGCTTCAGGATGGTGCGTCTTCAGCCAGGCGGACTGGTAGGTGGGAACGGCAAAAGCAGCACCATGGGCTTTGCAGAAGCCGAAACTGGCGAAGGACTTCAAAGTCCCCCATACCTTGTCCACCACTTCTGGGGTGTAACCCCTGGCTTTGGCGTTGCGCCGGAAGTACTCCTCCACCTGCGCTTCACCGGATTCATTGCTTAACGCCCTGCGGAACTCGTCGGCTTTTGCCAGCCCGCAGCCGGTCATGATGTCGAGGGTTTTCAGGATCTGTTCGTGGAAAACCGTTACCCCATGGGTTTCCTGCAGCACCGGTTTGAGGTCCGGGTGGGGGTAGACCTCAGGGGAGAACCCGTGCCGGTGTTCCAGGAAGGGCCGCACCATGTCGGATTTCATGGGCCCTGGACGGAACAGCGAAATATCGATGATGAGGTCGTTGAACTCCCGTGGCGCCATTTTGCCTATCAGTTCGCGCTGACCCGGAGATTCAATCTGGAAGCAGCCCAGGGTGTGGGTGCTTCTGATCAGTTCGTAGGTGGCTTCGTCGTCAAGGGGGACTGCGTTCAGGTCGATCCTGCCGTCCCCGGCTATGTAGTCAGGCCCTGTGCCGTCAGGACCTGCCGGATGTCCGCCTGCTGCCACTACATCCTTTTTGGTGGGGTGGATGCGGATGATCTCGCGGACTGCGAAGGCCATGGCGCTTTGCATGCGCACCCCCAGGACATCGAGCTTGAGCATGCCCATGGGGTCCATGTCGTGTTTGTCGAACTGGCTCATGGGCAGCCCGAGTCCGCTTGGCTGCACCGGTGTGCGGTCCAGGAGCGTGGCATCGCCCAGGATCACGCCGCACGGGTGCATGGAGATGTGGCGGGGCAGCCGGTCGAGGCGTTCGGTCAGGTCCACCAACAGGTCAAGCTGCTGGTTCCCTTCGGTGTCGCGCTGCTCCACCCGGCCCGCGAACTCCCGGAGTTCGGGTTTTTCCTGCAGGGCCTCACGGAACTTTCGGGCGGAAAAGCGCCACAGCTGTTTGGCGATCTCCCCCACCTCGCCGTCGTCCATGCCCAGCGCCAGCCCGGCGTCGCGCACCGCCCCCCGTGCCCGGTACCCGTTCTGCATGCTCATCAGGGTGACCCGTTCCGAGCCAAATCGTTCAAAAATCCTGCGGTAAACGTTGTGGCGTTCCGCGCTTTCGACATCAATGTCAATGTCCGGCAGCGTGGCGCGGTCGTTGGAGAGGAACCGTTCAAAGATCAGGTCATGCTTGAGTGGATCTACATGGCTGACGTCAATCAGGTAATTGACCAGGCTGGAGGCCCCGGACCCCCTGGCCGCCGCCCTGACCCCCATGTCCTGGATCATCCGGGAAACCTCCGCCACCGTCAGGAAGTAGGAGGAGAAACCAAGGTTCCGGATGATCCGAAGCTCATGATCCAGCCTCCCCAGCATGTCCTGTTCATGCCTGCCGGTGATCCCCGGGAACCGCCTGCCGATTCCTGAATGGCAGCGCTGGATGAGTTCGGCGTGCGGATCCTGGCTGATGCCGATGACTGAGGCCTCCGGAACCACCGGCTGCTTCCACCCCATATCGGCGGTGGGGTCGATCCGGCAGAGGTCGGCGAGCGCCTCGGTTTGCGCCATGAGCTGCTTGAGGTCTGCGGCACCATACCCGGCAGCGGAAATGATTTCCCTGCCGAGCCCCAGCATCTGTTCTCCTGTTTTCAGCCACCCCTGGCCGGTGGGCTGCAGGAGCGGTTCCCCTGCCAGTTCCGGCAGTGACTTCAGCGTCCGGGCAGAGTCCAGGACGTCGGCGGTTGGTGCGCCGTCGGCGGCGCAGTACCTGACGGCGTTGCTGAGAATCGCGGGTACACGGTGTTCCTCTGCGAGCCTGAGCATGCGCACGGCATGGGCGGTGCTGAATGGCGTCCCGGGTGCGCTGAGCTGGGAGACGACTTCGGCCACCACCGTTCCAGCGGGCATGGCATCCAGCCACTGTTTGAAAAGGGTCCGGGGACGCAGGTACCGCCTGCCACCCATGGCCCGTCCGACGTCGGAGTCCGGTCCAAGCAGGACGGTCAGCACCGGCTTGAGGGTGTGGGGGTCAAGGGTGCGGGAGGCGAGTTCGGCGCGGGTGACTGCAGCGGGCACCGCTCCCCCGGCCTTCCCGGATGTACGGGCATGGGCGTCGGAAACCAGCCGGCACAGAGCGCGGTACCCGGCACCGTTGTTGTGGCCGCGTGCCAGCACCACCACCCGGCCGGATACCTGCGTGCGGTGATCGCCGTCGTCGTCAAATACCGCAAGGTCCACTCCCACAATGGGGTCGATGCCTGCCGCCATACAAGCCTTGAGGTGCTTGATGGTGCCGTACAGGCCGTCCCGGTCGGTGCAGGCGAGGGCGGTGGCACCGTCGGCTGCGGCCGCCATTGCCAATTCTTCAGGCCAGGAGACGCCGTAGTGGGCGCTGAATGCCGTGGAAACGTGGAGGTGGGTAAAGCTCATGCTGTTCTGGTGCGCAGGGCGTCATGGATCCGCAACAGCCGCCAACGGCCGCTGCGGATATGGCGCGTCAGGTCAAGGGTGAGAGGTTCTGCGCCGGCAGGTTCTCCGGCTCCGGGGCGGGACGGCGCCTGGGCGGGCAGCACCTGGACCCGCCAGATTTCGTGGTCAACCACGCCGGGACCGCTTCCCAGGGGGGCCCTGCTGTCCTCGGCCCACCATTGCCGGCGTTCATACCACCGGACGGGCTCGGCGCAGACTGTGTAGGACTTGCCTGCCCACGTCAAGGCTTCAGGCTGCCCGGCAGCGGAACACACCACGTCAACGGACTCGCTGAACATGCCCACGTGCGCCTCCCGGACGGTACTTCCTTTGACGGGTATTCGAATATATATTCGAACGAAATCAGTCTACGCCGGGCCGGCAGCAAAACATAGGCGGGGGTGGACGGAGCGTGCGGCAGGGAGCAGGATGTTGGCATGAGCACCGATGACGCACTCCTGAAGCAGGCAAGCATCAAAACCCAGGACTCCACCCTCGTCGCAAGGTTCGACATCGACGGCGCCATTCCGGATTCCGGCGCCTATGTAGTGGGACTGATGGGAGCCTCTCCCGACTATTCCCAACAACGGCGGCTGTGCATCGAGTTCATGAACGGGGAGGCAATCGCCTGCTACTCGTTCAACCGGGACCAGGGAATCGAGGAGGATTACGACCTGTCCGGGGTTTCACACTCGGAAAACAGCATCACCGGAAGCTTTCCCGCCACGGCCCTGACCGGGCTCGGGCAGGGGCACGTCCTGTCAGCCTTCAGCGAGGCGGACGGACGGGAGTTCCAGCACGGAGTACCGGTGGAGGAAACCCTTTAGGGCTCCTCCACCGGCTCCTGGAACTTGTCAGCTGTTTTCTTTGTGGATCTTCAGTTCAAGTTCAATGAACCCGGAGATCATCGCCCGGTAGGTTGATTCGACGATGTCCGGGTCGATGTCCTTCTTCTCTGCGGCCGACCGGACGTGCTCGATGATCCGCTCCACCCGGCCAGGCGCACGCACCTCGGCGTCATCACCCTTGAGCGTCCCGGCGATCCTGATCAGCCGTTCGCGGCGGGCGATGAGGGTGACGATCTGCTCATCCACCTCGTCAACGGCAACCCGAACGGCAGCGAGCTGTTCCTTGTCGGCCCGGGCATCCCTATCGTTTCCTTGAATTGTCGCCATCATCTGACAGTATCGAAGCATGGAGCCCAGAGTCGACTTTATCTCCCTCGGAGTCCGCAATGTTCAGGAATCGCGCGCCTTTTACATTGATGGCCTCGGGTGGCCGGTCCACCGCGAGGTTGCCGGGGAGGTGCTGTTCATCCAGGTGAACCACGGCCTGGTGCTCTCCCTCTGGGATGCACGCCAGATGCAGGCTGAGGCAGGCACCACCCCGCCGGCAGGCATCCCCTGCATCACTCTCAGCCACAACCTCCGAAGCCCCGCGGAGGTTGACAGGGTCATGGAAGAGGCTGCGGCGGCAGGCGCTGCCATCATTGCCGAGCCGGTTACCCAGCCGTGGGGCGGCTACACCGGGTATTTTGCCGACCCCGACGGCTTTCGCTGGGAAGTGGCCTACAACCCCACCTGGGCAGTGGACGACGCCGGCACCGTCACCGTGTGACACCCGCACCTTTGGCGGCGGCTGCTAGAACAGGGCTTCCACCGGGCGGATCAGTTCGGGACCGTTGTTGCGGACGTTGCCCACTTCCCTGCCCACGGAAACAACCCGCCAGTCGGCGGCGGCATTTTTGACCCCGGACCGCACCAGGTCCACGAGTCCGGCGGCGTCATCCGCCTGCGGGTCCAGCCAGGCTTCCATGGTTGCCCTGTCCATGGGCAGGGGCACCCTGTCGTGCAGCTCCGTCAGCTTCCCGAAAATGGTGGATTCAGTCCCTGCCGGGGGCGTGTCTGCCGTGAGGATGGACGTGGACAGCAGCCAGCGTCCCGGCTCCCCTTCGGGAACAGATGGGTCCTTCCACCACTCGTAGAGGCCTGCGAACACCAGCCCGTGGTCCTGGCCCGGGTGCACATAGTAGGGCTGTTTGGACTTCCCAGGGCCCTGCTTCCATTCGTAGTAGCCGTCAGCCGGCACGGCGCAACGGCGGGACTGTACGGCCTTCCGGAACGCCGGCTTCTCCAGCACGGATTCGCTCCGGGCGTTGATCATGCGGGAGCCGATTCCGGGATCTTTTGCCCAGGACGGGACCAGGCCCCAGCGCGCCACGTGCAGCTGGCGTACCTGCCGGGGCGCGGCATCGTCATCGACCAGGCGCTCCAGCACGATGGGGACAGCATCGGTAGGGGCCACATTCCACGACGGCGGGATGCTCACCTCTTCCTCAAGCTCGGCGTCAAACTCGGCCAGGAGGTCCCCCACGGCACGTGCCATTACGTAGCGTCCACACATGGCACCAGCTTGCCACCGCCCGCCACATACTGTCATCCAGGCACCAGGGCGGGCCTGCAACACCGGGGAATACCGGCGGCCACGCTACGGTTGACGGTAAGGAAACCTTTCAAGCGACGTATAGGAGATCCCTGTGGACTTCACTCCCGAATCCGGCACCATCACCATGTTCTCCACCACCTGGTGCGGCTACTGCAACCGGCTGAAGAAGCAGCTGGATGCGCAGGGCATCGGCTACACGGAAATCAACATCGAAGAGGTGGACGGCACCGCCGAACTCGTGGAGCGGCTGAACGGCGGCAACCGGACCGTCCCCACGGTACTCTTCCCGGACGGCTCCGCAGCCACCAACCCATCAGCTGCCGAGGTCAAGAGCCGCCTGGCTGCCTGACCGGCCCCCGGCACACACGGCACCGCGCCGGAACTGATGCGGGTCATGCCCCCAGGCTGCTGAAGGAAGCAGTTTCCAGGGTGGCATGGCCCGCATATGTGTCCAGGAGGGCCTGCTCCACTGCTGCCACATCCAGGCCGGGCACCAGGTCATTGGCGGCGCCGGCCGTGGCGGGATCCCAGTCCAGGCCCAGCGCGGCATAGCTGTCGGTAAGGACCTTGCGGATCGGCGCGGAATCCTCCACCACAATGACCGAGCTGAAGAGCCAGCCGCCGGAGACAACCCGCTGCGCGGTACCCACCAGTTTCACCCGCCGGGAGCTGTCCGCCGGGTCCGTTCCATGCACGCTGAATTCCCCGGGACAGTATTCACCCGGGATTTCCCCCACCGCCGCCTGCACCCCAACGCTGCGCAGCGCCTGCGCAAAGAGCCCGCCGAAGTAGCCGAACCGGGTTTTGGACCCGGCGACGGCGTCCGGGTCCGGTTCGATATGGTCCACCACCAGGGTGCCCTGGTGGTATGCGGCGGCGCGTCCTCCTGCCCGGCGGACCAGGGGTTCGAAGCCGTTGTCCCGGCAGGCCTGGGCGGCCGCGTCAAATCCGGGCAACCGGGTGTCCCGCTGCCCGAACGCCACGGTGGGCGCGGGCCGGTAGAGCCGCAGGGTGGGACCAATACCGCCGCCCTTGGCCCGGGCCAGCAGCTCCAGGCCGAATTCGAGGTCGCGGCCCGCGCCCAGGGACACGTCCTGCCGCACCACGGTGAGCGTGCGGAGTTCAGTACCGGTTTGGTGCATTGTTGCAAGACTCCTGTGTTGGGTGCACACGTTCAGTGGTGCCGTGTTCGATGGCTGTGGGCGGACAGGCCATCCCTAGATTACGCCCGACGGCGGCAGCCGTCTTAATGCCCTCGGCGCCCCGCCCACAGGGCATGCAGCAGCGGAACGGACGACGCGGTCATCAGCATGTTGCCGAGCCCCAGGTCGTCGGCGCGGACGATGGCGCCCGCCACCAGCAGGGCACCGAAAACAAGGGCGGAGGCCGAACGACGTCCCGCCCGTTCCAGCCGCGCGGCCTGCCGCTCCAGCCGGGGAACGGCCATCTGCAGTGATCCCTCCTCGAGCCGGCCGGCCAGGGCGTCGAGCCTGCCAGGCAGTCGCAAGGCGATCCCCGCGGCGTCGAAGGCCTGCCGCGCCACGTCCTGTACCACGTTGCCGCGCTGGTTCCGCAGCAGCTGTGCCGCATAGGGTTCCACGGAGTCCCAGAGGTTGAAGCGTTCGTCCAGTGCGCTGCACACGCCGGACGTCAGGGACATGGCGCGGATGATCAGCAGGAAATTCTCCGGCAGCTGGAACGGCAGCGAGCGGACTACATCCCCGAACTCCACCGCGAAATCGCGGAACTCCCGGGGGTCGACTTCACGGAGCTCGGCAAAGCCCATGCCGCCGAAGCGGGCAAAGAGCTGCGTCATGGCGCGCTCCAGGCCCACGCTGTCGGCGGACGGCATCAGGACGCCGACGTCGTTGATCGCCGCCACCAGTCCCTTGCCGTCGCGTGCGGCTGCTGCGATCAGAAGCTTCCGCAGGCCGCTGCGCGTGGACGCAGTAACCTCTCCCATCATGCCGAAGTCGATGAAGGTCAGCTTCCAGGGAAGTTCCCCTGCTTCTGCACGGACGGGGGTGACGAAAATGTTGCCCGGGTGCGGCTCGGCGTGGAAGAAGCCGTTGGTGAAAAGCTGGTCGAACATGATGGAGGCAAAAACCGGGGCAACCGCCGCGGGATCGATCCCGGCGGCGCGGAGCGCGGGCGCATCAGTGATCTTGATGGCCGTGACATCCTCAAGGGTGAGCACGCGGCGGGTTGTCCGTTCCCAAACGACTTCCGGCACTGCCACCCGGTCATCCCCGGCGAAGTCCGCGGCGAAGCGCTCGGCGTTGACTGCCTCGTGCAGGTAGTCAATCTCCTGCAGGCTGATCAGCGCGAATTCCTCCACCAGCGCCGGCATGTCGGCACGGCGGGAGACAAGCCGGACGTGGCTGAGCCAGCCGCCCACCTTCCGCAGGGCGGCAAGGTCGACGTCGACGATGGCGCCGATCCCCGGACGCTGTACTTTCAGGACCACGGCGTCGAGTCCCGTATCCCCGGCGTCCAGGGTGTTCAGGCAGGCCCGGTGGGCCTGGCCCAGCGAGGCGGCCGCGATCGGAAGCTCGTCCACGGCGGCGAACACATGACCCAGGGGCGCACCCAGTTCCTGTGCCGCCAGGGCGGCGATTGCCGGGAAGGCAACCGGCGGGACCTCGTCCTGGAGCCCTTCGAGCTCTTTGGTGATTTCCGGCGGGAGGACGTCGAGCCGGGAAGACAGGAACTGGCCCACCTTGATCATCAGCCCACCGAGTTCCACGGCCAGGTCACGGAACCGCCGGGCAAATTGCTGCATCCGCCGGGAACGTGTCCGTGCGGCGATCCGGCCAAGCCCGATCCGCGGCAGGAACAGCTCGAACCACCAGGTGGCGGCGAGGTTCCAGGCGGCGAAGCGCAGGATCCGCCGGTAGCGCCCGCGGTGCTCCCGGGCCGGGCGCCGCGGGTCAGCCCTGGCCTGGACGGTGGACGCCACCCGCGTCAGTCCTGGGCGAGGATGGCGTAGAGCCGGCGGCGGGCCTCGTCCAGGACTGCCACTGCCTGCTGCACCTGTTCCGGTGAACCGGTACGGCCTACCTGCGCTGCCGCCTGGGCCAGTTCGATCCCGGCCTTGGGAAGGGAGGTGATTCCGGATGCGGCCATGGGGCCTGCCGGATCCCACGGCGCAGCTCCATGGTGGGCTGTTACCTCCTCGCGGCCCGCTTCAGTCAGTGAGTAGATTTTCCGCCCGTTGGATTCCTCGGCGCTGATGGACCCTTCATCGGCCAGCAGCTGCAGCGTGGGGTAGACGGAACCGGCGCTCGGCTTCCAGCTGCCGCCGCTGCGTTCCTCGATCTCGCGGATGATCTGGTAGCCGTGCATGGGCCGCTCCGCGAGGAGGGCAAGCACCGCTGCCCGCACCTCGCCTTTCCCGGCACGGGTTCCCACCCGCTTCTCGAACCGGGAGCGCAACTCCTCGACGGCCTGCCACATGCCGTCCAGATTGTTCCCGCCGAATCCGCCTGCAGGGTATGAAGCACGCATGTTGAACTCCTTTGTCGATCGCGAACGATATACAACGATAGTCAGCGATACATGCCGCGCACCATACCCGGCAGACAACCAGGAGCTGCCGTCCGTGATCTGTGCACTGCAGTTCCGGTCAAGTCCTGCGCAGTGTCAGGATCTGTTCAGCGCGGCCGAACGGGCCCTGCCGGTCGTGCAGCACGGTGGACGTGAGCCCGATCCCGTCACGGCCGAACGACACAGCATTGTCCAGTCCCAGCCACTCCCCTTCGGGGCGCCGGTACATGTGGATCTGCAGGTCAAGGTTGGGGAACGCATAGCTGTCCTTGCCCGGGGGCACCCGGGCAGCGATGCCGTTGGCGGTATCCACCAGCCCCATGAGCCGCGCGAAGTCCCCGCTGTCCGCGCGGTCGGTCAGGGGGTGGTCGGTGCGGAGCCATACTTTCCCGGCACCCGGCCGGTGCCCTTCGGCCACCCTCATTTCAAGGGACCGGATGTAGCCTCCCGGCCAGACGGCGGAGCCATCATAGGGCTTGCATTCGTCCGGGCCGGGTATCGCGGCGTCCTCGACGGCGGCCACCTCACCGGTGTCACTGGTCAGCATTCGCCACCCGGTGGCACGGATCGCGGTCCGGCTTCCGGCCACCAGTTCGGCCTGCACCAGCTCGATGGTCCTGCCGGGCCGCAGCGTTGTGGTGTCAATCCGGAACTCGCCGCCCGGGATCAGACCGAGGATCTCGTAGCTGATCCGGGCCATTCGCATGTCCTCCCGCGGCTGGTGCCGTTCCAGGACATCTGCCATCAGCCCGGAGGCGGGAGCCATGTGCTGTTCGTGGGCGTTCCAGGCACCCTGGGCGTGGATGGTGGACCGGAACCGGCCGCCGCCAAGGTCCATGTAGTAGAAGTTGCCCCCGGCAAGTTCGGGCAGGTCTGCAGTCAAGGCTGGCCCCTTACGGAATCTCAGTGAATTGGCACTAACTCTATCTCCCGGCGCGGAGGGCGGCGCGCTGCGGCAGGCAACGAAATGTTGGCGGGTGCAGGTGGCAATCGGACTAGACTCAGGAACTGGTCCTGTCAGCAACCCTCAAAAAGAGGTGTTTCATGCGCGTCATCAGCTACAACCTCCGCAAACACACAGCCAGTGGCGAGCTTCTCGCGCTGGCACGGAACCATGACATCGATGCGCTGTGCCTCCAGGAAGTGGATTCAAGCGACCTTCCGGAGACCCTGGGCCCCCTGCATTTGGCTGATGCCACCAAGGGCAACCGGCTGGGGCTGGCCATCTACTACCGCACCAGCCGGTTTACGGCACTGGACACGCAGTCCTTCGCCTTGAAGAAATCGATGCATGACCGGGTCCTGGCCCCGGCCCATGAGCGGCTCATCGGCACCCGGCTCATGGACAACGAAACCCAGCACGAGCTGGTAATCGGCTCGTTCCACGCAGCCCCGCTGACGGCGTCGAACTCGCTGCGGAGGAAGCAGATCCACGCAGCCCACGCCGAACTGCTGAGCATGGGCAGTGGCCTGATGACCCTGATGGTGGGCGACTTCAACTACCCGTTCTTCACCAAGAACCTGGACATGCACATGAAGAACTCCGGCTACGCCCTCTCACTTAGCAACAGGCGCACATACACGCGGTACAAGGTGTTCAAGGGCCATTTCGACTTCGCTACGTCACTGGGCCTGGACATTGCCAGCGTGGAAACGCTGCCGCGCGGAAATTCGGACCACCTGCCCATCCTGGTGACCGCAGAGTACGGCGAAGGCTACTAGCCCGCAGACAAGAGTGTTTCTCCTGCTTATGGCGGCGGCAACCGGTAGATACGCGCGTCGGTGTTGCTGAATACGAGCTCTACGCCGTCTTGGGCCCTAAGCCAGTCTTCCAGTTCGGTGGAGTTCCGTTCGGTGCTCTGCCCTTGGAGCTCGAGGCTTGCCTCTGTTGATCGCATGAGCAGCACGAAGGCACCGGCAGGGTTATGCCGGCCGTAGTTGTAGAAGACTGGGCCGCAGGTCGCTGCTGACAGGTCTCGTCGGCACAACTCGTCCATGGTCCGGTACCGGTGCTCCAGGTAGGCGTCGCTTCGCCATGGTGTGGGATGGGCAGCGGAAATGATTGCTGCTCCGTGAGGTGCGAGGCGCTCGACTTCGGCGACGGCGGCCGTCTCATTGTCGGTGAATATGTCGAATTTTGTGTTTCCGAACCTGCTGGTCGCGACCAGCACGGACAGCAACAAGAAAGTGGGCACGAGGCCCAACACGGCCAGGAACGGAAGGCGTGTGCTGCCGTCCTTTGCCAGGAGGATCGAGGACGCCTGCAGGGCGATGAAGGGCAGCGCGAACAGCGAAACGCGGATGAGCATTTCTCCGCCGTATGACTGCATCGGGAAGACCAACAGTGGGGTGACTGCAAGGAGAACCACGCGGACGTCGAGGCGCTTTTTGCGCCAGTCGCGTACCGCCCCTGCCGCGGCGAGGCCCCACAGTACGAGGGTCAGGATCATTCGAACCTGCACCACGAGCGAGTGACCCGGGGTCCCAGTGACGCGGTCAAGGACATTAGCCGCAACCGCACCTTGGAATCCGGCGTCCTCGAGGGGCGGGTGTCCGGTGAGGTATGCACTTGCCGGGTAAATCAGCCAGAGCACAAGCACCACAGCGGTGATCAGGGGCAGCCTGCTGGTCCAGACACGCCCGCTCAGGTTGAGCGCGGTCATGGCAATGAGCATTACGAAGGGCGTCAACTGGTGGCTTGCGCAGATAACCGCGACAAGCAGGAGGGCGACCACGAACGCGCCCACCCGGTGCCCTGGCCGGCACTCCCGGGGCGACCGCCCTCGCCACCAAACCGCCAGATCGGCGGGCCGGAAGCCGCCGAAGGTGCCGGGGTGCGCGGCCAACGGGCCGACGAGCAGGGCGATCACAACGAGGTACAGGAAGAAGGCGAAAGCCTGGGGGGAGAGGTAGTCCTGGTCCTGCCAGTTACCGAGACAGAAAAGCCACAGCACAAGCCAGCGCCGCCGCGGATCAGCGGTCAAGGATCGCGTAAGCACCCCCAGGGCGGCGAGCCACAACCCCACGTTAAGCACCGGAGCCCACAGGGCTATGCTCACCGGTTCGAGACCGGTTGCCTTGATTACCGTGGCCAGGAGGGCAAAGAAGCCCGGCCAATTGAAGTACGCATCAATTTTCGGATCTACTACCTGTGTGCTCGACAGAGCGTCGGCGATTCCAAGGTGTCCGAACGCTACTTCGCCCCGGGGTATGTCGGTTACAAACGCCGCGGTCCCAAATAGCTCCACCACGAGCACCCCGAGGAGCCACGCCATGACTGCGCGGCTCACCGGGCTCCCCGCATTCCCCCGCAGCGCCACGACGAAGGTGATATTAAGTAGCACGAGCCCTATCCAGTACGGGTAGGGCAGTACGGCGACGTGGCCGAGGTCGCTGTTCACGGGGACGGCCACGGTGGAGGCCGCCGCTACAGTGAGCACCAACGACACGAGACCTGCCAGCGCGAACCCCACATCGCGGGGCCTCACGCGTCCCTCGTTGCGGCCGGGGGCATCCACCACACCGATCATGGTGTCTCCTGATTGGGCCGCCGGAGCATGGCCGGGATCCGGGCCCCTGCCGGAACTCTGCCCGGCAGTGCGCCTGGTCTTGATGTTGCACCCGGTGACACGAGAGGAATAGACAACTGGCTCACCAACCTTGCTTCGTTGCACGGATTCATGTTCAGCCAACGGGACGTGCCCCGGAAACGCGACACATCAGAGCTACTACGGTGGGTTGCCCGGTCACCTGCCCAGCAATTCAGCATCCTCGACTTCGCCGTAGCTTGGAGCATCCGGCGTGCACATGCCGGCAGCACCAGTAGGGGGTACCTAATTCCGCGCCGGACATACCTTGAATTGCGACGCGCACTGGCTGCTGTCCTGCATGGAACTGCTCCCCGGAAGTACGAACTGATTCTTCAGTCCACTTTTCAGGGAGCAGTTCAAAACAAGGGCCGGCTTACCAGGGCTCGTCGGTGTCCAGCCGTGCCACCAGGTCCGGCCAGGATGCCGCGAACCCCGGGTGGAGCTCCAGGGAGTCCACCTCAGCCACCGGAATCCAGAGCAGCGCGATGCTTTCAGGATCGCTGATGACAGGCTCGAAGGATTCGCGCACGCGCACTACCACGGTGGTGTAGGACCAGTAGCCGTGGTCCAGGACCGAGGTGAACAGCACTTCCACGCTTTCCGGCGGGACGGCAGCCTCCTCGTGGGCTTCGCGGAGCGCGCCGTCAATTGGTTCCTCGCCCTCATGGAGTGCCCCGCCGGGCAGCCCCCACGTTCCGCCGTTGTGGCTCCACACGGCGCGGTGCTGCAGCAGCACGCCCTTGGCGGGGTCGTAGGCCAGGACGCCGGCCGCGCCGAACCTGCCCCAGTACCGGCCGCGCTCCCCTTCCACCCAGGCGTCGCCCGGGTCCCGGGGACCGGTGCGTGGCGGCGGAGTGGAGGACGTGCTGGCGGACGGAAAGAAATCCATTGCCCCAGTCTGACAGGTGAAGCGCCGGCAGGTGAAGCGGCGGGGGGCATTCCCGCCGGGCCGTCAGGTCCTGGGTCCGTGGTCGACGGCGAAATCACCGCCGGGATACATGACGGTTTCGTGCCCGTCGTCGAAGCGGACAAGGTAGGGCGGGCTTCCGCCCTGGCCGCGAACTTCCAGAATCACGCCGTGCCGGTCCGAAGACCCCACGGTCCTGCCGCGTACGACGATCCGGTCGCCTTGGGCTGCCTCCATGGCAATCACCTCC
The DNA here is from genome assembly GCF_030816485.1 of Arthrobacter sp. B1I2. Lineage (NCBI taxonomy): Bacteria > Bacillati > Actinomycetota > Actinomycetes > Micrococcales > Micrococcaceae > Arthrobacter > Arthrobacter sp. B1I2. The sequence goes on along the minus strand of NZ_JAUSYC010000001.1, from coordinate 3,025,326 downwards.
GAGCCCCCAGATTACGGCCCACGGCTACACCGGAACAGGGCCCTATGGCAGGATGCCCGGTATGCCCTTGAACCTTGTCCTGGTTGCCGATACCCACGTGCCCAAACGCGCCGGGAGCCTGCCCGCCCAGGTGTGGCGCGCCGTCGACGATGCCGACGTGGTGTTCCACGCCGGCGACTGGGTGGAGGCGGGACTGCTGGACGAATTCGAGCGCCGGAGCAAGCGGCTCCTGGGCGTCCACGGCAACAATGACAGCCCGGAACTGCGCCGGCGCCTGCCCGAAACGGCCACGGTGGCCCTTGACGGTGTGCGCTTTGCCATGGTCCACGAGACCGGGCAGGCCAAGGGCCGCGAACTGCGGTGCGACGTGATGTACCCCGACGCCGATGTCCTGGTGTTCGGTCACAGCCATATCCCCTGGGACACGGTGACGCCGAACGGGCTGCGGCTGCTGAACCCGGGGTCCCCCACGGACCGGCGCCGCAAGCCGGCGTGCACCTTCATGGAGGCGGTGGTCGACGCCGGCCGGCTCGCGGAGGTCAGGCTGGTTGAGGTCCACCGCGACTGACCCCGCCAGGCGCTTGGCAGAACTCGCAGTCATTGCCTAGGCTAATAACCGTAAGCATGCTTACCTTTTTGCTGTAAATATGGCTTTACTGCCCTAATTGGCGCGATCGCAGTTTGCTTCACTATCCGGGGCGACGAACCAGCCCGTGTCCGCACGAACAGGAGGACCACCATGACTGACCAGTACACCTTCCGTAATCCCGTGACTGCCTACGAACAGATTTCCCCGCCCAAACAGCACCAGCCCGAGCCGGGGCTTGACGCCGAACTGGAGCCCAAGGCTGACCTGGGCGAAGAAACCTACCGCGGCACCGGCAGGCTGGAAGGCCGCCGGGCGATTGTCACCGGTGCGGACTCCGGCATTGGAGCTGCAACGGCGATTGCCTTTGCAAGGGAAGGCGCCGACGTCGTCCTTTCCTACCTGCCGCAGGAAGAAGAGGACGCCTCGCGCATCGCCGGGATCATTGAAGCGGCAGGCCGCAAGGCGGTCAAGGTGCCGGGTGACCTCAAGGACTCCGCAGTATGCCGGGACCTGGTGGACACGGCGGTTGCCGTCCTGGGCGGAGTGGACATCCTGGTCAACAACGCCGGGAAACAGGTGGCCCAGGAAGACCTGCAGGACATCACCGACGAGCAGTTCGACCACACCCTGAAGACGAACGTCTACGCGATGTTCTGGGTGACCAAGGCCGCCGTGCCGCATATGCCCCCGGGCTCGACCATCATTAACACCACGTCCATCCAGGCCTACAACCCGTCCCCCACCCTGGTGGACTACGCCACCACCAAGGCCAGCATCAACAACTTCACCAAGGGCCTGGCCCAGCAGCTGGCGCCCAAGGGTATCCGGGTGAACGCCGTGGCTCCCGGCCCCATTTGGACGCCCTTGCAGGTCAGCAGCGGCCAGCCAAAGGAGCAACTGCCGGAGTTCGGCCAGTCCACCCCGCTGGGCCGGGCAGGCCAGCCCGCCGAACTGGCCCCCGCCTACGTCTTCCTGGCGTCCCCGGAGTCAAGCTACGTGGTGGGCGAAACGCTGAACGTCAACGGCGGCAGCCCTACGCCCTAGCTGTCCCCACGCGGCAAGCGGCTGGCCCCCGGCGCGCCCGGAGGTCAGCCCGCTTCATCCTGGCCCGCCAGGAGTTCGTCGGTGGCAGGGTCGGGCTCGCCGTTAAAGAACTGGGCCAGGACTGTCTTGAACACTGTTTCTCCGGGTGCCGCCCGGAGAAACAGTGTCATGCAGGAGCGGAGTTTCTTTGCGTCGATGCCGCCAAAAATGTCCTCGGCCGACTGGTCGGCGTGGTTTGCAAGGACCACCGCGCACTCCAGCAGCCGCGGGCCCAGCACGTCGTGGTCCAGGTAGGCCCGGGCTTCAGCCAGTGAGGAGATGGCGTACTTACGCGACATGGCACTCCGTCCCAGCCCGGCGACCTGCGGGAAGATGAACCACATCCAGTGCCCGGCCTTCCTGCCGACCTGCAGCTCCCCCAACGCCTGCTCATAGGTTCCGCCTGTGTTTTGGGCGGCAACAAAGCGCTCAAGATCAAACGGCTCGTTCATGTGGGTCTCCTTGCTTGGTCCGTTTTACGGGGTCAATTCCTTCGTAAGGGCAACAGCCGCCGCCTGCAGCTGGGGGTCCGGGTCCTGCCGCCACCGTGCCAGCACAATGCCGGCCCGCCGCCGCTCACGCTCCCCCATCCCCGCCAGCAGGGGCACCAGGACATCGGTGAGCAGGGGGTCGGTCAGATCCGCTGCCTGGGCTGTGCGGAGGAAGCCTTCCAAACGGGTCAGGTCCGAGTGTTGGAGCAGCCGTACCCGGGACTGCAGCAGCACCACGGCAGCCAGCCGGCGCTCGAAAACAGGACGGGAGCCTGGCCTCGGCTGTCCCCACAGGGCGGAGGCCAGCATGACGGTTCCGTCGCGGTCCAGGTCCTTGAACTTGCGCAGGACGTCGCGTACCGTTCCGCGAACGGCGCCCACGGAGGAACCATAAGAGGCCAGCGCGCCGCCCAGCCGGTTTCCGACGTCGTCCGCCCGGTACCAGGCGCCCTCATTCTGAAGGGTCCGGTCAACGAAATCCGCTGCGGCGGACACGACGTCCGCCGTATCCGTCACCGCGCACGCCCCGAGGAGGCGTGATGGATACAAAACGGCGTCCACGGCCGCGCTTCCAGCCTGCCCTCGGCGATGGGTTCCCCGCACACGGCGCAGGATCCATAGGTTCCACCGGCCAGCCGTGCCAGCGCCGCCTCAATCTGGTCCAGCCCGGCCGAACTTTGCTGCAGGAGCGCCGACGCCTGCGAGAGTTCGAAGGCGATCGTGGCGCCTTCCGGATCGTGTTCGTCGTCGACATTGGAGTCCTGGCGGGCCGAATTCGCTGCGTCGATGTCGGCCCGCAGGGCCGGCAACAGTGCCGCCCGTCGCGCCCGCTCCTCTTCGAGCAGCGCACGGAACCGGTCGAAATCTGGCATGGGGACAGCCTAGCGCGTCAGCCAATACCATCGGGCCCCTGACCAAAGATGCCCCGGTTGGTCACGAACAGGGGCAATGTGCCTGGAGCGTACCTTCGGATTCGAGGCTGAAGGAGGCGGCCGTGTCCGCGTTGTTACCGTTGCCGGGTTCTTTGCCCATCACCCGAGGTCGTCCTGGGAATTACCGTTACATCCAGACGTTTGCGGAATTGAGAGGCGAAGCTCGTATGTTATCCAAATGTGACAATGGCAGTGCAGGTGGGTTATTGTCTTCTGGTGTCCCTCTCAGTCGGGACATTCCCATCAGTATGCCGAGCCCTGCCACTGATCATGGGATTCAACCGCTTTCCAGCTGGCAGGGACGGGGGAACCAAGTTTCCACGGCCACTTGTGGCCTTGGGGTTAAGTCGTTAGCGCTTCCATTCTTCGCGGAGCCGCTTCCGGCCGGGTATCTCCAGCCCGAACCCGACAGCTCACCCCGCAGGCATGGGAGAGGCGATCAACCGTGTCAAAAATTTCCATTTCTGCCCGTCACCGCGCGACTCCGGCCCGCTCCATTGTGCTCGAGGGCCTCGCCGCAACAGCCAAGTCCCAGGCCCGGTCGCTGGGCCGCCCGGCGCTCGCCGTTGCTGCAGCGTCCGGCATTGCCTTTGGCGTCGGCGCCCCGGCCCACGCCGGTGTAACCGGTCCGGACACCACTGAGAACACCAGCGTCCAGGCATACTCCGCACCTGCCGCCCCGGCAGCAGCCCCCGCAGCGGCAGCAGGCAACATCCACACCGTCGTTTCCGGTGACACCCTCGGCGCCATCGCGGCTGCCCACGGCGTCAGCCTCAACGACGTCCTGTCCGCCAATGGCCTGGGACTGTCCTCGGTGATCTTCCCCGGCGACCAGATCCAGATCCCGGGCGCAGGCTACACGGCGGCACCGGCAGCAGCGCCGGCACCGGCCCCTGCAGCTGCACCTGTCCAGGCTGCAGCCGCCACCGCGCCGGCAAACACCGGCATGAACATGTCCTACGCTTCCGCCACCCCGGTGGCAGCCGCCACCGGCACGGGCACCGGTGCCGCCATCCTGGCATCCGCTTACGGCCAGGTCGGCGTGAACCAGGACTGCACCGCCATGGTTGAGAAGGCACTGCGCTCCGTCGGCAAGAGCGTCGGCGACCTTGCCCCCACCCAGTTCTTCCAGTACGGAGCAGTCGTCGGCGCTCCCGCCCCCGGCGACCTGATCATCACCTCCGGCCACGTGGGCGTTTACGCCGGCGACGGCAAGGTTGTCAGCGGCGGCGTCAACGGCTACAGCACGGAGGTTCACTCCATCAGCTGGCTCGGCGGCTACTCCGCGGTTCGCGTGGCCTAGTCTTCGCGACGCTTCGCCACAGCGAAGCTGGCTTCAAACAGGAGGGCGGCAGCCGGGTATCCCGGCCGCCGCCCTCCTGTCGTTCTGTCACCCGGAGGCCGGAAGCCGTCAGGTCCCGCAGAAAGTCATGTAGTTGCCGAAATCTTCGGGGGCGCCTTCCGCGTAGCGCTCCAGCCCCGGCCGCTCGGTAAAGGGCTCCCCGACCGCCTCCAGCAGCTGCTGCACAGGAGCCAGATTTCCTTCAGTGGCTGCGGACAGTGCCTCCTCCAGGAGGTGGTTGCGGGGGATATAGGCCGGATTAACGCTGTCCATCAGCACCGCGTCGGGTTTCATGGCCTGCCACCGCTCAGCCCAGGCGTCGAATGCGGCCAGGTCAAGAACCATACCGCGCACGGGGCGGAGGTCGCCCCGGGCCGCCTTGCCGAGGTTCCGGAAGAACAAGGTGTAGTCCACCGGGCCGTCCTTCAGAATGGCGATGGCATCGTCCACCAGGCCGGACGCGGCGGCGTCGTTACTTTCCGCATTGATTACCAGGCCGAGCTTGGTTTTCATGCCGCTGGACCATGCCCTGCTGTATTGTCCGCGGAACTGTCCCAGCACCTCCACCGCGGGGGCAACCGCCTTCTCCTGGTCCGCGTCGATGAGCGGCAGCATCGCCTCCGCGAGCCGGGCAAGGTTCCATTCGGCAAGCACCGGCTGGTTGGCGTAGGCGTACCGTCCGCTGACATCGATGGAGCTGTAGACGGCGGCGGGATTGAACGCATCCATGAACGCGCAGGGGCCGTAGTCGATTGTTTCCCCTGAAATGGTCATGTTGTCCGTATTCATGACCCCGTGCACAAACCCCACCAGCATCCAGCGTGCCACCAGCGCGGCCTGGGCGGAGACGACGGAACCGAAGAGGGCCAGGTACGGATTTTCGGCTTCGGCGGCGTGCGGATAGTGCCGGCTGATGGCGTGGTCCGCCAACCGCTTCAGGAGGTCCATGTTTTCCGTGGCCCGAGCGTACTGGAAGCTGCCAACGCGCAGGTGGCTGCCAGCCACCCGTGTCAGCACGGCGCCGGGCAGCATGCCATCCCGGCGGACCTGCCGTCCGGTTGCCACGACGGCGAGCGAGCGGGTGGTGGGAATGTGCAGGGCGTGCATGGCCTCACTGACCAGGTACTCGCGCAGCATGGGTCCGACGACGGCGCGGCCGTCCCCTGCGCGGGCGAAAGGCGTGCGTCCCGAGCCTTTAAGATGGACGTCGAGGAGGCGGCCGCTTTGGTCCGTAACCTCGCCGAGCAGCAGGGCACGTCCGTCGCCGAGCAGCGGCGAGTAGCCGCCAAACTGGTGGCCTGCGTATGCCTGCGCCACAGGGGTGGCGCCTTCGGGGACGTGGTTACCCACCAGGAGCCGCACCCCTTCGGGACTGCGCAGGTACTGCGGATCAAGGCCCAGGTCGTATGCGAGCTTCTCGTTCAGGACCAGGAGTTCGGGGCTGGGGGCTTCCTCGGCCTGCCAGGGAACAGCGAGTTCCGCCAGTTCCCGCGCGAACCGGCCGTCGAAATTGACCGTGGATTCAGCTGCTGCCGTCATGGTTTAACCCTATCGCTGTAGTTTCGCCTGATGTTTCCCGCACCGGATGCCGGCGGCGTGGAACGGCAATGCGCTGCAGGTCCTCGGCGGCGATGACCGTGGTTTCCGGAGCCCTGGCCCGCGCCTGCAGCGCGAGCAGGGAAACGTCGTCGCCGTACCGTGATGAGAAGTGGGTGAGCACGAGGGTTCGGGTCTTTCCGGACGCCGCAAGTTCCCCGGCCTGCCCGGCGGTCAGGTGCAGGTACTGCTGCGCCAGCCCGCCGTCGTCGTCACTGAATGTTGATTCGGTGACCAGCAGATCGGTGCCGGCTGCCAGTTCTTCGGCACCGGCGCACGGTGCGGTGTCCATGATGATGGCAAAACGCTGGCCCGGCCTGGGAATGCTCACCTCTTCCAGCCTGGCCGCCCCGAGGACGCCTTCGCGCTGCAGCCGGCCGACATCGGGCCCTCGGATTCCTGCCGCCCGCAGTCGCTCCGGCAGGAAAGTGCGGCCGTCGGGCTCGGTAAGCAGGTAGCCGTACGTTTCGATGCGGTGTTTCAGGGGGCGCACATCCAGGCCCTCGGCGATGGGGCCGCCGCTGCCGTGCGGGTGCAGCCTCAAGTCGATACCAGGCGAACTGACAGCCACCAGTGCGCGGACCACATCGCCTCCGGACGCCGGATAATGCAGGTGGACCGGATGCTGCACGCCGTCCAGTGCCATGCGGGAGAGGACTCCGGGAAGGCCGTAACAGTGGTCCCCGTGCACATGCGTAAGGCAGATCCTGGTGATGCGGCTTGCTGCGACTCCGGCGTGGATCATTTGGCGCTGGGTGCCCTCGCCGGGATCGAAAAGTAACCCTTCGCCGTCCCAGCGCAGGAAGTAGCCGTTATGGTTCCGGGACCGGGTGGGAACCTGGGATGCGGTGCCCAGCACCACGAGTTCACGCACCGCCGGTGTCTGCCATCCCGGCATGAAGCCCCTTGGCGTAGGCGGCCTGGCCAAGGTGCTGGAGGCAGTCACCCAGGATGCTGACCAGCCGCACTCCCAGGGTTACGGGCGGATCCCAGTGCCTGTCGACGACCCGGTCCAGGTCCGAATCCCCTATTCCTTCGAGGACTTTGGCACTCTGGCGGTGGACGGCCTCGTAGTACTCCAGCAGGAGTTCCCGGGGTGCCCGGACGGCGTCCACCTGCTCGCTGGAGTGGCCATAGCCCGTGTCCCTGTCCGCCAGGGGGAGGCCGAAGCGGGACACGAATCCTTCCGCCGTCCAGACCTGTTCCAACCCCGATGCGGAGGCAACCTGCGCATCTTCCACCCTCCCCGTGTGCCAGACCAGCCAGGCGATGGAGTTGCCGTTGCCGGCAGGACGTCGCTGCAGGTGTGCCTCGTCGAGCCCTTCCAGTACCTGCCGGACCAGATCCGGCAGGCGATTGAAGGCCTCCAGCAGCAGTTCTTTGGATTGCATGGATTTCCTCCCCTGCCGGCCGGGCCTGATGGGCCCGGCCCGCGAGGTTGCTAGCGTTCCAGGTCGTCAGGCTCGAACTCGCTGAGCGGTGAGCCGCCGAAGTTTTCCTCGTCGTCGCTGGCGTCCGCCTCGAGGCCGGTGGGGTTTTCGCCGAAATCGACGTCGGCTGCTGCTTCCCCAAGGGTGGGGGTGTCCGGCGGCACCTGCTCATCGCCGGAGCGGTACCGTGCCTGCGCGCTTTCGTCCCGCAGCGTCTGGTCGCTCAGGAAGTCCTCCTCTTCGCCCGAGACTGCTTCGTCCTGCAGCAACGGGTCCTCCTGCCAGCGGTCCGGATTGTTCTCGGCAGCCCCTGGGTAGCTGTCCGGTTCCCCGTTCACAGGGTCCAGCTCCAGGGACGACGCCGCGCCGGGAGTTTCGTCGAGAAGGACGTCGTCTTCCTGCACAACTTCCAGCTCATTGTCGGGGAGGTTCTGTTCAGTCATGATGATGCCTTTCGCAGTGACCGTAGGCGGACAATAGTAAGCATACTGAGGAACTGTATTGCCTGTGAACAGCATTTTGGACCGGGGTGGGAAGCGGGCGCTGGTCCGGAGCCAGCGCACCTGGACCGCTGACGCGGCACAGGGCGGCCTGAACAGCGCTTCCGTGACTTTTGGCCCTAGAGTGCCGGTAACGGCGGGGCCAGTCTTGAAAAGCAGGAAGACCATTCAAGACGGGCAGGAAGTGCGGCCATGACATCCCAAAAACCCATCGCTGTGGGCACCAACGATTCAGCGCAAAGCCAGGCCGCGGTCCTGTGGGCGGCGCGCCGCGCCCACCGCTTTGGCCTCCCGCTGGTGATCGTCCACGTCGTCGATGACCGGTGGGTTGCCGAACCCTATCCCTGGTTCGGAACACTCCAGCAGGTCGGTGAGGAACTCCTCAAGACCGCCGCCGGCCGGCTCGAAGGTACCGTGCCGGTGACGCCGGACACGGAACTGCTCACCGGAAGCGTAGGCGGGGCCCTGGCCAAGTACTCCAAGAGGACCTCGATGATGGTCATTGGTTCCGGCAGCGGCCACCTCGGCGGTGCCCTCGCCGACCGCGCACTCCAGGTCGCCACCGCCGCCAAAGTCCCTGTCGCCGTCGTCGGAACCCACGACCTGGAAGGAAGGTCAGGAGTGGTGGTGGGCGTGGACGGATCCGCCGAGGCAACGCAGGCCGTGGCCTTTGCCGCCGCTGAAGCAGACCGCGACGGAGACGAACTCACGGTTGTCTATGCCGTGAATGTGCCCGACCCCATTGTTGACGCCGGCCTGGTCCCGGGGGCGCTCGCGGACCTCATGGTGGACGAGGAACGCATTGTGCTCTCTGAGACCGTCGCCGGACTCAAGGAAGATTACCCGGACCTGACCGTGCACCAGCGGCTCGAAAGCGACAAAGGCGCGGTGGACGCCCTCGTTGACGCCGCCGCCGGGGCGAGGCTGCTTGTTGTGGGCAGTCGCGGCAGGGGCGCCTTTAAGCGCCTCCTGCTCGGTTCGACCGCGCACGGCGTCCTGAAGCACCTCCCGTGCCCCACGATCATCACACGGACTGACGCCGCCCACGGCACCATTTAGGCCGGAACGCCTGCTGGTCTTCCTCCGCCCTCCACAAATGCCCACCGGAAGGTACGACACCATGAAGAAGTCCGCCGCCATCATCATGCTGGTCCTCGGGATCCTGATAACGCTTCCGGGCCTGGCTGCGTTGGCGGGCGGAGCCGTGGCGTCAGCTGTGGGATCGATCCAGGGGGACGGATACCTGTCGTCCGGTACGTCGCGTTTTTCCGTCAGCTCCTTTGCCCTCACCTCCCCGCGGGCCGATGCCATTGGCGATGATGTTCCCGGCAGGCTTCCCTTCGATATCGGCACCCTGCGACTGCGCGTTGAATCAGTGTCGCCGGACAAGCCGGTGTTTATTGGCATCGGCCCGCAAGCCGACGTCGAACAGTATTTGTCAGGAGTGCACCACTCGGAACTGTTGAACATCCGCCAGCGGCCTTTCCGCGCCGAATACCGCGACGTACCGGGAGGCACCCCAGCATCACCACCGGCTGACCAACGCTTTTGGACCGCCTCCGCTTCAGGTCCGGGAGAGCAGGAGCTTAACTGGAACATCACTCCCGGCGCTTGGGAAGTGGTGGTGATGAACGCCGACGCTTCTTCCGTCGTGGATGTCCAGGCGCAGGCCGGCTTCCGCTCGGACCTGATCCGGCCGGCCGCCACGGGCCTGCTGGTGGGCGGGCTCATCGCGCTGGTGATCGGCATTCCCCTCATCATCTTTGGCGCCGCGGGGCTGGGCCGGCATGCGCGGCATCCATCCGGCGGCCCGGCGTCAGGCGGGCCGGGGATGGGCGGGCCCGGGATGGGCGGTCCAGGACAGGTCCCGGCAGGGCAGTTCCAGGTCCCGGCAGGCCAAGCCCCGGCAGGGCAGTTCCAGGTCCCGGCAGGCCAAGCCCCGGCAGGGCAGTTCCAGGTCCCCGCAGGCCAGGGAGCCGCACCGGCGTCCTGGGACCAGCCGGGAGCCCAGACAGCACCGGCAGCACCGGGGGCGGCGCCCCCACCCCGGCCGTTCACCGCGGCGGCCGAAGACCGCCCGGGCTACCCCGCAAGGCTCTTTGGCGAGCTTGATCCCGGCCTGTCACGTTGGATGTGGCTGGTCAAGTGGTTCCTGGCCATACCGCATTTCATCCTTCTCTTCTTCCTGTGGTTCGCGTTTGCCATCACCACCATCGTGGCGGGCTTCGCCATCCTGTTCACCGCCCGGTACCCGCGGGCACTGTTCGACTTCAATGTTGGCGTCCTGCGGTGGAACTGGCGGGTAGCGTTTTATGCCTACGCCGCCGTCGGCACTGACCTCTACCCGCCCTTTACGCTCAAACGCACCAATTACCCGGCCGACTTTGAGGTGGATTATCCGCAGCGGCTCTCCCGCGGGCTGGTCCTGGTGAAATGGTGGCTCCTGGCGATCCCGCACCTGCTCGTGGTGGCTGCGTTCACCAACACGACATGGCGGTGGCGCACAGACGACACCGTCGTCGGCGCAACCTATGAACAAAGTGCAGGCCTGTCCCTGCTGGGGCTGCTGGTCCTGATCGCGGCAGTGATCCTGCTGTTCAGCGGCCGCTACCAACGCCCGCTGTTCGATCTCATCCTCGGCATCGACCGCTGGATCTACCGTGTCCTGGTGTACACCGCGCTGATGCGGGACGAATATCCGCCGTTCCGGCTGGACCAGGGGTCCACCGAGCCTGCGTGGCCCGGGGAGGCCATTCGCCCGGCCGGCGCGCCGCCTGTCGACGTGCCGTGACCTTCGGCCCTAGTTCACCCCTGTGCCTGCAGGCATGATGAGCGTGACAACGCGGGTCCGATGAGGGAGCAGACATGAGCATTGCCGGGGCACCAATAGCCAGGATCGTGGTGGGCGTCGACGGATCGGAGGCGTCCGTGGAGGCACTCCGCCAGGCGCAACGGCTTGCCACTCCCCTGGGTGCCAAGGTCCAGGCCGTCGCCTGTTGGGAGTACCCGCAGGTGTACTCCGGCTACGTCATGATGGGCATCGAGGGCTTCGAGGAGGGCGCCAAAAAGATCCTGGACGAGGCAGTGGCACAAGCCTTCGGAGCCGAAACCCCCGCCAACGTCTCCCCAACCCTGGTCAGGAGCCACCCACGGGAGGCCCTGATCGATGCCAGCCGGAACGCCGACATGATTGTGGTGGGGCGCCGGGGGCACGGCGGATTCGGCGGTCTGCTCCTGGGCTCCGTGAGCTCCGCGATCGTGGCCCACGCCCATTGCCCCGTTCTGGTGGTCCACACCCCCGAGATCAGGACCGACAAGTCCACGGGTTCCTGACGGAACGGGCGTTGACAAGGGACATTAGCCTTTTGGGCGGGTGATGGCAGTGCCAGCCAGTGAAGCACGACGGCGGACGCTCGCCATAGCGCTCGCCGGCGCGCTGGTGGTCCTGGCCATCGCCCTGGCCCTGTTGATTCCGGCACTGACGGGTGGTCCGCCGTCGGCCCAGCCGTCCGCCTTACCCTCTTCGCCATCCTTCTCGATCGCCCCATCCAGCTCAGCGGGCCCTGAAGCGTCGCAGCCGCAGGAGGCCGACACCCCCGAAGCAGGCCAGTCTCCGGTGGAGCCACCCATCACCGTGCCGCCGGTCCCTGAACCCCAGGTGCCGGAACCCCCGGCCGTGCCAACGGCTCCGGAGGAACCGGGTACTCCCCCGCAGCCGGCCTCGTTTCCGGAATCCCTTCGCGGCCAGGACGTGACCGTCATCCCCGGGTCGGGCCGGGTGGTTGCCCTCACCTTCGATGCCGGAGCCAATGCGGCAGGACTGCCCAGGATCCTGTCCACCCTTTCAGCCAGGGGGATCAGCGCCACCTTCTTCCTGACCGGCAACTGGGCCGCAAACAACCCGCAGGGCGTTGCACAGATCGCAGCGGCCGGGCACCGGGTGGCAAACCACTCCATGACGCATCCGGGATTCACTGGACTCAGCAACGACCTGATCGCCCAACAGGTGCGCGGTGCCGAGCAGACCATCCTGGCAGCGGGCGCCGATCCCAGGCCGCTGTTCCGTTTCCCCTACGGCGAACGGGACGCCCGAACCATTGCCGCGGTCAACACCCTCGGCTACGTGGCTGTGCGGTGGACCGTGGACACCCTGGGCTGGAAAGGCAGCAGTGGCGGCGCGAGCGTCCAGTCGGTGGCCGACCGCGTCCAGGTGGGGCTGCAGCCCGGCGAAATTGTCCTCATGCACATCGGCTCAAATCCCGACGACGGCACCACCCTCGACGCCGACGCCCTCCCGCAGGTCATTGACCGCATCACGGCCGCCGGGTACGGCTTCGCCACCCTCGATGCGCTGCTTAGACGTTGACCGAAGCAGGACCAATGGCTCTGCCCCCAGGCGCCCGCAGCATCCAATACTGGGAGGGAAGGCGGACGGTTGGCGTCCGTCTTTCACCAAACCGGAGGTCGTGGAAGTGTACGGCTGGAACGACGGCATGGGCCTTTGGGGCTATGTCCTGATGAGCATCAGCATGGTGATGGTCTGGGGAGCAATCATCACCGGTATTGTCCTGCTGGCCCGTTCCCTGCGGGCGCCCTCCCCGCACACCCAGCCCCCGCCGCCCCGGCCGGCAGAGGACGTGCTGGCTGAGCGTTTTGCGCGTGGGGAGATCGACGTCACGGAATACCGGAACAGGTTGGCCGTCCTGCGCGGCCACCCGGGTACCTGACGTCCGGCAGCGGCAGACAATGGACAGCGGGGTGCAATTGTGCCACTCTCTGAATTCGAAAAACGCGAACTCGAGCTGATCGGCGACGGCCTGGAAGAGGAAGATCCCGGGCTCGCCGCCCTGCTTGGCAGGGATGCCTTCACACTGTCCCGTCGGACCCGGTTCAGGCGCGGACTGCTCCTTTTCGCTGCAGGGGTCTGCGTCCTGCTCCTCGGCCTGGTGATCCGGGCGCCTTCCCTGGGCATAGCAGGTTTCGCCGTTATGAACGGCGCGGGCTATTGGGCCATCAAGGACCTCCGCTGGTCCTGGCGGACCACGAAGCGGCAGGCCACCCAACTGGAAGGCAACATCGAATGAACGCCGTAAGCGGGACCGGTAAGGACGCCTCCTCCGAGGCGGAGGCGCTGCAGGCGGTTGAAGCGCACCATGCAGACATGCTGCGGCAACTGAACGCGCTGGTTGGGGTGCTGACGGAGGCCGTGGAGGCCCGGGACCCAGCCGCCGGGCAGGAAACGCAGGCTGCGCTGCTGGACTGGTGCGACAAGGAGCTGGTGCCGCACGCCTTGGCGGAAGAGGGCCCCCTTTACAGCGGCCCGCACGCCATGCCCGAGGCCAAACTGCTGGTGGACGGCATGCTGGCCGAGCATCAGGTGATTGTGGACCTGGTCGAGGAACTCAGGACAGCGGACGGCGTTTCTGCCGCAGTGGCCGCGGGTGCCATCCAGCACATCTTCGCACTGCACCTGGACAAGGAGAACCGGCTCCTGATGCCTTTCATCCTTGACGCCCCGGGGCTATCACTTGCCCGGGCAGTCGAAGGACTTCACGAACTGGTAGGAGAAGGCGCCCACCACCACGGACACAAAGACGGCGCCCACTAGTACGACGGCGGCGCGGCGGAGTCATTCAGTCAACCCGCCACAGACGCCCGGGCCTGGGCAACGCCACCCCCGGCCCCCGCCTCCGGGGCGTGCACCACCAGCACAGGGCAGTGCGCATGGCTCACGCACGCTGAACTGACCGACCCAAGGGCAAAGCTGCCATGTCCCCGCCTTCCCACGATCAGCAGGGAGGCAGTGCGGCTTGCATCGATCAGCACCGGCCCGGGCTTGCCCCGCACCAGCCGGGCATGCACAAACGGCGGCAACTGCTCGAAAGCATCTGCCAGCGTTTCCTGGAGCACCTGGTGGGCCGCATATTTAAACCCCTCGATCCCTACCGCAAGGTACACTCCGTATCCGGCGGGCACGTCCCAGCATGCCCAGGCCTCAACCGTCGCTGACAGGGGCTCCGCCATGACCCTGGCCACCCGGAGCGCGGCGATGGAGGCGTCAGATCCATCCACACCGACAATGATCCTTGAATGCGGTTCAGGGGCGCTCATGCCGGCTCCATTCGCTGTTGTTCCCCACGTTCCCTCCTGCGGGCGTCGTCCCAGAATGGACCAGAACCGCTTTCCGGGGTAGGGCCGAAGGTCATCAGCAGGATCAGCACCAGGCCCCGGCCGCCACACCGCCCGCCTTCTGCCGTACACCGGCGGACTTAGGTCCCTTCCAGCACGTCCCTGGCTGGGGAACAATGGGGGCAGGCCCTTCCCGGGGGCCGCCCCGCACACACGCGGGATCGGGTGTTGAAGATTTGGGGGCGTTCAGTGCACATGCATGAAGCTGGGTCTGATGAAGCGGCAGGATCTTCCGGGCAGGTCCGCGTGTTCATCCTTGATGATCACGAACTTGTCCGGCAGGGGCTGAAGGACCTGCTGGAAGGCGAAGGGTTTCTGGTCGTGGGCGAAAGCGGGTCCGCGGCCGAGGCCACGCGCCGCATTCCGGCCCTGCACCCGGACATAGCCATTCTCGACGGGCGTCTTCCCGACGGCACGGGAATCGAGGTGTGCCGGGACGTGCGGTCCCTCGATCCCCGCCTGCGCTGCCTGATCCTCACCAGTTACGACGACGAGCAGGCCCTTCGCGGCGCAGTCCTGGCCGGCGCCTCCGGGTACATCCTGAAACAGATCAGGAGTGATGACCTTCTTGCCGGGATCCGCAGAGCTGCCGCGGGTGAATCCCTGTTTGAACCAGGAGTCGAGCAGCAGATCATCACGGGCCTTTCGACCGCACCCACCGATCCCCGGCTGGAGGGCCTGAGCGCGCAGGAAAAGAAGGTGCTGGCGCTGATCGGTCAGGGGCTGACCAACCGGCAGATCGGCGATGAGCTGTTCCTGGCCGAGAAGACCGTCAAAAACTACGTTTCATCCATCCTGGCCAAACTGGGCTTCGAGCGCCGGACGCAGGCTGCCGTTTACGTCACGAAGAGCCCAACGGACACTGCCTGACGGAGGGCTTCACCTGACGGACGGGCAGGGCGGGTCTGTGACGGGCAAGTCAGCCGAGCCTGGCGGACCATGTCACGGACGTGCCGGCGCCCGGCGCACTGTCGATGATGCAGCTGCCCTTCAGCAACTCGGCGCGGTGGCGCATGTTCGCCAGGCCGCTGACCTTGGCAGGCTCGGTGAAGCCCCGGCCATTGTCGCTGAGGCGAAGCTGCACCTGGTCCCGGCCCACGGCAACCATGACTTCAATTTCCTCCGCGCCGGAATGCCGCAGCGCGTTGCTAAGCCCCTCCGAGAGTACTGACAACAGATGGACCGCCACGTCTTCCCGGATTGAGTCCACCGCTCCGTCCAGGGATACCTTGGGGGTTACGGCGTAGCTGCGCGAGTTTTCCCGGACCACGCGCAGAATCCGGCCGGTCAACGGTTCCCTTTCCTCGTCAGCGGTGCGGAGGGAATAGATCGTGTCCCGCAGCTTACGGATGGTGTCATCAAGTTCCATGGTTACCGCGGCGATACGCTCATGCGCCACCGGATCCATCGTGTAGCGGCGCAGGCTCTGGATGCTCAGGCCGGCTGCGAACAGGCGTTGGATCACGAGGTCATGCAGGTCCCGGGCGATCCGTTCCCTGTCAGTGATGAGGAGGTTCTGTTCGCGGAGCGCGTTCACGCGTGCCAGGTCCAGTGCCAGGCCGATCCGGCTTCCAAAGATGGCGCTGGACTTCGCCTCAGCCTGGTTGAAGACCGCCGTCCCCTGGGCGCGTGCCAGCAGGAGGACCCCGTTGTCGCTGCCGGCGTGCCCCAGCGAACAGACAAGTACGGAGCCGAGCTTTCCTGCCACCTCATGGTCAAAGACCTGACGTGGGTCGTTGGCCACGAAAGATCCGCCGCCCTCCATGACGCCGGACACCGCGCTCGAGGCCATCAGCTCCTGGCCTGCCTGGAGACCCTGCACGCCAACGCATGCACGGCATCGAAGTGCGCCATCACCGGCGGTCACAGCTACCACTGCAAGCACCGAATCCGATACCTTCAACGCGGCGTCGGCAACAATGTCCAGGCTGTCTGCATCGCCCGGATGCGGCCTCATGATCAACCGGCTGCTCAGCTCCATGCCTGCCTCCAGCCATTTCTGCCTGCGGCTGCTGTCCTCAAAGAGGCGGGCGTTCTGGATCGCGACACCGGCCGCCGCCGCCAGGGCAACGGCAAGTTCCTCGTCGTCGGTGGTGAAATCTTCTCCACCCTGCTTTTCCGTCAGGTAGAGGTTTCCGAATACTTCGTCACGGACGCGGACGGGCACGCCCAGGAATGTCCTCATAGGCGGATGGTTCGGAGGGAAGCCGGACGCAATGGGATCCTGGCCAAGGTCGTGGAGGCGCAAGGGCTTCGGCTCCCGTATGAGCAGGCCCAGCACACCGTGCCCCGTAGGCAGGTCGCCAATGGAACGGATTCCTTCTTTATTGATCCCCACCGTGATGAAGTGGCTCAGGGTGCGGTCTTCACCGATGACGCCCAAAGCTCCGTAGCGTGCGCCGACCAGGGCACAGGCCGAGCGGACAAGGCGGTCGAGCACGGCCTCGAGGCTAAGATCCTCGGCGAGGGCCACGACTGCCGCCAAAAGAGCGTTGATGCGCTCCTGGGTATCCAGCAGTTCGTCGCCCCGGGCGGTGAAGTCCCGCACCAGGTCTTCCACTCTGTCCCTCATCGGCGGCCGCCAGGGCTCCTCAGTGCTCACGTTCCCCCTCCTGCGGCAGGAATCTGCGGCCCTGCGGGTGAAGACCTGTCCTTGGATCATTGTAAAAGGCCTCGTCAACAGGCCCTGCCCGGCGGGACCTTCTTCCCTACCGGGGGCGATTTCCCGGCCCTAGGCTACGGCCATGAACACAGCAGCAACAGAACCGGAAATCAAAGAACTCGGCGTCCATGATTGCTGGAAATACCTCCGTTCAACCTCCATCTGCAGGATTGCCTTCGCTGATGGCGGCGCCGTGGAAAACTACCCGGTGAATTTCGTCCCCAGCAACGGCACCCTGCTCATTCGTACCGGCGAAGGCACAAAGCTTGCCTCCCTCGCTGAACGCAAGGCAGTAGCCGTCGAGGCGGACGGGATGAACCAGTACGGCACCATTGCCTGGAGCGTCATCCTCAAGGGGCACGCGGTGGTTGTGTCCGATGCAGAGGAGACCCTGGACGCCATGGATGCGGGCTTGTCCCCCTGGCAGCCCGGCCGGAAGAACGTCCTGCTGCGGATTACACCGCAGGAGATCAGCGGCCGGAGGTTCGTGATTGCGGCGCCAACCCATTGGTGGCCGCCCCGGGAGCCCCCGGCAGATTAGGCCGACGTCGAAAAGCGCCGCTCGATGCCCAAGCCATACACCCTTCACCAGCAGCCACAAAGGATGGTCCCCCATGGCACCTGCCAAGCCAATCGCCGTCGGCATCACCGATACTTCGGCGTCCGACGCTGCCCTGCTCTGGGCAGCAGCCCGGGCCAACAGGCTCAAGTGTCCCCTCGCCGTCGTTAACGTTGTGGACGACCGCTGGATGGCAGCCGAAGTCCTTCCCTATCTTGAAGTCCTTCGTGAATCAGGCCTTGCCCTGTTGAAGGAAGCCGGCGAAAAGGCCACCGCGGCCGAACCGGGCCTGCAGGTTAGCCTCCAGCTGCTCGAAGGTGGCATCGGGGCGGCGCTGGGCGAGTTTTCCAGGAATGCCTCCATGCTTGTCCTGGGCACCAGCGGCCATACGCGTGGCGCCCTGACTGACCGTGCACTCCAGGCAGCTGCCGGCGCCGAGTGCCCCGTGGCGGTCATCGGGGACGGCCAGGAGCCAGGCCGCGGCATCGTGGTGGGCGTGGACGGATCACGGGAATCGACGCAGGCGGTGGCTTTTGCGGCCGCCGAAGCTGACGCGCTCGGGGATGAACTGACGGTCCTCTACGCATTCACCGGCCCCAACCGCTGGATCGCGGCCGGGCTCCCGCAGAGCAGCTTCGCCACCCACGTGGTGGAGGAGGAGCAGATCGTGCTGTCCGAAACCGAGGCGGGCCTTCGGCAGGACTATCCGGATCTCGGGGTGCACACTGTGATGGAAACCGTCCTGGAGCCGGCGGATGCCCTGCTCCGTGCTGCCGCCGGCGCCCGGCTGCTGGTCCTGGGCAGCCGCGGGAAGGGTGGCTTCGAGAGGCTGGTCCTGGGTTCCACGGCACACGCGGTCCTGACCCAGCCGCCCTGCCCCACCGTCATCACCCGCATGCACAAGCAGCAGCACAGCGTCTGACCGGTGTTGCGTGGCGAGGCCATGCCGGCGGCCGGGGAGGATGGGGCATCCGCCCCCGACCTGGACATCCGCCGTGCCCGGGACGGGCTGTCTACCGCCGAAGTGCGCGAACGCACCGTTGCCGGCCACATCAACAGCGTGCCAACGGCAACCAGCCGGAGCGTGGGCGCAATCGTCCAGGCGAACGTGTTCACCCTCTTCAACGGCGTCGTGGGAGGGTGCTTCATCCTACTGCTGGTCCTGGGCCAGTGGCGCGATGCGCTTTTCGGCCTGTCCGCCATCAGCAATTCGCTGATCGGCATCATCCAGGAGTACCGGGCCAAGCGTTCACTTGACCAGTTGGCCATTCTGGAAACCGCCAGGAACACGGTCATCAGGAACGGTGCCAGGGAAGTCATCTCCTCGGAAGAGCTGGTTCCCGACGACATCGTCGTGCTCACCGCCGGAGACCAGGTCACGGCGGACCTGGTGCTTCTCGGCGAAAGCCCGCTTGAGGTGGACGAGTCCCTGCTGACAGGTGAATCCGAGCCCGTCGCCAAAAAGGGCGGCGCCGTGCTGCTGTCCGGATCACTCATCATGGCAGGCAGCGGCCGGGCCACCGTGACCCGGGTGGGAGCCGACACGTTCGCGTACCGGCTGGCAGCCGAGGCACGCCGGTTCTCCTTGGTGAAGTCTGAGATCCGCAGGAGCCTGGAGAAAGTCTTCACCGTCATCACCTGGCTTCTCCTGCCCATTGCCCTGCTGCTCACGAATGCCCAGATGCAGGACCAGGGCGGGTGGGCCGGAGCCCTGGGATCTGAACGGTGGATACCGGCCACCGTGGGGGCTGTTGCGGGCATCATGGCCATGATTCCCCTGGGGCTGCTGCTGATGACCAGCGTGGCATTTGCCGTGGGCGGACTCCGGCTCGCCGGCCAAAAGGTCCTGATCCAGGAACTTGCCGCCGTGGAAGTACTGGCACGCGTGGACGTCCTCTGCCTGGATAAGACCGGCACGTTGTCCTCCGGCGCCCTGGTGTTCGATGCCGTCCACGACGCCGGGACCACCCGCGTGGCCGGCTGGCGGCAGGCGCTGGAATCGTTTGGGAGCAACGCGGACGCCAGCAGCACCGCCGCTGCGATAGGGGCAGCCTTTCCTGTGCAGGTTCCGCTACCGGAACAGGATTCCGTCCCCTTTTCCTCCGCCCGGAAGTGGAGTTCGGTGACGTTCGCGCCGGAATCCGCCGCTTCCGGCACCTGGATCCTGGGAGCCCCCGATGCCGTGCTCGGCGCCCCTGGCTCTGCCCCTGCGCACGGCAAAGCCGCCGCCCTCGCCTCCACCGGTCTCCGCACACTGGCGCTGGCACACCTTCCGGCGCCGCTGCCGCCGGATGCATCAGAGGCGGCTCTGCCGCCGGGGCTGGTGCCTGTCCTGCTGCTGACCTTCCGCGAGAGCATCCGCAGGGACGCCGCGTCAACGCTCGACTACTTCCGCCGGCAAGGGGTTACCGTCAAGATCATCTCCGGCGACGATCCCCGGACGGTGGGAGCGCTGGCCCGCCGGGTGGGCTTTGGAACCGGCGTGGCCTTTGATGCACGGGCGCTGCCCGATGATCCGATCCTGCTGGAGGAAACGGTGGAATCCCAAAGTCTCTTTGGCAGTGTGACGCCATCCCAAAAGCGGGACCTGATCCAGGCCCTGAAACGGCGGGGGCATACCGTGGCAATGACCGGGGACGGAGTGAACGATGTCCTGGCGCTCAAGGAGGCGGACCTGGGCATTGCCATGGACTCGGCCTCGCAGGCCACCAAGGCCGTAGCCCGCCTGGTGCTCCTGGACGGCCGGTTCGAACGGCTGCCGGCTGTTGTGGACGAGGGGCGCAGGGCAATCAGCAACATCGAGCGCGTGTCACTGGTCTTCCTCAGCAAGACCGTATACGCCACCGTCATCTCCGTGGTCACCGGCATCCTGTTGCTGGCCTTTCCGTTCCTGCCCCGGCAGCTGTCCGCTTTGGAC
Organism: Arthrobacter sp. B1I2; assembly: GCF_030816485.1. Classification (NCBI taxonomy): domain Bacteria; kingdom Bacillati; phylum Actinomycetota; class Actinomycetes; order Micrococcales; family Micrococcaceae; genus Arthrobacter; species Arthrobacter sp. B1I2. Next base: position 3,005,036 of record NZ_JAUSYC010000001.1, on the reverse strand, counting down.
GGACTAACGATTGGCCTGCCGGCCTTCTTCCTGGCCCTGCAGCCCGGCGGGCAGCGTTATGCTCCCGGATTCCTCCGCCGTTCCCTCGCGTTCGCTGTGCCGGCAGGCATCTGCGCCGCCCTGTGCGTCCTGGCGGTCAGCGCATATGCGCAGTCAGGGGGCGGACACAGCGTTGAGTCCGCGCAGTCCGCCGCCACCCTGACCCTGGGCCTGGTGGCGGCGTGGATCCTCGTGATGGCATCACGCCCCCTCAACTGGACCAAGGCCTCGATCCTTGCCGGCATGTACGGTGGACTGGTCCTGGTGTTCACCGTCCCATTGACGCAGGAATTCTTCCGGGTGGAGGTGCCGGCGGACGGCCTGCTGATCCTCTCGGTTGCAGTTGCCGCGGCAGGATGCATGGCCATCGAAGTGATTGGCCGCTGCACCCGCCGGCCCCCTGCCGGCGCCGACACAACGGGGCTGGGACCTTTGACTCTGGAACCGGCTTCACGGGAAGCGGATGGTGGAACTGCCGGGCAACGCCATGGTCCGGCTTCCACATGAGCAGGAGGAAAGAATGACTGACCTGATGAAATGGTTCGATACCCGCCGCTCCCCCATGGATGTCATCGAAAGGCTTTTCGAAGGCGATATGGGTACCGCGGCCATCCGGGTCGAGGAGATGGTGGATGGCAACACGCTCGTGGTGCGGGCCGAACTGCCCGGCATCGATCCGGAGAAGGACGTGGACGTGACGGTCGCGGACGGCGTCCTGACAATCAAGGGCGAACGGCAGGAAAAGAAGGAGCACAAGGACAAGAACAGCTACCGTTCCGAGTTCCGCTATGGTTCCTTTGTCCGTCGGGTCCCCCTCCCCAGCGATGTGCAGCAGGATGACGTCACGGCGTCCTACAAGGACGGCGTCCTTGAAGTGCGCGCGCCCATGCCGGAGCAGGGACAGGAGGCCACGGCGTCCAAGATCCCTATCACCAGGGGGTGAGACCAGTCAGGGTACGACGCCGGTGCCTGGCTCCCTGGGGACTCTCCCCTGAGGTGCCAGGCACTCTTATTTCCGCCTGGCCAGCGCGGCCTCCGCTGCCGCGATAACCGGGAGCGTCCGCACGTAAGTGTCCGGGTTCAGGGACACTGAATCGATCCCCTGGCTGACCAGGAACTCCGCAAGGTCCGGATGGTTACTTGGCCCCTGCCCGCAGATGCCAATCTTGATGCCGGCGGCGTGGGCCTTGCTGATTGCCTGGGCAATCATGGACATCACAGCCGGATCCCGCTCATCGAACAAACCGGCAAGCTCCTCCGAGTCGCGGTCCACCCCCAGGACCAGCTGCGTGAGGTCGTTGGAGCCGATCGAGAACCCATCAAAGCGCTTCGCGAACTCCTCTGCAAGGACCACATTGGACGGGATTTCGCACATCATGTACAGCTGCAGCCCGTCGGCGCCGCGGACCAGCCCGTGCTCTTCCATGGCCTGGATGACCTGGTCCGCCTCCCGCACCGTGCGGCAGAAGGGAACCATGACAATGACGTTCCCGAATCCCGCCTGTTCCCGCACGCGCTTGAGGGCCTTGCACTCCAGGGCGAACCCTTCCCGGTAGTGGCTGCTGTAGTAGCGGGAGGCACCGCGGAACCCGAGCATCGGATTCTCCTCGGGGCGCTCGAAGGCGCTGCCGCCGATTAGGTGGCTGTACTCGTTGCTCTTGAAGTCGCTGAGCCGGACGATCACCGGCTTGGGATGGAAGGGGGCGGCAATCTTGGCGATCCCCGTAGCCAGCACGTCGATGAAGTACTCCTGTGTGTCCTGGTAGCCACTGGTGAGCTGCCGGATCAGTGCCGCCTCCTCCTGGTCCGTTACCCTTTCCGGATGGACCAGGGCCATGGGGTGGATCCGGACCAGGTTGTTGATGATGAACTCCATCCGCGCCAGCCCCACGCCGGCAGCCGGGAGCCGCCACCACTTGAACGCGGCCGCCGGGCTGGCGATGTTGATCATCACGTCCGTGCGCGTGGCAGGGAGGGCCTTCATGTCCACCTCCTCCACGGAAAATTCCAGCAGTCCCGCATAGATGCGGCCTTCTTCGCCGTCCGCGCAGGACAAGGTGACCTGTTCGCCGTCGGACAGGATCCCGGTGGCGTTGTGCGTCCCCACGACGGCGGGCACGCCCAGTTCGCGGCTGACAATCGCCGCGTGGCTGGTTGGGCCGCCGTGGTCGGTGATGATGCCCGCGGCCCGTTTCATGATGGGCACCCAGTCCGGGTCCGTCATCCGGGTGACCAGCACGGAGCCGTCAACGAAGGATTCGATGTCTTTGGCATCGCGGACCACGCACGCCCGGCCCTGGGCAATGGAGTCACCGATGGCGGCGCCGGTGACCAGGACCCGTCCGGGCTGCGCAAGATGATAGGTGCGGAACGTTGACGTGCTCCGGCGCGCCTGTACCGTCTCCGGCCGTGCCTGCACCATGAACAGTTCGCCGGTTACCCCGTCCTTGGCCCACTCCATGTCCATCGGCCGCCCGTAATGTTCCTCCACGGCCACGGCCCAGCGGGCCAGCAGGACAACCTCCCGGTCACCCAGCACCAGCGAGCGCTGCTCCCGCTCTGTGGTCTCCACGGTCCGGGTCCTTGCATCCCCGCCATGGCTGTAGACCATTTTTCGTTCCTTGGCGCCAACCTCCCGCTCAATCACGGGGACGAAGCGTTGATCTGCAAGGAGCGGCTTGAACACCTGGTACTTGTCCGGGTTGACGGTCCCCTGGACCACCGTCTCCCCCAGCCCCCAGGCAGCGCTGATAACCACCACGTCCGGAAAGCCGGACTCGGTGTCGATCGAAAACATGACTCCTGACGCGCCAACGTCCGAACGGACCATCCGTTGCACCCCCACTGACAGGGCAACGTCCAGGTGGTCGTACCCCTTCATTTCGCGGTAGCTGATGGCCCGGTCCGTGAACAGGGAGGCGTAGCAGCGACGGCACGCCTCCAGGACCGCGCGCTCGCCCGCAACGTTAAGGAAGGTTTCCTGCTGGCCGGCGAAGCTGGCATCCGGGAGGTCCTCGGCCGTGGCGCTGCTCCGGACCGCAACTGCCAGCTGGGCTTGACCGGCGCGGCTGCACAGGTCGCGGTAGTACTCCTTGATGTCCGCCGTGATGTCTTCCGGGAAGGTGGCCTCAAGGAAAAGTTCGCGGACCGCTGCCCCCGCCTGCCGGAGCGTTGAACGTCCGGAGCGCTGCTCCTCCATGAACTTCCTGATCCGGGGCTCCAGGTTGTTCGAAGCAAGGAACGCGCGGTAGGCGGCGGCCGTGGTGGCAAACCCTTCAGGTACCTTGACCCCCGAGGCTTGAAGGGCACGGCTCAACTCCCCCAGCGAAGCGTTCTTGCCGCCTACCGAGGGGATGTCCGCGAGCCCGGTGTCTTCAATCCACGTGACGTTGGCGTTGGCAAGGGAGGTTTCCACGGCGGCACTCATGGCTCGATTCTTGCCTCGGTCCGGCGGGGCTGTCAGAGTCTTTGGTCCTAGCTGTAGCTCCGCCGCAGCCGGCCCCGGACTGCTTTGTGGATCCAGTCAGCAATCAGGACTGCAGGGGCCGCGAGGAGTGCAAGCAGGTACCCCATCGGCGGCGGCGGCGCCTGGCCCAGCAGCGTTGCCAGATAGGGCACGTACAGGCAGACAGCCAGGACGCCCAGTTCAGCCAGCACCGCCCACAACAGAAGCCTGTTCGTGCCCCAGCCCAGCTTCCAGGGCGGCAGGGTGGCACTCCTGCAGGCAAAGGCGTTGGCAAGCTGTCCCAGGACGACGGCGGCAAAGGCGGCACCGGAGGCGGCCATCAGCAGCCCTGCCTGCGGAACCTGTCCCCGGGTCCAGCCGCCATCCGCCAGCACCGCGGAGAAGACCGCCATTTCCATGACGGCCTCCACGGGGCCCAGAATGCAGAAGACCCGGATGATCAGCCGCCTGTCCATGAGGTGCCGGCGTTCGGGCGGCCGGACCAGCACGTGCCGGCCCGGCGGTTCCGCGCCGAGGGCCAGCGCCGGCAGCAGATCGGTGCCGATGTCCAGGGCAAGGATTTGAAGGACACCCAGGGCCAGCGGGAAGCGGCCGCCGGACAGCGCCCAGATGACAAAGGGGGTCAGTTCCGCCACGTTGTCGGTGAGGTGGTAGGTGAGGAACCGGTGGATGTTCGCGTAGGTTGCCCTGCCTTGTTCGATGGCCGCCACGATGGTGCCGAAATGGTCGTCCAGGAGAACCAGGTCCGCCGCTTCCCGCGCCACGTCGGTTCCGCTGAGGCCCATTGCCACACCGATGTCTGCCTCGCGAAGGGCCGGCCCGTCATTGACGCCGTCTCCGGTCATCGCCACCACATGCCCGCGGGACTGCAGCGCCTTGGCCACCCGGAGCTTCTGCTCCGGTGACACCCGGCTGACCACCACGCCGTCGCGGTCCAGGAGCGCCCCGAGCATCTGTTCGTCCTCCGGGAGGTCGGTGCCTTCCAGCACGCATTCCGGGGATCCGATCAGCCCGATCTGCCGGGCAATGGCCGCGGCCGTGGCGGGGTGGTCGCCTGTGATCATGGCCACCTTCACACCCGCCATCCTGGCCTTGCCGATCACCTCACCCACGTCGGGCCGCGGTGGGTCCTGCAGTCCGATCAGGCCCAGGAATTCCATGCCCGTCTCGAGTTCCGCTGCAGGGCTGGTGTGCCAGGCTTCAGGTTCCCCCTCGAGGCGCCGCCGTGCCACCGCAATGACGCGCAGGCCGCGTGTTGCCATGGCCTCTACCTGCTCCTTGACCAGTCCGGACACGGATTCACAGACCGGGAGCACGGTTTCGGGGGCACCTTTGCAGAACAGGTCCGGCCCCACCATGGCGGACTCCCTGCGCCGCACCGGGTCGAAGGGCAGCCGGCGCGACGGGGCGGGCCCGGGCCCGGTGCCCGTCAACCTGCGGGCGAGCACGTCCATGGCCGCTTCCATCGGGTCGCCCTGGGCCCGCCACTGTCCGTCGTGCAGCTCAGCCCGGCCCCGTGAAGCGGTACGGGCTGCGAGCGCCGCCCGGGCAGCCCTTTCCACTCCCCGGCCCTCGATGTGCGCGTCCGGGGCGTACCCCTGGCCCGTCACCTGGAGGGAACCTTCCGTGGTGAAGACCTCGACGGCGTTCATCCGGTTCTGCGTGAGGGTCCCGGTTTTGTCGGTGCAGATAAAGGTGGTTGAGCCCAGGGTTTCCACTGCTTCGAGGTTGCGGACCAGTCCGTTGCGGGACGCCATACGCTGGGCACCCATGGCCAGGGACAATGTGACGGTGGGCAGGAGGCCTTCCGGAACAAGGGCTACGGCAACGCCGATCGAAAACAGGAATGAATCCCGCCATTGAAACCCCACCAGCAGGGATGCCAGGAAGAAGACCGCTGCGATGCCCAGCGCCATGCCCGCCGTAACGCGGACAATCCGCCGCAGTTCCAGGGACAGCGGCGTGGGGGGAGGAACCGCTCCGCTGGTAAGGTCAGCGATCCCCGCCAGCCTGGTCCTGGCGCCTGTGGCGGTAACAGCCGCTTCCCCGTAGCCGTTGACCAGGAAGGTCCCGCCCCATGCCGCGTCTCCCGCAGCTTTGGGCACGGGGTCGCTTTCGCCCGTCAGCATCGACTCGTCCACCGCGCAGGCCGACGCCGAAAGCAGGACCATGTCTGCAGGCACGCGGTCGCCGGAAGCAAGCAGCACCAGGTCGTCAACCACCAACTCACTTGCGTGGACCGTGCCCACCTTCCCGTCCCGCCGCACCATCACGTCGGCGGGCAGCAGCCCACGCAGCCGGGCGGCGGCATGCTGGGCGCGTTCCTGCTGGATGTGGGCGAACACCCCGTTGACAATGACGACGACGATGATCGCCACCGCCAGTTGCGGCAGGTCCGCGATAAAGGCCAGGCCGGCGGCGCACCACAGCATGAGGGCGAAAAAATGCGTCATCTCCCCCCAGAGCTTCCGCCACTGGGGTACGGGTTTTTCTGTGGGAAGCTGGTTGGGACCTGACTGCTTCAGGAGCTGCGCCGCCCGTTCAGAGCTCAGGCCCTCCGCGTTCCTCACACGGCGTCCGCCTCCTGCCCCACCAGGAGCACCGGACAGTTGGAGTGGGCCGCACAGGCCTTGGTGACGGAGCCCATGGACGACTTCAGCAGACCGCCCTCTCCATGCCTTCCCACCACCAGCATCTGCGCACGGCGGCTCTCGTCCACCAGCACCTTCGCCGGCGGCCCGAACTTGATGCTCACATCAATGTTCTCCGGCCGTTCCCCGGAGAAGGCCCGGCCAAGGGCGTCCTCCACAAGGCGTTCGGCCGCGTCCTCGAGCCTGGCGGTGAACTGTCGGTCGGCTCCTTCAAGCCGCGACATCACCAGGTAGTCCGGCATCCCAACGCATGAGATGACTTCCAGCCGGGTGCCCAGGCGGGATGCCAGCTTTCCCGCGTAGCGGAGGGCCGCGGAGGAGTATTCAGAACCGTCGACACCCACGATGACGGGCTTGGCCCCTGTTTCTGCATTCATGGACACTACGTTTCCGGTTGGGTGCACGCGTGGGAAGGGCCAAAAGTCATGCCGGCACGCCGCTCAACTGCGCGGCCTGCCCGGACCAGCCCCGCGTGCCCGGTCAGTCCCCGCGTATCCGGTCGGCGCCGTGGAGTGCCCGCAGGCCGTTCAGGATGGTCGCAAGGTCCACCAGCTCCTGCAGGAGGGCGCCGGTAACGGCAGGAATGTATCCCGTCATGGCTATGGCCATCAGGACGATGCTGAGTCCTATGCCGCTCCAGATACTCACCAGGGCCACAGCCACGGTCCGCCTGCCAATGGCAACGGCCAGGGCCACTTTGGACAGGTCATCAAGCATGACCACTACGTCCGCGGATTCGCTTGCCGCCGTGGCCCCCCTGGCCCCCATCGCGATCCCCACGTCAGCGGCCGCAAGGACGGGGGCGTCGTTGACGCCGTCGCCTACCATCAGGACCGGCCGTTCCAGGATGGCGGCCACCGTGGTGACCTTGTCCCCCGGAAGGCACTCAGCGTGGACGCGGCCGATCCCCGCTTCATCGGCAATGTGGGCGGCCGTAGCCTGGGCGTCGCCTGTCAACAGCATGGTGTTCCGGACCCCGAGGCGGTGCAACCGGGCGAGTGTGTCCACCGCGTCATGGCGCAACGGGTCCTTCATGACCAGGGCACCGGCATAATTGCCGTTCACCGCCACATAGACCGCGAGTTGGCCACTGCGCAAAACAGCCTCCCGGAATCCGGTTGATGAGCTGCGGACCAGGCCGGCTTTACCCACAACAACGCGCTGTCCGTCGCAGACAGCTTCCACCCCGTGGGTGGCGCTCTCCGTGGCCTGCTGCACCGGAAGGAGTCCAAGGTTGGCAGCCCTGGCGGCTTCGATCACGGAAGCAGCCAGCACATGCGAGGAATACTGCTCCGCGGACGCAGCCAGCTGCAGGATCCTTTGGGCACCCAGGGCTTCGCCCGCCCCTGCGGCCACCTGGATACCATCCAGGAGGGGCCGGCCGGACGTCAGGGTTCCGGTCTTATCAAAGACCGCTGTCTTTGCCTTCGCAAGCTGCTCGAGGGTCCTGGTGTTCTTGATGATGATGCCCTTGTGGGCGGCCTGGCTGGTACCGGCCAGGAATGCCACCGGCGCGGCGATCAGCAGCGGGCACGGAGTGGCTACCACCAGGACCTGGGCGAAGCGGAGCGGCTCACCTGAGAGGAACCACCCCATCCCTGCCATCACCAAGGCCAGGAGGGTAAAGGGAACAGCGTAGCGGTCGGCGAGCCGGACCACCGGAGCCCTGCTGTTGGATGCCTCTTCAACCAGGGCGATGATGCGGCTGTACTGGGAATCGGCTGCCGTGGCCGTTGCCCGGACCCGGATTGCGGCCTCGCCGTTCACCGAGCCGCTGAGCAGCAGTTGCCCCCTGCTCCGCTCCACCGGCAGGCTTTCCCCCGTGAGCGATGATTCGTCCAGAACCGCTGAGTCGGACAGGAGTTCGCCGTCGACCGGCACCAGTTCAGAAGGCCGGACCACCAGCACGTCGCCCAACACCACGCCGCCGATCGGAATCTCCTCGAGTACAGCGGCCGCGCCTTCCCTGTGGGCAAAGCGGGGAGCCCGGTCCAGCAGGGACCGCAGTTCATGTGCAGCGCGTCCCTGGGCGAAGTCTTCCAGGGCCTCCCCGCCAGTGAGCATCAGGATTACCACCAGTGCTGCGAGATACTCGCCCACCGCCACGGTACTGGCGATCGCCATCAACGCCAGGAGGTCGATCCCCCACCGGCCCGCCCGCAGGGACCGCACCATGCCGGCTGCGCGCACCACCACGATGACGGCGGCGTAAGCGGAGGCGAGGACCCGGACCTGCAGGTCCAGGCCGAATTGCAGCAGCACCAAAGTGCCCAGCAGCACCACACAGGTCAGCACGACGACGGGATACCGCCTGAGGAAGCCCCACGCCTTTTGCACGGGCGACTTGGCGGGTCCCTCCGTGTCAAGGCTGCCGGGGCTAGCGCCGGTTACCGAAGGCGGGGCGGCCTGCTTCCTCATTCAGGACGCTTCAGCCTGGCACTCTGGCGGTCATCGCACATGTAGCCGAACCTACCCGGATGCCGGCAGCCGGGCTAGGGCATTTGGGCCCCGTCCCAGTGCCGGGAAAGCCGGACCAGCATGACCTTTGGCCCTGCCCCGGCGCCGTGTGCAGGGGCATGGTTGAGGGGCAAACAGCCGCCGACGCAGACCGGGAGTTCCACATGAAAGCCGTCGTCCTCTACGACACCGCGCATGGGAACACCAAGTCCATAGCCGAATCCATAGCATCGAAGCTGGGGCGGGGTGCGGCTGCCGTCCCGGTTGGTCGTTTCGATGCCGGCGCCCTGCACCCCGGCGACCTGCTCGTCGTCGGCAGCCCCATCAACGGCTGGAAGCCAACGCCCAGCATTGCAGAAACGCTGGCAGATCTCGGGCGCCGCGGACTGACCGGGGTGAACGCGGCCGCATTCGACACGAGGGTGAAGCTGTTCATCCATGGTGACGCTGCCAGGAAGATAACGACGGCCCTCACGGAGGCAGGTGCGAGCATCGTTGGCGGGCCCATGGCCTTCTACGTCAAAGGCAGCGAAGGCCCGCTGGTCGATGGTGAGACAGAGAGGGCTGCAGCGTGGGCCACCGAACTTCTGGCCTCGATGGCCAACGGGACGGCGTAGGCAGGAACGTTGTCCTCGCAGCCGTGGACTGTGGAGCGGTTCTTCGACGATGCACCGTCCGCTTTAAGGCTTTACCGGGCGGCAGAGCGCATGGCGGCGGAGCTGGGTCCGCATGAGGTGCGGGTCAGCAAGAGCCAGATCTCTTTCCGCCGGCGCCGCGGCTACGCCTACCTCTGGCGGCCCGGGGTCTACCTGAAATCAGCTGTTCCGCTGGTCCTGTCCCTCGCGCTTCCGCGGAAACTGGAGTCGCCGCGGTTCAAGCAAATCGTCCATCCGGCGGCCGGAACCTGGATGCACCACCTGGAGCTCACGGACGGCTCCCAACTCGATGCCGAGGTCTGCGGCTGGATGCGGGAAGCGTATGAGGCCGCAAGCTGACCATCGATGCCCGTTTAGTGTCCTATGGCCCTGTCCAGCCGATGGCGGCGTGGCGAGGCTGGTGCCATGAATGAAAACAGCCAGCAGGCCCGGAAGATCCACCTCGCTGAACAACCCGTCGCCGTGGTCCGCGAACGCGTCCCCATGGACTCGCTGACAAGCTTTTTTGACCGCGCCTTCGGTACCGTTATGGCCGCCGTCCAGAGGCAGGGCGCCAGCCCCGCCGGCCCACCGTTCGCGCTTTACCACGGGATGCCGGGCGACACGGTGGATGTCGAAGCAGGATTCCCCGTAGCCGGCAACTTCCACGGAACCGGCGAAGTGGCCAGCGGAGCGCTTCCTGATACTGATGCTTTCGAAGCCATCCACACCGGCCCGTATGGCACCCTCGGCACCACCTACAACGCCATCAGGGAACACATGGAGGCCCAAGGGGCGGCCCCGGGTGAGGTCATGTGGGAGTACTACCTGACTGACCCGCAAAAGCAGCCGGACCCGGCAACGTGGCAGACCCGGGTGGTCTGGCCGGTCGCCTGAGCCGTGAGGTTCCGGGCTAAGAGACCGTGCGGCGGCTGAACGTAAGTTCCCAGGGTTGCACGCCCCGGCCGGTCTCAGTCCATCCGTCGCGGGAAATTTCCCGGCGCAGTTGGTTGAGGCTGGCCTCCAGGCCTGGGGCCCAGGCCTCTTCCGGCGGTGTCGGGTTCAGCGGCGGACCAGGGAATGTATCGCTGGTGTAGAGCCGGCGGCCGTCCTCGGTCCTGCCCACGAACCTCAACTGCGTCCGTCCATACTGCGACCCAAAGGTGTAGAAAATGCGCGCCCACCATTTGCTGGAAGCAGCATCCTCCAGCTCTATCCGGAGCCACTCATCCGCTCCCGGAGCTCCGGGGTCTGCCGCCGGTAGTTCTGGTTGCCCGGATGGCGGGCGCTTTGCGGTCATGTCTTCCTCCGGGCAATATCATCAGGACTCAGGACGGCAGTCTTCCAACGACTGGCGCAGCGGAACAGGGCCGTTGGTCACAGGATGCGGAGAACCAGGGCCGTGGGGTTTGCGGTGAACACCCGGGACCAGCACGGCTGGAGGCTCCTCTATCTCGCCGCCGGGGCGTCGTCGATCCTGTTTGTGCTCCTGCTCATAGCTGCCCTGGTGCTGGACTTCCTGGCTCCGCCACCGGTCCACGGCGGAACTGCCACCCTGGAATTCATTGCCGGCAATAAGCCGAACTACGTGGCAGAACAGGTCCTGTGGATCCTCCCCAACGTCCTCCCGGTCCTTGTATTTGCGGCCCTTTTCGTGGCTCTCACCGCCTTCCAGAAGAGCCTTCCCCTGATAGCGCTGATCTTCGGTGCCCTCCCATGGGCACTCCTGCTTGCCGTACCGGTCAGCAGCCGGGGCTCCCTTAACCTCATCTACCTCAGTGACCGCTTCATGGCTGCCGGGTCAGATGAGGAACGCAAGGCCTACGCCACCGCCGCCGAGGCGATCATTGCCGAGAACAACACGCCTGCAATCGCCGGCGCCCTCTCTGCACTCGGAATCCTCCTGATGGGACTGGCGATGATCAGGGGAAGTACAACACTTTTCCCGCGGTACCTGGGATGGCTTGGTGTTGGCACAGGAGCCTTGGGGACGGTCAGCGAGGTCCTTCGCCACGCGTTCCCTGAGTTTTATTGGGGCTACGGCATCCTGCTGTGGGTGTGGTTCATCGCGGCCGGAATCGCACTGATCCGCCTGTCCCGCCTGCATGACCAGCATGCGGGGCCCGGCTTCAAGGACTTTGGTCCCTAAAAGACGGGCTGGTCTCTTGAGATGGTGGTCCAGGCCGGAAGCACGACGCTGGGGTTGTGCATCCGGGTTTGCTGGAGCCGAAGGCCGGCGGGCATGCAGCCTCATCCACGGAGGCAGGACGAAAGAGGAGAGCAAGGCTTATGGCAGGAACGTTCGAACTGTTTGTCGATGACGATTCGCAGATCCGGTTCCGGCTTGTGATGCCGGACGGACACGTACTGGCAGTTTCCGGACAGTTCACCGACAAGCAGGCGGCTGCCGCGGCAATTGAAGAGGTCCGGGAATGCGCCGGAACCGGCCTGATCCGGGACGTTACGCCGCCAGCTCCGGGCATGGTCCATGCCACCACGCAGCATCCGCGTTACGCCGTCCAGCGTGGGATGCGCAGGCTTAGCTCCGTGGGCGCCGCCTAAGCCGGTGCCCTGACAACGGCCCGGTGCCCTGACAACGGCTTTGAGTTAGAACCCCGAGGAACTGCCGGAGCCGGAGAAGCTTCCGCCGCTGCTGCCATAGCCGGTGGTGCTGCCGCCGCCCCTGGCCGAATTGACGCTGCTGACCCCGGTATTGATGCCGGAGTTGAACGTGGCTACGGAGAAGAACTGGTACGACGGGTACACCGTGCCCAGGATGCTTGGTTCATAGACCCGCTGCCTGCGGTGGTCAAGGCCCCCGTGGGCGGTGTCCATCTGCTCGCGCATCAGGCGCGCCTCGCGCTCATTCCTGGCGAACCCCTGGATGACTGTTTCTGCATGGTTCTCCAGCAGCTCCGAGAGCCGGGAGCGCGCCCCATAAAGCCGGTCCAGCGCCTCTTCGGGTGTGATGCGCCCGTCAGCCAGTTCTGCTGTCCACCGTTCGATATCCCGCAGGCTTTCGTCGCGGAAGGAACGAAGTGCCGTGGCGGTGGCGGAGTCCCCCTGCCCATGGCGTTTGGCCAGCAGTTGCTCGATTCCGGCCAGATCCTTGCGGAACGGGGCGAGCTGCCGGTCCCAGGCAGTCGGCCAGGTGTCCGCACGGTTCAGTAAGGCGTTGCTGTCGGCGATGACATCATCCAGCGCATCCAGCTCGGCGGCACTGTCGGCAAACTGCCGGGCAAGTTTGAGGTTCTTCCGGCTGCTTAACGACCGTTTGCCCAGCGCGTGCACCTGGTTGGACAGCTCCGTGGCGGCTGCATAGCGGCTCAGGAACGTGCGGTGCTTCTCCAGGACCTGGCTCCCGTAGCGTGATGATTCGGGGATGGTGCCGGCGTTCAGTTCCGTTACGTCCAGGTCCATGCTGACGTTGGAGTAGCTCCGGTCACCGCGTTCAACCTGCTTACGGCAGGCAGCCCTGGTCACGGCCCGCACAATCAACCATGCCGCAGCGCCCAGGGCAGCAAGTCCACCGGTGACCCACGCTGTGATCAGGAACGCGGCGGACCTGTACCAGGGCTGGTTGATGAGTTCGGCGGCACGGCGAATGCCGGCCACCGTGCCGTCGGTCCACTGTGCGTCGCGGAACAGTTCCTTCGAAGCGTCCTGAATGTCGCTGCGCTGCTCAAGGGACACTTTCCGGTCCTCGCCCATGTACGTGCCCACATGGCGGCCCGCCGGGTCGAGCGCGAAAATGAACAGGCCGTCGGCCCATTTCTGCCCGTCCGCACTGATCCACTCCGGGTGCCTTACGCGTGCAAACTTCAGGACCTCTTCATTGAGGTTGTCCTCGGCCTTTCCGTTGTACGTGAAGACGGCAACCCGGGTGGGCTCGTAGAACTGGATGCGTTCGACGGCGGGTACCAGGGTGTTGAGGTCCAGCACCCCTGCTGTGTCCTCCACAACCACGGCCGCGGGCGGCGCAGCGGTGCCAGGGCCTGCGGCGCCCAGCAGGAACGCCACCAGGACAAATAGGTTCACAGCTATCCGTCGCATCATGCTGCCCATGTCCCTCCCCGTTTCCTAGAATCAGCATGGAACCAAGGGGCAGGCCCGCCAAAGGGCCTAAGGTCCCACTGGCGAAGACCAGTCTGATGAGGAGCGCAGTTACGTGACGGATGATGCGGGGGCCATTGTGGCCGGCTATGACGGCTCGGACGAGGCAGCGGCAGCCGTCCGTTGGGCGTCCCGCCACGCCCGGGCCACCAATTGCCCGCTCCATGTGGTGCATTGTTCAATGTGGCCGCTGCTGACAAGGCACCTCGGTCCTGTCCCAGGCGTGTCAGGCAGCGGCCTGGAACAGTCCGCCCAGTCCGTCCTGGAGGAAGGCGTCTCGCACGCGGCGGCGGAAGTACCAGGGCTTGAAATCCGCAGCACCCTGCTTCACGGACTGCCCGCACAGCTTCTGGCCGAATTCTCTGCCGGTGAAAGGTTGCTGGTTGTCGGCAGCCGCGGGCTGGGCGGCTTCCTGGGCCTCCTCGTGGGATCCGTGAGCCTGGAACTGGCGGCCACTGCTGCCTGCCCGGTAGCGGTGATCCGGGATGACAGCCATCCTGCCGGACCCGTCGTCGCCGCCGTCGACGCATCAGGTTCTCCCGCGGCGCTGGAAGACGCCTGCGCCGTGGCTTCCGCCTGGAACGCACCCCTGACGGTGGTCCATGTCCGCCACGTGCCCGCCGGCTTTTCGCGGCGGGACGGGCAGGCCGCCGCTGCTGATGCCCGGGAAGTTCTTGGGTCCGCCCTGAAACATGCTCGAACCAAAGCCCCCGAGGTTTCCGTTGACGGCAGGATACTCACGGACAGTTCCGTCCCCCACGCCATCCTGACAGCCGCCAGGGAAGCCCGGATAGTGGTGGTGGGTTCCCAAGGTCAAGGCATTCTCAGGGAGACCATCGGTTCAACCGCCCACGCAGTACTGCACCACGCCCGGGGACCGGTCCTCATTTCCCGGCACGCCAACTGATGCAGGGCGGTGGCAGGAGTGTCGCCCGGGCCGCGGCGGCACTTCGGCCTAAGCTGTTTCCGTGACCCCTGTTCCCTCCCCCGGCCCACTGGACGTCGTCGTCCATTCCGGGCCCGCGGACTGGTGGGTCATCCTCGCCGGGCTGGGTCCCCTGGCTGTTCTCATCGCAGCCCTGCTGGCCTTCTACATTAACTGGCGGACCCTCAAGCAACGCACCGCGGCCGACAGGACCGCGCTGGACCAAAAGCGCGAGGCGGACGCCAATGCCCTGCAGCAAAAGACCGCGGCTGACAGCCGGGCGGAATGGTGGCGCCGGACGCAGTGGGCGCTGGACCGGGCTTTGGACTCGGATGAAGGGACAAAGGCGCTGGGCCTGGCGACGCTGGAAGTCCTGGCCAGGAGCGAACTGGCCCGCAACGAGGAGCTCGAGTTGTTCGACATTGCCTGGAAGAGTGTTTCCGGCGATGAGAACGGGGACGACGCTGAACCCGAAGCCGGCTCCGGACAGGAGATGACCTTCGTGGACGACGGCGACGACTTAGGCGAGAATGGAACGACGGATGAAGACAGTACCAAGGAGGTTGGACCATGAGCGCAACGTCGCCTGAACACCGTTTTGTCCACACTCCCCGTACCAGCACTGCCAAGCCGGCCAGGAAAAAGGCCACCCCTGCCGAGCATCGTGTCCAGGTTGCTGCGGCCAGGCTGCGCGTCACGCTCGATGAACGGTTGGGACGCGAAACGCCCCCCAAGACCAAGGCACTGGCCAAGGAACCGATCTAAGTCCCGCTTCACGGGCTTGGTGATGGACGACGCATGGCTGGGTTCGGTGGGCAGTGGCGGCCGTAATTCTCAACTGCGACACCAAGCGACTGCACCGCTGGGATTACCGGGCCGTGGTCGAGCAGGTGGCGGAATCCGGCAGGTTCCTGGCCCGCTGGCATGCCGGTTCCTGCCCGGACATCCTCCCGGGGACTGAAGCCTGGCTCCTGCTGCACGGCAACAATGACGCAGGCAGCGGCCTGATCGGGCACGGATGCGTGATGTCTGAGCCGTACCAGGGTGTCGCCACCAGGGAGCCCGGCGGCACTGACTGGTACATCGCGGTGGCTTTCGACTCACTGCTCCCGCTGGGTGAACAGATACGTCCCGGCACCCTTCGCGACGCCCTCCCCGGTGACCTTTGGGATAAGGCGAACGGCCCCTCACTGGTGACCCTGCCGCCGTCGTCCGAGCCTGTTCTGCAACGCTTGTGGCGGGACTACGGACCCACGACGCCGGATCCCACCGAGGTGGTCGCCGGAACCTCCCCACCGGGCGCCGTCAGCAATATCCAGGTGAACCGCTTTGAGCGGGACCCTGACGCGCGGCGGGCCTGCCTGGCCTTCCATGGCACGTCGTGCGCCGCCTGCGGCTTCTCGTTCGAGTCCACCTACGGCGGGGCCGGCACAGGAGCGACAGCCGTGCACCACGTTGTGCCGCCGGTGATGCTTGACAGCGGATACCAGCTTGACCCCATAGCCGACCTCATTCCGCTCTGCCACAACTGCCACGCCATGGCGCACGGCGCCTACCCGCCGCGGACGCTTTCCGAACTCCGGAGCATCCTCGCCGCCGCCGGGCACATCAAGGGTGAGGTGGTCAGTGATCTGGCCCTCCGGGCGCAGGAGGATGCGCGGCGGATCCTCGGAGGCGGCCAGACGTAAGGATTCCTGGGCTATCTTGGGACCATGGCGGAGCCGGGCCGGAAAGAGCAAGGGGTTGACCCTGAGGAGTTCGGTTCTGCCCGGGTGGACGCGGCCGCCCTGCTGGATGCCGGGTTGGGGGACGTCGACTGGTCGGTTCCGCCGCCGGGCGCGGTGCGTTTCAGCATCAACGTTCCCAGCGGCAGGCTTGCCGCCATGGCGCTGGGTGATCCGAACCATCCCTGCGTCGTGTTGGTACCCGGCGCCACGGGCTCGAAAGAGGATTTCTCGCTCATGATGCCCGACCTTGCCGATGCCGGCTACTACGCGCTGACCTACGACCTGGCGGGCCAGTACCAGTCGGCAGATGCGGGCCCCGAGAACCTTGTGCCGCCCGGGAAGCACTACGACTACCGGCTTTTCATGGATGACTTCCTGGCGGTCATGGAAACCACAGCCACTCCCGTCCACGTTGTGGGGTATTCCTTCGCGGGGATCATCGCCCAGCTTGCCTATGTGGAGCGGCCGGAGCTCTTCAAGTCCCTCACCCTGTTGGGTTGCCCGCCGGAGCCCGGCCAGGGTTTCAGGGGCGTCAGCCGAATTGGCCGGTTCAGCACGTGGGTGAATGGCCGGACGGGTGCGGCCCTGCTGATCTGGGGGATCCGCAGCGGCAGGGTGGCGCATGTGCCGCCGGGACGGCAGCGGTTCGTGAATTACCGTTTCCGCTTCACCCGCCGCGCCTCCGTCCGGGATATCTACACCCTCATGCAGAACATTCCGGACCTTCGGCAGAAGCTGGCGGAAGCCCCAATTCCCATCTTCGTGGCCGTCGGCGAGCATGACCTCTGGCCGCTCCAGCTGCACCGGCTGTTCGCCCAGGCCATCCGTGCCCGGATCGGGGTCTACAGGGGCGGGCACAGTCCGTGCGAAACGTCCCCGCACGAGTTCAGCCGCGACCTCCTGGCGCTTTACTCGAAAGCGGAGGAGACGTAGCGGGGTTCCTTCGAGCAGTTTCCCTGACGCTTTGATCCTGGCGGAAATCGCTCAGACCGGCACTGTTTCGACACGCTCGCGAGTATTGAGCAGCATCTTGCGCATCATCCAGATGTCGCCAAACTCCAGAAGCGCTGGGAAGGCGATTGTGGGCGAGAACCACCAGTAGCGGGAGCGGACGCGGCTGATAAGCCGGGTCGAGTCCTGTGCCACCGGGTCGAGTTGTCGTAGCTGTACCAGCCCCCGCGGGCAAGTCCGGCCTGAACCAGCCATGGCCGGATCCGCTCCGGCGGCGCGGCGATGGTGATGGCCGGGCGGCGTTGAAGGTGGGTTTGCAGACGAGGCCGTCGCCGGGCAGCGCACGGGATACCGGGTACCAGATCTGTCTCAGGGAATCTTGTGGCCTGACTGTTCCGGCTCGAAGGTACGGGACCGCCTGCCGGCATCGAATCGACCGACGCAGACCGCCGCAAGCCAGAAGAGTAGGAACAGGCCAGCCACCACATAACCCAGTCCGGTCAGATCGAGGCTCACAGGCGTCAGTGACAACAGTTCCGCTGTCCCGATGCCCAGGGCGACGGCGGCAGAGAGCCCAGTGAGTACGACGTTGTACTTCATCCTTCGGACCGGGCTGGAGAATGCCCTGCAGTAGGCCGCATTCATGAACCATGCGTCCAGGGTATCCAGCAGACACATGCCCGCGGCGAAGAGCGTCGGCAGGATGAGGATGGCATACCAGGGAAGCCCCGTCGTCGCCGCGCCCACCGCGACGACGAGCAAAGCGACTTCAGTGGCCGTGTCGAAGCCCAGGCCGAAAAGCAGCCCCACGAGATACATCTGCCAGGGCTTGCTGATGCTCTGGAGGACTGGTCGCAGGATACGGGCCATCAGACCGGTGGGGGAACCGGCCGCAGGATCCATCGGGTGGCCGTCCCGGAGACCGCGGAAGTCCGTCACGGCGCGCAGCAGGATGAGCACGTTGAGGGCCGCCAGGATATAGAGGAAAACTCCTGAGATCGCGGCGCCTACGAATCCCAAGACTTCACGTAAGGGCGACGCACCCTCCCCCACCAGGCCGCCCAGATACTGCGCTCCGGAGGCCAGAAGAGCGCAAAGCACAAAGACAAGGCTGGAATGGCCAAGCGAAAACCAGAAGCCGACCGATAGGGGGCGGCGGCCTTCGCCGATGAGCTTGCGGGTCGTGCAGTCAATGGCCGCGATATGGTCGACGTCGAAGGCGTGCCTCATTCCCAGCAGGTACGCGCCCACTCCGATCCCCGTGCCGAAGACCTGCGTCGAGCTGATCTGCAGGTTCTGCGGAACAACGCCGAACAGCAGGACACCCCAGCCCAGCATATGCAATCCGATGATGGTCCCGGCCATGCCGGCGATGGGAGATACCGGCTTCCGGTTCGTGATGCCACTGCTGCGCCTGGATGACTCCAGCGAAACCGGGAGGCCCATGACTCCTGTCAGCCCATCGGTGGTGTCAGCCCGTACCGGGCGATGATGTCCGGCAGCCAGGGCGGCTCGCCGAACTGAAGCCCGTATTCCGCGGCCAGTTTGCCGATGACCTCGGGATCTGGCGGACCTGCTTCAAAGTGATCGGCCAGTCCCCAGAAGAAATGCTCGAACCCGGCCGGGCTGATGATCTCGATCATCCGTGCGGGGACTTTGCCCGCGTTCCACATCGTGTGGAGCTCCCCCCGCGGTTTCGTGATGTAGCCCCCGGCCCCGAGCACCGCCTCACGCTCGCCGGACCGGAACCCTATCTCGCCTTCAATGACGATCGAATACTCGTCCTCCCGCGTATGCGTGTGCGGGGGAACCAGGGCCCCGACAGGGAACGGGTGCTCCACAATCGAGATCTTTTCATTCGTGTGCTCACCGAAGAGCTTGAAGACAACGCCAATCGTCCCGAGACTGCTCTCGCGCCCCTGGCCCGGCTGCACGATTGTCAGCCGCGGAGCTCTCTCAAGGTCCATAGCGGACCGCCCTTCCAATTTCAATATACAATGGTGTATACCGAAATTGTCCGCCCGGGAAGGAGGAGAGTCAATACATTGAGTGAACATACTCGTTCATCCAAAAGCCGCCGCTACGAAATGGGCAAAAGAACCGAAAAGATCAGTGGCACTCACCAGCGCATTATCGACGCGGCTGTGATCCTGCACGGTTCCATCGGGCCGGCCCGCACCACGGTCGCGGGTGTCGCCGAAAAGGCCGGCGTTACCAGGTTGACCGTCTACCGGCACTTTGCCGACGACGAGGCCCTCTTCTCGGCCTGTTCCTCGCACTGGCTCTCGCAACAGCAACTCCCCGATCCCGGGGAATGGTCCCGGCACGCCGACCCCCTCGAGCGCCTGGCAGTTGGCCTGACCGATCTGTACCGGTTCTATCGAGACGGCGAGGCCATGCTTACCCGGATCTATGGGGACTGGGATGCGCTCCCGAAGACACACCGCACAGGTCTTGAATCCAGGAACGCCCACTTCCGGAACATCCTGCTCGAGCCGTTCCCCCCGACGGACAGGAACCCCCGGTTATATGCCACCCTCAGCCACGGGATTTCCTTCTGGACATGGCGATCACTTTGCCATGACAATGGGCTCTCCAATGATGACGCCGTCGACATCATGTCCACCCTGATCACAACGACAGTCCGCGCTCCGCAAACGGCCGGGGCACCCACGCTGGAGAACGAGGGCGCCCGTAGACGGTGACGACGCCGGCGGGGCGCGGTTACATGTCCATGGCGCCCGCTTTCGGGAACCGGAGCATCAGGGCTACGATCTCTCAGCACACCTCGACACAGGGGTGTGAGTTATGGGCAGAGGAGAAAACCAACGTGGCCGGAGGCAGGAGAATGAGCGGCCCGCACTGGCGGCGCGTGCTCGCGACGCTTGGCAACGTCGATGCCCGTACTGCCTACGCCCAGATAGTGCTTGGAGCGGCGCTTGCCGAGATCCTGCCTGAGGTGAAGGAGCAGCGGCGGAACAAGGCCATCACCGCCCTGCTCGAGTCCGGGCTCGTGGAAAAGTACGGGTCGGGTGAATTGGTGGCGGCGGATTCGATATTCCGCGATCTGCTCGCGCAGCAGCCGCGCCGGCAGCCGCGGACCGGACTGGACAGGTTCATGCGGCTGGGGCGGATCGAGAGATATCCGGCGAACGTGGCGGAACGGCATGAACTCCTCGCCAGGATCGCGCGCGAGGTCTTTGCGCCGGAGGAAAAGCTCACCGAGTGGCAGGTCAACGAACGACTCCTCGCCTATACAGACGACGTTGTGCTGCTGCGCCGCTATCTGGTCGACTTCGGACTGCTGCAGCGGACGCCCTCGGGTTCCTCCTACAGCCGCGAGGTGTAGTTCCTGAACACGGTGTGCTGCGTTGTGGGTGGTGAAGGTGGTGTCACCCTTATCTAGAACATTCCGTGGCGGTGCCGGCGGCTGATGCGCAGGGATCGTGCTGAATACCGGGTGTGGGGGTCTGGCCCTGCCAGCCCGGAGGATCAGGCCTATGCGGGAAGGTGACTCAGGTAATTTCGGCCCGGGCTACCGACGAACGGGACAGTGCGAGTGCCCATGCGCCGGCCACTCCAATGGCGAGTAGTACGGTTACGAAGCCGATTGCCTGTGCGCTCGGCCATCTCAGGACGTCGCCGTACCGCAGCAGGGCAAGCACCTGGAGAATGACGAAGGCAACGGAGGTCAGTGCTACGGGGCGGACGGTGCCGAGGTCAGCGCTGAACTGGCCCTGCGCGGCCGACCATCCAAGGCCGACCAGCCACGCTCCGATCGCCCTCGCTGTAAGTTCGGACAGTGTCCACGGCCACCATGTCGCGGCATAAGCGGGTACTGCCAGGAGCGCGACGCCATATAACAGCAGTACCCCGGCAATTGCCAGCATGAGCAGCCGGAGCGCAGGGGGCAGCACTGGCCGTCGCGCCGGTACGGGACCTGGGGCCGTACGCAGGGACCGGATCTGCATCCAACTGACCACGAGCATCGCCACGGGCACGATGGCATAGATTGCCAGCCACGCCCAGGTGGCTGCTTGGGCAAGGGGGCCACTGTCTGGCGACAGGTGGAAGCGATCGAGATGAAGCAGGGTAACTCCAAAGGTTAGTGCCGTGAAAACGAACACCGGCCAGACTGCCAGCCTCGCCGAACCCCAACTCGCTGAGCGGGCGCCCGCCACCTCCAGGCCGGCGGCCGACCAATATGCCGCCCCGAGGAAGACCGCGGTCATTGGCGGATTGACTGTCCACGCGAACCATTCCGCAGTCCGGAGCGGAAACACGAACAGCACCAGCCCCGCAAGAAACACGAGGAATGCGGCGACGTAGAGCAGCCGCCGCATCGCCGGAATCAACGGTGTGTTCTCAGTTGAAGCGGACATCACCGGGCAGCTCCCCGGGGGCGGCTGCCTCACCAGGGGCAGTGGACGAGGCAGGCAGTGGGTTTTCGGCCAGGTAGGCGTGAAGCATGGAGACTACCGTGGCGCCGTCCCCGACTGCGGTAGCCACTCTTTTGATCGAACCGGCCCGCACGTCCCCGATCGCGAACAAGCCGGGCATGCTGGTTTCCAGCGCCATTGGATGCCTGTCCGGCCTCATGGGCCCGGTGTCACCGATATCCCGGTTGACCCCAGTGCGAAGAAAACCAGCTGGGTCGCGCTCCACGGTGTCGGGCAGCCAGGAGGTCCGCGGCACCGAACCGATCAGCACGAACAAACCGCCCGCTTCGATCTCCTCGCCCGGGGTTGCGTCGGGGGTTCCGGCTGCCGCGACCTTGACGGCGGCAAGGAATCCGTCCCGATCGCGGGCCCCCACGATCACGGTGCCATAGCGGATCGCAACGTTCCGGGTGGCCTCAAGTTGGGAGATGAGGTAATCCGACATGCTGACGGACAGAGTCGGTCCGCGCACCAGCAGCGTCACCTTCTTCGCGAACTTCGCAAGGTGCAGAACCGCCTGTCCGGCCGAATTGCCGCCACCTACAACGCAGACCTGCTTTCCGGCCATCGACGGCGCCTCCGAGACTGTGGCCCCGTAGAACACCCCTCTACCCACCAGATCCTCGAGCTGGGGGGTGCCAAGGCGACGGTAGTCCACGCCGGTGGCCACCACTACGGTGCGGCACCGCACCACGCTGCCGTCGGAAATCGACACAGCGTATAGTGCTCCATCCAGGCCGAGCCCCTCCACTTTCCGCAGGAACAGGAAGTCCGTGCCCAAAGTCCAGGCCTGGTGAAATGAGCGGAAGGCCAGGTGGGCGCCGCTCACACCGCGGGAAAAGCCAGGGTAGTTGCGGATCAATGAGCTGGTGCCGGCCTGGCCTCCCACGGCTTCTCCCTCCACCACCATGGTGGAGAGGCCCTCTGAGGAGGCATACACTGCGGTCGCGAGACCGGAGGGACCGGCTCCTACAACCACCACATCGAAGACCTTGTCCGCCGGTGGTGGTCGCGTCACCCCCATTGCTTCGGCAATCTCCAGGTCACTGGGGTTCTCGAGGACAGTTGGTGAAGCGGTGAACTCAAGCACCAGGACCGGCAACGCGGGGTCCCGCAGGCCCAACCTCTGGAGCGCCTGTTTCGCCGCTTCGGACCCGGCAGGGTGGAATCCTACCGGGATGTGGTTTCGGCTCAAGGAGTCACGCAAGGCATGAGTCCTTTCGTCGCCTACATCCCCGATCAGCCGGACCGCCTCGAACCCGACCCCCTGGGCAAGATGCCAGTCGTCGAGGGCGTCGGTAATCGCCCCATGGAATTCTTCGTCGCGCGATCGTTCGGGACGTATGATCAGCAATTCGGCGTACCCCTGCGCGATCGCCCGGAATACTGTGGGGGCGCTGGCGAAGTCACCCCATGTCACCACAACAGCACGCTTGGCGGCCGGGTGAAAGCCATAGGCACGGCGCAGGAAATCGAGGCCTCCGCGGTCAGCCGGTCCGTAGCACCCGAGGATGAGGGCGACCGGGCGATTCCAGCGCCGGAGGCCCTCAAGCACTGCCCGCCCGTGCGCGTGGCCGGCGCAGGCCACCACCTCGTAATCGGCACCGTAGCGTCGGCGTAATTCATCTTCAAGAACGCGCCGGGAGTCCGGGTCTGTGGTGGCAATCAGCATTATGGGGACCGAGTGATCCATGGCCGCCGTCTTTCCGGTTCAATGGTTCGGTGGCGCTCACGATACTCGCGCTGGATATTGGCGACAAGGGGTCCTCGTTGCCTGCGGCAAGGTCCTTCGCCACCGGGTCCGGAGTTGTTCCGGGCACCGGTTGTCGCACCTCGATTCCGTCATTCCAACCGCACGGAGAGTCTGTCAGAATAGCTCCCGACACGGGGGGCGCACAGCGGGATGACCTAAGCAGAACCGGAGCGATGGAATTGAAGGACCCTATGGAGGATCGCCCTATTCCGGGAATCAACCTCGCCGCCATACCCAGCGGAACAGGGTGCCTGGAGTGCCTCAGCGGAGACGGCCCGGGTTGGTGGTTACATCTTCGCCGCTGCGCACAATGCGGCCACATCGGATGTTGCGATTCATCACCCTCACAGCATGCCAGTGCACATGCGCGCGCCGCCGGCCACCCCGTCCTGAGGTCTTTTGAACCCGGCGAGAACTGGTTCTACGAGCACACAACAAAGAAATTCTTCCGCGGTCCGCGGCTTCCGGATCCTCAGTCCAGGCCACCCGAGCAGCCGTCACCCGCCCCGGAGGACAAGGTACCGGCAGACTGGCGGGAACACCTGCACCGGTAGCCCCGGATCCGGGCCAGTGGCAGGGCCGTCGCAGCATCAACTTTGGCGATGCGCCGGTGCCGGCGGCGCAGGGCAAACGGGCAGTAAGCCTCATGTGCCTAAAATACTGACATGCCCACACTTGTTCACGAGTTTGCCTGGCCTGACCGGGTCGTCATCGGCACCACCGGCGTTCCCGGGGCGCGCACGTTCTACCTGCAGGTTCGCGCAGGTAAGCAAATTGTGAGTATCGCACTGGAGAAGCAGCAGTCGGCCCAGCTCGCCGAGAAGATTGACGAAATCCTCGATCAGCTCATCACCCTCGAGGGCAACCCCTTCAGCGTTCCCACGAGTACTCCTATCGAACTCATCGACAATGACCAGCTCGAGGCGGTCGAGGAGCAGTTTCGAACCGGAGCCATGACCTTAGGCTGGGACCCGGCGACGGCGCAGGTGGTCATAGAGGCATATCCGATTGCCGATGCCGACGCTGACGTCAACGACGAATCGCTTGATGAGAACGGCGCTGAAGTGCCCGAAATGCTGCTGGTCCGGATGCCGGTTGGCACCGCCCGCGCGTTCGCCAAGCGCACCCGCGAGGTTGTGGGTGCCGGGCGTCCCGCATGCCCGCTCTGCGGTTACCCCGTGGACGCCGACGGGCACGTCTGCACCCTGCCCGAAGTCTGATGCCGGCGCCCGACCCGCTGTTGGGGGAATCGAATAGGGCGCAGGCGCGCCCCGTCGCTGGCCCCTGAGGCATCTCCGCACGCCGATGGTCCCAGCTCGTGCAAACTTCGGCTCTGATGGTGCGGAGTTTCACCCGGGCCACCCAGCAGTACGGTCCTAGACTTTCGGCATGCACCCCTTAGCGGCAATCGGTCTGGTGTTCCTCGCCGCGATCGCTTGGACTGGCACCGTCCTGACCTTGCTGGTGGCCTTCCTCAAAGCCCGGCGCCAGCCGCCAGCTGAAGTCAGACGCGCAGCCGAGAGTGTGGAGATCCAAAGCTCCGATGAAAGGGCAGTTCAGACATAGCCGGGGACCGCCTGCTGCCGGCGGGGCGGTGCGCTGGAGTCGATGTAGTCTGCTGTAGCCGCGGAGCCCCCGGCACAATAAGACCGAGGAGGAAGAGCGGACCCGGGCGTCTGGCTGCACACCAGCGCATCGACCACCGGGCAGGGAAGTCCCTGACTGGGACTGGGTGCCAAGGATCCGCCAAGAAGGCAGGCTACTGGGCGAACGCTTCCCCGCCACGAGGGCCAGCCGTAAGATTGAGGTGCTGGGACGGCGGCGCCGCCACAGGTCTGGCCGGATGTGGTGCCGCAGGCGGCCAAAACCAGTCATCTCGTCCCAAGCGGATGCGGGCAATGAGCACGAAGAATCGCGTTTGGAGGCGGGCGGCCCTCGCAGTCGTCCTTCTTGTGTCTGGCTGTACCTATTCCACCGATGAGCCCGCACCGTCGTCAAGCTCACCGACCCCCTTCGCTTCCCTGGAGAATCAGATCGAGCTATTCCTGGATGAGGGCGCGGTGGCCGCCGTCGTACAAATCCGCTGGCCCGAGGGAGAGTGGTCCAAGGCTTACGGCGTCCGCGATCTTGAGACCAAGACCCCGGCGCAGCCCACGGACCGTGCTGAGGTCGCCAGTGTCACTAAGACCATGACGGCCGTGGCCGTGCTGAAACTCGTGGACGACCACCTGATCGGCCTCGACGATCCCGTCAACGACGTCATCCCCGGATTCACATCCGTACTCAAACCACCAGGTTCGATCACCGTGAGGCAACTGCTCAGCCACACATCCGGGATGCCAGAGGTCAACGATGCCCTGCCTCGTGATATTGACTTCCACCCCGTGCTCTCCCAGACACTCACCATGGAGCGGGGTTTCAACTGGCGGGAACCCTCCCCTGGACCCCTGCCGATGTCGGGTCTTTCAAGTACTCGAACACCAATTACCTCGCGCTCGGCCTCCTGCTCCAGACGCTGCGGCACAAACCCTTCATCCAAATCATGCAGGAGGAGGTCTTTGAACCCCTCGGTCTGAAGAACACCAGCCTGGACCGCGTTGATCCGCACGAGACGGGTCTATTACACGGCTACGTGACCCTGCGCGGTGAACGGGTAGACACCACAGACAACACCTTCGCGGTCGGCAACCCGGCAGGCGGAGCGGTATCGACGATGGAAGACCTGAACCTCCTCATGGCCGGAATCTTCCAGGGGCGGGCGGTTTCGGCGTCATCCCTGCGGGAAATGAAGACCAGTCCCGGCTTTCGCCCGTACGGGCTCGGCGTGTGGGAGCACGGGGATGGATGCTCGAAAGACTCCCGGCATGAGGGCCGGGGCTCGTTCTGGGAATACCAGACCGTAGCGGTCAGCAGCGGAGACGGGCTGTACCAAGCCGCGATGACGGTCACAACACCACCGATGCCCACGGAACTCGAGGACCCCTCCACCCAGGACAAGCGGGACTACCTGAACGGCCGGATCGAGTCCACCCTTAACGAGGCCCTGGACCGCATCTGCAGCCCGGCCAACTGATAAAGCACCTGCCGTCTCCGGTTGACGTGGACGTGGGCAGCGCTGGCATCGAGGCCTGATGGCCGCTCGACGAAGGGCCGGCGGTCTAACCCCCGCCTCCTCCGACGGGTCCTACCCAGCCACTGAAATTTCCTCTTCCCCTCTGGCGCTCATCGTCGTCCTTTCCGCAGCGGAGACAGCGCTTATACAGGCTGCCGTCCTCGGCGTGTTCGGCGTGCCACTTATGGCTGATATTCAGCTTGCACAACAGGGCCCCAAACATGGCCTTCTCCGATCGGTGCAGTGTGCCGCTCTGGCAATTTAATGATGGCCCTCGCGCGTCCTGGACGGTACTGGGAGTTACCGCAATGCTGTCCGCAGCGGCGGCTCCGCGAGGTCATCCAGGGGTTCGCGCCACTGAAGGTGCCCGGGATGGTGCGGTGAGTTCATACGCGCCGCAGTTTGCCAGCTAGAAGCTCTGAAGGGCCTGGACGAGCATGCGGTGACCCCGGGATTCGAAAGCCGTATCGCCCACAAGAAAAGCCCACACGGCTGTGCCCACCGCTTCCCTCAGCAGACCGATCCGCCAGAGATCCGGTGCCCGTGGATCCTCGCCGTAACCATCCAGGAACACCGATTCGAGGCCGGGGTCCTTCTGCCACTGCTGCGCTGAAAGCCGGCAGAAATCACTCGCGGCCGGCCTGAAGTCGAACCGGCCGAAATCGATGGCTTTGAGCTGGCCCTTATGACTGACCCAGTTGCGCGGGTGCCAGTCGCCATGAGTCGGAACCACCCGGACCGGCGAAGGGCGGTAAGCCAGCAGGCGGCGCCGGGCTTCCTGTTCCAGCCTGGCGTCGAACCTGTGGCGGCGGTCCAACCAGCTAAGAGCCTTCTGCGTAGCGTGGGCTTCATACTGATCGTCCACGCGGTGTTCCTGTCCGTGGAGCATGCTCAACAGCTGACCGGCCTGATGATGCACTTCCATGCTCAGTTCATCTGCGGTGCCGTCCACCAGGTTCCCGTCAAGATACCCGAGGACCAGCACGTTGGCGGCCCGGCTCGAGTGCAACATCCCCGGGGCACGGCCAGCAGCTGTGAGGGGGCGCGTGTACGAGGCATGAGCGGTGATCTCCCGGTGAAGGTGATGGTTATCCGGACCAGCTGCCTTGACTATTTTCGTGTGGCCACCGGCGTGGACCTTGAGGACCATCGTGTCGGTCAGTCCCCAGGACAAGTCCGCCACGAGTTCCGGCGCCCCAAGCCACCCTGCCACCAACTCCGCCTGCTGCGCAGACAGGCAGCCCCGGTCCCATCTCTCCATGCTGCGAAGCCTATCAACGCGGAATCAGGGAAGCTCATGATGCTGTGCCCCGGACGGCGGGCCGAGGCGTCGCAGCCCATACCTTCACGATCAACTCTGCGAGCTCACCCGGCCTGCTGATGAAAGGCGAGTGGCCCGAGTCAAGATCAATAGCGCTGGTGCACCTGGCAGCCATACGCTGCTGCGGTACGGGACTGCTGCGGCACGAGCAGCGCCGTCGCCCACGCACTGTCCGCCTGGGTGCAGTCTGCATACAGGGCCTGGCGGGCCCTCCCTGGTTGAATGCTGGTCGTGCCGTCCTCGTTGTACTGCATGGAGTGGTTTATTGGTGCGCCGGGCCCGCCCAGCCGGGCTGCGCTTTCCTCTGCGCCAGGCACGAACGCTGCAAGGTAGACAAGTTGCCGGATCCGCTCAAGGCCGGTAATGACAGATCCTCCATAGGAATGCCCGAGCACCAGAGGTTGGGTCCGGCAGGCATCGACTGCGTCCTGCACTGCCGCTGTGTCGGCCGCAAGGGAGCCCCGGTGAAGAAGCGGGACACGAACGTCAGCCCGCCGCGCTAGAAGAGCGTTCACCAACTTCTCGAAGTGCGCCGGCTGGTGCCACAACCCATGTACAAGGACAACCTCAGCCTGCAGTTTCATCCCCACAGCTTAGGGCTCGCGCTGCTGGCCGGGGCACCGGTGCCATGCCGCACAGCGTGGGCGGCGTTGCCCTGATTCCTGCCGGTATGTCGCTGAAAAAGGAGGACCCCGCACACGTCGTATGCGGGGTCCTCCCTGAGCAAAAGGCTGCGGCTAGAAGTCCCAGTCCTCATCTTCGGTGTTGACCGCCTTGCCGATCACGTACGAAGAGCCTGACCCGCTAAAGAAGTCGTGGTTCTCATCCGCGTTCGGGGACAGTGCCGAGAGGATTGCCGGGTTCACGTCGGTGACGGAGGCCGGGAACATGGCCTCGTAGCCCAGGTTCATCAGCGCCTTGTTGGCGTTGTAGTGCAGGAACTTCTTGACGTCCTCGGCCAGGCCCACGCCGTCGTACAGATCGTGGGTGTACTGGACCTCGTTTTCGTACAGTTCGAAGAGCAGCTCGAACGTGTAGTCCTTGATCTCCTGGCGGCGCTCCGGGGAAACGGCCTCCAGGCCACGCTGGAACTTGTAGCCGATGTAGTAGCCGTGCACGGCCTCGTCGCGGATGATCAGGCGGATCAGGTCGGCCGTGTTCGTCAGCTTGGCGCGCGAGGACCAGTACATGGGCAGGTAGAAGCCCGAGTAGAACAGGAAGCTCTCCAGCAGCGTGGAGGCCACCTTGCGCTTCAGCGGGTCATCGCCCTGGTAGTAGTCCATGACGATCTGGGCCTTCTTCTGAAGGTTCTCGTTCTCGGTGGACCAGCGGAACGCCTCGTCGATCTCCTTGGTGGAGGCCAGCGTGGAGAAGATGGAGGAGTAGCTCTTGGCGTGCACCGACTCCATGAACGCGATGTTCGTGTAGACGGCTTCCTCGTGAGGAGTCAGGGCATCAGGGATGAGGCTGACGGCGCCAACCGTTGCCTGCACCGTGTCCAGCAGGGTCAACCCGGTGAAAACGCGCATGGTGAGCTGCTGCTCGGCCGGCGTCAGCGTGTTCCACGACTGGACGTCGTTGGACAGCGGCACCTTCTCCGGCAGCCAGAAGTTGTTGACCAGGCGGTTCCAGACGTCCACGTCCTTGTCGTCCTGGATCCGGTTCCAGTTGATGGCCTCGACGTGGCTGAGCAGCTTGACCTTCTCGGTCATGACATCCCCTAAAAGTTGGGTGGTTTTCTCTAAGTTAAAGCGTACGACGGCGGGCGGGCACCCGCCGTCGTACAGGCACGTTTAGTTGAAGATTAAAGCATGCAGCTGACGCAGCCCTCAACCTCGGTCCCTTCCAGCGCGAGCTGGCGGAGACGGATGTAGTAGATGGTCTTGATGCCCTTCTTCCAGGCGTAGATCTGGGCCTTGTTGATGTCGCGGGTGGTGGCGGTGTCCTTGAAGAACAGCGTCAGCGACAAGCCCTGGTCCACGTGCTGCGTGGCGGCCGCATAGGTGTCAATGACCTTCTCGTAGCCGATCTCGTACGCGTCCTGGTAGTACTCCAGGTTGTCGTTGGTGAGGTACGGCGCCGGGTAGTACACACGCCCCAGCTTGCCTTCCTTGCGGATCTCAATCTTGGACGCCACCGGGTGGATGGAGGAGGTGGAGTTGTTGATGTAGGAGATCGAACCGGTGGGCGGCACGGCCTGCAGGTTCTGGTTGTAGATGCCGTGCTCCATGACGGATGCCTTCAGCGCCAGCCAATCAGCCTGCGTGGGGATGTGCACGTTCTTGAACAGCTCGCGGACCTTCTCGGTCTGCGGCACCCACTCCTGCTCCGTGTACTTGTCGAAGAACTCGCCGGAAGCGTACTTGGACTTCTCGAAACCGCCGAAGGTCTGGCCTGTCTCGATGGCCAGCAGGTTGGAGGCACGGACAGCGTGGTACACCACCGAGTAGAAGTAGATGTTGGTAAAGTCCAGGCCCTCTTCGGAACCGTAGTGGACCCGCTCACGCGCCAGGTAGCCGTGCAGGTTCATCTGGCCCAGGCCGATCGCGTGGCTCTGGTCGTTGCCCTTGGCGATGGACGGCACCGAGGTGATGTTGGACATGTCGGACACAGCCGAGAGCGAGCGGATGGCCGTCTCGATGGTCAGGCCGAAGTCCGGGCTGTCCATGGTCTTGGCGATGTTCAGCGAGCCCAGGTTGCAGGAGATGTCCTTGCCGGTGTCGGCGTAGGAGAGGTCATCGTTGTACGTGGTGGGCTGGGAAACCTGGAGGATCTCCGAGCACAGGTTGGACATGATGATCTTGCCGTCGATCGGGTTGGCCCGGTTTACGGTGTCCTCGAACATGATGTACGGGTAGCCGGATTCGAACTGGATCTCGGCGAGGGTCTGGAAGAACTCGCGCGCCTTGATCTTGGTCTTCTTGATCCGGGAATCGTCCACCATCTCGTAGTACTTCTCGGTGACCGAGACGTCGGAGAACGGCATGCCGTAGACGCGCTCGACGTCGTACGGCGAGAACAGGTACATGTCCTCGTCCTTTTTGGCCAGCTCGAACGTGATGTCCGGGATGACGACGCCCAGCGAGAGGGTCTTGATGCGGATCTTCTCGTCCGCGTTCTCCCGCTTGGTGTCCAGGAACCGGTAGATGTCCGGGTGGTGCGCGTGCAGGTACACGGCACCCGCACCCTGGCGGGCGCCGAGCTGGTTGGCGTAGGAGAAGCTGTCTTCGAGGAGCTTCATCACGGGGATGACGCCGGAGGACTGGTTCTCGATCTGCTTGATGGGCGCACCCACCTCGCGGATGTTGGTCAGCGCGAACGCCACGCCGCCGCCGCGCTTGGACAGCTGCAGGGCAGAGTTGATGGAGCGGCCGATCGACTCCATGTTGTCTTCGATGCGGAGCAGGAAGCAGGAGACCAGTTCACCGCGCTGCTTCTTGCCGGCGTTCAGGAACGTGGGCGTGGCCGGCTGGAAGCGACCGTCGATGATCTCATCCACCATCTGCAGGGCCAGCTGCTCGTTGCCGCGGGCAAGGTGCAGGGCCACCATGCAGACCCGGTCCTCGTAGCGCTCCAGGAAGCGCTTGCCGTCGAACGTCTTCAGCGTGTACGAGGTGTAGAACTTGAAGGCGCCCAGGAAGGTCTCGAAGCGGAACTTCTTCTTGTACGCACGGTTGTACAGCTCACGGATGAAGTTCATCGTGTACTGGTCCAGGGTCTCGCGCTCGTAGTACTGGTTCTTCACCAGGTAGTCGAGCTTCTCCTCCAGGTCATGGAAGAACACCGTGTTGTTGTTCACGTGCTGCAGGAAGTACTGGTGAGCGGCCTCGCGGTCGGCGCCGAACTGGATTTCACCGTTGGGACCGTAGAGGTTCAACATGGCGTTCAGCTCGTGATAGCCCAGCCCCTTGTAGGCGGCGGGCATCTCAGGCTTCTCGGCCCTGGTTACTTCTGTGTCTGCGACAGTCGCGTCCAAAACGTGTCCAATCCTTGGTTGACCCGGGTGACGTCTTCCGGCGTTCCCATAAGTTCAAATCGATAGAGGTGGGGTACCTTGCATTTGGCGGCGATGATGTCCGCCGCCATGCAGTAGTTGTCCCCGAAGTTTGTATTGCCGGCGCCAATCACGCCGCGGAGCAGTTTCCTGTTCTGCGGGTTGTTGAGGAACCGGATGACCTGCTTGGGAACCGACCCCTCTCCCCCGGTGCCACCGTAAGTGGGCACCACCAGCACGAACGGCCGGGTGGCGAGGAGGGGTGCGTCCTTTGCAAAGAGCGGGATCCGGGCCACCTCGCGGCCAAGCTTCGCGACGAAGCGGCTGGTGTTCTCGGATGTGGAGGAAAAATAGATGAGCTGGCTGCCGGTGTGGACCGGTTCAGCTTCATTCCGTGGACTGGCCGGCGGGGACACCTTCACGCGCTGAGCCGCGTGCATCGGAACAACCTGGTGAATTGGTGAAGCCATGTGACGATGCTCTGCTGTTGGTGCTGCCACGGGAGTCACCTCAGCTGGTTGATGGTTGCCGGCAGGAAAAGCGGAACTCCTAGGCCACGGAGGAAACGGCGGAAAGCGCGAGTTCCTCGATCTTGTCCGGGCGGAAGCCGGACCAGTGGTCCTGGTCGGTGACGACAACGGGAGCCTGCATGTAGCCCAGTGCCTTCAGGCGCTCGAGTGCCTCGGCGTCCTGGGAGATGTCAACGCTCTGGTAGGTGATGCCCTTCTTGTCGAGCGCGCGGTAGGTGGCGTTGCACTGAACACAAGCAGGCTTC
The DNA here is from genome assembly GCF_030816485.1 of Arthrobacter sp. B1I2. Lineage (NCBI taxonomy): Bacteria > Bacillati > Actinomycetota > Actinomycetes > Micrococcales > Micrococcaceae > Arthrobacter > Arthrobacter sp. B1I2. Next base: position 2,972,678 of record NZ_JAUSYC010000001.1, on the reverse strand, counting down.
GTGTAAACCGTTACGGTCATTGTTCCTGTCCCCTTTTCTGGAAAACTTGCTCGTCCGGTGTTCCCGCCCAAGCTGTATGTAGATACTACATCTAGTGCAGACGCCTCTTTGGAACCCCAAGATGATGTATTACAAGTATGTCATTTAATGCACCGTTAATCCACAGGCAGGGCGCCTCAAAATACCCGAAATCCCGGGTTTTTTGCGGTCTGGGTCCACACCCTGTGGAGTACTTAGCCACATTTAAGGCCTCCGCGTGTCGTGCTTCGGCGGCGTGTCGCGCCCCCCTTCGCCCCCATGGCAAAGGGTCCGTGACCACTACATGTAGTGGTCACGGACCCTTGGACTCTGTGCCCCGCCGCCGGGAAATCTACATCCTCCTACGGCTTGGCGGGATTGCGGTTGGCGATTGCAGTGGACAACGCGGTGGCGAAGCCGCACCACGCCGCATACGGGGCGAGCGATACCCCTGCAGCACGGTTAAGGCGATAGGTGCGGCGCACAAGATCGGCGCTGCTGGCTGCGAGCAGGGCGGCCTCGGCTGCTGCCAGCCAGGGCCTGCGTGAGCGCCAGAAGAACCAGCTCCACGATGCGTTGAGGACCAGGTTGGCCGCCAAGGCACCGCGGTACGCGCGGAGCTCCCGGCAGGAGCCCTTCCCACCTGGAGCCGGGGCGGAGGCCTCGGCGGCCCTGTCGAGCTCAGCTGCACGGTCCAGGGCGACGGCCGACGTCACCGCCAGGTCCGCGTAAAGGGCTGTCCACACCACGGGGAAGGCGATGGCCGGCGGCTGCCAGTCCGGCTTGCGCAATCTCAGGTACCAGCTGCTGCCCGGGTCCGTGGCAACTCCCCCTGCAGCCGCTGTGGCCACCGTAGCCGCCGTCGTCCAAGCCAGTGTTTTCAGTTTCACGCCTGATCCTCCGCTTCCTCTTGCTCCCGGCAGCAATTAAAGCTGCGCCTCCCGCCGGTCCAGCACAATCTGCTGCACGTCCAGATAACCGGACTGGAAGCCGGCGCGCGAGTAGCAAAGGTAGAACAGCCACATCCGTTGGAAGACGGCGTCGAAGCCCAATTCCGCCACATCCCGGGACCGGGCCAGGAACCGCTCCTCCCACAGCCGCAGGGTGGCGGCGTAGTGGTCGCCCATCCCCATGCGTTCCCGCACCCGCAAGGTGGTGTGCTGCTGGGTCACGCTCTCGATGGCCCGCACGGACGGCAGGAACCCGCCGGGGAAAATGTATTTGTGCACCCACGTGTAGGCGTCGCGGGTGGCCAGCATGCGCCCGTGCGGCATGGTGATGGCCTGGATGGCCACCTTCCCGCCCGGGGCCAGGACGCGGTCGATGGTCTGGAAGTAGATGGGCCAGTACTCATAACCCACGGCCTCGATCATCTCCACCGACACCACGGCGTCGTACTCGCCTTCCACCGCGCGGTAGTCCTGCAGGGCCACCGTCACCTGGTCCGCGAACCCGGCATCGGCAATGCGTTCCTGCGCCAGCGCCTGCTGCTCGCTGGACAGCGTGACGCTGTAAACCGTGGCACCGCGGGCAGCGGCCCGCAGGGCAAGCTCGCCCCAGCCGGTGCCGATTTCCAGCAACCGCGTCCCTTCCCCCACACCGGCTTTGTCCAGCAACCGGTCGATCTTTGCCCGCTGGGCCTCGCCCAGGAAATCCCAGGCCACCGAGGAGAGCGGTCCGGCCTTCTCAGGGAACAGCGCCGACGAGTAGCTCATAGTGGAGTCCAGGAAGTTGGTAAACAGGTCATTGGACAGGTCGTAGTGCCTGGAAATGTTGCTCCGGGTGTTTTGTTCGGCGTTGCGTTCCTGGCGGGGGGTCCGGGGTAAGTACAGCGAGCGCAGTTTCTGCAACGGCACCGGGATGAGCGTGTCCACGGAGGCAGCGAAGACCTCCAGCACCGCGGCCAGGTCCGAAGCTTCCCAGTCGCCGGCCATAAACGATTCGCCCAGACCGATCAGGCCGTTGTCGCCGATCCGCGTCTCAAAGGCTTCGGGCCGCACCATGGTCATCACGGGAGCGTCCGGGCCGCCCTTTCCCAGGACCTGGCCGTCCGGGTATTCAACACGCAGCGGGAGCCTCTTGACGGCCCCCCTGAACAGGAGGCCGGCGGCCTTTCCGGCCACTTCGGCCTTAAGGCCCGACGGCGGTTGGGCAACACCGGGCCACAGGTCAGGATCAATAACGGCGGGCGACGCCGGGACTCCGGTTGCGCTCCAGGCTGCGGGCGCGTGCCCGGCGGCCTTGTCTTCAACATGGCCTGCAGCAGTGCCATTGTCGTCAGTCATTGTCATTGAACTGCCTCCTGTGAGGTGTGGTGTGGTCTGGCGACGACGGGCAGGCGCCTTGCCCAGAGTTTGATGCCCTGTACCCGGATCAGGGCTGATACCAGCAGTGGCGCGGCAGGTGCCGCGAATGCCGCCGCAAGGATGTTCGGGATGGTGGCAGGTTGGCGCCGGCCGTCCATCGTGGCCACGAAGGGCCGGTGCCCCTCCCGCTCCAGGATGATGGATACCGCAAGCCGGTCCGCCGGCGCCGGGAGCTTCATCCGGTACTCGCCGTCGACGTCGTTGAAGGGTGAAACGTAAAAGGCCTTCGGCACCGAAGCCCGCCCCGAGGAGTCGGTCCGAAGCAGGTAGCAGTGCCGCTCCCCGTAGGTGTTGTGGACCTCGGCCACCACGCACTGCAGTTCTCCGCTGGAGCGGTAGCACCAGAACAGGGTGAGCGGATTGAAGACGTAGCCACAGACCCTGGCACTGGTCAGCATGCGGATGGGACCGCCGTCGGGTTCCACCCCCTGCGTCCGCAGGTACCGCTCCACGTTGGACCGGATGCCGGCGTCGGGATCGCCCAGGTGGTCCCCGGCACGGAACACCGCCAGCGGCCGGAGGAGGAACGGCAGGCGCGGAAGCGCGTCAACGTCGACAAACCAGCTGTAGCTCCGGTAGGTGAACGCATTTTTCAATGGGGTGCGCCGCACGTGGGAAATGGAGGTGCGGTAGATCGAGGCGTCCATGCTCATGCAGGTTCCGTGGCCAGCATGTCCCGCTCCCCCTCGCCGGCGGAGTCTTCAGGATCCGCGGCCCGCGGCACCGGCCAGCTGCGGCCCAGCTTCTCGGCGGCCCGGACCCCGGAGAGGGCGCCGTCCTCGTGGAAGCCCCAGCCAAGGTACGCCCCGGCATAGGCGATCCGGCTGTTGCCCAGCGCGGCGATGGCCTGCTGGGCCTGAAGGGATTCCGGCGTGTACTGCGGGTGTTCGTACACCATGCGCTCCAGCACGGCGGTGCCGGAGATCAGCTCCGACTCCCCCAGGCTCACCAGGTACCGCTTGCCGTCCAGGGGACTCAGCCGCTGCAGCCGGGTCAGGTCGTAGCTCACCAGGACCTTGTCCGGGCGCGCGTCGCAGGCCGGAAGCCGGTAGTTCCAGGACGCCCTGGCGTTGTCCGCTGCGGGCAGGACTGCGGGGTCCTGGTGGAACACGGTGTGGTTAACCGAGTACGGCATCCCGCCCAGCGCCTTCTTCTCCTCGGGCGTGGCGTCGGCCAGGAACCCGAGTGCCTGCGCAGGATGGGTGGCAATCACGACGGCGTCAAAGCCTTCCAGCCCACCGGCCGTTGCGAGCTCCACGCCATCGGGCAGGCGCCGGATGGCGGTGACGGGGGTGTTGAGCCGGACATCGGCCAGCGACGCGGCGAGTTTTTCGACGTAGCGGGCTGAGCCGCCGGTAACGGTGCGCCACTGCGGCGAGCCCTTGATCCCCAGCATGCCGTGGTGTCCCAGGAACGTGAAGAGGTACCGTGCCGGATAGGCCAGCGCAGTGGTGGGATCACAGGACCAGACTGCGCTGACCACGGGCGTCATGAAATGCGAGATGAAGTACGGGCTGAACTTCTCGCGCTCCAGGAACGCGCCAAGTGTCAGTTCCGGCACCCCGGCTTCGCCGCTGACAGCCGACGGCGGCGCGGTCCTGAGCAGTTCCCTCGCCTTCCGGTAAAAACGGGTGACCTCCAGCAGCATCAGCAGGTAGCGGCCGCGCAGCAGGCTGGACGGTTTGGCGATGATTCCGCGGGCACCGTCCCGCGCCCCTGCATACTCCAGCCCGCAGCCGTCGCACCGGACGGACATGCTCATCTCGGAGTCCTGGGTTTCGACGCCAAGCTCGGCGAACAGCCGCAGCAGGGTGGGATAGGTCCTCTCGTTGTGCACGATGAATCCCGTGTCCACCCCGATGACGCTTCCGTCAGGCTGCGGCATGTCGTGGGTGTGGGCATGGCCGCCCAGCCGCGAGTCGGCCTCGAACAGGGTGACGTCGTCCTGCCTGTTCAGCACATAGGCGGCCGTCAAGCCGGCCACGCCACTGCCGATCACGGCGACGCGCCGCCGGCCTGCACTTCCTGCTGGGTCAAGTGACAATTCATGCTCCTCTGCTGAACATTTGCCGCTGGGATGGGTATGCAGAGGATGGTTCGGTGCGGTGCCGGCCGCGGATGGGTGCAGTACTGTGGGCTGGTGGTAAATCCGGTGCACCTGAAGACCCTCCTGGAGGTCACGCGGCTGGGCTCGTTCGCTGCGGCGGCCGCAACACTCGGCTACACAGCCTCCGCCGTGTCCCAGCAGATGTCCGCTCTGGAGCGGGAAACGGGCGTAACCCTCTTCCAGCGGTCGGCGCGCGCCGTGATTCCTACGGAAGCCGCCGTCGTGATGACCCGGCACGCCGCCAAGGTGCTCACGGACATCGAGGCACTCATGGCCGCCGCCTCCAGAACGCAGGACACGGAAAGCCAGGAACTGCGGCTGGGGATCTTCCCCAGCCTGGCTACCTATGTTCTGCCGCGGATCCTGAAGAACCCGGCGTGGAAGAAACTCGGGATCGACCTGCGGGTGTCCGTGGCTGAACCCGGCCAGACCATCCAGGGGCTGCGTACCGGCGGGGACCTGGACCTGGCCGTGGTTTTCCAGGTGGGCCAGACCGGGTTCGCCTGGCCCAACACCATCAACCGGCAATGGATCGGCGACGACGACTTCCGGGTGGTGCTGCCTGCCGGCTGGGGTTTCCGGGCAGACGCGAAGGTGGCAGCGGACCATCTCTCGGAGATGCCCTGGATCATGCACCATCCCGGCACCAGTGACGCAATGGTCATCGAGCGGTTGTTCGCCGGCTGCAACCTGCATCCACGGGTGGTGGCGCACAGTGATGATTTCCATGCCAGCCTGGAGATGGCCGCCGCAGGGCTGGGCGCGGCCCTGGTTCCGGAGCTCGCGCTGCGGAACAAACCGGCGGGTGTGGTGGTGCTGGACGTCCCGGAGATCCGGCTGGCCCGGAACGTCTTTGCGCTGCTGATCAATGACCGGAAAACGGCACGGGTCCAGCTTTTCGTTGACCTGCTGGCCGAAACCCTCGCCGGGATGCGCACCGCGGTGAATTAGCGCAGAACGCTGGAATGGTCTGCCCTTCGGGTCTATGTTGAGATTATGAACAAGGTAGCGAGCCAGCACTTTGGGGAGATCGAGCTCAACCACGGCATGGATCATCTCTTCGCCGCCAAGCATGAGCTGCGCGGCCACCCGCTGGAGCTCGACCTGAACATCAACGCCCACGACCACTTCGATGAAGCCGCGCTCCGCAAAGTCGAGTACCGGCTTCGCTTCCTCCCCGAACTGGTGGATGAAGTCCGCGACATGATCGCCGAGGAGCTCGAGCAGGAAGGCACCAGTCCGCAGGAATACCTGCACTTCCACTGCAACGCCCTTAAGGACGAGCACCTGCGCAAGGTGTTCGGCGTCGAGCACCGAAGCCAGCTCACCAACGAGGTCTTCCTCAAAGCCCTGAAGCTTGGCCACGTAGGCATCTACCCCGGCCAGCCGGAGCGCTACTTCGTCCTGGACTTCACGCTGGGCGAGCACTTCACGGACGAAGTCCTGGTGGCCTCCGCGGACGAGGACGGCGTGGTTGACGACGAAATCGTCTGGGAGTCCTGAAGCCGGGGCTTCAGTAAGGCCCGGCGCTAAGGATCAGGTGTTCAGGATCGGGTACTAGAGATGGTGGCGGCCATGGAAACGGTTGATGACAGGCCTGGAACCTGGCGGCTGGGCTCATCCCTGCTCCTTGCCGGCATAGTGGTCTCGATCCTCGCCGGCCTGCTGCATGCGGAGTCCCACGATGCGAACGACCACGTGGCGTCGTTCACCGCCTACGCCAACAGCGGGATCTGGACAGCAGTGCACCTGGGCCAGTTCGTTGGCATGGCGTTGGTGGGCGCCGGACTGGTTTCCCTGGGCACCGCATTCGGGGTGCAGCGCCAGGCGATGGCGTGGACCGCACGGTTTGGTGCTCTTTCCGCCGCTGCGGCAGTTGCGCTTTATGCGGCCCTGCAGGCAGTGGACGGGGTGGCGCTGAAACAGGCGGCGAACGCTTGGGCAGCTGCCCCCGAGCCGGAAAGGGCGGCCCGTTTTGCCACAGCAGAAGGCATCCGCTGGCTGGAGTGGGGCATGCGCAGCTACCAAAGCATCCTGCTGGGTGCCGCGTTGGTGCTTTTGGGAGTTGTTATAGCCGCAACGCACCGCGTCTCCCGGGCTGTCGGCTACCTCATGGCGCTCTCCGGGCTGGCCTACGTGGTGCAGGGCTGGATCATCGGGGAATCCGGCTTTTCGCAAGCCAATTCCGTGCCCACGCTGGTGGGCATCGTGGCAATCACCGTCTCGTCCGTTTGGCTGGCTGTCAGCGCGTGGCGGATGAAGAAGGCGATTCCGGCCGGTCACGTTATGTGACCGCGTTCGCCCGCTTCCCAGGGCCCGGCGCGCTGAGCGCACCGGACCCTGGGCTCTCTGCGGGCTCTCTTGGTCGTATTTCGCTTTAGTTGGCAGCGGCCAGCAGATTCGCGCGGACCGCCTGGGTGGCCTTGACCAGGTTGCGCAGCGACTCCTCGGTCTCGGCGTAACCGCGGGTCTTCAGCCCGCAGTCCGGGTTGACCCAGAGCTGGCGGGACGGGACGTGCTTGACGGCGGTGGAGAGCAGCTCGGTGACTTCCTGCTCGCCGGGAACGCGCGGTGAGTGGATGTCGTAGACGCCCGGGCCTACGCCGCGGCCGAAGCCGTGGGACTCGAGGTCGTGGACAACCTCCATGCGGGAGCGGGCGGCCTCGATGGAAGTGACGTCAGCGTCCAGGCCGTCGATCGCGTCGATAATCACGCCGAACTCCGAGTAGCAGAGGTGGGTGTGGATCTGCGTGGCGTCGGCGGCACCGGCGGTGGCCAGGCGGAAGGAGTCAACGGACCACTTCAGGTAATCCGCCTGGTCTGCCTTGCGCAGCGGGAGCAGTTCGCGCAGGGCGGGCTCGTCCACCTGGATGACCTTGATGCCGGCGGCTTCGAGGTCGGCGATCTCGTCGCGCAGGGCCAGGCCCACCTGGTTGGCGGTCTCGCCCAGCGGCTGGTCATCGCGGACGAAGGACCAGGCGAGGATGGTGACCGGACCGGTGAGCATGCCCTTCATCGGCTTGCTGGTCAGCGACTGTGCATACTCTGCCCACTGGACCGTGATGGGTGCGCTGCGGGTGACGTCCCCCCACAGGATGGACGGTCGCGTGCAGCGGGAGCCGTAGGACTGGACCCAGCCGTGCACCGTGACGTCGAAGCCTTCCAGGTTCTCGGCGAAGTACTGCACCATGTCGTTGCGCTCCGGCTCGCCGTGCACCAGGACGTCGTAGCCCAGCTCTTCCTGCAGGTCCACGACGCGCTTGATCTCATCCCTCATGAGCTGCCCGTACTGCTCGTCGGTCAGCTCACCCTTGTTGTTGCGTGCGCGGGCAGAACGGATTTCGGACGTCTGCGGGAAGGAACCGATGGTGGTGGTGGGCAGCGGCGGAAGGTGCAGGGCCTCTTTCTGGGCGGCTTCACGGACCGCGTATTCGGAACGGCTGAAGTCGGCGGCCGTCAGTACTCCGGTGCGGGCGCGGACGTCTTCCCGGCGGACGCCCTCTGCGGTGGCCCGCGAAGCGATCACTGCGGTGGCTTCGCCGATGGCTGCCTCTGCGGATGCGGGATCAGCCAAGTAGGACGCAAGCGTCCTGACCTCGACGGCCTTCTGGTCCGAGAACGCCAGCCAGCTGCGGAGCTCCGCGGACAGCTGGGTTTCCTCCCTGACGTCATGCGGGACGTGCTGGGTGGAGGTGGATGTGGAGACGGCAACCTTGCCGGCCGCTGCCTTCAGGGCGTCCAGCTTGGCGGCGGAGGCAGCGAGGTCGTTGCGCCAGATGTTGTGGCCGTCAACGACGCCTGCCACAAGGGTCTTTTCGCCCAGGCCCGCCAGTGCGGCGGCGGAGGGAACGGCGCCCTTGAAAACGTCAATGTGGAGGGCGTCGATGCTGGTGGCGGCGAGAGTGCCCAGCTGGCCGTCGAGTGAACCGTACGGGGTGGAGACGAGGATCTGCGGGCGGTTGGCCGCAGCGGTAAGGACCTCGTAGGCGCGGGCCACGGCCGCTTCGATTTGGGCCGCCGGGATGTCCTGGTCAACCACCAGGGCGGGCTCGTCAAGCTGGACCCAACTGGCGCCGGCGGCCGCAAGTTTCCCGAGCAGCTCCACGTAAACGGGCAGGATGTCCTCGAGGCGGGACAGCGGGGAGAACCCGGCCGGTGCGTCGTCGGAGGCCTTGGACAGGAGCAGGTACGTGACCGGACCGACGATGTAGGGGCGGGTCTCGATGCCGTTGTCCAGGGCGAAGGCGAACTCGTCAACCTTGGCGGTGGAAGCCAGGGTGAACTTTGTTTCCGGGCCGATTTCCGGTACCAGGTAGTGGTAGTTGGTGTCGAACCACTTGGTCATTTCCAGCGGCTGCTGTTCCTTGTTGCCGCGGGCCAGGGTGAAGTAGCCGTCGATGTCCAGCTGTCCCTTGGCGTTGAGGAGGTTGCCGAATCTGGTGGGCACGGCGCCCAGGTGGGCGGTGGCGTCCAGGACCTGGTCGTAGTAGGAGAAGGTGCCCGGCACTGCGGCGGCCTCGGTCAGCCCGAGTTCCTGCAGCCGCCTGGCCGTGGCCAGCTGGATCTCCTTGGCTGCGGCGTCCAGGGCGGCAGCGTCGATCCTGCCGGCCCAGTACGCCTCAACGGCCTTCTTGAGCTCGCGGCGGCGGCCGATGCGGGGGTAGCCGAGGAGGGAGGCGGAGGGAAAGGGGGTGGTGTTTTCAGGCATGGCAAAGTTCCTTTGGTTGAAGCTGTGTTGAGGGGCCCGGATTTACAGCCGCGGGCGAAGCTGTGCGGTTGCCGCGTGCCGGTCAGCTGGCGAGCTGGCTGCGGGCAATGGAGTCCCTGCGCATGCCGGGACGGCTGCGCCGGGGAAGGGCCAGCTTGTCCAGCACTTCCAACGCGCTCTGGTGCTCGTTGAAGGTGTAGATATGGATGCCGGGAGCACCCGCATCAAGGGCGGCATTGGCCAGGTCAACGGTGGCGTCGACCCCAATGCGGAGCCGTTCGGCGTCAGAGTCGGCCGCGGCCAGGCGTGCCATCAGTTGCGGGGCCGGTTCAACTCCCGTCAGCTCGCCCAGCCGGTTGAGCCGGCGGAGGCTGGTCAGGGGCATGACGCCGGGAATGATCGGGATGGTCACGCCGGCGCGGCGGGCCCGGGTGAGCAGGTCCGCATACTGCCTGGTTTCGAAGAACACCTGGGTGATGGCAAAGTCGGCGCCGGAACGCTGCTTCGCCAGCAGCACCTCGACGTCGTGCTCCTCGCTGGGTGACTCGGGATGCCGGGTTGGGTACGCCGCCACGCCCACTGCGATCTTTCCGGCGCAAAGCAACGCCGACCGGCGCTGCTCCACCCGGCGGATGAGTTCGATCAGGTCCTGGGCGTACCGGAGTGAGCCCGTAGCCGGAGCGCTGGCTTCCTTGGGGAGGTCCCCGCGCAGGGCAAGGATGCCCCGCACCCCCGTGTCCAGGAGTTCGCCGACGATGGCGGCAAGTTCCTGCGGGGTGTTGCCCACGCAGGTGAGGTGGGCCAGCGGCCGCAGCGTGGTCTCGAGCAGGAGCCGGTTGATGAGTTCGACGGCGGTGTCCCGGTTGGATCCGCTGGCGCCGTACGTGACGGAGACGTAGTCCGGTTCAGTGGCTTCCAACTCCCGGATGGTGGTCCAGAGTGTCTCCGCTGCCGCGGGTGAACGCGGCGGAAACAGCTCGTAGGAAAGTGCCACCGGTGCGGTGTCGGAAAGGTTTGGATGTGCGTCAATGAGGCTTGGTGGTGACATTTGCGTCCTTGGCTTTGGGCCATTGGGGTCTCCCGTCGCTGAAACAGGGCAGGAAAGCCGGCAATGAATTTGAGTTTGGGAACACGGAGGGACTTCACGCCGGACGCAGCCGCGACTGTTACGCCTTGAATGAAGTAGTCCGTGAGCAAATGTCAGGCCCACATGGGGGCACCCACACCCTCCGGAACGGAGGATCGCTGACACGTTACCGCGGTAACTTGTTTAAGACTCTAGGGGCGCCGCGGTGCCGGTACAAGTCCGCGCCGAATTAAGACGCACTTTTACGGGCTGTTTCTTTCCGCAGCAGAATTTTCTTCGCCCGTGGCGGCTTTCTACCAGGGCCGGTCCGGCGCCGTCCCATTGCTGCTGTCCAGGTATTCTCCCCGCTCCCGCCCGCTGTTCCGCTCCCGCTGCGCCTGCCGCGAATTATCCTGGAGCTGGTCCAGTTGGCCCTGCTGCGGATCGCCTTGCCCGTCGTCCTGGGGTGATTGCTCCCCCGGCGCAGGGGTGGGGGCTGCAGGCTGACCGGCGGCGCCAAGTTTGCCGTCCAGCCGTTCCCGGGCCTCCGCCAGCCGGCCGCCGGCTCCGGCTTCCGCATCCGGGGACAGGCATCCTTCCGGTGCCTGCCCGGCGGTTGCCAGGGCGTCCTTGAAGAGGGGAATGGCCGACGCCGCGTCCCCGGCCTGGAGCCGCTGGTCACCCAGGCGTTCCAGCACCAGGACAAGGTTCACCCGGACCAGGCATTCGTCTGCGGAGCCGGCAGGGACCATGCCCAATGCCTGTTCGAACAGGGTCCGGGCAGTTCCGTAATCACCTGCAAGCACCGCCGCGTCACCGGCGGCGAATAGTGCCTTGTGCGGTTCCAGCACGTTGACTGCGCCGAGTCCCCCGGCCGCGGCGTCCACAGCGGCCGCGTTTCCAGCCGCGAAGCCGGCGGCGGCATGGTCGGCAAGGACGCCGAGGCTCAGGAGTTTGGCGGCAAGGCACAGCGCCAGGAGTACCGGCACGGCCGACCACAGCAGCAGGCGGCGCCTTTGGGTCCTGGCGTTCACCGGGCCCCTTCCTTTCGGCGGGTGGGCGGCAGTCCGTGAAGCTGCCGGATGATGCGCGCCGCTTCCGGCAGGGCCAGCAGGAAAGCGCCGGCCGCGAAGATCCAGTACAGCTCGGTTCCGGCCGCCAGCGAAGCGTCTTCATCCGCCCGTTCCACTTTGGCGGGGTGCGTCTGCTGCATCATATCCGCCACCGGATCGCCGGCGGCGCGGTGGACGTAGGGCACACCAAGCTGGCCGGCGATGTTCCGCAGCTGCCCCTCGTCGATGACGGACAGGGCGTCCCCGCTGCTGCCGGACCGGTTGTCCTGTACATAGGTGCCACCGTTGTTCCCTTGGCCGGTGTCTTCCTGGACGGTGTCTTCCTGGCCCGTGTTTTCCTTCATCCGGCCGCCCCCGGGCGTGCCGTAGCCAAGGACCGCTCCCCCGCCCACCAGGCCGCCGTCGAGGTTCATGGCCTCCGGCTCCCTGCCACTGGTCTGCTCGCCGTCCCCCAGGTAGTACACCAGGCGGGGCCTGCCGGGCTGGCTGTCGCGGGCAGCGGCCAGCCGCTCGGAGAGCACCCGCCTGGCCGCGGTGATGCTGCTGCCTTTGGCGTAGGCCGTCACCTGTGGTTCGAGGACATCCGTAATGGTTTCCAGGGCCAGGGTATCCGTGCTGAGCGGCATGCGGACATGCGCGGTTGTGTCGAACGTGATGAGCGAAAAGCGTGCGCCGGGCAACTGTTCGGCGATGGCCATGATGTCTTTCCGGACGCCCTCCAGCCGTGGGGTGCCGCTGCCGTAGTCCTCGGCCACCATGCTGGTAGTGGTATCCACCACGAAGAACACGTTGAGGTCCGTGGTGGCAGCCCGGACCGATCCGCCGGGCAGGCCGGGCCGCAAGGCCGCCACGAGGACCAGCAGGACAACGGCCCCGCGCCGCAACCATGCCCTGCTGCGGACGCCGGTGGGCTGCAGCCGCCAAAGCACGGCGCACAGCACCAGCGCAGAAAGCACCGCGACACCCAGCGGCAGGCCAGGGACCTCCGAGAACACAGCCCGGGGCGCCCCCTGCATGGCAGCCGTCTCGGTCCGCTCAACGGCCGTGACAATGCCGGCCACCGCATCAGGGTTGTCCAGGGCGTAGTACTTGCCCCCCGTGGACTCCGCGGCAGCACGCAATTGGGCGCCGGGCTGGTCAGGACCGGAACCGTAATCCAGATCGCCCGGGTTCAGGGCGTGGACGTGGACGGACCGCTCCGTGGCAAGCCGCGCGGCCTGGTCCAGGGTCATGATCGGCTCGCCGGAAAGGAAGTTGTCCGTGGCCAGCACCACCGACCGCGAGCGCTGGGCTGCGCTGCCCTTGCCGGTTTCGCTGCTTTCCCTGCCTGTGGCCTTGCCGGCTTGGTTGGGGAAGCTGTTGAGGCAGGACGCCAGCCCATCCCCGATCAGCGACGAGCCCCTGCCGCTCCACGTGCCGTCGAGGAATCCGGAGCTGCCAGGTTTGCCGTCAAACGCGTCTTTCGCGAGTTGGAGCTGCTCCTGGGCGTAGGCGTAGTCGTCGGTCAGCGGAAAGACCTGGACGGCGCTGCTGTCGAAGATGGTCAGGCCGATCCGCTCACCGTCAAACTTCCGGGCCAGGCCGGCAAAGACGTCCACCACTGCCGCATCGGCGCTGCTCATGGATCCGGACGCGTCCAGGCAGAGCATGATGTCGCGGTTGTGCTGCTCAGGACGGATGGTGGACACGTCAACGGGGCGTGCTGCGGCAACAGCCGTGGAAGCCAGCAGCACGGCACAGGCGGTTCCGGCCAGGACCAGCCGCCGCCGGTGCCGGCGGACTGCTGCCTGGTATTCCGGCAGCGCAGTGAGCCTGTCCCCATGGGCCACGTGCCGTCGTCGTCCGTGGTCCCGCCCGTTGCTGCGCAGCCCAACCCACGCCGCAAGTGCCGCTGCGGCCGCCGCCAGCACCAGCAGCCACCCGAACATCAGCTCCACGCGCGCACCGCCGCCGAGGCTTTCGCTGCGGATGCAGACACGGAGGGCAACGGGCCGGGGCCGAACTCAGCAGGGTAGAGGGCTTTCACGACGCCGGCCGCAGCCGGGAGCGGGTGCCGCACCAGGTCCTGGTGGGTCATCCTGGTGGCATCCACGCCCGTTGCGTCGCGGACGAACTGGCGCAGCAGGAGGCTGATTTGCTGGTGTGCCACCCGTGCCTCGAGATTGCCGTCCGCCGCTGCCCGGTCCACGTCGTTGATGCGCTGCAGGTAGGCGGCCTTGAGCGCCGGCAGATCGGTCAGGGCGGACCGGCCCGGACCGGACCTGTCAGGTCCGGGCCGGTTGGACGCGCGGGTGGTGGCAAGCACGACCGCGTACCATCCTGCCACCAGGACCAGCAGCGCTGCGCCGGACCACATCCAGACGGGGCTGTACTGCAGCGGGCCGTAGAATCCGGGATCAGCCTGCACGCCGGTGCCTCTCCAGGAGGGCGAAGAGACCCGTGATGACGTCCGCGCTGCCCGCCACTTCCCCTTCCGTGATCCCGGCCCCGCGGAGCATGGCCTTGCGGGCCGCGTCGCGCTCAGCGGTGGCTTTCGTGTAGGCGGCTTGCACCGCGGCGGACGTTGCCGGCTGCCAGGCAAGGAAGGTGGAGTCGGCCACGCTGAAAGAATCACCGCGGGCGATGGGATCCGTCCCGGCCTGGCGGGATGGTGCCAGTTCTGCGTCCCTGACGGTCAGCCAGAGGATCTCGTGCTGGGCGCGGAGCCTGCGCAGCAGCTGGCCGGTGGCAGCGTCCGCGGCAATTTCGTCCGCGACGACGAAAAGCAGGTGGCGTCCCTTCACGTTGCGCGCCACATGGTGGAGCTGGTCCTGGATCCTGCTGGCTGCCGCTTCAAGGTTCGCATGGGAGTCCACGTGCTTCAGCAGCCGTTCCAGGTGGGCCTCGCCGCCCTTTGCCGGCAGGGAACGCGTCGCCGCCGAATCGCCGCACACCAGCCCCACCAGGTCGCCGTGCCGGTGGGCCAGGTAGCCCAGGACCCCCAGGGCAAGCACCGCGATGTCCTTCTTGACTTCCCCCGACCGCGCCTCCGCCGCCATGTTGCGTCCGGTGTCGGTGACGAGGAGGACAGTCTGCCGGCGGACGGCGACGTAGCGTTTGATCAGGGGTGAGCCGTGGCGTGCGGATGCCTTCCAGTCGATGTCACGGACCTCGTCACCGGGCACGTAGGCGCGCAGGTCGTCGAAGTCCAGGCTTCGGCCCCTGAACACGGAGCCGTATTCGCCGTCGAGCATGCCGCGGGCTTTGCGGTGCGCGAAGATGGCCATCTTCGACTTCACACGCTGGAGGAGGCCGGCCATGGGGTTCAGGGAGTCTGGACGGCGGCGACGACGGCGTCGATCACCGATTCCACCGGGACCTGCTCGGCCACCGCGTCAAAGTTCAGGATCAGCCGGTGCCGCAGCACCCGGTGGGCCAGCGATCTGATGTCCTCCGGGATGACATGGTCCCGGCCGCTCAACAATGCCACGGCGCGGGCGGCCTGGCTGAAGGCGATGCTTGCGCGGGGGCTGGCGCCGAACTCGATGAACCCGGCGAGCCGGGCGTCAATGTACTGGGAGGCGTGGCGGGTGACGTAAACCAGCCCCACGATGTAGTTGATCAGCGCAGGGTCGATATAGATGCGCCTGGTCAGTTCCTGGATTTCCCTGATGGCATCCAACGAGGCGGCCGCCGCCGGCTTCTGTTCCGGGGTAAAGACGCCGGCGTCGATCCGGGCGATGATCTGGGCCTCTTCAGCGGGGCTGGGGTAGTCCAGTACGTCCTTGAGCATGAAGCGGTCCATTTGGGCTTCGGGCAGCAGGTAGGTGCCCTCCTGCTCGATGGGGTTCTGGGTGGCCAGGACCAGGAACGGCGAGGGCAGGCGGTAGTCCTGGCCGCCAATGGACGTCTGGCGTTCCTGCATGGCTTCAAGCATGGCACTCTGGGTCTTGGCGCTGGAGCGGTTGATTTCATCCAGCAGCACGATGTTGGCGTGCACGGGGCCAAGCTGGGTGCGGAAAGTTCCCTTGGCGGCATCGTAGATCTGGGTGCCCACAATGTCGCTGGGCAACAGGTCAGGGGTGCACTGGATCCGGCGGAACTCGGCGCTGACCGCTTCCGCCAGCGTTTGCGCGGCAGTGGTTTTGGCAAGTCCCGGGACGCTCTCCAGCAGGATGTGCCCGCCGGTCAGCAGCCCCACCAGCAACGATTCGCGCAGCCGTGACTGCCCCACCACCTTGGAGTCGAAACTGCGTGAGATGTTGGCGGCCACCTGCTGCGCCCTGGCCAGCTCCGCAGGCTGGATTCTTGCGGGCATGCTGGTCGAAAGCACTGATCTTCCCCCTGATGACGGTGATGGGCGCGCGGACCGGGCCGGCCGTGTCCCGCCCGCCATCCTATCCAAGCCCGCCGCCCGGAGCCCGGCAATGGGCACCCCTCCCCATGCGCGGCCTGCAGGTCTATCCTTTTGCCATGATCGAGCTTCCAGCCAGTTACAAGGAATATCTCGCCGACAAGAGCCAGATGTTCATCGATACGGTCAGACCGATCCTGATGCAGTCTGCGGCGGAGAAGCTGCACGGCGTCCGGGTCGTCTACAACCCCGGTTCCACCGGTCACCAGGCCCACCTCGACGACACCCTGCCCTTCGGCGTAGTGCTTGAGGATATCGATTAACCCCTGACTGCGCCGGCGAGGGCCAGCGAGTTCCCGGAGCCCCGTGCCACGATGACGTAAAGGGCCAGGACCGGGATCGAATAAAGGATCGAGAAGGCGGCCAGCTGTCCGTACGCCACTGCCCCGTGCTGGCCGAAAAAGCTGAAGATCGATACCGCTGCCGGCTGTTTGCCCTCAGACAGCAGGAGCACGAACGGAACGAAGAAGTTCCCCCAGGCCTGGATGAACACAAAGATGAACACCACCCCCAGGCCCGGACGCATGAGCGGAAGCACGATGGAACTCAGGGCGGCCAGCCTGGAGGCGCCGTCCACCCAGGCCGCCTCCTCTACGGCCACCGGCACGTCGTCCATGAAGTTCCTGGTCATCCAGATGGCCATGGGCAGGCTGGTGGCGGCCAGAAAAAGAACCGTGGCGGGCAGGGAGTCCAGCAGCTGGAGCTGCACGAACAGTCCGTAGACCGGCACCATGATGGCGGTGACGGGAAGGCAGGTACCGAACAGGATGCCGTACATGAACGGGGTGTTGAAGCGGGACCGGTAGCGGGAGAGCGGGTACGCGGCAAGCACGGCCGCCGCCAGTGTCACCATGCCGGTCCCGGCGGACAGCAGCAGGCTGTTCCAGAGGGGGCGAAACAGCAGTTCCGGGGTGAGGACGGCAGCAAAGTTGTCCAGGCCCGGCTGTTGCGGAACCTTGGCAGCGTGTCCGGCGGCCGGATCCAGGGAAGCCAGGACCAGCCACAGCAGTGGCAGCAGGAAGCAGGCACCTATCAGCAACAGGACCAGGTCCGCCCACGTGCCGCCCGGTGTGCGGGTGGTGCGCGGGTCGCGGCGGCGGGGCCGTCCGGCCTGTTTCGGGACGGTCACGGCTTCTGCTCCCTGAGGAGGCGGAGATAGGCTGCCCCGAAAAGGGCGCCGATCAGGATGAGGACCGAGGCGACGGCGGTGCCATAGCCGATGTCGCCGAACTTAAAGGCTTCCTGATAGGCCAGGACAGGCAACGTGGTGCTGCCGTTGGCGGGTCCCCCGGCGGTCATGACCCAGATCAGGGTGAACACAGCCAGTGTCTGCAGCGTGACCAGCATCAGGTTGGTGGCGATGCTGCCCCGGATCACCGGCAGCGTGATGAACGCCAGCCGCTGCCAGGCACCGGCACCGTCCACGTGCGCAGCCTCGGTCAGCTCTGCCGGGACGCCGTTCAGCGCGGCCCGGTACACCAGCATGGAAAAGGCGGTCCCCCGCCACACGTTCGCCAGGATCACGGCCGCCATGGGCACGGCATAGAGCCAGTCGGTTTCCGCCGCCCCGAACCGGCCCAGCAGCTGGTTGAGCGTGCCGTCGCGGCTGAAAAAGGCGTAGGCGGCGAAGGCGGCCACGATTTCCGGCAGGACCCACGCGGCCACGACGGCGGTGCCAACAGTTGCCGAGACCACCGGACGTGCCCGGCGCATGAGTACCGCCAGGGCCAGTCCCAGCACGTTCTGGCCCAGGACGGCAGAGCCTGCCACGAACAGGACCGTCAGGGCCAGCGAGAGCGGGAAGACGGGGTCCTGCAGCAGCCGCTGGTAGTTTTCCAGCCCCACCCACTCGGGATTCCTCGCATGGCGGCCGGTCAAACCGGCGTTGGTGAGCGAGGCGTGGAAGGCCCACAGCACGGGGCCGGCAAGGAACACGAGCAGCAGCAGGACGGCGGGCAGGACCGGCAGGTAGCGGAACACCTGCCGCCTGCGGTGGTGGGCGGGCACAGCTTACTTCCGGATGGTTTTGTCGCCGCCCACAATGCCGGCCACGGCCGTGTCATAGTCGGCCGCGGCCTGCTCAGGCGTCCGGCTGCCGGTGATCACGGCCTCGGTGGCCTCCTGGACGGCTGCGGAGATCCGCGGATAGTCGGAGGTGGCGGGCCGGAATTTGGTGACGGCGACCAGGCCGGACACGTCCTTCATAAACGGGTTGGCGGACTGGTAGCCGGGGTCCGCGGCGACGTCGGCACGGACGGCGATCTGTGAGCTGGCCACTGTGAATGCCAGCGAGTTCTTCGCGTTGAGCGCGGTGGTGAGGAAATTGAAGGCAAGGTCGGGCTGCTTGGTTTCCGCGCCGACGGCCAGGGTCCACCCGCCGGACATGCTGACGGCGCCCGGGGCCCCGCCGTTCTGCGTGGGGAACGGGGCCACGCCCATCTCCTGCCCGTAGCCGGGCCATGCGTAGCTTCCGCCGTCCTGCCAGAACGACGGCGCGTAGGAGCCTTCCACGGTTGCCCCGAGTTTTGCTTTCGGGAACCATTCGCCGAACACCTTCTTCCAGATGTTCGGGTCCAGCGCCTCGGCGGGTGCCACTGCGAGTTTTTCCTTGTAGAGCGTTTGGAGGAAGGCCAGCGAGTCCTTGAAGCCGGCCGAGCCAACAACCCACTTTTTGGATTCCGGGTCATAGAGGCCTGATCCGGTTCCGTACAGGAGTTCGTAAAAGCCCTGCATGACGGTTCCTTCACCGGTGCCCTTGCCGGCATACATGTTGAAGGGGATCACGTCCGGGCTGGAGGCTTTGATCTTCCTGGCGGTGTCCAGGATGTCCTGCCAGCTGGACGGCTGCCATGGCAGTCCAACGCCGGCGGCCTCAAAGACTTTCTTGTTGTACCAGATGGCCCTCGTGTCGGTGCCCAGCGGCACCGCGTACGTGCCGCCGTCGTCCGCTTTTCCTGCTTCCTTGGCGCCGTCGTCGAACTTCTCCCAGTCCCCCCACCCCTTCAGGCGGCTGTCCAGGTTGAGGAGGTACCCGGCGTCCACGTCGGAGCGGACCTTGAAGGTGTCCTCGTAGAAGACGTCCGGAGCAGTGGACGGCGACCGCAGGGCCAGGGCCAGCTTGGTACCGTAGTCGTCGTCGTTGGCCTGGATGGGCTGCAGTTCGATCGTGACGCCCTGGTTCGCGGTTTCAAACTCCTTCTTCGCGTCCTGGAACATGGTGTCCAGGGCTGTGAACGAATCTGTCTTCTGGTAGGCCACCTTGATGGTCCTGTTTCCGTCGGCCGGATTCCCGGGGGTGCAGGCCGCGAGGGCAAGGACCGCGGCGGCCACCAGGGACACTGTCTTGGATGCCCGGCGAAGCATGCCGCGGTCAGCTTTCCAGCAGGAGCCGCTGGGCGCGGGGCGCGAGGGTATGTTCCAGGACCAGCGAGGCGGCGCCGATCGCTCCCACGTCCTCCCCCACGCCGGTGCCAACAACCTCGATGGGGTGGATCAGCCGGACGTCGCTGTTGGCATCCAGGAGCGGCGGAATCCGCTCCAGGTAGCGCTCGGCCAGTCCGCTCCAGAAGGGACCGCCGAAAACCACGCGTTCAACATCGAGGGTGTTGGTTACCACGGAGACCGCCCGGGCCACGAGGACGGCGGACCTGTCCAGGATGGCGGCGGCACGTTCGTCGCCGCCGTCGGCGAGTTCGCACAGTTGGGAGAAGCGTTGCTGGACTTCGGCGCCGCTGTTTCCCGCGTGTGCGCCATCGAGGATCCCGGCGGCTTCCGCCTCCGCCACCAGCACCTGCGGGATGCAGGAGGATTTCACGCAGCCGCGCAGGCCGCAGTCGCAGGGCGGCCCGTCCGGGTCAACAATGATGTGGCCGATCTCCCCGGCGTTGCCGGAGGTGCCACGGACCACCTCGTCGTTCAGGACGATGCCGCAGCCGATGCCTGTGCCCATGTACATGAAGACGAAGCTGCCGGCGCCGCTGGGGCCGCCCGCCCATGTTTCCGCCACGGCGGCGCTGGTGACGTCCTTGTCAACGAGTACCGAGTAGCCGGTGGCCCTGGCCAGCGCGTCCCGCAGTTCCACCCGGTCCCAGCCGGGCAGCAATGGCGGGTCCACCACGGTGCCGTTGTCCAGATCAATCGGTCCGGGGGCAGCCACGCCCAGGCCGGCGATCCGGCTGCGGTCCACGCCCGACTCCGCAACGAGCTGGTCGATTTCCGCTGCAATGGTGGTGATGACGGCGGAGGGGTCATTCCCGCCGGGGGTCTTGATCCGGGAGTGCCGTACCACCGATCCAACCAGGTCCAGGACCACAAACGTGGTTACTGCCGGGTCCAGGTGGACCCCCAGGGCGTACATGCCCCCGGGATTGAGGCGCAGGATGGTCCGCGGCTTGCCTGGGCCCGTACCCTCCTTGCCGGCCTCGACGATCAGGTTCTGGTCCAGCAGGCGGCGGGAGATATTCGAGATGGTCTGCGGGGACAGGCCTACGATCTGGGCGAGCTCCACCCGGCTCAGGCCACCGGAGGTCCTGCGGATTGCATCAAGGATGACGGTGAGGTTGAAGTCCCCCATCTTTGGCAAGTTGGTTCCGCGCCTTGGAGAGGATTGGCGGATCTCAGACACGGTGTCCCCTAAACGTCTTCGGCTACCTGGTGAAGCTGATGCTTTGAATCGTACGTCAAGGGTGCGGCCCCGCCCACGTGTGCGGGCGGCGGCGCGGCAGGTTGTGTTCCGGTCAGCGGGGGTTGCGCGTGCTGCGGGTGACGGTGAACTTCGGGTTCCGCCCCTCCACCACGGTGGGTCCGACGTGCCGTTCCAGGGCCGGCAGGTAGGCCAGGTGCCGGTTGAAGACGGTCCACAGCTCACCTCCCGGTGCCAGCACCCGCCCCGCCGCCTCGATCATCTTCAGGCCTGCACCGGCATGGACGCCGGCACCGACATGGAAGGGCGGGTTGAGCAGCACGGCGTCCACGGCACCATCCGGGAAGGTGCCCAGGGCGTCGTCCTGCAGGACGCTGATCCGGTCCGCCAGCCCGTTGGCACGGGCGGTGGCGAGGGCGGACCGCACGGCGGCGGCCGACTGGTCGGTGGCGGTCACGGCGGCGGCAGGAAATTGCCGGGCGTACATTGCGGCGAGGATTCCGGTGCCGCAGCCCAGGTCGACGGCGTGCCGCGCCGGTTTCATTGCGGCCAGGAACGTCAACAGGAAACGTGTGCCGATGTCCAGCCTGGGGCCGGCAAAAACAGCGCCGTGCGCGGCTACGTCCAGGTCCAGTTCGGAAAGGTGCTCCACCACCGGGAAGCGTTGGGAAGCCGTAGCGGGTTTGGGGCCGCCGGCAAGGAGAACCCGCGATTTTTGCCGTGCGAGCTGCGGCTGAACGGAGACGAAGCAGCGTTCAAGGACCGCATTCATGCCCAGTGACATGTGTTTCACCCGGCCCCCTGCCAGCAGGCGGACGCCCGGCGCGGCATGAAGGGCCACGGCGGCAGCAATTTCCTCCAGTTCCGCGAGGGTCTTGGGGAGCTGCAGCAGGACGGTGTCTGCTCCCGCCAGCAGTTCGGGACCCAGGGGCAGCTGGACAAATCCGGGGCCGGCATCGGCCGCCTCCGGTCCGGCCAGTTCCGCCGCATTGAGCCGCAGCGCCCGTTCACCCGTGATCAGGTCCTGGTGCACACGCAGCGAGGCCGGGGCAAGTACCGCCGAAGCGCCGAGCGTCAGGGCTCCGTAGCGGTCTCCGATCACCGCCACCGTACTGCCTGCCCTGCCAAGCTGGACTGCAGTTTCCAGCAGCAGCAGGTCCGTGGCGTCCCAGGCCTGCAGGTTGGGGGCCTCCACGTCGGGCCTCCGGCGCAGGACGTGGAAAATCTCCGCCAAGGTGTTTGCTGCCACCGGTGTCGTGCCGCCTTCTGTTGCCCCTGCCTGCCCCGCGTCCCGGGGAATCACCCCCACGTTACCGTTTCCGCCGCCGTCGCCATTCCGGGCAGTTTCAGGATCGCGGCGACTGCTGCGCGTCCTGCACGGTTGGCACCGATAGTGGACGACGACGGGCCGTAACCCACCAGGTGGACGCGCGGCTCAGCTGCCACCTGGGTTCCGTCCATGGCGATCCCGCCGCCGGGTCCCCTCAGGTGGAGCGGTGCGAGGTGCTCAAGTTCCGCCCGGAAACCCGTGGCCCAAAGGATGACGTCAGCCTTCAGGAGGCTCCCGTCGGCGCGGCGGACCCCGTCCGCTTCGATGGATGTGAACATCGGCTGCCGGTCCAGTGCACCCCTCGCCTTGGCCGCGCGCAGGGCAGGGGTCCAGATAAGGCCCGTTACCGACACGACGCTTTGCGGCGGAAGTCCCTGGCGGACACGGTCCTCCACCAGCGCCACGGCATCGTGGCCGGCTTGTTCATCGAAGGGAGCGTCGCGCCAGACGGGTTCCCGGCGGGTGAACCAGCTGGTAGCGGTGATCAGGGAAATTTCCGCCAGCAGGCCGACGGCGGAAATGCCGCCGCCCACCACGATCACGTGCTTGCCCCGGAACTCCTCCGCGGAGATGTAGTCCGCTACGTGCAGTTGCCGGCCCCGGAACGAGGACTGGCCCGGATAGATTGGCCAGAACGGGCGGGTCCACGTTCCCGTGGCGTTAATGACCGCCCTGGCGCTCCAGTCGCCCTGGGTCGTTTCCACCCGCAGGCGACCCGCCGGGTCACCGTCTTCCCGCCTGACGGCCTGTACTTTGACGGGCCGGTGTACGGACAGGCCCAGCTCAGCCTCATAACTTCGGAAGTAGCGGCTCAGGAACTCGGAGCTGGGTTCCGCCGGATCCACCTCCGGTTTGGCGATGCCGGGCAGGTCGCTGATCCCGTTGACCGTGGCCATGCGCAGGCTCTTCCAGCGGTGCCGCCACGCACCGCCCGGGCCTTCCTCGGCGTCAAGCACGGCATAGTCAAGTCCCCGGCGCTGCAGGTGGTACGCGGCCGACAGGCCGGCCTGGCCCGCCCCGATGACCACCACATCGGTTGGATCAGGAATCACGTCCCCATGATAGTCGTGGGAGGCGGCCTGGCCTTAGGGTGGGCCCATGAACACTGGAGTGGACGCAGGAACGGGAGCCGGAGGCACCGGGCACGCAGCCCGGCTGGAAAAGGCCTTGGGGGTGGTGCTGGGGACCGGGCAAATACCCTTGCGGCTGCGGGCGTGGGATGGCTCGGAAGCGGGACCCGCGGACGCGCCGGTCCTGGACTTCAGGTCCCGAAAGGCCTTGCGGCGCATTCTTTGGTCGCCGGGGCAGCTGGGGCTGAGCCGGGCGTACGTTGCCGGTGAAATCGACGCCCCGGGTGACATCTTCGCGGCATTCACGGCGTTGAGCTCGGCCGGCAAGTTCGCCGAACCCGGTCCGTTCCGCCCGCCGTCCGCAAGCGAGCTCTGGTTGCTGCTGCGCACCGCCGTCCGGCTCGGAGCCATCGGAGCCAACCCGGCCCCGCCGCCGGAGGAGGCACGGGTCGAGAAGAAAGGCCGGATGCACTCCCGGGGCCGGGACTCAGCCGCCATCTCACATCATTACGACGTCGGCAACGACTTTTACGCCCTGGTGCTGGGACCATCCATGGTCTACTCATGCGCAGTGTGGCCGGAGGCTGCTCCGGGCAGGGGTCCGGAGACGGATCCTGTCGGTGGTCCGGATGCGGGGCCGGAAAGTGGCCTGGACGCCGCGCAGGAGGCCAAGCTGGACCTGGTCTGCCGCAAGCTGGGCCTTCAGCCCGGGATGCGGGTGCTGGATGTGGGGTGCGGGTGGGGCAGCTTCGCCCTCCACGCTGCAGCCAGGTACGGCGTCACCGTGGTGGGAGTGACGCTCTCCACGGAACAGGCCGGCCTGGCCCGCAAGCGTGCAGCGGACGCCGGCCTGACGGGCAGCGTGGACATCCGGGTCCAGGATTACCGGGACGTGCGGGACGGGCCGTTCGATGCCATCAGTTCCATTGGCATGTCCGAGCATGTGGGGCGGGAGCAGACCCCTGCGTACGCTGCCGCACTCTTCGGGCTGCTCCGGCCCGGCGGACGGCTGCTGAACCATGCCATCTCCTGGAACGCGGGCCCCACAAGCTCGGACCCGGACTCATTCATCCCCCGGTATGTCTTCCCGGATGGCGAAATGATCAGCCTCGGCGAGATGGTGACCGCCGTGGAAAGCGCAGGGTTCGAAGTCCTTGACGTGGAGGCCCTGCGCCGCCACTACGCCCTGACTCTCCGGGCGTGGGTAGGCCGCCTTGAACGGAACTGGGCGGAGGCGGTGCAACTGGCCGGCGAGGGACGCGCGCGGGTGTGGCGGCTGTACATGGCAGCCAGCGCCATCGGCTTCGAGAACGGCCTTACCGGCGTCAACCAGGTCCTGGTACGCCGGCCGGGCGGGGAGGAACCGCCGCTGCGCCGCACCGGCTGGCTCTGATGGAAAGCGCCCTCCTGCCGGGACCTAACTTGGCAGGCGGGCGCTCCATCAACCCGGTGGGGCTTACGCCACCGGTGAAGGACCGCCCGGCTGGGTGAAATGCTGGGTCTTCTCGATCTGCACCACTTTCGGGTCCGTTTCGTCGGCAGCGTAGTCCGTGGGCCTGGTGAGGTCCTCCCCTGTCCGGACCTTCAGCGCCCGCAACACCAGGGTCAGGACGACGGCGACAACCAGGTTCAGCACGAACGCCGAGACCGCAATGTAGACGCTGAAGTCCGTCCCGGGAATGGGGGCCACTGAGCCGCCGAAGTGGGCCTTGGTTACCGGGTTGACCACGTTGTAGGCGGAGACGGTTCCGAAGATGATGCCCACCGCCCAGCCAACCAGGAGGGCCCAGCGGTCGAACCACCGGGTGTAGAGGCCTGCCACCACGGCCGGGAAGGTCTGCAGGATCCAGATGCCGCCCAGCAGCTGCATGTTGATGGCCGCTGACTGGTCCATGGCGATGACGAAGACCAGGGCGCCCACCTTGACCACCAGCGAGACGATCTTGGAGACCTTTGCTTCTGTCCTGGCATCGACGTCAGGCCGGATGAAGTCGCGGTAGATGTTGCGGGTGAACATGTTCGCGGCCGCGATGGACATGATGGCTGCCGGTACCAGGGCGCCAATGGCGATGGCAGCCAGCGCGACCCCGGCGAACCAGGCCGGGAAGTGGTCAAGGAACAGTTGCGGAACCACCAGCTGCGGATTGACCGATCCGTCCAGGTCGATTGGCTTGGTGCCCGCCTTGATGGCCACGAAGCCCAGCAACGCCAGGAAGCCCAGCATCAGCGAGTACAGCGGCAGGATGGCGGCGTTGCGGCGGATGGTATTGCGGGCCTTTGATGCCAGGACTGCCGTCACGGAGTGCGGGTACATGAACAACGCCATGGCCGAACCCAAAGCCAGCGACCAGTACGCGGAGTAGTTGGCAGCCCCCGGGATGAAGACCCCGGCCGGCTTTCCCGTGGCCTGGTTCACCGTCCCCAGCTTGGTCTGTGCCGCACCGAAGATAGTGTCCCAGCCGCCGAACTTGATGGGCAGGTAAATGACGGCAACGATCACGGCAAGGTAGATCAACAGGTCCTTGACGACGGCGATCATCGCCGGCGCACGAAGCCCCGACGTGTACGTGTAGGCGGCGAGGACCACGAAGGCCAGGATCAGCGGCAGGTCGGTCAGGAGTACGTTGCCGGAGCTCCCCAGGCCAAGGACAGTGAGCACCGCCTTGATGCCCACCAGCTGCAGCGCGATGTAGGGCATGGTGGCAACGATGCCCGTGACGGCGACCGCAAGGGAGAGCCAGCGGCTGCCGTAGCGTCCACCCACGAAGTCCGCGGAGGTGACGTAGCCGTGGCGGTGGGACACCGACCACAGCCGGCTCATGATGATGAAGATAATCGGGTAAAGGACGATCGTGTACGGCACGGCGAAGAAGCCGGTGACCGCGCCCGTGGCCCACATCGCCGCCGGCACCGCCACGAACGTGTATGCCGTGTAGAGGTCCCCGCCCAGCAGGAACCACGTGATCCAGGTACCGAATCCGCGGCCACCAAGGCCCCACTCGTCCAGGCTGTGCAGTCCTTCGTCTCCGGTCCGCCGCCACTTGGCGGCCAGGAAGCCCATGACGGCCACGACGACAAACAGCACCACGACAATGACCAGGGCAATCCAGTTGATCTCGCGTCCGTTCATGGCCGATCCCCTTCCAACCCGGCATCGGCGGAGCCGGCGCCTGCCCGGGGCGGGCCGCCGGCACGAACCTCTGCCCGCCGTCGTCGGTCTTCCCTGGTCACCAGCCAATATGCCGAGCCGGTCAATAGGGCCGAAATTGGCACCCAGAGCAACTGGTACCAGTAGAAGAACGGCAACCCGCCCAGCCGCGGCGCATCAAAGGAGTAGAGCTGCGGCATCAGCGGGAAGAGGATGGCGGCGGCCAGCAGGATGCCGGCGCCGACATAGGGAGCGGGCCTGGCCGGCCCCCGGATGGCGGTATCGCGTGTCAGGCGCGGTTCCCCGGGAAAAGCATCGCCGTTCGGGCCAAAACCGGAACCATCTGCGTGGGACATCAGTGACCTCCTCGTCAACCTGTCCCGTGGCCCCGCTTTGAGTGAAAGCGGCCGAGCGGCGGGACGATGTGCCCTCAATCTCCAGTTGTACCCCGCTTTGACCTGCGCGGGAAGTGTTTTTTGCCCGCAGGGGTCCTTACTTGTGGCGGGAAAAGAAAGTTCCGGCAGGCAATGGAAAAGGGAACCATCACGGCTGTGATGATTCCCTTTTCCGGTGTAATGGTGGAGCTGAGGGGACTCGAACCCCTGACCCCCTGCATGCCATGCAGGTGCGCTACCAGCTGCGCCACAGCCCCGTACTCATGTCGCTTCCGGCCGGATTCGCCGGAGCAACCTGACCAGAGTAATGCACTTTTCCGCCGGACGCCAATCGGCTGTCAACAGCACAGGAAGCGCCCTTTTCCGCCCCCGGTCCCACCTGCCGGGATGGCGTGAAAGGGTGCCGCGGAGGAACCTGGACAGAACACCCGGAAACAGAAAAGTCCGCCGGAACCGTGAGGTTCCGGCGGACTTACCGGTGGAGCTGAGGGGACTCGAACCCCTGACCCCCTGCATGCCATGCAGGTGCGCTACCAGCTGCGCCACAGCCCCGGAATGTTGCCGCTCCGTGTGAGCTTTCTTCAGGGTCTCCCCCGAGCAACTCAAATATCTTAGAACAGCCATTCCGAAAATTCCAAATCGGGAATATTCACCGTCCGGCGGCGCAGGCTACTCGCTCTCGGATACTGCTCCGGCTTTGGCGGATGCGTCGTCGCCGAGCTGCAGGTCCACCACGGGGCAGTCCTTCCAGAGCCGCTCCAGGGCGTAGAACACCCGGTCTTCCTCATGCTGGACGTGGATGACGACGTCCGCATAATCCAGCAGGACCCACCGCCCGCCGGAACGGCCCTCACGGCGCACCGGGCGAAGGTCCTGCTTGGCGAGTTCTTCCTCGATACCGTCAACGATGGCGTTAACCTGGCGTTCGCTGGGGGCCGACGCGATGAGGAAAACATCGGCCAGGGCGAGACGTTCGCTCACGTCCATGGCGACAATGTCCTGGGCAATCTTGTCCGCGGCGGCCTTGGCGGCCGTTCGGGCTGTGGCAATGGATGTTTCTGTTGCAGTCACGGGACTCCTTGTTTGGGTTAAGTGTTGATGCCGGTGGCGGGTCAGCGGGACATGCCGCTGACGATCAGGATGATGCCGGCAACGAGGGCCAGGATCCCGAACGCGAGGATGCAGAACTGGAGGATACGGTTCCGCCGGGCCCTGGTCAGGCCCGCAGTGGCGGCGTCCAGGGGATCGAGGCCGTAAGCGGACCGGGCGGGAACACGGGGAAGGTCCTCGAAGAGGTCCTCCGGCTGGTTCTCCTGGCTCAGTACCGGCTTGGGACGGCTGGCAGCTTTGGCCGCGGCCTCGGCACGGGCGATGACCTGCGACCGGCCGGCGGCGGAATCAGGCGCAGGCGCCTTGGGACGGGCGGCAGGTTTGCGTTTACCTGGAGCCGGAACCCTGGTGCCGGGCCTGGTGGTGACCGGGACATGCGAGGTCGCCGGCGGCTTCATCACCGGACGTTCGACGCCCGGCACCTGGACGAACTCGAGCGGCGTTACCATGGCCAGGTTGTTGGCCGTGGACGGGCCCGGTTTGTCCTTGGGCGCGGCATCCCTGGCGGAGGCGGCATCCTTGGCGGAGTCAGCATCCCTGGTGGGGCCGGATGGAGTGCCGGCCTGTTCGGCAAGCTTCTGCCGGGCCATCGCGCGGCGGTTCAGGACGGCGGCCCTTTCGGCCAGGGCAATCTGCTCAGCCAGGACCTCCGGATCCACGGCTTCCGGATCGGTGGAGGCGATGTGCTCCATCTTGGCGATCTGGTTCCTGGCCTGCGCCGCGATGAGTGTCCGCGCTTCCAGGGCCTGTTCCACCGTCATCCCTGCCGGGGCGCTGGCGGGAGCCGGTGTTGGACTGGCAGTGGTCGTTCCGGCCCGGGATTTCCCTGGGCCGTCACTTTGCGCAGGGCCGTCAGTTGGTGCTGGGCCAACAGCCTGGGCAGGACCGTCAGTTGGCGCTGGGCCATCACTCTTGGCTGGGCCATTACTCTTCGCTGCGCCGGAGTTCGCCAGTGGAGCGGCGGCGGGAGGAACAACGGGATGGGCGGCCGTCAGCGCCTGCTCTTTGAGTTGTTGCAACCGCAACTGGCGCCGGGTGGGCGGTCCGCCGGCAGCAAGCTGGCCTTCCTTCTCCTCAAGCTCCTTGATGGTGCGAAGCGCGGCACGATCGCGGGCCCGGATCTGGGAGGAGCGCTGGGTGGGCGTCTGGTCTGCCGCCGCCTGGGGGCGCGGTGCCGAAGCGGTGCCGGCGGATCCGGCAGCCTGTCCCGCCGGCGCGGGCGCCTCATCAGCCGGCCGGGTGGCAGCACGCGGGCGTTGCCCGGCGGCAGGCATGGCGGCCTGTTGGGCGTCCCTGGCCTTCCGGAGTTCCCGGCGGCTGCGGATTGGGGGCTGTTCCTGACTCATTGAGAACTCATTCAGTACTGGCTGGTTCGCGTGCTTGGGAAAGTGGTTCAGCCGCGCTTGCGGGCGGGTCCGAATACAGGCCGTACTTGGCGATGTATTGGACCACTCCGTCCGGGACCAGGTACCAGACGGGGTGGTTCGCTGCCACGCGCGCACGGCAGTCGCTGGACGAAATAGCCATGGCAGGAACCTCCAGGAGGCTGACGTCGTCGCGGCCCATGCCGTCAAGGACGTGCCCGGGACGCGTAACCCCCACGAAATGGGCCAGCGACCACAGTTCGTCGATGTCCTTCCAGGACAGGATCTGCGCCAGGGCGTCCGCACCGGTGATGAAGAAGAGGTCTGCATCGGGGCGCTGCGCCCGGAGGTCGCGCAGGGTGTCGATGGTGTACGTGGGACCCGGACGGTCAACGTCCACGCGGCTGACGGTGAAGCGCGGATTGGACGCCGTGGCGATGACGGTCATCAGGTAGCGGTGCTCGGGTTCGCTGACCTGTTTATGGGACTTCTGCCACGGCTGCCCCGTGGGAACGAAGACCACCTCGTCGAGGTCGAACTCCGCCGCGACTTCGCTGGCTGCGACAAGGTGGCCGTGGTGGATGGGATCGAATGTCCCGCCCATCACGCCCAGCCGCAGCCTCCCCCGGGCACCATTGCGGCGCAGGTTGTGGGAAATCTTAGTGGCCCTGCCCGCGATCGTGCTTATTGGGGTGCTGGCGGTGCGGATCCGCGTGCTCGTCCGTGGCAGCGTGCCGGTTGCCCAGGTTGGTGTAGGACCAGGTGATGAACATCAACACCAGCAGGATGCTGAACATGGATACGCCAAAGACCCACGGTTCAGCCCACAGCGGCGCAAGCTCCTCATGGCCTGACTCGCCTGCGGCGGCGACGGACGTGGCAATCTGCTGGAGCAGCATTTTCTCCCCTATGTTCAAGGATTTACGGGCAGCGGAACCTTCCGCTGCTTTCCGGGTTCTGGTCTATGTTACCGCGTTGCTACCCGCGGACCTGGCCTTCGCCCTGGACAATCCACTTGGTGGTGGTGAGTTCGGTCAGGCCCATGGGGCCGCGGGCATGCAGCTTCTGGGTGGAGATCCCCACCTCTGCACCCAGGCCCAGTTCCCCGCCGTCGGTGAACCGCGTGGACGCGTTGACGATCACGGCCGCGGAATCCACCTCCGCGATGAACCGTTCGGCGTTGGCAAGGCTGTTGGTGAGGATGGCTTCGGTGTGTCCGGTGGACCAGGTTCGGATGTGCTGGACGGCCTCGTCAAGGCTGTCTACCATGGCCACCGCCAGGTCCAGGTCCATGTACTCTGTTCCCCAGTCCGCGTCCGTGGCCGGCTGGGTCTCGATCGCGGGCAGCGCGGCACTGATCCGCTCGTCGACGTGGAGGCGGACACCGGCGGCACGCAGGGCGGCGGCGACGGCGGGCAGCACCGTTGAGCCCGAGTGGACCAGCAATGTCTCCACGGTGTTGCAGACACTGGGCCGCTGGGTCTTGGCGTTGAGCAGGATCTCCACGGCCATGTTTTCGTCAGCAGACTCGTCGATGAAGATGTGGACGTTCCCCTCCCCCGTCTCGATGACAGGCACAGCCGAGTTGGTGACCACGGTCTGGATCAGGTCCCGGCCGCCACGGGGAATCAGCACGTCCACCCTGCCGCGGGCCTTCATCAGGACGTTGGCACCGGCACGGCCGAACTCGTCCACGGTCTGCACGGCATCGGCAGGCAGGCCCACGGATTCCAGGGCCTCACGCAGTACCCGCACCAGGACCTGGTTGGTGGCCTCGGCAGCACTGCCGCCGCGCAGGATGACGGCGTTGCCGCTCTTGAGGGCCAGTCCCGCGATGTCAACGGTGACGTTGGGCCGGGCCTCGTAGATGGCTGCCACCACACCCATGGGCACGTTGACCTGGCGGAGGCGCAGCCCGTTGGGCAAAGTCTGGCCGCGCACAACGTTGCCCACGGGATCAGGGAGGTTGGCCAGGTTTTCAAGGGCGGCCACCAGCCCGGCAATGCGTGCTTCGGAAAGGGTGAGCCGGTCCAGCAAGGCCGTGGAAGTGCCGTTGGCCTTGCCCCTGTCCACATCCATGGCATTGGCGGTGAGGATGGCCTGCGCATTCTCCTGCAGGGCCGTTCCCACGGCACGGAGTGCGCGGTCCTTCCAGGCCCGGTTCGCGGTGGCCATCCGGCGGGCGGCGTGGCGGGACCGGTCGGCGATGGCGTGGACCGCCGCTTCCACGTCTGCAGCGGAAAGAGGCTCCCTGGCTGATACCTGTCCTGCCGAGGCACCCGGCTGCGCCTGGGCAGCAGGGGTTCCGGAATCTTCAGCGGTATGGATCAGGGCTTCAGTCATGATCCAAGTTTAGGCGAGCCCCGGCCTCAGACCAGCACGAGGTCATCAACATGAACAACTTCACGGTCATAGCCGGTGCCCAGTTCCTCACCGAGTTCGCGCGTTGACCGCCCGAGCATGCGGGGCAGTTCCTCCGACGAGTAGTTCACCAGCCCACGGGCAACAACGGTGCCGTCGGCACCGGCCAGCTCCACGGCGTCGCCCGCTTCAAAGTCGCCGTGCACAGCGGAAATGCCCGCCGGCAGCAGGGACGTGCGGTGGTGCCGCACGGCGCGCACAGCCCCTTCGTCCAGGACAAGGCGGCCCTGCACCGACGCGACGTGGGCCAGCCACAGCAGCCGGACGGGCTTGCGGGAGCCGTTGACGGAGAACCAGGTGCCGACGTCCTCGCCGTTCAGGGCCGCGGCGGCGTTGGACGTGGAGGTCACCAGGGCGTGGATCCCGGACCCTGCCGCCATGCCGGCCGCCTCCACTTTGGTCATCATTCCGCCGGTGCCCACACCCGCCTTGCCCGCTTTGCCGATGGAAACGCCGTCGAGGTCGTGCGCGCCGGTGACCAGTGGGATGCGCTTGGCACCCTGCGCGGGCGGCCCGTCATAGAGGGCGTCGACGTCGGACAGCAGTACCAGCGCATCGGCGCGCACCAGGTGCGCCACCAGGGCAGCGAGCCGGTCGTTGTCGCCGAAGCGGATTTCGTGGGTGGCCACGGTGTCGTTCTCGTTGACGACGGGGACCACCCCAAGGGTCAGCAGCCGGTCCATGGCGCGGAGGGCGTTGGTGTGCTGGCTGCGGCGCATGAGGTCCTCGGCCGTAAGCAGGACCTGGCTGACGGTGACGCCGTGCGCACCGAAGGCCTGAGTGTACCGGGCCATCAGCAGGCCCTGGCCCACGCTGGCCGCCGCCTGCTGGGTGGCGAGGTCGCGGGGACGCTTGGCCAGCCCCAGCGGTGCCAGTCCGGCGGCGATGGCGCCGGAGGACACCAGGATGATCTCGGCGCCCGCGTTACGCTTGGCCGCCAGCGCGTCGGCCAGGGCAGTAAGGGATTCCTCCGAAATGCCGCCCTTGATGCTGGTCAGCGAGGAGGACCCCACCTTCACGACAATCCGGCGGGCACCTGCCAGCGCGCTTCTGTCCGCGGCACGCTCAGCGGCCATGCCCCTAGAGGTCATCGTCCGCTTCCAGCCCGCTCCCCTTCAGGGGGTCGGCGGCCCGGCGGCTGCTGACGGATTCGGTCCAGATACCGGCTTTCCGTTCCGCCTCGAGCTCGGCACGGGCGGCAGCCCTGGCATCCCGGCGCTCCTGCTGCTCCTCGCGCTTCTGGCCGCGCGTGGGGCGGTCACCAATATCGGCGAACCGCACGTCGGTGCCGCGCGGCGACGCCAGGAGTTCAGCACCTGCCATCATGGTGGGCTCCCAGTCGAAGACGACGCCGTCGTCCTCGCCGATGACCACTGTGTCCCCCGGCTTGGCGCCCTGCTTGAACAGCTCGTTTTCCACGCCCAGCTTGGCGAGCCGGTCCGCGAGGTAGCCGATGGCTTCCTCGTTGGTGAAGTCGGTCTGCTTGACCCAGCGCTCCGGCTTTTCGCCCAGGACGCGGAACAGCGGCTCGAGGTTCTTTTCCTCACGACGGATCTTGAAGCCGGCCTCGTTGACGGCGCGGGGACGCAGCACCACGGGCTGGACCTTGGGCGGGGCGGCCGCTACGGCGTCCCGGGCGGCTTGAACGATCTCTGCCATGGCGAAGCCGAGCTGGCGCAGGCCCTCGTGGCTGGTGGCGGACACCTCGAAAACACGGTAGCCGCGGGATTCGAGTTCCGGGCGCACGAATTCGGCCATGTCCTTGCCGTCGGGAAGATCCACCTTGTTCAAAGCCACCAGGCGGGGACGGTGGTTCAGCGGAACCACGTCGCCGTCCTGCCCTGCGTAGCTCATATCGACAGCGTACTTCTCCAGTTCACCCTCGATGATGGCAAGGTCCGAGAGGGGGTCACGGTCCGACTCCAGCGTGCCGCAGTCCAGCACGTGGACCAGCGCGGCACAGCGTTCGACGTGGCGCAGGAAGTTGTGGCCGAGGCCCTTGCCTTCACTGGCGCCCTCAATGAGGCCCGGGACGTCTGCGATGGTAAAACGGACATCCCCCGCCTGGACGACGCCCAGGTTGGGAACCAGCGTGGTGAACGGATAGTCGGCGATCTTGGGCCGGGCGGCGGACATCGCAGCGATGAGGCTCGATTTGCCGGCCGACGGGAAGCCTACCAGGGCGATGTCGGCGATTGATTTGAGTTCCAGCACGATATCGCTGGATTCGCCTTCGATACCGAGCAGGGCGAAGCCGGGAGCCCGGCGCTTCTGGGAGGAGAGCGCAGCGTTGCCCAGGCCGCCAATACCGCCGGCGGCTGCCACGTACTCCGCGCCCTCGCCGACGAGGTCCGCCAGCACTGTACCGTCCTTGGACTTGACCACGGTGCCGTCGGGGACAGGGAGGATGAGGGTTTCGCCATTCTTGCCGCCGCGCCAGTCGCCCATGCCCGGGCCGCCGTTGGTGGCGTGGCGGTGGGGTGCATGGTGGTAGTCAAGGAGCGTAGTGGTCTGGTGGTCCACGCGCAGGATCACATCACCGCCGTTGCCGCCGTCACCGCCGTCGGGACCGCCCAGGGGCTTGAACTTCTCGCGGTGGACGGAGACGCACCCGTTGCCGCCGTTACCGCCGGATACGTGCAGTACTACCCGGTCTACAAAGCTGGCCACGTGGATCTCCTCAGAAGCTGTTTACCTGGCGCCCCCGGGACGCCACATCGATTGTAATGCGGTTAAAAGAACAGTGGAGCGGACCATCAGGCCCGCTCCACCGCTTCAGAACTGTTTGTTACTCTGCAGCTGCAGCAGCAACGATGTTGACCACGCGACGACCGCGGCGGGTGCCGAATTCAACGGCTCCCGGGGTCAGTGCGAACAGGGTGTCGTCCCCGCCACGGCCAACGCCGGCGCCCGGGTGGAAGTGGGTGCCGCGCTGGCGGACGATGATCTCGCCTGCGGAAACTACCTGGCCGCCGAAGCGCTTGACGCCGAGGTACTGAGCGTTGGAATCACGACCGTTGCGAGTGGAGCTCGCGCCCTTTTTATGTGCCATCTGAAATGCCTGCCTCTAAATTCTGGGGAATCTGCTGAAAAACCTGAACAGTAACGAAGGTTACTGGATACCGGTGATCTTGACCTTGGTCAGTTCCTGGCGGTGACCCTGGCGCTTCTTGTAACCGGTCTTGTTCTTGAACTTCTGGATGACAATCTTCGGACCACGGAGGTCGTTCAGGATCTCAGCCGTAACGGTTACCTTGGCCAGGTCAGCAGCGGCAGAGGTGACCTTGTCACCGTCAACCAGGAGCAGTGCGGGCAGCTGAATGGTGCTGCCAGCTCCACCGGCGACGCGGTTCAGGGTAACGAAGTCTCCGACGGAAACCTTCTCTTGCCGGCCGCCTGCGCGGACAATCGCGTACACCACTTGGGAACTCACTTCTCTCGACGTTTATAACTAAATTTGCGTGCGGAACCGACTATCAAAAGCCTGGTTTATCGCTGTGCCTCAACGCCGTGGGGTCATAACCCAAGTGTTGGCGTAAGCACCGAAGATCCAGAATACGCTAAATCCATCTTCGGCCGCAAATGAGGCTGGTTCCGGCCGCCCTGCTGTGGTAGTAACCACAACCCGGCAGGCGGCGCCGCAACCATCCCCTCCATAATAGCGGTGCCCCTGCCCGCAAGGGTCAGGAATGCAGCCTCGGCGCGTCGAAGAACTCCACTTCCAGGCGGCAGGACTGCCTGAAGGCCGTCACCATCGCTGTCCGCTCCTGGTCCGAGGCCTTCCGTCCGGCTGCATCCACAATGGCGATGGCCTGGCGGGTGGCTTCGGCAAAGCCCTCGTCGGCGTACGTGCGCAGCCAGGCGCCGTATGGATGCCCGTCCGGCCCACCCGAGGCAAGGAACCGGGCATGCAGCTTTTCGCCAACCTCGGCATAGAGCCAGAAGCAGGGCAGGACGGCGGCGGCAAGGACCGCGTAACTGCCCGACGCCGACGCCGCGGTGAGGTGGTCAACGTAGGACTTGGTGACGGGGCCCAAGCCGGTCTGGGCC
The DNA here is from genome assembly GCF_030816485.1 of Arthrobacter sp. B1I2. Lineage (NCBI taxonomy): Bacteria > Bacillati > Actinomycetota > Actinomycetes > Micrococcales > Micrococcaceae > Arthrobacter > Arthrobacter sp. B1I2. The sequence continues at coordinate 2,937,417 of NZ_JAUSYC010000001.1, read as the reverse complement.
GGGCGGGTGCTGAGCCACGACCGGTGGAGTTCGGATTCCACTTCAAGGCACTGCTGCGCGGACCGGGCCCAGAACAGCTGGTCGGCCTCCGAGGGTGCCAGGGCGCTGGCCCGCGCCAGCACCCGGGAGTAGCCGTTCAGGTAGAGGGCATCCTGGGCCAGGTAGTAGGCAAAATCCGTTTCGGCAAGATCGCCTGAGACCAGGCCGTGGATAAAGTCCAGCGCGTAGATGTCCGCGAGGTCCTGTTGTGCTTCCGCCCACAACCGGGCCGCGAAGCCGCCTTCCGCCAGGACCGGCCGCACATGGTGGAAATGGTGCACGGGGCCGTTGCCCTGGCCTACCTCCAGCTGGCCGGAGTTCTCAAGTGCGCCTGCCAGCCAGGGCTTGACCGTCCGCAGCGATGCTTCCCAGTCCCCCAGGCGGGCCTGCACCGTGGCCATTGCCGAGGACAGAGAACAGCCGGTGCCGTGGCTGTTGCGGGTAGCGACCCGGTTGCCCTGCACTTCCACCACTTCCTGCCCCAGAAGGCCCACGGTGTTCACCAGCGCGTCCGGGCAGGCCAGGCCTGCCAGGTGGCCACCCTTGACCAATACTGTGGCCACGGTGGCATCCGCCAGGCGCCTCCCCTGGTCCAGCGCCGCGTCCCAGCTTTCCGCCGGGTCCGCGCCCACCAGTATGGCGAGCTCGGGCAGGTTGGGGGTGATGAGGTGTGCAAGGGGCAACAGGTCCCGCAGGGCAGCTTCGGCGGACTCCTTGAGCAACCGGTCGCCGCTCGTGGCCACCATCACGGGGTCAAGGACCACGACGGCGGGACGGACCTTCCCGAGCCATTGGCGGACAGTGCGGATCACCGCCTCATCACCCAGCATGCCGATCTTGACGGCGTCGATGCTGATGTCATCACTGACGGCATCCAGCTGCTGGGCCAGGAAGGCTGCCGGGGGAACGTGGACAGCCTGCACGCCCCGGGTGTTTTGGGCCGTGAGGGCGGTAATCGCAGCCATGCCGTATCCGCCGTGGGCGGCGATGCTTTTGAGGTCCGCCTGGATGCCGGCTCCGCCGGACGGGTCGGAGCCGGCGATGGAGAGGACGCGTGGGACGTCGCGGCCCACGGGCAGCGCCGAAGGATCACCGGATGCAGTTGGCAGGGGCATGGAAAGGGTCGACGACAAGAGACATCCCTTCGCCGGTACTAGCCGGACAGGTTCAACGGGTCTGGATCTCAGCCGGCCTTCTGCGCGGCACCCCGTGTCGATTTTCCAGCCTAGCTGCTTCGGTGCCGGCCGCGGCAAAGTGACGGGCCGGGCACGCAGAAAGTCCCCGCTCCGCTGACCTTTCCCCCTGCACTTCGCGGGGGGAACTGTCCACACAGCGGGGACTTCCTGGGTGGCGTGTTGACCCAGCCCTGGCTAAAGCTCCGAAGCCGGGACTCCTACGCCCAGAATGATGGGCTCCTCCGACTGCCTGCCCTTATCCGCCGGCGCTGCTTTATGGGTGTCCGGGGCCTTGGCTGCGTGCGAATGGCCGGTACTGGCCGCCTGGACGCTCTCGTGGTGCTGGACGGCGGTCTCGTTGGCGGCACCCTGGGCACGGCTGGCAGCGCGGTGGCGCCGCGGCCTGCGTTGCCGGGACTGCTCCAGCGTGTGGTCGGAGTAGTCCTTGTCAGCCGGAGCGGCCACGGTGGCGGGGGATGCCACTCCCCCGTCAGCCTGCCGTTCGGGCCCTGCCTGTTCGGCTGCCTTCACCGCATCTGCGGCCTTGGCGGGCGCGTTCTCCATGGGGGAAGCCGGCTGGCCGAGGTGGGCGAACGCTTCCGCGAGGCGGTCCAGGGTGAGGGCGGGCCTGGGATGCTGCTCCTCCGCGTGTTCCACGAACGGAAGCGGGACTTCCTCGCCGCCGAAGGTCAGGACAGCTGCGGGACGTGCGGGGGCATCGGCGTCGTGCTTCTCCTCTGCAGGAGCAGGAGCAGCAGCAGGAGCCGGTGCAGGCTCGGCCAACGGCGCCTGCCGGGTTGCCGCCACCTCATCGTCGTGCAGGTGGGCCGCGTGGGCGGCAGCGGCGATGTTAGCAAGGGCAAGCCGGGTGGCTTCTGCCTTGGCGTGCCGCTCGGCATCTGTCGGGTCCGGCAGGACGGTGTGGACCTGGACCGCAGGCGCCGGGGCACCCTCGGGCTGCTGGCCGCCGCGTCCCCGCCGCCGTTTGCGCTCGGGACGCACCCCCGGCTGGGTCGCATCGATCCGCTGCCCTTCGGCGCGGTGGGATTCCCCGCGGGCTTCGGGACGGTTGTCGGTGCGCTGGACGTGGTGTTCGGCCGCCACGATGTTGGCGCGGCGGTGCTCCACCGGATCGTCGTGGGTCACTACGCCACGGCCGGCGCAGGCCTCGCACTGCTCGCCGAAGACCTCCAGCAGGCCGGTACCCATGCGCTTGCGGGTCATCTGGACCAGGCCCAGCGACGTGACCTCCGCAACCTGGTGCTTCGTCCGGTCACGGCCCAGGCATTCCACCATGCGGCGCAGGACCAGGTCGCGGTTGGATTCGAGCACCATGTCGATGAAGTCGATCACGATGATGCCGCCGATGTCGCGCAGCCTCAGCTGGCGCACTACTTCCTCGGCAGCTTCCAGGTTGTTCTTGGTGACGGTTTCCTCGAGGTTGCCGCCGCTGCCGGTGAACTTGCCGGTGTTGACGTCCACTACGGTCATGGCTTCGGTGCGGTCGATCACCAGGGAGCCGCCGGAAGGCAGGAAGACCTTCCGCTCAAGGGCCTTGTGGATCTGCTCGTCGATGCGCCAGGCGGAGAAGATGTCCTGGTCCTTGGTCCACTTCTCGAGCCGGCCCACCAGGTCCGGCGCCACGTAGGTGACGTAGGCCTCGATGGTGTCCCAGGCTTCCTCACCGGAAACGATGAGCTTGGAGAAGTCTTCATTGAAGACGTCGCGGACCACCTTGATGGTCAGGTCGGGTTCGCCGTAGAGCAGTTCGGGAGCCAGGACCTTGGTGGAGGCGGACTGGCTTTCGATGCCGTCCCACTGTGCGCGCAGGCGGTTGATGTCGTGCGTGAGTTCTTCCTCGGAAGCGCCCTCGGCGGCGGTGCGGACAATGACGCCCGCGTGCTCCGGCAGACGGTCCTTGAGGATGCGCTTGAGCCGGTTGCGTTCGACGTCGGGCAGCTTGCGGGAGATGCCGGTCATGGAACCGCCCGGCACGTACACCAGGTAGCGGCCGGGAAGGGAGATCTGGCTGGTGAGCCGGGCGCCCTTGTGTCCCACGGGGTCCTTGGTCACCTGGACCAGGACGGTGTCGCCGGACTTCAGCGCGTTCTCGATGCGGCGCTGCTTGCCCTCAAGGTTGACGGCTTCCCAGTTCACTTCGCCGGCGTACAGCACGGCGTTGCGGCCGCGTCCGATGTCCACGAATGCCGCTTCCATGGACGGCAGCACGTTCTGGACCTTGCCCAGGTACACGTTGCCGATGAGCGAGTCCTGCTGGGTCTTTGACACGAAGTGTTCGGCCAGGACGCCGTCTTCGAGGACGGCGATCTGGATCCTGTCATCGCGCTGGCGGACGATCATCTGCCGGTCAACGGACTCGCGGCGTGCCAGGAACTCGGCTTCGGTGATCACGGTGCGGCGGCGGCCCGTGTCGCGGGACTCGCGGCGGCGCTGCTTCTTGGCCTCCAGGCGGGTGGAGCCCTTCACGCTGGTCACCCGGTTGCTTACGGGCGCTTCAGTAACGGCACGCGGCGCACGGACCCTGGTGACTGTGTTGGGCGGATCGTCATCCCCGCCACCCGTCAGTTCAAGGTCCTGGTCCCCACGGCGGCGGCGACGCCGGCGGCGGGACGTCACACCGTCCTCCGGCTGCACAGCGCTGTCCTCGTCGGCCTCGTCCTCGGCGTCAGCCTCGGCGCTGCCGCCCTCGGTATCCTCGTCGGCACGGTCATCGAGGCGGGTGCGGCCCCTCCGCCCCCGGCTGCGGCGCCGGCGGCGGCTGGAGGAATCTTCGCCGTCTTCGGTCTCGTCCTCCTCAGGCTCCTCAACGGCGGGCGTCGCAGGACGGACCACGGTGGTGAGGTCCGGCGCCTGGAAGAGCACGGATGTGGGGGATGCAGGTTCCAGGAAAAGGGAACCAAAGGAGCTGGCCGCCGCGACGGATCCGGGCTCCTCCTTGGCCGCCGCAGGGGTCTCCCGGGCCGGCTCCTGGGTTGATCCCTGCACTGCAGCGGATTCCCGGACCGGCTCCTGCGCCGTCGCTGCACCATGGTCCTGGGCCGCAACCTGGGCCTGGGCTTCTGGCGCCGCTGTTCCCGCCGGCACGGCATCCGTGGCCGGGGAGTCTGCTTCGGGCGCCAGGGCCGGGGAGGCAGCCTTGCGGGTGGCTACCCGACGGCGGCGAACCGGCTTGGTTCCGGCGTCCGAAGTTTCGGCGGCAGCAGGTACCGCGGCGGGGCTTTCGTCGCTCGCCTCAGCGGCGGGTGCGGCCGGAGCGTCAACGGCCGCAACGGCGGCGGCGGCAGCGGCGGCAGCTGGCTCTGCTTCATCAGCGAAGGCAGGCAGGGGTTCGGCGGTGTCTGCCTTCTTCCGGGCGCGTGTGCGCCGGGCCGGGGCCTTGGGCGCTGCCACTTCATCCTCAACCGGAGCGTCGCCGCCTCCTGCAGGGGCGGCCGCTTCCGGTTCCGTGACCGCGCCAGCCGTCAGGGCGTCGTCGGTCTTGGGAGCCGCTTTGCGGCGGGTGCGTGGAGCCTTCTTGGGTGCAGCAGCTTCGGCAGCCGATGCATCATCGTTAACGGCCAGTTCCTGATCATTGTCCATATGTGGCAACACTCCTGCCCCTGACGTACCGCCACATCCGGCACCCATTGGGGCACATATTGTCAAAACCCGCAGGCGTTGACAGAAGTCAAGTGGATACTCCCAGGTTCGCACCGTCGTTGGGGTGCGGCAGCCCGTGGGAGCCGGTGGAAGTTCTGAAAACCCGTTGTTCTGCGTGCTACAACCAGGTGCCGCCCAATGGAGTGGCGGGAGTACCGGAAGAATCCGAAGCCTGCCCTGCTCATCATTGGCGGTCTTGGGAACATACCACCGGACCGGAGTCCGAATGTGGATCGGCTTCCAGCCACGTTTATTCTCTCATACCCGGGCCGAATCGCCACGGAGGCAGGCGCTCCTGTTCCCATTCCTGTGTGGTGGCTCCAGCATCCGGCGTTACAATCAGGCACAGGAGCACCGGACGAAAAGGACATACCCATGCCCAGCATCTCCCCCGTCAGCGCCCATAAGCAGGAACGGGCCGCCGATCAGCCGACCAGTGCTGCCGCAAGCGTTCCCCGGATGACCCGGAACCGGCCGTTCGGCTGGCTGCTGGTCGTCACCGGAATCGTGGGCTGGCTGGCCTCCGGAACCCTGGTCCTGGAAAAGCTCGAGGTTCTGAAGGACCCCAACCACACCACGGTGTGCGATGTGAACCCCTTCATTTCGTGCGGACAGGTCATGCAAACATGGCAAAGCTCGCTGTTCGGCTTCCCCAACATGTTCATTGGAATCGTGGCGTTCGCCATCATCATCACCGTGGGCATGGCACTGCTCGCCGGCGCAACGTTCGCCCGCTGGTACTGGGTGGGCATCCAGGCAGGCGTCACGCTGGGGTTCGCGTTCGTGGTGTGGCTGTGGTCCCAGGCCCTCTACTCAATCCACATCCTGTGCCCGCTGTGCATGATTGTCTGGGCGGCCATGATCCCGCTGTTCGTGTGGACCACCATCAGGAACATCACTGCCGGCGTCATCCCCATGCCCGCAGGCGCAGTCCGCATCGTGGGTGATTCCGGCTGGATCATCACGGCCCTGCTGTACGTGGCCGTCATCGCAACCATCTTCTTCGCATTCATCCAGGTTTTCGCGGGAACCTCCGGCTTCTAGGCCCGCCAACCAAAAAACCCCTGGTTCCGAAGAAGAACCAGGGGCGTTTTTGCTGCTGCCGGGACTGTCAGCCCTGGAACCAGATCTTGATCTCGCGCTCGGCGGAGTCGGTCGAATCGGAGCCGTGCACCAGGTTCTGCTGGACTTTCAGGCCCCAGTCCCGGCCGAAGTCGCCGCGGATGGTGCCCGGAGCCGCCGTCGTGGGGTCCGTGGTACCGGCCAGTGACCGGAAGCCCTCGATGACGCGGTGGCCTTCGAAGATGGCCGCCACCACGGGTCCGCTGAGCATGAACTCCACCAGCGGCTCGTAGAACGGCTTGCCCACGTGCTCCTCGTAGTGCTGCTCCAGTAGCTCGCGGGTGGCGTCAACCTTCTTCAGCTCAACCAGGCTGTAGCCCTTGGCTTCGATCCGGGCCAGGATGGCGCCGGTCAGGTTACGGGCGACGCCGTCGGGCTTGATCAGGACGAGGGTGCGCTCTGTGGTCACAACTGCTCCAATGCGTTGGTGGGGTTTCGGGATAAGTCTACGGGGACGGGTTAAGGGGATTGCGGCTGGGCGGGACCTGCGGCCCCGTCCGGGTGGGCGGCTTCCCATGCGGCCTGTTCACGTGCGCGCTGCGTGGCCTCGCGGTCCAGCCGGATGCCGGTGCGGATCCCGTACCACCAGGCAACCGCGAAGAGCGCGCCCACCAGGAACATGGCCGGTTCGAAGATGCCCGTGAGGATCAGGACCAGCTGCAGGATCCATCCCAAACCGATGCCCCAGGGTTTGTTGAGGACTGCGCAGGCGAAGATCATGACGACGCTGAGGGCGATTCCCACGCCGAGGATCAGCGCCGGCGGGAACTCCCCGCGGCGCAGGCCGAACACCACCAGGGTGGCGAAGAACATGACGAATGCTTCGAGGAGCAGCACGGTGGAAGCGAACATCACCTTGGTGGAGCGGCGCTTCTTTGGCATCCCGGGACGCCACTCGCGCTGGGCCTTGGTCAATCTCGCCACGCCTACGCCTCCGTCTTTCCGAGCAGGATCCGCGCCTCTGCCACCAGGGTGATGGAGCCTGTGACCAGCACGCCGCCGGAGAGGTCGTCATTGGCTTCGGCCCGTTCCACGGCCCATTCCAGCGCGTCGTCCAGTTTTTCGGCAATGTGGACGTTGTCCTCGCCAAATCCCAGGTCGATGGCAAGCTCGGCCAACTCGGCGGCCGGGACGGCCCGGGGAGAGTTGGACTGCGTGAAGCAATATTCCGCCGCCATTTCCCCCAGGGCTTCCCTGAGCCCGCGCAGGATCTCCTCGGCGTCTTTCTCCTTGAGCACGCCCACCACCGGAACCAGCCTCGTGAAGGTGAATGCTTCCTGCAGGGCGGCGGCGGAGGCCTTGATGCCGTCGGGGTTGTGGGCGGCGTCCACGATGATGGTGGGCGCGGTCCGGACCACCTCCAGGCGGCCTGGCGATGTGACAGCCGCAAAGCCTTCCTGCAGCACCTCGAAGTCGAGTTCCTTTTCACCGCCGAAGAACGCCTCCAGGGCGGCCACCGCCACGGCGGCGTTTTGTGCCTGGTGGGCGCCGTGCAGCGGCACCAGCAGGTCCGGGTAACGGCCGGCAATACCCTGGATGGTCACCACCTGCCCGCCAACAGCCACTGTCCGTGATTCGACGCCGAATTCCACGCCCTCGAAGCGGAACGGCACGCCCACCTCTTTGGCTTTCTCCAGCAGCACCTGGGCCGCGTCGAGTGGCTGCGCCGCACTAATGAGGTAGCCGCCTGGCTTGATGATGCCGGCTTTTTCGTGCGCGATATCCTCCGTGGTGTCCCCCAGGAGGTCAGTGTGGTCCAGCGAGATAGGCGTGACCACCGAAACCTGGCCGTCGCCCACGTTGGTGGCATCGGTGATGCCACCAAGTCCCACTTCGATGACCGCAACGTTGACCGGCTGGTCGGCAAAGATGGCGAAGCCCAGGATAGTAAGGCACTCGAAGTACGTCAGGCGGGGCTGGCCCTCTGCTTCCAGTTCGGCGTCCACAATCTGCAGGTACGGCCGGATTTCGTCCCAGATCCTGACAAACGTCTCGTCGGATACGGGATGGCCGTCGATGCTGATCCGCTCGGTGACCTTGGACAGGTGCGGGCTGGTGTAGCGTCCGGTGCTCAGGCCGTGCGCGCGGAGCACCGACTCAATCATCCGGGACGTGGACGTTTTCCCGTTGGTCCCGGTCACGTGGATGATCGGGTACGCCTTGTTGGGCTCACCCAGCACATCCATGGCACGGAACAGCGGCGCCAGCCGGGGCTCCATCTTGTTCTCCGGCGCCCGTCCCAGCAGTTCGGCGTAGACGCTTTCCACGGAAAATTCGTCGGTCATGTCTAGGCCTCCACTTTTTCAACCGCGACGACAGGTTCGGACACATCGGCCGGCTCAGCCGCCAGGTCCACCGTCAGCGTCTCACCCTGGACCAGTTCGGCGTTGGCCAGCAGGGCATCCACGACGTTCTGCGGTGCGGTGACGGTGGTCCGGATGCGGTCGCTCACGTTGAGCCCGGCATCCTTGCGGGCCTGCTGGATGGCGCGGACCATGTCGCGTGCCGTTCCTTCGGCTTCAAGCTCGGGGGTCACTTCCGTGTTCAATACGACGAACCCGCCGCCTGGCAGCACGGCAACAGCTGCCGAAGTGCCCTCAGACTCGGCCACCACCGTCTCCAGCGTGTATTCCTGCGGCTCCAGCTGCAGCCCGCCGGCGGTGACCACGCCGTCATCAACCGACCAGTCCCCTGACTTGGACCCCTTGATGGCAACCTGGACGTTCCTGCCCAGGCGCGGGCCGGCGGCACGGGCGTTGACCACCAGCTTTTGCTGGATGCCGAACTCCTCGGGAGAAGCGGTGGCGGCGTCCAGCAGGCGAACGGACCGGAGGTTCAGTTCGTCGGCGACGACGGCGGCAAAACCCTGCAGGGCATCCGCGCCGGGTGCCACGACGGTCAGCTCCTGCAACGGCAGGCGGACACGCAGGTTGGCTGCCTTGCGGAGTGAGGAACCGGTGGAGCAGATCTGCTGGACCCGGTCCATGGCTTCCACCAGGGACGGGTTGGCGGGGAACAGGTCCGCGTCCGGCCAGTCGGCAAGGTGCACGGACCGGCCGCCGGTCAGGCCGCGCCAGATTTCCTCGGATACCAGCGGCAGCAGGGAAGCCGCGGCGCGCGTGACGGTCTCCAGGGCGGTGTAGAGCGCATCGAACGCATCCTGGTCCTCGTCGAAGAACCGCTGGCGGCTGCGGCGGACGTACCAGTTGGTGAGCATGTCCAGGTAGCTGCGCAGGGAGTCGCAGGCGCCGGAGATGTCATAGGTATCCAGCTGGGCAGCCATGCTGCGCACCAGGTCACCGGTGTTGGCCAGCAGGTACTGGTCCAGGGTGTCCTGGTAGCCGTCGTACCGCAGCTTCGCCTCGTACCCCGAGCCGCCATTCGCCGCGTTGGTGTACAGGGTGAAGAAGCTGTAGACGTTCCAGAGCGGCAGGATGACCTGGCGGACGCCGTCGCGGATGCCCTGCTCGGTGACGATCAGGTTGCCGCCCCGGAGGATGGGGCTCGACATGAGGAACCAGCGCATGGCGTCGGAGCCGTCACGGTCCAGGACCTCTGACACGTCCGGGTAGTTGCGCAGGCTCTTTGACATCTTCTGGCCGTCGGAGCCCAGCACGATGCCATGGCTGATGACGTTGCGGAACGCGGGCCGGTCAAACAGCGCGGTGGACAGGATGTGCAGCATGTAGAACCAGCCGCGGGTCTGACCGATGTACTCAACGATGAAGTCCGCCGGGTTGTGCGTGTTGAACCAGGCTTCGTTTTCGAACGGGTAGTGCACCTGGCCGTACGGCATCGAGCCGGAGTCGAACCAGACGTCGAGGACGTCCTCGACGCGGCGCATCACGGACTGGCCCTCTTCGGGGGTGCGGGGATCGTCCGGGTTGGGCCTGGTGAGCTCGTCGATGAACGGCCGGTGGAGGTCCACTTCGCCGTCCTTGTTCAGGGGCAGCCGGCCGAAGTCAGCCTCGATCTCCGCGAGGGAGCCGTAGACGTCGGTGCGGGGGTATTCGGGATCCGTTGACTGCCACACCGGGATGGGGCTGCCCCAGAACCGGTTGCGGCTGATGGACCAGTCGCGGGCGTTCTCCACCCACTTGCCGAATTGCCCGTCCTTGACGTTGCCGGGGATCCAGTTGATCTCCTGGTTCAGTTCGGACATCCGGTCCTTGAACTTGGTGACCTCCACGTACCAGGAGGACACCGCGCGGTAGATCAGCGGGTTCCGGCAGCGCCAGCAGTGCGGGTAGCTGTGCTCGTAGCTGGCCTGCCGGACCAGCCTTCCCTGGGCCCGGAGCACCTGGGTGATGGGCTTGTTGGCTTCGAAGACCTGCAGGCCCACGATGTCGTGCAGGTCGCCGTGCTTGAACAACGGCAGGAACCTGGCGCCCTCGTCGACGGAGAGCACCACGGGGATGCCTGCCTCCTCGCACACTTTCTGGTCGTCTTCACCGTAGGCCGGCGCCTGGTGCACGATGCCGGTTCCGTCGGTGGTGGTGACGTAGTCTGCAACCACGAAGCGCCAGGCGTTCTCCATGCCGTACTTTTCGTTGTCGGCAAAGTCGTCCCACAGCCGCTGGTATTCAAGCCCTTCCAGCTCCGCGCCGCTGTAGGTGGACAGCACGGCAGCTTCCGCATCTTCAAAGCTGTCGTAGCCGAGGTCCTTGGCGTAGCTGCCCAGCAGGTCCGCCGCGAGCAGGAAGCTGCCCGTGACCGGGGCGTCGGCAGTGGCCGCCTTGATGCCATTGGGACCGGCCGGCAGCACGGCGTAAGTGATCGAGGGGCCGACGGCGAGCGCGGCGTTGGTGGGCAGGGTCCAGGGGGTGGTGGTCCAGGCGAGGGCCTGCACGCCGGCAAGGTCCCTGGAGAGCTCCGACTCCCCTGCGAGGATGGGGAACGTGACGGTGACTGTCTGGTCCTGGCGGTTCTTGTAGACGTCGTCATCCATGCGCAGCTCATGGTTGGACAGCGGCGTCTCGTCCTTCCAGCAGTACGGCAGGACCCGGTAGCCGTTGTAGGTCAGGCCCTTGTCGTGCAGCTGTTTGAACGCCCAGAGGACTGACTCCATGTACTCGACGTTGAGTGTCTTGTAGTCGTTGTCGAAGTCCACCCAGCGGGCCTGGCGGGTGACGTAGCTGCGCCATTCGTCGGCGTACTTCATCACCGACGCGCGGCAGGCGTCGTTGAACTTGTCGATGCCCATGGCTTCGATCTGGGTCTTGTCCGTCATCCCCAGCTGCTTCATGGCCTCAAGCTCGGCGGGCAGGCCGTGGGTGTCCCAGCCGAAGCGGCGTTCCACGCGCTTGCCGCGCTGGGTCTGGTAGCGGCCCACCAGGTCCTTGGCATAACCCGTGAGGAGATGGCCGTAGTGCGGCAGACCGTTGGCGAAGGGCGGGCCGTCGTAGAACACGAATTCGTTGCTGCCCGGCTCACCGCCGGGAGCGTCGGCGCTGCGCTGGTCAATGCTGGCCTGGAAGGTCCCGTCCTGGTCCCAGTACTTCAGGATGCGCTCTTCGATCTCCGGAAACTTCACAGAGGCGGAAACGCCGGCGCTGCCGTTGGCAGCGGTACTGGAGGCTGAGGCCTTGGGGTAAAACGTCATGTTCGACATCCTGGGTTGAGCGTGGTGAACCCCCGGCACGGGCCGGACGTTCCGTTCAGGATGCGAGGACGGCTGCCGTGCCGTCCCAAAGACTGCACGCTTACCGCGGTACCACCTCACTTGCCGGCGCCGCGTATTCCATAAGGAACACCGCTGCCCCGGCCTCTCATTACTGCTGTGACGGGCTTACCCGTCCGGTTCTACTGACCCGGTACGCTTGCAGGCGAAGATCGGGTGTTCTTCCGGAAGCTCACCGGTGATTGCCGGGTCATAGCCATTAGAAGTCTACTATCGCTGCAGCGTCCTGTGCCATTTCCGGTCTCCATAACGCTTCCACCCTGGCCGAACGCGGGCACCATTGGTCCAGGCACCCGGCGAACAGGACGTTACGGGGCCGGTTAAGGGAGTAATTGAGGGTCCTGCCCTCTGTTCAGCCAGAACCGGGGCTCCAATAATGGACAGATGCAGGTGGTCCAAGCGGCCGTGCCGGACACGCGGATGGGCGGTTTACGCCGTGCCGGCTCCTGGGCCTGCTGGTCCGCCGCCGCAGTCCTGTTGCTGCCTGGAGCTGGAATGACCGTTTTGCGTCTCGCCCCGGGAGATTTCGGCACCCCCTGGGTCCAGTTGCTGTCCCTGTTCCCTGCCAGCCTGTTCCCATCGATGGCAGCCATGGCTGCTGCTCTGGCCGCCGTCTTCCTGAACCCCCGGCCCGCACGCACGACGCTGGCCGCGCTGGCCGTCGGCGTCCTGCTTGGCCAGTTGCTCCTGGTGGCCCCCCGTGTCATTCCGGTCTCCGGAACAGCGCGCGCAGCCATCGAAGCACCGCGAACAGCGGGAGCTGCCAGCACCCAGGCCGTCGGGCAGCGGCTCACCGTGATGGCGCTGAACGTGGGGTCCAGCGGCGTTGATGCCGCCGCCCTGCTGGTCCAGACCAGGGCATGGAACGTCGATATCCTGGCCCTTCCCGAGTTGGCGCCTGCAGGATTGGAAGGACTTGACGGGGCAGGAATAGGCGCGGATCTTCCGTACCGGGTCCTCGACGTTGACGGTGCGGGCACCGGCAACGCCATCTTTTCACGCTATCCTCTCCAGCCGATGGCCCGCGTCCCCGGCACATCCTTCTACCAAACCCGGGCCGTAGCTGCTCTTCCGGGCACTGGCGCAAGCATCCAGCTGACATCTGTCCATATTGACTCCCCGCGACCTGGACACACCCCGGTCTGGCGTACCGAACTCAACCAGTTGGCAGGCCTGCACCGGGAACTCCCCGTTGACAGGCAGTCTGTCCTGCTGGGCGACTTCAACGCCAGCATCGACCACTCCGGGTTCCGTAGCCTCCTCGCGGCCGGCCTGGCCGACGCAGCGCAGGCCGTCGGAAAGGGCCTGGCACCCACCTGGCCGGCCAATGGTCCGGTGCCCGCCTTTGCTGTCATCGACCACATCCTTGTCAGCCCCGGTATCACCGTCCTGGGCTTCAGCACAGTGCGATTCCCAGGGACGGACCACGCGGCCGTCGTCGCCACCCTAAGCGTCATGCCCTGACTTTCCCGCCTGCGCCCCATCGCCGCGGGGCTGACGCCTGCCTGCGCAGTGCCTAGACTCGGCTCATGACAGCTTCCGGGCGCCCCTCCGGGCGGAGGCGTGCGGCCGCCGTGTGCAGATGGCTGTTCATTCCTGTTGCCGTGCCGGTGGCAGCTGTATCCGCGGTCCGCGCGGTACCTGCCGACTGGCCCGTCCTTGGCGTACAGCTGGTGGCGTTCACGCCGTGGCTCGCGGCGCCCGCCGCCGCGGCACTGTTCCTGGCCTTCATGGGGCGGAGCCGGTGGCAGCAGGTCCTGGCCGCATCCCTGGTGGGCTGCCAGGCCTTTTGGCTTTTGCCGCTGGACGTCCGCGAACCTGCCGCCGAGGCTGCCGGCACGTCCGTCTCCCTGGTGGCCATGAGCATCAACGCGGAGTTGGGCGGTGCGGATGCCGGCAGCATCGTGGCCCTGGTCCGGGAACTGCACGTGGACCTGCTGGCCGTTGAGGAGTACACGCCCGCGCTGGAACGAAGGCTCACGGCGGCGGGGCTGGACGGCCTGCTCCCCCACCGGATTGCCCATGCCAGGGACAGCGCCGGGGGCTCCGCCATCTACTCCTCCTACAAGCTGGAGGGATCCGGGGTGATCCCAGGTACCCGGTTCAGCATGCCGGTGGCCAGCCTTGACCTTGGTGACGAAAGCGGCAGCAGCCTGCGGGTGGTGGCCGTGCACACCCTGGCACCGGTGGGAAACGGCCTGGAGCAGTGGCGCAGCGACCTCGCTGCCGTGGCCAGGTCTGACAACGGTTCCGGTCCCCTGCTGCTGGCGGGGGACTTTAACGCGACCTATGACCACCGGGAATTCCGGGCGCTGCTGGCCGGAACGGGCGGCAACCGGCCCCTGGTGGACGTGGCGGCCGCCCTGGGCAGCAGGCTGGTGCCCACGTGGCCGATGCGGGGGTACCGGCTGCCGGGTATCGCGCTGGACCACCTGGTAGCCAGCCCGGACATCAGGGGCTCCGGTTATTCGGTCCACCGGGTGGGAGGGACGGACCATGCCGCAGTGGCCGCCACCCTGCGCATCCAGGTTCCCTAGCGTTTCCTGATCGATTCAGCCTTTCCTGATCAGCTTGTGGTTTGCAGCCTGCGCCACCGGCCGGATGACGATCTGGTCCAGGTTGACGTGGTGCGGAACCGTGACGGCGTAGCGGACCACATCGGCCACGTCCTCTGCCGTCAGCGGCTTCTCAACCCCTTGGTAGACCTTGTCAGCAGCCTGCGCGTCCCCCAAACGGTTCAGTGCGAACTCCTCCGTCTGCACCAGGCCTGGAGCCACCTCAATGACGCGGACGTTGTGCTCCACCTCTTCAAGCCGGAGGGCGTTGGTCATGGCATGCTGGGCGAACTTCGCGGCGTTGTAGCCTCCGCCGCCCTCGTACGCGGCAAGGCCGGCCGTCGAAGTCAGGTTCAGCACCGTTCCTTCACCCGTGGCGCGCAGCATGGGCAGGAAGGCACGGGTCAGCTTCATGGTGCCCAGGACGTTGACGCGGTACATCCATTCCCAGTCATCGGTGCTGGCTTCGCCCACCTTGTCGGCGCCGCGCGCCCCGCCGGCGATGTTGATGAGCGTATCAATGCCGCCCGCCCCGGTAACCTCCGCGAGAAGCCGGGACACGTCGTCGTCCTCTGCAATGTCCGCAGGAATCGCGACGGCGCCCGTCTCGCCTTCCAGCGCGGCCAGGCGATCGGCCCGGCGGGCAACGGCGAAGACCGTCCACCCATCGGCGCGCAGCGCGCGCACTGCCGCCTCCCCGATTCCGCTGCTCGCGCCAGTCACCAGTGCTGCCTTTTTGTGCAAGTCCTTCGTCATGGCACCACCCTAACGGGATCAGCCGGCAGGACGTCCACGGACGTAATCAAGCAGGACCCGCGCGTGGTTGGCCTCCGTGTTGCGGGCAGCATAGAGCAGTGTGATCCGGGGGTGGCCGGCGGCCAATTCAAGCAGCGTTCCCACTGCCGGGTTGGCGTCCAGTTCGAGCCGGTAGGCTTCGCTGAACTCGGCAAACCGCTCGGGGCGGTGGTTGAAGTCCTTGCGCAGCCCGGCAGAGGGGGCAACGTCCTTGAGCCAGAGATCGATGGCCGCGTCCTCCTTGGACATCCCGCGCGGCCAGAGCCGGTCCACCAGCACCCGGCAGCCGTCGTCGCTCGCCGGTGGATCGTAGATGCGCTTGATGCCGAAGATGTCCCGCGGTTGGCCCATACCCGGCATGCTACCCGCGTTCACGCCGGCCCGGGCGGGACGGGTTGGGTGGGATGGAAGCGGGCATGAAAGAATTGCCCAATGGCTGAAGACACGCAGGGTACAGACACGCCCACCACCGCCCCCATCAACGTTCCCGACAAGCCGGCCCTCGAAGGCCTCGAAGCTGCGCTCACCCAGCGCTGGCTGGCCGAGGGAACCTACAAGTTCAATCCCGACACCACCCGGGAGCAGGTCTACTCGATCGATACTCCCCCGCCCACCGCATCGGGATCCCTGCATGTGGGGCACATGTTTTCCTTCACCCAGACCGACGTCCAGGCGCGCTACATGCGCATGACCGGCAAGAACGTCTTCTACCCCATGGGCTGGGACGACAACGGCCTGCCCACGGAACGCCGCGTCCAGAACTACTACGGTGTCCGCTGCGATCCCGCCATTCCCTACAACGCCGACTACCGCCCGCCCGCGCAGCCGGCCAAGAACCAGCGTGACTTCGACGTCGTCTCGCGCCAGAACTTCATCGAACTCTGCGAGGAACTGGCTGTTGAGGACGAGAAGGTCTTCGAAAACCTTTTCCAGACCCTGGGCCTGTCCGTCGACTGGAACCTGACCTACCGCACCATTGACGACACTTCCCGTGCCGTGTCCCAGCGCGCCTTCCTTGCCAACCTGGCTGCCGGCGACGCCTACATGGCTGAAGCCCCCACGCTGTGGGACGTCACGTTCCGCACCGCCGTTGCCCAGGCCGAGCTTGAGGACCGTGAAGTTCCGGGCGCCTACTACCGGTACCCCTTCTTCACGGAAGACGGCAGCAAGGTCTTCATCGAGACCACGCGCCCGGAACTTCTGGCCGCCTGCGCTGCGCTGGTGGCCAACCCCGACGACGAGCGGTACCAGCCGCTGTTCGGCAAGACCGTGAAATCCCCGCTGTTCGACGTTGAACTCGAGGTCAAGGCCCACCCGCTGGCGAAGGCGGACAAGGGCTCCGGCATCGCCATGGTCTGCACCTTCGGGGACCTGACCGACGTCACCTGGTGGCGCGAACTGCAGCTGCCCACGCGCGCCATCATGGGCCGCGACGGCCGCATCATTGCCGAAACGCCCGAATGGATCACCAGCGCGGCCGGCAAGGAAGCGTACGCCGCGATCGCCGGCAAGACTGCCTTCTCCGCCAAGGAAGCCGTGGTGGAACTCCTCAAGGAAGCGGACCTGCTTGACGGAGAGCCCAAGAAGATCACCCACCCCGTGAACTTCTTCGAGAAGGGCGACAAGCCCCTGGAAGTGGTGACGTCCCGCCAGTGGTACATCCGCAACGGCGGCCGCGACGAGGACCGCCGCGAACGCCTGATCGGCCGGGGCAAGGACATCGACTTCCACCCGTCCTTCATGCGCTCCCGCTACGAGAACTGGATCGCCGGCCTGAACGGTGACTGGCTGGTCTCCCGCCAGCGCTTCTTCGGCGTACCCATCCCCGTCTGGTACCCGCTCGACGCACAGGGCAACCCGGACTACGACAACCCCATCCTGCCCTCCGACGGGATGCTCCCGGTGGACCCCGCCGCGGACGCCGCCCCGGGGTTCGACGAGGCACAGCGCGACCAGCCCAACGGCTTCGCGGGTGACGCCGACGTCCTGGACACGTGGGCCACCTCCTCACTGACCCCGCAGATCGTGGGCGGATGGAGCCGTGACGAGGACCTGTTTGCCAAGGTCTACCCGTTCGACCTCCGCCCCCAGGGCCACGACATCATCCGGACCTGGCTCTTCTCCTCGGTGGTACGCGCCGATGCACTCCAGGACTGCGCCCCGTGGAAGCACGCGGCCATTTCCGGCTGGATCCTGGACCCGGACCGCAAGAAGATGTCCAAGTCCAAGGGCAACGTGGTGGTCCCCACCGACGTGCTGAACGAGTACGGCTCGGACGCAGTCCGCTACTGGGCTGCTTCGGCGCGGCTCGGCGCCGACACCGCCTATGAGATCGCGCAGATGAAGATCGGCCGCCGCCTGGCCATCAAGCTGCTGAATGCCTCCAAGTTCGTGCTGAACCTCGGCGCCACTGAAAATTCGGTCCTGGGCGGCGATCTCTCAGTTCTGGCCAACCCCTTGGACCGGGCGCTGCTGGCCCAGCTGGCCGACGTCGTCACACAGTCCACCAGGGCGTTCGACAACTACGACTACGCCCGCGCGCTGCAGCTCACGGAGTCATTCTTCTGGCAGTTCACGGATGACTACGTGGAACTGATCAAGGACCGCGCCTACGGAGCGGCCGGCGAGGCGGAGCAGGCTTCCGTGCTTGCCGCCCTGGCCACCACCCTGGACACCCTTCTGCGGCTCTTCGCCCCGTTCCTGCCCTTCGCCACAGAGGAAGTATGGAGCTGGTGGCGCAACGGCTCCGTGCACCAGGCAGCGTGGCCGGCTGCGCTGGAGATGCCCGGCGGGGACACCACCATGCTGGCAACCGTTGGCGTGGCCCTCAGCGGTGTCCGCAAGGCCAAGTCCGAGGCGAAGGTCAAGCAGCGGACCGAGGTTCTCGCGGCAACCATCACCGCTCCGGAGGCACTGACAGCGCAACTGCAGGCAGGACTGGCCGACTTGAAGGCCGCGTCCAACGCGCGGGAGATCACGCTGGTAGTGGGCGAAGGGGACCTCGCCGTGACCGACGTTGCCCTTGCTCCAAGCGACGAACCCGCCAAGGCCTGACAGCCGCAGAATCCAGCCACGCCTGTTTCCAGGCTCCTGTTTTCAGGCAAAGGGGAAGCCCCATCAGCGTTTTGCCGTTGGTGGGGCTTCGACTTTCGGCCATCTTGTGACGTTATCTCAATGGTCTGGCAGGATCCGCTGACCTCCAGGTCTTGCTACACCGTCACTGGTAGCTTGCATTCGACTTTGCCGATGGCTGCGTCAAATACATATCACTGGATCTTTGGTTCCTGCGTCCCGCTTCTTTCGAAGTGGGTAAGTTCCATTGTTCTCCTGCCCCCGGACAACCACAAGGGCCCCGGGAGAACTACACAACGGTAGTTCTCCCGGGGCCCTTCGAGCGGGTTATTGCCCGGCTGGCAAGCGCTCAGTCAAATTCGGGACGCTCCGAGCGGCTCCGCTTCAGCTCGAAGAAGTGCGGGTAGGCGGCGATCGTGGTGGCGGCGTCCCATAGCTTGCCGGCTTCCTCGCCGCGGGGAATACGGGTCAGGACCGGACCGAAGAACGCCGTTCCGTTGAAAGCGACCACAGGGGTTCCCACGTCCTGGCCCACGAGTGAGATGCCTTCCTGGTGGCTCGCCCGCAGCTGCTTGTCATAGGCATCGGTGGCGGCGGCTTCGGCCAAAGAGGCAGGCAGGCCGCACTCGGCCAGGGCCTTGGTGATAACTTCGGCGCGGTCCTTCTCACCCTGGTTGTGGATCAGCGCGCCCATGGCATCGTAGAGCGGCTTGATGACCTGCGGGCCATGTTCTTCCCGGGCAGCAATGATCACGCGGACCATGCCCCAGGCGTTGTCCATGGACTCGCGGTACGCGGGCTCCAGGTCGCGGCCCTCATTGAGGACCGCCAGGCTCATGACGTGCCACTCCGTCTCGATGTCGCGAACGGCTTCCACCTCACCGATCCAGCGGGAGGTAATCCATGCAAACGGGCAGAGGGGATCGAACCAGAAATCAGCTTTGTTCGTTGCAGGTGCAGTCACAGGGTCCTCTCGGTCAGGCAGATTTACGGCGCTTGGCCACATGCGGAATCATGGTGGGTTCGGTCCCCCGCAGGACCACGTCCTCCGTGATCACCACGCTGGCAACATCCTCGCGGCTCGGAAGATCGAACATCACGGGGAGCAGGACCTCCTCCAGGATGGCGCGAAGACCACGCGCACCGGTGCCGCGTTCCAGGGCCTGGTCGGCAATGGCATCCAGGGCGGCGTCGTCAAACACCAGCTCCACGCCGTCGATCTGGAACATTTTCTGGTACTGCTTCACCAGGGCATTCTTGGGCGTGGAGAGGATCTGGATCAGGGCATCACGGTCCAGGTTGGACACCGTGGTGATCACCGGGAGCCGGCCGATGAATTCCGGGATCAGGCCGAACTTCAGCAGGTCCTCCGGCATGACCTCGCCGTATGAGTCCACCTTCTTGCTGGCATCGTTGAGCGGGGCGCCGAAACCGATGCCCTTGCGGCCGGACCGGGAGCCGATGATCTCTTCCAGGCCGGCAAAGGCGCCGGCCACGATGAACAGGACGTTAGTGGTGTCGATCTGGATGAATTCCTGGTGCGGGTGCTTCCGTCCGCCCTGCGGCGGGACAGAGGCAACGGTCCCTTCCAGGATCTTCAGGAGGGCCTGCTGCACGCCCTCGCCGGACACGTCCCGGGTAATGGAGGGGTTCTCGCTCTTGCGGGAGATTTTGTCGATCTCGTCGATGTAGATGATGCCCTGTTCGGCCTTCTTGACGTCATAGTCTGCGGCCTGGATGAGTTTGAGGAGGATGTTCTCCACGTCTTCGCCCACGTAGCCGGCCTCGGTCAGGGCGGTGGCGTCCGCGACGGCGAACGGTACGTTCAGGCGCCGGGCGAGGGTCTGTGCCAGGTAGGTCTTGCCACAGCCGGTGGGGCCGATGAGGAGGATGTTCGACTTGGCGATCTCGACGTCGTCATGATGCCCGCTGTCCCCCAGGCTCCCGGACTTGGGGGCATGGCCTGCCTGGATGCGTTTGTAGTGGTTGTAAACGGCGACGGCGAGGGAACGTTTTGCCGGCTCCTGGCCGATGACATATTCCTGCAGGAAGTCGAAGATTTCACGCGGCTTGGGCAGTTCGAAGCTGCCCAGGTCTGCGACCTCCGCGAGCTCCTCTTCGATGATTTCGTTGCACAACTCGATGCACTCATCGCAGATGTAGACACCGGGCCCGGCAATGAGCTTGCGCACCTGCTTCTGGCTCTTTCCGCAGAAAGAGCACTTCAGCAGATCCGTGCTCTCGCCAATCCGAGCCATATGTGAACCCCTTAGTATCCTGCTGCCAGGCAGCCCTGCACCATTGCTGAAATCTTCCCGGCCCGCGTGGACCGGATTGTGACAACTTCCACTCTAGGTCACATTCGCTCCCAAGGGTGGAAAGAAAAGGCCGGTGCGGCCAAATGAACTGGGCCGCACCGGCTAGCCGTACTGCTACCTCGTGATTGCCTGAGGCTTGATCTTGCGCGAATCAAGCACCTGGTCGATGAGGCCGTATGCCTGGGCCTCCGCGGCAGTGAGGATCTTGTCGCGCTCGATGTCGTTGTTGACCTGTTCGGACGTGCGACCGGAGTGGTGGGCCAGCGTATCCTCAAGCCAGGCGCGCATCCGCATGACCTCTGCCGCCTGGATCTCCAGGTCCGAGGCCTGTCCGCCCTGGCCGCCGGACAATGCCGGCTGGTGGATCAGGACGCGGGCATTGGGCAGTGCCAGCCGCTTGCCGGGAGTACCGGCCGCAAGCAGGACAGCAGCCGCGCTGGCGGCCTGGCCCAGGCAGACTGTCTGGATCTCGGGGCGGATGTACTGCATGGTGTCGTAAATCGCCGTCATGGCCGTGAACGAGCCGCCCGGCGAGTTGATGTACAGGGTGATGTCGCGGTCCGGATCCGTGGACTCCAGGACCAGCAGCTGGGCCATGATGTCGTCAGCGGAAGCGTCGTCCACCTGCACACCGAGGAAGATGATGCGGTCCTCGAAGAGCTTGGTGTACGGGTCCTGGCGCTTGAAGCCGTAGGGGGTGCGCTCCTCGAACTGTGGCAGGACGTAGCGGCTGGACGGAAGATTGCCGGCTGACCACCCGAAGTTGTAATTCATTGTGTTTGCTCCTGATCGAAGGGGTTCTGGATGCCGGTTAGTTCTGCGAGGCTGAGTCGCCGGAGGAGTCGCTGGCGGTTCCGCCGCCGCCCGACACGGAGCCGGCGTGCGCGGCGATCTTGTCGAAGAAACCGTACTGAAGGGCCTCGGTGGCAGTGAACCACTTGTCGCGGTCATTGTCCTTGAGGATGGTCTCAACGGTCTGGCCGGTCTGCTCGGCAGTCAGTTCCGCCATGACCTTCTTCATGTGCAGGATGAGTTCGGCCTGGATCTTGATATCGGAGGCGGTGCCGCCGATGCCGCCCGAGGGCTGGTGCATCAGGACGCGGGCGTTGGGCGTGGCGTACCGCTTGCCCTTGGTGCCCGAGGAGAGCAGGAACTGTCCCATGGAGGCGGCCAGTCCGGTGGCGACGGTCACGACATCGTTCGGGATGAACTGCATGGTGTCGTAGATGGCCATGCCTGCGGTGACGGAGCCGCCGGGCGAGTTGATGTAGAGGTAGATGTCCTTTTCCGGGTTCTCGGCCGAGAGCAGGAGCAGCTGCGAGCAGATCGCGTTGGCGTTGTCATCACGCACCTCCGAGCCCAGCCAGATGATCCGCTCCTTGAGAAGGCGGTTGTAAATGTAGTTGTCCTGGGCTGCAGGATCGACGGTCGCCATCCGGGGGGCCTCTGAGTGCTGTGACATGTTTACTTACCTCTCGCTGGTGACGGTGACATCACTGAAAATCACTACTTGGACACTAACCGGTTTCCACGGCGTTTTGTTCGCGCACCGACGGCTGTTCGCTGACGGCGCACGATGGTCGAATCAGCGGTGTGTTGTTTCGGGTCCAACGCGAACGGCCCCCGGATCCTAGGGATCCGGGGGCCGTTGTTGCGGTCAATAAGGACTAGGCCTTGGCGTCTGCCGTGGTGTCCTCGGCTTCGACTACCTCGGCCTCTGCAGCCTCGGTTGCGTCAGCATCGGCTGCTTCTGCGGCGGGAGCTTCCTCTTCGCCGGCGGGGCGGACGAAGTCGCTCAGGTCGACGGCCTTGCCCTCGGTGTCAGTCACCGTGGCCTGGCCCAGGACGACGGCCAGTGCCTTGCGGCGGCGGACCTCGGACACCATCATGGGCACCTGGCCGCTCTGGTCAATGATCTGGGCGAACTGGTTCGGGTCCATGCCGTACTGGCTGGCGGTGGTGACGATGTAGTCGATCAGCTCGTTCTGGCTGACGTCGACTTCTTCCTTTTCCGCAATGGCGTCCAGGATGATCTCATTCTGGAAGGCGCGGGCCGTGTTGGCGCGGACCTCTTCGCGGTGCTCTTCGGTGTCGTGCTCGCCTTCTCCGTGGCCGTTGCCCTCCTGGAAGTGGGCTTCGAGCTGCTCCTCTACGACGGAATCCGGAACGGGAACCTCAACCAGTTCAACCAGCTTGTCCAGGACCTTGTCGCGGGCTTCCACGCCCTGCTCCACGATCTTGGAGTCTGCTGCCTGCTTGGCCAGGTCTTCGCGGAGTTCGGCGAGGGTGTCGAACTCGGAGGCGAGCTGGGCGAAGTCGTCGTCCGCTTCGGGCAGTTCGCGTTCCTTGACGGCCTTCACGACAACCTTGACCTGGGCGGCTTCGCCGGCGTGGTCGCCGCCCACCAGGGTGGTGTCGAAGATGGCGTCCTCGTCGGCGCTCAGGCCGGTCACGGCTTCGTCCATGCCCTCAAGCATGGTGCCGGCGCCAACCTGGTAGGACAGGCCGGCAGCGGAGTCAACCTCTTCGCCGTCGATCGTGGCGGTGATGTCGATGGTGAGGAAGTCACCATCGGCAGCGGGACGGTCAACGGACTTCAGGGTGCCGAAGCGGCCGCGCAGTTCGTCCAGGGCCTTGTCCACGTCGGCTTCGGAGGATTCCGCAGCGGCGACCTGGACCTCGATGCCGGCGTAGTCCGGCAGTTCGATCTCGGGACGGACGTCAACCTCGGCGGCGAACTTCAGGCCGCCGTCGGTCGCGGAGGGGTCCGGAACCTCGGTGATCTCGACCTCAGGGCGGCTCAGGGGGCGGATGCCGGACTCCTGCACGGCAGCCTGGTACCAGCCGTTGAGGCCGTCGTTGATCGCCGTCTCCAGGACGTAGCCGCGGCCGACGCGCTGGTCGATGATCCTTGCGGGAACCTTGCCCTTGCGGAACCCGGGAACCTGGATCTGCGAGGCAACAGTCTTGTAGGCCGAGTCGATGCTGGGCTTCAGTTCCTCAAAGGGGACCTCAACATTGAGCTTGACCCGCGTGGGGGTGAGGTTCTCGACAGCGCTCTTCACGGTCTAAGTACTCCTGGGTTGTGGGATGGGTTTCTGCAAACGCAATGAATGTCCAGGCCTGCTGGTCCTGGCCGCAGAGTCGGGGTGACAGGATTTGAACCTGCGACTTCCTGCTCCCAAAGCAGGCGCTCTAGCCAAGCTGAGCTACACCCCGTAAGTGCACAGGCAAGTCTACGGTGATACGCGTCGCGATTGCACATTTGACACGTAGGCCATGGATTAGGTTTAGTTGTATCCGGCTTGAACAGCCAGCCCGGAGTTTCCGCAGCAAAACGGATCTTCCTTCGGGGACGTAGCTTAATGGTAAAGCCTCAGTCTTCCAAACTGATTACGCGGGTTCGATTCCCGTCGTCCCCTCCATGGAAAAGGACCCCTCAGCAGAGGGGTCCTTTTGTTTTAAGCCGTGCCGGCAAGCCGTAACGGGGCGTTTTGACGGCGCGGGAACCAGACTGCGCCACGACAGTCGGCGTGTCCGTGTCGAAGTGCCCCGTTTCCGCCCCGCCCCAAGAGCTCCTACTCCTGCGACTGCTGGCAGTACGGGCACCAGTACAGGTTCCGGCCGGCCAGGTCCGCCGCGAGCACGGCAGTGCGGCACACCCGGCAGGGCAGACCGTGGCGCTTGTAGACGAAGTGGGCATCGTCCCGGTCGGGGAAGTGCGCGCTCTTGGGTGGCACCGGTGCCCCGGCCGCGGCGGCTTTGGCGGCGGTGGTGCCATTGAGCGTCCAGTATTTGGGCGGCGTTGTGATGATCCGCCCGTCCGTTACGCCGTCGGTCATGACGGCCACGATGTCGCGCCACAGCTTCCGGGCATCGTTCCCAGGGAGGGCGGTGCCGGGCAGGTATGGGTCAAGGCGACGGCGGAACAGGACTTCCGCACGGTAAACGTTCCCGACGCCGGCAATCACCTTCTGGTCCATGAGCAGGGCGGCCAGCGGCGCCTTGCGGGCCTGGACGTTGGCAGCGAAACGGCCGGCGTCGCCGCGGAGGTTCCGCAGCGGATCCGGTCCCAGCCGCGCGAGAACGGCGCCGGCCTCCGCGTCCGTGATGGTTTCGCAGGTGGTGGCGCCGCGAAGATCCGCCCAGCCGTGGCTCGCGGCGAGCCTGACCCGAACGGCCCCGACGGGCGCCGGCGGTCCGGCGTAAGGCGCGCCGCCGTCGTCGTCCCCGTCAGCAAAGGCCTCCTGCTCCCCTACGCGCCGGGGCGCACCAATGCTGGAGGCGCCGGCGAACGTGCTGTCACCGCCGAAGCTCCAGGCGCCGTAGAGGCCAAGGTGGACATGCAGCACCAGCCTGTTGTCGAAGTGCAGGAACAGGTGCTTGCCGTGTGCCTCGGCAGTGAGCAGGGTGTGCCCGTCGAGCAACGCCGCTCCCCCGCTGAATCGGCCCTGGGGGCTGGAGACAGCGAGCGTCTGGCCCGCGAAGACGTCGCCGAACTGGCGCGCAAGCCTGCGGACGGAATGGCCCTCAGGCACTACTCGATGACCTCGCCGGTTGCCTCGTAGGCAGCGATCTTGCCGATCCGGCGGACGTGGCGCTCATCATTGCTGAACGGCTCGGCCAGGAAGGCCTCGATCAGTTCCGTGGCTTCCTCCACCGTGTGCTGGCGTCCGCCCACGGCCACGACGTTGGCGTCGTTGTGTTCCCGGGCAAGGGTTGCCGTGGAGAGGTTCCACGCAAGGGCGGCCCGGACGCCCTTGACCTTGTTGGCCGCGATCTGCTCACCGTTGCCTGACCCGCCGAGCACGATACCCAGGGCATGGACGCCCGCCTGCTGGTCGGCCACCACGGCAAGGGCGGCGTTAATGCAAAAGGAAGGGTAATCGTCCTGGGCGTCGTAGACCTTGGGCCCGTGGTCCACCACCTCGTATCCCTTGCCGGTCAGGTGGGACACCAGGTGGGCGCTGAGCTCCATGCCTGCGTGGTCGGTGGCGATATGGACCCGCGGGAAGGCAGGGGAAGTGGTCACGTGCAAAGTCCGTTCAGTTGTGGGAGCTGGCGGGCCGCCGTACGGAGGCCGGAACGACACGGATAAGAATACTAGGACAGCCCGCTTGTCAGGACTCAGGACGCCCGGTGGCAGGCGGCGTGCTTCCGCCGCGCCGGGCCCTTGCGGCTACCCGCGTAAGGACTTCGGCCAGCCGCGCGGCGGAGTCTTGGCTGCCGCCGCTGACGGCCAGGCGCTGGCCATCAGTCTTGCTCACGACGACGGCGGGGCCGCTGCTGACCAGCATGGCGGCGGTCCCGCCGTGGTGCCGGTAGCCCCACCCGCCATAGTCCGCGGCCCGGACCTCCTCGGCGCTGGCATTCGAAATGGCGCCGGCGGGCACAGTCATGACCGGCACCACCCCGGCCAGCAGGACCCTCAGTCCGCGCCGGTCCGCCCGGATGCGGGCGAAGAGGAACGCGGCGCCGACGAGGGCCAGGACCACCAGCAGGATCCCCAGCCACGGCACCACCACGGCAATCAGGGCCGCCGGGAACAGGGAGGCGATGGCGATCATGACAAAGACCGAACTCCTGGCGTGGACCCAGAGCCGGATACTGTCCCGGGCAAGGTCAGGGTCCAGTTCCCGGGTGATGGCGGCCTGCAGCTCCCGGTCGTCATCCGGTGACCATTGCTGGTCGGCTTTGTACACCATGGCCATGGCGACGCCGAGCGACACCGCCGCGCCGCTGCCGAGGGCAAGGACGGTCATGTCCACCCGCGACTGCCGGGCATCGGCCAGTCCTACCTGGCCGATGAGGCCCGCGGCAAGGGCGGAGGTGAGGAAGAGGCTGAGGAAGAGCCCGGCCCCCATCATGATCCTGCGCATCATCACCGGCCTGCCCAGGGGGACGGCCTGCAGGAGGACCAGCCAGCCGGCCACGACAATCATTGCCGCGCCCGCGCCCACGTAGGCGCCAAAGGGCGCAAAGGCCGCACCGCCGTCGTCCGTCCACCTGACGGCGAGTGGCTCCGGAAGGTCGGGGCGCAGCAGCGACGCGCAG
Source organism: Arthrobacter sp. B1I2 (assembly GCF_030816485.1). NCBI lineage: Bacteria > Bacillati > Actinomycetota > Actinomycetes > Micrococcales > Micrococcaceae > Arthrobacter > Arthrobacter sp. B1I2. The sequence continues at coordinate 2,910,947 of NZ_JAUSYC010000001.1, read as the reverse complement.
TAGACGAACGCGGCGGCCAGGACTACAGGGAACCCGACGGCGAAACGCAGGGCTTTGGCATCCACCGAATCCAGCAGCTTTCCCATGCATTTAACGCTACCCCTGTGGCAGCCCGCCCAACCGCCCGCCAGCAACCGGGCGTGCTGTGAGCTGCGCAACTTGCCAAGGACTCCAAGGATGAAAGAATGCATCACAGTGCCGGAACCGGGACCACCGGCCGGCAGCCCGAAACTTCTCTGGAGGCCCTCCTTTGCCAGGCATGAACCTGACGCGCGCCGAAGCCCGTGAGCGCGCCGAACTGATCAACGTCGAGTCCTACGATGTCAGCCTGGACCTGACCCGCGGCGGAGAGGTCTTTGGCAGCACCACCACCGTCAAATTCACGGCATCGCCGGGATCGGCCAGCTTCATCGATGCCGTCACCCGCACCGTGCACAGCGTGACCCTGAACGGCCGCAGCCTTGACCCCGCCACTGTGTCCGACGGCGTGCGGATCCAGCTTCCGGGCCTGGCGGAACAGAACGAGCTGACCATCGTGGCGGACATGCCCTACATGAACACCGGCGAGGGCCTGCACCGGTTCGTGGACCCGGTGGACGGCGAGGCCTACCTGTACACGCAGTTCGAGGTGCCTGATTCCCGGCGGATGTTCACCGTCTTCGAGCAGCCGGACCTGAAGGCAACTTTCGCGTTCACGGTCACGGCGCCGTCCCACTGGGACGTTATCTCCAACTCCCCCACCCCCGAACCTTCGGAGGCGCCGCCCGCCGAAGACGGCACGGCCAGGTCGGTGTGGACGTTCGCACCGACGCCCCGGTTGTCCTCCTACGTCACCGCACTGATCGCCGGCCCGTACCAGTCGGTCCGCAGTGAGGTCACCAGTTCCGATGGCCGCGTCATCCCGCTCGGCGTCTTCGCCCGGAAGTCGCTGATGCAGTACCTGGACGCGGACAACATCTTCGAACTCACGCGGCAGGGCTTCGGGTTCTTCGAGGCGCAGTTCGGCTGCCCCTACCCGTTTGAAAAATACGACCAGCTGTTCGTGCCGGAATTCAACGCCGGTGCCATGGAGAATGCCGGCGCCGTGACCATCCTCGAAGGCTATGTCTTCCGCAGCAAGGTCACCGGCGCCCAGATCGAACGCCGCGCCATCACGGTCCTCCATGAACTGGCGCACATGTGGTTCGGCGACCTGGTGACCATGCGGTGGTGGAACGACCTGTGGCTCAACGAGTCCTTCGCGGAGTACATGTCGCACCTGGCGGCCGTGGAAGCCACGTCCTTCACCAGCGCCTGGACCACGTTCGCCTCCGTGGAGAAGTCCTGGGCCTACCGCCAGGACCAGCTGCCCACCACGCACCCCATTTTCGCCGAGATCAACGACCTGCAGGACGTCGAGGTGAACTTTGACGGCATCACCTACGCCAAGGGCGCCTCCGTGCTGCGGCAGCTGGTGGCCTGGGTTGGCCCGGAACAGTTCATGGCCGGTGTCCGCGAGTACTTCGCCAAGCACTCCTGGCAGAACACCGAGCTCCGCGACCTGCTGGTGGAACTGGAGAAGGCCAGCGGCCGCGACCTGGACGACTGGGGCCGGCAGTGGCTGGAGACCGCCGGCGTCAACACACTGCGCCCCGAGCTGGACGTGGATCCCGACGGAAAGCTTCGTTCCTTCGCGATCCTGCAGTCCGCGGTTCCGGAGTGGCCCACCATCCGCCCGCACCGCCTTGCCGTGGGCTTCTACGACCTGAACAGCGCCGGCAAGCTTGAGCGGGTGCACCGCGAGGAGCTGGATGTGGACGGCGAACGCACCGAGGTGCCCGGACTTGCCGGCCTGGCCCGGCCGGACCTGATCCTCATCAACGACGACGACCTGGCGTACGCCAAAGTACGGCTGGATCCGAAGTCACTGGCTACCGCTACTGCCCACCTCAAGGATTTTGACCAAAGCCTGCCCCGGACCCTGGTCTGGAACTCCGCGTGGGACGCTGCCCGGGACGGCGAGACCCCGGCCCGGACGTACGTGGAGCTGATCCTGTCCAACGTCGCGGCGGAAACGGACTCCTCCGTGATCCTGGTCCAGCTCCGCCAGCTGGCCACCACGCTCAATTTCTATGTGGCCGAGGAACACCGTGAAGCCACGGCGGTTGCGGCGGTGGACCGGCTGTGGGACCTGGCCTCGGACGTCCCGGGCGGCTCCGACGCCCAGCTGCAGTTCATCAAGTCCTTTGCGCTGCTGGCTCGAAGCGCGTCCCAGCTGGACCGGGTGGCGGGACTTCTGGACGGGTCGCTGGTCCTGGATGGGCTGGCGGTGGACCAGGACCTGCGCTGGGAATTCGTGGCCTCCCTGGTGGCCGGGGCCCGGATGGGCCAGGAAGGCATCGACGCCGAACTGGAGCGGGACAACACCTCCAGCGGCCAAAATGCAGCGGCCCTGGCCAAAGCCGCCATTCCCACCCCGGAAGCCAAAGCCGCGGCATGGGAATCGATCGTGGTCAAGGGCAATCTGTCCAACGCACTGCAGGGATCGGCGGTCACCGGTTTCATGCGGGTGCTGGACCGTTCACTGCTGGAGCCGTACTCCGAAAAGTATTTCGCGGCGGTGCCGGGCATCGTGGCAACCCGGACGCACGCACTCGCCCAGCAGATCGTCGTCGGCCTCTACCCGGCGCTGCTGACCACTCAGGCCACCATCGACCGGACGGACGGGTTCCTGGCGTCGTTGCCGGGGGAAAGCGCCGCGCTGCGGCGGATGATGCTGGAGAACCGCGACGGCGTTGCGCGCGCCCTGCGTGCCCGTGCCGCCGACGTGCTCCGGGACGGCAGTCCGCAGTGAGCCTCGACGAGCACCGGTACTCGCTGACAGTCCAGTGGACCGGCAACCTGGGTGACGGCACGTCCTCCTACCGGAGCTACTCCCGGGACCACGACGTGCTCATTCCGGGCCTGCCGGTCCTTAGAGGCTCGGCGGACCCCACATTCCACGGGGACCGGGAACGCTACAACCCGGAGCAGCTCCTGCTGGCCGCACTGGCCCAGTGCCACATGCTGTCCTACCTGCACGTGGCCGTGAAGCACGGGGTGGTGGTTACGGACTACCGGGACGAGGCGACCGGGCTGATGCGGCTCAACCGGGACGGCAGCGGCCAGTTCGAACGGGTGGTCCTGCACCCGCATGTGACGGTGGCCGCCGCCGGGCAGGCTGAAGTGGCAGCCGGCTTCCACCACGAGGCGAACCGGGTCTGCTTCATCGCCCGCAGCGTGAACTTCCCGGTGGAGCACCAGCCGGTGACGGTGGCGGGCCAGGTCCATACCTAGGTTCCGCCCCCGCGGTGGAGCATCTCTACAAGCCGTCGTTCGGTGGAGGGTGACAGGCCGGCTTTCCTTGGCCGGTCCAGCCCGCGGACGCGTTCATCGCGCAACGTGTCCGCCAGGGTTTCCTGCCAGGGCCGCAGGACCATACCTGCGGCCCTGGCGGCCCGGTTGCTGCGGGCCATGAAGCCATCGTGGCCGGGCGGGAGCCAAAGCGGAAGGGACTCCGGACCGGACCAGTAATTGACCCGCTGATCCACCAGCCACTCTTCGGCGGCGGTAACCGTGGTGCTGTTGGAGGCGGACACTTCGCGGCTGGCGTCGATCACATCCGTAAAGGGCACCGCGTATCCGCTCGCATTCAGGGCTCCGGTGATTCCCCGTTCTGCTCCGAGCAGGAGCCAGGCCGCCAGGTCGCGGACGTCAATGCCCTCCGTGGGGTGGTAGCCGATGTCCGGAACCAGCACGGGCCTGGAGTTCCGTGCAATGCGGGCAGGCCAGTAGCCGTAGCGGTCGGTAGGGTCGCCGGGGCCGGCGACCAGGCCTGCGCGGCACAGGTGGGCTTTGCCGGCAGCCGCCTCCAGGGTGGCCTCTTCGATCGCCACCTTGGACTCGCCGTAGTTTTCCGGGGTGGACGGCGTCCCAGGTGCCAGCGCCGGCAGGAGTGAAGCGTCTTCCGCTGCTCCCGGGACGGAGTGGTCGGCATAGGCCGAGCAGCTGGAGACAAAGGTCCAGTGGCCCGCCCTGCCGGCAAGGACGGCAAGGGCATTCCGGGCAGGTTGGGGATCCCGTGCCACATCAATCACGGCATCCCATTCGCCGGTCAAACCTGAATATGCGGCCCGCCCCGCTGAACGGTCCGCCCTGACCCAGCTGGCGCCCTGCGGCGGTTCACCCGAGACTCCCCGGGCCAGGCACGTGACGTCATGCCCGCCGGCAACCGCCTGCCTGGCAATTTCCTTCGAGAGGAAGGCTGTTCCGCCCAGGATGAGAATGCGCATTGCTCCACGCTACGGCGCTAGGGTTGAAAGAGAACAGAGCAATATCCCAAGGAGCTATTTCCACCTATGGTCACCATGTTGTCCATCCTTCCCCCCGCCACAACCCAGCCGGATGGCGTGAGCATCCCGGGCATCGTGATCAGCCTCGGCATCGGCGTCGCCATCTGGCTCGCGGCCACCTTCATCATCTCCCGCATCACCAGGCGGGTGGCGGCGGGAAGCAACTTCTTCAAAAAGCCCACGTTCAAATGGGCGGCGCCGGCCTTTCGCGCCCTGGACCATGAACGGCGCGTGCAGCGTGCGGAAACCATCGGCTCACTGCTGAACAGCGTGGTGGGAGTGCTGGTGGTGGTCATCACCGGCATGTATGTCCTGCAGAACCTGGACATCAATATCGCGCCACTGCTGACCAGCGTCGGCATCCTGGGTGTGGCCATCGGCTTCGGCGCCCAGCAGCTGATCCGCGACTTCCTGGCCGGGATCTTCATTACCATTGAAGACCAGTACGGAATCGGCGACGTCATTGAAACCAGCGAAGTGGTGGGTGTGGTGGAATCCATGGGACTGCGGATCACCCGCGTCCGCTCGGACGACGGCGCCATCTGGTACCTGCGCAATGGTGAAATCCTGCGCGTGGGCAACCGCTCGCAGGGGCGTTACGTTCCAATTCACGAGTCCGACGACGGGACCACCGACCAGGGCTCGGCGCACGTTGAGACCAAGAAGACAGACCAGAAAGCCGGGGACTAGCATGTCGCTTCCCATCGAACCGAGGCCCGTCCAACCCCAGCGCCCGCAGCTGATGCAGAACGATCCCTTCAGCAAACCGGGCTACACAGACAGCTTCTACGATGCGGTGGGCGGACACGACACCTTCGTGAAGCTCATCGATGTTTTTTACGACGGCGTGGCCACCGATCCGCTGCTGCGGCCAATGTATCCGGAGGAGGACCTGGGCCCGGCCAAGCGCCGGTTCCTGATGTTCCTCGAGCAGTACTGGGGCGGGCCCACCACCTATGGCGAGGAGCGCGGCCACCCCCGCCTGCGCATGCGGCACATGCCCTTCAAGGTCACACCGGAGGCCAAGGACCGCTGGCTGTTCCACATGCGTGAGGCCGTGGACGCCCTGGAACTGCCCCCGCTGTACGAGGCAACGCTGTGGGAATACATGGAACGGGCGGCGCTGTCCATGGTGAACAGCGCGTCCGGGGCCTGACTCCGCCCCGGAAACCCGGACGCCGCCTTTCCAGGCTGCAGTTACAGCAGGCCGCTGCCGGTCCGAGCCAGGACGTGGCCGCGCGGGCCGCTCAGCCGGAACCACCGGCCGGCGCGGTACAGCTTCTGGTCCCCGTCCGCCAGGAAGCCCAGCGCGTAGGCGGCGAAGGCCGCACCGGCGGGCAGGCCGGCGTCGTCCAGTGCCCGTCCCCATACGGACGCCCGGGCGTTGTTGACAATCAGGGCGCCCGGCTTGTCGGGCACTATGCCCGCCACGTCCGCGATACCCGTTTCAGCCGCCGCCCGCAGGCGCGCGTCGCTGACGGCCCCCAGCAACTCCCATCCGCCCCGAGGGGCGCCTACTCCCGTCCAGGATTCGGTGACGGTGGTGGGCGGAACCGGCAATTCGACGTCGTCCTCCCCCGCCCGTGCCAGCCGGTCCAGGACGGCGGACAGGGCAACGGTGACGTCCGTTCCCGACGGTTCCGCAAGCGCCATGGTGCGCAGGCCCAGGATGGTGGGGGTCGATTCACCCAGGAGCCTGGGCCGCAGGACACATACGTAGGCGGCCAGGACGGAACCGGCGGCCTGCAGGCGGATGGCGCCGTCATCAATGGCCTTCGCCCGGGTGGCGAACGTCTTCAGGTCGGCGAGATCCCGGGGATCGGCGAAACGGAAGGACGAGGTGAGAAGTTCAGACACACCTAGAACACTACCGGCTCCACTCCGGTTGAGCGGCTCCCCGGGCGCCGTCTAGAGTCGGACCATGACTGAAGCCGAAGCCGGACTGCTGGCCCCGCCAAGCGGAGACCCCACCTCATCGCTGATCGAACTGCTGGACCTGGGCGAGCTTGAGGGCGCCCGGACGGACGAGGATATCTTCCTGGGCCCCTCCCAGCAGCAGCCGCACCAAAGGGTGTTCGGCGGGCAGGTGCTGGCGCAGTCACTCGTGGCGTCGATCAGGACGGTGGACCCGGAACGGTACGTCCACTCCATGCACGGCTACTTCCTGCGGCCCGGCGACGCCAACAAGCCCATTACCTTCGGGGTGCAGCGGCTGCGCGACGGCCGGTCCTTTTCCGCCCGGCGCGTCCACGCCTACCAGGACGGTGTGCCCATCCTGTCCATGATTGCCTCTTTCCAGGGTGAGGACGGGGGAATCGAGCACTCGTCGGTGATGCCGGCGGGGATCCCGGACCCTGAATCCTTGCCCAGCACGGCAGACCTTCTGGGGAAGTTTGACCATCCGGTGGCGCGGCACTGGGCGTATGAACGTCCCTTCGACATCCGGCACGTCGACCCCCCGTTGTACGTTTCGGCTACGGGGCCGCGGGAGGCACGCAACGCCGTCTGGATGAAGACCTTCGGGCCGATGCCGGACAACTCCAACCTGCACCGCGCCGCCCTGGCCTACGCCAGCGACTACACCCTGCTCGAACCGATCCTCCGGCGGCACGGCCTCAGCTGGATCACCCCCGGCATGAACGTTGCCAGCCTTGATCACGCGATGTGGTGGCACCGTCCGGCGCGGGTGGATGAATGGATGCTCTACGTCCAGGAGTCCCCCAGCGCCCAGGGCGCACGCGGCCTGGCCACGGGCAAGATCTTCAACCGCGAGGGCCAGCACGTGGCCTCGGTGGCCCAGGAGGGCATGGTGCGCGTCCCCGCCGATGCGGCAGGCGGCTGACCCCGGCGGGCGCGCAAGTTCCCGGACATAGAGAAGGCCGGCACCGTGGTGCCGGCCTTCTCTATGAGCAACTCCACCCGCTGCCGGGCCTCCCGCAGCTTAGTCGCGGGTCAGGCGCCGGTGGGTAACGCGGTGCGGCTTCGCGGCATCGGGGCCGAGGCGCTCCACCTTGTTCTCCTCGTAGGATTCGAAGTTGCCCTCGAACCAGTACCACTTGGAGGGGTTTTCCTCGTCACCTTCGTAGGCCAGGATGTGCGTGGCCACCCGGTCCAGGAACCAGCGGTCGTGCGAAACCACCACGGCGCAGCCGGGGAATTCGAGCAGGGCGTTTTCCAGGCTGCTGAGGGTTTCGACGTCGAGGTCGTTGGTGGGCTCGTCAAGGAGGAGCAGGTTTCCGCCCTGCTTCAGGGTCAGGGCCAGGTTCAGCCGGTTCCGCTCACCACCGGAGAGGACGCCTGCCTTCTTCTGCTGGTCCGGGCCTTTGAAGCCGAACGCTGCCACATAGGCGCGGGACGGCATCTCGACGTTGCCCACCTGGATGAAGTCGAGTCCGTCGGAGACGACCTCCCAGAGGGTCTTGTTGGGGTCAATGCCGCCGCGGCTCTGGTCAGCGTAGGAGATCTTGACCGAGTCGCCGATCTTCAGGTCGCCGCCGTCGAGTGGTTCGAGGCCCACAATGGTCTTGAAGAGAGTGGTCTTGCCGACGCCGTTGGGACCGATAACGCCGACGATGCCGTTGCGGGGCAGGGTGAAAGACAGTCCGTCGATCAGGGTCCTGTCCTCGAAGCCCTTCTGCAGGTTCTTGGCCTCCAGGACCAGGCCGCCCAGCCGGGGTCCCGGCGGGATCTGGATTTCCTCGAAATCAAGCTTGCGGGTGCGGTCCGCTTCGGCGGCCATTTCCTCGTAGCGGGCCAGGCGGGCCTTCGACTTGGTCTGGCGGCCCTTGGCGTTGGAACGGACCCACTCGAGTTCCTCGGTGAGGCGCTTGGCCTGCTTGGCGTCTTTCTTGCCCTGGATCTCCAGGCGGGCGCGCTTCTTCTCCAGGTAGGTGGAGTAGTTGCCCTCGTACGGGTACAGGTGGCCGCGGTCAACCTCGGCTATCCATTCCGCCACGTGGTCCAGGAAGTACCGGTCGTGGGTGACGGCCAGGACGGCGCCCGGGTAGCTGGAAAGGTGCTGTTCGAGCCACAGCACGCTTTCGGCGTCCAGGTGGTTGGTGGGCTCGTCAAGGAGCAGGAGGTCGGGCTTCTGCAGGAGGAGCTTGCAGAGCGCTACGCGGCGGCGCTCACCGCCGGAAAGGTTGGTGACGTCGGCATCGGCCGGCGGGCACCGTAGGGCGTCCATGGCCTGTTCCAGCTGGGAGTCGAGATCCCAGGCGTCGGCGGCGTCGATGGCCTCCTGCAGCTTGCCCATCTCCTCGAGGAGGGTGTCGTAGTCAGCATCGGGGCTGGCCATTTCCTCGGAGATCTCGTTGAAGCGCTGGATCTTGCCGTAGATCTCGCCAACGCCTTCCTGGACGTTGCCCAGGACGGTCTTTTCCTCGTTGAGGGGCGGCTCCTGGAGCAGGATGCCCACGCTGTAGCCGGGGCTGAGCCGGGCCTCACCGTTGGAGGGCGTGTCCAGCCCTGCCATGATCTTGAGGATGGTGGACTTACCGGCACCGTTTGGGCCCACAACACCAATCTTGGCGCCCGGGAAGAAGGACATGCTTACGTCATCAAGAATGAGTTTTTCGCCAACGGCCTTGCGGGCCTTGGTCATCGTGTAGATAAATTCCGCCATGGTCTCAAATCTAGTGGGTTGACGGGCAGATCTCACATTTGCGGCAAGCCGGTCAGCCGGATCAGGAGCCCACGAAGCATTTGCCGCTGGCCAGCACCGGCAGGACCGTGACGGTCACGGCACCTTCGCGCACCTGCCCGATGACGCAGTCCTTGCCCTGCAGCACCGCCGCTTCGATGGCGTCGGCCTCCAGTCCGGTGGGTGTACGGCTTTGCGAGACCTGGAGCACTGCCGTTGCGATGCCCGCCCCGGTCAGGGCGTCGCTGACCTGGGCAGTGGCCGGTTTTGGCGTTCCTGCCGCCAATTTGGTCAGGGTGTCCGTAACAGCCCGTTTCACCGCTTCGGTGGCGGCGGCATCTGCCGCCGGCGATGCACCCCCGGCCGTGGCGGCGAGCGCTTTACCGCTGGCGTGGGTGCCTAGCGTGGCTGGGTCCGCGGCTTCGACCGGCTGCCCTTGGGTGTCGGGGCCGGCAGCCGCGCCTGGCGATGATGCCTGGCTGCCGCTGCCCTCAATTGCCGGCCGGCTCCCGGACGGACCGGCGGCACACCCCGACAAAAAGCAGGCCAGGACGGCGCATGCCAATGCGGCACGGGCACGGTTGTTCCGGCGGCTGTTAGGGGTGGGACGCATGGTGTCATTCTGCCATGGGCACCGGGACGGCCTCACCCGCCGGTGACATGCATTCGACCCGCAGGGACACCAGCGGCCAGCACTGTGATCGGTAGGCGTTGGCGGGCGGACGGAGGGTGGCCGGGGGTGCCGCCGCTCCGTCCACCCGGGACTGACGGGGAACGCTGATACTGATATGTGTTCCTAGACTTCGGCGAGTTCCCCCGTTTCCAGGTCAAGGGAGGCGAGGCCCCCGTCACTGTCCTCGATGACGACGGCAGCGTGGCCGTGGTCTTCGGGGTGTTCGTCCCCGCGGTCCTCCGGTTCGTCCGGGTCCTGGTCCATCCCGGGGGCATCATCCGGGCCCGGAGGCTGCTCCACGAGGGAGAGCGCAGGCCTGGAGGCCGTGCGGATGAAGTTGGCCGATCCAAAGGTGAGGTCGTGCCCCACGGCGTCGGCGTCGATGATGGTGGAGTGGTACACGCGTCCGTCCTTTTCCCAGGTGCGGATCTTCAGCTTGCCCACCACGATGACCGGCTGGCCCTTCCTGATGCTGCAGCCCAGGGTTCCCGCGAGCTGGCGGTAGCCCTGGACGGTGAACCAGTTGGTGTGGCCGTCACCCCAGGTTTTGGATTCCCGGTCAAAACGGCGGGTGGTGGCACCGAGGCGGAAGGAGGCCGTGGCCACTCCGCCGGGCGTGGTGGAACTCGTTATCTCGGTGGCCACGAAGCCCCGGATGGTGATCGATTCACTCATGTCTACGTCCTGTCTGGATGGTGGCGCCTTTAGCAGGCATGACCAGCATCGCGCCGGATGACAGTCGGCAGGAGGCCTGAGTCTTCCTATGTGGACAACGTCCGCGCGGAAAGCGCATGTGGAGGAGCAGTGGCGGCCGGATGACACCGCCGGCATCCGGGCAATGTAAACTTTTTGAGGCGCCGACCTGTAGGCCGGGAGCCAATGCCTCAGTAGCTCAGGGGATAGAGCAGCGGCCTTCTAATCCGCCGGTCGGGGGTTCGATTCCCTCCTGGGGCACCTTGGTGGCAAACGACCCGGTCTTCGGACCGGGGCGTTTGCGTTGGCCGCTACGCGTGCAGCAGGTGCGGCGCCTCCACGAGGGACCGGATCACACTGCCTGCTGCTCCCAACAGGGCGCCCGACTCGCCCACCGCGGACACCGTCACCTGGCTGGACGCATACTTGCCCGGCGCATACTTCGCCAGGCTTTCCAGTAACGGGGCACGAAGCCATGGTTCCAGGAGTGCGAAGTGGCCGCCAAGGACCACCGAGTCGATATTGACAACCCGCGCCGTTGAGGCGAGCGCTATGCCAAGGCAGCGGCCCGCGCGCCCGACGGCGGAAACCGCCCGGGGCTCCCCTGCCTCCAGTGCCTTCAGGAGCAGGGACATCAGCGCCGAACGCGAATTCCCGTCCGGGGCCAGACCGGCAGCGAAGAAGATGGCATCCTGGCCGGCCACCGTTTCCAGGCAGCCGGTCCCGCCGCACGAACAGTGCCCGCCGTCGGGGTCCACCACGATGTGTCCCACTTCGCCGGCGTGGCCTCCTGGGCCGGTAAACAGTTCGGATCCGATGACAATGCCGCCGCCGACACCCACCTCACCGGAGACGAAGAGGAAGTTTGCCGCCCCGTCCGGCCGGTGCCGCAGTTCCGCCAGGGCTGCGGCATTGGCCTCGTTGAACAATTCCACTCCCAGTGGAGCCTCGGGCAGCAGGGCGTCAAGGTCAAGGTCCACATTGACCCAACCCAGGTTGGGAGCGGTGAGCACCCGCGACGCGGCAGGGTCAACGAGTCCGGGCACCGCCAGGCCGCCGCCCAGGACCTCGACGCCCTGCTCCCCCGCCGCACTGCGCACCCGGGCAACAAGGACTGCGAGCGCGGCCACCACCGGCCCGTCCAGGCTGTCGCGGTTGTCGCGATCCTGTATCTCCCGGATGAGTACAGTCCCGGCAAGGTCGACGACTGCTGCAGAAATGTAGTCGACGTTGATTTCCATTCCCATGACCGCCCGGCTGGGGCTGAGTTCCAGCCCCACGCCCGGCCGGCCGCGCCCCTGCGGGTTGAGCCCTATCTCGCGGATGATTCCTGCGTCCAGGAGGTCCAGCACCAGGCTGGACACCGATGCTTTGGTCAGGCCGGTGGCGCCCGCGACCTGTGCGCGGCTGGGGTGGGTGCCGGGCGGGAAATCGGCGATTGCGCCCAGGACCAGCGCCAGGTTGCTGCGGCGGACGTCCCCCACGGTTCCGGGGGCAGCCCCTCCGGGCCCCGCCACTGCAGGCGCCGGCATCACCATCACTAGCCTCCCGGTTCAATGTTCTGTCTGATTTTCCGGCTGTTCCCAGCCTGGACCCTTGACCCCACCCTACGTCGGCTCATATAGTTCAGGCAATGAACTAAAGCTTCGCAATCCCGCGGGGCGCACGATCGCAAGGACGCATCATGACTCTCTCGCCCACCCCCGCCGACAAATTCACTTTTGGCCTCTGGACCGTTGGCTGGACCGGCGCCGACCCGTTCGGCGTCGCCACCCGATCCGCGCTTGACCCCGTGGAGGCCGTGCACCGCCTGGCAGAGCTCGGCGCCTACGGCCTTACCTTCCACGACAACGACCTGGTCCCGTTTGACGCCTCCGCATCCGAACGGGACCTGATCCTGAAGAACTTCCGGGCAGCCCTGGCGGAGACCGGGCTGAAAGTCCCCATGGTGACCACCAACCTCTTCAGCCACCCGGTCTTCAAGGACGGCGGCTTCACCTCCAACGACCGCTCGATCCGCCGCTTCGCCCTGTCCAAGGTCCTTCGCAACATCGACCTGGCCGCGGAGCTGGGCGCCGAAACCTTCGTCATGTGGGGCGGCCGTGAAGGCAGCGAATACGACGGCTCAAAGGATTTGGCCGCCGCCCTGGACCGCATGAAGGAAGGCGTTGACACCGCCGCCGGCTACATCAAGGACAAGGGCTACAACCTGCGGATTGCGCTCGAGCCCAAGCCCAACGAGCCCCGCGGCGACATCTTCCTGCCCACGGTGGGCCACGGCCTGGCCTTCATCGCCCAGCTGGAGCACGGCGACATCGTGGGCCTCAACCCCGAGACCGGACACGAGCAGATGGCCGGGCTGAACTTCACCCATGGCATCGCCCAGGCCCTGTGGGCCGGCAAGCTCTTCCACATCGACCTCAACGGCCAGCGCGGCATCAAGTACGACCAGGACCTCGTCTTCGGCCACGGCGACCTGACCAGCGCCTTCTTCACCGTGGATCTCCTCGAAAACGGCTTCCCGGGCGGTGGCCCGAAGTATGACGGCCCCCGGCACTTCGACTACAAGCCGTCGCGCACCGATGGCTACGACGGCGTCTGGGAGTCTGCCAAGGCCAACATGGCCATGTACTTGCTGCTGAAGGAACGTGCCCTTGCCTTCCGCGCCGACCCGCAGGTGCAGGAAGCCCTCAAGACCTCCGGCGTCTTCGAACTCGGCGAACCCACCCTCAACGCGGGCGAAACCACCGCCGACCTGCTGGCAGACGCCGCCGCATTCGAGGATTTCGACGCCGACAAGGCCGGCGAGCGCTCCTTTGCCTTCGTCCGCCTCAACCAGCTCGCTCTCGAACACCTCCTGGGCGCCCGCTAGGCCATGGTTCTCGTCGCAGGGATCGACAGCTCCACCCAGTCCTGCAAGGTGGTGATCCGCGACGCGGACACCGGGGCACTGGTCCGCCAGGGCCGGGCACTCCACCCAGAGGGCAGCGAGGTCCACCCGGACCACTGGTGGACCGCCCTCCAAAAGGCGGTGGCCGACGCCGGCGGGCTGGATGACGTCAGCGCCGTCGCCGTCGGGGGCCAGCAGCACGGCATGGTCTGCCTGGACGGCGACGGTGCGGTGATCCGGCCGGCACTGCTGTGGAATGACACCCGCAGCGCCGGGGCAGCCGTGGAGCTCATCAAGAGTGCCGGCGGCGGCGATCCCGCCGCCGGCGCGCAGTACTGGGCCCGCGCCACCGGCACTGTCCCCGTTGCCTCGCTGACGGTGACCAAGCTTCGCTGGCTGGCGGAGAATGAACCGGAGAACGCAGCAAAGGTAGCCGCTGTGTGCCTCCCGCACGACTGGCTGACCTGGCGGCTCGCCGGCTTCGGCCCGGGCAGTGGAGCCGAAGGGTTGGCCGCCCTGGCCACGGACCGATCCGACGCGTCAGGCACGGGGTACTACTCGACGGCGGAGGGCAAGTACCTCCCGGAGGTCCTGTCCGCCGCGCTCGGCCATGTGCCGGTCCTTCCGCGTGTCCTTGGTCCGCTGGAGGCTGCGGGCAGGACGCCGGCGGGCAGCCTTCTGGCCGCAGGCGCCGGAGACAACGCGGCCGCAGCCCTCGGTGCGGGGGCGGGTTTGGGCGACGTCGTCATATCGCTGGGCACGTCCGGTACCGTTTTTGCGGTCTCGGAAACGCCGGCGGCAGATGCGTCGGGACTGGTGGCGGGGTTTGCCGATGCTGCCGGGCACTACCTGCCACTGGTCTGCACGTTGAACGCTACGCGCGTTTTCGATGCCACAGCCGCGCTGCTGGGCGTGGACCTTTCGGAATTCAACCGGCTGGCCCTGTCAGCTGGTCCCGGCGCCGGAGGGCTCACCCTGGTCCCCTACTTTGACGGGGAGAGGACGCCCAACCTGCCGGACGCCACGGGTTCGCTGCACGGCATCACCCGGGCCAACTACACCCCGGCCAACCTGGCGCGCGCCGCCGTCGAAGGCGTGGTCTGTTCCCTGGCTGATGGCCTGGCCGCACTGCAGGCCCAGGGCGTGTCCGTCAACCGGATCCTGCTGGTGGGCGGGGGCGCGCAGTCGGGCGCCGTCCAGGAAGTCGCAGCGGGCCTGCTGGGGGCAGGCATTACGGTGCCACAGCCGGGTGAATACGTTGCGGACGGTGCGGCACGCCAGGCAGCGGCGGCACTCACCGGAGGCTTCCCGGCCTGGACGGCAGACGCCGTCGACCTTCCTTTGGGAAAGGACGACGGCGGTGTGCTGGCCCGGTACCGCCGGTTCGCCTCGCTGTACGCCTAGGGCAACAGGCAGAAGGACCCGGACCGCCAAAGGCGGTCCGGGTCCTTCCATGTGGGGCGCAGGCTCCTGCCGTGACGTAGCAGGAGCCCGCGGTCTGGTATCAGGTCAGGCGTACGGCAGGACAAGCTCCGCGTACCGCTCCTTGACCGTGGCCAGGACAGTGTTGCCGTCCGTGTCCCAGATCTCCTGATTGAAAATTTCCACTTCGATGTCCCCGGTGTACCCGGCGTCGCGCACCCAGGTGCCGATCGTGGCGAAGTCCACCACGCCGTCGCCCATGTACCCGCGGGACAGCAGCGGATCAGCGGCAATAGGCATGTTGAAATCACAAACCTGGTAGGAGGCGATGCGCTTTTCCCGGCCCGCCCGCTCGATCTGTGCCTTCAGCTCGGGGTCCCACCAGACGTGGAAGGTGTCGACGGCGACCCCCACCGCAGCGGCGTCGAAGGGCGCCGCAAGGTCCAGGGCCTGGCCCAGGGTGGAGATGAGCGCGCGGTCCGCGGCGTACATCGGGTGCAGCGGTTCCAGCACCAGGCGGACGCCGTTTTCCCGGGCGAAGGGGACCAGGTCGGCGAGCCGGTCGGCAACGCGCTGCCGGGCTGCCACTACGTCCTTCTCCCCCGGGGCCAGGCCGCCGACCACCAGGAACAGTTCCCTGGTGTCCAGTGCAACGGCTTCGAGGATGGCGGTCCGGTTGTCCGCCAGGGCAGCAGCCTGCCCCTCGGCGTCCGGTGCGGTGAGGAACCCGCCGCGGCACAAGGAGGAGACCCTGAGTCCGGCGTCCTTGATCAGGCGGGCAGCCTTGTCCAGGCCGGCTTCCTCAACGCGGTCGCGCCAGGGGCCGATCGAGGGAATGCCGGCGTTGACGCAGCCCTCAACAACCTGGGCGAGGGTCCATTTCTTGGTGGTGGCGCTGTTGATGGACAGGCGGGAGAAAGCGGATGTCCCTGAATTGGTGGTCATACTCCCACCCCGTTGATCCGAAGGTAATCCGACATCCGGAAGGCGGCCAGCGCGGGGTCCTTGAGCAGTCCTGCCTGGTCTGCCAGTTCGAAGGTCCTGGCGAGATGGCAGACAGAGCGTCCCGAGTGCAGGCCGCCCACCATCTGGAAGCCGGGCTGCTTGCCGTTGAGCCAGGACATGAAGGCGATGCCGGTCTTGTAGTAGAACGTGGGGGCGCTGAAAATGTGCTTGCCCAGTTCCCTGGTGGAGTCCAGGATTTCGCGGGCCCTGGCGGCGTTTCCGGCGTCGTAGTTCTGCAGGGCCACAGAGGCGGCCGGGTAGATCGCCGCGAAGATGCCCAGCAGGGCGTCCGAGTGGTGGCTGCCGTCGCCGTCGATGAGTTCGGGGTAGTTGAAATCGTCGCCCGTGTAGAGGCGGACGCCTTCAGGCAGTGCTGCGCGCAGGGCCACCTCGTGGCTGGCGTCCAGCAGCGAGACCTTGACGCCGTCCACCTTGTCCGCGTTGTCCCTGATGAGGCCCAGGAAGGTTTCGGTGGCTGCGGGAACGTCCTCAGAGCCCCAGTAGCCGGCCAGGGCGGGATCGAACATGGTGCCCAGCCAGTGCAGGATCACGGGCTGGTCCACTTCCTGCAGCAGGGTGGAGTACACCCTCAGGTAGTCCTCGGGACCGCTGGCCACCCTTGCCAGGGCGCGCGAAGCCATGAGGATAACCTTGGGTCCGGCCTCGCTGATCACGGCGATCTGCTCCCGGTATGCCTCCAGGACGGCCTTGATGCCCGCTTCGCCGGAGGGCAGGGCGTCAAGGTCCAGCTGGTCGGTGCCGGCACCGCAGGAAACCAGGTCGCGGACGGACTTCCCGGCGGTGGCGGCATTGCCGGCGGAAACCACCGAAGCGGCCTCGACTCCTGTGCGCTTGATGAGCTGCTGCGTCGCGGCCCAGTCCAGGCCCATGCCGCGCTGTGCCGTGTCCATGGCGTCCGCGACGCCCAGGCCGTAGGACCAGAGCTCGTGGCGGTAGGCCATGGTGGCGTCCCAGTCCAGACGGGCAGGGGCTCCGGGGGTGTTGTCGGCGAGGACCTCGGGGATGACATGAGCTGCGGCGTAGGCGCGGCGGGCCGTCAAGGGCGACGTGGGGCGGGACCAGGTGGTGCCGCCCCGGAGCCGGTATTCCCTGGTGCCGCCGTCTTCGGAGGGAAGGATGAGGGAAGTCATCAGAGCGTGATCTCCGGGATGTCGAGGGTGCGGCGTTCGTCGTTGGACCGCAGGCCCAGTTCGGCCAGCTGCACACCGCGGGCTGCGGAGAGCAGGCCGAACCGGTGTTCGCGGCCGGCTACCACGTCGCGGAGGAACTCCTCCCACTGCAGCTTGAAGCCGTTGTCCAGTTCGGCGTTGGCGGGCACTTCCTGCCACTGGTCCCGGAAGGACTCGGTGACGGGCAGGTCCGGGTTCCATACGGGCTTGGGGGTGTGGGCACGCTGCTGGGCGACGCACTTGTTCAGGCCGGCGACGGCGGAGCCGTGCGTGCCGTCCACCTGGAATTCCACCAGTTCGTCCCGGTAGACGCGGACGGCCCAGGAGGAGTTGATCTGGCCGATGACCTCGTCACCGCCGGGGGTCTCGAGCTCGAAGATGCCGTAGGAGGCGTCGTCGGCGGTGGCCTTGTATTCCTTGCCGGATTCGTCCCAGCGGGCGGGGATATGGGTGGCGGTCTTGGCGTTGACGCTCTTGACCTTGCCGATGATGCCCTCCAGGACGTAGTTCCAGTGGCAGAACATGTCCGTGGTCATTCCGCCGCCGTCTTCCTTGCGGTAGTTCCAGGACGGGCGCTGTGCCGCTTGGATGTCGCCTTCGAAGACCCAGTAGCCGAACTCGCCGCGGATGGAGAGAATGCGGCCGAAGAAGCCTTCATCCACCAGGCGGCGGAGCTTGACCAGGCCGGGCAGGTACAGCTTGTCGTGCACGACGCCGGCCGTGACGCCGGCTTCCTTGCCGATCCGGGCGAGTTCAATGGCCTCTTCCAGTGTCTCCGCCGTGGGCTTTTCGGTGAAGATGTGCTTGCCGGCCAGCATGGCCTTCTTCAGGGTGGCGGCGCGAAGGCTGGTCATGGAGGCGTCGAAAACGACGTCGACAGTGGGGTCGTTGATCACGGCGTCCAGGTCGGTGGTCCATTCGGAAACCTTGTGCTTTTCCGCGAGCTCGCGGATCTTGGCCTCGTTGCGGCCCACCAGGATGGGTTCAACCTGGACCCGGGTGCCGTCCTCGAGGGTGAAGCCGCCGGCATCGCGGATGGGCAGGATGGAGCGCAGCAGGTGCTGGCGGTAGCCCATCCGGCCGGTGATCCCGTTCATGGCGATACGGATGGTTTTGGTTTCGAAGCCCATGTGTCCTCCACGGTGAGTGAGCGATGTACTAAAGCTGGTCGGGAAAGCGCGTTCCCGCTGCTTCAATAATGCACCGCGCGCCTACGGTTGGCAAGCGCTTTCCGGAAGTAGCTTGAACTGTCATAATGTGCTTAGCCTTTGAGCCAGTACCCGAAACACAGGAGATGCAGTGGCTGCAAGTACCCTTACCGAGGTGGCCCGCCTTGCCGGCGTCTCTCCCGCCACCGCTTCCCGGGTGTTGAACGGCTCGGCCCGGAAACCGGGCCAGGACATCGCCGAACGCGTCCGGCAGGCGGCGGATTCGCTGGGTTACATCCCCAATGCCCAGGCCCAGGGCCTGGCAAAATCCAGCTCCGGCCTGATCGGCTTGATCGTCCATGACATCGCCGACCCCTATTTCGCCGCCATCGCCAGGGGTGTTCAGGAGGCCGCCCGGGAACAACGCAAAATGGTGCTGCTCGCCACTACCGGCGGCGGACCGGCTGAGGAGAAGGAAGCGGTGGCCGCCTTCGCGGCGCGTCGGGCAGACTCGATCGTGATCGCCGGTTCCCGTTCCTGCCGCGACCAGGACCGGGACGGCAATGCCGAGCTGGCCGCCGAGCTTGACCGGTACTGCCGCAACGGCGGCCGGGTTGCAGTGGTGGGGCATCCCGTCGTGGGTGCAACCGCTGCGGAGGGGTACCACGTGGTGAAGGTCCCCAACCAGGAGCTCGCCGGCCAGCTCGCCACCGAGCTCGCGGCGGGCTGGGACGGGGACTTCGTCATTGTCGGCGGCCCCGAGGGCCTCCTGACTTCCGATGACCGCGTCCGGGGCTTCCAGGAAGGACTGGAGCAAGCCGGGCGCCGGCCGGCAGAGATACTCAGGAGTGCGTTCAACCGGTCCGGCGGATACGAAGCCGGGCTGCAACTGGCCGCGAGGATCAAGGCAGCCCGGTCCGGGGACGCGGCAGCACCCAAGCTGTGCATTTTCGCCGTCAACGATGTGATGGCCATTGGGGCCGCGGCAGCACTTCGGTCCGAGGGGCTGCGCATTCCCCGTGACGCAGCGATCGCCGGCTTTGACGACATTGAAACCCTCCGCGACTTCAGGCCCGCCCTTTCCACGGTCCGCCTGCCCTTGGAGGACATCGGACGCTTTGCCACCAGGTCTACCGGCCGGCAGCCGAACGGCGAAGAGCCGGAAGGCGCTCCCGATGACATCACGGGCGAGGTCACTCTGCGGCGCAGCACGGAAGCGGCGGCCTGATGGCACCGCGCGGACTGACAGCGGTTCACGCCCGTCCGGACGCCGCCGGCGCACGTCCTGCCATCCTGGTCCTGCCGGGCGGGGGCTACGCCCGCCAGGCAGACCATGAAGCGGAGCCGGTGGCGGACTGGCTGGCCTCACTGGGCATCCACGCCTTTGTGCTCCGCTACCGGGTGGCCCCGGACCGGCACCCGGGGCCCCTGGAGGACGCCAAGGAGGCCATGCTCCATATCCGGGAGGGGCGGCACGGGCTCCCCGTGGACACGCAGCGCGTCGGCGTCCTGGGGTTTTCCGCCGGCGGACACCTGGCAGCCACCCTGAGCACGGCTGCCGCCACCGGGAACCAGGACCTGGACGTTCCCGCCGCCGTGCCGGATCTTTCGGTGCTTTGCTACCCCGTGGCGTCACTGACCCACGAAACGCACCAGGGATCCGTGGCCAACCTCCTTGGCGACGCGCCGCCGTCGGCCCTTCTTACGGCGCTCTCGGCGGAGCTGAACGTCACGCCCGGCACGCCGCCGGCGTTCCTCTGGCACACGGCCGATGACGACGCCGTTCCGGTCAGCAACAGCCTGAACTACGCCAGGGCACTGTTTGCCGCCGGCGTTCCGGCGGAACTGCACGTCTTCCCGGAAGGAAGGCACGGCCTGGGACTCGCAGAGGGTGAACCCGGACCCCGGCAGTGGACGTCACTGTGCGCGGCATGGCTGCAGCGTGCCGGGTGGACGGTATCCCCGGCTGAAACAGCAACGGCCGGCTGAAAGCGACCGGCCGCCACAGGGCGGCCCGGACTGCCGGCTGAGTACGATTAGCCCAGGGCCCG
Organism: Arthrobacter sp. B1I2; assembly: GCF_030816485.1. NCBI lineage: Bacteria > Bacillati > Actinomycetota > Actinomycetes > Micrococcales > Micrococcaceae > Arthrobacter > Arthrobacter sp. B1I2. Next base: position 2,890,863 of record NZ_JAUSYC010000001.1, on the reverse strand, counting down.
GATGGTCCATTCCGCCGAATGGGACGCACCCGGCCCAAGATGAACAAGGTCGGTACCGGAATGCAGTGCGTCTGGCGGGCACGTCATGGGCTCAACAGCCAGGCCAAGACGGTCCGGACCAACCGGCTTGTCCCCGGTATGCACCTGTACCCAGGGCCACTCCGCCCCCCATTCCAGTTCCACTCCCGTTCCCGACGGATCCAGCACCCGAACCCGCGCCAGGCCGGCACCGTCCCGCGAGATGTCCGTGAAGGCGTGGTCGATCTTCACCGCCCCCAGCCGGCGGGGCGAGCGGAAGTCAAAGGCGTCCGCGTCCACCTGCCGCATGCCCACGGGAAGCAGCCGGTCCGGCGTGACCTCCAGGTAGGCATCGGCCGGAAGTTCCAGCCACCAGTCATCCAGCGGGGACGGACCGGCCACGAGGTAGGGGTGCGGGCACACTCCGTATGGAGCCATTACAGGGCCGGTGTTGACGGCCCGGACCGTGCCGCGGAGCCCATCGGCGGAGAGCGAGTAGGTGACGCTGAGCTCCAGGTCGCCGGGGTAATCCGGGCCGGACGGAATGCGGCAGCCCAGGACGGCCCGGTCCGCGGCCGCCTCCAGCACTTCCCACGGCTGATTAATGGCCAGGCCGTGCAGCGCAGCGCCGCGTTCCGGTTCATTGACTTCAGCGGCATAGGAGTTGCCGGCATAGGTGTAGGTGCCGTCGGCCAGCCGGTTGGGCCAGGGCGCGCAGATGACGCCCCGGTAATCGGGAACCGGGCCGTCCGGCCCAAAGCCCACCACCAGGTCCCTGTTCCCGTGGCGCAGTTCGCGGAGCGCCCCACCGCGCCGGGTGACGACGGCGGAGTAGGGTCCGTGGGCGAGGTGGACGTCTGTTCCGGGCATGGCTTCCCTCAAGTTCCGATTGGTGTTAGCGCTCACCAGCCTACCCCACCTTCAGCATTGTCTCCCGGCTAAAGTTGCCCCATGGATACGGCCCCCGACCAGGACCTGATCGCCGCCGTCAAGAGCGCGCTGCGGGAACTGGCCAACCCTGGGCGTGCCGCCGGCGCCCAGGCCTACATGAAGTCCGCAGTCCCCTCGCTGGGCGTGCGGGTTCCGGACGTGCGGCGGGTTGCAGCGCGGGCTGCGGCAGAGTTCCCGCCCGCTTCTGCCGTGCAACTGCGTGCCACGGTCCTGGAACTATGGCGCACCTCCACGTTCCGGGAGGAGCGGTACGCGGCCATAGACCTGACCGGAATCCGGCTGGCGGCCCGTGACCTGGAGATGCTGCCCGTCTATGAGGAAATCATCCGCACCGGCGCCTGGTGGGACCTGGTGGACGGCGTGTCCGGGCGGATCTGCGCCCTGCTGCAGGCGCACCCGGTCCCGATATCCGCAACGCTCAGGCAGTGGAGCCGCGATCCGGACCTCTGGATCCGCAGGGCCTCCATCACCTCCCAGCTGTGCGCGAAGAAGGCCACCGACACCGCACTGCTTGCCGACGTCATTGAACCCAATCTGGCGGATGGGGAATTCTTCATCCGGAAGGCGGTGGGCTGGGCCCTGCGTGAATACGCCAAGACCGACCCCGGGTGGGTGGAAGCCTTCATCGCCCGGCAGGGAGCGGCCATGAGCCCGTTGTCACGACGGGAGGCCTTGCGCAGGATCTCCGGCGGGGCGGCGCGGCCGTAGGTGCGCCGGCTGGATCAGGGAGCGTTTAGATCACGGGGCGTTCGACGACGGGCTCGTGCGTTTTGCGGAACAGCGTGCGGGTGCCGGGGTCCCAGAAGATCAGGTACAGGGCGAACAGGAGGGCCGTCAGCGCCGCGGCAATGCGTGCCAGGGCAAGGGCGAAGCCCAGGTCCTGGGTCTGCAGGTAGGGGAAGACGTCCAGCTGGTCCGAAATGGCGTAGATCATGAAGAAGGACACCACGAAGTAGAGGGCCTTGACCTGCCAGTCGTTGCGGATCCCGGTCACGGCGAAGAGCGGGATCAGCCAGACGACGTACCAGGACTGGATGATGGGGGCCAGCAGCACCACGGCGGCGAAGGCGAGGGCCAGCCGGCGCATCAGCCGGTCGTAGTCCCCCCTGAAGATCTGCCAGGCGGCGATGCCCACCGCGAGCAGCTTCCCGGCGTCGTACACCCAGCCCGCGGGCACCGACCCGTCCAGGCCAAACGCGTTGGCCAGGGATCCCACCACCATTCCGAGCAACCCTACGGGGGCGTACCAGATGGAGATGCTGCCCGGAGCGGACAGCCCGTTGATCCAGCCGAACCCGAACCCGTTGACCATGCTCATCGCGGCCAGCAGCGCCAGGCTGATGCCCGCCGTCAGCGCCCAGAAGGCAGCCTTCCGCAGCCAACCTGCGCCCTTTCCTGCCCAAAGCAGGCCGAGGAACGGCAGGAAGACGATGGTGATGGGCTTGACGGCGATTGACAGGGTCACCAGCACGATGCCGCGGACCTCGCGCCTGGTCGCGGAATAGTACAGCCCGGCCAGGGCCAGCCCAATCATCAGGGAGTCATTGTGGACGCCGGCAATGAAGTTGGTCAGGAAGAGCGGGTTTGCCACGGTCAGCCAGAGGGCCCGGTGCGGGTTGACGCCGTGCAACTCCGCGAGCCGGGGCACGTAGATGACGCACAGCACCACGCCGGCCACTGCCACCAGCCGGAACAGCATGACGCAGGCCTCCGGCTGGACATTGGTAGCCCAGACGACGAACTGCTCGATCCACAGGAACAGCTGGCCGTAGGGAACCGGGGCTTCAGTCCACATTTTGTCGGCGCCGAGCTGGAAGTAGTTGGACAGGGCGGAGATGCCGTTTTCGTAGGGGTTGAACCCCTCCACCATCAGGCGACCCTGCCCGATGTAGGCATAAACGTCACGGCTGAACAGCGGCACGCTGAACATCATGGGAAGCCCCCACGCCACCAATGCGGCCAGGGTTGCCCTCCGCGCCTGCTCCCCCCAGACACGGACTTTCTGGCCGAGCCGCAGCCATGCGCGCACCAGCAGCATCCCCCCGACAGCCACCAGGACAATGGACAGGGCCACGCCCGGGGCTTCGGTGCGCATCCAGATGAAGAGGGGCATGCGGCGCAGTTCCGAGACGGGGGCCAGCCAGCCCACGCCGATGGATCCGACCATCATGAACATGGAACCCAGGAAACCGGCAAGCAATGGTGAGCGTGGGTTGTCCACCTCGGCACTGCCCGCTCCGGCAGTGCCGGCCGCCGCCATCTCCCCCGTTGCGGGCACAGGCGCCGTCATCTCAGGATCGTCCAATCTTCTTGCGTTTCCGAGGTCCGCCCGGCGGGCCGCGCGGGCTCCGGCCGGGACATGGTTCAGGGCGGAAGGGCGACCCGCCGCGTACCCGAAATCCTAGCATCGGCGGGGCGCCCGGGAGTGTAACGGTAGGCTGGTCCGGTGCCTATATCTAACGAACGAATCGTCTGGATCGACTGCGAAATGACCGGTCTGGACATCAAGAACGACGCCCTCATCGAGGTGGCCGCCCTGGTTACCGATTCGGAACTGAACATCCTGGGCGACGGCGTTGACGTGGTCATCAAACCCGATGACGCCGCGGTTGCCCAGATGTCCGACTTTGTCCGGGACATGCACACCCGGTCCGGGCTGCTGGCCGAACTTCCGCACGGCAAGACGATGGCGGAAGCGGAGGCCGCGGTGATGGAGTACATCTCCACCTGGGTTCCGGATCCGCGTAAAGCACCCCTGGGCGGCAACTCGGTGGGAACAGACCGCGTGTTCCTGTCGCGGGACATGCCTGCGGTGGTTGAGCACCTCCACTACCGGGTCATCGACGTCAGTACCATCAAGGAGTTGTCGCGGCGCTGGTATGCCCGCGCCTACTTCCAGTCACCGGCCAAAAAGGGCGGCCACCGCGCACTCGGGGACATCAAGGACTCCATCGATGAGCTGCGGTACTACCGTGAAGCAGTGTTCGTACCCGCGCCCGGGCCGGACAGTGCCACGGCCCAGAAGATCGCCCGGGGGATCACCACCGGCGGGGCCGACGGGCAGCCCGGCGAGTAATCTGCGCCACGTTTGGGTGAAATTTCGCGGTAAATCGCTGAAAGTGGACAAAGCACCCCTTCGGAGCAGGTAAGCTATTTGAGTTGCCTTTCCAGAGGGCCGGTAAGCCGGTAAATCTGCAGGGCGCATGGTGGGCTTAGCTCAGTTGGCAGAGCGCCTGGTTGTGGTCCAGGAGGTCGCGGGTTCAACCCCCGTAGCTCACCCTCACGGGATGGTATTTCAGCCGTCCAGCAAGGAGGCCGTACCGGATATCCGGTACGGCCTCCTTTGCTTTCCCCTACTGCTGTTGCACGAGACACCGCCAAAGGACCGCGAGATGACTGTTCTGCCAATCACCATCTGGGGCGAGCCTGTCCTGCACAGGCGCGCGGCCGAGGTGGACGTTTTCGACGACGAACTGCGCGCCCTTATTGCCGATATGCTCGAAACCAATGACGCTGCAAACGGTGTGGGCCTCGCCGCCCCGCAGGTCGGCGTGGGCAAGCGGATCTTCGTCTACAAGTACGCCAACGACGATGGTGCTCCCCCAAGCGGCGTGCTGGTGAATCCGGTCCTGACCCTGTCCAAGATCTCCGGGGCCGCTCCCGACCCGGACGAGGAGGAAGAGGGCTGCCTGTCTTTCCCCGGCGAGCAGTATCCGCTGAAGCGGGCTGAGTGGGCACGGGTTGAAGGGTTTGACGGCTTTGGCAACCCGGTGAAGTTTGAAGCAACGGGCTGGTTCGCCAGGGTGATCCAGCACGAATACGACCACCTCGACGGCAAGCTGTATGTCAACCGGCTCATGGACCGCTATTCCCGGAAGGCCCGGAAGCAGGCCAAGAAAAACGGCTGGGGCGTTCCGGGGCTGACGTGGATGCCCGGCGTGGATCCGGACCCGTTCGGCCACTGACCCTTCGGTCACTGGCCCGGTCCAAGGGAACGCCGTCAGCGGGCAGTGATGTCCTGTGGGACGGTGATTGTCTGTTGCTGCGGGCAGGATGTGAGGACCCGCTTCATGGCGTCCTTCTCCGCTGCCGTCACCCAGAGCCCGTAGGCAGCCTTGACCGAAATCTGGCGGGCCACGTAGTGGCAGCGGATCGCGGTGTTTTTCGGCAGCCAGGTGGCGGCGTCCCCCGCGCTCTTCTGCTGGTTCGCGGAGCCGTCGGCGGCGATGAGGTTCAGCGGATCGTTGGCCAAACTCTGGCGTTCCTTCGGCCCCAGGCTTTGGGCCCCCTTTTGCCAGGCGTCTCCGAGTGCCACGACGTGGTCGATCTGGACAGCACGGCTGCTCTCGGAACCGCGGCGGAAATCCACGTCCCGGCCCGTGTAGGGTTCCCGGAAGTGTCCAGTCGTTACCTTGCACGTCGAGCCTTCGGAGAACACCGCGTCGGCGAGGTCCCTGCGAAGGATGTCATTGCGGGTATCGCAGCCGTTCCGGTCAACATCCAGCCACGCCTGGCCGAAGGCCTCCCGGCTGTAGCCGGTGTTTGGTGCCCGGCCCTTCACGGCCAGGCCGTCGAGCGCGGAAAGGGCGCTGTCCGCCGGTACGGGGTTGGGTTCCTGCACCGGTTTCATCCAGGCGGCGTCGAAGACCGGCGCGGCCGTTGGCCCCTCCGGCGCGGGCCCGGCTGCCGCGAACTGGCCGGCGGTGAAGAACCAGAACAGGGCGGCGAGGACGGAGACGGCAGCCGCGACGAGCAGCGCCCAGGCCTGCCGGGAACGGCGGCGTGCGCGGCGGTAGGCAGACCAACTGATGGTCATGGCGTGGACGCCGGGAGGGTAAAGTCAGGCACCCCAAGAGCCTAGGACACAGGGCATGCCCGGCCGCTGATATCCACACTGTTGAGGACGAGTGATGGCTCACACGGCCGTGCCCGTGCTGTTGGCTACTGCTCCCTGGTGACCCTTCGAAGGTCTTCCTCGGCGATGGCCAGCAGCCCCTCGAGCTGGCGCACCCGGTCGTCGCTGACATCGCCGGTCTTATGTCCGGCGCGTGCGCGTTCGAGCAGCCGTACTGCTTCTTTATGGTTGGCTTTGGCCACGTCCAGGGCGTGTTCGAGGGTGGTGTCGTGCTGAATTGTCGATTCGTTGTCCATGCCCCCAGTGTGGTCCCGTTTCCCGGCTGATTCCAGAGAACCAGCCGGGAAATTGGCAGGACATGGCGGGTTTCGTCAGACGGCGATAGCGGCCAGTGCGGCGGCGCTTTCCTTGGCGGGGAACGACGGCGGGTTCACACCGGCCATTTCCTCCATGACGCGCACCACCTGGCAGCTGTAGCCGAACTCGTTGTCGTACCAGACGTAGAGGACCAGGTTCTTGTCCGTGGACACCGTGGCGAGTCCATCGACGATGCCGGCGCGGCGGGACCCGACAAAGTCGGTGGAGACAACCTCGGGTGAGTCGATGTAGTCGATCTGCTTGCGGAGATCCGAGTGCAGCGACATCTCGCGCAGGTAGTTGTTGACCTCGTCCTTGGTGGTGCCGTTCTCAAGGCTGAGGTTCAGGATGGCCAACGAAACGTCCGGGGTGGGGACGCGGATGGAGCTGCCGGTAAGCTTGCCGAGCAGTTCGGGGAGGGCCTTGGCCACAGCCTTGGCAGCACCGGTTTCGGTGATGACCATGTTCAGGGCTGCCGAGCGGCCGCGGCGGTCGCCCTTGTGGAAGTTGTCAATCAGGTTCTGGTCGTTGGTGAAGGAGTGGACAGTTTCCACGTGCCCGTGCACCACGCCGAACTTGTCGTTGATGGCTTTCAGGACCGGGGTGATGGCGTTGGTGGTGCAGGAAGCGGCAGAGACGATCCGGTCCGAATCGTTGATGTCCCGGTGGTTGATGCCGTGGACGATGTTCTTCAGTTCGCCCTTGCCCGGTGCGGTCAGCAGGACCCGTGCCACGCCCTTGCTCTGGAGGTGCTGGGAAAGTCCTTCGGCGTCCCGCCAGCGGCCGGTGTTGTCCACCACCAGGGCGTTGTTGATGCCGTAGGCGGTGTAGTCGATGGTGGCGGGGTCGTTCGAGTAGATGACCTGGATCTGGACGCCGTTGGCCGTGATGGTGTTGGCGTCCTCGTCGATCCGGATGGTGCCCTCGAAGGACCCGTGGACGGAGTCGCGGCGCAGCAGGCTGGCGCGCTTGGAGAGGTCGTTGTCCGAGCCCCGGCGCACCACGATGGCGCGCAGGCGCAGTCCATGGCCGCCACCGGCCTTTTCGATGAGGATGCGGGCCAGGAGCCGGCCGATGCGGCCAAAGCCATAAAGTACGACGTCGGTGCTGGTGCGGTCATCGCCGCCCCGCTTGCCCACGATCTCGGCGAGCTCGCTGCGGAGGAATTCCTCCAGGGTGGCGCCGTTGCCTTCTTCCTTGAACTTCTGGTTCAGGCGGGCGATGTCGATCGAGGCGGCGCCGAGCTCAAGTCCGGCCAGCGTGTTCAGCAGGGGCGCCGTGTCCTCCAGGAGCAATTCGTCCTTGCTCATCCGGCGCGCAAAGCGGTGCGCCTTGAGGATGTTCATGGTGGACTTGTTGATCAGGCTCCGGCCGTGAATGCTGGTCACCACGTTGTTTTCGCGGTACAGCCTGCCGATCACCGGGATCATGGCTTCGGCGAGGGCCTCCCGGCCCATCCACGTATCAAGACAAGAATCAGACGTCTGGCTCACAGAAATACCTTCCTCGGTTCAGCCGTGTACGTCCTCGTACACAGATGTAGTCCACCTGATGATGTCCAGGGGCACCGGCGCCTGCAGGGATGGCCCCCAGGCGCCTGGGTCGCGGGCAAAGAAAAACCGCCGGCTGCGAACGCAACTTTCGGCGGTAGAACTCCTGCGTCCGTTATCTATTCTAATTTGACCGGCTGCAGGGAACACGCTTGTGCTGCGTGAAATCACTCACATGGCAGCTGCGCCGGCAGGGCCGGCAATGCCGGACGTCAGTTGTAGACGGCTGAATAGAGGTTCAGGCTGGCGGAGAACACCACCCACGAGAAGTAGGGCAGCACCAGCAGGCCGGCCAAGGTGTGGACCGGGCCAACATCGAGGATCAGCAGGACCAGCACACCGGCCAGTGCGCAGATGACGGCGAGGGCCAGCCAGAGGGCGACGGGACCGAGCATGGGGTACATGGCAAAGAAAGCGAACGGCCACGCCAGGTTCAACAGCAGCTGCAGCCCGTACCGCCGCAGGACGCGGCCGGTGAGGGCTCCCCTGCGCCAGACCAGCCAGCCGGACACTCCGATGCAGGCATAGAGCACCATCCACACGCTCCGGAACATCCAGCCCGCCGGCATCCAGGGCGCTTTGGTGGAGGCGGCAAACCAGCCGTTCATGTGCAGGGTGATCGGGACGGCGGCCAGCAGGCATACGGCGTAGGAAAGGGCCAGAAACCCGGCGAGGGCAAGAACTTGCCTGCCGATCGAGCCAGCATGCCGCCAAGCGGTTTTCGGAGCGGATTGTCCATGAGGATTAGCGGGCACGGTCCAGCATCCCCAACTCAGCTTCCAAGGTCAAACGGGATTGGGTGGATGGGTTGACCGATACGCCGGGTTCTGTGCTCCCGTTCCGTTGCCGGCACGGGAGTAGCGGCCATCCATCTACGAACGCCGTTGCCGACGCCCTCCAGCGGCCTACCCGGACACTTGGGCGGGCAGCCCTCGAACGTGTCCTGTCTGGCCTTGCTCCGGGTGGGGTTTACCTAGCCTTCCCGGTCACCCGGGAAGCTGGTGGTCTCTTACACCACCGTTTCACCCTTACCTGTTTCGTACCGCTTTCAAACCGGCACGACCCAGGCGGTCTGTTTTCTGTGGCACTGGCCTGCGGGTTACCCCGAGTGGGCGTTACCCACCACCCTGCCCTGCGGAGCCCGGACGTTCCTCGAGCCACTTGCGTGACGCGCGGCCGCCTGGTCAACCCATCCGTCTCCAGTCTAACGGCGGCAGGACACGTTTCCGTCGCCGGTAGGATCGGACGGTGCTGATTCTGCTTCCCCCTTCCGAAGGAAAGACACCCGCGCTCCGCGGGCCGGCCGTCGACTGGTCATCGCTGGGCTTCCCGGAACTCAACCCGTACCGCGCCAAGGTCCTTGAGGCATTGGGAACGGTCAGCGCACACCGGGACGCCCTCGCCCTGCTGGGCGTGGGCGCATCACTGCATGCCGATGTCGAACGCAATACGCGCCTGCACGCCGAACCCGCGGCGCCGGCACACAGCATCTACTCCGGCGTCCTGTATGACGCCCTGGATTACGCGGGCCTCACGCCGGCACAGCGCCGCAAGGCAGATGGGTCCGTCCTGGTGATTTCAGCGCTGTGGGGAGCCCTTCGCCTGGGCGACAGCGTCCCCGCCTACCGGCTGTCCATGGCCACGGCCCTGCCCGACGTCGGCCGGCTGGCTCCGTTCTGGAAGGCGCAGCTTGGGGAGACCCTGAGCACGGCGGCCGAGGGGCACCTGCTGGTCGACTGCCGGTCCAGCACCTACGCGGCGGCATGGGCGCCGGCGCCGGAACAGACAGTCTCCGTGAACGTCTTCACCGAGGCCGGCGGGGTCCGCAAGGTGGTGAGCCACTTTGCCAAGCACACCCGCGGGGAACTGGCGCGGCACCTGCTGGTGCGCCGCGGAAAAGCCCCGGCGGCGCCGTCGGAGCTTTTGAAGGCTGCCCGCGAAAAGTGGGAGGCCGAACTGGTGCCGGGCACCACCCGCAAGCCGCATGCCCTGAACATCATCCTGCCGGGCTGATCAGCTGGTCAGGACCACGCGTCTGACCGGACCAGGATGGCGCCGGAGTCCGGGCAGAACACGATGTCGTCCGCAGCCGCCGCCCTGATCTCGGCGATATCTCCGGGGCTGAGCTTCATGCCGGAGGCTTCCGAGGTTCCGTGGAACAGCCTCGCCGCACCCACTCCCCGCTTGGCAAGGGTCTTTTCGTAGACCGCCAGCATGCCGGCATCCAGGCCTGCGGCGAATTCGGCGCGCTGGGCGCGGAGCCCTGCCGCTTCGGTTTCCACCTCGGCGAGGGCCGCATCAAGCTCCGCCCTGATGGTGCCGAAGGAACCCTGGATGTCGTCGACAATCTGCTGCTGGGCCGCCTGCCGTTCCCGCAGGCCGTCCAGCCGCTCCATGACCTCCAGTTCCACGTCCTCAAGGTCGGAGCGCCGCTTGTTAAGCGAGGCGATGTCCTTTTGCAGCGCAACCAGGTCCTTGGACAGGCCGGTGCCGCTGTTGAGCCGGGCCTCGTCACGTTCGATCCGTGACGCGACCTGTTCAACGTCGGCTTCCGCCCGCTTGAGTCCGGCCTCGGCGTCGTGCACAGCCACCTTGGCAGCGCCCAGTTCACCGTTGGCAACGGACAGGGCGGCCTCAAGGTCCTTGATGCGGGGATCATTTTCCAGCGTGCGGCGGCGGTTGGTGAGGCCCTTCAGCCGGGCGTCCAGCCCCTGCAGTTCGAGCAATTTCAACTGTTCCGCCGGTGCTGCCTTGGCCACTGTTACCTCCGCTAGATCCCCTCCGGCCGTGGCCGGGCACCGAACCGGCGCTCCCTAGACTCTAGCGCCTTGCTGCCCCACCGGCTCCCTCGCACGCCTGGGCTCAGCCCGGAGTCAGGATGAAGTCCCACGGGTCACTGTTGGTGGTGCTGACCCGGATCTCCACGTCGTGGCCCTGGTCCCCGAGCACGTTGCCCAGGGCGGCGGCGGCCGCCGGCAGCCAGAGCCATTCACTGGCAAAGTGCGACACGTCCACCAGGTAGGGCCGTCCGTTGAGGGCGGCTTCACGCGCCTCCGATGCGGGGTGGTGGCGAAGGTCGGCCGTGACGTACACGTCCGCGCTGCTGGCCCGCACTTCGTTGAACAGCGAGTCGCCGGCCCCGCCGCAGACGGCGATGCGGCGCACCAGCCCGTCCTTGTCGCCGGAGACGCGCACTCCCCCGGCAACCGACGGAAGAATCCCGAATACCCTCGCCGCGAAGTCGCCCAGGCTCATGGCCTCCGCCAGGTCGCCCACACGGCCGATGCCCTCCTCCGGCAGTCCGTTGGCCGCAACCGTAAGCGGAGCCACGTCCTGGAGCCCGAGGGCATCGGCCAGGACATCGGAAACGCCTCCGACGGCGGAGTCCCCGTTGGTGTGCACGGTCAGCAGTGCCGTTCCCGACTCGATGAGCCGGTGGACCGCCCGGCCCTTCGCCGACGTGGCCGCCACCGAGGTGACGCCCTTCAGCAGCAGGGGGTGGTGCGTGATGAGCAGCTCGGCTCCCCACGCAACGGCTTCCTCGATGACCTCCAGTGTGGGATCCACCGCAAACATGACCCTGGTGACGGGGGCGGACGGGTGGCCCGCCACGAGCCCCACCTCGTCCCAGTTTTCCGCCAGGGATTCCGGCCACAGTTCCTCGACCGCCAGAAGCAGTTCGGCAAGGGTGGGGGCATCCGCGGAGCCGGCCGGAGCCGGCGTGGCGGAGGAGGCTTCGCCGTCGTGATCTGCCTGGCCGGTAACGTCGGTGTCCACTGGTTCCATAGTCTTAGTTTTACCCCATCGGCTTCCGGCGGCCCCAGTCCGCGGCCGTGTGCCGGGCTGCCGGGGAATCATCCGACGCCCTCAAGCATTGAAGAGGTCATGAAAACTTTTGTTCTTGGCGGAGGCTGCTTCTGGTGCCTTGACGCCGTCTACCAGAAGACCAGGGGCGTCACCTCGGTGGTGTCCGGCTACACCGGCGGGCACGATCCCCATCCGGACTACTACTCGGTCTGCAGTGGAACCACCGGCCACGCGGAGGTTGTGGCGGTGACCTTCGATGAGGACATTATCCCGGCTGAGGTCATCCTGGACATGTTCTTCGCCCTGCATGACCCCACCACACTGAACCGGCAGGGATACGACGTGGGCACCCAGTACCGTTCCTCGATGTTCTACGAGACCACGGAGGAAAAAATCCTGTTCGAGGAAGCCATCGAACGCAACCAGGCACTCTGGCCGCATCCCATCGTCACCGAGGTCAGCCGCCTGCCGCGGTTCCATGTGGCGGAGGACTTCCACCAGGATTACTACGCCAAATACCCGGAGCAGGGGTACTGCCAGGTGATCATCAACCCCAAGCTGGCCAAGGCCCGGAAATATTACTCTGCATGGCTTAACGCTTAGCCTGTCGTTACACGGCCTCGTTAGGCTGACCTCAGTATCCACCCCTTAGAGATAGGCGTATGTACATGGCACGGATCTATGACGATGTGACGCAACTGGTGGGCGGGACCCCGCTGGTCCGGCTGAACCGGCTCAGCGAGGGGCTGGACGCCACCGTTGCCGTGAAGCTGGAGTTCTACAACCCGGCCAACAGCGTCAAGGACCGCATCGGTGTTGCCATCATCGACGCCGCGGAAAAGTCGGGCGCCCTGAAGCCCGGCGGCACCATCGTCGAGGGCACCTCCGGCAACACGGGCATCGCGCTGGCCATGGTGGGTGCCGCCCGCGGATACAAGGTCATCCTCACCATGCCGGAGACCATGTCCACCGAACGCCGGGTCATGCTGCGCGCCTTTGGTGCCGAGATCGTTCTGACGCCCGGTTCCGAGGGCATGCGCGGCGCCGTGGAAAAGGCCCAGGAAATCGTGGCCAACACCGAGAACTCCATCTGGGCCCAGCAGTTCGCCAACGAAGCCAACCCGGAGATCCACCGCAAGACCACCGCCGAGGAAGTCTGGGAGGACACCGACGGCGCCGTGGACATCTTCGTTGCAGGCATCGGCACCGGCGGGACCATCACGGGCGTCGGACAGGTCCTGAAGGAACGCAAGCCCGGCGTGCAGATCGTGGCCGTGGAGCCCAAGGATTCCCCCATCCTGAACGGCGGCGCCCCCGGCCCGCACAAGATCCAGGGCCTGGGCGCCAACTTCATCCCGGAACTGCTGGACACCAACATCTATGACGAAGTTCTCGACGCCACCCTCGAGGACTCGGTCCGGGTAGCCCGCGAGCTCGGCACCAAGGAAGGCATCCTCGGCGGCATCTCCTCCGGCGCCATTGTCTGGGGCGCCCTGGAACTGGCCAAGCGCCCGGAAAACGCCGGCAAGCTGATCGTGGCAGTCGTGTGCGACTTCGGTGAGCGTTACATCTCCACCGTGCTCTATGACGACATCCGCGGCTGATCAGTCCGCCGTCCGACCGTTTCCTGTAGAAAGAACTTTGTGGGCTTTTTCGCAAGACTGAAGGAAGACCT